>NZ_VFTC01000018.1 GCF_007003975.1 Mesorhizobium sp. WSM4306
TCTGCTTCACAGCCATTGTGATTCCCTCCGAACTTCCGTCTCAGAGAATCACAACCAGCCAACTACGCAACAGGCCCACAAGGGGAGAGGTAAGAGGCGCTACAGCAGCCCGGCCAGTTGGGCCGCGCTGCGCAGATTCTGCCGCGGCCGCGGACCGAGCTGCTGGATCACCAGCCCGGCTGCCAGCGAGCCAAGGTCGCCGCAATCCTTCAGGCTGCGCCCGGCCGTATAGCCGTAGAGGAAGCCGGCGGCGTAGAGGTCGCCGGCGCCGGTGGTGTCGACCAGTTCGCGGATATTCGTCGCCTGGATGGTGACGGTCTCGTCGCCGCGCACGATGACCGAACCTTTTTCAGAGCGGGTGACTGCGGCTATTCTGCAGTCCTTGCGGATAGCCTCCAGCGCTTCGTCGAAGGACTTGGTCTGGTAGAGCGATTTGATCTCGTGGCTGTTGGCAAAGACGATGTCGACGGTGCCCGACCGCATCAGCTCGAGGAACTCGTCCCGGTAGCGGTCGACGCAGAACGAGTCCGACAGCGTCATCGACACTTCGCGTCCGGCGGCGTGCGCCAGCTTCGCGGTCTGCCGGATCGCCTCCTTGGCGCGCGGCGGATCCCACAGATAGCCCTCGAAATAGGTCACCTTGGCGCCGGATGCCTTGTCGGCCTCGACGTCTTCCGGCCCGAGTTCGACGCAGGCGCCGAGATAGGTGTTCATCGAACGCTCGCCGTCGGGGGTGACGAAGATCATCGAGCGCGCCGTCGGCGGCTGGCCTTCGAGCGGTCTGGTGTCGAAGGCAACGCCCTGGGCATGGATGTCATGGGCATAGATTTCGCCGAGCGGATCGTTCGACACCTTGCCGAAGAAGGCGGCGCGGCCGCCGAAACTGGCGACGCCCGCCGCCGTGTTGCCGGCGCTGCCGCCGGAGGCCTCGATCGCCGGGCCCATGCGGCTGTAGAGCAGCTCGGCGCGCCTGGTGTCGATGAGGTTCATCGCACCCTTGATGATGCCGTTGGTTTCGAGAAAAGCGTCGTCGCACTGGGCGATGATGTCGACAATGGCATTGCCGATGCAAAGCACGTCATAATCCGGCATCAATGTCTCCGCCTTGGAATCTGCCGGCTTTCTGCCACGCCGGCCGGGCGCGGGTCTAGACCATGATCCCGAAAAGTGGAACCCGGTTTTCGGACAAGATCATGGTCAAACAAAAATAGGACCCCCGTCCCGATGTGATCGGGACGTATCAGGCTTCTCGATTTGGAAGGGTTTTGCCTAGCCGTCAAATCGAACTGGACCATGCGCACTGCCGTGATGTGCGGCTACAGTTGTGTCGTCATCGAAGCATTCCTCCCCTCAGCGGATTAGAGGAACTTCGATCACAGCAGCTGAGGGCGCTCACAGACATGCAAGCAAAGACCGACATGACCACCGAACTGGCGCTGCTTGGCCTGCTGGCCGCTCTGTGGGGCGCGTCCTATACGTTCATCAAGATCGGCGTCGAGACGATCCCGCCGATAACCTTCATCGCCGCCCGGACCCTTGTCGCCGGCGGCATCCTGCTCGCGCTGATCCGCTGGCGCGGCCTCGCCATGCCGAAGGACGGTGCGACCTGGTGGCGTTTCATGGTCCAGGCCTGCCTCAACAGCGTCGTGCCGTTCACGCTGATCGCCGCCGCCGAGCGCTCCATTGACGCCGGCCTTGCCACCATCCTCAACGCGACGTCGCCGATTTTCACCTTCCTGCTGACCGCGCTCATCACCCGCCACGAGCAGGTGACCGCACGCAAGCTGTTCGGCGTGGGCGCAGGCATTGCCGGCATTTGCCTGATCGTCGGCACACAGGCGCTTGGCGGGCTCGGCCATCAATTGTGGGCGCAGCTTGCGGTTGTCGCGGCGACCGTCTGCTATGCCGGCGCCGCCATTTTCGGCCGCGGCTTCAGGGGACTCGACCCGATGCTGCCGGCCGCCGGCTCGATGCTGTGCGGCGCGGTCATCCTCGTCCCCTTGAGCCTGGTCTTCGACCGCCCCTGGACGCTGTCGCCGTCGATGGCTTCGATCGTGGCCTTGCTGGCATTGTCGGTGTTCTCGACGGCGCTGGCCTTCTGCATCTTCTTCCGCCTCATCCACACGCTGGGTTCGGTAGGCACCACGTCACAGGCCTATCTGCGCGTGCCAATCGGCGTCGGCATCGGCGTCGTGTTCCTCGGAGAAAGCCTGGGGCCGACGGCGTTCTGGGGCATGGGCTTCGTCGTCGCCGGCGTTGCGGCGATGACCATCCCCGCCCGTTCGCCGGCGCTGGCGCGCTAGTTTCTGTCCGGAATTGCGTCCGCTCCAGCAGGCTTGCGGCTGGCCGGGTCTCCGCCTATGTCGGAGATATCAGTTTGTCCCCGGGGGTGGAAACGCCGTGATCTCCAACGCTGCCCACGCCGCCTTCAGCCGGCTGTTCTCTCCCGAATTCCGCGCGGTTTTCCTGAAAACGCTGGGCTTGACCGTGCTGGCGCTCGTGGCCGTGTGGTTTGCTCTCACCGGGCTTGTCGATTGGCTGGCCCTGCCGTGGATTCACTCCCTTTTACCCGGCCTGCCGTCCTGGGCCGGATGGCTGAGCGGCACCATCGCGGCCCTCGCGCTTGCCTTTGGGATGGCGCTGCTGATCGCGCCGGTGACGGCAATCGTAGCTGGCCTGTTTCTAGACGACATCGCCGAAGTGGTCGAGCGCACCGACTTTCCTGGCGACCCGGCCGGCAGGGCCATGCCGGCGCTGCGCTCGCTGGTGCTGTCGGTGAAGTTCCTCGGCGTCGTCATCCTGGGCAACATCGTCGCCCTGCTGCTGCTTCTGGTGCCGGGCATCAACATCGCCGCCTTCTTCATCGTCAACGGCTACCTGCTGGGCCGCGAATTCTTCGAATTCGCCGCCATGCGCTTCCGCCCGGAAGGCGAGGCGAGAGCGTTGCGCAGGAAATATGCCGGCACGGTGTTTCTGGCCGGACTGCTCATCGCCGCCTTCCTCGCCGTGCCGCTGCTCAACCTTTTGACGCCGCTCTTCGCCGCCGCCATGATGGTCCATCTGCACAAGGCGATCGGCGCGCGGGAGAGCGCCAGGCGATAGGCCTTTCAACGCAGAAGAAAACCCCGCCCCAATTCGTCATCCGGCTCGACAGTGAACTCGGCTCGCCCCGAATAATAGGCGCGGCCGCCGACACGGGCGATGATGGCGTCATGCGGGCCGGCCTTGGTCGTGCGCGCTACCGCGCCGGAGAAGCGCGAACCGGCGATGCTTTCGAATGTCCGCTCCTGACCAAGATCGATCTTGCCCCTGGCGCACATCGCCGCCAGCCGCGCGGTGACGCCGGAGCCGGTCGGCGAACGGTCGACCTCGGCATCGGCAAAGACGCAGACATTTTTCGTCGCTTCGCCGGAAAACGCATCGCGCCCGTCGGTCAGGATGGTGCCGTAAAGGAAAGCGAGATCGGGATGATCGGGATGCGACAGCGGGAACTCGGCCTTCAGCTGCTCGGTCAGCGCCGTTGCCGCGTCGACGAAATCGCGCACCCGGCTGCGGCCGAATTCCAGCCCGAATTGATGCAATCGGCCAGCGCATAGAAGGCGCCGCCATAGGCAACGTCGAAACGGATCTTGCCGTATCCTGCCAATTCGATTTTCTGGTCGCGGGCAAACAGGAAGGCCGGCACGCTTTCGAACGACACTGAGCCGGCCTTGCCATCCCTGACCTCGACTGAGGCGACGACCAGCCCGCACGGCGCCTCGATGTTGACGGTCGTGATTGGCTCCTGTTTCGCCACCAGCCCTTCATCGACGGCGTAACGGCCAAGCGCGATGATGGCGTGGCCGCACATCGTCGAGTAGCCCTCATTGTGCATGAACAGAACGGCGAGGTCGGCGCCGGGCAGGTCGGGCTCCACCAGCAGCGCGCCATACATGTCGTAATGGCCGCGCGGCTCGAATATCAGCAGCTTTCGCAAATGGTCGAGGTGGTCGCGCACATAGCCGCGCTTTTCCAGGATCGTACCCTTGGGGATCTCGGGATAACCGCCGGTGACGATCCTGAGCGGCTCGCCGCCGGTGTGCATGTCGACGACGGTGAGCGTCATACGCAGGCCCTTTACTCGGAGGGTTTTGAAAACAGCGCCTGCAGCTTGCTGAACGGCATGGCGGCGCGGGTGAAGCCGAACGTGCCGTCCTGCTGGATCTCGTGCGCCGCTGTTTCCAGCATGCCGAAGGCGAAATTGGTCAGCCACGGCCCAAGCGAGATGCGCTTGACCCCGGCCATGGCGAGGTCGGCGATGGTGAAATCCGGCAGTGCCATGACATTGACCGGCCGGCTCACCGCCGAGCAGACTTTCCGGATCGTTTCGACATCGTTGAGGCCAGGCGCATAGAGCACATCGGCGCCGGCCTTCTCGAAAGCCTGCAGCCGCTTGATCGTGTCGTCAAGGTCCGGCTTGTCCCACAGGAAATTCTCGGCCCGGGCGGTGAAGACGAAATCATGCTTGAGCGCGCGCGCCGCCTCCGCTGCCGCGGCGACGCGCTCGACGGCATGCGAAAACTCATAGATCGGCTTGTCCGGATCGCCCGTGTGGTCCTCGATCGAGCAGCCGGCAAGGCCGGCGGCCTCAGCGGCGAAAATGGTCTCGGCGGCACTGGTTGCGCTGTCGCCCTTGCCTTTCTCGAGATCGGCGGAGACTGGCAGGCAGGTTGCCGCCGTCACCTCGCGGCAATGGTGGATCATCGCCTCGAATGTCACCGCGCCGTCGGGCAGGCCGCGCGAAAAGGCAAAGCCGGCGCTGGTCGTCGCCAGCGCCTTGAAGCCGAAGGACGCCAGAAGCTTGGTCGTGCCGACGTCCCAGGGATTGGGCAGGACGAAGGTCGAGGCGTGCAGGTCGCGAAAGATCTTGCCCTTGTCCATGGTGCTTCCCTTCAGATGCGGAGATGTCAGCGAGATTCTATCGTGCCGATTTGCGCCGGGCAAACGAATGCGGTTGGCTCAGAAGCGTTTGGCGTTCTCTCCTGCCAATTTGTCCAGCGCGTCGGAATCCTTGGCGTAGTGTGACGTCTTCTTGTCCCAATGATAGGTGACGGAAATCGCGTGAGATTCAGGCTCGGGCGACGGGTCGTCGCAGCTTTCACCGTTCGGCGCGGTGGCGTCGGTGACCGTCACCTTGATCGCGGCATACGGCTGCCCGTCAGCGATCGTCTGGAAAGCAACGTCCTGCTTGCGGCTGTAGGCGCAGAGGTTCTCGTCGAACGTATAGATCATGTCGACCAGTTCGAACTTGTCGTCGCGCACCATTATCAGCGGCGTGATCACATAGCCTTGGCTCGAATTGAAATGGGTGCTCATGGTGGTGAGGACATCATCGTTTGCACCGACGGAAAGCTTGCCCGGATCGCGAAAGTAGGTGCTGCGGTCGACGGCGACATTGACCGCGTCGAGCAGTTTCAGCTTGCCGGTGACGTCGTAGAGCGCCAGCACGGCATAGCCTTCGGCGCTGTCGGGAGAGTCGCCGAGGTCATAGAGCATCACCAGCCGGTCCTTGCCGCCGGCTTTGACCGCAAGCACGCCGGCGTTGGAGAGGCCTGACGTTTCGGGTGGCGAGCCGCCGCTATCCGGGCCCTCGATGTGGCGCATCTCGATCGGCAACCCGCCCTTATAGAAGCCGTCACTGTCACCGGTCAGGTCGGGAATGGCCATCCTGGCGAGGTCGAGATAAGTGACATCCTTGTGGTCAGGGATGGCACTGCCGAACTCCGGGAAGCTGACGGCCTGCGCGCCCGCCGCAGTCCACAGCCATGGCAGCAACACTAGGGCGAGGATGAAGCGAAGCAGGTTGGTTGGCATGGACGCCTCAGGCTGTCGGGCGCGCGGACCGTAGCACAGCCTCCCAAAGCGTCCAGCCTGGCAAACTGCCCGCTTCAGTGGATCGGCACCAGCCCCGCCAGTTCGCGCATGTCGTCGAACAGGACGCCGCCGGCATTGGCCAGGCCATCGCGGTCGGAATAGGGATCGCCATGATAGGAATAGACGCGCATGCCGGCGGCAATGCCGGCCTGCGTGCCGGCGACGCTGTCCTCGATGACGATGCAGTCGGCGGGCGCAAAACCCATGGTCTTTGCCGCATGCAGGAACAGGTCCGGGAACGGCTTGCCGCGGGCGACCATGGTTGCGGAGAACATTGCATGCTCGAACAGCGGCAGCAGCCCGGTCTGGCCGAGCGTGATGTGCATCTTCGAGATGCGCGCCGACGTGGCGACGCAATAGGCGACGCCGGCCGCGCGCACCACTTCGATGAAGTCACGGACGTAAGGGATCGCCTCGACGCCGTGCGAGAACAAATCCGGCAGGCCGGCGTTCCAGCGATCGACGAAATCGGCGCCGAGCCGGGCATCGGTCGAAGCTTCGATCTCTTTCTGCACCGAGGTCATGCTGCGGCCGGAGAAATGCTTGCGGCAATATTCGAATGTGGTGGGATAACCGGCGGCAGTCAGCCACTCGGCAAGCCGCCGGTTGGCAAGGTTCTCGGTGTCGACCAGAATCCCGTCGCAGTCGAAGATGACCAGTTTTGGTATGCTCATTCAGGCGGTGCCGGTCGATCCGAATCCGCCCGCGCCGCGCGCTGTGCCGCCGGCCAGGCTGCGCTCCTCGACCGTCGCCTGCGTTACCGTGGCAAACACGATCTGGGCAACGCGCATGCCGCGCGTCACCGCGAAATCCTCGTCGCCAAGGTTGACCAGCAGCACCTTGACCTCGCCGCGATAATCGCTGTCGACCGTGCCTGGTGAATTGAGAACGGTCAGCCCGTGCTTGAAGGCTAGGCCGGAACGCGGCCGCACCTGGCCTTCCATCCCCTCGGGTATTTCCAGGATCAGCCCGGTCGGCACCAAGGCGCGCTTGCCCGGCAGGATCAGCAGCGGCCGGTCGTCCGGGACCGCGGCGCGCAAATCCATGCCGGCGGCGCCGGTGCTTTCATAGGCGGGGAGGGGAAGTCCTTCACCATGCGGCAACCTGACGAAGCCGACAGTGGGACCAATGACGGAGGAGGTGTGGAAGGCTGCGCGCATAAAATCGATCCTATCGGCGCGAACCGCGATTCGGTCAACTCGCCCGCCACGCTATTAACGGCTTTCTTTGCGGCGTCACGATGACCTAGCGCAGTTCCACGGGCACGACCGTCGTCTCCTTGATCTCTTCCATGACGAATGAGGCCGAAACATCGGACAGCGCCACCTTGGCGATCAGCCGCTGGTAGAGCCGGTCATAGGCCTTCACATCGGCGACGCGGGCGCGCAGCACATAGTCGAGGTCGCCGGACATGCGGTAGACCCCGGTGATCTCGGGAAAACCGGTCACCGCCGCGCGGAATTTCTGCAGCCAGTCTGGATCGTGGTTGGAGGTGCGGATCAGGATGAACACCGAAAGCCCAAGCCCGAGCTTGTCGGCATCGACCAGCGCCACCCGGCCGGTGATGACGCCGTCCTCCTCCAGCCGCTTGACGCGCCGCCAGCAGGCGTTGCGCGACAGCGCCACTTTTTCCGAGAGCTGGTCGACCGACAGCGTGCCGTCGCGTTGCAGCTCGGCCAGCAATCTTCGGTCTATTTCATCGAATTCAAGCGCCATGTTGGGATGAATGTCCCGAACTACAGCGTTAGGCAAGGACAAATTGAGACCGATGAACCTTTCCCCTGTGGCAAGATACCCAGCATCGGGGCTTATCCCGGCTGGAGGGATCATCATGACGACGCTGTTTTCGAAGCTTTTCACCTCGCACCCGGCCAAGGTCGGCGAAACCTATTTCAGCCACATGGCTTTTGCCGCCTGGTTCTCCTCGCGCCTCCTGATGGCTGCCGGAGCCGCGCTTGTTCACGCTTTCTTGCCATTTCTCTTCGAGACTACGGCAAGCCGAATCGTTCGCGAACTCTATGAGCGGACGCACAACAGAGGCTCACACGCGGCCAAAGAGCCCCAGGCTCTCTTGGATCGCGCCTAAGGAACGGTCAAAGCGATGTGCCGTTGGGCGGCCTATCTTGGTGAATCAGTCTTCCTCGAAGACATCGTCACCGCGCCCTGTCATTCGCTGATCGCCCAGAGCCATTGCGCCCAGGAAGCCAAGTCGCCGACCAATGGCGACGGCTTCGGCCTCGCCTGGTATGGCGACCGGCCCGAACCCGGCCTTTACCGCGACATCCTGCCGGCCTGGTCGGACCCCAATCTGAAAAGCCTGTGCCGGCAGATCAAATCCGGCCTGTTCCTCGCCCATGTCAGGGCATCGACCGGCGGCGCCACCAGCCGCATGAACTGCCATCCCTTCATCTCCGGCAACTGGTCGTTCATGCACAACGGCCAGATCGGCGGTTTTGAAAAAATCCGCCGCGCGCTTGAGAATTCGCTTTCCGATGCCGTCTTCGACCAGCGCGAAGGCACCACCGATTCCGAACTGTTTTTCCTGCTGATGATCGACGAGGGTCTCACCAGTGACCCGCAAGGTGCCGTGTCGCGCGCCACGGCCCGCGTCATCGAGGCTTCACGCCGCGCTGGCCTTGAGCCGGCTTTGAAACTCACCGCCGCCTTTTCCGATGGGCAGGCGCTGTATGCCGTGCGCTACGCGAGCGACGCCCACGCACCGACGCTTTACACCTCGATCCGCATCGGCGGCCGCTGCATCGTTTCGGAGCCCTTCGACCGCGAAGGCGGCGACTGGCAAGCGATCCCGCCGGCGAGTTTCGTTACTATTACAGGTGATGGCATGGCGATTCGGCCGTTCATGCCGGCGTCGACAAGGTTGGCGCTGGTCGTCTAAGCCAATCTATGCCGCATTCCTTCGCGCCCCCCTCTGTCCTGCCGGACATCTCCCCCACGAGGGGGGAGATTGGACGTCGCCGCGGCTTTCGCCAGTTTCCAACGTTTGACAGCGAGCGCCGTCAGCGAAGCTGCTGATCTCCCCCCTCGTGGGGGAGATGTCCGGCAGGACAGAGGGGGGCGCCATAGAGCGCCGACCTCTACCGAACCGGCAAGCGCAATTCCGATCAAGCGCTACCTGTCCTAGAAATGCTGAACTTGACTTGAAACCGTCATACCCGTGGCAGCAGCCGGAGCATTCGTCATGGACCTCGTCTTCTCCTCGACCACCGACCTCGTGGCCGCAATCGCTGCGCGAAAAATATCCGCCGTCGAAGCGCTTGACGCGCATCTGGCGCAGATCGACCGGCACAACGAAGCCGTCAACGCGGTCGTCAATCTCGACCGGGAAGACGCCCGCGGGCGCGCAAAAGAGGCCGACGCGGCATTGGCGCGCGGTGATGTGCTCGGCCCGCTGCATGGCGTGCCCTTCACCTTGAAGGACATGCACGAAACGGCAGGCATGAAGACCACCGTCGGGTTTCCGCCTTTCGCCGACTATGTCGCGCGGCACGACAGCCCGGTTGTGGCACGGCTCAAGGCTGCCGGCGGCATTCTGGTCGGCAAGACCAATGTCGCGACCATGCTGGGCGACTGGCAGTCGGACAATCCGCTGTTCGGCCGCACCAGCAATCCGTGGGATCTCTCGCTCACGCCCGGCGGCTCCAGCGGTGGCGCCGCGGCAGCGGTGGCGACCGGGATGACGCCGTTCGATGTAGGCACCGACATGCAGGCTTCGATCCGCCTGCCGGCAGCCTTTTGTGGCGTCTATGGCTTGAAGCCGACCGAGCACCGTGTGTCGCTGGCCGGCGCCTTTCCCGATCCGGGCGGCGCGGCGCGCAGCGTGCGGCTGATGTCCTGCCTCGGCCCGCTGGCGCGCTCCGTGGACGATCTGGCGCTGATCTACAAAATCATCGCCGGCCAGGATGGCGTCGACACCGATCTCGCGCCGGTGCCGGTCGAGGCCATGCCAGAAATCAATCTCAAGACATTGCGCATCGCCGTTGCGCCGTCCTTTCCCGGCTTTCCTGTGGCCCGAGACATCAGCACTGCCCTCGACGCTCTGGCGAAGCGACTTCAGGCGGCAGGCGCGACCGTTGAGCCGGCAAAACTACCGAAGCTCGAGCTGCACGACGATCTGGAGCAGGGCGGCGCGTTGATCGGCATGATGTTGGAGGCCGCGCAGCCAGAGCCGCCTGAAAACCCGACACCGGTCTCCCTCTGGTTCGAGGCGCTCGCCCGCCGTGACGTGTCCATCCTCGCCTGGGACAGGTTCTTCGAAAATTGCGATGCCTTGCTGTGCCCGGTCGCCATGACCACGGCCTTCCCGCATTGCGAACCCGGCGCGCCGATCGAGGTCGACGGCCAGGAGCAAAGCTACTGGATGCTGCCGGCCTATGGCGCGGTCTTCAACTATTCCGGCCACCCGGCGCTGACGATGCCCTGCGGACAAGATCGCGACGGCCTGCCCATCGGCTTGCAACTGGTCGGCGCGCGCTGGTCGGAATCACGGCTGCTCGGTATCGCCAGAGCAATCGAACCGCTCACCGGTGGCTTTCGCCGGCCGCCGGGCTATTGAGCGAAACGCTCCAGCCCGTAGGGCGCCAGCAGCGGGTCGCGCTCGCCATCGAGGATTTCGCGTGTGGTGAAAAGTCCAACCGCCGGCGCCAGCGTGATGCCCGAATGCATGACCGCGACGTAAAGGCCATCCATGCCCTCGGCGCGGCTGACGATCGGAAAGCCATCGGTCGGCGTCGGCCGGTAGCCGACCGTGTGGAAATCAAGCTCCAGCCCATCGCCGCCGCGCAAGGCTGCCTTCGCTGCCGCAAACAGTTCGCGCGCCGTGAGGTCAGGGTTCTCGCCTGGATCGCCGCCGGCAAAATCCGAGCCGGCGATGATGCGGCCCTCGGCGGTCTGGCGCATATGCAGCTTTTCGGCATGCACCAGCCCGCTGAGCAGCTTTTTGTATGGCCGCGAGTGGACAATCAGACCGGGCGGCGCCTCGAGCGGCAGTTTGATGCCGGCGGTGGCGGCAATGGCCGGGGCGCCGGTGCCGGCCGCGATCACCACTTCGTCGGCGACAATCGTCTCACCCGAAACAACCACGCCGGTCACCTTGCCGTTGACCAGAGCGAGCCTGTCGACCGTGCCCGCAACCACCGTCGCGCCGTGCCGTTCAGCATCGGCCAGCAGCGCCTTGGCCGCCGCAACCGGCTCGGCCACGCCTTCCTCAGCGACATAGACAGCGAATTCAGGCGGCTCGACCAGATTGGGCTCGATTCGCGCGGCTCGCTCGCGGCCTACGCGTTCGATGCTGTAACCCCATAAGGAGTGCTCGGTGGCATAGGCTTCGAGCCTGTCGGCAGGCAGATCCCAACATAGCCCGCCGCACCAGCTGAGCGGCAGCCCCGGCAGATCGTTTGCCAGTCGCTTCCACTCGACCATGGCGCGGGTGCGCAGCCGGAAATAGATTTCGGGATTGCCCCAGCTTGCGTTGATCCAGGCAAAGGAATTGGGTGTGGCGACACCGCCGGCGCCGCTCTCGGAAACGATGGTTACTCGTGCGCCGGCCTTTGTCAGATGCCAGGCGATCGAAGCGCCGATAATGCCCGCGCCGATGACGACGACTTGCTTCGCCACGCTAACCTCCGTGCTGTTGCCGATGAGATCTCCCACCTGCCATTTTGTGGCGGCTTTTGCCAATGCAAACTTGCGTGCTTGACATAAATACGTACGTACGTATTATATCGCTATGGCTAGACAATCACTCCGCGAAAACCTCCTCCAAGCCGGCTTTCAGACCATCTGGAATGCGGGCTATACCGCAGCCGGCGTCCGTGACATCGTCGCGGCGGCCGGCGCAAGGCCGGGTTCCTTCACCAACCATTTCGCCTCGAAGGAAAACTTCGCCGGCGAGGTGCTGGAACGCTACTTCGCCTATGTCGGCGGCTTGGTGGAAAATGCGCTGGCGCAGGACGGCACGCCGCCTGTCGGCAGGCTGCGCCGCTATCTCGATGTCATCACCTCGAAGCTCGAGGCGCATGACTGGGCGCGCGGCTGCATGATCGGTAATCTCAGCCTGGAAACGGCTGTCCACAGCGAGCCGCTGCGGCTCAGGCTGGTCGATATTTTCGAGCGCTGGCGCCGGCCCTTCGCGGCCTGCATCGCCGAGGGCCAGGCGACGGGCGAGATCACAAAAGCCTTCGATGCCGAGGACCTTGCCGATTTCCTGCTGTCGTCCTGGCAGGGCGCGATGCTGCGCATGAAGGTCGAGCGCAGTCCGGAGCCGCTCGAGCGGTTCAAGAAAGTCATCTTCAGCACGGTATTTGCGAAGGAGACAGCGTGATGAATACGACGACCGACGGACAACAGGCCACCTTGCGGCGTTCAGAGGCGGCGGTACTGGATTCCACCATGTCCTATCTGGAGGCCGGATCGCATGGCCCGACCGTGCTGTTCCTGCACGGCAACCCGACCTCCTCCTACATATGGCGCAACATCATCCCGCATGTCGCGCCGTTGGGTCGCTGCATCGCGCCCGATCTGATCGGCTATGGCCAATCGGGCAAGCCGGATATCGATTATCGCTTCTTCGATCAGGTCCGTTATCTCGACGCCTTCATCGACGCGCTCGACCTCCAGGACATGGTGATCGTCGCTCAGGACTGGGGCACCGCGCTCGCGTTCCATTTCGCGGCGCGCCGGCCGCGGCGGGTTCTGGGCCTTGCCTTCATGGAATTCATCCGGCCCTTCGAGCGCTGGGAGGACTTCCACCAGCGGTCGCAGGCGCGCGAGCTGTTCAAGGCGTTGCGCACGCCGGGCGCCGGCGAGAAGCTGGTGCTGGAGGACAATATCTTCGTCGAAAAGATCCTGCCGGCCTCGGTCCTGCGACCGATCAGCGAGGAGGAAATGGCCGCTTACCGGGCGCCGTTCCCGACGCCGCAGTCGCGCAAGCCGGCGCTGCGCCTGCCGAGGGAATTGCCGATCGAAGGCCTGCCGGCCGATGTTGCCGCAATCAGCGCGCACGACCACCGGGCGCTGCGGCTCTCGACCTATCCGAAACTGCTGTTTGCCGGCGATCCAGGCGCTCTGATTTCAGCGCAGGCGGCAAAGGAATTCGCGGCGGGGCTGAAGAACTGCGGCTTCATCGATCTGGGGCCGGGCGCCCATTATCTGCAGGAAGACCATCCCGACACGATAGGCGCCGCCATTGCCGGCTGGCTTCCGCAGGTCGTTGCAGCAAGCAGCGTGAGGGAATTGGCCTGAGCGAGCCATCGGCGGCTCCTGAGCCGCCGCACCGGTCGACAGCCCGACACTGCGCTGCTAGAAGCCCGGCCTGTCACACGGAAATCCCAGAGAATGCCTGAAGCAATACAAGAGGAAGTGGCGCGCCGCCGCACCTTCGCGATCATCGCGCACCCTGACGCCGGCAAGACCACGCTCACCGAAAAGCTGCTGCTCTTCGGCGGCGCCATCCAGCTTGCCGGCGAGGTCAAGGCCAAGAAGGACCGCATCCAGACGCGCTCCGACTGGATGAAGATCGAGCGCGAGCGCGGCATCTCGGTCGTCACCTCAGTGATGACCTTCGAATATGAGGACAATGTCTTCAACCTGCTCGACACGCCCGGCCACGAGGATTTCGCCGACGACACTTATCGCACGCTGTCGGCGGTGGACTCGGCTGTCATGGTCATTGACGCCGCCAAAGGCATCGAGCCGCGCACGCTGAAACTGTTCGAGGTCTGCCGGCTGCGCGACATCCCGATCATCACCTTCATCAACAAGATGGACCGCGAAAGCCGCGACCCTTTCGAGATTCTCGACGAGATCGAGCAGAAGCTGGCGCTGGACACCGCCCCCATCACCTGGCCGATCGGCCGCGGCAAGACGTTTGCCGGCACCTATCACCTGGCGCTGAATGCGGTGCGCAAGGGCGACGCGGAGAAAGAGCGCACGCCGGTCAACGGTCCCGATTCCAACCGCGTCGCCGGTCTGCTGTCGGAAAACGAGCGCGAGGCCTTCATCGAGGAACTGGAGCTGGCGCGGGAGGCATGCCGACCTCTTGATATTGACGCGTTCCGCGAGGGCCATCTGACGCCGGTCTATTTCGGCTCGGCGTTGCGCAATTACGGCGTCCGCGACCTCATCGAGGCGCTTGGGGCCTTCGGCCCGCCGCCGCGCGCGCAGGAGGCGGATGTCAGGAAAGTTGAGGCGACCGAGGAGAAGATGACCTCCTTCGTCTTCAAGATCCAGGCCAATATGGATCCCAATCACCGCGACCGCATCGCTTTCGTGCGCGTCTGTTCGGGCAAGCTCGAGCGCGGCATGAAGGCCAAGCTGGTGCGCACCGGCAAGCCGATGAGCCTGTCGGCGCCGCAATTCTTCTTCGCCCGCACCCGCGTCACCGCAGACGAGGCCTTTGCCGGCGATGTCGTCGGCATCCCCAACCACGGCACGTTGCGCATCGGCGACACGCTGACCGAGGGCGAGGAGATTCTTTTCGGAGGCGTGCCGAACTTCGCCCCGGAAATACTGCGTCGTGTGCGCCTCGGCGACGCGATGAAGGCGAAAAAACTTAAGGAAGCGCTGCACCAGATGGCCGAGGAGGGCGTCGTGCAGCTGTTTTCGCCCGAAGACGGCTCGCCGGCCATCGTCGGCGTCGTCGGCGCGCTGCAACTCGACGTTTTGAAAGAGCGGCTGAACTTCGAATACACGCTGCCGGTCGAATTCGAGATGTCGCGCTTTTCGGTCTGCCGCTGGATATCGGCTGACGACAAGGCCGAGACGCTTCGCTTCATCGAGGCGCATCGCGGCGACATCGCCCGCGACCTCGACAACGACCCGGTGTTTCTGGCCCAGCACGCCTTCTCACTGAACTACGAAGCCGAACGCTGGAAAGCCATCCGCTTCGCCACCATCAAGGACTATCAGGTTCGCGACAAGGCGGCGTAGGTTCCGCTTTTTCCTTCTCCCCGTTCACGGGGAGAAGGTGCCCGAAGGGCGGATGAGGGGCGGCGCCGACCTTGTAGAATCAATGAGCTCCAACGTGTCCCGGCCCTTCGCAGGCTCAGGGCGTTCGAAGCTCGAAAAGCCAAGCAATTGGCTTTTCGTCCGCTACGCGGACCGCTTCTCACCCCTTGGCCGCCGCTTCGATCTTGGCGATGTCGATCTTGCTCATCTGCATCATCGCCGACATCACCCGACCGGCCTTGGCCCGGTCCGGATCCAGAAGCAGGCGCGGCAGTTGCTCCGGCACGACCTGCCAGGAGACGCCGAATTTGTCTTTCAGCCAGCTGCAGGCTCCGGGCTCGCCGCCCTCGGTGAGCTTCTCCCAGAAATAATCGACCTCTTCCTGCGTCTTGCAATCGATCGACTGTGACATCGCCTCGTTGAACTTGAATTGCGGTCCGCCATTGAGCGCCTGGAACGGCACACCGTCGAGCTCGAACGTGGTCAACAGCACTTTGCCCGCATCGGCGTGGCCTTCGGGCCAGCGCAGGACGCTCGTAACCTTCGAATTCTTGAAGATGGAGACGTAGAAATTCATCGCCTCTTCGGCCTGGCCGTCGAACCACAGGCAGGTGGTGATCTTTTGCATGTCTCGCTCCTCGGGGTGTTTTGGTTGCGGTTACGGATGAAACGGCTGACTCTAGAAATGGTGCCATTCCCTTGCCGTTGACCCAAGGACGCGCGTCCAGCAGACGATCCGACACTGGCCACAATTTTTTTCGCAAGCTCCGATTTTTACGAGAATCTGGTGCATTGCAAAAATGTGGCCAGACCATACTTGGCGGTCTATAAACCCTGCGATCCAAATTCAGCGCTGCCACGCTCCGCACTGGGCGCAGCCAGCCAGCTAAGGAATATCCATGCCAGCCTATCGTTCCCGCACCACCACCCATGGCCGCAACATGGCCGGCGCCCGCGGCCTGTGGCGCGCCACCGGCATGAAGGACAGCGACTTCGGCAAGCCGATTATCGCGGTGGTCAACTCTTTCACCCAGTTCGTGCCCGGCCATGTCCATCTCAAGGACCTCGGCCAGCTGGTGGCGCGCGAGATCGAGAAGGCCGGCGGCGTCGCCAAGGAATTCAACACCATCGCCGTCGATGACGGCATCGCCATGGGCCATGACGGCATGCTCTATTCGTTGCCGTCGCGCGAGCTGATCGCCGATTCCGTCGAATACATGGTCAATGCACACTGCGCCGACGCCATGGTCTGCATCTCCAATTGCGACAAAATCACACCCGGCATGCTGATGGCCTCGCTGCGCCTCAACATCCCCACCGTCTTTGTGTCAGGCGGGCCGATGGAAGCCGGCAAGGTGGTGCTGGCCGGCAAGACGCAGGCGCTCGACCTGGTCGATGCCATGGTCGCGGCTGCCGACGACAAGATCTCCGACGAGGACGTCAAGGTCATCGAACGCTCCGCCTGCCCGACCTGCGGTTCCTGCTCGGGCATGTTCACCGCCAATTCGATGAACTGCCTGACCGAGGCGCTCGGCCTGTCCCTGCCCGGCAATGGCTCGACCTTGGCGACCCACGCCGACCGCAAGCGGCTGTTCGTCGAGGCAGGCCATCTCATCGTCGATCTTGCCCAGCGCTACTACGAGCAGGATGACGAGACGGCACTGCCGCGCAGCATCGCCTCCAAGGGCGCCTTCGAAAATGCCATGACGCTCGACATCGCCATGGGCGGCTCGACCAACACCGTGCTGCACATCCTGGCCGCGGCCCATGAGGGCGAGGTCGACTTCACAATGGAAGACATCGACCGGCTGTCACGGCGGGTTCCGGTGCTCTGCAAGGTCGCACCGGCCAAATCCGACGTGCATATGGAAGACGTCCACCGCGCCGGCGGCATCATGGCCATCCTTGGCCAACTCGACAATGCCGGGCTGCTGAACCGCGACCTGCCGACGGTGCATACGGCGAGCCTTGGTGAAGCGCTCGACCATTGGGATATTTCCCGCACGACGAGCCAGAACGTTCGCGACTTCTTCCTCGCCGCCCCCGGCGGCGTGCCGACGCAGGTCGCCTTCAGCCAGGATCGCCGCTGGGACGAGCTCGATCTTGACCGCGAGAAAGGCGCCATTCGCTCGGCCGAGACGCCGTTCTCGAAGGACGGTGGCCTTGCGGTTCTGAAGGGCAATCTGGCGCTCGACGGCTGCATCGTGAAGACGGCGGGCGTCGACGAATCAATTCTGAAGTTCACCGGCCCGGCGCGCGTGTTCGAAAGCCAGGATGCTTCGGTGAAGGCGATCCTGGGGAACGAGATCAAGGCCGGCGACGTCGTCGTCATCCGCTATGAAGGACCGCGCGGCGGCCCCGGCATGCAGGAAATGCTCTATCCCACCAGCTATCTGAAGTCGAAGGGACTGGGCAAGGCCTGCGCGCTGGTCACCGACGGCCGCTTCTCCGGCGGCACATCCGGCCTGTCCATCGGCCATGCCTCGCCGGAAGCGGCGGAAGGCGGCACGATCGGACTGGTGCAGGAAGGCGATACGATCGAGATCGACATCCCCAACCGCACCATCCATCTGGCGGTCAGCGAGGCAGAACTGGCCGCGCGGCGCACTGCCATGGAGGCGAAGGGAGCCCTGGCCTGGAAGCCCGAGGAAAAGCGCAAGCGCAAGGTGACGACGGCGCTGCGCGCCTACGCCGCCTTCGCCACCAGCGCCGACAAGGGCGCGGTGAGGCACGTGCCGGAGTGAGTTAAGCTGTGACCCTTACCTCCCCCTTGTGGGGAGGTCGGACCGAAGGTCCGGGTGGGGGACAGCGCCGCGCTGTCACCCTCCCCCCCCCGTGGGGGGGTGGGCGCCCCGAGGGGCGGGGGGGGGCACAGCGCCGACCCCACCCCGCTGCTTCGCAGCGACCCTCCCCACAAGGGGGAGGGTAAGAGCCTCACGGCATCAGCTGATACTCATAAAGCTTCTGATACAGCCCGCCCTGATTGAGCAGCGTGCGATGCGCGCCGCTTTCCACCACCTTGCCGGCTTCCAGCACCACGATCGTGTCGGCCTGGTGCACGGTCGACAGGCGGTGCGCGATGACGATCGTGGTGCGCCCGACCGTCAGCTGCTGCAGCGCATCGCGGAACAGCGCCTCGGATTCGGCGTCGAGCGCGCTGGTCGCTTCGTCGAGCAGCAGGATCTCCGCATTGCGCAGCATGGCGCGCGCGATCGAGATGCGCTGGCGCTGGCCGCCTGAAAGCAGCGCGCCGTTCTCGCCGACCTCCGTGTCATAACCCTTGGCCATGGCGCTGATGAAGTCGTGCGCATTGGCGGCCTTGGCGGCGGCAATCACCTCTTCGTCTGTCGCGTCCTGGCGACCGAGGCGGATGTTGTGCATCACCGTGCCGGCAAACAGGAACGTGTCCTGGCTGACATAGGCGATCTTCTCCCGGACCGAGGCGAGCGTGGCGTCGGAGATGTCCTGGCCATCGAACATCACCCTGCCGGTCTGCGGGTCGTACATGCGCATGATCAGGTTGAGGATGGTTGACTTGCCGCTGCCCGAGGGCCCTACAAGAGCCGTCATCTGGCCGGCGGCAAGCGTCAGGTCCAGTCCCCCGAACACTGGCGGGCTTTCGGGGTAGGCGAAGCTCACATTGTCGAAACGGATCTCGCCTGGCCCCGCTTGCAGCGGCTTTGCATCGGGCTTCTCGGCTAGCGTCAGCGGCCTGTCGGCAAGCTGGAACATCATGCGCACGCCGACAATGCCGGTTTCCAGCGAGATGCGCACGCGCGCCAGGCGCTTGGCGGGTTCGTAGGCCAAGAGCAGCGCTGCGATAAAGGCCATGATGTTGCCCGGCATCTGGCCGCCACCCAGAACCAGGAAGCCGCTGACCAGGACGGAGCCGGAGATTGCCAGCCCGGCGAGGGTCTCCATCACCGGGCTGGTAGCGGCTTCCAGCGTCGCGATGTTGTTGGCGCGGTTTTCCACGTCCGACACGGCCTTGTACATGCGCTTGCGCATCGCGCCTTCGAGGCCGAAGGACTTCACCACGCGCACGCCCACCGCGGTTTCCTGCATCACCTGCACGATCTGGCCGAGCGAGCGGAATTCCTGCGCGGCGATCTTGCGCACGCGCTTCAGGATGTGGTTGACGCCGTAAATGGCTATGGGACCGATGACGAAGCAGATCAGGGACAGGGCCGGCTGCTGCCAGACCATCACCCCCACCAGGACAATCATCGTCACCAGATCGCGCACATAGGATGTGACGACGAGGTCGAGCACGTTGCGCGCTGCCTGCGCGTTGTTGGTCATGCGGGTGATCAGCTCCGACGACGAGGTCGAATGGTAGAACTCGATGCCTTGCGCCAGGATGCGGTCGTAGATCTTGCGTTGCCGGTCGGCGATGATGCTGTTGCCGACGCGGCTCATAAAGTAGGCCTGCACGAAGTTGGCGATGCCCTTGAAGACGAAGATCGCGGCGACCCCTCCGGCAATCAGGTTGACGCGGTCGAGCCTCTTGTAGATCACGAACTCATTGGTGATCTCGCGCAGGATCCAGGCGCTGGCGCCCGTCATGGCGGCCACCACCAGCATCGACGCGATCGCGGCGGCATAGCCAAACTTGTGCTCTTGGAAGGATTCCCTGACCAGCCTCGCGATGAGGCGCTGGTTTTCCGTCGAACGGAAGAAGCGAAACAATGGTTGATCCCATGCCTGACTGAGACGAATTTCGGATTCGCCACGGGGGCGACTGGCGGCTTATAGAGCGAGTTGCCGCCGGATGGAACCTTTGGAAAAGAGGGGTGCCCATCGCGACGATGGGCGCTCAATCTGCAGGGAGATGACGACAGATGGATTTCGACCTTGTTGTGCGCGGCGGAACGCTGCCCGATGGCACCGTCGCCGACCTCGGCATTGTCGGCGAGACGATCGTCGCCATCGAGCCCAAGTTGAACGTCAGCGCCGGCACGGCGATCGACGCCCATGGCAATCTGATCTCGCCGCCCTTCGTCGACCCGCATTTCCACATGGATGCTACGCTGTCCTACGGCATTCCGCGCATCAACGCCTCGGGCACGCTGCTCGAAGGCATTTCGCTGTGGGGCGAGCTGAAGCCGCTGCTGACGCATGATGCCGTGCGTGAGCGGGCGCTTGCCTATTGCGACTGGGCGGTCTCGATGGGCCTGCTCGCCATCCGCACCCATGTCGATGTCTGCGACGACCGCTTGCTGGCGGTCGAGGCGCTGCTCGACGTCAAGAAGATTGTCGCGCCCTATATCGATCTGCAACTGGTCGCTTTCCCGCAGGACGGCTTGTACCGCTCGCCGACGGCGCGGCAGAACACGCTGCGCGCGCTCGACATGGGCGTCGACATCGTCGGCGGCATCCCGCATTTCGAACGCACCATGGCCGACGGCACGCGCTCGGTGACCGAACTTTGCGAAATTGCGGCAAAGCGCGGGCTGATGGTCGACCTGCATTGCGACGAGACCGACGATCCGCTGTCACGCCACATCGAGCAGCTTGCCTATGAGACGCAGCGCCTCGGCCTGCAGGGCAGAGTGGCCGGCTCGCACCTCACCTCCATGCACTCGATGGACAATTATTACGTCTCCAAGCTCCTGCCGCTGATCGCCGAGGCTGGTGTGTCGGCGATCCCCAATCCGCTGATCAACATCATGCTGCAGGGCCGCCACGATACGTTTCCCAAGCGCCGTGGCCTGACCCGGGTCAAAGAGATGCTGGCGCTCGGCATCCGTGTCGGCTGGGGCCAGGATTGCGTGCTCGACCCCTGGTATTCGCTGGGCACCGCCGACATGCTCGACGTCGCCTTCATGGGCCTGCACGTCGCGCAAATGTCGAGCCCGGCCGACATGGCACGCTGCTTCGACATGGTCACCAATGTCAACGCTGCCATTATGGGCCTCGACCATCTCGGCCTCGCCGTGGGCAAGCGCGCCAGCTTCGTCATCCTCGACGCCGGCAACCCGATAGAGGCCTTGCGCCTGCGCGCCGAACGGCTCTGCGTCGTTGCTAGAGGCAAGGTGGTGGCCGAGCGCACGAAGCAGGGGACGCGGCTGTCGATAGCCGGGCGGCCGGGCCAGGTGAACCGCCGGCACAAAACTGCATAGAGACAGCCGATTCTCGCCGCTGGTCTTACCGATTTGCCTCGTCAAAGCGGCGACTTGCAGCTACGGAGCCGCATGGCCCAGTCGCTTGCCCGCAACTTCACGATCAGGAACGTGCTTCTGGCCGGCATTCTCTTGATGCTGGCCGGCGACTTCATGTTCGCGTTGAACGACGCGATGGGCAAATGGCTGGTTGCCTCTTTCTCGGTTGGCCAGGTGGTGTTTATCCGCTCGATCGGCGCGTTCATCGTGCTTGGCCCGATGATCGCCAACCAGGGCACTGCGAAGCTGTTCCAGATGGAGCGGCCTGTCCTCCAGTCTCTGCGCGTGGTTGCGACAACGGTCGATACCGCTCTGTTCTATGCCGCCGTTGTCTATCTGCCGCTTGCCGACGTGATGAGTTTCTACATGGCCGGGCCGATCTATGTGGCGGCGCTGTCGCATTTTCTGCTCGGCGAAAAGGTCGGATGGCGCCGCTGGGCCGCCATCCTGGTCGGCTTCTGCGGCGTGCTGATCATACTGAAGCCGTCCTCGGCGGCGTTTTCGCTCTCCTCAATGTTCGCGCTGGTCGGCAGCATTGCCTTCGCTTTCGCCATCATTCTCAGCCGTCGCCTGCGCGGCACCAGCGACACCACACTGGTCACCTGGCAGACGATCGGCACGTTGCTCGTCGGCGCGGTGATGACCATCGGCGCCTGGCGCACGCCCTCGGCGCTCGATTTCGGCGCCATGCTTCTGCTCGGCATCGTCTCCTGCAGCGCCCATCTGATGATCACCAGGGCGCTGAAGCTGGCGCCTGCCTCGACGCTGGCGCCGCTGCACTACAGCCTGCTTCTATGGGCGGTGATCTTCGGCCTGGCTTTCTTCGGCGACGTGCCGGGCCCGCGCATCCTGATCGGCTCGGCCATCGTCGTCCTCGCCGGCCTGTTCATCTTCCACCGCCAGAAGGTGGTGGAGACCGTGGTGCCGCCGGAGAACGTGCCGAAGGGCGTGAACTGACCTAGCCCCTGCGCACCGCCGCCAGATGCCTTGAAAACTCTGGTGTCTCCATCAGCGCCTTGCAGCGGGCGAAACGGCCGTCAGCATAGGCACGGAAATCCTCGACTGGGTTGTTGTTGGCAAGCTGGATCAACCCCCACAGCGTCCACAACAGATCGCACATCGCCTTGTAGATGACGACGCGGCCACGCTCGGCCGGCTTTGCCTCGCCGCCGAAATAGGCACGCATCATCTCTTCCTCTTGCGCAGTGTCGAAGTTGCCTTCGACGCTGAGATCGCCGAGATCCCAAAGCGGGTCGTTCATCCCCGAATACTCCCAGTCGACGATCCACATCCGCTCGCCCGTATCGAGAAAATTCTCGCACAGCGGGTCGCAATGGCAGGCGGCAAGCGGCAGCTTGTGAACGGCAAGGGCAGAACGCACGGTTTCGGATTCGCGCACGACGTCGTGGTAGCCGGGCGGCAAGGCGACGTCCTTGGTCGACAAAACCTTGAGATAGTCGTCGATCATCGCAAACAGTTCGAAGCGGAACGGAAACACCGCGCCGGACGTGTGCAGCTTGCGGAAGGCCTCACCGGCGCGGGCCGAGCTTCCCGTCCGGGTCTTGAACTTCTCCGGCGACATCGTCTCGGCACCTGCAATGAAGCGGCTCGCCAGCACGCCTGTCGAGGCGTCGACATACAGCACCTCGGGACTGACGCCGGCTTTGGCCGCCTCACGCGCCGCCACCGCTTCATTGGCGCGGTTGATGTATTCGTCGGTGCCTTTGCCAGGGATACGCAGGCAGATATCGCCGGCCCGGAAGACCAGATTGGTCATCCCGCCCAATCGCTCCAGCGGCCCGTCGTAGCCGGCCAATGCCGGAATCGCCGCAAGTATTGCGCGTGCCTCGTCCGTCGCCATGCCTGTTGCCCCTGGCGTGTTATTTCTTTCGATAACGGTTCCACAGTTTTCGCCGTTTGGCTATCATCGGTTCGAGGGTGAGCATCGAGCTGGCGGAGAAACAGCGATGGCGGGAAACAAGGATCATGGCGGGCTTGGCGCCGCCTATGCGGCGCAACGGCCCGAGGACGTGGCCGCGATCTATGACAACTGGTCGGAAACCTACGATGCCGACATGTCGGCCGCCGGCTATCGCCACCCAACGATCTGCCTGGCCCTTCTTGCCCGCCATCTGCCGCGCGGCGCTGCCCCGCTTCTCGATGCCGGCGCCGGCACCGGACTGATCGGCGAATGGCTGGCCATTACCGGCTACCCCCAGGTCGAGGCGCTCGACATTTCGCAAGGCATGCTCACCAAGGCGGCAGCAAAGGGCGTCTATTCGGCGCTGCATTGCCTGGCGCTCGGCGGCCCGCTGCCCTTTGCCGACAATGCCTATGCCGGTATCGTATCGGCCGGCGTGTTCACCTCCGGCCATGTCGGCGCCGAGGGGCTGGACGAACTGATCCGCATCTGCCGGCCGGGTGGCATTATCGTGCTGACGGTCAAGAACACACTGTGGAACGCCGGCTTTGCCGACCGCATCGCTGCGCTCGAGGCTGAAGGCAGGGTCGTTCGTGTCGAGGAGACAGCGCCCTATGTCTCGATGCCCGGCGAGGCGGATACGGTGCCCAGCCGCGGTCTTGTGCTGCGCATGAGCTGATCCAGGATCTATACCTTGATCTTGCTCATCGCCGGATCGTACATCGGCTCGAGATGGATTTTGGCCGGCGTCCGCTCCATCGCCACCACCAGCTCATAGTCTCCGGAGGCGAGGAAATCGTCGCTGACGCCATCGGCGTTGCGCACATAGCCGTAGCCGATGTTCTTGCCCACCGTGTAGCCATAGCCGCCGCTGGTGAGATAACCGACCGGCTCGCCATTGCGCAAAATCGTCTCGCGCCCGACGAGAACGATATCGGGATCGTCGACAGTGAAGCCGGCAAAGCGTTTTTTCAGTTCGGCGCCGCTGATCTTTTCGAGTGCCCGGCGGCCGACGAAATCTGTGTTTTTCCGAAGCTTCACCGCCCAGCCGAGGCCAGCCTCCTGCGGCGTGTCGTTGGGCGTGATGTCGGAACCCCAGGCGCGATAGCCTTTCTCTAGCCGCAGCGATTCCAGCGCCCGGTAGCCGACCGGGCGGATGCCATGCGGCTTGCCCGCCGCCATCAGCACGTCGAAGATTTCGCCGGTGGCGGCGATCGGCACATGCAGCTCCCAGCCAAGCTCGCCGACATAGGTGACGCGCAGCGCCCGGATTGTGTGATTAGCGATCCCGATCTCGCGCACATGGCCGAATGGGAAGGCGGCATTCGAGACATCCGCCTCGGTGACCGCCGCAAGCACGTCGCGGGCGCGCGGCCCCATCAGCGACAGCGTGCCGAAATCCTCGGTGACATCTTTCAACGTCACGTCGAGTTCCTTGCCGACATGGTCGCCGATCCACGACAGGTCGTGCGTACGGAAGCCGGTGCCGGTGACGATGTAGAATTTGTCTTCGGCAAGCCTGGCCACCGTAAGATCGGCCTCGATGCCGCCGCGTGTGTTGAGGAGCTGCGTGTAGGTCAGCCGTCCGACCGCCTTGGCGACATCGTTGGCGCAGATCCAGTCCAGCGCTTTTTGTGCGTCCGCGCCCGTCATCTCGTATTTGGCAAAGGAGGACTGGTCGAAAATACCGACCTTTTCGCGCACATGCCGGTGCTCATCACCGACGGGCGCGAACCAGTTTTGACGGCCCATCGAATAGATGTCTTCAGGCTCGGTGCCCTGCGGCGCGAACCAGTTCGGCCGCTCCCAGCCGAGCTTGGAGCCGAACACCGCGCGATGCTGCTTCAGCCGGTCATAGAGCGGCGAGACGATGCGCGGCCGACCCGAGACATACTCCTCATGCGGAAAGCCGATCGTGTAGTGCTTGCCATAGGCTTCCAGCGTGCGGTCGCTGACCCATTGCCGGTCGCGGTGCAGGCCGGAAAAGCGCCTGATGTCGACCACCCAGAGGTCTAGCGGCGCCTCGCCGTCGACCACCCATTGCGCCAGCACCCAGCCGGCGCCGCCACCCGACGCAATACCGAAGGCGTTGAAGCCGGCGCCGACGAACATGTTGGCGCATTCGGGCGCGACGCCGAGGATGAAATTGCCGTCCGGCGTGAAACTCTCCGGCCCGTTGATCATCTGCTTGACGCCGACTGTCTCCAACGCCGGCACGCGCGCGATCGCCTGGCTCATATGCTGCTCGAAGTGATCGTAGTCGTCGTCGAACAGGCTAAATTCCCAATCATTGGGCACATCGCCGCCGGGCAGGCCGGTCGCCCAGGCCTGCGGGTTCGGCTCATAGCCGCCCATCACCAGCCCGCCGACCTCTTCCTTGAAATAAGTGCGTCGGTCGGGGTCGCGGATGGTCGGCGCGTCGGTCGCCAACCCTTCGATCTTTTCGGTGATGATGTACTGGTGCTTGACCGGTTGCAGCGGCACAGAAATGCCGGCCATGGCGCCGACCTGGCGCGCCCATTGCCCAGCGCAGTTCACCACCTTGTCGCAGGCGATGTCGCCCCTGTTGGTCTTCACCGCGGTGACGCGCCCGTCCTTCATGTCGAAGCCGGTAACGCGCACATCCTCGAACAGTTTGGCGCCATGCATGCGCGCGCCCTTGGCCAGCGACTGCGTGATGTCGGAAGGGCTGGCCTGGCCGTCGGTCGGCAGCCAACTCGCGCCGACGAGGTCGCTGGTCTCCAGCAGCGGCCACATCTTCTTCACCTCGTCCGGCGACAGCAACTGCATGTCCATGCCGAAGCTCCTGGCTGTCGTCGCAAGCCTTTTGTACTCCGTCCACCGGTCGGAGTTGGTGGCAAGCCTGAGGCACCCAGTCATCTTCCAGCCGGTGGCCAGCCCAGTCTCGGCCTCCAGCCCCTTGTAGAGCTCGACCGAATATTTGAGCACCCGGGTGATCGAGGCCGACGAGCGCAGCTGTCCGACCAGCCCGGCCGCATGCCAGGTCGAACCGGAGGTCAATTTGCCCTGCTCCAGCAGCACGACATCGGCCTTGTGGTCTCGCGCCAGATGATAGGCCGTCGAACAGCCGATAATGCCACCGCCGATGACGACGATGCCGGCTTGCGTTGGCAAGGTCATGGCTGTGTTCCGTATTTCGTGCGGTAATTGTCCAGCGCTGCGTCGAGCCGCGTCAGGTTCTCTGCGGTATAGGCGACGTAGTCGATGCCCGGCGCATCGAGATAGAGCTCGGAGACCATGCTCCACATCGCCTCGCGCAGCAGCGACGCGCATTGCATGGCGGCATGCGAGCGACGGATCGCCTCATCGGGCTCGCGCATGAAATAGGCGGTGAGGAAGGCGAAGGACTCGGCGTCGCTCATCTCGGCATTGGAGGCAACGCCGGCAAGATCGAACATCGCGGTGTTGAAGCCGGCATATTCGAAGTCGATCAGCCATAGCCTGTCGCCGTCGTCAAGAATATTTGCCGGCAAAAGATCGTTATGGCCGAACACGATCGGCAGCAGCTTCTGTGCCCGCTCCAACTCGTCGGCCAGCGCCAAAAGCCGTGGCAGCTCGTCGCGCTTGCGGCTGCCGCCTTCGCTCAGTGTGCGCGCATAGTCGCGGATGACATGGAAGACCCAGAACATGAAGCCGGCGCCGGAGATGTGATTGGGCATCTCGCGATGGAACCCGCGCATCAATGCAGCGACGCGGCCGATATTGGCGCGCACGTCTGCGGCGACATAGGTCTTTGCGCCGAGGAATTCCGTGACCATGATGCCAGGTTCGGAATATCGAACCGCCGGCGCGAAGCCCGCTTCATGCGCAGCCCGCGATGTCATCACCTCGCGATCGCGAAAGACGTGGTGGAACGGATAGTCTTGGCCGAAGCGCACGACGTGCCGCCCGGCCGCGTCCTTGACCAGGTAGTTGGCGTTGCTGAGGCCGCCCGGCAGCGGTGCAATGTCGACGCTGCCATTCCAGCAGGGCAAGGCCCGGATGCGGTCTTCAGCAGTCACGAGACCATCCCTGATTTGGCGAAGCTTCGACAAGGCGCCCTGCGCCGCGCAAAGAGGGCGGGGGAAACGCAAAAATCTCGTCGGTGCGGGATGCCGGGACTTTCCCATCCCGCGCCGCACCGACGAGCCCCTTTGGCCAGGTTTTGATACCCGGTCTCCGCCCCCGCGGATTTGAAAAGCCTTTGTGCCAGATCAATCCCAGACGGTCTGGCCAGACGGTCCGGTCCGTGAAATTGCGGCTCTGCCATCACCCTCCCGTGGCAGTTCCGAAGCCTGTCACGCGATCAATGTCATGCCAGTGCCGCCCGACTGTCAATAAAATGTTGTGACTTTTTTTGGGTGTTTTGCCCGAAACCGCCTGCAATTCCTTTAAAAACGTCTGTATTGCCCTAAAACCGGGCAGATCGCAGAATTCGGGAGGCCACATGATCCATTCGAAACGGCATGGCGAAATCCTCCGCCTCCTGAAGGAAGAGGGTACCGTCACCATCGCTAGCCTCGCGGACAGGCTGGGGGTCTCGCTTGAAACCGTGCGCCGTGATGTCAAGCCGCTCACTGGTAACGGCTCGGTGCTGAAGATGCACGGCGCCATCGGCCTGCCGTCGATGACCGGCGAAGCGCCGTTCGAGCGGCGCATGCGCGACAATGCCGAGGCAAAGCGGCTGATCGCCCGCATGGTCGCCGCCACCATCCGCGACGGTGAATCGGTGATGCTGGACACCGGCACCACGACCTCGTTCCTGGCGCGCGAGCTGCTCGGCCACCGGCGGCTGACGGTGGTCACCAACTCGTCCGACATCGCCCGCACGCTGGCCACCGTCAACGGCAACAAGGTCTATATGGCCGGCGGCGAGCTGCGCAGCGATTCCGGTGCAGCCTTCGGCGCCTCGGCGATCGACTTCGTCAGCCGCTTCTCGGTCAGCCACGCGGTGATTTCGATCGGCGCGGTGGACGCCGTCGCGGGGCTGGCGGACTATGATCTGGAAGAGGCGGAGTTCGCCCGCATGGTACTGTCGCGCGGCCAGCGCTCGCTGGTCATCACCGACCACACCAAATTCGGTCGCCAGGGGCTGGTCCAGGTCTGCGGCTTCGACGGTTTTTCCGAACTCGCCACAGACCAGCCGCCGCCGCGCGACATTGCCACAGCACTCGCCGAGGCGGGAGCGCGCCTCAGCATCGCTGCGGCGTAGCACAATTTCAGTGGACCAGTTCTAGGCCAAACACCAGCGACTGGTGCGCCGCAATCCCGGCCATGCCGCCACCCGATACGGCGAAGGCTATGTTGTGCATCATGCGGGCGCATATGTTGCGTGGCGCGGTGTCAAACCCATGTGGTGAGGAATTTCTTTTTCGCTCAAGCCTGCGGTTCGCAATGTTCATGCAACCCGGTCGCTGCAAACAGCGCCTCATCGAAGTGCGGGTCAGGCGAATCGCCCGCATCATCAGTGAGGACAACATGCCTGCAAACGACGCCTTGTCTTTCCTTATGGCCTGGACGCTGGCGCCGGTCCGGCTTGGCTCGGTCACGCCCTCCAGTTCCAGCCTTGCGGCCCTGATCACGCGCGAGATCGGTCCCGAAACCGGTCAGGTGTTAGAACTTGGACCCGGCACCGGTCCGTTCACGCGGGCGTTGCTCGCGCGTGGTGTCAGGGAGCAGGATTTGACCTTGGTCGAAGCCGACCCAGACTTTGCCTCGCTTCTGGCGCGGCGATTTCCCGCCGCGCGCATCTTCGAAATGGATGCGGCCGGTCTGGGCCATCCGCCTCTGTTTGACAGCCCGGTGGCGGGAGCCGCCATAAGCGGCTTGCCGTTTCGGCTGATGTCGCCGCGCAAGGCTTTCGCTATACTGGAAGGCGTGTTCGACGCTCTGCGGCCGGGCGCGGCCCTTTACCAGTACACATTGGGCAGCCGCTGCCCCTTCGACCAGACATTGCTCGACAGGCTCGACCTGGAAGCGACCCGGCTTGGCCGGACCTTCCGCAACTTCCCGCCGGCGACGGTGTATAAGGTGTCCAGGATCAAGAACCTCAAAACCTATGACTGGCGCTTTTCATGACCGATCCGCTGTCGGCGATCCTGGGCCTCGGCCTGGTCGGCGTCGCCTGCCTCGCCTTTACCGAAAAGATTCTGCCGCTGCCGCCCTCGCATGTGCTGCTGCTGTTCCTTGGCATGACGGCAGCGCCTGATCTGTCGAGGCTGGCGATCCTGCTCCTGGTGACGACGCTCTCAGCCATCACAGGCTGCCTTGTCTGGTATGCGGTGGGATGGCGGATTGGATTGGATCGCGCTGACAGGCTGGTAGAGCGTTTCGGCAAATATGTCTGCCTGCGCTATGCGACCTATTCCAGGCTCGGCGAGGCCTATCGCCGCCATCATGTGCAGGTCTCCTTGCTGGCGCAGTTCATCCCGACGGTTCGCAACTACCTGCCGATCGCGGCCGGCGCACTCCGCCTGCCGCGACTACCCTTCGCGGCAGCGACGCTGCTCGGTGCCACGCTGTGGAATACGGGTTTTCTGGTCACCGGCTATCTCATGCGCGGCAGCGGCCGGGATTCCTATTCCATAGGCTTTCGTATCATCGTTATCGTCCTGGCCCTGGAGACGGCGTTCATGCTCGCGCTGCGCTACGGTCCGGCACTGCGGCGGCGTCTCAGGCTCAGCTAAGCGCGAGGCACCAGACAGCCGCCACGGGATAAGCTCCGCCTTCGGCTTTCCTTCGCCGCCGGGCCGGTGTTTAGTCCGGCCATGGCCTTCACCATCCGCCAGTTGCAGTTCTTCATTGCCGTCGCCGAGCAAGGCACGGTGTCAGGTGCCGCACAAAACCTCTCCATCTCGCAATCTTCGGTTACCGAAGCGATCAAGGAGCTGGAAAGCGATCTCGGCGTTGAACTGTTCGAGCGCCATCCACGGGGCCTCAACATCACCCACAAAGGCCACCAGTTCTTGCGCCATGCCACCAAGATCCTGGCCGATGTCTCCGACGCGCGCCGCGCTTTCTCCGACGACCAGGTGGTGGCCGGCGGGCGCCTGCAGCTCGGCGTCACCTCGCTGGTCGCCGGCTATGTGCTGTCCGATCTTCTGGCGCGCTACCGCCGCGCCTATCCGGGCGTCGATGTCTCGGCCATCGAAGACAATGGTGACTATCTCGAGCACCTGCTGATCGGCGGCAAGCTCGATATCGCCGTCATGGTCACCTCCAATTTGCGCGACCGCACGGCGCTGCAGTCGGAAATCCTCGAAGTCTCGGCCTACCGGCTGTGGGTGCCGCTCAGCCACAAACTGGCCAGCGCCGACATTATCGGCATTGGCGACATTGCCGGCGAACCGCTGATCATGCTCACCGTCGACGAGATCGAGGAAAGCACCGGCAAGCTTCTGGCCGCGATCGGCGCCAAGCCGCATGTCGCCTTCCGCACCCGCTCCGTGGAAGCTGTGCGCAGCCTCGTCGCCACCGGCGCCGGCGTGGCGCTGCTGCCCGACCTTGTCTATCGGCCCTGGTCGCTGGAAGGCGACCGCATAGAATCGCGTGATATTTCCGGCACTTTGCCGGTCGTCCAGGTCGGCATGGTCTGGCGCCGCGGCTCCGGCCTGCCGCAGGCGGCGCGCGACTTCATCGGCCTTGCCCAATCGCAGCGTACGGTACGCCAGCAGCGTTGACAGTCTTTGTTTTGATGCATGTCGTTCTCTCAAAACCGGGGCCACTTTTGAGCGACATGCATTCGGTATCTATCTATCGGAAAAACCGATATCGTGTTTCTGATAAATCAATTTGCGAAACCGGAATTTTCCAAGCACTTTTCATTTCAGGGACCGGACCGCCGCTAGAGCGGTAAGTGTCCATCGGATGAACTGACACTTTTCAGCCTGCGGCTGACCGCAGCGAAGACCGGCTTCGCAGTCAGGCGCCAAAATGGGAGATTGACGATGAATTCATTTCTGAAGACGTGCACGGCTTTGACGGTCGCGCTGACCTTTTCCGGTCAGGCCGTCGCCCAGGTCAAGGAGCTTGGCAAGGGCGAAGGCGAGGTCAGCATCGTTGCCTGGCCCGGCTACATCGAGCGCGGCGAAACCGACAAGGGCTATGACTGGGTGACCTCCTTCGAGAAGGAGAGCGGCTGCAAGGTCAACGTCAAGACCGCCAACACGTCCGACGAGATGGTGTCGCTGATGAATGAGGGCGGCTTCGACCTGGTTACCGCCTCGGGTGACGCCTCGCTGCGCCTCGTCGCCGGCAAGCGCGTGCAGCCCATCAACACCGATCTCATCCCGAGCTGGAAGAGCGTCGACGACCGGCTGAAGGATGCGCCCTGGTTCACCGTCGACAAGGTGCACTACGGCGTCCCCTATCAGTGGGGCCCGAACGTCCTGATGTACAACACCGATGTCTTCAAGGAAGCGCCCAAGAGCTGGAACATCGTCTTCGAGGAAATGAACCTGCCGGACGGCAAGTCCAACAAGGGCCGCGTCCAGGCCTATGACGGCCCGATCCACATTGCCGATGCCGCCAACTATCTGATGTTCCACAAGCCGGAACTCGGCATCAAGGATCCCTACGAGCTGAACGAAGACCAGTACAAGGCGGCGCTCGAATTGCTGCGCGTCCAGCGCACGCTGGTCGGCCGCTACTGGCATGACGCCGCAATCCAGGTCGACGATTTCCAGAACGAAGGCGTCGTCGCTTCCGGCTCGTGGCCCTACCAGGTCAACACGCTGATCGCCGCCAAGAAGCCGGTCGCCTCGACCGTGCCGGAAGAAGGCGTCACCGGCTGGGCCGACACCACCATGATGGAGGCCGACGCCGCGCACCCGAACTGCGCCTATATGTGGCTCGAGCATTCGCTGTCGCCCAAGGTGCAGGGCGATGTCTCGGCCTGGTTTGGTTCGTTGCCGGTCGTGCCCGCTGCCTGCAAGGGCAACGAGCTTCTGACCGACGAAGGCTGCAAGACCAACGGCTACGACAATTTCGACAAGATCAAGTTCTGGAAGACCCCGGTCTCGAAGTGCGCCACTCAGAACGACCAGTGCGTGCCCTATTACCGCTGGGTGTCGGACTATATCGGCGTCATCGGCGGACGGTAATTTCGCCTTTACCCTCCCCCTTGTGGGGAGGGTCGACGCGCAGCGTCGGGGTGGGGGCCTGTCCGATAGGCCACGCCATCACCCCCACCCGCGGCTTCGCCGCGACCTCCCCCACAAGGGGAGGGAGGGTCGCGCGCGACATCAGAAGATCAACCAGGCAACAGACTGGCAACCCATGACCTCGGCCGTTTCCTTCCACAAAGTCTCACGCCATTTCGGCAGCGTGCGCGCCGTCGACGCCGTCGATCTCGACATCGTGCCGGGCGAATTCTTCGCCATGCTCGGTCCGTCGGGGTCCGGCAAGACGACGTGCCTGCGCCTTATTGCCGGTTTCGAGCAACCGACCTCGGGCTCGATCTCGATCTTCGGCGAGCGCGCCGAGGGCGTGCCGCCCTATCGTCGCAACGTCAACACCGTGTTCCAGGACTACGCGCTGTTCCCGCATCTCAACGTCCTCGACAATGTCGCCTACGGGCTGATGGTCAAGGGCGTCGCCAAGGCCGAGCGCCAGAAGGCGGCGGAAGAGGCGCTGTCGCTGGTACGGCTTCCCGGCTATGGCGGCCGCCGTCCCGGCCAGCTCTCCGGCGGCCAGCGCCAGCGCGTCGCGCTTGCCCGTGCGCTGGTCAACCAGCCCAAGGTGCTGTTGCTCGACGAGCCGCTCGGCGCGCTCGACCTCAAGCTGCGCGAGAACATGCAAGAAGAGCTGAAGTCGCTGCAGAAGGCGCTCGGCATCACTTTCGTCTTCGTCACCCACGACCAGGGCGAAGCGCTGTCGATGGCCGACCGCGTCGCCGTCTTCAATGACGGCAAGATCATGCAGATCGGCACGCCGGAAGACATCTACCAGCGGCCGAAGACACGCTTCGTCGCCGATTTCGTCGGCTCGTCCAACGTGCTGCCGCCGGATTTCGTCCAGCGTTACTCCGGCCAGCACCGCTGGGGCAGCTTGCGCCCTGAATCCATCCGCATAGGCCGAGCTGCGAAAGGCGATGGCGTTGCCGCGCGCCTGGTCGGAACCAATTATCTCGGCGCCACGACAAAGCTGGCGCTCGACGCAGACGGGCTCAGGCTGCACGCCATCGTGCCGGCCGGCACGAAACTGCCGGCGGAAGGCGAAGCGGTGGTGCTCACCTTCAACCGCGAGCATCTGAATTTGATGGACGAGCCGGCATGACGGTGGCGCGCGGAATTTGGGCAGGCATTGCGCTCTACGGCGCCCCCCTCTGTCCTGCCGGACATCTCCCCCACGAGGGGGGAGATCAGCAGTTCGGCCGCCGGCTCTCCCTTTCCAACGGGGGTGATTGGCGAAAGCATCCGCGACATCCAATCTCCCCCCTGGTGGGGGAGATGTCCGGCAGGACAGAGGGGGGCGCGAAGGATCGCAACGTTGCGGATGTTGATCTAACCACCGCGGTGGCCTCATGACCATCGCCGCGCTCAACAACCCCGCCCCTGCCATCCTGCCGGGCAGCGGTGGCATGCGCGGTGCGCTCTCCGACCTGTTCTGGCGCCGGCCGCGATTGCTACTGTTCCTCATGCTGGCGCCGCCGGTGCTGTGGCTGGGCGTCGTCTATATCGGCTCGCTGTTCGCGCTCTTGGCGCAGAGCTTTTTTTCGATCGATGAATTCTCCGGCCTGATCAACCATGAGTTCACACTGAAGACCTATGGCGACCTGTTCCAGGCCGCCAATCTCGACATCATCCTGCGCACGGTGACGATGGCGGCGCTGGTCACGCTGGCCTCTGCCATCATCGCCTTCCCCATCGCCTACTACGCGGCGCGATATGCGCGCGGCCGCTGGAAGGCGCTGTTCTATCTCGGCGTCATGCTGCCGCTGTGGTCGAGCTACCTGGTCAAGATCTATGCCTGGAAACTGATCCTCGCCAAGGAAGGCATTCTGACCTGGCTGCTCGCCAAGCTGCATCTGCTCTGGGTGCTCGATGGCTGGTTGTCGCTGCCGGTCGTCGGCGGCAATTCGCTGTCGGTCTCGGCCACCGGCACCTTCATCGCTTTTGTCTATGTCTGGCTGCCGTTCATGATCCTGCCGGTGCAGGCCGCATTGGAACGCGTGCCCGGCAATCTGGTCGAGGCGTCCTCCGATCTTGGGGCGTCGCCGGGCCAGACCTTCCGCAACGTGCTGTTCCCGCTGGCACTGCCCGGCATCGTCGCCGGCTCGATCTTCACCTTCTCGCTGACGCTGGGCGACTACATCATCCCGCAGATCATCGGCACGTCGCGGCTGTTCATCGGCCAGGCCGTCTATTCGCAGCAAGGCACCGCCGGCAACATTCCGCTCGCCGCCGCCTTCACCGTCGTGCCCATCGTCATCATGGGTTTCTACCTCTGGGGCGCCAAGCGCATGGGGGCGTTCGATGCGCTCTGACGGCTCGCAATCCGCCCCGCCTGGCCTCAAGATCGCAGCAGCTTGCGGCCTGCTCTTCCTGCATCTGCCTATCCTGCTGATCTTCGTCTACGCCTTCACCACGGAGGAAAAGAGCTTCGTCTGGCCGCCGCCCGGACTGACCACGCAATGGTTCGCCGTCACCTGGAACCGACCGGATGTGTGGGAAGCGCTGTCACTCTCGGTGCGTGTCGCCGCGATCTCGACGGCGATTGCGCTGGTGCTGGGCACGCTGTGCGCCGCCGCCGTGTCGCGGACAAAATTCTTCGGCCGCGAGACCATCTCGCTGCTGGTCATCTTGCCGATCGCGCTGCCCGGCATCATCACCGGCATCGCGCTGCGCTCGGCTTTCTCGCTGGCTGACATACCTTTCTCGTTCTGGACGATCGTGCTCGGCCATGCCACCTTCTGCGTGGTCGTCGTCTACAACAATGCGGTCGCCCGCTTTCGTCGCACCTCTGGCTCGATGATCGAGGCTTCGATGGATCTCGGCGCCGACGGTTTCCAGACTTTCAGGCACGTCGTGCTGCCCAATATCGCCACTGCACTGCTTGCCGGCGGCATGCTCGCCTTCGCGCTGTCCTTCGATGAGGTCATCGTCACCACCTTCACCGCCGGCCAGCAGCAGACCGTGCCGATCTGGATGCTGGAGGAACTGATCCGGCCGCGCCAGCGCCCCGTCACCAATGTCGTGGCCATGGTCGTCGTGCTCATGACGCTGCTGCCCATCCTGTTTGCCTATTACCTCACCCGCGACGGCGATCAGATTGCGGGCAGTGGAAAATGAAACGGGTGAGTAGTGAGTATTGAGTAGTGAGTAGTGAGTAGTGAGTAGTGAATAGTAAGTAGTGAATGGTGAATGGAAGAACAGCGGATGAATTCTGATCGCTACTAACTACTAACTACTCACTATTCACTACTGACCATTCACCATTCACTTCCTTTCAAGGAGGAACCCAATGGACACCCAGATGCTAATCGGCTCGAAATTCGAGAAGGGTACCGAAACCGAGGAGCCGATCCTCAATCCGAAGACCGGAGCGACGATCCTCAACCTGCCCGAAGCCAGCCAGGCGCAGATCGAGGCGGCGGTGTTCGCGGCCGAGAAGGCGTTCGTCACCTGGTCGCGCACCACGCCGGCTCAGCGCTCCGGCTATCTCCTGAAGATCGCCGACCGCATCGAGGCCGATGCCAAGGAGTTCGCCACGCTCGAGGCGCTCAACTGCGGCAAGCCGATCAATGCCGTGCTCAATGACGAAATCCCGGCGATCGTCGACTGCTACCGCTTCTTTGCTGGCGCCGTCCGCTCGATGCCGGGCGTCGTTGCAGGCGAATACATTCCCGGCCACACCTCGATGGTGCGCCGGGATGCCATCGGCATCGTCGCCTCGATCGCGCCGTGGAACTATCCGCTGATGATGATGGCCTGGAAGCTGGCGCCGGCGATCGCCGGCGGCAACACCGTCGTCTTCAAGCCGTCGGAACAGACGCCGCTGACTTCGCTCAAGCTGGCGAAGATCCTTGCCGACATCCTTCCCGAAGGCGTCGTCAATGTCGTGCTCGGCCGTGGCGACAGCGTCGGCAACACGCTGATCAACCATCCCAAGGTCAACATGATCTCGATCACCGGTGACGTCGCCACCGGCAAGAAGGTGCTGCAGGCCGCCGCCAAGTCGGTCAAGCGCACCCATCTCGAACTCGGCGGCAAGGCGCCGGTCATCGTCTTCGACGATGCCGACCTGGGAGCGGTGGTCAAAGGCCTGCGCGCCTTCGGCTATTACAATGCCGGCCAGGACTGCACCGCCGCTTGCCGCATCTATGCCGGCAAGAAAATCTACGACAAGCTCGTCGCCGATCTCTCCTCCGCCGTCTCGACCATCAAGTACAATCTGCCAGACGACGCCGAAAACGAGATCGGACCTCTGATCTCGCGCCGCCAGCGCGACCGCGTCTCGAGCTTCGTCGAGCGCGCCTCGGAGCTGAAGCACATCGAAATCACCACCGGCGGCAAGCCGGGCGAGGGCTCCGGCTTCTATTATCAGCCGACCGTCGTTGCCGGGGCGCTGCAAGAAGACGAAATCGTGCGCCGCGAAGTGTTCGGCCCGGTCGTCTCGATCACCCGCTTCTCGGAAGTCGATGAGGCCGTCAACTGGGCCAATGACAGCGACTACGGCCTCGCATCCTCGGTGTGGACAAAGGACGTCTCGCGCGCCATGGCGACGGCCGCTCGTCTTCAGTACGGCTGCACCTGGATCAACACCCATTTCATGCTGACCAACGAGATGCCGCATGGCGGGCTGAAACAGTCCGGCTACGGCAAGGACATGTCCCTTTATGCGCTGGAGGATTACACCGCTGTCAGGCATGTGATGGTGGCCCACGGGTAGCGCTTGAGCGCGCAATACAAGCATTCAACCAGGGAGGAAATAACCATGCATCGCCGCCAGTTTCTGACAACCGCAGCCATCGCCGCGACGCTTTTCGCCACGGCGCCGTCCTTAGCCGCCGATACTGCGCAATCGGTGGTCGAAGCCTATCTCGCCGCCTGGAATGCGCATGACTCGGCCAAGGCCGCCGGCTACTTCGCCGACGACGTCACCTATTACGACGCCTCGGTCGGCAAACCGGTCAAAGGCAAGGAGGCCGCCAAGACCGGCGTCATCGACAATTTCCTCAAGGCCGTTCCAGATGCCGTCTGGACGATGAAGGGTGCGCCCGTCGTGGAGGGCGATCGCGTCTCGTTCGAATGGGAGTTTTCCGGCACCAATACCGGCGCCTGGGCCGACGGCACCGCCGCCACCGGCAAGAAGTTCTCCTTCACCGGCGCTTCGATGTTTTCGATCAAGGACGGCAAGATCGCTACCCAGAGCGATTATTACGACGCGCTCGGCTTCTACAAGCAGCTTGGCTTGATGTAGGCGGGCTGGTGTTCCCTTCTCCTCTTGTGGGAGAAGGTCGATCGGCGCGTAGCGCCGAGCCGGATGAGGGGTGTTCCAGCCTGACGCCAACTTACCCCTCACCCGGATTACCAGCCGATTTGTGAAGGACAAATCGCGGCAATCGTACCTCTCCCACAAGGGGAGAGGTACGAACGCTGGCCACTACTCCACAATGCGATAGATGTTCCACAGACTGGTGCCCGACACGACATAGGGCTCCATTTCCTTGCCCCATTTGGCGTGCGCGTCGATCTTGCCGATCTTGGCGAAAAACTCCTCGAGCTGGGCGAGGCTTTCGACCTGGTGATGTGATTCGACCGTCGCCTCGCGCGCTCCGATCGATCCGGTCATGATCTGGAACTCCAGCTCGGCGAGGCCGACCTGCGAGCCGATTTCGCGTTCCCATTTCTTGAGCAGTTCAAGCACGGTCTGCTTGTGCCCGAATTTGGCGTCAATCTGCCATCTGGCGCTGAACATGTCGGCCTCCTCACTCGTCCCAGGCTTGCACGACGGTCTGTCGTGCAATGCGGCCGTTCTTCAACTCCAGCATCGCTGCGCAGAACACTTTCGTTCCGTCCGGATAGGCGCAGGCCTGTGTGAAGGCGAGGTTGTCGCCATCGGCGATGGTGGTGTCGACCTTGTGGGTCATTGCCCGGCTGCAGATATCGTCCCAGAACGTGCTGATCGCCGCCCGGCCGCGGATCTCGCGCGGCTTGCTCGGCGGGTTGTTGCGATCGATCACCCGCACCAGCGCATCGTCGGCATAGAAGCTCGCAAGCATCCTGCCGTCCCGTCCTTCGATCGCTTTCTTGATCGCCGCGCCGTCCACGCTTTGCGTCTTGGTCAGCATTTTTTCCTCCATGGCCCGTCGATCGGGCGGTTGATGATCAGAAGCACCGCCCGGCGCTCATCGTCGGGCAGGGTCTTTCACTGCGACTTGGCCTTGACGGCCGCGAACACGCCGTCGGTCTGCTGTTTGAAGGTCGCGAAATCGACCTGGCTGCCGTTGAGCATCGTCGACCAGTGGCGCACGATGGCCGCCATCGTGATCGCCTCCTTGATCTCCTCATCTGTCGCGCCATTGAGCTTGGCCGCCTCGGTGTGGAAATAGATGCAGTACTGGCAGGGGATCTGCGAGGCGACGGCCAGCCCCATCAGCTCCTTGGTCTTGCCGTCGAGCGCGGTCTTGGGGTTGAGCTGCACGCCCTTGATCTCGGCCCAGGCGCCGGCAACCGCGACATCCGGCAGCGTCTTGAACATGTCCGGCACCGAGCCCAGCGTCGCCTCGATGTCCTTGTAAGCGGCGGCCGCCGAGGCATCCTCGGCCTTGGCAGGGGCGATGGTGAACAGCACGCCAACGCTTGCCGCTATCATCAGCGATTTGATCGACCTGTTTGACTTCAGCATTGCATCCTCCGTTCGCAGCGCCTTCCCGGCGACATCCGCCTGGCCTGCATGGAGAGAATTGGTAGCGCCGAGGCTGCCTTGGCCGCTTCGCCCGAAAGCGCCATGGCTGCTATGGCCCGTCCGGGCCAGTGTGCCTGGCGGAAAATGCCGCTGCCGCCGCCCGTGACGGCAGGTCGAGCTTCAGCAATATGTTGGCCACATGACGCTTGACCGTATGCTCGCTCAGCCTCAACTCGGCAGCGATTGCGGCATTGCTCTTGCCGTCGGCGATCAGGCCAACCACCTCGCTTTCGCGCGCCGTCAGTTGAGCCGGCTCGGCAGGCCTGGCCTTGGGACGGCAGGCCGGTTCGAGATGCTGTTCCGACGTCGCCTGGACCATCGCCAGCGGCTCGTCCAGCTCATCCACCGTGACGCGCCCGGCGTCAATGAAATGCAGGCCGGAACCGGCCGCCAGGTCGGCGACCAGCCGCGACGCCAGAATATCGCCGCGCCCGGCATGGGCGGCGATCTGCATCGTCACCCGGGCCATCAGCCCCACCGGCGGCCCGCGCATTTCGACCTCGCCGACATGTGCGCCCTGGGCGCTTGCAATGCCCATATGCTGCGCCGCATCGCGCAGCGCCGCCGCGCAGCGTATGGCCCGCGCCGGCCCGTCGAAGCGCGAGATCATCAACTCGCCCTGGATGCCGGCGATGCGTCCGCCATGACGGCCGACCAGCTGCCGCCAGGTCTCCTGGAAGCGCTGGCTGCGTTCGTTCCACATGCGGTCGCCCACCCGCGCCGTGTCGTAGATACGTGTCGCCAGAAGAGCGGCAAGCACGCGCTCCGCTTCGGCCACGGCGCGCTCGCCGGTCAGGAACTCCTCGATCAGGTCGGCCACTCGGTCGACATCGCCGGTCCAGATCGGATGGTCGCGCCCGGGGATTTCAACCAGTCGCGCATTCGCGATCTTTTTCGCCAGGAAGCGGCTGGCGTCGGGGTCGACCCGCACATCGTTGCGGCGATGGATGAGCAGCGTCGGTGCGCGGATCGCCGAAAGCACATCGCGCACGTCGATGTCGGCATTCATCCGTGCCAGGGCCGCCGCTGCCGTCGGGCTGGCCGACAGCCGTTCGAAGCGCGCCCACCACTGGGTGAAATGCGCGTCATCGACCCGGCCCGGCGCAAAGTTCGGCAGAGTGGCGCCGGTGCCCCAGGCCGTGCCGGCGGTCGCGATGAAGGCCTCCAGGCGATCCGGCGGCATCACCCATTTGTGGAAATGTGCATAGCCGCCATAGAGCGCCAGCGCCCGTGTCCGTTCCGGATAAGTGGCGGCGAACAGCATTGCCATCGGCGCGCCTTCCGAGGCGCCGAGCAGTGCCGCACGGCCGCTGCCGGTGGCATCCATCACCGCGCGCACATCGTCCATGCGGGTCTCCAAGCTGGGCAGATGGCGTGGGTCGACCCGGTCGGACAGGCCGGTGCCGCGCTTGTCGAACAGGATCAGCCGCGAGAACGCCGAGAGCCGTTTCAACAGCCTGGTGTAACCTTCGTCTTCCCAATGCAGGTCGAGATTGGAAATGAAGCCCGGCACGAAAACCAGGTCGAACGATCCCTGGCCGACCACCTGATAGGCGATCCGCACGTCGCCGCTGAGGGCATATCGCGTCTCGATCGGCCTCACGACTGCATCCGCCCGGCCAGACGATTTCTGATCGCCGACCATAGCAGACGCCTACTGCTTGCGGCAGTCAAACTTTAGAAGGCAGAAATATAGCCTGGCGGCCCGAACCGCATTCGCCCGGTTATTTCTGGCGCCCGGCTATTTCTGGCGCCCGGCTATTTCTGGCGCCCGGCTATTTCTAGCGATCGGCTATTTCTGGGGAGCTGCGCTCTCCGTACCCGTGGGTTGGACGTAGCCGATGCTCATATCGGCCTGCTCCGCGCTCTTTGGCCGCTTGATCCGGGCCGAGGCCTCGACGACGAGTTCGTCGAAATCTTCGCCGCCGCCGTCCAGCATCTCGAAGAACTGGCGCCGCATCCTCGGCTCCCAGAACTTGTTGATATGCTCGGCCACACCCACCACGCCCTCTTCGCGCGGCCTGGAATGGAAGAAGGCGGCGATCTGATTGGCCATCCGCACCAGCTTTTCCCTGGTGCTCGTGATGTGGTCTTCGTCATGCGACATGCTGGGCAACTCCCAAGACCACCCGTTCCGGGTGGGTGAAAACATCGAAATCGTCGCCGCGCACCAGCGCCACCAGCGTCATGCCGGCCTCATCAGCGGTATGGATGGCAAGCGCGGTCGGCGCCGACACGGCCATGATGAAGGAAGAGCCGATGGCCGCCGTCTTCTGCACCATCTCGACCGAAACGCGGCTGGTCACGACGACAGCACCGGAGGCACCGTAAATGCCGGCCTTCGCCAGCGCGCCGGCCAGCTTGTCCAGCGCATTGTGGCGGCCGACATCCTCGCGCGCCATGACGATGCCTTTGCCCGGTACATAGAAGCCCGCAGCGTGCACGGCGCCGGTTTCCGAATGCAGAGGCTGCACCTTCGACAGCAGCCTGACCGAACGAACAATGTCATCGGCTTCAAGCGTAAGCTTGGACGCACCGACCTTGTCGACCGAGCGCATCGCTTCTTCAATGGACTCGATGCCGCACAACCCGCAGCCGACCGGTCCTGCCAAGCGCCTGCGCCGCGCCTCGAAGCGGGTGTTGGCTTGGTCCTTGAGCCGGATCTGGATGTCGATGCCGGCGCCGTGGTCCTCGACCTCGATCGCCTCGATCTCCCGGGGATCTGCGATGATGCCTTCGGTCAGCGAGAAGCCGAGCGCGAAATCCTCGAAATCGGCCGGGCTCGCCATCATCACCGCATGGGTGGTGCCAGCAAAGGAGAACGCCACCGGCGTCTCCTCCGGCACCATTCGGTTGGCCGAGGTCGTGCCGCTGGCGCGGTGCGCCAGCCGCGAGGTCTGCGTCGTCGCTTTGCGGCGCGCGGCCAAGACTACTCGGCCGCCTGCAGCCGAGCGATGCGGCGGCTCTGCTCGGCTTGCTCGTTGTAGTCGCGCTGCCAGTCCGAAGGCCCGTTCGACGCGCCGACCTGCACCGCGGTCACCTTGTACTCCGGACAATTGGTCGCCCAGTCGGAGAAGTCGGTGGTGATGACGTTGGCCTGCGTGTCCGGATGGTGGAACGTAGTGTAGACCACACCCGGCGACACGCGGTCGGTGATCAGCGCACGCAGCGTCGTCTCACCCGAGCGGCTGGTCAACCGCACCCAGTCGCCATCGCGCAGGCCGCGGTTCTCGGCGTCGTGCGGATGGATTTCCAACCGGTCTTCCGAGTGCCACATGACGTTTTCGGTACGCCTTGTCTGTGCACCGACATTGTACTGGCTGAGGATGCGGCCGGTGGTCAGCAGCAACGGGAAACGCGGCCCGGTCCGCTCGTCGGTCGCCACATACTCGGTGCGGATGAATTTGCCCTTGCCGCGCACGAAGCCGTCGATATGCATAATCGGCGTGCCGAGCGGGGCCTTCTCGTTGCAGGGCCATTGCACCGATCCGACACGGTCGAGCAGATCGAAGGAGACGCCGGCGAAGCTTGGCGTCGTCTTGGCGATCTCGTCCATGATCTCGGAGGGATGCTGGTAGTTCCAGTCAAGCCCGATCGCACGGGCAAGCTCCTGCGTCGCTTCCCAGTCCGCGTACCGCGCATTCGGCTCCAGGACCTTGCGCACCATGTTGATGCGGCGCTCGGCATTGGTGAAGGTGCCGTCCTTCTCCAGGAAGGTCGAGCCCGGCAGGAAGACATGCGCGTAGTTCGCTGTCTCGTTGAGGAACAGGTCGTGCACCACTACGCATTCCATCGCCGCCAGGCCGGCCGCGACATGCTTGGTGTCGGGGTCGGACTGCAGGATATCCTCGCCCTGGATGTAGATGCCTTTGAAGGAGCCGTCGACAGCGGCATCCAGCATGTTGGGGATGCGCAGGCCCGGTTCGTCGTCGAGCTTCACGCCCCACAAAGTCTCGTAGATGTCGCGCACCGCCTCGCCGGAGATGTGGCGGTAGCCCGGCAGTTCATGCGGGAACGAGCCCATGTCGCACGAGCCCTGCACATTGTTCTGGCCGCGCAGCGGGTTCACGCCGACGCCCGGGCGGCCGATATTGCCGGTCGCCATGGCAAGGTTGGCGATCGCCATAACCGTGGTCGAGCCCTGGCTGTGTTCGGTGACGCCGAGGCCGTAATAAATCGCGCCGTTGCCGCCCTTGGCATAAAGCCGCGCAGCACCCCGGATCAGCTCCGGGTCGACGCCGGACAGCTTGCCGACGGTCTCGGGGCTGTTCTCCGGCAAAGCGACGAAGGAGGCCCAGTCCTGGAACTCCGTCCAGTCGCAGCGTTCACGGATGAAGGCTTCGTCGAAAAGCCCTTCGGTGACGATGACATGTGCGAGCGACGTCAGCACCGCCACGTTGGTGCCGGGCTTCAGCGGCAGGTGGTAGTCGGCCTCGATATGCGGCGACTTGACCATTTCGGTACGGCGCGGATCGAGCACGATCAGCTTGGCGCCCTGGCGCAGGCGCTTCTTCAGCCGTGAAGCAAACACAGGATGCGCGGAAGCCGGATTGGCGCCGATGATGACGGCGACATCGGTGAAGTCGACGGAATCGAAATCCTGGGTGCCGGCCGAGGTGCCATAGGTCTGGCCGAGGCCGTAGCCGGTCGGCGAGTGGCAGACGCGGGCGCAGGTGTCGACATTGTTGTTTCGGAACCCTTGGCGCACCAGCTTCTGCACCAGATAGGTCTCCTCATTCGTGCAGCGCGAGGACGTGATACCGCCGATCGAGGTGCGTCCGTATTGATATTGGATACGGCGGAATTCCTTGGCGGTATGGGCGATCGCCTCTTCCCAGCTCACCTCGCGCCAGGGATCGCTGACCTTTTCCCGAATCATCGGCGACAGGATGCGGTCCTTGTGGGTCGCGTAGCCATAGGCGAAACGGCCCTTCACGCAGGAGTGGCCGTGGTTCGCCTTGCCGTCCTTGTAGGGCATCATGCGAATGACTTCGTCGCCCTTCACTTCGGCCTTGAAAGAGCAGCCGACGCCGCAATAGGCACAGGTGGTGACCGCGGAGCGCTCGGGCATGCCTTTCTCAAGCACGGTCTTTTCACGCAGCGCATCGGTCGGACAGGCCTGCACGCAGGCGCCGCAGGACACGCATTCGGAGGCGATGAAATCCTCATGCATGCCGGCGACCATGCGCGATTCGAAACCGCGGCCCTCGATCGTCAGCGCGAAGGTGCCTTGCACCTCCTCACAGGCCCGCACGCAGCGCGAGCAGACGATGCATTGCGCCGGATCATAGGTGAAATAAGGGTTGGACTCATCGCGGGCGATGTAGTCGACCGCCAGCGAGCCATGGCCCGGCGCCACGCCGTTTTCCTGCTTGACGTGGTTTCGGCCCTCGATGCCGAAGCGGTTCTCGGTCAGGCCGACCGACTTCGCCACAACGTCGAACTCGCTGGCGCCGGTACCGGCCTTCTCGTTCCAGCCGGTCGGATGGTCGGAGACGTAAAGCTCCATGACGCCGCGGCGGATGGCGTCGAGCCGCTCGGACTGCGTGCGCACCACCATGCCTTCGCCGACCGGCGTCGTGCAGGATGCCGGCGTGCCGCCGCGCCCTTCGATCTCAACGAGGCAAACGCGGCAGGAGCCGAACGAGTCCAACATGTCCGTGGCGCAGAGTTTTGGGATCTCGACCCCGCCTTCCATCGCCGCGCGCATGATCGACGTACCCTCCGGCACGCTGATGCTGCGGCCGTCGACGATCAGCGTGACTTGCTTTTGCGCCTTCGATTCCGGGGTTCCGTAGTCGAGTTCTTCGATGAGTGTCGGGAAGTCGGCCTTGATATTCATCCGCCAGCTCCTATTCAGCAGCCACGCGCGCCGGCGCGGGCTTGAAATCTTCGGGGAAGTGGGTGATCGAGCTCATCACCGGGTAGGGCGTGAAGCCGCCCAGCGCGCAGAGCGATCCGAACTTCATCGTGTTGCAGAGATCGGTGACCAGAGCCAGATTCTTTTCCGGCTCGATGCCGGCGGCAAGCCTGTCGATGGTCTCCACCCCACGTGTCGAGCCTATGCGGCAGGGCGTGCACTTGCCGCAGCTTTCGATGGCGCAGAATTCCATGGCGAAGCGCGCCTGCTTCAGCATGTCGGCCGTATCGTCGAACACGGTGATGCCGGCATGGCCGATCAGCCCGTCACGCTTCGCAAACTCTTCGTAGTCGAACGGCGTGTCGAACAGCGCGCGCGGGAAATAGGCACCGAGCGGGCCGCCGACCTGCACTGCCTTCACCGGCCGGCCAGTCGCTGTGCCGCCGCCGATGTCGTCGACGATTTCGCCGAGCGTCAGGCCGAAAGCAGTTTCGAACAGGCCACCCTGCTTGACGTTGCCGGCAATCTGGATCGGGATGGTGCCGCGCGAGCGGCCCATGCCGAAATCCTTGTAGAAGGCGGCACCCTTGTCCATGATGATCGGCACCGAAGCCAGCGAGATGACGTTGTTGATCACCGTCGGCTTGCCGAACAATCCCTGGATCGCCGGCAGCGGTGGCTTGGCGCGCACCACACCGCGCTTGCCTTCAAGGCTGTTCAGCAGCGAAGTTTCCTCGCCGCAGACATAGGCGCCGGCGCCGACCCGGATTTCCATGTCGAAGGCGTTGGGCGAACCCAGCACGTTGACGCCCAGCACGCCTGCCTTGCGGGCGACCTCGACAGCCTTGTTCATGACAGCCACCGCATGCGGATATTCCGAGCGGATATAGACGAAGCCTTTGGTTGCGCCCGTGGCGATGCCGGCAATCGTCATGCCTTCGATGAGCACGAAGGGGTCGCCCTCCATGATCATGCGGTCGGCAAAGGTGGCGCTGTCGCCTTCGTCGGCGTTGCAAACGATGTATTTGCGCTCGCCGGCGGTATCAAGCACCGTCTTCCACTTGATGCCGGTCAGGAAGCCAGCGCCGCCGCGACCGCGCAAGCCCGATTCCGTGACCTGTTTGACGATGTCGAGCGGCGCCATAGCCACCGCGTTCTGCAGGCCCTTCAGTCCGCCGAGCGACTTGTAGGCGTCGAGCGACAGCGGGTCGTTGATGCCGCAACGCGCGAAGGTCAGGCGCGTCTGCTTGGCCAGGAACGGGATCTTGTCTGGCGCGCCCAGCCAGCGCTTGTGATGGCCACCCTTGAGGAAGCCGCTGTCGAACAGGCTCTTGACATCGGAAGGCTTCACCGGCCCGTAAGCGACGCGGCCCTCGGCGGTCGCGACCTCGACCATCGGTTCGAGGAAATAGGCGCCGCGCGAGCCGTTGCGCACGATCTTGGCCTCGATGCCCCGTTCGGCCAGTTCCGCACGAATCGCCTTGGCGACCTTTTCGGCGCCGAGCGCCAGCGCGCCGGAGTCACCTGGAATGTAGATGCGCGGGATCATGAGCGTACCTCCGCGACGATCTCTTCGATCTTCTCGTCATCGAGCCGCCCGATCACCTCACCATCCAGCATCGCCGACGGTGAACAGGCGCAAAGCCCGAGGCAATAGACAGGCTCAAGTGTAACCGATCCGTCGCGGGTGGTCTCATGGAAATCGATGCCGAGCAGCTGCTTGACCTTTGCGGCGATCGCATCCGAACCCATCGACTGGCAGGCTTCCGCCTGGCAGAGCTTGAGCACGTGCCGGCCGGCCGGGCTGGCGCGAAAATCATGATAGAAGGTCACGACACCGTGCACCTCGGCCCTCGACAGGTTCAACCCATCGGCGATGACCGGCACGGCGTCCTGCGGTACGTGGCCAAATTCTTCCTGGATGCCGTGGAGGATCGGCAGCAGTGGACCCTCGAGGTCCTTCAGCTCCTGGATGATCGCGGCCGTGCGCGACTGGATCTCGGTACTTGCAGGCTGCATCGTCATGCAGCGCCCTCCCTGGTCGATAGCGGTCTCGCGCTAAGTGCTTACGAAATCAGAGGAAACCCCCGAAATCAATAAAGCTGATCCGTTGCTTGATAGAAATTTTCTATCGAAACCCGTCAGCCTGCATTGTCTAGCCTAGCGGTGGTTGCGGAAATCGTCTGCCAGCGCCATCGCCTCGTCCAGCAGCGCCTGCACCAGCGGCGTGTGCGGCTCGCGCGGCGCGGCCACCAGCCCGACGGTGTGCCTGGCATCCGGCTCGACGATCGGGATGGCCCGGATCGGCTCGGAAAAGCCGAATGTTTCCGCAAGGTTGAGCGGCATGATCGACGACCATTTGCCGGTCCTTATATGCGAGAACAGCACGATCATTGAATTGGATTCCAGCGTGGGCCGCATCTCGACGCCGGCCTCGGCCAGATGCTGGTCGATGATGCGGCGGTTCTGCATGTCCGGCGTCAACAGGCAGAGCGGCAGCTGGCTGAGTTCGGCCCACGTCACTTTGTCGCGGTCGGAGTACGGATTTCCGACAGCGGTGATCAGCTGGTAGCGCTCGTCATAGAGCGGCACGCTGATGACGCGGCCGAGCGGCTCGTTGTCGAGGTAGGTGATGCCGGCATCGACGTCGAAATTGCCAAGCAGCGACAGCACCTCGATCGAGGTGCGCGACAGGATCGAGAAGGTGACGCCGGGGTGCTTTGCCCGGAATGGCGTCGTCAGCCGCGCCACCATCGCCAAAGCGGTGGGGATCGCCGCGATGCGGATGCGCCCCGAAAGGCCGTGGCGTGCCGCCCGCATCTCTTCCTTCATGGCACGGCTGTCGCCGACGATGCGGCGCGCCCACGCCAGCACCTGCTTGCCTTCCGGCGTCAGCCCCTGGAAGCGCGAGCCGCGCAGCACCAGCATAACGCCGAGCTGCTCCTCCAGCTGCTTGATCGCCGCCGAAAGCGTCGGCTGGGTGACGCCGCACACATCAGCCGCGCGACCGAAATGCTCCTCCTTGGCCAGCGCGATGAAGAATTCCAGCTTGTCGATCATTGGCGCAAGCTAGCCGGTGCCGGGCACGGGCGCCAGACGGCGTGAGCGCCGGGAATGCGGGCTATCGGTCCACCAGGTTCAGGATGTTGCCGTCCGGGTCCTTGAACCACGCGACTTTCATATCGTGGCCGACATGGACATCATCGACGATCGTCAGGCCCGGCATCTCGTAATGTTCGAAGGCGACGCCCTTCGATCTCAACGCCTTGACGATATTGCCGATCTCGTCGCCGACCATCCAGGTCACCGCCGTCGCTTTGTTGGTCCCGGCGAACTTCGAATGATAGACGTTGAGGCTGGTATCGCCGCTTTTGTAGACGATCAGTTCGCCACCTTCGCTGTGAACTTCCGTCAAACCCAGAATGTCTTCATAGAAAGCCCTCGCCCGGGCCAGATCCTTGACCGCGAGGTTGGCGGCTGCATTGCTGTTTGCGAGCATGATTGTCTCCTTCCCGGTTTGCGCCTTGATCCTCAAAATAGGGTCGCGCGGCCAGTTGGCGACCCGTCGCCTGTCGAGTGCCGGTTTCCGGGGCAGGTCGACGCAGCTGTTGCTCCACGCCTTGGTTCCGTTCGGAAACTGCATTATCTGAAGCGCAAGCCGCATAAGGAAAGAATTGTCATGTCCGTCACCAAGGAAATCGTCACCGAGCGTCTGAAGACGGTCAATGGGCCGGACTTCACCGGCAACATCGTCGACCTCGGCATGGTTTCGGAGATTTTCATCGCCGATTCAAAAGTGTTCTTCTCGATCACCGTTCCAGCTGCCCGTGCGCAGGAGATGGAGCCGCTGCGCGCCGCCGCCGAGCGCGTCGTCAAGGCGATTCCCGGTGTCGCCGGCGCCGTCGTCGCGCTGACGGCTGAAAGGAAGGGCGGCGGCATGGAGGCGCCGGTGCCGGCGCGCGCCGCGCCCAGGCCCGCACCGCCGGCTCCGCCAGTTGCGCCACGCGCGGCTCCGCACGCCCCGGCATCTCAAAGCTCGGGCAAGCGTGGCGTGCCCGGCATCGAGGCGATTATCGCGGTTGCGTCCGGCAAGGGCGGCGTCGGCAAGTCGACCACCGCCGTCAACATCGCGCTCGGGCTCGCCGCCAACGGTCTGCGCGTCGGCGTGCTCGATGCCGACATCTATGGCCCGTCCATGCCCAGGCTGCTCAACATCCATGGCCGGCCGCAGACGGTCGACGGCAAAATCCTGAAACCGATGGAGAATTACGGCCTCAAGGTGATGTCGATGGGCTTCCTCGTCGACGAGGAGACGCCAATGATCTGGCGCGGCCCGATGGTGATGTCGGCGCTGACGCAGATGCTGCGCGAAGTAGAATGGGGCCGGCTCGACGTGCTCGTCGTCGACATGCCGCCCGGCACCGGCGACGCCCAGCTGACCATGGCCCAGCAGGTGCCGCTGGCCGGCGCCGTCATCGTCTCGACGCCGCAGGATCTGGCCCTGATCGACGCCCGCAAGGGGTTGAACATGTTCAAGAAGGTCGACGTGCCGCTGCTCGGCATAGTCGAGAATATGAGCTATTTCGTCGCTCCCGATACCGGCAAGCGCTACGACATCTTTGGCCATGGCGGGGCGCGGCGCGAGGCCGAGCGCCTCGGCGTGACCTTCCTTGGCGAAGTGCCGCTGGAAATGGGCATTCGCGAAAGCTCGGATGAAGGCGCACCGGTGGTGGCGTCGAAGCCCGATAGCCCCGAGGCGAAGATCTATCGCGATATCGCGTCGAAGGTCTGGGAGCGGGTCAACGAAGAGCGCGGCGCGGTCGAAGCAGCGGTGCCGAGCATCATTTTCGAGTAGCGCTGATATCCCTCCCCCTTGAGGGGAGGGTGGCCCGAAGGGGCGGGTGGGGTCCGCGGTGAAGCGCTCGGGCGCTATTTCTTTATGAGTTCGAGGCAACCCAATTCAGGCTGAGGCAGCTGAGGCGACCCCCCCCCCCGCGCTTCGCGCGGCACCCTCCCCTCAAGGGGGAGGGATCTAGCCGCCCACCTTCTCCCCAAAATTCGAAAAGAACTGTCCCGCCAGTTTCTTCGACGTCGATTCGATGAGACGGCTGCCGAGCTGGGCGATCTTGCCGCCGACATCGGCCTTGGCGGCGTATTTCAGCACCGTCGCATCCGGCCCGTCGGCCGTCAGCGTCACGTCGGCGCCGCCCTTGGCGAAGCCGGCAATGCCGCCCTTGCCTTCGCCCTGTATGGTGTAGGCGTGCGGCGGCTTCAAATTCTTCAACGTCACCTCGCCGTTGAAGGTCGCCTTGATCGGGCCGATCTTCACCACGACCGTCGCCGCCATTTCGGTCGGCGATTTCATCTCCAGGTTCTGACACCCGGGAATGCTTTCCCGCAGCACGTCAGGATCGTTCAGCGCTTCCCAGACTTTCTGCAGGGCGGCGGCAATGCGTTCCTCGCCTTCGATCACCAAAGCCATCGATACCCTCCCGCGTTGCTCCGAAAAGGCCTAACTCAGGGTCCGACGCCTGTCTATCGCACCAAAGTCTGGGTGCGCTCGCGTGACCTCTTGCCTGCCACGGCGCGTTGCCATATCGATTTGTCTTACAAATACGGAGACCACGATGGCAGGCGCCCCCACCAAGAAGAAGAAATTTCGCTCGCAGGAGTGGTTCGACAATCCCGACAATCCGGGCATGACCGCGCTCTATCTCGAGCGATACCTGAATTACGGGCTGACGCGGGCCGAGCTGATGTCGGGCAAGCCGCTGATCGGCATCGCCCAGACCGGTTCGGATCTGTCGCCCTGTAATCGCCACCATATCGAACTGGCCAAGCGCGTGCGCGAAGGCATCGTCTCGATGGGCGGCATCCCCTTCGAATTCCCTTGCCATCCGATCCAGGAGACCGGCAAGCGCCCGACGGCAGCCCTTGACCGCAACCTTGCCTATCTCAGCCTGGTCGAGGTGCTCTACGGCTATCCGCTCGACGGCGTCGTGCTCACCATCGGTTGCGACAAGACCACGCCGGCGCTTTTGATGGCGGCCGCCACCGTCAACATTCCGGCAATCGCGCTCTCGGTCGGCCCGATGCTCAATGGCTGGCACAAGGGCAAGCGCACGGGGTCCGGCACCATCGTCTGGGAATCGCGTCAGCGCCTCTCGGCCGGCGAGATCGACTATGACGAGTTCATGGACATCGTTGCCTCCTCGGCGCCGTCGACCGGCTATTGCAATACCATGGGCACCGCCACCACGATGAATTCGCTGGCCGAGGCGCTCGGCATGCAACTGCCGGGTTCGGCCGCCATTCCGGCGCCATACCGCGAACGTGGCCAGATTTCCTACGAGACAGGCAAGCGCATCGTCGAGATGGTGCATGAGGATCTGAAGCCCTCCGACATCATGACGCGTCAGGCGTTCGAGAATGCTATCGTCGTCAATTCGGCGATAGGCGGCTCGACCAATGCGCCGATCCATCTCAATGCGATCGCCCGCCATCTCGGCGTGCCGCTCAACAATGACGACTGGCAGAAAATTGGCCTCAACGTGCCGCTGCTCGTCAATCTGCAGCCGACCGGCGAGTATCTCGGCGAGGACTACCACCATGCCGGTGGCGTGCCGGCGGTGATCGCCGAGTTGATGAAGGCCGGCGTGCTGCCGCATCCCGACGCCGTGACCGTGAATGGCAAATCGATCGGCGACAACTGCAAGGGTGTCGCCAACGAGAATTCCGACGTCATCCGCAGCGTCGACAAGCCGCTGAAAGTCAATGCCGGCTTCATCAACCTCAGCGGCAATCTGTTCGAGTCGGCGATCATGAAGACCAGCGGCATCTCGCCGGAATTCCGCGAACGCTATCTGTCCAACCCGAAGGACCCGGAAGCCTTTGAAGGTAATGCCATGGTCTTCGACGGGCCGGAAGACTATCACGCCCGAATCGACGATCCGGCGCAAGGCATCGACGAGCACACCATCCTGTTCATGCGTGGCGCCGGCCCGATCGGCTATCCCGGCGGCGCCGAAGTCGTCAACATGCAGCCGCCCGCCTATCTCATCAAGAAGGGCATCCACGCTCTGGCCTGCATCGGGGACGGCCGCCAGTCGGGCACATCGGGCTCGCCGTCGATCCTCAACGCCTCGCCGGAAGCCGCCATCGGCGGCGGCCTGGCACTCCTCAAGACCGGCGACCGCGTGCGCATCGACCTACGCAAAGGCACCGCCAACATCCTCGTCAGCGACGACGAGATCGCCAAGCGGCGCGCAGCACTGCAGGGCAATGGCGGCTTCCACTATCCGCAGCACCAGACGCCGTGGCAGGAGATCCAGCGCGGCATGGTTGACCAGTTCGACCAGGGAATGGTGCTCAAGCCGGCGGTGAAATACCAGGATGTGGCGCACACCAGGGGCGTGCCGAGGGACAATCACTGAGCAACGGTGCTTGGCAAAATCAAAGGCGGCTTGCCATCGGGCAGGCCGCCTTTTCTCTTGGCGGCGCTCTTGTATCGGTCGGACCGGACCTACAGATACGTCATCTTGAAGCGTCCTGCACAGGGATGAGACCATCATGGCAAAACGGCGCTCTTCCCTCGGTTTCCTCGGCATCTTCGGCCGCTCGGGTGATTTGCGGGAACTCGACAACGCGCTACGCGCGGCCGACCTTCATCCGGCGCTTGTTCCCGAGGGCGTGAAACTCACCATCGTCAATCTGATGAAAGACCATTGGCCGGACGAACCGCCCCCGGAGGCCTATCGGTCCGTGGCGCAGCTGTTCGGCTATTGTATCGCCGGGCCGCAAACATTCGAGCAGGCCAACGGGCCGGAGCGACGGCTGGACGCGGAGCGCCGCATCGAAGCAGCGCTTGAAACCGGCGACAGTCTGGATGCGCAGGTCGTGCTGATGGCGCTGCATGGCAAATTGATCAGCGCCGGGGTCGTCGAGCGATTTGGGCTAAGCGCGGACTGATTTCGTAAGGCTAGGCTTACCCACCCATGCCACTGCGCGGCAGCTTGATCATCTCGCCGAAGCGGGCGCGCAGTTTGTCGTCGAGCGGCTTCGGCACATGACGGGGAAAGCGCTCGGCCAGCACACGCTTCTTCTCGATGATCGCCCGCTGCAGGATGTCGGGCCGACCCTTCTCGTTCCATTCCTTCGGCGAAAAGCGGTCGCCGACGGCTGGATAGAAATACTCGGTCTGCATCAGCCGCAGCGTCTGCTCATTGCCGAGATAGTGGCCCGGGCCATTCAGGCAGACTTCAGTGATGGTGTCGATCGACAGCGCCTCATCGGTCACCTCGATGCCGCGCACGCAGCGCAGGCAGTGGCCCAGCATGTCGTTGTCGATGATCAGGCTTTCCAGGCAGAAGCCGAGCAGCGAGGCATGCATGCCGGCCGATTCATAGACGAGGTTGAGGCCGGCCAGGCCAGCCATCACATCGGTAATGCCTTTTTCATAGCCGGACTGGATGTCGGGCAGTTTCGAATCCGTCATGCCGGCGGCCGAACCGCCCGGCAGGTCGTAGAATTGCGCCATCTGCGCACAGGCCGAAGTCAGCACCGCCTGCTCGGCCGAACCGCCCGACATCGCACCGGTCCTAAGGTCGGAGACGAATGGCCATGTGCCGAAGATCGCCGGATGCCCCGGCTTGATGGCGTTGACATAGACGAGGCCGACCAGCACCTCGGCCACTGCCTGGACCACCGCGCCGGCAATCGCCGCCGGGGCGGTGGCGCCGGCCTGGCCGGCCGACAGCAAAAGAATCGGAATGCCGCCCTCGACGCAAGCCTCGAGCACGCCGCAGGCATCCTCGGCGAATTTCATCGGCGGCACGACGAAGCAGTTGGAGTTGGAGACGAAGGGCCGGGCGCGGAAATTCTCCTCGCCGCCGGCGATCGCATACAGCATTTCCAGCGCCGGCTGCACGTTCTCGCGCACTGTGAACGAGGTGCCGACATGCTTCGACGTTCCCATCACGCAGGCGTAGAGCGTGTTGAAGTCCATTTCGAGCGGATCGGGAATGTCGCGCGGCACCATCGGCCGCTGGAAGAAATGGATGTTGTCGAGCCCTTCGACAAGCCGGGCGGCGTCATAGATGTCCTGCACCAGCGACTCGCGGTATTCGCGCTTTTCGACATCGACCAGATGCACGGCGGCACCAGCCGTGCCGTAATGCACGCGTTTGCCCTGGATCAGCATGTCATGCCGGGGGTCCTGGCCGTGCAGCGTGAAATTCCGCGCCGCTTTCTTGATTGTGTCCAGCACGAGGCCGCGCGGGAAACGGACACGCCCGTCATCGCCATAGGTCGCGCCGACAGTGGTCAGCGCCTCGATGCAGGAGGGAATGGCATTGGCGAAGCCGACGGTCTCCATCAGCGTCAGCACCGCTTCATGGATGCGCTCCTTGTCATTCTGGCTCAGCGGCCCGTAGCTGCCGCCTTCAAGGCCGGCGCGCACCGGCCTGATGTCGTCGGCCAAGGGTGCAGCCCGCATCGCGCGGCGCGCTTCGCGCCCGCCGGATCGGCGCGAACGCTGGTCGGCTGACGCCTCTTTAAGAGCCTCATCCTGCTTCTCAACAGCCACTGACATGGGAGGCACTCCACCTTCATCTTGCGAAACCGGACGCGGTGGTTGGTCCACCGTCGGCCTGCTTCGTCCCTCTGTCAGCCGACTATGCCGCCGGTATTGGCACAGCCTATGGGCCAGCTACTATGGTCGAATATGCCAGAGAGCTAAAGCGGGGGGCGATGGCGCCAAGCGAAAGGGAGCCGGCTTGCGCCGGCTCCCTTCACAAATCAACCAATGTATTAGGCTGCTGCCGGCCTGCGTCCGGCCGCCGTCGCAAGCTCGCGAATGCCCGGCTCGATGTGCTGCAGGGCGATCGAGGAGATGCCCAACCGCATGAAACGCGACGGCTTTTCGGTGCGGTCGAAGAAGCGATCGCCGGGCTCGATAATAACGCTGCGCGACGCCGCGGCCTCGGCCAGCCCGCGCGAATCGGTGCCGCGCGGCCCTTCCAGCCAGAGCGATGTGCCGCCGGCCGAGTCGGTCGAACGCCACTCCGGCAGGAATGCGGAAATCGCATGGACCAGACGCTTGCGCCGCTCATCGAAGGCCGTCGACAGTCGACGCACCAGCGCCTCGTGATGGCCGAGCGACAGGAAGAGCGCTACGGCGCGCTGGTTGTTGGCCGGCGGATGCCTGAGCATGAAGCGGCGCAGCGCGCGCAGTTCGGAGATCAGCCCGGCGGAGGCGACGATGTAGCCAAGCCGCAGCCCCGGAGCCAGCGTCTTCGACATAGAGCCGACATAGACGACGCGGCCCGAGCGATCGAGACTCTTCAGCGCCTGCTGCGGCGCCTCGTCGAGAAGCTGGCTGTCATAGCCGTCCTCGATGATGATCTGGTTGTGGCGGTTGGCGCGCGCCAGCAGGTCCTGCCGCCGCTCCGCCGACAGCGGCACCATTGTCGGGCAATGGTGGCTCGGTGTGACGAAGACAAAGCCCGAATCTTGCGGGATAGACGAGGTAACGATGCCGGACTGGTCGACCGGGACTGGCTGGATATCGGCGCCCGCCAGCCGGAAGATCGAGCGGGCGTCGGGATAACCCGGGTCTTCCATCGCCACTTTCGAACCCTTGGTCATCAGCAGCGTCGCCAGCATATAGAGCGCGTTCTGCGCGCCGAGCGTGACGATGATCTCGTCCGGATTGGCGAAAATGCCGCGCCGCGGCAAGAGCCGCGCCTGGATCTGCTCGATCAGCAGCGGATCGTCGCGATCGACCATGTCGGAGGCCCAGTTACGGATCTCGAGCACCGCCAGCGCCATGCGGTTGCACTCGCGCCATTCGGCGGTCGGGAACAGCGCCGGGTCGAACTGGCCGTAGACGAAGGGGTAGGATGACTTGATCCAGTTGTCGTGCTTGGCCGGCGGCGGCATGTCGCTGGCGGCGATCTGTCGGCGCGCCTTCCAGTCGATCTCGTTCTGCTGGTCCGGCGCCTTCTGGTGCGGCTTGGCGGGGGTGGCCAGCACATCGGGATTGACGAAATGGCCGCGCCGTTCGCGCGCCACCAGGAAACCCTGGTCTACCAATTGCTGGAACGCCAGCACCACGGTGCCGCGCGCGACGCCGAGTTTTTCTGCCAGGATGCGGCAGGACGGAAGCGGCATAGAAGCGGCGATCTGCCGGTCGAGGATGGCGGCGACGATCGCCTGGCGGATCTGCGCCTGCAGGGTCTGACCCGATTCCGCCGAAATCCGGAACAGGCCGGACCATATGGCCGTGTCGTTACGCTGTGGCATGGAAGATGTTCCTCGATGGCCAAACTTTTTTGCTTGGCTGGACCAGCGGAAGGTAACCGTGGCACAAGGGGTTGCGCCAATCAATTTTTCTGATCGCTGGGATTTATGCCAGTGATCTATGCGCGACGCGAAGCGTCGTCGCATCGCTGGGATAATGCGGAGTGTCCATCCCCACGCGACGCCAGCGCGACGCGAAGCGTCGTCGCGTGGCGTTTTCCCGGGTGACGCTTGCGTTCATCCCGCCAGCGCGACGCGCAGCGTCGTCGCGCCACCCCGCTATGTTGCACTGCGTCATCCCCACGCATTGAAAGAAATGGAATTCGGCTCAATAACTCCAGCGCGACACGCGCCGGAAACATCCGGTCTGATAAGATGTCATGAAAAGTATCAGGAGCCGGCAGTGGATCATTCCTCCTTCGACAAACAGCTTGTCGCCTTGCATGCTGCGCGCGCGGCGGCATCGGGCACGATGCGCGAGGCTTTTGCCGCCGACCCCAAGCGCTTCGAGACATTCTCGGCCAGCGACGACGACCTTCTGCTCGACTGGTCGAAATGCGCGGTCGACCAGCACACCATGGAGCTGCTTGAAAAGCTCGCCGGCGCCGCCGACCTCGAAGGGCGCCGCGCGGCAATGTTTTCCGGCAAGAAGATCAACATCACCGAGGACCGCGCCGTGCTGCACACGGCGCTGCGCAACCTCTCGGGCAAGGGCGTCACCGTCGACGGCCAGGACGTCAAGGCGGATGTGCTTGCCGTGCTCGACGCCATGGGCGCCTTTGCCGACGCCATTCGCTCGGGTAAGGCCGCCGGCGCCACCGGCAAGAAGATCACCGACATCGTCAACATCGGCATTGGCGGCTCAGATCTCGGCCCGGCCATGGCGACGCTGGCGCTCGCCCCCTATCACGACGGCCCGCGCGCGCACTACGTCTCCAACATCGACGGCGCCCATATCCACGACACGCTGAAGGGCCTTTCCGCCGAAACCACCTTGTTCATCATTGCCTCGAAGACCTTCACCACGGTCGAGACGATGACCAATGCGCAGACGGCGCGTGACTGGGTGCAGAAGGCGCTGGGCAAGGAAGCCGTCGGCAAGCATTTTGCCGCCGTCTCGACCGCGCTCGACCTGGTGGCCAAATTCGGCATTGAGGCCGATCGCGTGTTCGGCTTCTGGGACTGGGTCGGCGGCCGCTATTCGCTGTGGGGCGCCATCGGCCTGCCGGTGATGATTGCCATCGGCCCGCGCAATTTCCGCGCCTTCCTCGATGGCGCGCATGAGATGGACGAGCACTTCCGCACCGCCCCCCTGCAGAAGAACCTGCCGGCGCTGCTGGGACTGGTCGGCTGGTGGCATCGCGTGATCTGCGGTTATCCGGCCCGTGCCGTCATCCCGTATGACCAGCGCCTGTCCAGGCTGCCGGCCTATTTGCAGCAGCTCGACATGGAATCGAACGGCAAGGGCGTCACCCTCGATGGCACGCCGGTGACGACGCCGACCGGGCCGCTGGTCTGGGGCGAGCCCGGCACCAATGGCCAGCACGCCTTCTTCCAGCTGTTGCACCAGGGCACCGATTTCATCCCGGTCGAGTTCCTCGCCGCCGCCGTCGGCCATGAGCCTGATCTCGAGCACCAGCACGATCTGCTGCTCGCCAATTGCCTGGCGCAGTCGGAAGCGTTGATGAAGGGCCGCACGCTCGAAGAGGCGCGCGCGCAGATGCTGGCCAAGGGCATGAAGCCGGCCGATGTCGACAGAATAGCCCCGCACCGCGTCTTCTCCGGCAATCGTCCGTCGGTGACCATCCTTTATCGCAAGCTCGATCCGCGCACTTTCGGCCGGCTGATCGCGCTCTACGAGCACCGCGTCTTCGTCGAAGGCACTTTGTTCAACATCAATTCGTTCGATCAGTGGGGCGTCGAACTCGGCAAGGAGCTGGCGACCGGCCTTTTGCCTGTCGTGGAAGGCAAGGAGAGCGCCGCCAAGCGCGACGCATCGACGGCCGGGCTGGTGGCGCGCGTCCAGCAGCTGCGGGGTGCGCAATGAAAAACCCGGCGGACATCAAAGGCATATTGTTCGACAAGGACGGCACGCTTGTCGATTTCAACGCGACCTGGCTCAGCATCGCCGATTTCATGGCCATGGACGCCGCCGAGGGCGATCGCTGGAAGGCCGACAGGCTGCTTTCGGCGGCAGGCTTCGATTTTGTCGCCAAGCGCTTCAAGCCGGATTCCATCTTCGCTTCCGGCACCAACATGGATGTCGTCGAACTGTGGTTCCCGCGCCTGTCCGACGAGGACCAGATGCTGGCCGTCGCCCGCTTCAACGAGATCACCTCCGTGCAGGGCTCATCGATGGCGGTGGCGCTGCCCGGCATCGTCGGGGCGCTGACGGCGCTGCACAAACGCACCTACCGGCTCGGCGTCGCCACCAATGATTCGACCGCCGGCGCGGAGAAGACCATGGTCACGCTCGGCGTCGCCCAGCTCTTCGACGCCGCCTATGGCTATGACGCGGTTGCCAATCCGAAACCGGCGCCCGACACCATCCTCGCCTTTTGCGACCTGACCGGGCTGAGGCCGACCGAGATCGCCATGGTCGGCGACAACCGCCACGACCTGGAGATGGCGCGAGCCGGCGGCTGCGGGCTGGCGATCGGCGTGCTCTCCGGCACCGGCACGCGGGAATCGCTGTCGGCGATCGCCGATGTCGTTCTGGATTCGGTTGCCGATCTGCCGGATTTTCTGTCGGCGCGGGTCAAGGAGACGGTCTGACGGGGGAGGCCTCGGCAAAACGGCACTTGCCGTCAATGGCCGAGATGGGGCCGACAGCGGAATGGCGGCTTCTGGCGTCCGAAGAACGATAGCGGACGTTCAGCTCAGCGCGAGCATCGTCCTGACCTGACCCTCTCCAGTCATTGGTCGACGCCGAACTCGATGTCGCGGATAGGATGAATGTTGCCATTCCCTGCGTCTGCCGCGGCGGCAGCAGCGCAACGCCGGGAGGGGTTCCGCCGTGCGCCCGCGTAGTGCTAAGCTTGTCTCAGCCTGCACGGAGGGTGTCATGGACATTGCCGCTTGGCTCTCGAGCCTTGGGCTCGGCAAATATGCCACAGCCTTCGCCAAGAACGAGATCACGCCCGAAGTGCTCCCGCATCTGTTGGATGAGGACCTCAAAGCGCTGGGGCTGCCGATAGGCCCGAGGAAGCTCGTGTTGGCCGCGATCGCGGAGCTTGGCAAGCCCGATATGCGGGGTCCCAATCCGGCGGCCGGGTCAACGCCCCGCCCGGAGCCAGAACGTCGCCAGTTGACGGTGATGTTTGTCGATCTGGTTGGATCGACCGCATTGTCAGGTCGGCTGGACCCGGAAGAGATGGGGGAAGTGATCCGGAAGTACCAGAACGCGGTGGCCGCAGAAATCACGCGTGTGGATGGCCATGTGGCGAAGTTCATGGGGGATGGGATCCTAGCCTATTTCGGGTGGCCTCGGGCCCACGAGAACGAAGCCGAGCGGGCGGTGCGGGCCGGGCTCGCCATTGCCGGCGCGGTCGCCAAGCTGGCGACCCCCGCGAAAGAGCCACTGGGCGTGCGTGTCGGCATTGCCACGGGTCTGGTGATGGTAGGCGACTTGGTCGGCGAAGGTGCAGCGCAGGAGGAGGCGGTGGTCGGCGAGACGCCGAACCTCGCAGCCCGGCTGCAGCAGGCCGCAGGGCCGGACCAGGTTGTGATTTCGGAAACCACCCGGCACCTCGTCGGAGGGATTTTCGACCTGGAGGACCTGGGAAGGCAGCCGATCAAGGGGATCGGCCCCTCGGTAGCCCTCTGGCGGGTCCACGGCATCGGGCGCAGTGAAAGTCGGTTCGAGGGACTTCACGGCACGATGCTCACGCCGTTCGTCGGCCGAGGCCGCGAGATCGATCTGCTGCTCGAACGCTGGGGGCGGGTCAGGCGAACGATGGGCCAGTGTGTCCTCGTAACCGGGGAGCCCGGGATCGGAAAATCGCGACTGGTGCGCTTTCTCGGGGATCGACTGAGAGGGGACCGGCTCCAGGAAATCCATTTCGACGCCTCGCCGTACTACGCGAACTCGGCGCTACGGCCCGTCATCTCTGAAATCCGGCGCTCCGCAGAGTTTGCAAGCATTGACCCGGACGAAACACAGCTCAGGAAGCTCGAGCATCTTCTGGGAAGGGCTTTGTCCGATACCAGCGGCGCCATCCCTGTCATCGCCGATCTGCTCGGCGTTCGAACCGGCGAGCAGCATTCGTTACGTGATCTGACCCCTCAGCACAGGAAGGCCATGACGTTTGCAGCGCTGCTGAACTGGGTTGAGGGGCTCGCGACCCGGCATCCGCTGCTCGTGGTCGTCGAGGACGCACAATGGCTCGACCCGACGACGCTGGAACTGGTCGATCGGATCAACGATCGGATCGCCCAATTGCCGGTGCTGCTGCTCGTCACTTTCCGGCCGGAGTTCAAGCCGGCCTGGAGCGGCGCACACGTTGACTGGATCGTGCTCGAACGGCTCGATCCGATTGAGGCGGCCGCAGTGGCCGAGGCCGTTGCGGGCAAGCGTCTTCCGCAGGAAGTCTTGAACGAGATCGTCGCGCACACCGACGGCATTCCGCTGTTCATCGAGGAATTGACCAAGGCGATGCGCGATCTCAACGTCCTTGTCGACGCAGGAGATCACTTCGACCTTTTGGGATCTCTGCCTGCAGTCACGGTTCCCGTGACACTTCAGGACGCGCTGATGGCTCGGCTCGACCGCCTGCCGCCCTCCGCAAGGCATGCCGCGCAAGTCGGTGCCGTGATTGGGCGGGAGTTCGATCGTGCGCTGCTGGCGAGCGTGAGCGACATGCCTGCCGGTGAACTGGAGACGGCGCTCTCGGAACTGATCGGAGCCGAGCTAATTTTGAGCGGCGGCACCGCGGCCAGCCCGGCACACATCTTCAAGCACGCTCTCATTCAGGACGCCGCCTACGGATCGCTCCTCAAAAGGCGCCGCCGGGAACTGCACGGCGCGATTGCCGACGCGCTGGTCAACAGATTCAAGGACACAGCCACAGCTCATCCCGAACTCATCGCCGGCCACTACGGCAGGGCCGGGCTCGTCGGGAAGGCAGTGCCATATTATCAGGCTGCGGCACGCACGGCGATCATGCGCTCGGCGACAAGGGAAGCGCTGGACCAGCTTGATAACGGTCTCTCGCTTCTCGAAACGCTGCCGGAAGGCTTAGAGCGCAACCGATTTGAACTCGGGCTCCGCCTTGCGCTCGGGGATGCGCTCCGGGCGGCTAGGGGCACGGCGGCGGTCGAAACGGGCACCGCTTATGCTCGCGCCCGATTCCTGGCAGGGCAAACGGGAGCGGAGCACGAGAACCTCCGGGCCAGCTACGGCGAGTTTCTCTGTTACTACAATCGCGCGGAGCTCGACCGCGCGCGCGAAGCCGCCAACGAGCTAATGCGCGCGGCGGCGCGCGCATACGGCGAGGGTGGCCCAATCGGAGTGGACGCAGCCGGATTCGTTGCCCTTTGGATGGGCGATTTTGCCACCGCACGCTCTTTCCTGGAGCAGCGGGTCTCGACAAGGGCACTTGACCTGGATCCTCTGCTCGGTGCCGACATCGCCGACGCCGGACCGAACCTCTACCTTGCCCGGACGCTGCTCATTCTGGGCTACCCCGAGCTGGGGTACCGGCGGTGCCGGCAGGGTCTGGAAACCGCGGAGAAAACGCGCCAGCCCTTCGCGATCGTGTTGGCTCTCGCCAACACCTGCGTCTACTACCACTTGTGCAAAGACTGGCTCGCCCTTCGGCGCGACAGCGAGCGCCTGATTGCTCTCGCGTCCGAAAAGGCCATGCCTGCGATGTTGAACAAGGGACGGGGCTTTCGAGCTGCCGCACTCATCGCTGAAGGAAATGCAACCGAAGGCCTCGAGACCCTCAAATCCTGCTACGAGCACGACGTGAACGCCGGTTACCTGGTGATGATGCCGTACTACGAGTCCATTCTGGCTGAGGCTTACCTTAGTAGTGGCAGCGTTGAAGATGCGCGACGCGTGCTGGACGACGCGTTCGAGCGTGCGACTTCGACCGGCGAGCGTTGGTTTGATGCCGAGCTGTACCGACTGAAAGGGGAGTTTGCTTTGCGCGAGCCTGGTCGCGACGGCGACTTGGCGGCGGAATCTTTCGGCAAATCGGTAGAGACTGCCCGGGCGCAGGCCGCCAAATGGTGGGAGTTGCGAGCCGCGACGCAGCTCGCACGCCTGTGGGCAGAGCGAGGCGCCGGGGAGAAAGCCCACAGTTTTCTGACACCCGTTCGCGACTGGTTCACCGAGGGTTTCGAAACCGCCGACGTCAGAGAGGCCGAGGCCCTGCTCAGCGAGCTGGAGCGTGCTACGCTATATGACACGCCCTCGGCTCGGCGGGAATAGCCTTGGCCGTTAGTTGGTGGAAGGGGCAGCGCGTTCAACGGGCGCGGTCGCGCCAATTGCAGTCATTCCAGAACACGTTTGACTGGTGCTACCGGCGCGACCGCGACCTCCGGCCTGACCGCCGGTAATGTCCGCTATAAGGCGGTGGCAAGCCTGACTTCAACGGCCGAAATGAGGCGCCAGGCAGTCGTTCACGTCGGTGCCGGCGTAAGTCGGCTTGGGTAGAACCGATCATTCAGTGATCGGGCTTTGCCGCATCAGCGCCCTCAGCCTCAAACGAAAACACCCCGCTCGGCCTGATCACGGCACCCTTCGCGTCACCAAAATCCGGCACCGTATACTCAGCCAGCAACCGCAGCCGGGACAGTGGCAGATCGTTGCGGCGGGGATCGCCGACCAGCACCTCAATGCCGGCTGCCAGGCAGCGGTCGAGGAATGGGGTGACATGCAGAGCGACCTCACGGCCGTAGAAAACGTCGCCGGCGAGCACGAGGTCGACCGCCGGCGGCGGGCCCGTGGTGATGTCCTTGTCGACAATGGTGATCTCGACGCCGTTGGCCTCGGCGTTGAGGCCGATGGCGGCAACGCCGTTGCGGTCGATCTCGGCCGCGATCACCGTGCTGGCGCCGGCCTTGGCGGCGGCGATGCCGACGAGGCCCGAGCCGGCGCCGAGGTCGAGCACGCGGCGGCCGGCCACGCTTTGCGGATGGTCGAGTATATAGCGCGCAAGCACCGCGCCGCCGGCCCAGGCATAGGCCCAGTAGGGCGGCTGTGGCTCAGGCGCGTCGTCTTCGAGCGCGACTGCATCGTCGTCCGCGTCGCCGCTTTGGCGCGGCTCGGCAAGCCGCCTCAGGCCACTGGCCGGATGGGCTGTGTAGAGCAGGATTTCGGGAAGTGCTGGAACAGGCGCAAGGCGCATGTTCGCCTTGATGAACGTCGCCGCCTCGGAACGCGGATTGTCGTCTGCACCGCGACTACACTCGTCGCTCAAATTATTCCCGCAGCGCCCGGCGCAAAATCTTGCCCACCGGCGTCTTCGGCAGTTCGGTCCGGAACTCGATGTATTTCGGCCGCTTATAGCCGGTCAGGTTCTCGCGGCAATAGGCGGTCAGTGCCTCGACGGTTAGCGCCGGGTCCTTCTTGACTACGAACAATTTTGGTACCTCGCCCGAATGCTCGTCCGGCACGCCGATTGCCGCCACTTCCAGCACGCCCGGATGCTGGGCGACGACTTCCTCGAGTTCGTTCGGATAGACGTTGAAGCCTGAGACCAGGATCATGTCTTTCTTGCGATCGACGATCTTGGTGTAGCCGCGCTCGTCCATGAAGCCCATGTCGCCGGACTTGAAGAAACCGTCCTTGGTCATCACCTTGGCGGTCTCGTCCGGCCGGTTCCAGTAGCCGGCCATCACTTGCGGACCGCGGATGCAGATCTCGCCGACTTCGCCCAGCGGCAGATCGTTGCCGTCGTCGTCGCGGATGGCGATCTCGGTCGACGGCAGCGGCAGGCCGATCGTGCCGGTGAAATTGCTGTCGCTGAACCTGTTGGCGGTGGCCACGGGCGAGGTCTCCGACAGCCCGTATCCCTCGGTGATCGAGTTGCCGGTCAACGCCTTCCAGCGCTCGGCAACCCCCTTCTGCACCGCCATGCCGCCGCCCAGCGTCATGATCAGCGGTTTGAAGTCGAGCTTGCGGAAATCCTCATTGTTGAGCAATGCGTTGAACAGCGTGTTGAGGCCCGGGAAAATGTGCATCGGGTATTTCTGCAGTTCCTTGACGAAGCCGGGAACGTCGCGCGGGTTGGGAACGAGCACGTTCTGGGCGCCCTGCTGCATGCCCATCAGCGCGTTCACCGTCAGCGCGAAGATATGGTAGAGCGGCAGCGCGCAGATGAAGTTGAGATGCGCCGGCTTCGGCTTGATCGCGTAGGCGTCCTGCAGCCACAGCGTGTTCTGCGCGACATTGGACAGCACATTGGAGTGCAGCAGCACAGCACCTTTGGAAATCCCCGTGGTGCCGCCGGTATATTGCAGGAAGGCGACGTCGCTTGCTTCCATCTTGGCTGGCTTGAAGGCGATACCGGCGCCGGCCTTCACGGCCGCATTGAACTTGACATGGCCGGGCAGCGACCAGGCCGGCACCATCTTCTTCACCCGGCGCACGACGAGGTTGACGATCGTGCCCTTGAGGCCGCCGAGCATGTCGCCCATCGCCGCGACCACCACATGCTTGACATCAGTCCTGGCAATCACCGCGTCCAGGGTGCTGGCGAAATTCTCCAGAATGACGATCGCCTGCGCGCCGGAATCCTTGAGCTGATGTTCGAGTTCGCGCGGCGTGTAGAGCGGATTGATGTTGACCACGACATAGCCGGCGCGAAGCACAGCCATCATCGCCACCGGATATTGCAGCACGTTCGGCATCATCAGCGCCACGCGGGCGCCCTGCTGCAGACCCTTCGATTGCAGATAGGCGCCGAAGGCGGCCGATTGCCGCTCGAGTTCGGCATAGGAGATCGACTTGCCCATGCAGACGTATGCCGGCTGGCCGGAAAACTGTTTGCAGGCGCCGACCAGGAAGTCGCCGATGGAACTGTAGGGCAAGGCGCCGATCTCGGCCGGCATGGCTTTCGAATAGCTTTTAAGCCACGGTTTGTTCGGCAAGCCTGCGGCAAGTGCCGTCAGCGTCTTCGGTAGTTTTTTGGCCGGGCTAGGCGCCGGTTTTGAGGCCGGCTTTGCCGCCACCGGTTTCGCTGCAGGGCTGGCGGGCTTTGCAACAGGTGCTGTCTTCGCGGCCGCGGGCTTGGTCGCAGGTTTCGCTGCCGGCTTGGCGCTTGCGTTCGCCGGCGCGCTGGCTGCCTTAGGCTTGGCGGCGGTCTTGGCCGGTGGCGCTTTCGGCTTGGCGGCAGCGGCGGCGGGTTTTGAAGCGGTTGCCGCTTTTGCTTTCGCCGGGGCCGTTGTCTTTGTTGCTTTTGCCACCTCTAGCCTCCCTAGTCGTTCGTTGCCTGCTCCATGCTGCACCGCCTCGGTATTGTGAGGCGTCCTCCGCTGCAGCGATGTCGCGTATTCCCGGGAAATCCGGCGTGTCATCTATCTATTGCGACTATCGGCGGCCGTGCAAGTCTTGCCCCAACGGCAGAACGGCAAAGATTTGCCGTCAAAATCTGTCCCGCGCTGTCGCCTCCGCCTTCGGCCCGCCGTGACAGCTGCGAGGAGCTCCCGGCCTGTGGATCATTGTTCCACCAACACCCGCAATCAATAAAAAAATGCGGTCGTTAACATTGTCGTGATTAGGAAGTTTTGCCAATTTTTTCCGAAATCTAGCAAAGAGCGAGAAATATTTTCTGCTTACGGTGGGGTAGGCAAACAGGGAGTTCCAAAGCCGGAAAAACGGTGCTTATATGCGCCCTTCGCGAGCCTGCTAGAGGGGCTTGGAAGAACATCAGGGAGTGCTCAATGAAAAAGAAACTGACTTTTGCAGCCGCGTTGCTGGCTGCAAGCGTCCTCGGCGGCGTGGCCAATGCCAAGACGCTGGTCTATTGCTCGGAGGCCTCGCCGGCCAACTTCGACCCGGGTACCACGACGGGCGGCAATGACTTCGACGCCTCGTCGCGTACCGTCTATTCGCGCCTGGTCGAGTTCAAGCATGGCGGCACCGAAGTTGTGCCCGGCCTTGCCGACAAATGGGAGATCTCGGACGACGGCCTGGTCTATACTTTCCACCTGCACCCGGGCGTGAAGTTCCAGACAACGGATTTCTTCAAGCCGACGCGTGACCTCAATGCAGACGACGTCGTCTTTTCCTTCGATCGCCAGTTCAACAAGGAAAACCCCTGGAACGGCGAAAAGTACCTGCCGAACCTGACCTGGGACTACTACACCGGCATGGACATGCCGAAATACGTCGCCAAGTGGGAAAAGGTCGACGACCTGACCGTCAAGCTGACGCTGACCGAGCCTAACGCGCCGATGCTGGCCAATCTCGGCATGGACTTCGCCTCGATCGTGTCGAAGGAATATGCCGACCAGCTGGAAACAGACGGCAAGATGGCCGACTTCTCGACCAAGCCGATCGGCACCGGTCCGTTCCAGTTCGTCGACTACCAGCTGGATTCGGTCATCCGCTATGCGGCCAACCCGGATTACTTCAAGGGCAAGGAAAAGATCGACGATCTCGTCTTCGCCATCACCCCTGACGCGACCGCCCGCATCCAGAAGGTGCTCGCCGGCGAATGCGACATCGCGCCCTATCCGAATCCTGCCGACATCGGCACGATCAAGGCCAACAAGGACGTGACCTTGATGGATCAGGCTGGCCTGAACATCGGCTATATGAGCTACAACACCACCATCCCGCCGCTCGACAAGCCTGAGGTGCGTCATGCACTCAACCAGGCGATCGACCGGGCATCGCTCATCAAGTCGCTGTTCCAGGACGCCGGCGCCACGCCGGCCGAAAACCTGATCCCGCCGACCATGTGGTCGTGGAACAAGGACGTGAAGTCCGACGCCTATGATCCGGAAGCGGCCAAGAAGGTGCTGGCCGATGCCGGGCTGAAGGAGATCCAGCTCTGGGCCTCCGATCGCGTTCGTCCCTACAACCCGAACTTCCAGCGCGCCGCCGAACTGATCCAGGCTGACTGGGCCAAGGTTGGCGTCAAGGCGGAGATCGTCAGCTACGAGTGGACGAAGTACCGCGAGGAAGGCAAGAAGAAGGAACGCCCCGGCGCCTTCCAGATCGGCTGGACCGGCGACAATGGCGATCCGGACAACTTCTTCGCCACGCTGTTCGCCTGCTCGGCCATCGGCGTGTCGAACTACTCCAGCTGGTGCGACAAGGACTTCGAGGACCTGATCCAGAAGGCCAAGAAGACCAGCGACCAGGCCGAACGCACCAAGCTCTATGAGCAGGCCCAGGTTGTCTTTGCCAAGCAGGCTCCGGCCTTCCTCATGGCACACAGCCAGGTCTACGCAGTCGTGCGCAAGAATGTCAGCGGCTTCATGATGGACCCGCTCGGCATTCATCGCTTCGACGGCGTCGACAAGGCCGAATAGAACTGTTAGGCGGGCGGCGCGCAATCAGGCGCCGCCCCCTTTTTAAGATGCTCCGATATCTCCTCAACAAAATCGTCTTGGTGCTCCCGACGCTGATCGGCATCACCATCTGTGCCTTCGCTTTTGTCAGGCTGCTGCCCGGCGATCCCATCCTTGCCATGGCCGGCGAGCATGGCGTGTCGCCCGCGCGCTACGAAGAACTGAAGGAACAGTTCGGCTACAATCTGCCGATCTGGCAGCAATACGCGCATTATGTCCGCGATGCCGCATCCGGTAATTTCGGCGTGTCGATCTCGTCCAAGCGCCCCGTCATCGAAGATTTCATGACGCTCTTCCCGGCAACCATCGAGCTCTCTATCTTTGCCATGATCTTCGCCATGCTGCTGGGCATTCCCGCGGGCATCTTCGCCGCGGTCAAGCGCGGCTCCTGGTTCGACCAGGGGCTGATGGGCACAGCCCTTGTCGGCTATTCCATGCCGATCTTCTGGTGGGGCCTGCTGCTGATCATCTTTTTCTCCGGCTATCTCGGCTGGACCCCGGTTTCCGGCCGCATCGGCCTGCAGTTCTTCATCAAGCCGATCACCGGCTTCCTGACCCTCGACAGCCTGCTCTACGGCAAATGGGATGCTTTCCGCTCGGCATTGAGCCATCTGGTGCTGCCGACAATTGTGCTCGGCACCATCCCGCTGGCGGTGATCGCCCGCCAGACGCGCTCGGCCATGCTCGAAGTGCTGGGCGAGGACTATGTGCGGACCGCCCGCGCCAAGGGGCTGTCGTCGTCCCGCGTCATCGGCGTGCACGCGCTGCGCAATGCGCTGATCCCGGTGGTCACCACCATCGGCCTGCAGGTCAGCACGCTGCTTGCCGGCGCCATTCTCACCGAAACCATCTTCGCCTGGCCGGGCATCGGCAAGTGGATGGTCGATTCCATCTCCAAGCGCGACTATGTCGTCGTGCAGTCGGGCTTGCTCTTGATCGCCCTTATCGTCATGGCCGTGAACCTGATCGTCGACGTGCTTTATGCCGTCATCAACCCGCGCATACGGGCGGCGTGATGAGCCAGTCGACCGAAATCGCCCCGATGGCCGCCGGCAATCCTGATCGCCTGACCGGCTTCAGGACCTTCTGGCACTATTTCTCGGTGAACCGCGGCGCCGTCATCGGCCTGTTCGTCTTCATCCTGCTGGTGCTGGCAGCTCTGTTTGCGCCGCTGCTAGCGCCCTATGCGCCCGACATCCAGGACAAGACCGCTTTCTTGCGGCCGCCGGCATGGCAGGCGGGCGGCAGCGCCGAATATCTGCTTGGCACCGACGCGGTCGGCCGCGACATGCTCTCGCGCCTGCTCTATGGCGCGCGTTTCTCGCTGCTGATCGGCGCCGTCGTCGTCACGCTGGCACTTACCGGCGGCATTACGCTCGGCCTGCTGGCCGGCTATTTCCGCGGCTGGGTCGACGTGGCGATCATGCGCGTCATGGATTTGATCCTGTCCTTCCCGTCGCTGCTGCTGGCGCTGGTTCTGGTCACCATCCTCGGCCCCGGCCTGTTCAACGCCATGCTGGCCATTGCGCTTGTCCTGCAGCCGCATTTCGCGCGCCTGGTGCGCGCCGCTGTCATGGCCGAAAAGAGCCGTGAATATGTGGTCGCTGCCAAGGTTGCCGGCGCGGGACATATAAGGCTGATGCTGCGCACCATCCTGCCCAACTGCCTGGCGCCGCTGATCGTCCAGGGCACGCTGTCCTTCTCCAACGCCATCCTCGAGGCGGCAGCCCTTGGCTTCCTCGGTCTTGGCGCCCAGCCGCCGACACCGGAATGGGGAACCATGCTCGCCTCGGCGCGCGAATTCATCCTGCGCGCCTGGTGGGTGGTGACCTTCCCCGGCCTCGCCATCCTCATCACCGTTCTCGCCATCAACCTGATCGGCGACGGTCTGCGCGATGCGCTCGATCCGAAGCTGAGGAGGTCCTGATGGCGCTGCTCGACATCCAGAACCTCGTCGTCGAGTTCCAGACAGCGTCAGGCCCGTTCCGCGCGGTCGACGGTGTCTCGCTCCATGTCGACGAACGCGAAGTGCTGGCCATCGTCGGCGAATCCGGCTCCGGGAAGTCGGTGTCGATGCTGGCGGTGATGGGCCTTTTGCCGTGGACCGCGACGGTCACTGCCGACGAGATGAGCTTCAACGGCCGCGATCTCCTGAAGATGAGCCCGGCCGAGCGCCGCAAGATCGTCGGCAAGGACATGTCGATGATCTTCCAGGAGCCGATGGCCAGCCTCAATCCCTGCTTCACCGTCGGCTTCCAGATCGAAGAGGTGCTGCGCTTCCATATGGGCATGGACAAGGCCCAGCGCCGGGAACGCGCCATCGAATTGTTGACGCAGGTCGGCATTGCCGAGCCGGCGGAGCGGCTGAACTCGTTCCCGCACCAGATGTCGGGCGGTCAGTGCCAGCGCGTCATGATCGCGATTGCCATTGCCTGCAATCCGAAGCTGTTGATCGCGGACGAGCCGACCACCGCGCTCGACGTCACCATCCAGAAGCAGATCCTCGATCTGCTGGTGTCGCTGCAGGTCAAATACGGCATGGGCCTGATCATGATCACCCACAATATGGGCGTCGTCGCCGAGACCGCCGACCGCGTCATCGTCCAGTACAAGGGCCGCAAGATGGAAGAGGCCGACGTGCTGTCGCTGTTTGAATCGCCGAAGAGCAATTATACGCGCGCACTTTTGTCGGCGCTGCCGGACAACGCCGTCGGCGACAGGCTGCCGACCGTCTCAGACATGCTGTTCGAACCGGCTGCTGGAGTCGCCTGATGAGCATCAAGGTCGTCGAAGGCAAGAACATCAAGCGCGACTATCACATCGGCGGCGGCCTGTTTCGCGGCGCGCGCACCGTGCATGCAGTCAAGGGTGTTTCGTTCAGCGTCGACAAGGGCAAAACGCTGGCCATCGTCGGTGAATCGGGCTGCGGCAAGTCCACGCTGGCGCGCATCATCACATTGATCGATCCGGCCACGTCCGGCGAGCTGTTCATCGACGGCAACAAGGTCGACATCGCCAGGAACAGCCTGACCAAGGAGATGCGCCGCAAGGTGCAGATCGTCTTCCAGAACCCTTACGGCTCGCTCAACCCGCGTCAGAAGATCGGCGACGTGCTGGGCGAACCGTTGCTCATCAACACCGACAAGCCGGCCGAAGAGCGGCGCGACCTGGCCATGAAGATGCTGAAGAAGGTCGGCCTCGGAACCGAGCACTACAATCGCTACCCGCATATGTTCTCGGGCGGCCAGCGCCAGCGCATCGCCATCGCCCGCGCGCTGATGCTGAACCCGAGCCTTCTGGTGCTCGACGAGCCGGTTTCCGCGCTCGATCTGTCGGTGCAGGCGCAGGTGCTCAATTTGCTTGCCGACCTGCAGGACGAATTCCAGTTGACCTACGTCTTCATCAGCCACGATCTGTCTGTCGTGCGCTACATCGCCGACGATGTGATGGTGATGTATTTCGGCGAAGCGGTTGAATACGGCTCGCGCGAGGAGGTTTTCGCCGACCCCAAGCACAGCTATACGAGGACGCTGTTCGCCGCGACCCCACGCGCCGACGTCGCCTCGATCAAGGCGCGACTGGCGAAGAAAAAGGCCGCCTGACCTCCCTGGCAATTGCTTTGCACAATCGGGAATGCGTCGCGGCGGTGGTTTGCCGGCAGGATTGATCGCAATCCGCGAGTTGCCGGGCGCAAGCCGCGTCGCAGATTCGGGTGTGTCCCATCACTCACCCGCTCCGTGTTGGTAAAGCTCGTCCATGCTGAGCTTTGCCAGCGTTGCGAAGGCGGCCTGTTTCTTCACCCGACCGCGGCTCAAGATCACCACGTCGTCGCAGAACGAGATGGTGCTGTGGTGATGACTGATGACAATGGTGGTGCGGCGGCCGGCCCGCGACTTCAGCGTCTCGACAATAGCGGCTTCCGACAACCCATCCACCGCACTGGTGGCTTCGTCGAGGATGAGAATATCGGGATCGCGCACCAGCGCCCGCGCCAGGGCGATCCTTTGCCTTTGTCCGGCTGACAGGTTGACGCCCCGGTATCCGACAAGTGTGGCGTAACCCAGCGGCAGGTGCTCGATGAATTCATGTGCCTCGGCCAGCCTTGCGGCGTGCATGGCGTCGCTGGCCGACGCCGTGTCGTGGCCGTAGACAATGTTTTCAAAAATTGTGCCGTCGACCAATTCCAGGTCCTGGCTGGCCAAGGCAATGTTCCGCCGCCACTGGCTTGGGTCGATTTCAGCGAGCGGTGCCCCATCGACGAGGATCCTGCCGCTGTCGGGTTCGACGAAGCGGCACAGGAGATTGACGATCGTCGTCTTGCCGGCGCCCGAGCGGCCGATCAGCGCCGTCGAGCGGCCGCTGCGGATGTCGAACACCGCCTGATGCAGCACCGCCTCGCGCGCGTCGGGGCCGGGCAGGGCACCGGAATAGGCGAAGCTCACATCATCGAAGCTGATCCCTTGGCGCAAGCCGTCGAACGGCAGGCTGCCCTGCGGCGCCGCGGGCTTGTCGGAAGGATCGAGCAGCCATTGCACCTCCTCCAGCGAGCCGCTCATACCTTGCAGCTGACTCCACGACATCTGCAAGGCGCGCATATGAGGCTGCAGTCGGTAGAGCAGGATGAGGAAGGCGACGGTCAGCGGGAAGCTTACATTCGCCAGCCAGGCTCCGATCACCACCGCCAGGAACAGCATCGCATGCAACACCTCGGTCAGTGGCGGCAAGACGCCCTGGCGGATCGAAAGCACGAAAGCCGCCCGCCGCACCCCATCGGACGCTTTGGCGAAAACCGCCTTTTCGTGGTTCTCCTGCCCGAAGATGCGGATCAGGCGCCCAGCATGCACCAGATGCAGCATCTGTGACGCGAGTGCGCTGTTGCGTGAGACGACGCTGCGGCTCGGCGCCTTCAGATTGGACGACAAGATCCCGTGCGCCAGCTGGACAAGCGCCAGCCCCAGCGTCACCAGCAGCGTCATCTGCCAGGACAGGAGCAGGAGGAAGGCGAGCAGGATGACGGCGGCCGAGGCACTGACGATCGCGCCGAGCAGGGCCTGGATAGCGTCGGACGCTCGCCAGGATTCGTTGGAGATGATGTTGAGCAGCCGTCCGGGGCTTTGCTGCAGGAAAAAGGGGTAGCCGACCCTGAGCAACTGCTCCGATAGTGCGCTGCGGATCGAATAACCTGCCTTGCCGTAGATGAAGCTGGTCAGCAGCGTGTTGGCGAAGGCAAAGACATTCTTCAGCACGATCGAACCGAGGATGGCGGCCGAAATGGCTATCAGCCGCTCGCGTTCGCCGAGGTCCGCTCCAACCTGCTGGAGGAGGGCGGAGAAACCGGCCATGCCTGATGTTTCGCCACGCCCCATAATGATGCCGAGCAGCGGAATGATGAGGCCGATGCCGAGGCCTTCCAGCGCGGCGCCCGCAAGCCCGAGCCCCACCACGACGGGAACGAGCCGCAACAGCCTGCCACCAAGCGCGCGGCGCAGCATCGGCAAGGCTGACGGGATCCGTGACATTATCGCGCTCTGGCCTCCGCATTGGCTTCGCTGGCTTGCCGGTCCTGGCGCAGCGGCAGCCGTTTTGGCCATCCCATCATGACGAGCAGCGCAAATCTCGCGGCACCTGCCAGATTCATGACGACAATAGGCCAGTGCGACAGATCGAGGTCGCGGTCGAAGCGTGGACGGCCCACCAGTTCCTTGAACGCGGCACGCGCGGACCAAAAGACATGGCGAAGCAGCCAAGGGGCGTGGCGGACATGTTTCAGGCACAGCGCACCATTACCGAGGCTATAGTCGCGGTGCAGCTTGTCGATCGATTTGCGGTCTCGCCGCCCGTGATGATGCAAGACGGTCATGTCGGGCACATACTCGACCGGCATGCCGAGCAGCATCGCCCGCACGAGATAATCAGTATCCTCAGCCGAGCGTAGCGGGCCGCCAGCGCCGAAGCGTTCGTCGAACGGCCCGATGCGGGCCGCGACGTCGCGGTGCATGGTCATGTTGCAGCCGAGCACGAAGCCGCCCGGGTGGACCGCCGGGGTCAGCCGCTCGCGCGCCTCGCAACGCTTGATGGTGAAGGGCAGGTCCCGGGCATCACCGAGCTCGACGCGGCCGCCGCGGATCAGCCATTTCTCGCCGCTCCGGTAGTGCCGCTCGAGGTCGCGGAGATAGTCGCGATCGAGCTTGCAGTCATCGTCGATGAAGACCAGCACGCGGCCTCGCGCTCGCGCCAATCCGGCATTGCGGGCAGCGGCTAGTCCGGGACGGGGCTCCGAGACGGCTGTGACTGGGATGTCTGACGTTTCGGCGATACTGGCCAGCCGCTTTGACGTGCCGTCCCGTGAACCATTGTCGACCACCACCAACTCAGCCGCGAAGGCGGCGTGCGCCCGGCATGCAGCCTGGATCGACGCTATGCAGGCCTCCAGCACAGCGGCGCGGTCGCGCGTGCAGACGATGAAGCTGACCTCAAGCGACGGCCGCTCCGATCGGGGAGATGTCGGGACGGGCGCACTCGCAAACGGGTGCTCGCGCAGGAGCGGGTGGGGCCTGTCGGTCATACAAGTCCTCGCTGATAACGCGCAAGCACCGCTTCGGCCGGCGTGGTTTTGAAGAAGTACGCTACCGCGTCCGCCTGCTTTCCGGCCGCTATCGAGGCCAGGCTGAGCCAGGGCGCCCAGACGCCGGGACGCAGCGCATATTGTTCGCGGCGCCGGATGAAGTTCCATCTCGCTGTCCGCGTCAGCAATTCGTGCGTCAGCGGCGGTTCTCTTTCATCGCTGACGAGCTGGTAGAGGAAATAGAACAGGTTCAGCGCGCCGGCCTCGAAGCTTGGCCGTGTGCTGGCCGGCAGCGTGGAAATCCGCTCTTCCAGCGCACGGATGAAATCGGCTGCGCGCGCAACCGTGTCGAAAGAGACGACCTCGCCGATGTCGCGCAGATCCGCGGTGGCTTCCACGAGCCCCTCACGCTCGAGATTTTCGGCCACGATCCGCAAATGCGTCCTGCGCATTTCCTTGGCATGCCGCATGGTCACGCTTCCTGCATGGATGCGATAGACGAGCAGGTTATCGGGCGAGATGGTCGCCGGGAAACGGCCAGCAAGCCGCCTGAAGAGATCGAAATCCTCGGCGTGCCTGTATTCTGGATCGTAATAGAGATCGTCGGTCCGTATGACCTTCCTGTTGTAGACCACCGTCGGATGCATGAATATCGTAAAGAACATCGACAATATGTCGAGCCGGCCGAACCGGAACACCGGGTCGAGCCTGCCCTTGGCGATGCGGCCGTGAAGCAAGGTATCGACGCAGGAGCCGCAGAAGCCGAGCTCGGGCCGCTGCTCGAACAGTGCCACCTGGCGCGAGAGACGCCAGGGATAGGCGACATCGTCCGCATCCATTCGCGCGACCAGCTCGCCCTGGGCCAGTCGCAGCCCTTCATTGAGGGTGGCGACGAGGCCGCGGTTTTCACGCGAGATGACAGAAACGCGATTGTCGGCCCGGCGGCATCGTTCGAGGATATCGAGCGAATTGTCAGTCGACCCGTCATCGATAGCGATGACCTCCAGGCGATCGTAGTCTTGCCGCAGAATGCTCCCCAGCGCAGCGGCGAGATAAGGCCCGGCATTGTAGACCGGCAGCAGGACGGAGACGAGCGGCGCGGTGGTCATCGCTGTGCATCCGTTCGCTGTAGATCGAGCGCGGCGCGGCCATTGGGGCTGGGATAGGCGTCCGCCGCCCTGCCGAGCCAGCCGGTATCGGCGGCCCGTGCCTGGGAGCGGCGGCGCGCGACATAGGGGAAGCGGCGCTTGAGGCCGTTGAGCGGCCTTTCGAAAACCGTCCACGAGATCGAAGCGACGGCGATCGTGGCGGCGCTCGCGACCAGGAACCGCCCTGGCCCCTGCTCCGAGACATTGAGTGGAATCCAGGGCTGTGACTTGACGGCGAGCGACAGAAGGATCGGATGGTAGAGATAGACGCCGTAGCTGATGCGGCCCAGTGACAGCAGCGGCGGCAGTTCGAAAACCCTGCCGAGCGCGCCGCCAAGGCCGGCTGAACAGGCGACGACAACGGCCACCAGCGGCACCAAGGGCAGGATCTGCAGCAGCGCCCAGCGGGCCCATTCCAGCATGGGATCGGCCGGCGCCGGGACAAGCCATTCAATCGCCAGGAAGGTGGCCGCAAGGACTGGCCAGCCTAGCCGCATCCATTGCGGCAGGCCAGCGCCTCTGGTCCGCCGGCAGGCAAGCAAAGCACCCGACGCCAGCGCATCCATCGATGCCGGCGGCAGCAGGTCGCGCGCCAGTGCCGGGGTGGCGGTGATCGGCCAGTAGAAGCGATAGGTCAGCGACAACAGGATGACGCCTATAGTGATCGCTTCCACGCGCCGGCGCGGTGCAAGAAGCACGACCAGCGGCCAGGCGATGTAGAACTGCTCCTCGATGCTCAGGCTCCAGAAATGGCAGAGTAGCCAGGGCGTCCATTCGTTGCGCAGCGCGTACCAGAAATTCGACAGGTAAAGCGCATGCCAGACGAGCGATCCGCTGGACTGCTCCAGATCGGTCAGCCAGACGAACCCGAGCACGGCGAAATAGGGCGGGAATATGCGCAGCGCGCGCCTGATGTAGAAGGATCTCAACGCAGGCCCGGCTTCGAATTCGGCCGCGGCGCGGGCTTCGAGCAGCAGTCGGGTGATCAGGAAGCCGCTCAGCACGAAGAACAGCCGCACGCCGATATGGCCCCAAAAGGAGGACCCGTTGGGTGCCAGGAAATGAGAATAGAGAACCATCGTGACAGCGATGGCGCGCAGCGCGTCCAGCTGATTGTCGCGCGTAACCATCAGCCATTTCCGCCGGTCTGATATCTCCGAAGAAGCCGGCAGCCTGCCAGCGTTGAGAGTGCGCAGACAACATCAAACCCGCGCCTTGTGCGCGAGGCAGCCTCGAAATCGGTAGTGGCCAGCGAAAAATTCAAGCTGGTCAACTTGGCGGAATCCTCCACGGCGCACGTTCCGGTACTGAATCCCCCAGGAAATGGTGCAGCCGGGCAATGGTGCGGTGCAACACAAAATATCTATCGAACTGTAATGTTTATGTGAGTGAGTGCTAAAATGGATATGATTTGCAAGTGTGCCGTGTCGTTGACGGACTTGCTCGCGCGTCGGGCGAGTTGTATCATATCAGAAAGACCCGGTTTAATTGCATGCAACGAATCTGGATCGCTTGATGTCTTCGGTAAGCTAACAAAATAGCTTAAGAAGACAGGTATTTTATTTTATGATTGAAGTTTATATTGTTGGATAATCGACAAAATCGAAACTATCGATTTTGCGCAATGCAGCATAGTCGATGGTCAATCGCCTGACGACGCTCGGTAGCACGAACGTCCTTTTTTCCTGACCGCAAAGGAGAAGTTTATGATGAACAAACGCAGCCCGAGAAGCGACCGTACAGCAGCATTTGGTGCTGAGTAGGCAATACCCGGTCAAACACCTTGCGTTTGTCTACGGCCTTTTATGAGGACGGCCGTACCAGCCTGGGAAAGATGATCGCGACAAACGGGACAAACGGATTGAACGGTCCACCACGCGCCGAAGCCTGCATTGGATGATGCGCTTTCCGTCGTGACTTCCACGCCGCTTCAGAAAGGACCGGTATACTGGTGGGCTTGGCGGCCTGTTAGCATTGTCTTGGGCCGACAAATGGCCGGACAGTGCCGCCTCACCCTCACGGTGCGTCTACACCGGCAAGGCTTGCAACCACGCGACAGCCCTTTTTCCAGGTGCATCAAGCTGAGTGGCAGGTGCCATCACGACACGTCATACTGCTGCGCCAGCGAGGCGAAAAGCTGGTCGGCGAAACGGGCAGCGGCCACCGGTAGGGTGCGGCCCTTGAGTTGGCCGACATAGAGCATGCCAGCGGGCACGTCGCGCGGGTCGAGCGGCCGGGAGGTCATGTCACCGGTCATCGCCTGGTGGGACAGGCCAATTGGGAAATGGAAGGTGATGATATTCTCCGAGATGGCGTGGTTGCGCAGGAATTCGAAGCTGTCCGACTGAATCACCGGCTCCAGCTGCAGCGATGACGATTGCGCCCCGATGTCGAGCAGGTAGCGCACGCCGTAACTTGATGTGGGAAGCGCGATTGGATAGTCGAGGCAAGCGCGCAACCGCACCGTCTCGTGAGAAGCCAGCGGGTGATCGGGCCGCATAACCGCATGCACCGGCTGGTGCACCCGCATCAGCGTCATGAAAGCAGCCAGCCGGGTTGGCTCGTAGACGATGGCGATGTCGGCCGTGTGATCGACCAAGGCGCGCTCGGCCTCCTCCCGGTCGCGCAGGTGCACTCCGAAGGTCACATTCGGATGTTCCTTGCGGTAGAGTGAGATCTGCATCGGCAGATGGTAGGGCAATAGCGCCTGGCTGCAGGCGATCGCCACATGGCCGCGCCGGGCGCCAGCAAGGTCTGCAATCCGCGATTTCACGTGCTCCATATCGGATAACTGGTTGCGCATGTGCTGCACTAGAAGTTCGCCGGCGCTGGACAATCGCACGCCGTGAGGCAGTCGCTCGAAAATCGCAACGCCCAGTTCGGCCTCCATCGCCAATATACGCCGGTTGAGCGCCGTCGAGGTTATGGCGAGCAATTCCGCGGCGGCGCGGATCGAACCGGTCTTGGCCACCACATCGACATAGTGAGCGGAGTTCAGGTAACGCATCGGCAGCCTCCGGCATCACCGCTGCAATTCTTGCAGCAGGCTGAACAAAACATAGCACAAGACAGCAGCACCGTCATCGACATAATTAAACCTGTCGACATATGAGTGAAGAAGTATCTTCAAGCGACATTGATCATTTAAAATCAATGAAAGCCGGTGCAATGGATTTGCTCCAGCTCCCTCAGTAAATTATTAATCAAAAAGGAGAAATCATGCGCTACATATCGTTTGTAAGCTTAGCTTCTCTCGGTTTTGTTGCCATTATAAATGTATCTGCGATTGCCGCCGAGCAATGCAACGATACGAATGAGTCATCGAGCCTACCAGGTTATATTCATCAATGTAGTGTGACTTCCAAGACAAATATCGATGAAAGAGCCCTAGCAGACGCCGGAGAGCGTAAAAGCTGCGGTTCGGATTGTGCGCAAGTTTACAGTATGTGCAAGCCCAGCAGGGGTAGAGATTGCCGCCAAGAATACAAATCCTGTTCTTGGAAGTGCGTCTTTGGTGCGGAAACAACGATTAGTCAGTAGAGAAAATCTGACATTTGAAATCTTTGTGCGGAATTCTTGTTTGGCGTTTAGTGCGCGAGTCGGGCGGATACGCGCCGAAGTTCCCATAACTGTTTCGCCCGCCGACCGCTGCGTGTGCACAAGGAGGCTTCTTCCTTGTCAAAAGAAAGGGCCGCGCCGTTGCTCTGGCCTTGTTCTTCTATGCATTGTTCATCGCGGGAATCACTTTTGCTGCCAGAATCGGGATGAACGATGGCGGAAGAAATATTTTTCTTGCCCTAATTATCGTCGCAATCGGGTGGCGCGGCATTCTAGCGACCCGGGTCTACCGCGAGGCACACAACCTCAAGACCGGTGGAAGAGAGTGATTGCGGTTTCGGCCCTTTTCATGGTTCTGGCTATCTTGGCTGTCGTCGGTCTGACTTTTGTGCTGGGTCTGGCTAGACACAGGTTTCGTGCCGACAAATGCCTAGACGCTGCCGCTTCACGCCTGACGGGTGCGCCTCACCGGCAACACGTGCCAACTACGCGACAGCCTTTATGTCCAGGTGCATCGGATTGAAGGCACGCCGGTGGGCAGTTCGGCGAGTCATGTACGGTCGAGACTTGGAAGCTTAACCTCACCAAGAGCCTAGACCGGTGGATCTCAGGAACCATCGCCGGTGAATCTGATAACTTGGCGCACAGCCGTTTGCTCATTTACCCAGAACGAAGTCCGTTGGGAGGGGGCCGGTCCTGATTTGCGGTATGGCTGCCAACGAAGCCTTCTAAGGTGGGTTTTCGGGTGGATGGAAATCCATCCAGTTCTTGTATCCTACTGGGAATAAAGCATTTTCAGTAGAAAATTGGTGCCGCTTAGGTGACTCGAACACCTGACCCCATCATTACGAATTAGCTCCATACACGAATAGCGTGTTTTATAAATAATGCCTTTGACCACTCAAGGCATTGATTTCGCTGGATTTTATGGCGAACTCCACATAACATCCCCTGATTGTAAAACAACCTAGGGTAGCGCAAATAAGGTAGTTTTCCTTATTTGCATTTGTTCAATGAGGAGTGTGTCATGTCGCGTATCAAGCTTACAGAACGAGTCATCGATCGGCTGGCAGCGCCGGATCCTAGTGGCAAGCAAGTGCTGCACTGGGATGCTGACCTGAAGGGGTTTGGCGTCCTCTGCTCGGGCGTCACCAATTCGAAAACCTACATCGTCCAGCGCACGCTTCCCGATGGACGGACGCGGCGCGTCACGGTCGCAGCTGCAAATGAGATCGATCTCGCTAAGGCACGTGAAGAAGCTGCTGAAATGTTGGTCGAGCTGCGCAAGGGACGGGACCCGAAGCTGCGCTCCGCAACCCTGCAAACCACACTGGATGGCTATCTAAAAAAGAAGGGCGAAAAGCTCAGCGATGCGTCGGTCCAGAACTATAAGACGATGGTCGAGAGGCATCTCAGTGCCTGGCTGTCGAAGCCACTGACCTTCATCACACGCAAGGATGTGGAGGACCGTCACGCCGCAATTGCCAAAGAGATAGCAGAGGCTGGCGGCGGGAAGGGCGAGACGAGCGCCAACGCTGCGATGCGAACTCTTCGCCTACTCTGGAACTTTGCAGCGAAGAACGATCCCTCGCTCCCTGCCAATCCCGTTAACTTGCGTGGAGATTGGTTTGAGGAAAAGCGCAGAGATCGGATTGTCGAAACAAACGAAATGCCAGGCTTCTACAACGCCGTGATCGCGCTGCCCAATCCCGTCGCTCGCGACTACATTCTGTTCGTTCTCTTCACCGGCTTACGGAGACGCGAGGCAGCGATGCTCAAATGGGATCATATCGACTTCGATCAAAGACTGATCCGAATTCCCGCTGACAACACGAAGGCCAAGCGAAAGCTTGATCTGCCCATGACGGACTTTGTTCGCAACCTGCTCGTAGCACGTCGGAGCGTTGGCAAGGACACGAGCGGTTATGTCTTCCCCTCGCATGGCAAGAAAACGGGCTATATCGCCGAGCCCAAGTTCCCCCTGGATGCTGTCGGTAAGGCCTGCGGCATCAGCGTTTCGGTGCATGACCTGCGTCGCACGTTCATCACTGTAGCGGAGGAAACAGAAATCAGTCCGATGGCCTTGAAGGCACTGGTCAACCACTCCCTCGGAAAAGATGTGACCGAGGGATATGTGCAGATGAGAGTTGAGCGCCTTCGCGCGCCGGCTCAGAAGGTTGCGGATAGCTTGAAGTCGCTCTGCGGCATCTTCCAGTCGATGATGAAAAGGTAGCGGTGCTGGCGTGACCAAACGTTCTGCTTGTGGGTTTTATTTTGCGCCCCTATTGTAGCCCAGTCCGTAGGCTGCCTGCTGAGGTGGCATAGGGCCTTTCGGGATCGTACCCGTATATACGATCCATTCAACGACAGGCTCTCGTGTGCAACATGCGCGCGAGGGCTTTTTTGTCTCTAGGCCCCGCGCGTCCCGTCAAGAGGACGCCTGCTTATGGAATTGAACCTGCATCTCGACAAACGAGCCGACAGCCTCGTCGCGGCTGTAGCCGGTGACGACGAGGACCTTCTGAATACGGCTCAGACCGCAAAGCTTTTGGGCGTCAGCACCCAGTGGCTTGAGATTGGGCGGACGAAAGGTTACGGCCCGCCTTTCATCCGGATTGGGCAGCGAAACATTCGCTATCGGCGCGACTCCCTGCGCGGATGGCTGAAGGCGCGCGCCGAATATCGCTCTACCCGCGACTACGCCTGACGCTTGGTCGAACAAGACAACGCCGATCCCTGGAGGGGGACCGGCGCTGGAGAAGGACGTGGACCAGAAGGAGCCAAGGTGTCGTGCGGACCGACCTTGGACCAACTCCAAGCAATATAGCCGCTCAAAAATAACCAGTAAATGACGCCGGCTAATGAACTTTCCGAGGCTGAATTCTACCCTCAATTTCAGCTATGACTCAGATGGGATTGTGCGCGGCAACCGCGACAACTTCATCACTGCTGTTGTGGCCGCTACGATTAGAGCGCATCCAGAAGGCTCGGAGGCTGCGGGCCTGCTTGCCTATGCGTGCGCATGGATTCGAGAGAAGGCGGACCTAAGCAGGACACATGATGGCAAATGGCAGTGGAGCGACGACAGCCAACTTGAACGTTTTGTCTCCAAGAAGATTTCCTACGCCCTCAAGAAGGAAACGGCCATCCGCGCTGGCGGACAGAAGCGTGGCCTCGTTCCAGGGATAGCTCCCACCCGTCGCTCAAATCCGATGACGCCCCATGCCGCAACCGAAACGTTGCGGCGCGTGTTGATGGATTTCAGGGCCGCGCTTCCCTTCGGGAATTCGGTCGAGAAGATGGATGCATATGTGGCGAAAGGCCCATGCCCTGAAGCGACTGTTCCGCGGCTGTTAGTTGCCGGCGCTGCTGGACTAGGCAAGAGCACGATGCTGCTGGCCTTGCTCGCGGATCTATTCGCATCCAGCGCGGCACGAGGGGACATGAAGCGCCGCGTTTTCTACCTCTGCCCGACCATAGAATTGTGCGAAGAGTTGGCCCTTAAGTACAAGGCAATGGGCGGGCGGGGCATTGTGATACGGGGCCGCACACATGGGCTGGCCAAGGACCCGGAGAGCACGCCCTGTCTTAAGCCTGGCGACGTTGAGATCGCTGCCAGCGCCGGGCTCTACATCCAGAGCTCGCTTTGCAAGCGGTACGACGAAGAAACGAAGACCCTGCACCTTTGCGAGCACTATGAAAATGGTTGCCGGTACTACGCACAGGCTGATGAAAGCGCCGACCTCGTTTTCATGACCCACGACATGGCAATGGTGACGCTTGACGAGGAACTGTCCGGCAGAGCCGACCTACTCATTATCGACGAATCCATACTCAGCAAATTGACCAGCACGGGTGGCGGCATCGCGTTCGATGACATGCTGCGCAGCGAAAATCTGACGCGCCTGCATACGGCGCTGTCCGAAGACCCGAAAGCCGACCCAATCCAGACGCTCATAGCGATGGGCATCACATGGCAGGATCTTCGTGACGAGCAGGTTGCGATGGAGGAGGCCGACAAGGCAGCTCGCCGCAACGTCTCCTATCCCGGCATCGACAGCACCCGACTAGCCAAAAACGCTTCCGCCTTCAAAAAGGAGCGCAGCAGAACGACAACCATACGCATGCTCCGCAATCTCAAGAACGAGATGAAGGCCGGCCGGACGCACGACACGCGGTCATTTACCTTTGCGCCAGAAGTAGCGGTCGCGGCGACGGACAAGGTTCCAGCCCACACGACAAAACTGATATTTCTTCAGCACCGGCCAAAGGTGAAACTGCTCCGGCAAGATTTGCCTGTCCTCATGCTCGACGCGACCGGAGATGCGCGTCTGATGGCATACAGCTTCCCCGGCATTGAACAGGTGACGATTGAAGCTGAGCGCAATGCATATGTGGTCCAGACCACCGGGAACAGCGGCGCCATGGGCAAGATCGGAAGCGTCTCCACCGACAAATACCGCGAGGAAGTGGCGCACGTGGCGCGCGATATGGCGATCCAGCGTGGGCATCGCGGCCTAGTCGTTGCAACGAAGGAGTCGCTTGAGCTTGGCATCCGGGAGATGCTTCCCGAAGGAGTTGATGTCATCTACTTCGGCAATCTGCGTGGCATCGACAAATACAAGGATCGCGACTGGGTTCTGATAGCCGCGCGCATGCAGATAAAGGCACTGGACGCAGAACGCTACGCTAAGGCACTGGCCTATGACAGCGTGGAGCCGCTTTCGTGTCCGGGGAGCTATACCGAGGCCGTCGTTGGCTACGATCTATCCAGCTACGAGGACAGGCAGGGCATCCAAGCCGTCCGCCACGTCGATCCGTTGGTGGAGGCAATACGGCGGCAGTTCACCGAAGCGGAAAGCGTTCAGGCAATTGATCGGCTTCGGCTGGTATTCCGGGGATATGGCGGCGACTTGCCCGATCAGTCGGCGCAATGGCTCCGACCGGGGAAATGTGCATTTGTCTGCATCCTGTCTGAAGTGCCATTGCCGGGCATCGTTGTTGACGAATTGGTGCCGTATAAGGATGTCGTCGGGCGCACCGGCGAAAGAGGCGGTGGTGGCGGTCCCGGCAGTCGTTTGAAGAAATGGTACGACGAGCTTGGCGGCGTGCTTCCGATCCAAAAACGGAAATGGCTGGCGCAACGCTTTGGAGTGACGGTTCGAGCGGTCGACAACACGATTGATGACTTCAAGACGCGCGGCGACGGCAACTTCGAGAAGCTTCTGGCCGCGGTGCCTGTATACGTGCAGGGCGTGACGCCGGGTACCGTGTACGCATCTACGCGCCAGAGGGCGCTAGAGTTTAGCCGGGATTGGCAGGAGAAAGGACACCGGTAGTCCCTCCGGCCGTAAAACACTGCAAACCCTATATATGCACTTATAGCTTTTGCAGTGTTTTTGCACTGGAGGGACTATTGCCCCGCGTTTTCCCGGAAATATCGGGAGATGACGAATTCACAGAGGCAGCGCGATTTTATTGCGCCCCAGCTTCGCACCGCATGCGTAGCGGCAACGCCCTCGGACGCCAGCCCCGAAAGGCCGCGCTTAAGGTCGATTTTTCCTTATTGCTAAAGCAAAAACCATCATAAGGCATTGTAAAGGTTCAGCTTTACGCACCAAAGCAGCTAATATATTGTTAGCTGGCTCACTAGTTTTGAAGCAAAACTCGTCCGCCAATAGCTAGCCGATCGCCACCGGACCGTGATTGCTTCGCCCCTCGAAAGATAGCACTTCGCCCATGGCCAGCGACTACCCACGTCCCCGAAGCAGGCAGTTTCGCAGCCGCGTCACCAACGGCAAGGAGCTTCTGCCGGGCATCGATGGCAGGTCCAAGTGGGGTCGGCGACTGCACGATCTAATTGCAAACCACGTTGCCGACCTCGGTGGGCCTGAGCACATCACCCAAAGCCAGTACATCTTGGTCAAGAGCGCCGCTAACGCGACAATCGTGATGGAGCAATGGGAGATTGAGTTTGCGAAGGAGGGCACTGCAAGCCTGCCAGTGTTCCTTGCCTACCAGACTATCTCAAACAGTCTTCGCCGCATCTTCGAGACGCTGGGGCTTAACCGCGTTGATCCCCCGCGTGATGGCAAGGTGGTCTACGACATCAGCAAGCTGAGTGACGCTGAGCAGCACCGTCTCAAGATTCTGAACCACAGGGTAGATCAGCACGGGCTGCCTGCCCTGTCGGACAAGGATGCGAAAGAGATGAAGATGCTGCTCGAGAAGTGCATGGGCAGGGGATACGGCCCTTCAGCCACAGAGCCAGGTCCCCGTGACCGTCCCTTCCACGAGATCGACTATTCGAGATGAACGTGCGCATTGGTGATTACGTCAAATCAAATTCCGGCAAGACATGGGTCGTCGCCAATGTCATCCCCGATGGCTGGTATCCTGTGCTGGGCGACGGTAGGCACATATTTCTCATTCGCGACGAAATGAATGCAGACGGCGATACCGATCTCGTTTGCACGATGCAGGCCGAAGATGACGTTTATCTCGGCTGGCGCACTGGACCCGCCTTCGAAAAGGGGCAGCGCTTCATAGTCGAGGGCGAGCGTGTCGAGGTGCACAGCGCCACTCCCCTGTTCGTCTTCTTCCGAATGCAAGACCAGCTGTTAACGTCCCTGTGGCGCTGGCAAGCATCCCTGCTCGTGCAGCGCAAAAAGACGATGAGCTTTGAGTGCGCGGACATGCTGACTTTGGAGGGAGCTATCTGATGGCCCAGCTTGGCGATATCGTCGTGTCGGGCAGCGGACTCAAGTGGGTCGTGCTCGCGCTTACTGGAAACGCACACGGAGGTCAGGACGCGCGCCTTATCCGTCCATCTGATGACGGGCGTTACACCGGCCTTCTCAAGGATATAAGCGGGCTGATCGTTACGGAAAGCCCATCGTTTCAGCCAGGCGATCCCGTGACAGTGAACGGGCTGAAAGGCGGCTATCTGGGCACTGAAGATGGCGTTGCCCGCGTGCTGCTGGCTGAGCGTCAAATGCAAACGAAGACCGGCGTGAACATAGGCATCGACGCATCTGTGGCGAGGATGAACATCGGCCTACTCGTCCTCGAAAATCGCAAAATATGAAGGAGAAGACACATGGCAAGCGTTGCCGAATTTGAACAAAAACTGCACGTCAGCCCATCAATCAATGAGCTGACAATCGATCACTTTGCCGAAAGGCCGAGAGGCAATGAAAAGCCGGAACCCGATCTGGAGCATGTCGCCCTATCGGCGGCGATGCGGGAAGCGCGGGAGCAGGCCCATGCATTGGTCGCGCTTGCTGACAGTGTATACGCGGACGGGTCGCAGACGCCCGCTGCTGCGGTCATCCAAGTAGCTAGCGCCGCGCAAAAGACTGGCGAGCGTGTCGCGGCGAAGCTCGTTGCTGCTCAGGAGAAGACCGACGCCACCATTTCTTCGATCGAAAAGGCGACGTTTGCTCCCCCACCCGACGCGGAGCTTGGGACGCAGTACGACAAGGAAATCCGATACGCTCTCAAGAGCATGACGCCCGACGAACGCTCCGAGGCTCTGACTGAGGCACTGGAAGCCGGCGATATGACAATGATCGGCCCAGTGTTGCGCGCCCCGGCCCTGCTGTCGGGGATGAAATCAACTGAGCTTGCGGCGCTTCGGCATCGGTTCCAGCAGAAGCATTTCCCTGCCGAGATGCGCCGTCTTGAGCGCCTCCGGAAGATGCGCACGGCATCAGACATCGGCGGCAGGGCATTCGTCGCACTCGTCACGCAGGCGACCGACACCAAATTCGCCAACGGCGCTATCGCTGCTCGCACGAAGCGGGAAGCAGTGTTGGCGACCCATCAGCAACAGGAGGCATGAGAAATGGCCAAGTCAGACCTCTACATCGGTGATGGCCTTCGCCTACGCCGGAAGCTCGTCAAGACCGACCTTGCGTCGGTCCCGGAGGAATATCGCCTAGCCTACCGTCCGGTTGACGAGGACGATGACGATTGCGAGGGTTATGACTTCATCCTGTGTGTCAGCGCCGCCCACTACGTCACCGAGGCAAAGGCTGAGATCGCCCGCCTCGCAGCGGCACTTGAAAAGCTTAAAGTTGAAGGCCCTGCGCGAGTGGCAGCCGCCAAGCAGGAGGCGCGCGACTTTGCAGTCGATTTAGCCCTTCGTTCCTCGCTCAGCAAAGCCGGGGTTAAGCCCGGGCTCATGCAAGGCGCCATCGCAGTGTTGCAAGAGGAAAATGACTTCGAGGTGGGGGAGACTGATGACCGCAAGAAGAAGCGCGTCGTCCTCGCCCGCACACAGCTTGGGCTAGTCCCGGTTGACGCGCTCGTCCAAGAGTTCGTCGCGGGCGAAGGGGCAGCTTATCTGGAACGGCGCGCTGCCCCCGCTGGTGGCCACTTCAGTCAGCTACAGTCGGGCTTGAAGCGGGCTCACTGACGTCAAGTCAAGCTCAGCGCATCAAGGTGTTGTATGAACCGCCATTGTTGGCACAAGCGTCGAAAGCCACGTTAGATCGATCAGATTGTAAATGGCAGCTACGGATACAACAGCGGCAAGGATTGGAAGCACTCCATCAATGCCATACAGCCTGAACAGATACATAGAATGAATTGAGTACCTCCACGGGCGAAGAAAAATCCTATAGAGGTGAACCCGCAGTCCGTAACGCCAAACATTTGTTTGAGCGATAGCAGCAAGCCCTGCGTATGCAGCGTCGGAGCTCAGAACCCACTTGCCAGATTTCTCGCCGGGCAAGTGGTGGAGGACTCTAATTATCGCATCGTGGCCGCCTTTTAAGAACTCACTCGGCTCTAACTTTCTGGGCCACACTAGATCTGCCTCTCTGAGAATCTTCTGGTAACTTTGATGGTCGAAAACAGGGCTATAGTTCTCCGGCAGAGCTCCATCGATTTCTAGCTCTACTTTAGCGGATGTCTTAGAAGTAAACTTATCGACCTTTTTGTTATATGACTCATCCGTCCTGCTGATGTGTGCCGGAATTTGAGAGTCCTTTATATCAATAATATAATATAAGATAAAAGTGACGCCGAAGTAGATGATTGTAACCACTAGCAAGAAAGAAAACACTCCGGGATCAAATCGAATTGACAGACCGGCTATCGGAATTGTCTGCAGAGATATGTTGAAGGTCTTTGCTGTTATAGCAATGGTCGATACCGCAAGAAGATTTCTTCGCTCTACTCTTGTCGTGCCGGACAGTGGATCGATGGCCATCTGTAGCGCCCTTGCGAATCAATCAGTTTGATGGGGGATGATATATAGGGTCACTGCCCTTACATAGGCGCTGCCCGCACACTTGGGGCGACGCGCATGGCTCTGCGGCTGTGGTCGCGGAGCCCGCGACCCACACGGAATTATTCCTTGGGTGCAGCAGCTTCCGGCTTGGCCTGCTGCATCTTTTTGAGCAATTCAGGAATTGGGCCGGCCCTAAATCGCACCGGCGCTTGCGGATTGCGCTCGCCCTCGGGAATCTCATAGATAGCAATATGCTTGAATGGCGTTGTCCGAAGGACCAAATCGGACAAAAAATCCTCTGCCAACGTGAGCAGATTGTGGATGAATATCGTCATGTCATTCACAATATCCGTTTCAGGCAAACCCGTCCGATTCCACGACGGGGGTATTAATCCCGCCGAGTTCGGATTGGCCCGGATATTTTTGACGGCTAGAACTCCAGAGAGCTCCCCTGGATGTTCAACAGCGTTCCGTTTTCGGATCAGTTCGGTCGTCCAAGCCTGTTCGGATTTCAATAGGGCAACTAGCCCATCATTCGATCCGAATTCGTTTTCAGCCCATACCGCAATTTGAATCACACCTTTTCCCGGGAGATCGCCGAATACCTTCGCGTCTTTTAATTTGCAGCCATAGGCAATTCGAAATAGCCCCAGTAAGTCTCTTAGGTAATTTTTGGCTGCATAGAGAAAATCCTCCACGTCGTCGTTCAATCCGACGACGAAAGGAACTTCCCTTGCCCTTGGGTCTTTCCGAAGATTTTCAATCACGCGTCCGATATCGTTTTTTACCTTATCATTTATGGCATTCATGCACTTTTCACATTTGATCAACCTCTGGGTGAGGTCAAAGATAAAAAGCCCAGTTATTGCCTCTTGCTTCTCCTTGTCGAGCCCGCTGAATCCAATTAAGTCGCCGGTCTGAATTCCCAATCGCGCAACGATTGGGTTATTCGCGCCAACATCGGAAATCTTTTGAAATTGAAACGGCATAAATTCTTATAACCGATTCCCTTTTTAGTCCAAAACGCCGGCCCGATGCGGGCAGGCCCGCGCCGACCTTGACTCGATATTCATGCCGTGGTCTGGTTTGGGTGCGAGCAAGAGCGCTCCAACGAGTTCCCGGCCACCCTCTCGGAAAAATGCCGGCGGTTTTAGAACCGCCTTTTTCGAAAGGACAGTGTCGATGACTACCAAACTCAAAAACGAGTTCCATCAAGCCATGCTCGAAGCGGACGCGGCAGCGCGTAGCTTACCCGGATACAGCGGGCACGTGTTCCGCCGAATGATTGCCGATAGTGGCGGTTGGAAAGCCGCCAAGCTGGTGCTTCAGCCTATGCCGAACGGCAAGGTACAAGACGGCTTTGTCGAACTCTGGATGTGTGACGGACTCGAGCTCACCGTTGAGGCCATCGTCCTGGAGCAAAAGTGGTATGATCTTTTCACGGCAAACGATCGCAAGGAAGCCTACCGAAGGCTCATCTCAGTCGGATGTGACATTGCACGCCAACTGACGCCGCATAAAGTGCAGTATATCGTGCTGCAATACAGCCGCCCGCTTCGGCCAAAGCGCCGCGCCTAGCCACTGAGCCCTGACGCGTCGCCCCAACTATGCGGGCGGCGCGTCTCTCGCTTCTTGAAGGCGCGCTGGCCGTCGCCTGTACGAACTCCCCGGGTTTTCATTATTTGGGCTTGGGTGCCAAATAAGTTTCGGTGATGAAAACCGGGGTGAAGCGATTCTAAACGTTGGAAAATTATGGTGCCGCTTAGGTGACTCGAACACCTGACCCCATCATTACGAATGATGTGCTCTACCAACTGAGCTAAAGCGGCCCGGGAAGCGCAGGGCTTCCAAGATCGGCTGGGTGATAGACTCAACCGGCCGCTAATTCAAGATGGGCAACCGCGATTTCAAGGCGGCATCCGGCAATTCGTCCCGGCATTTCCCGTTGGCGCGGAATGACCCGCCGTGCGGTTTTGTTGTTGGGTCGCAAGGTTGTCTCGGCCGATCGGGCTCAAATTGCCCCGGACGTCGGTGAAACAGGTTGATTTCATTGTCAAAAAGTACCGAAATAGGCTTTAGCCGGGCCGCCGAGGCAGAATGCGGACGCTCGCCCGTTGATTGATTGGTCGCCTGCGGCTAACGATCATGGCAATGTGAGCGAACGGACAGGGGAAATTCGCTTGGACGCGATCGAAAAAGCGATCCGCAACGCCTTCGAGAAAGGCAATGCCGAGGACCGGGCGTTTCGCGAGAGGGTCTATCGATCGGCCTTCGCGGCGCTGGACCGCGTCCTTCAGGCCAATCCCGGCGTGACGGTGGAAGCCGCCATCAAGCGCCGCAAGTCGGTGCAGGAAAAGATCGCCGAGATCGAATCCGAATTCCTGCCGGCGGTCCCTGATGTCGCCGCGCAGACGCAAGACGCTGCGCAGACGCAAGGCGCCGCTCAGACGCAAGATGCCGCACAGGCGCCAGGCGCCACCGAAGCGCCCGCAATCGACGCCCCTACAGGCGTCGCAGCCGGGCCATCGCCGGCGATCGTCGTTGACGGACCAGTGCAGCCTGACGCATCCGACGCGCCGCGCTCACGCATCCTGCCGGTCGTCCCCGACATCATGCCTGACGCCATGCTTCCCGGCGCCCCGGCGATCGATATGGCCGATTCCGCGCCGGCCGAGGTCGCGACGGAAGTGGCGCCTGACCGCGACGAAAGGCGGATAAGGGGCCGCCGCCTGCCGCTGACGGCGATCTTCTTCGGCGTGACGCTGCTTGCCGCCGTCGGCATCGGCCTCTATTTCGCCGTCCAGACTGGCGTCTTCAAGACGCCGGCGCAGCTCGACACGGCCCCGCCCGAGGCGCCGCCGACGGTCGACGATGACGATTTCACGCCGCCGGCCTATACAAACGCGCCGCAACAGCCTGGTGCGGCCGAACAGACGCGTGACTGGATCAACGTGTTTACGCCTACCGATCCGACGCATGTGGCGACGCCCTCCGACGCCAAGGCCGATGTCGTGCAGGACGATACCGGCTCCTTCCTGCGCATCCGCTCCGGCGCTTCCGGCTCGGCCATCAGCTTCGATGTCGGGCAGGGCGTGCTCGAGAAGCTTGCCGGCAAGCATGCCGTGTTCGACATCGTCGCCCGCGCCGAGGACGGCAAGGACACACAGATCTCCATCGACTGCAATTTCGGCGATCTCGGCGACTGCGGCCGCAAGCGCTACGCTGTCGGCCAGCAGCGCAACGAATATCTCTTCGACGTAAAATTCCCCGACAAGCCGCCTGGCGCCGCCGGCAGCATCGCCATCAACTCCGATTTCGACAAGCAGGGCAAGGCGGTCGACATCTACGAGATCCGCGTCTCGATCGAGCCGTAAACTACGCCTAACGATCCAACAGCGCCTGCAGCGTCTCGATGCGGTCGGCTTCGGCGGCCGGCTTGTCCCAGCGCAGCCGTGAAATGCGGGGAAAGCGCATGGCGACGCCGGATTTGTGCCGGGTCGAACGGTTGAGGCCTTCGAACGCCACTTCCAGCACCAGCCCCTGCTTGCGGTCGGCGCGCACCGAGCGCACCGGGCCGAAACGCTCGACCGTGTTGTCGCGGACATATTTGTCGATCTGCTTCAGCTCCTCATCGGTGAAGCCGAAATAGGCCTTGCCGACCGGCACCAGTTCTTCCGCGCCTTCCGGCCCCGACCAGACGCCGAACGTATAGTCCGAGTAGAAGCTCGAGCGCTTGCCATGGCCGCGCTGCGCATACATTAGCACCGCATCGACCGTGTGCGGGTCGCGCTTCCACTTGAACCACGGGCCTTTCGGCCGTCCCGCGATATAGGGCGAATTCCAGCGCTTCAGCATCACGCCTTCGATGATCGGGTGCGGCGGTGCCCGGCGCAGTTCCTCCAGCGACGGCCAATCTGAAAATTCGACGAACGGCGAAAGATCGAAGCGCTGCGGGTCGAGCGTTTTGATGAAGGTCTCAAGGCGCTTCCGGCGCTCGAAGAAGGGCAGCGCGCGCAAATCCTCGCCGTTGATCTGTAGCGCATCGTAGCAGCGCATGAAGGCCGGATACTGTTGCTGTATCTTCGGCGTCACGCTCTTGCGGTTCAGCCGCTGCTGCAGGTCCGAAAACGTGCCGGTCGCGGCGGGTTCGCCGACCAGCAATTCGCCATCGAGCGCGGCAGAAAAATTCATGGTTTCGGCGAGATCGGGAAAGGCGCCGGACACATCGTCGCCGGTGCGCGAATAGAGCCGGCGTACGCCGCCCTCGCACACCGCCTGGACGCGGATGCCGTCCCATTTCCATTCCGCGGCATAGTCGGCCGGATCGAGCTTTTCGAGATCGCCGTCGCCGACCGGGTTCGACAGCATCACCGGGCTGAACAGGGCGAGCGCCGTCCGCTGCGGCTTTTCGGCCTTGCCCTCCAGCCAGGCGAACAGCGAGATGTAAGGCGGCGTCAGGCCGTGCCACAGCTCCTCGATCTCGGCGACATCGACCTTGCCGAAATCGGCCAGCGCCTGTTTGGCGAGCCGCGCCGAAACGCCGATGCGCAGGCCGCCGGTGACCAGCTTGATGATGGCAAAGCGCGCCGAAATGCCGGCGCTGTCGAGCAGCCCGGCCAGCACCTTCGGCCCGTCGGAGCGGCTTGCCGCCTGCAGTTTCGCCACGACATCGCCAAGTGTCGGCTGTCGGTTCGGGATATGCCCCGGCGTCTGCGGCCAGACCAGTGAGACCGTTTCGGCGAGGTCGCCGACATAGTCGTAGGAATAGCCGAACAGCACCGGGTCCATGCGCTCGGTGACCAGCGTGCGCAGCATGGCCGGCTTGACCGCCGCAATGTTGAGGTCGCCGGTAATGGCTGCCAGCGCCAGGCCGCGATCGGGATCCTCGACGCTGCGGAAATAATCGGTGAGCAGTGTCAGCTTGCCGTTGCGCGACGGCGTCAGCACCAGGCGGTCGAGGAGTTCGGCGAAGCGGTTCAACTCAATCGCCCTCGTCCTCATAGCCGACCAGATGCAGCGGCCGCGCGGCGATGCCTTCCAGCTCACACCAGCGCACCAGCGCTTCCTCGCGGCCATGCGTCACCCAGATTTCGCCCGCACCGGTCTCCTTGATAGTGGCGGTCAGTTCGTCCCAGTCAGCATGGTCGGAGATGATCAGCGGCAGTTCGACGCCGCCTTGCTTGGCGCGCTGGCGGATGCGCATCCAGCCGGAGGCAAAGCACGAGATCGGATCGGGAAAGCGCCGCGCCCAGCGGTCGGCAAAGGCCGATGGCGGGCCAACGACGATGGCGCCGGTGAAATCCTGCTTGCCGCCGCTGTCCACCGTTGCCGGCTCCAACGTGCCTAAGTCGATGCCCTGGCTCTGATAATACTCGCTGAGCTTGGCCAGCGCGCCGTGGATATAGATCGGCCTGTCATAGCCGGCATCGCGCAGCAGCCGCATCACCCGCTGCGCCTTGCCCAGCGCATAGGCGCCAATCAGATGCGAGCGCTCGGGAAACTGCGCCGCCGATTTGAGGAGACGAGCGATCTCTTCCGTGTCGGGCGGATGGCGAAACACCGGCAGGCCGAAAGTCGCCTCGGTGATGAACACTTCGCATTTCACCGGCTCGAAGGGAGCGCAGGTCGCATCCTTCTGGCGCTTGTAATCGCCGGAGGCGACGATGCGCCTGCCCTTGTGCTCGACCGCGATCTGCGCCGAGCCCAGCACATGGCCGGCCGGATGAAAGGTAACGGTGACATCGTTCAGCGCCATTGCCTCGCCGAGGGCTGCGGCCTGCGTCGTCCCGGCAAAGTCCTCGCCATAACGCAGTCCCATAATGTCGAGCGTCTGTTGCGTCGCCAGCACCGAGCGGTGGCCGGAGCGGGCATGGTCGGAATGGCCGTGCGTGATCAGGGCCCGGTTGACCGGCCGCACCGGGTCGATGAAGAAATCGCCGGGCGGGCAATAGAGGCCTTCAGGCCGGGGATGAAGCAGGTCACTCGCACGCATCCCGTCAAGATAGTGGCTAATGCCGGTGCGGGAAGCCTGTTGCAAGAGACTGCTGACTCGTCCTACAGCCAGCCACCGGCCGCATCAGCCGGCGGACCCATCGCCATGCAACCGCTGAAAACCTCGTCCGGCGACCTGACCGCCGATCGCCGCGCTGACTATGCCGAAATGCTTTTCGGCTCGGGCGACCCTGCGGCAGCAGCGGAATTGCTGCTCGGCGCGCTGGAGCTGGCGCCGCAATGGGCGGCGGGCTGGTACCGCCTCGGCGAGATGCAGGAGACAAGCGAGCAGTTCGACCTGGCGGCGCAGGCCTGGGCGATGGCACTGAAACTCGACCCGGCGGATCGCCTCGGGGCTGCGCTGAAGCTGCAACTGATCGGCAAGGCGCCTGCTGCCGCGGCGCCACCCAGCGCCTTCGTCGAAACGCTGTTCGACCATTATGCCGAAAGCTTCGAGGGTGAGCTGGTCAACAAGCTCGGCTACCGACTGCCGGAGTTTCTCGATCGCGCCATTCGAGCGGCAAGGCCCGGTCGTTTTCCGCTTGCTCTCGACCTCGGCTGCGGCACCGGCCTGATGGGCGAAAGACTGCGGCCGATCGCCGACCGGCTGGAGGGCTACGACATTTCCGCCGCCATGCTAAAAAGAGCTCGCGCCAAAGGTGTCTACGACCTGCTTGCCAAGGCCGACCTGCAGCACTTTGCCTATGCCGGCCCGAAAGCCGATCTGGTGGTGGCGGCCGACGTGTTCATCTATGTCGGTGCGCTCGATAGCGTGGTGAAGGCCGTCGCCGGCATTCTGGCCGGCAATGGCCTGTTTGCCTTTTCCGTCGAGACGCCGGCCGAAGGCGAGGCGGCGGGCGAAGCCGGTTTTGCGCTGCGGCCATCGCGCCGCTACGCCCATTCTCAAGCCCATGTCGAGAGGGTGCTTACCGCCTGCGGCCTGTCGGCCCTGTCCATGCAGCCCACGGTCATCCGCTGGGATCGCCGCCAGCCGGTCGATGGGCTGGCCGTGCTGGCGACACTATCGTCCGGCTGATGTCTCGTCCTGTTCGAAAATGTGAATAGGATTTTTGCGGCTGGCGCGGCATCAAATAGGATATCTGCCGAGAAAAGGTCCGCTCGGTTTGGCATTGAGGAGAAACGGATGCGCTGGAACATGATGGTCTTGGCATCTTGCCTGGCGATGACCGGCTGCATGGGCAGTTCGATGTCCGAACGGCAGGACCAGGACGTGCAATCGTCACTGCAGTATGACAGCGTGCCTTGCGACCAGTTGCTGGCTCAGCGCAATGGGCTGGCGCAGCAATATCATCTATCGACGGATGCAAAACCGAGCTTCTCCAATCCGGCGATGGGCTTCGGCCCGTTCACGCCGGATATGCGCTCCAAAGGCAAACGCGACACCGACCTGGCAAGCGGCAAGATCGACGCCATGAACCGCTCGATAGAACGCCGCGGCTGCGGCAAGCCCAACAAGCAGAAGAAGTTCGCCCTGCCGAGCTGAACCTGGACTTTCTCAGTAACCGGCCTTGCGGTCCACGAGATTGTCGAGCTGTTCGCCGCGCTCGAAGGCATCCATCTGGCGAAGCATGATCGGCGCCAGGTGGACGGGGTCCGAGGTTGCCGCCGCATGCGGCGTCACGAACACTTTCGGATGGCTCCATAGCGGGCTGGTTTTCGGCAGCGGCTCGACCTCGAACACGTCGAGGCTCGCCTCCTTCAACGTGCCATCATCCAAGGCGCGTAAAATATCGGCGTCCTTTTGCAGCCGGCCGCGCCCGGCATTGATCAGCACCGAGCCGCCGAGACCGTTGCGCTTGCGCAGTTCCTTCAGCACGCCGTAATTGATGATGCCTTGCGTGTCGGGCGTCAGCGGCAACAGCACCACAAGGATGTCGGTGGCGTTGAGGAAGGGGATCAGCCCGGCTTCGCCGGCATAGGTCGAGACGCCTTTCATGGTCTTGTCGTTGCGCGACCAGCCGTTGACGGCAAAGCCGAGCGACAAAAGCACCGACGCGGCGGCGCGGCCGAGATTGCCGAGCCCCATGATGCCGACCGAGATGTCGCCGGCCGGCCGCTGCGGCGGCTCGTGCCAGGTCTTCTTCGGCTGCTGGGCGCGATAGAGCATGCCTTGGCGGTGATGGTCGAGCACACGCCAGACGACATATTCGGTCATGTATTGGGTAAGATTGTCGGCGACCACCTTGACGATCGGCACGTCGGGCAGGCCGGGATCGGCGAAGATGTGATCGACGCCGGCGCCGATCGAGAAGATCGCACGCAGATTGGGCAGCGACTTCAGGAGGTTCGGCTTCTGCTTCCACACCACCGCATAGGTGATCGACGGGTCCGAGGCGCCGTCCGGCTCCAGCACCACTTCGCGTTCCGCCGACAGCAGCTCGCGCCAGCGCTGCGGATGAAAGCCGGTGACGGCAAGCAGGATTTTGCCTTTTTCCATTTGCGGATTTTTCTTCCCTGTTAGTCCAGCCTGAAGCAATTCCAGGAAAAGTGTAAAGCGGTTTTCCGTCCGGAATTGCGTAAAAACAAAATATCTATTCGCTGACGATGCCGACCGGCGCCGTCTCGATCCTGAACGCGGCCGAGATCAGTGCCTTGGTATAATCGGTCTGCGGCCGCTCGAAAATCTGTTCGGACGGGCCGGCTTCGACGATCTTGCCATTGCGCATGACGATGACGTCGTTGGCAAGGGCGCGAATGACCTTCAGATCGTGGCTGATGAACAGATAGGCAAGGTCGTGCTTGGCCTGCAGACTGCGCAGCAGGTCGACCACTTGCGCCTGCACGCTCATGTCGAGCGCCGAGGTCGGCTCGTCCAGCATGACGAAGCGCGGATTGAGCACCATGGCGCGCGCAATGGCGACACGCTGGCGCTGACCGCCGGAGAATTCATGCGGATAGCGGTTGCGTGTGGCTGGGTCGAGCCCGACCTCTTTCAGCACCGCGACCACCTTGTCGTCGCGCTGGTCGGGCGACTGCTTCGGCTCGTGGATTTTCAGCCCTTCCTCGATGATCTCCGACACCGACATGCGCGGGCTGAGCGAGCCGAACGGATCCTGGAAGACGATCTGCAGTTCGCGCCGCAGCGGCCGCATGGCGTTGAACGACAACTGGCTGATGTCGCTGCCGTTGAACTGGATGGTTCCCGTCGACGAGATCATCCGCGCCAGCGCCAGGCCAAGCGTCGTCTTGCCGGAGCCGGATTCGCCGACAACACCGAGCGTCTGGCCTGCGCGCACGGTAACATCGATGCCGTCCACCGCCTTCACGTTGTCGACGGTCTTTCGGAAGAACCCCTTCTTGATCGGGAACCACACCTTGATGTCCTTGCCAGTCATGACCGGCTTGGCGGCATCGTTGGCGGCCGGCGGCTTGCCTTTCGGCTCGGCCGCCAGGAGGTGCTTGGTATAGGCGTGCTGCGGGTTGGCGAAGATCTCCTTGGTCGGCCCGGTCTCGACGATCTTGCCCTTGGTCATCACGCAGACCCGGTCGGCGATCTTCCGGACGATGCCGAGATCATGGGTGATGAACAGCATCGACATGCCCTTGCGGCTCTTCAGCCCCGCCAGCAATTCCAGGATCTGCGCCTGTACGGTGACGTCCAGCGCCGTCGTCGGCTCGTCGGCGATCAGCAGTTCCGGCTCGTTGGCCAGCGCCATGGCGATCATGACGCGCTGGCGCTGGCCGCCGGACAGCTGATGCGGAAAGGCGTCGAGGCGTTTTTCCGGCTCGCGAATGCCGACCTCGTTGAGCAGCGCCAGCGTCCGCGCCTTGGCCTGGCGGTCGCCCATGCCCTGATGCAGCGCCAGGATCTCGACGATCTGCTGCTCGATCGTGTGCAGCGGATTGAGCGAGGTCATCGGCTCCTGGAAGATCATGGTGATCTTGTTGCCGCGCACGCTGCGCAACTGCTTTTCGTTCATCGCCAGCAGGTCGGCGCCCTGGAACAGGATCTTGCCCGAGGGATGACTGGCTGTGGGGTAGGGCAGCAGCTTCAGCACCGATAGCGCCGACACCGATTTGCCCGAGCCGGATTCGCCGACCAGCGCCACCGTCTCGCCCTTGGCGAGATCGAAGGAGATGTGGTCGACGGCGATCGACTGGTTGCCGCCCTGAGTGAAGGCGACGCTGAGGTCGCGGACGGAGAGCAGGACCTCGCTCATCGGAACGCCTTGCGCGGATCGAACGCGTCGCGCGTGGCTTCACCGATGAACACGAGCAGCGACAGCATCAGCGAGATGACGACAAAGCCGGATATTCCGAGCCAGGGAGCATTGAGGTTGCTCTGCGCCTGTTTTAGCAGTTCGCCGAGCGAAGCGGTGCCTGGCGGCAGGCCGAAGCCGAGATAGTCGAGCGAGGTCAGCGTTGAGATTGAGGCGCTGACCAGGAAAGGCATGAAGGTCAGCGTCGCCACCATGGCGTTGGGCAGAAGATGTCGCAGCATGATGGTGCGGTTGGACACGCCGAGCGCGCGGGCCGCATTGACATATTCGAAGTTGCGGGCGCGCAGGAATTCGGCGCGCACCACGCTGACCAGCGACGTCCAGGAGAACAGCAGCATCAGCCCAAGCAGGATGAAGAAGCCGGGCGGCAGGATGGCGGCAACGATGAGCAGCAGATAGAGCAGCGGTATCGCTGACCAGATTTCTATGAAGCGTTGAAACAGAAGGTCGGTCCAGCCGCCGAAATAGCCTTGCAGCGCGCCGGCCGCGACGCCGATCACCGACGAGCCCGCGGTCAGGATCAGTCCGAACAGAACGGAAATCCTGAACCCGTAGATGATACGCGCCAGCACGTCGCGCGCCTGGTCGTCGGTACCCAGCCAGTTCCAGTTGCCGACAATGCAGTCGGGATCGGCGGCGCCCTGCGGATACTGGCTGCATCGCTTTTGCGCGTCGTATTCCCACGATGGTTTTGCCGGAGCGGCGTCGGGGATCGCATTGTTGACGGTGCGGTAGGAATAGCGGATCGGCGGCCAGATCATCCAGCCATTGGCATTGATCTCGTCGCGAATGACCGGGTCGCGATAGTCGGTGACGGCGTAGAAACCGCCGAATTTTTCTTCCGGATAGGCGACCGCCACCGGGAACAGGATCTCGCCCTTGTAGTAGGCGACGATCGGCCTGTCGTTGGCGATCAGTTCGGCAAACAGCGACAGCACGAACAGAGCGAGGAATATCCACAGCGACCAGTAGCCGCGCCTGTTGGCCTTGAAGTTCTGCCAGCGCCGCAGGTTGAGCGGTGACAGCCAGGGTCGCGCGATCCTTGTCGGTGTCGTCTCGGCTGCGGCCTGCGTCATCAGACGTCTCTCCGCTCGAAATCGATACGCGGATCGACCCATGTGTAGATCAGGTCGGACAGCAGCGTCACGAACAGGCCAAGCAGCGAAAATATATAGAGGTTGGCGAACACCACCGGATAATCGCGCGCCAACACGGACCTGAAGCCGAGCAGCCCGAGACCGTCGAGGGAAAAGATGTTCTCGATCAAAAGCGAACCGGTGAAGAAGGCCGAGATGAAGGCAGCGGGAAAGCCGGCAATGACGATCAGCATGGCGTTGCGGAACACATGTCCGTAGAGCACCCGCCCCTCCGACAGGCCCTTGGCGCGGGCGGTCACCACATACTGTTTACGGATCTCTTCCAGGAAGGAGTTCTTGGTCAAAAGCGTCGTCGTGGCGAAGGCCGACAGCACCAGTGCCGTCAGAGGCAAGGTCATGTGCCAGAAATAATCGACGATCTTGTCCGGCCACGACAATTGGTCCCAATTGTCGGAGACGATGCCGCGCAGCGGGAACCAGTCCCAGAACGAGCCGCCCGCGAAAAGCACCATCAGCAATATGCCGAACAGGAAGGCCGGTATGGCATAGCCGATGATGATCACGCCGCTGGTCCAGACGTCGAAGGCGGAGCCGTCCTTGACCGCCTTGCGGATGCCGAGCGGTATCGAGATCAGATAGGACAAAAGTGTGATCCACAATCCGAGCGAGATCGATACCGGCATTTTCTCCAGGATCAGGTTGAGCACCGAGATGTCGCGGAAATAGCTGTCGCCGAAATCAAAGCGCGCGTAGTTCCACAGCATCATGCCGAAGCGTTCGAGCGGCGGTTTGTCGAAGCCGAACTGTTTTTCCAGCTTCTTGATGAATTCTGGATCGAGCCCTTGCGCGCCGCGGTATTTCGAGCCGACATCGCCGGCCACATCGAAATTGCCGCCACCTCCTGCATCGCCGCCGCCGCTGCCGAGGCGGTCGCTGCCGCCCTGGTTGGTCAGGCTGGCGATAACCTGCTCGACCGGTCCGCCCGGTGCGAATTGAGTGACGACGAAAGCGACCGCCATGATGCCGAACAGGGTCGGGATCATCAGCAGGATGCGTCGCAGTATGTAGGCGCCCATCAGGCCGCCAGTCCTGCGCGAATGGTCATGTCAGGCTTTGCCAATTTTTGCCGCCTTGCCCTTGTCGACCCACCACAGCGCTTCGACCGGAAAGCCGAAATCAGGTTTCCGCTCGGGAAAACCGAACATGTCCCAATAGGCGCTTCGGTGATTCGCCAGGAACCAACTTGGAATCCAATCGCGTCGTGCACGCAAGACCCGGTCGAGCGCGCGCATGGCAATTGTCAGGCTTTCGCGGTCCTCGGCGGCGCCTGCAGCGTCGACCAGGGCGTCGATGGCCGGGCTCGATGTTCCCGGCAGATTGCGTGTGCCCGACAGGGTGGCGGCTCGCGAATGAAAAAACAGTTCCAGATCGTCACGGGTTGGCGTGGCGCCGAAAATGAAGGCAGCCGAAATGAGGTCGTAATCGAACGAATTCTGTCGCAGCTGATACTGCGCCGCATCGACCAGCCGGATCGAGGCATCGATGCCTACCGCCTTCATGTTTTCGATCCAGGGAGAGTAGACCTGTCCGAAAACCTGGTCGTCGACCAGGAACTCTGCCGATAGCCGCCCGCCCTTGTCGTTCACGACGAAATCGCCGGAGCGTTTCCAGCCGGCGTCGGTTAAAAGCTTGGCCGCCTTGCCAAGCAATCGGCGGTCACGGCCGGAGCCGTTCGATACGTCTTGGATCACGGCTTCGCCAAAAGCCTCAGCGGGGATCTGATCTCGCAGCGGTTCGAGAAGAGCCAGCTCTTGCGGCGGCGGCAAGCCTTCGGCACGAAAATCGGATTGCTCGAAGCAGGATTGCGAGCGCTCATAGGAGCCGTAAAAGAAATTGCGCCGCGTCCATTCGAAGTCGAAGCAAAGGCCGATCGCCTGGCGCACGCGCGCATCGCGGAACTGCTCGCGCCGCTGGTTGACGGCAGTGGCCTGCATGGACGGCATGGTTTCAGCCGGGAATTCGTGCTTCACCACCTTGCCGGCGACAAACGCCGGGAAGTCGTAACCGGTCGCCCATACGCGCGAGACCGCTTCCTCCTTGTAGAGGATTTCTCCCTTCTTGAACGCTTCGAAGGAGGCATTGCGATCCTGGTAGAATTCGACGCGGATGCGACCGAAATTGTTCTGGCCGCGATTGACCGGCAGGTCGTTGCCCCAATAGTCAGCCACGCGCTCATATTCGATCCACGCTCCCGCCGACCAGCGGCCGACCTTATAGGCGCCTGACCCCAGCGGCGGGTTCATCTGCGAGGAATCGAACGGGTTGGCCGTATAGAAAGCCTTTGACAGGATCGGGAACGCGACGACGTTGAGGATGGTGCGGCTTGTCTGCTTGCCGGAGAATTTGAGCTGCAGCGTGTGGGTATCCACGGCGATCGCGTCATCCAGATGCGTCAGTGTCAGCGAAAAGTCCGGATGCCCCTTGTCCTTGAGTAGCTTGAAGGTGAAGGCGGCGTCTTCAGCGGTAAGCGGCGTGCCGTCATGGAAACGGGCTTGCGGGCGCAGCGAGAAGGTGAAACCGTTGCGGTCGTCGGAGATCGTCACCCCGTCGGCGATCAGCCCGTAGACGGCGTCAGGCTCATCATATGCCCTCACCATCAGCGCGTCGAAACACATCTCCATGCGCTGCGGCGAATCGCCCTTGGGCACGAAACAATTCAGCGTGTTGAAGGTCAGCGGCGTCTGGTTCCAGCCCCAGGTGCGTGGCAGGAAATTGAAGGTGCCACCTTGCGGCGCATCGACATTGACATAGTCGAAGTGGGTGAAGTCCGGTTTGTACTTGAGGTCGCCGAAGGCCGACAGCCCGTGCAGTTTCACCCCGGTCGGGCTGGCAGCGAAAGCCTTGCCCGGAAGCAGCGCAGCAGCGGCCGCGGCGCCACCGAGGGCCAGAAAGTCGCGGCGAGGAAGCACCGCCATCAATTGCCGCCCTTGTACTTTGCGACCAGCGCCTTTTCCTTGTCCGCATCGATCCACCAGGAATCGATGTCAGCGCCACGGTAGCCGGGCTGCTTTTCCGGGATGCCGAACTTGTTCCAGTAAGCGAGCCATACCACGGCGCGGTAGTATTGCGGCACGACATAGTAATTCCACAGCAACACGCGATCGAGCGCATGCGTGGTGGCGACGAGGTCATCGCGGTCCGTGGCAAAAATGATGCGGTCGACAAGGTCATCGACGACCGGGTTCTTGATGCCGGAATAGTTGCGCGATGCCGGTGTGTCGGCTGCTTTCGAACTCCAGAAATCGCGCTGCTCGTTGCCGGGCGATTCCGACTGCTGAAGCTGCCCTGTGATCACGTCATAATCGAAATTTCTGACGCGGTTCGTGTACTGGCTCGGGTCGACGATGCGCAATGTCGCATCGACGCCGATCTTGCGCAGATTGGCGATCCAGGGGCTGGAGATGACCTGGTCGGTTTCACCCGAGCCGAGGATTTCAAACTTGAATGGCTCGCCGGTCTTGGCGTTGACCATCTTGCCGCCCTTGATCACCCAGCCAGCCTGGGCGAACAGGTCGACCGCCTGCTTCAGATACTTGCGCTCGGCCTGCGGCGAATCGTAGACCGGCAGCTTGAATTCCTGGGTGAACAGTTCGGGCGGCAGCTTGTCGCGGTACTTCTCCAGGATTTCCAGTTCCTTGCCTTGCGGCAGGCCGCTCGAGGCCAGTTCCGTGCCTTGGAAATAGCTGTGGGTCCGGCTGTTGAAACCGAAGAACAGCGTGCGGTTCATCGATTCGAAATCGAAGGGGTAGGTGAGCGCGGCCCTGACCAGACGATCGGCAAAGAGCGGATGTCTCTGGTTGAGCATGAAAGCCTGCATCGGCTCGGGCGAGGTGGTCTTGAATTCCTGCTTGATCACGTCGCCGGCCTTGATCGCCGCGAAATCGTAAAACGTCGCCCAGCGCTTCGAGCTGTTTTCCGGCTTGATGTCGTCAAGCCCCCCCTTCTTGAACGCCTCCCAGGAGGCGTTGTCGTCAAGAATGTAGGTGAAATGCTGGGTGTCGAAATTCTCGCGGCCGATTTTCACCGCCAGCTTGGCGCCCCAATAATCGGGCACGCGCTGCCAGACGATCTCCGAGCCGGCTTTGAAACTGGCGATCTTGTAGGCAGCCGAGCCCAGCGGCGGCTCCAGCGTCCCCTTGGTGATGTCGCGCTTCTTGCCGTTGGCGTCGGTGCCTTCCCACCAATGCTTGGGCAGCACGACGAGGTCGCCGAGGATCTTGGGCAATTCGCGATTGCCCTTCTGGTCGAAATGAAATTCGACCTCACTGTCCGAGACCGCGACGGCGTCGGTGACGTTTTCGAAATAGCGGCTGTACATCGGGCTGTTGGCCTTCAGCACCTGGAACGACCAGATCACGTCCTCGGTGGTTATCGGCTGCCCGTCATGCCATTTCGCGCGTGGGTCGAGTCGGTAGGTGGCCGAGGAATAGTCGGTCGGGTATTTGTAGGCATCGGCGATGAGCGGGTGGCTGACGCTGCCTTCGTCAGTCGCCTGATCCATCAGCGTGTCGTAGAGCAGGCCGCCGCCAAATGGCTGCAGGCCGGCCGCCGGCGAGCCCTGCACGATGTAGGGATTGAAGCTGTCAAATGTGCCGGAAACCACCGAATTGTAGGTTCCGCCCTTCGGCGCGTCCGGGTTCACATAATCGTAGCGTTGGAAATTCTCGCCATATTTGGAGGGACCGATCAGCGAGGAGGTGGTGTGCCATTCATCCGCCAAGGTCGCCTTCAGGCCACCTGCGAGAGCGGCCACAACCAGAAAGGACCTCAGAAGCGCTCGGCCAACCGTCATGCGTTCTCCTCTTCGCGATGCCCCGACAATCCTAGATGATTTGACGCCGGAGAAAACCGCCATGCGCCGGCTTTGTCGCCGCATATGCGATTTTCCTAACAAAAAAGCCGGGCTAAACCCGGCTTTTCTGAGGTCATCGAGATGACAATTCGGTTATTTGGCAGGCGCCGGAGCCGGTGCTGCGGGAGCGGCACCTTCAGCCGGCTTCGCCGGAGCGGCGCCCTCGGCGGGCTTGGCCGGCGCCGTTGCATCAGCGGCGGCACCTGGGGTCGGCAGCGGCTTCGGGCTGTCCGAAAGCGTGCGCAGATAGGCGATGACGTTGGCGCGGTCCTCGTCCTTCGGCAGGCCGGCAAAGCCCATCGCCGTGCCCTTCACGAATTTCTTCGGCGAGGTGATGAAGTGGTTGATGTTGTCATAGGTCCACTTCTCGGTGCCGCCCTTGGAAAAATCCTTCATGCCGGCCGAATAGGCGAAGCCTTCATGCTCGGCGACGGGGCGGTCGACGATGTCCCAGAGGTCCGGGCCGACCTTGTTCGGGCCGCCCTTTTCGCCGGAATGGCAGGCCTGGCATTTCTTGAACACGGCGGCGCCCTGCTCGACATTGGCGCTGGCCAGAAGATCGGCGATCGGCTTGGCCTCAACGGCAGGGCCGGCGCCGCCGCCTTCGGCAGGCTCGGTCGCCTCGATGGCGTAGCCGGGCTTTTCCGGCGCCGGCGAGGCAAACAGCGCGTCAGACACCAGGCCGACCGAGAAAACGACGAAACAAGTTCCGAGCAATCCGGCGAGCAGCTTGTTGACTTCGTTGGAATCCATGCGCCCCTTGCTCCCTTTTCCGGCGGACCGATCGTCCACTCCGTCCGTCGGTATCGTGACCCGCCCCGTCGAGCCGGTCAAATCGGGCGGAAACTAGGTCTTTTGCTCCAGCGTTGCAACACCTATAAGGGCGCTTCCAGTGAGACCTTTTGCCACTTTTCCCATTGCCTTTCCGGACGCCAGCAACCCTGATGTCGACGCTCATCCTGATCCCGGCCCGCATGGCCTCGACGCGCCTGCCGGGCAAGCCGCTGGCCGATATAGAAGGCGCGCCGATGATCGTGCATGTCGCCCGTCGCGCCGCCGAGGCCGGGCTTGGCCGGGTGGTGGTGGCAACCGACACGCAAAGCGTGGCTGAAGCGGTGCGCGCGCACGGTTTCGAGGCGGTGATGACTCGCATGGACCATGAATCAGGCTCCGACCGCATTTTCGAGGCGCTGACCGCGCTCGACCCCGGCCACAAGGTCGAAACCATCGTCAACGTCCAGGGCGACCTGCCGACCATTGACCCGGAGATTATAGGGGCGGCGCTGCGGCCGTTCGAAGACCCCGCGGTCGACATCGCCACGCTTGGCGTCGAGATTGTCCGCGACGAGGAAAAGACCAACCCCAATGTCGTCAAGATCGTCGGTTCGCCGCTCTCGCCGACGCGGCTCAAGGCGCTCTATTTTACTCGCGCCACCGCGCCCTGGGGCGAGGGGCCGCTCTATCATCATGTCGGCCTTTACGCTTATCGGCGCGCAGCACTCGAACGCTTCGTGGCGCTGAAACCGTCGCCGCTGGAACGGCGCGAGCGGCTGGAGCAGCTGCGGGCGCTGGAGGCCGGCATGCGCATCGACGCCGAGATCGTGCAATCGCTGCCGCTTGGCGTCGACACGCCGGAAGACCTCGAACGCGCCAGAACCATCCTTTCAACCTGAGACATCGGCATGCCTGAAAAGACCAACAGAATATCCTTCCAGGGCGAGCCGGGCGCCAATTCCGACACCGCCAGCCGCAACATGTTCCCGTCGATGGTGCCGTTGCCGTGCCCGACCTTCGAGGATGCGTTCAACGCGGTCGAGACCAACAAGGCCGACCTCGCCATGATCCCGATCGAAAACACTATCGCCGGCCGCGTCGCCGATATCCACCATCTGTTGCCGGAATCGAAACTGCACATCGTCGGCGAATATTTCCTGCCGATCCATTTCCAGCTGATGGTGCTGCCGGGCGTCAAGCGCGAAGAGATCAAGACCGTCCACAGCCACATCCATGCGCTGGGGCAGTGCCGCAAATACATACGCAAGAACGGCTGGAAGCCGGTGGTCGCGGGCGACACGGCGGGTTCGGCCAAGCTGGTTTCCGAGCTCAAGGACCGCACCATGGCCTCGCTCGCGCCCGCACTTGCCGCCGAGCTCTACGGCCTCGACATCATCGAGAAGAATGTCGAGGACACCGACTCGAATGTCACCCGTTTTGTCGTGCTGACCAAGAACAAGCAGTGGGCCGAGCGGCCCTCGGCCGACACCAAAATGATGACGACCTTCATCTTCCGCGTCCGCAACGTGCCGGCCGCGCTCTACAAGGCGATGGGCGGTTTCGCCACCAACGGCATCAACATGACCAAGCTGGAGAGCTATCAGCTAGGCGCTTTCACCGCGACGCTGTTTTATGCCGACATCGAGGGCCATCCCGACGATCCGCTGGTCAAGCTGGCGCTCGACGAACTGCGCTTCTTCTCACGTGAAGTGCGCATCCTGGGTGTCTATCCCGCTAGCGAGTCGCGCGAGCAGTGGAAGGTCGCGGACTAGACCAAAAGTGCCAGCGGCACGTAGTCGATTTCCATGAAGGTCGCGACTTCCGGCACCCAGCGGTCGCGCACGAAGGCGACGTGGTCGGGATGCTCATTGTATCTGGTATAGGCCGCCTGATCCGCGAACTCCATCGAGAAGCCGAAGTGATAGTCGTTCTTGGGACTGACCTGCCGCAGCGGCTCGAAATGGGCAACGCCCTTGATCGCGCTGAGAATGCGCTTGGCGTCGGAGAGGAACCGTTTTTCCTCCAGCGAGTACTGCGGGTGCTTCAGGGTGAAAACCACGGTGTGACGGATCATTTTTTGCTCCCGTTATCCCTATTTACTCGCTGTCGACCCAGGCGCGGATCAAATGATGCGCGATGGCGCCTTTCGGCGGCGTCACGAGATTGTCCTTGTGCGTCCTCTCCAGCATAGAGCGCACCTCGTCGCGGAAAAACCAGCGGCAGTCCTCCAGCTCGTTGAGGTCGGCCTGGATGTCCTCGTTGAGCGGTTCGCCGAAACAGCCGATCATCAGCGAATAGGGGAATGGCCAGGGCTGGCTGGCATGGTAGACGACGCGGCCGAGCCTGATGCCGGCTTCCTCGAGGGTCTCGCGGCGCACCGCCGCCTCGATCGTCTCGCCGGGCTCAATGAAGCCGGCAAGGGCTGAGTACATGCCGGGGCCGAAATGCCGGCCACGGCCGAGCAGGCATTTCTCCCGTGTCGCCGTCAGCATGATCGCCACCGGATCGGTGCGCGGAAAATGCTCGGTGCCGCAGTTGGGGCAGTGTCGCTTGTAGCCGCCGGCACGCATTTCTGATTCATGGCCGCATTTGCTGCAGAAACGATGGCTGACATGCCAGGCAAGCAGCGCCGCGCCTTGTGCCAGCGCGCCGGCGGAAGCCTCGTCGATCAGCCCCTGCATGTAGACCGAGCGATAGTCGATGGCCTTGATGGTCTCCGGCAGCTGTTCAGGATCGAGGCCGACCGGCACGGCGAGCACCGGGCCGCTCTCGGCAAAGCCGAGCAGCACGCCATGCGCGAAGGACGGTTGGAGTAGCTCGCTGCCGGCAACATCGAACCAGGGGTCGAAGATACCGCCGCTGAGTTTCAAATACAGCCGACCACCATGCATTGGCAAAAGCCGTGCTTTGGGATCGGCGAGCGCCCTTTCGACGGAATCGTCAGCGCGGTTCTCGGATTGCCGGTCGATCGTGTTGCCGGCGAAACCGACGAAGTGGCTCGGCTCGCGCAAGGGCGCGTCAAACAGGCGAAAGGTCATGGAAGCTCGAACGTTCAGGATGGACACGGGCGCAGTTTATAGCGCCGCCTTTATCTGTTGCGCAAACCGGCGGATGTCGGAACGTTGATAGGGCTCGCGCATGCCGTGCCCCCATACCGGGCCAGGCCAGCCCGGATCGCCTTCCGAGCGGGCAATGACATGGACATGCAGTTGCCGCACGATGTTGCCGAGCGCGCCGGTATTGATCTTGGTGCAGCCGGTGGTTCTTTTCAGCGCCTGCGCCACCATATTGGTCTCGAAGGTCAGCATCGCCTGGTCGAGCGGCGTCATGTCGTGGATTTCCTCGATGCCGGGCCGCTGCGGTACAAGGACCAGCCATGGCCATCGGCGGTCGTTCATCACCCTGAGTTCGCACAGGCCGAGCCACATCAACTGCTCGCTGTCCGCCTCCAGCCTGGAGTCGAGCGTGAATCCGGCCTTGAGGCCCGGCAGCATTGGCGTTTCCCTTGCGTTTCTCGCATTATTTCCCAAACCCAGAACGCTAGAGCGGCTGCACGGGGGCTGCAAGTGATTCATTGAGCGGAGGAGCTTGAGGGCGCCCGATTCTCAATGCACCCTTGCATTTCATCGCTGAATTGCCGATATGGAACGCGGGAGGTTGGTGGTGGACGATCCACTCGCCAACCGGGTCAGGTCCGGAAGGAAGCAGCCCTAACGAGCCCGGAACGGGTCATTGTTCCAGCCTCCCACCTCATCGGCCCCTCTCGCGACATTGACGACGCATTGCAGCGCGGGCGAGACTATTAGCAGGAATCGGCCACCTCCGACGCGGCCTTTTGGAGCTTTACGGGCGAATGAGCGAAGCCGGAAATTCGGGCCCAGAAAACCTGGATAAGCAAAAGGCCGCCGCCTATCGTGTGCTGGCGCGCAAGTACCGTCCGGCGAATTTCTCCGAACTGATCGGCCAGGAGCCGATGGTCCGCACCCTGACCAACGCTTTCTCCACCGGCCGCATCGCCCAGGCCTGGATGCTGACCGGCGTGCGCGGCGTCGGCAAGACGACCACGGCGCGCATTCTGGCGCGGGCGCTCAACTACAAGACGCCGACAGTCGACCAGCCATCGGTCGACCTTGCCGTCTTGGGCGAGCATTGCCAGGCGATCATGGAAGGCCGCCATGTCGACGTCATCGAGATGGACGCCGCCTCCCACACCGGCATCGACGACATCAGGGACATTATCGAGCGCGTGCGCTATGCCCCGGTGTCGGCGCGCTACAAGGTCTACATCATCGACGAAGTGCACATGCTCTCCACCCAGGCCTTCAACGGCCTGTTGAAGACGCTGGAAGAGCCGCCGCCGCACGTCAAATTCATCTTCGCCACCACCGAAATCCGCAAGGTGCCGATCACCGTCCTGTCACGCTGCCAGCGCTTCGATTTGAGGCGCATCGATGCCGGCGCGCTGGTCGCGCATCTCTCGTCGATTGCCGGCAAGGAAGGCATATCGGTCGACGACGACGCGCTGGCCACGATCGCGCGCGCCGCCGAAGGCTCGGCCCGCGATTCGCTGTCCATCCTCGACCAGGCGATCGCCCATGGCGGCGGCGCCGTCAGTGCCGAGGCGGTGCGTGCCATGCTGGGGCTGGCCGACCGCGCCCGCATCGTCGACCTGTTCGAACATGTGATGAAAGGCGACGTCGCCGCAGCGCTGGCCGAATTCCGCAACCAGTATGACACCGGCGCCGACCCGGCTGCGGTGCTCACCGATCTGGCCGAATTCAACCATCTCGTCACCCGGCTGCGCTTCGTGCCGACTGCCGCCGACGATGCCTCTTTGTCCGAGGACGAGCGCCGGCGCGGCGCCGAATTCGCGAGCGCGCTGTCGGTCAAGGTACTGTCGCGGACCTGGCAGATGCTGTTGAAAGGCATCCCGGAGGTGCAGTCTTCCAACCGCCCGGTCAGCGCTGGCGAAATGGTGCTGATCCGGCTGGCGCATGCCGCCGACCTGCCGACGCTGGACGAGGCGCTGAAATCGCTGGAGAGCGGTGTCTCAGTTTCGAGCGGCGCGCCGCGTCCGAACGGAGCGCCGGCCAGCCTCGGCCCGGCAACACCAGGCAATGGCGGCGCAAGTGCCGTGGCCCAGCCGCGCATGCCGAATTCCGGTGGCAGTGGCGCGCAGACCATGCGGCTGGTCGAGCCCGAACCGTTGCCGGCGAGCTTCGTTGCCGCACCCGAGCCGGTGGTCGAGACGCCGCCTGTGCCGGTGAAGTCGCTGGCCGATATCGTCGCCCTTGCCGACCAGCAGCGCGATATGGCCTTCAAGGTGCAGGTCAAGCGCTGCGTGCGACTGGTGCGCATCGAACCCGGCCGCATCGACGTCAGCCTGACCGACGATGCGCCGAAAATGCTGCTCAACGAGCTGACCGCCAAGCTGCGCGCCTGGACCGGCCGCAACTGGCTGGTGTCGCTGTCGAAGGAAGAAGGCGGCCAGACGCTGGCCGAGATGGAATCGACCAAGCGCGAGACCGCTTTCTCCGATGCGAAAAGCGATCCGGCGGTCGCCGCCATCCTGGCGCGCTTTCCCGGCGCCAAGATCATCGACGTGCGCATTCCCGACGCGCCGGACGTCGATGCGGACAAGGCCGAAGTGCCGGTCGAGCCACCGGGCGACGACGACGAAACCTGACCACAGCACGAATCCGCAAAGGACCTGACCATGAAAGATCTTCTCGGCCTGATGGGCAAGGCGAAGGAAATGCAGGCCAAGTTCCAGGCCATGCAGGACGAGATCGCCACGCTTGAAGCAAGTGGGCAGGCCGGCGGCGGCCTGGTCAGCGTCACGCTGACCGGCAAGTTCGAGATGAAGTCGCTGAAGATCGACCCGTCCCTGTTCAAGGAGGACGATGTCGAGATCCTGGAAGACCTGCTTCTGGCCGCCCACAATGACGCCAAAAATAAGGTCGAGCAGATCATGCAGGAGAAGACCAAGGCGCTGACGGCAGGCTTGCCGATCCCGCCCGGAATGAAATTGCCCTTCTGAGCCGGCTTCACCAGTTAATTGATTATGAACGGAAATCGGCTGCGGGGGCTATTGTTAAGACTTTCTCCGGCATTGCTCACGCGGACATATCCGAGCATTTATAAAGTTTTACCTATGCTGCACGAATGCTAATCCTTTAGCCATCTTTTTGCCTTTAAGAGTCTCATTCTTGCCACATCCTGGGACGGGTTGGCATCTGGAAAATGAGGCACTTTTGTTGATCGCGACGCGATGGAAGACGCCGCTGTTGCTCGGCATCATCTTCTCCCCCTTGTTCCTGGCGGGTTGCAGCCAGACCACTTCTTCGCACGGCATGTCGGTCGCCAGCCTGACCGACGCCATCACGCCCAGCTTCCTCTCGACTCGCGCCTACGGCCACACGCCGAAGGAGAAGGAATGTCTTGAGCGGGCAATGTTCTTCGAGTCCAACCGCTCGAGCCGTGACGGCATGATCGCCGTCGGCACGGTGGTGATGAACCGGCTGCGCTCCGGCAACCATGGCAGCACCATTTGCCAGGTGGTGGGCGAACCGGGCCAGTTCGCGCCCGGCGTGATGACGCGGCCGATGAATTCCAAGGCGATGCCCGATGTCGAGGAAGCTGCTGACGCCGTGCTCAAGGGCGAGCGCAAGGCCAAGCTTAAGAACACGATGTACTTCCACACCGCCGGCCTGAAGTTCCCGTACAAGAACATGCACTACACCATGGTTGCCGGCGGCAATGCTTTCTACGAGAAGCGCGGCCGCAACTGGCAGCCGCTGCCGGATGAACCGACAACCATGGTTGCTTCAGTGACGCCGCGCGCGCGCGTGGCTGAAGCGCCGGTGCAGGTGGCTTACGCCGAGCCGGTGGTGAAAACGATCGTCCGTCCGGACCCCGCCAAGCAGGCTGCGGCAGTTCGCGCGGCCAAGGCTAGCCAGGCCCCGGTCGAGCAGACCTATGTGACGGCTGCCGTGGCGCCCGCCAATGGCGCCCGCGTCGCCACCAAGCAGACGGAAGTGGCGATGCAGGAGCCGATGGCCGAGCCCGATGCCTCGCGCTTCGGTGGCACGCTGAACGCCCGCTACATCACCTCGGTACCTTCGGCGACGCAGGAAGCGTCGATGGGCTTCCAGTCGACGCCCGAGAACACCGACGCCATCGGCGCGATGATTGCCGACCAGACCCGGCCGCTCTCGGCCTACTGACGCCTGAAGCCTTTTCAGAGCCCGCCATGGCAGCATGGTGGGCTCCATGCGTTTGGTGCATGTTTCAAAGCGCGCCGAAAAATCCTAGATCAGTGCGATGTCCAAGCGAATCGCCGGTCCCGAGATCGAACGCCTGATCCAGCTCCTGGCCAAGGTGCCGGGACTTGGGCCGCGTTCGGCGCGGCGCGCGGCACTGCACCTCATCAAGAAGAAGGAGCAGCTTTTGTCGCCGCTCGCCGCCGCCATGGGCGAGGCCGCCGACAAGGTGCGCATCTGCACGACCTGCGGCAATGTCGATACGTCAGACCCGTGCATGATTTGCACCGATCCGCGCCGCGATGCCAGCACGCTGATCGTCGTCGAGGATGTCTCGGATCTCTGGGCGTTGGAGCGGGCAGCAGCGATGAATGTGCGCTACCACGTTCTTGGCGGCACGCTGTCGCCGCTCGACGGCGTCGGCCCCGAACAACTCAACATCCGCTCGCTGGTCGACCGTGTTGCCGGCGGAGAGGTCAAGGAGGTCATTCTCGCCGTCAACGCCACGGTCGAGGGCCAGACGACGGCGCATTACCTGACCGACCAGCTCTCGGGTTTCGAGGTCAAGGTGACACGGCTCGCCCATGGTGTGCCCGTTGGCGGTGAGTTGGACTATCTCGATGAGGGTACACTGGCCGCCGCGTTGCGATCGCGGACGGCGTTTTGACGCAATTGGCGGGGAGGGTGCTGAGATGACTGCATTCCTTCGCGCCGTTACGCTTCTCGCATCCCTTATCGCCCTGCTTTTTGTAGCTCCCGCCTCCGCCGCCAAAATCGACGACCAGTTCCGCGCCTGGCTGCAGACCGACCTCTGGCCCGAAGCAAAAGCCAAAGGCATCTCCAAATCCACCTTCGATGCCGCCTTCGACGGCGTGAAGCCGAACCTCAAATTGCCCGACCTCGTCCTACCCGGAGAAAAGCCCAAGACCCCGCAAAAGCAGCATCAGGCCGAGTTCGGCTCGCCCGGTGCCTATTTCGCCGAAAAAACGGTGCGCGCCGTCACATCAGGTGGGCGAACGCGCGAAGCGGCCAACGCCAGGACGCTGGCCGCCATCGAGAAACGCTACGGCGTGCCGGGTGAAGTGCTGTTGGCGATTTGGGGCCGCGAGACCGGCTTCGGCGCCGCGAAAATGCCTTACGACGCGTTCGAGGTGCTGGGCACCAAGGCGTTCATGTCGACCAAGAAGGATTTTTTTCGCACCGAAGTGCTGGCCGCCCTTGAGATCGTCGAGCGCGGGCTGGCCCAGGTCGGCGCCATGAAATCCTCCTGGGCCGGCGCGCTCGGCCAGCCGCAATTCATGCCGACCTCGTTCCTGAAGCATGCCGTCGATTTCGACGGCGACGGCCGGGCCGACATCTGGAATTCGACTCCCGACGTGCTGGCCTCGATCGCCAACTATCTCGTCCATTATGGCTGGGTGAAGGGTCGCGGCTGGGGTTTCGAGGTCACGGTGCCGGAAAGCGTCTCCTGCTCACTCGAAGGCCCGGACCAGGGCAAGAAAATCTCAGCCTGGGCGGCGATGGGCATCAGCCGTGTCGGCGGCAAAGCCTTTCCGGCCAGCGAGCTGAAGGCCGAAGGCTTTCTGCTGATGCCGGCCGGGCGCAGCGGTCCGGCCTTCATCGCGACGCCCAATTTCTACGTGCTGAAACAGTATAACACCAGCGACCTCTACGCCCTGTTCATCGGCCATGGCGCCGACCGCATCGCTCACGGCGATGCAGACTTCGCAGGCAAATGGGGTCCGGTCGGTGGCCTGCATCGCTCCGACATCGCCGCGCTGCAACGGGCGCTGGAGGCCAAGGGCTTCGATGTCGGCAGCGCCGACGGTCTGCCCGGCTTCAAGACGCGCCGCTCGATAGGCGGCTGGCAGGCCAAAAACGGCCGCGCCGCCACCTGCTTTCCCGACGCCGATCTGGTCGCCGCGATCAAGTAGTACGGACATGAGTAGATTTTTCCCGATCGGCGGCTGCAATTGGCCGGCCCATGCTTCGACGCGCGTGGCCTATTCCGCTCCAATGGGCCGGCTCATAAATGTCCGTTGCCGGTTGGAGGGCCGCCGGATAGGGTGTTGACCAAATGGACAAAAACCAACACGTTAGGGGTTGAACGGCCGTCCTCCGGCCGCGAAAAAGAACGCTGCAGCCCTGAGCCGGGAACTCGGGGTCAACAATCAACAAAACAGGGAACAATCACCATGATGATGGAAAAGTTTGCTCTACGCTCGCGCGCATTGCTCGCAGGAGCCGCGCTGTCCGCGCTGCTTGTGGCGCCGGCCTTTGCCGTGACGCCCGCCGACACGCTGGTCGAAGGTTTTGCCATCGACGACATCATCTCCATGGATCCGGGCGAGGCGTTCGAACTGTCCACCGCCGAGGTCACCGGCAACACCTATGATTTGCTGGTCCGCCTCGACCTAAGCGACACCTCCAAGGTCAAGGGCGATCTCGCCGAAAGCTGGACCGTCTCCGACGATGGCTTGGTCTATACATTCAAGCTCAAGCCTGGCCTGAAATTCGCCTCCGGCAATCCGATCACAGCCGCCGACGTCGCCTATTCGTTCGAGCGCGCCGTTAAGCTGGACAAGAGCCCGGCCTTCATCATCGGCCAGTTCGGCATCAGCGGTGACAACGTCACCGACAAGGCCAAGGCTGTCGACGACACTACCTTCCAGTTCACCGTCGACAAGGCCTATGCGCCGAGCTTCGTCTTGAACTGCCTCTCGGCAACGGTTGCTTCCGTGGTCGACGCCAAGTTGGTCAAGGAACATGTCGCCGCGGCCACGCCGAGTGCCGACTACAAATGGGACAACGACTTCGGCAATGCCTGGCTGAAGACCGGCTATGCCGGCTCCGGCCAGTTCAAGCTGCGCGAATGGCGCGCCAACGAAGCCGTCGTCATGGAGCGCAACGACAACTACAATGGCGAGAAGGCCAAGCTTGCCCGCGTCATCTATCGCAACATGAAGGAGAGCTCGGCGCAGCGCCTGGCACTCGAAGCCGGCGACATCGACGTTGCCCGCAATCTCGAGCCGAACGACCTCGACGCCATCGCCAAGAACGCCGACCTGACCACCACCAGCGCCCCGAAGGGAACGGTCTTCTACATCAGCCTCAACCAGAAGAATCCGAACCTCGCCAAGCCGGAGGTGCGCCAGGCGTTCAAGTATCTCGTCGATTACGACGCGCTGAGCTCGACCATCCTCAAGGGCATCGGGGAGATCCACCAGTCCTTCCTGCCCAAGGGCGATCTTGGCGCCGTCGACGACAATCCGTTCAAGCTCGACGTTACCAAGGCCAAAGAACTATTGGCAAAGGCCGGCCTGCCGGACGGCTTCAAGGTGACCATGGACGTGCGCACCGGCCAGCCATACACGGGCATGGCGGAATCGATCCAGCAGACGCTCGGCCAGGCCGGCATCAAACTGGAGATCATCCCCGGCGACGGCAAGCAGACGCTGACCAAGTATCGCGCCCGCAATCATGACATCTATATCGGTCAGTGGGGCCAGGACTATTTCGATCCGAACTCCAATGCCCAGACCTTCGCCTCGAACCCTGACAATTCGGATGCCGGCAAGTCCCACACGCTCGCCTGGCGCAATTCGTGGGACATTCCGGACCTGACTAAGCAAACGGAAGCAGCACTTCTGGAGAAGGACGCTGGCAAGCGCGCCGACTTGTATAAGGATCTGCAGCAGAAGATCCTCGACACCAGCCCCTTCGTGATCATTCACCAGCAGCTCGAAGTGGCCGGCCTGCGCAAGAACCTCAAGGGTTTCGCGCTCGGCCCGAGCTTCGACAGCAACTTCGTCGGCCCGGTCTCGAAAGAGTAATGCCCACGGGCGCACCGTATGAGCGCGATTGAAAACCAGGGCGGGCGCGGGAGCCCCCCCGCCGTCGCAATTGCATCGGCGATCGGCCGCTTCCTGGTCATCGCGATCACGACCTATCTTGGCCTGCTCGCGGTGACCTTCTTCATCGGCCGCGTTATCCCGATCGACCCTGTGCTGGCGGTGCTGGGTGACAGGGCGCCTCTCAATGTGGTCGAGCGCACTCGCCGCGAGATGGGGCTCGACCTGCCGCTCATCGAGCAGTTCTATATCTACGTGAAGAATGCGCTGAATGGGGATTTCGGCACTTCGGTACTGACCACCAATCCGGTCATGACCGACATCCGTCGTGCCTTTCCGGCAACCATCGAACTCGCGACTTTGGGCACGCTGATCGGCTCGGTCATCGGCGTGCCGCTCGGCGTTCTGGCCGCCGTCAAACGCGGCAGCGTCATCGATCAGATCGTGCGTGTCATTGGCCTGATCGGCTATTCCGTGCCGATCTTCTGGCTGGGGCTGCTCGGGCTCGTGCTGTTCTACGCCAAGCTGCAATGGGTGGCGTTCCCGGCGCGTCTCGACGTCGTCTACGAATACACCTTCACGCCAATCACCGGCTTCTATCTTCTCGACGCGGCTATGCAGGGCCAGTGGGACGTCTTCTACGACGCCTACCGCCACATCATCCTGCCGGCGGGACTGCTCGGCTACTTCTCGCTGGCTTACATCAGCCGCATGACGCGCTCCTTCATGCTGAACGAGCTGACGCAGGAATACATTGTTGCCGCGCGCGCCAAGGGCCTGTCCGAGACGCGCATCATCTGGGGCCATGCGCTGCGCAACGCGGCCGTGCCGATGGTCACGGTCATCGCGCTGTCCTATGCAGGGCTGCTCGAAGGTTCCGTGCTGACCGAGACTGTGTTCTCCTGGCCCGGCATCGGCCTCTACATCACCAATTCGCTGCAGAACGCCGACATGAACGCCGTGCTCGGCGGCACCATCGTCATCGGCTCGGTGTTCATCGGCATCAATCTCCTGTCCGACCTGCTCTACAAGGTGCTTGATCCGAGGACGAAGACAGGATGAGCGCCGAGGCAATCCAGACTCGCCGCGAGTGGCTGCTCAGCGATCGGCCGGTTTCGCGCATGCAAGCAAGGCTCGGCCGCGCCTATGTCGCCTGGCGGCGCTTTTCCGCCAACCGGCTGGCATTTCTTGGCCTGCTCATCATCATCGCGCTGCTGGTCGTGGCGGCCTTCGCCGATGTTCTGGCGCCTTACTCGCCGACCATTGGCGATTTGAAGAATGCGCGTCTTTTGGCGCCGAGCGCGGCGCACTGGTTCGGCACCGACGATCTCGGCCGCGACATCTATTCGCGCATCCTCTTTGGCTCGCGCTGGACGCTCTATGTCGTCATCCTTGTCGCCATCATCGCAGCGCCCATCGGCCTGCTGGTCGGCACCGTCGCTGGCTATGCCGGCGGCTGGACCGATGCCATCCTGATGCGCATCACCGACATTTTCCTCGCCTTCCCCAAGCTGATCTTGGCGCTGGCCTTTGTCGCGGCACTTGGCCCCGGCATCGAGAACGCGGTGCTGGCCATCGCCATCACCTCATGGCCGCCCTACGCTCGAATTGCCCGCGCGGAAACGATGACGGTTCGCAATTCCGATTACATCAAGGCGGTGCAATTGATGGGCGCCTCGCCATTCAGGATCGTGCTGCGCCACATCATGCCGCTCTGCATTTCCTCGCTGATCATCAGGGTGACGCTCGACATGGCCGGCATCATCCTCACCGCTGCCGGCCTCGGCTTCCTCGGCCTCGGCGCGCAACCGCCGCTGCCGGAATGGGGCACGATGATCGCGTCCGGCCGCCGCTTCGTCCTCGACCAATGGTGGGTGGCCGGCGCGCCCGGCTTTGCCATCCTGATCGTCAGCCTCGGCTTCAACTTGCTTGGCGACGGTTTGCGCGACGCGCTCGATCCAAGGAGCGGGGACCAATGAGCAGCGCGACAGGCACATTGCTGGAGGTCGACGACCTGCGCGTCGATTTCCCGACCCGCACCGGCCTCATCCAGGCGGTGCGCGGCGTCTCCTTCTCGCTTGGCCGCGAACGGCTCGGCATTGTCGGCGAAAGCGGTTCGGGCAAGTCGCAGACCGGCCGCGCCATCATGGGCGTTACGCCGCCGCAGGCGCTGGTGACGGCGAAGAAGCTCGCCTTCGATGACGCCGACCTCCTGGCCATGCCGGCCCGTCAACGCCGGGCTTTGCGCGGAAACCGCATCGCCATGATCCTGCAGGATCCGAAATATTCGCTCGACCCGGTGATGAGCATCGGCCGCCAGATCGTCGAGACGCTGCGCACGCATGAGAAAGTTTCCAAGGCCGAAGCGCGCGAGCGCGCGCTTGCCATGCTGGAAGCCGTGCAGATCCGCGACCCGGCGCGTGTCTTCGACCTGCATCCGCACGAGGTCTCCGGCGGCATGGGCCAGCGCGCCATGATCGCCATGATGCTGATCGCCGGTCCGGAACTGATGATTGCCGACGAGCCGACTTCGGCGCTCGACGTCACCGTACAGCTCGATGTGCTCAACATTCTCGACAGGCTGGTCGGCGAGCGCGGCATGGGGCTGATCTTCATCTCGCACGATCTGCGCCTGGTCTCCTCCTTCTGCGACCGGGTCATCGTCATGTATGCCGGCAAGGTGGTGGAGCAGATCAAGGCGTCCGAACTCCGCGACGCCCAGCACCCTTACACGCGCGGCCTGCTCAACTGCATGCCCAGGATCGGTTACGAACGCCATCCGTTGCCGGTGCTCGACCGCAAGCCGGAGTGGGCGGCATGACATCAGCCATTTCCATTGAGGGGCTGGAGGTGGTGTTCGACCGCTTCCGCGCGCTGAAAGGCGTCAGCCTCGAGGTAAAGTCAGGCGAGTCCTTCGGCCTGGTCGGCGAGAGCGGCTCCGGCAAGTCGACGCTCCTCAAGGCGATTGCCGGTCTCGTGCCGGCAGCGTCCGGAACTATCACCGTCAACGGCAAGACGCTGGGCGCGCGCCGCGACAAGGCCTTCTATCGCGAAGTGCAGATGGTCTTCCAGGACCCTTATGGCTCGCTGCACCCGCGCCAAACCGTCGACCGCCTGCTGCAGGAGCCGCTCGCCATCCACGGCTTTGCCGACGGCGAACTGCGTATCCAGCGCGCGCTGGACGAGGTCGGTCTCGGCAACGGCTTCCGCTTCCGCTACGCGCACCAGCTCTCCGGCGGTCAGCGCCAGCGTGTCGCGATTGCCCGCGCGCTGATCCTCGAACCATCGATCCTTTTGCTGGACGAGCCGACCTCGGCGCTCGATGCCTCGGTTCAGGCCGAGGTGCTCAATCTGCTCGAAGAGGTTCGCCGGCGGCGCAAGCTCACCTTCCTGATGGTCAGTCACGACCTCGCCATCATCACCCATATGTGCGAGCGGCTGATGGTGATGCAGAGCGGCGAGGCGGTGGAAACACTCAACGCCAGCCAGCTGATCGCGCACCGGGTGAGCGCCGACTACACGCACAATCTGCTCCGGGCGAGCGAGGGGTTTGTGCGGGGGTAGCTGGCAACTATCGAAGCCCAGTTCCTTCGCGCCCCCCTCTGGCCTGCCGGCCATCTCCCCCACAAGTGGGGAGATTGGCCGTCATCACGGCTTTCGCCAATCTTCTACGTTGAAAGACGAACGCGGCGCGGGAAACCGCTGATCTCCCCCCTCGTGGGGGAGATGTCCGGCAGGACAGAGGGGGGCGCGACAGAACGCTACCCTATGTCTCCGCAACAGCAGGGCTATCGACCACACCGTTATCCGCCTCCACCCTAGGCTCCTTGATCCGGAACCACGTCACATAGAGCGCCGGCAGGAACAGCAGCGTGATCGCGGTGCCGGCGATGATGCCGCCCATCATGGCGTAGGCCATCGGGCCCCAGAACACTTCGCGCGCGATCGGGATCAGCGCCAGGCTGGCGGCCGCGGCCGTCAGCGCGATCGGCCGCATGCGGTGCTCGGTCGCTTCGATCACGGCTGCCCAGCGGTCCGTGCCTTCGGCGACGAGGTCCTCGATCTGCACGATCAGGATCACAGAGTTGCGGATCAGGATGCCGATCAGCGCCAGCACGCCGAGAATGGCGACGAAGCCGAGGGGCGCGCCGCTCGGCACCAGGGCCGCGACCACGCCGATTAGCCCGAGCGGCGCCACCGCCACCACCAGGAACAGCCGCTGGAAGCTTTGCAGCTGGATCATCAGGATGGTCGCCATGACGAACAGCATCAGCGGCACGACGGCGGCGATCGGTCCCTGGCTTTTGGCGCTTTCCTCGACCGAGCCGGCCGTCGCCACCGAATAGCCCGGGGGCAGCTTGGCGATGAAGGCGTCGACCGACGGCTTCAATTCGTTCACGACGGTTGCCGGCAGCACGTCGCCGACCAGGCCGGCGCGCACGGTGATCGTCGGGATGCGGTTGCGCCGCCATACCGTCGGCTGTTCGAGGTCGTAGCGGAAGTTGGCCACCGCCGCGAGCGGGATCGCCTCGCCATTGCCGGTCGGCAGCTGCATGTTCTGCAGCGTGTCGATCGAGCCGCGCTCGGCCTCGCGCGAGCGGGCGATGACGTTGATCAGGTAGGTGGCGTCGCGCACCTGGGTGATGGTGGCGCCGCCGACCGTGCTGTTCAGCGCACTGGCGATGTCGGACGAGGTGATGCCGAGCTGGCGCGCCTTGTCCTGCAGCACATCGACCCGCAGCACACGCTGCGGCTCGTTCCAGTCGAAAGTCGGCGCCGCGAGCTTCGGATTGGCCGACATCAGGCCGGCGACTTGCTGCGCCAGTTCCCGCACCGTCTGGATATCGGGTCCGCCGACGCGGTACTGCACCGGGCGCCCGACCGGCGGCCCGAGCTCAAGCGGCTTGACGAAGGCATCGGTGCCAACAAACTCCTCGCGCAGCAGCTTTTCAAGCATCGGCTTTAGCCGGTTGCGTGCCTCGATGCTCTTGGTGACGATGACCGTCTGGCCGAAATAGGGATTGGCCGGCTGCACGTCGAATGAGAGCAGAAAGCGAACCGCACCCTGGCCGACATAGGACGAGAAATGGTCGATATCAGGGTTGCCGGCCAGCGCGCGGCCTTCGAAACGCTCGATCTGATCGCGCGTTTCGGTGACCGACGAGTTCTGCGGCAGGTTCCAGTCGACGATCAGCTCCGGCCGATCGGAAGGCGGGAAGAACTGCTGCTGGACGAGACCGAAGCCGGCTATCGAACCGGCAAACAACAGCACCGTGACGATGATGGTCAGCCAGTGATGGCGCACCGAACCGACCAGCACGCGCCGGAACCCGCCGGTGAAACGTCCGGGCTTTTCGTGATGCTGCTTCATCGTCGCCGGCAGGATGGTGACGCCGAGCAGCGGTGCAAACAGCACCGCCACGATCCATGACACCAGCAGCGACACCGCGATGACGACGAACAGCGTAAATGTGTATTCGCCGGCGGCGCTGTTGTTGAGGCCGATCGGGATGAAGCCGGCGACCGTCACCAGCGTACCGGTCAGCATCGGGAAAGCAGTCGAGGTGTAGACGTAGGTCGCCGCCTTGCGCAGATTGTCGCCGACCTCCAGCCGCGCCACCATCATCTCGACCGCGATCATGGCGTCGTCGACCAAAAGGCCGAGTGCGATGATCAGCGCGCCGAGCGAAATGCGCTGCAGCGATATGCCGAGATAGGCCATGACCGTGAAAGTGATAGCCAGCACCAGCGGGATCGACAGCGCCACGACGAAGCCGGCGCGCATGCCGAGGCTGATGAAGGACACGGCAAGCACGATGGCGACCGCCTCGGCCAGCGCGCGGGTGAAGCCCGAAACTGCCTCCTCGACGATCACCGGCTGATCGGCGACCAGGTGCACGCCGACGCCGACCGGCAGGTCGGCCAGCACCTCGTCCATTTTCTTCTCGAGTGCGGCGCCGAATTCGAGCAGATTGGCGTTGGGCTTCATACCGATCGCGAGACCGATCGCGTCTTGCCCGTTGAAGCGAAACAGCGCCGTCGGCGGGTCGGCATAGCCGCGTCGGATCGTCGCCACATCGCTCAGCCGAAAGAAGCGGTCGTTGACGCGCAGATTAATGCCGCGCAGGCTCTCCTCGGAGGTGAACTGGCCGCCGACCCGCACGCTGACGCGCTCGGGTCCGGATTCGACGACGCCCGACGGCGTGATGGCGTTCTGCGCCTGCAGGCTGGCCACGATCGCCTGCTGGTTGAGGCCGAGGGCTGCGATCTGGCGGGTCGAAAATTCGAGATAGATGGCTTCGTCCTGGGCGCCGACCAGATCGACCTTGCCGGCATTGGGCACAGTCAGGATCTGGGTCCTGACTTCCTCGACATAGTCGCGCAACTGGCGCGGGCTCAGCCCGTCCGAGGTGAAGGCGTAGATGTTGCCAAAGACGTCGCCGAAGCGGTCATTGAAGAACGGACCCTGCACGCCTTGCGGAAATTGGGGCGCGATGTCGTTGACCATGTTGCGCACCTGGGTCCAATTCGCAACGACATCGCGCGCCTTGGTGGTGTCCTTCAGGTTGACGAAGATGACGGTCTTGCCGGCGGTGGTGACCGAGCGGGTGAAGTCGAGGCTGTCCAGTTCCTCGAGCTTCTTTTCGATGCGATCGGTGACCTGCCGCACCGTCTCGTTGACCGAGGCGCCCGGCCAATTGGCCTGGACGATCATGGTCTTGATGGTGAAGTTCGGATCTTCCTCGCGGCCGAGATTGAGGTAGGCGAAGATGCCGGCGATGACGAAGACCAGCATGAAGTACCAGACCAGCGAGCGGTGGTTGAGCGCCCAGTCGGAGAGGTTGAACCCCTTCATGACGCCCCTCCTTGTGGAATCTTGACCTTCTGGCCGTCCACCAGGCTGTGGACGCCGGCGGTGACGACGCGCATCCCGGCCTCAAGTCCTTCGGCGACGATGAAGCTGGCGGCGCCCTTCGAGGCGATCTTGATGTCGCGCGTCGAGACGCTCGATGTCTTTTCATCGACGATCCAGACCTTGTCGCCGCCATTCTTCTGCAGCAGCGCCGACAGCGGCAGCTCGATCGTCGGCGCCACCTTGGCTACCCGTGTCGCCGTCACCGTCGAGCCGAGCCGGAAGGCCTGCGGCGGATCGGTGAGCGTCAGCTTGACGCGGCGGCTGCGGGTCGAACTATCGGCCTGCGGCGCGATCTCGCGCAATGTCGCTTCTGTCTGGATCGATGGCAGCGATTGCAGGATGACTTCGAATGGCGTGCCGACGGCGAGGTCGCCGGTCAACTGGTCGGGAATGTCGACCACCGCCTCGCGCAAATCCGAACGCGCCACGGTGACGATGGTTTGCCCAGCAGAAACTGTCTGGCCGACCTCGGCGCCGGTGGCGGTGACGACGCCGTCGAAGTCCGAGAACAGCCGGGCATAGCCAAGCTGCTCCTGCGATTTGGCAAGCGCTGCCTTGGCCCGCTCGACGCCGGCTTCGGCCGCTTGCCTGGCCTGCTGCGCGGCATCGAAGACGGCCTGCGAGGTGTTGGCCGCGGCGAGCAACTGGCGCTGGCGGTCCTCGCTGGCGGCGGCGTTGGTGAATTGCGCCTCGGCATTGGAGAGTTCCGCCTTTGCCGCCTGGACCGCAAGTTCGAGCGCCGTCGGATCGAGCGTGGCGATCGTTGTGCCCTTGCTGACGATATCGCCGACCTTGACGTCGCGCGAGACGACCCGGCCGAGCAGGCGGAAGGCGAGGTCGGCGCTGACCTGCGGCTCGATGGAACCGGCAAAGCCGAAGGTCTGCGTCGTCTGCGGCTCGATCACCATCGACAGCACCGGCCGGATGATCTCGGGGGGCCTTTCCTCCGACTTCGAACAGGCAACGAGCATCGCAACTGAAAACAGAGCGGGCACGAGAAGCAGGATACGCAGCCGCCTCATTGTCCGACTCCCGAGATTTCAACCGTCTGTCCGGGGCTGAGCAGCTGGCCGCCGGCGGTGACGACGCTTTGGCCGGCCTCCAGTCCCTTGTCGACGACGACCACGCCGGAATCGAACGCCAGCACATTGACCAATGTCGACGTCACTGCCTTGGACGAGGGGTCGACGACCCAGACGGCCGGCTTGCCCTCGATCGAGGTCAGCGCCTGCCACGGCAGGATGACCGCCTTCGCCGGCCTGGCGTTGACCGAGCCGATGACGGTGGCGCCGAGCGGCATGCCGGCCGGCGTGTCGGCAATGCCGACCTTGACCCGGACCGACCCCGAAGCCGGATCGACCGCGGGAGAGACTTCGCGCACCTTGCCCAAGGCCTTCACCTGCGGGTTGGCCAGCAGCGTAATCGTCACCGAAGGCGATGGCGCCGTTTTGGCGACCAGCGTTTCCTGGACATTGAACACCGCATCGCGGTCACCGTCCTCGGCGACGGTGAAGACGGTCTGTGCCGCCTGCACCACTTGCCCGGCCTCGACCTGGCGGGCGGTGATGACCCCGGCGGCACCCGCCTTGAGCTCGGTAAAGGACAGGTTCTCCCTGGCGTTGGAAAGCGCGCTCTGCGCCTGATCGACACCGCCTTGGGCCACCTTCTGCGCCTGGTCGGCCGCATCATAGTCGCGTCTGGTGGTGAATCCCTGGGCAAGCAGCGTCTTTTGCCGTTCGAAGGTGGCGGCGGCCTGGGTCAGTTGCGCCTGCGCTGCGTCGAGATCGGCCTGCGCCGAGCGCAAATCGGACTCCTGTTCCTGCGGATCAATGCGGGCAAGCACGTCGTCCTTGCCGACATGCTGGCCGACATCGACGAGGCGTTCGGCGACGCGGCCGCCGACGCGGAACGACAGATTGTTCAGCGTGCGCGCCGCGATCACGCCGGTCAGCGAGGTCCTCGGCGCATAGTCGGCCATCGCCACCGTCTCGGTGCGCACCATGATCGGCAGTTTCTTGGCGGCCGCCTCCTGCTTCTGGCAGCCGGCCAGAACGAGCGGTGCGATCGCACAGACTAGAAGGATCGGGGAAAACGAGAAGAGGCCTGAGGCCGATGAATGCGGGGCGGACGATGTCGCGTTTCTGCTCATAGGGTCCCTCACCGATCCGGAACGCTCATGACGGGTGAGCTGTCACAGACATCGGGAGGATAATCGATCCCAAGGAAAAGGAAACCGATCTCGTACGCGTATCGGTCAGCGGGTTAGGACCTGTCGACGTGCCGTGCACCGACGGCAGGCCCAATCGCCGGGCGATGGTGCCGACTTGAGGAAAACGTGAAATAAGACCAGAACAGGCTCGAGACCTGTCAAGCAAGAGCGGGCGCCAGCCCGGCGAGGGATGACCATGAAGAACGCAGCCATTTCCGAACGCAAGAACCAGTCGATTTCGCGCGGCGTCGGCATGACGACGCAGATCTACGCCGACCGCGCCGAGAATTCGGAGATCTGGGACGTCGAAGGCCGCCGCTATATCGACTTCTCCTCCGGCATCGCCGTCGTCAACACCGGCCATCGCCACCCCAAGGTGATCGAGGCGGTCAAGGCGCAGCTCGACCGCTTCACCCACACCTGCCACCAGGTGGTGCCTTATGAGAGCTACGTCAGGCTGGCCGAACGGCTGAACGCCATGCTGCCCGGCAAGTTCGAGAAGAAGACCATTTTCGTCACCACGGGCGCTGAAGCCGTCGAGAACGCCATCAAGATCGCCCGCAACGCCACTGGACGCCAGGCCGTCATCGCGTTCGCCGGCGGTTTCCACGGCCGCACCTTCATGGGCATGGCGCTGACCGGCAAGGTCGTGCCTTACAAGGTCGGCTTCGGCGCCATGCCGGGTGACGTCTACCATGCGCCGTTCCCGGTACCGCTGCACGGCGTGTCGGTCGCGGATTCGCTGGCGGCGCTCGACAGACTGTTCAAGGCCGATGTCGATCCGGCCCGCGTGGCCGCCATCATCATCGAGCCGGTGCAGGGCGAGGGCGGCTTCTATGACGCGCCGCGCGAGTTCCTGACGGCGCTGCGCAAACTCTGCGACCAGCACGGTATGCTGCTCATCGCCGACGAGGTGCAGACCGGCTTTGCCCGCACCGGCAAGATGTTCGCCATGGACCATCACGAGGTTGCGGCCGACATCACCACCATGGCCAAGAGCCTGGCCGGCGGCTTCCCGCTGGCGGCGGTCACCGGCCGCGCCGAAATCATGGATGCGCCCGGCCCCGGCGGCCTCGGCGGCACCTATGGCGGCAGCCCGATCGGTGTCGCTGCAGCACACGCCGTGCTCGACGTGATCGAGGATGAAAAGCTGTGCGACCGCGCCAACACGCTGGGCGCCCGGCTGAAGCAGCGGCTGCAGGCGATCCGTGACGACGTGCCCGAAATTGTCGATATAAGGGGCCTCGGCTTCATGAACGCGGTCGAATTCAACGACGTCAAGAAAGGCCTGCCGTCGGCCGAGATCGCCAATGCGATCCGGCTGAAGGCGCTCGACAAGGGCCTGATCCTGCTGACCTGCGGCGTCTACGGCAACGTCATCCGTTTCCTTGCCCCGATCACCATCCAGGACAACGTCATGAACGAGGCGCTCGACATCCTGGAAAGCTCGATCCGCGAAGTCTGCGCGGCTTGAGACGCGCTTGCCTTCTCCCCGTTCACGGGGAGAAGGTGCCGGCAGGCGGATGAGGGGCGGCGCAGACGCTCTAAATTGACGCCTATTGCCAATACCAGTTGTCCGCCGATTTACTCTGCGCTCGCTTTCGCAATTCAGCGAAATAGCCATCATCAACCGGAGGACCCGGCTCGGATGACGCGCCCTTAAGGAGGAGATGTCGAAGCCGTTGACGGTCTTGATCGCGGCGGATCAACTCACTGAGATATTCGCTGCTCACGGGGTAGCTCCTACTCGTTGCTCGGACACGACCCTTCAAAACTAGCCCGCAGCCCTTGCTGGCTCATCCTGCTGAAACGCCGCCAGCGCAGCCTTCAAACCATCAGGCCCCTCTGCAACCGTCTGCGGCGTTGGCGAAAATCCGGCGCCGAGCATCTTGCGGCCGAGCATGTGATCGCCCGGGCGGTTGACCGATTCGATGCCGAGCAGCCGGTTGCCGGCATAATGGTAGATCGAGAACTTGTTGTCGCCGAGGTCGCCCAGCACGACATGGCTGTCGCCGCCCGAGGTCAGTCCGACCATCTGCAATTTCATGTCGCCGATGTCCGACCAGAACCATGGCACCGCCGCATAGGCGTCGGCATGGCCAGTGATCGTGCGCGCGGCGAGCCGCGCCTGGTCGGTGGCGTTCTGCACCGATTCCAGCCGCACGTCGCCGCCGGTCGACCAGTGGCGGTAAGAGGCAGCGTCGCCGATGGCAAGGATGTCGGGCACTGATGTGCGCATCTGCTGGTCGACACGAATGCCGTTGGCGACGGTCAGACCTGCAGCCTGCGCCAGTTCTACATTCGGCACGGCGCCTATGCCGACAATGACCATGCGCGCCGGCAGCCTTTCGCCGGTGGAGGTGATGGCGGCGCTGACATGGCCGTTTTCGCCCTCCAGCCTGGCAATCGTGGTGCCGGTGAGGATGCGCACGCCGATCGTTTCCAGCCGCTGGCGGACATGGCTCGCCACCACCGGCGCCACGGCGCGGCCGAGCAGCCGGTTGACGGCTTCGACCACGGTGACGTTTCGCCCCGCCGCTCGCAGCGTCGCCGCGATCTCCAGTCCGATGAAGCCGCCGCCGAGAATGACGACATCGTCGCTCTGCGCACTGAGCTCGCGGATCAGCCGCGCATCGGCGATCGAGCGCAGCGACAGCACGCCCGAGAGGTCCGCGCCCGGCAGCGGAAGAAGCCGCGGCCGCGAACCGGTGGCCAGGATGAGGCGATCGAAGGCAAGCACACCGCCGCCGGCTACGTCCAGCCTGTGGCCTGCCGTATCGATGCTGTCGATAAGGATGCCTGGCCTGAAGTCGATGGAGCTGCCGGTATAAAAAGCCTCGCCGCGCAAGGGCTGCGGCTTGGCCTCGGCATCCTTGATGAAGGTCTTCGACAAAGGCGGCTTGTGGTAAGGCAGCTCGTTCTCGTCGCCGATCAGCACGACCGGTCCGTCATAGCCTTCCTCGCGCAGGCTGGCGGCCGCTTGCACGCCCGCATGACCCGCACCGACAATGACGACACCGTTCTTCATCGCAACCCGAATTCCTGTTTCAAATCTGAAGCATGATGCCGAAAAGTGTGAAGCGGTATTCGGACGACATCATGCTTCGATTGTGAGCCGTTCCGCCAGATGGCGATTGTCTGCCGCCGTCGCAAGAGCCCCGGTCCGGGTCGCACCCGGAATGGTCGTCTGTCAATCTCGGTGTCTCTCATCCTGGCTGCTGGTGATACGATTTAAAGTTGATAGTCCTAGTTTAGAATAATTCTAAACTATTGTTTCGATTGAATTTTCTGGGGTCGACCAGTTGACTTCCGGCGCCGCCATCGTTTTATGGAGGCTCGCGCGTCAGCGCATCCCTTTGATGTTTGGGCCTTGAACCCGTTCGATTGGAGGCATTTGGTGTCTTTCTTCCGTGAACCGCGCAGCGGCGCGGCATCCGTTGTGTCCTATGGCATGCCCATGTCCTGGCATCGTTTGGCACGCGCGCCTTTTACCGAATTCCCTTTGAACTGGAGAATGATGATGACAGCACGATATGGCGGCAGGCTGGCTGCGATCGGTGCCACGGCTATGTTGACGGCGGCGGTTTTCATACTGCCGGCCAAGGCGGCAGAGATCGACGCCAAGGCGGTCATCAAGACCTATTCCGACATCGCGCTGGCCAAATATGAGGATTCGCTGACCACGGCGCAGGCCCTCGACAAGGCTGTTGACGCGCTGCTCGCCAATCCCTCGGCAGACACGCTCAACGCCGCCCGCGATGCCTGGAAGGCATCGCGCGTGCCTTACCAGCAGACCGAGGTCTACCGCTTCGGCAACAAGATCGTCGACGACTGGGAAGGCAAGGTGAACTCCTGGCCGCTGGACGAAGGCCTGATCGACTACGTCGCCAAGAGCTATGGCACCGAGTCCGATGCCAACGCGCTCTACACCGCCAATGTGATCGCCAACAAGGAAATCGAGATCGACGGCAAGAAGGTCGACGCCTCGAAGCTGTCGCCGCAGTTCCTCTCCGGCACGCTGCAGGAGGCCGGCGGCATCGAAGCCAATGTCGCCACCGGCTATCACGCCATCGAATTCCTGCTCTGGGGCCAGGACCTGCACGGCACCGGCCCGGGCGCCGGCGAGCGTCCCTACACCGACTATGACCTCAAGAACTGCACCGGCGGCAATTGCGATCGCCGCGCGCAGTATCTGAAGTCGGCCAGCGACCTTCTGGTCTCCGACCTGCAGGAGATGGTCGGCAATTGGAAGGAAGACGGCGCTGCCCGCAAGAACCTTGTCGATGGCGAGCCGAACACCGCCATCTCGGTGATCTTCACCGGCATGGGCTCGCTGTCCTACGGCGAACTGGCCGGCGAGCGCATGAAGCTCGGTCTATTGCTGCATGATCCGGAAGAGGAGCATGACTGCTTCTCCGACAACACCTACAACTCGCATCTCTATGACGCCGTCGGCATCCGCGCCGCCTTCCTCGCCAGCTACACGCGCCTCGACGGCACCGTCGTTTCGGGCCCGTCGGTGCATGATATGGTCAAGGCAGCCGATCCGTCGATCGATAAGGAACTGTCCGACAAGCTCGACGTCTCGGTCGCCAAGATGGAGGCGATCAAGGCGCGGGCCGTGGCCGGTGAGGCCTATGACCAGCAGATCGCCGAGGGCAACACCGAAGGCAACGCCACGGTGCAGGCGGCAATCGACGCGCTGGTCGACCAGACCAAGTCGGTCGAACGCGCTGTCGGCGCGCTGAAGCTGACCAACATCGCCTTCGAGGGCTCCGACAGCCTCGACGCGCCGGACAAGGTGTTCAAGTAAGACCCCAACCAACCACCAGCCAGACGGCGCGGAGGAGGCGCCGTCAGCCAGAGCCAATCCATGCTGATCTGCCATTGCAACATCATCACCGAGAAGGAGATCGAGCAGACAATCGTCGATCTGCTGGATCAGGATCCCTGGCAGCTCATCGTGCCGGCAAAAGTCTATCACGCCATGCACAAGCGCGGCCGCTGTTGCGGGTGCTTCCCAAATGTGGTCGAAACGATCATTAGGGTCACCGAGAATTACCACGCCCGCTCGGAGGCGAGCGGCGTGGACATCGTTTCACATCTGGACCGCGTTAGAGGCCTGCGCGTCCAATACGGGAGCAGAACCCATGAAAGGCGAAAAGCAGATCATAGAGCGGCTTAACGAGGCTCTTTTTCTGGAGCTTGGCGCCGTCAATCAGTACTGGGTGCATTTCCGTCTGCTCGAGGACTGGGGATACGCCAAGCTGGCAAAGAAGGAACGCGCCGAATCGATCGAGGAAATGCACCATGCCGACCGGCTGGTGGCCCGTATCATCTTCCTCGAAGGCCACCCCAATCTGCAGTCCGTGGCGCCTTTGCGCATCGGCCAGAACGTCAAGGAAGTGCTCGAATCCGATCTTGCCGGCGAATATGACGCGCGCACCGCCTACAAGCGTTCGCGCGAGATCTGTGAAGAAGCAGGCGACTACGTGACGATGAAGCTGTTCGAGGAATTGCTCGCCGACGAGGAGGGTCACATCGACTTCCTCGAGACGCAGCTCGACCTGCTGGCCTCGATCGGCGAGGAAAAGTACGGTCAGCTCAACGCCGCATCGGCGGATGAGGCGGAATAGGACCATGCGGGAATGCGGCGCCTCCTAGATTTTCCGCGCCGCTTGCGGCGGGCCGATTGCCTGCTGCGCCTTGGAGACCCACGGTACCAGGCGTTTCGCGGGCTTGCGATCACCATCCTGGCGATGATTTCGTTTCCGGCCCTGGCTGGCGCTCCGGAGCCGGCGGGCCTCGCCACCGGCCGCACCGACCTGACGCCGAAGGATCAGGCTCGCGTCATCGCCGTTGCCAGGCCGACCACCGATTTCTCCAAACCCGAAGCCTTCGAAACGATGCAAGGCGGCGCCGGCACCTCGCGCAAGCAGGTCGACCGCGACGCCTTCTCGCAACCCGCTGAAAACATCACCTTCGAGGAAGAGGGCACCTTCAAACTCGGCAATGCGCTTTTTCGCAAGAACTGGGTGTCGTCGCCGTCCTCGACCCAGGCCTCGGATGGTCTCGGGCCGCTGTTCAACGAGCGTGCCTGCCAGAATTGCCATTTGAAGGACGGCCGCGGCCGTCCGCCGTCAGCCGACAGCCGCACCACCTCGATGTTCCTGCGGCTGGCGCGCGATGCCGGCACAGCGGAGGAAAAGGCCGAGATCACCGGGCACAAAGTGTTGAACTTCCCCGACCCTGTCTACGGCACGCAATTGCAGGAACTGGCGGTTCCCGGGCTCAAGGGCGAAGGCCGCATGCGTGTCGACTATGGCGATGAAAAGGTTCCGCTTGGCGACGGCACCGTCGTTTCGCTGCGCAAACCGAGTTATGCCATCGATGGTCTTGGCTACGGCCCGCTCGACCCGCACACCACAGTGTCGCCGCGCCTGACCCCGCCGATGATCGGCCTTGGCCTGATCGAACAGATCGCACCGGCCGATATTCTTGCCCATGCCGATCCGGACGACCGCGATGGCGACGGCATTTCCGGCAAACCCAACATCGTACGCGACGTCAGCAGCGGCGAACTGACACTCGGCCGCTTCGGCTGGAAGGCGCAAACCGCCTCGGTCCGCCAGCAGGCGGCGGATGCCTTTGACGGCGATATCGGCATTTCGACGCCGGAAGAGCCCAACCATTGGGGCGATTGCACCACGACCGAAAAGGCCTGCCTCGCCATGCCGAACGGCGTCCAGAAGCGGCTCGGTGCGGTCGAGGCGCCGTCGCCGGTGATGGACCTCGTCACTTTCTATTCGCAGAACCTTGCCGTGCCGGCGCGGCGCGATGTCGGCGATCCCGCCGTGCTCGCCGGCAAGAAACTGTTCTACGACATGGGCTGCATCTCCTGCCACACGCCGAAATTCGTCACCATGCGCGGCACGCCCAACAAAGCGCAAGCCTTCCAGCTGGTCTGGCCCTATTCCGACTTCCTGCTACACGACATGGGTCCCGGTCTCGCCGATGGTCAGGTCGTTGGCGAGGCGACGGGCAGCGAATGGCGCACACCGCCGCTCTGGGGAGTCGGGCTCACCAAGACCGTCAACGGCAACAGCTTCTTCCTGCATGACGGGCGTGCGCGTACGCTTACCGAAGCTATCCTCTGGCACGGCGGCGAGGGGCAGAAGGCGCGCGACCGCTTTGCCGCTACCGATGCGGGCGACCGCGATGCTCTTATCAAATTCCTGGAGTCACTCTGATGCTGAAGCGCTTTTTGCCTGCCCTCGCGCTAGCGCTGGCCATGTCCTCCCCGGCATCGGCCTCGGTGAAAGCCTCCGACGTCATCCAGCGCGCGATCGACGGCTTTGTCCGTCCCGCCTATGCCAGTCTGCATGATCATGCGGACGGCCTAGGCAAGGCCATGGACGCGCTTTGCCAGGCGCCTTCGCAGGGCAATCTCGATGCCGCGCATGCCGAATTCTCGGCCACGGTCGCAGCCTGGTCGTCAGCCGAAATCATCGGCTTCGGGCCGATCAAGGAGAACAACCGGCTGGAGCGCATGCTCTACTGGCCGGACCGCAAGAGCATCGGCCTGAAGCAGGTGCAGGCCGCTCTGGCCGCCAAGGACCCGACCGCCAGCGACCCGGCGCAGCTGGCGGGCAAGAGCGTCGCCATGCAGGGGTTAGGAGCGCTGGAGTTCGTGCTTTACGGCGACGGTGCCGAGGCGCTCGCCGGCAAGGACGATCCGTACCGCTGCGCCTACGGCGCGGCGATTGCCAAGAATATCGAGACGATGGCCGCCGACGTCGACGCAGCCTGGAAAAAGCCGGACGGCTTTGCGGCGCTGTGGGCCAATCCGGGACCCGACAACGCGCTCTATCGCGACGGCACCGAAGCGGTGACCGAACTGGTCGGCGTCTTCATCAATGAACTGGAAATGGTCCGCGACGTGCGCCTCAAGGGTTTTCTCGGCGCCAAGCACGATGCCGACAAGCCTAGGCAGGCGATCTTCTGGCGCTCGCAAAACACCGGCCTGTCGTTGGCCGGCAATCTCTCCGGCATCGACACGCTGTTTGAGGCCTCGAAGCTCGGCGACGCGTTGCCGGAGGATGCACGCTGGATGGCGGAATCGATCCATATCCTGCTGGTCAACGGCGTCGCCACCGCGAAGTCGGTCCAGGGCCCGATCGACAAGGCGCTGGCCGATCCGGCCGAGCGCGAGAAGCTCGAGCATTTCGCGCTGATCACCTCCAGCCTGTCAGGCTTGATCGGCACCAGGTTGACGGCCGAATTCGGCCTGACCGCCGGCTTCTCCTCGCTCGACGGAGACTGATCATGAGGACGCCACTGATCGATCGCCGCAATTTTCTGAAGGCCGCCGGCGCCGGCTTCGTCGCGGCAATGGCGCCGCCGGCCTGGGCAAATACGCTCAGCACGGATGCGGTCTTTGCCACCGCCTTCGTCAAGCGCGACGGCAGTTTTGGCGCGGCTGTGCTGTCGGAAGCCGGCAAACTACTGCATGCGATCGACCTGCCCGACCGTGGCCACGACGTCACCTTCGATCCGGTATCGAAGCGCTCCGTGGTCTTCGCCAGGCAGCCCGGCACCTTCGCCGTGGTCTTCGACCACACCGGCCGCGAAGCGCCGCAGACCATTGCCAGCATTACCGGTCGGCATTTCTTTGGTCATGGCGTGTTCTCGGCCGATGGGGCGCTGCTCTACGCCACCGAGAATGATTTCGACAATGCCGCCGGCGTCGTCGGAATCTACGACGCACGCGCCAAATTCAGCCGCATCGGCGAGTTCCCGACCTATGGCATGGGGCCGCACGAGCTTCTGCTGCTTGGCGACGGCAGGACGATCGCCATCGCCAATGGCGGCATCGAGACCCATCCGGACTATGGCCGCGCCGAACTGAACATTGCGACCATGAAGCCGTCTTATGTGCTGGTCGACCGTGTGACCGGCGACCTCATCGAAAGGCACGAACTGCCGGCAGCCCTGCACCAACTGTCGATCCGCCACATCGATGCCGATGCGTCCGGCACCATCTGGTTCGGCTGCCAGTATCGTGGTCCAGGCACCGACCGTCCGCTGCTGGTCGGCCGCGCTGCCCGTGGCAAGGACCTGCAGCTGATCGACATGCCGCAGGACGTGCTGTCCGGCTTCAAGAACTATATCGGCTCGGTCGCGGCCAATCCGGCCGCCGGAACCATCGCCGTGTCTTCCCCGGAAGGCAATTCGCTGGCCGTGATCGACGCCGACAGCGGCAAGATCGTCACCACCAAGGTGCTGGTCGAGGTCTGCGGCCTTGCGCCCGACGGGCCGGGCTTCATGGCGACGACAGGTGCTGGCGAAATCATCGAAGGCAGCGGCACGACGCGCTCCGAGCCCGACTATGTCTGGGACAACCATATGCAGCGCATCGGGGCGGCCGCGTAGTTTTTCCCTTCTCCCCTTGTGGGAGAAGGTGGCCGAGCGAAGCTCGGTCGGATAAGGGGTGTTCCAGGGAACGCCAGCGTCTCACTTCGCTGGAACACCCCTCAACCGTCTCGGCGCTGCGCGCCGATCCACCTTCTCCCACAAGGGTGTTTGGACCGAGGACATCGCGAACAGGTGTGCGAGGACATCGCGAACAGTTTTGCATG
>NZ_VFTC01000019.1 GCF_007003975.1 Mesorhizobium sp. WSM4306
CCCAGCCGCCGAAGCAACCGAACCTCCCCAAACCAGTTGGACTTCGCCTATGAATAACTTTCCCCGGACAGCCCTGCATTTCATGGGGCGAGGAACCCAAGTCCTGCGAAGGCAAACAATCTCCACAAGGACCTCAACAATGAGCAAAAAGACCGCGCAGAAAGCAAAGCCGCCAAAGCTCCCCAAAGACGAGGCCGAGCAGGTGCGCATTCGTCGCGAGATCGGCCATGATTTCGCGCTGAAGGACGACCGCTTCGGCCGCAAGCGGCTCAATGTCGGCACCGAGGAGGCGCGGCGCGTCTACGAGGTTTCCAATGGCGGTTACACCGCGGCCGGCGGCGTCGTGCGGGTGCGCAACGTCGATCCGCTGGTGGGTATCACCTCGCTGACGCGTCAGCAGCGCGAGGCCGGCCAGCGCTTTCGCGATGATTTCGAGCGCGCCTCGCGCGAGGGGCTGAAGCCAATGCCGTGGGAAGAGCGCGTCGACGGCGGGCGCATCAATGGCGACATTCCCGACCGCGTGCTCACCGCCGGCCGCGCCCATGCCGGCGCCAGTGCCGCATTGGCGCATTGGGAACTGGCCGACGCGGTGCGCAAGATCTGCCTCGAGGGCCAGTCGGTGAAAGCGCTTGCCGAACGCACCGGCGAGGGACGCGATGTGGTGGTGAAGCTGCTGAAGGTCGGGCTCGACATGCTGGCCGTGCATTACGGTATGATGCTGATGCGCAAGCCGCGATAAGGCCGGCGGTCCGCGAGGAGTCAAAAACGTCCGGCCGACAGATGTCGGCCGGACCGGTTCACGCTATCGGGTCACCATTCGCAAACGCGGATTTCCTCAACGATCCTGTGATGATGGCGCCAATGCTTGACCAACTCTATGTGGCAGCGGTGATGATGCCTGTGGTACCTGTGATACCTGTGATACCTATAATCCCTGTAGCCGTTGTCGTAGGCATCATACTGATAATAGGGGCGAGGTGCGTAGCGATCGCCGTAATAGTCGCGATATCCGCCACTGTAGTAATCGTCATAGTAGCCGTTACCAATGCCGATCACGACGCGCCCGCCAGCATTCGCCGGGGCAATCATCGCCGCTGCTGCGGAGATGGCGATAATCGAAGCAAGCAGGAGCTTTCTCATGGCTACCTCCTGTTCAAGGTTGATCTAATATAACCCCCGGGGCGCGACCTCGTTCCATAGTTTTTACGAGATGTGACAACCCCTGCGTCCGGTACACACGGGATGAGGGTAGCCACCGTCGCCACCTGTCAGCATCATCCCTCGATTTTTGAACCCTTCGCCATCCAAGCCACCAACCCGGCATATGAACCAACAGGAAACGCATAAAAACAGGCGCTTAGGGCGCTTCAGTGAATCAATCTCTGAACCTGCTCCAGGCGCCTTTCTTGTCTAGCTTCGCCGCCTCACCACCCTCCGGCGCCTTCTCCCACCCAAACACGCTGCGCCCGCCAAGCAGATGCGACTTGTCGAACTCGCCGGCAACGATCTCTTTCAGGCTTGGCCCGGTGACGTAGCGCTCCAGCCGCCGCGCTTCGCCATCCAGCCGCTGCAGCGCGCCAAGCTCTTCCTCGCGGCCGAGCTTCGCCTTGCCAACTGCCGATTTCAGCACCGCGATCGTCTCGTCATAGACCTTCAGCGGCACCGGGAACGGGTGCCGGTCCTTGCCGCCATGGGCGAGCGAGAAGCGCGCCGGGTCGGAGAAGCGGCACGGCGCGCCATGCACCATTTCGGCCACCATGGCCAGCGCCCGCACCGTGCGCGCGCCGACGCCGGGCACCAGCAGCAGCTCGGGAAAATCCGCCGGCCCGCTTTCGATGGCGGCCGAGATGTTGCCGTGCAGCCGGTGCATGACGATGTCGCTCTCGCGCACGTCGTGATGCGCCGGCATCACCAGATTGGGCAGCATCGGCTGCGCTGCCGGTATCGCAGGCGGCACTTTCGTCGGCGGCTCCAGCACGGCAAGCTGGTCCAGAATCCGCTCCGGGCTCATGGTCTTCAACAGGTCGAGCTGCCCGGTTCGCGACGGCTCGGCGCGGTGGTCGGTCAGGTTGACGATCTCGCCCTGGGCCTCGCCCTCGATCGCCGCATGCGGCTGGTCGACGAAGCTGGTCAGCCCTTCCGACAGCCAGTGGTAGCGGCGCGCCTGGCGGCTGTCGCCATTCATGCCTTGCTGCACCACCACCCAGCGGCTGTCGTCGGTGACGATGAAACCGTGCAGATAGAGGTCGAAGCCGTCCTGCACTGCCGCGCTGTCCACCTTGGCGACCAGGCGGCTGGCGGTGGCAAGCGCCGCGCCATCGATGCCGACGCGCTCGCCGATCGCCGCCAGCTCCTGTGGCGTCTTGCGCGAATGAGCGCCGCGCCCGCCACAGACATGGATGCCGAGCTCGCGCGACATCGGGTTCAGCCCGCGCTTCAGCGCGCCGACGACCGATGTGGTGATGCCTGAGGAATGCCAGTCCATGCCCATGACGGCGCCGAAGGACTGGAACCAGAACGGATGCGCCAGCCGCCGCAACAGCTCGTCGCGGCCATAGTGGTGGATGATCGCCTCGCACAGCACAGCGCCCAGCCGCGTCATACGGTCGCCCAACCATTTCGGCACCCGCCCGCCATGCAGCGGCAGGTCCGCACTGCCGCTTCGCTGCGTCAAAGTTTTGTTCTCCGTGGCCAGGTGCGCACCGGTTGCGCGCCTGAGATCTAGATGGCATCTGGGTGGAGATTTGCAAGCGTGGTGGGGCAGTCCTTTTTCGCTCGGCCGTCCCCGCTGGCACCCATCCTTGCGATCCCACCAAAACCGTTTGAATATGCGCGTCGCCGCTTGGGGGAGCACACGTGGCGCACATCGCTGTGGTCACGCATGAATATGACCGGTTTCAGACGCCGTGGCGCCTGCTGCGCCGGCGCGACAGCCCGTACATGCTGTTCGACATCCTGGCCGAGCTCGAGCGGCGCGGCCACCGGGTGAGGCGGCTTTGCGGCCTGTCGCAACCGCCCGATGCCGATCTCGCCATCCTGCATGTCGACGCCACCATCGTGCCGCAAGCCTATGTCGACTATGCCGCCTGCTTTCCGTTCTGTCTGAACCTTGCTGTCTCAGACATTCCAAGCGCCGCATCAGCCAGGCGCTGCTGCGCAACAGTGACGGCTGGAGCGGCTCGGTGATCGTCAAGAGCAACCTCAACCACCACGGCCTGCCCGAAGCACGCTTCAATCTGCGCGCCGCGCGCCATGGTCGCGAAATGCCCTTTCCCGGCGCGGGCGAAATGCCCCGCTACGAGGTTTTCGCCGCGCGTGGCGACGTGCCCTCCGATCTGCTCGAACGGCCCGATCTGGTGGTGGAAAAATTCATCCCGGAAATCGTCGCCGATGGTTTCGGCACCCGCATCTGGGTGTTCTGCGGAACGCGCGAACGCTGCGCGCGCTATGTCTCGCCCAACGCCGTGGTGAAAGCCTCCGAGACGACAAGGCGCGAGCCCGTGCCGGTGCCCGACGAGATGCGCCTTCTGCGCCAAAAACTCGGCTTCGACTACGGCAAATTTGATTTCGTCATCCACCAGGGCCAGCCGGTGCTGCTCGACGCCAACCCGACCCCCGGCCGCCCGAAAAGCGTGCGCTCCATGCTGGTGGAGGCGGCGGCGAATCTGGCTGATGGGTTTGAGGGGATGATGGGCCGTTGTGTTGTCCCATGGCGCGGATGAGACGACCCGCCGTTTACCGCAGCACTCGAGACGGCTTGCGAAACGGGCGACCCGCAGATGCTTTTTCGTGTTATGATGCGCTTGCAGTGCACGCGAGCTCGACCTCGGCAAAATGGCAGAGGTCGAAAGCTATTTTTGTCTTGGCGCCCCGGCACGGGCTCAACTCCGAAACGCTGGGTGTGCTTATCCGGGGCGAGGAGGTTGTCCATGTCCACGAGTAGTGTCGACCGCCCACTGCAGCCGGGCGACCGGGCGCCGAATATTGTGCTCGATGCGATCTCCCGCGAAGGCAAAATCGCGCTGGACGATTTTCGAGGCCGAAGCCCGTTGTTGATCGGGTTGTTTCGAGGCCTGCACTGTGCCTTCTGTCGGCGCAATGTCGCGGCAATGGCGCAACTCGAGCCGGCCCTGCGTGAGAGAGGCGTTGAATGCCTGGCGGTGGTCAATACGCCGGTCGAGCGGGCGCGGCTCTATTTCCGTTACCATCCGGCACCCGACCTTCTCGCCGCATCCGACCCGGAGCGGGCCTCACACCGTGCTTTCGGATTGCGCGAGGTCGGGATGGATAAGGTCATGGGGATCCGGATCCATCTCCCGGGCGAGTTGCCCGAGCCTATGGACCCCATGGCAATGGACGAGTTTCTCAACAAGAAGGAGGGGTATGAGATTATGGAAGCCGATCAGCAAATGATGGCTTCCGCCAAGGAGCTGCTTGTCGGTCAGTTCCTTATCGACCGAGGGGGCGTTGTACGCTGGAGCTTCACTGAAGTTCTGGAGGATGGCCTCAATACGTTCAGGGCACCGAATCCCGAGGAATTGATGTCGGCAGCTTCCCAAGTTGCACATTAACAGGCTGTCAGAGGCCGACGTTCTCGCCTTAGGAACGGCGCCTGCGCCATCCGATCGCGCGAGGGCCGCCTGCGCGAAAACACTCCGCGCATGCCCCCCAACATGCCCCATCGCACGCCCAAAACACTATATGATTGCGCCGCAGGCCGATTTGCCGACGGACGCCAATGCCCATTTTCTCAGTCAAGCACACGACCGTCTATCGCTATCGCCAGCCCGTGAGGTTTGGCGAGCACCGGCTGATGTTCAGGCCGCGTGACAGTTTCGATCAGCGGCTGCTGGGCCATGCTTTGTCCATTGACCCCGAACCGAAGGCGGTTGGCTGGATCCATGACGTTTTTGGCAATTGCGTTGCGGTGATCGATTTCGAGGGTTCAGCCAAGGAACTCCGTTTTGCCACAGACATCCGGCTCGATCACACGCCGCAGCATGCGCCGGATTTCCGCATCGACGAGGCCGCGCTGAATTATCCATTCTCTTACGATCCCGACGAGGCGGCCGACCTCGCTCAGACAATGGAGCGCCACCATCTCGACGACGGCGACGAGGTCGGCAAATGGGCGCGACAGTTCGTCAGTGCCGCGGGACACACCGAAACCGGCAAATTGCTGATGACGCTCTGCTACGCCATCCACGAGAGTTTCGTCTATTCCCGAAGGGTCGAAACCGGGACGCAGCCGCCGCTGATGACCCTGCATCTGCGCAAAGGCACATGCCGGGACTTTGCGCTTTTCATGATGGAGGCGGTTCGCTCGCTCGGCTTTGCCGCCCGCTTCGTGACCGGCTACGTCTATGTGCCGAGCCGCGACAGTGCGGATGTGCGCGGCGGAGGCTCGACGCATGCCTGGTGCCAAGTCTACCTGCCTGGCGCCGGTTGGGTCGAGTTCGATCCCACCAATGGCATTGTCGGCAACCGGGATCTGATCAGGGTGGCCGTGGCCAGGCATCCCAGGCAAGCCATACCGCTTTCCGGAAGCTACTCCGGCAGCGCCTCGAGTTTTCTGGGGATGACCGTCGAGGTGAAGGTGGCCAAGGAAACCGGCGCATAGGCTCCCTCGGCGGGTTCTCCGCCCTCGGCGTTCGGCCGCCGACAACGCTGGAGCCGGGTGAGAGGTGTTCCAGCCTGGAGAGCACCTCCCACCCGCATTTGCCCGATCCGGGAGGGGACAGATCGGAGCAATGTGACCTCTCCCTCGAGCAGAAAGGTCAGGCCGCCAGCGCCCCCGCTGTTCTCATCTAACCCCCTAAAACAGCGCCTTCTCCACCACCGGCTCCAGCGATTCCGCAAACGGCGTCGCCAGATGGTGGCGGTCGCGATAGGCGAGTTTGCCGTTGATGAAGGCATGGCAGGTGTTCTGGTCGCAGAACTGGTTGGTCAGGTCGATGTAGCTGGCGCCGGGCACGGCGCGCACGATGTCGCGCTCTATCGCCGCGCCGGCGTCGTTGGCGGCCTCGGTCCGTTTCTGGTCGCACAGCGACGGCGTCTGCCCGCGCCACAGCGCGCGCGCCACGCAGGTGTCGACATGGTCGTCGTTGAACGGCACGTCGCGGATGAAGGCGACCTTCAGCCCGGCATTGCTGAACGCTTCGAGCGTCGCGCGCAGGCCAGCCCGCGCGTCGGCATCCCGGCTTTCGGGCATCTGCGTGCCGACCGACATCTTGCGCAAACTCTTCTGCGCGATCTCCGAGATCACCACCAGGCTCGGCCGCGCGGCGATGATCTGCCTGATCGATCGCTCGCGCCACTGATCGCACTCGGTGTAGTCGCGTTTCAGCTTGCTCACCCAGACCGTCATCCGCGAGGCCCGGCAGGACGATTTGAGCCAGGTGACGACCTTGGTGTTGTTCTTCTCAGCTGCCTCGATCAGCGGCGTCGACCAGTGGTCGGCGTGCGAGTCGCCAAACAGTGCAATCGTGTGCCCGGCGGTTGTGGTTCCGAACATGCAAGGTTTTGGCGTCACCGTCTCATAGCTAAGAACGCAGCCGGCCTTGCGGGCGGTGGAGGGGCGGGCCGCACTGGCGGCGATGGTGCGCTGCTGCGGGTCGAGATCGTGGACGACAAGCCTGGCATTGGCGTAGGCGGCTGCGACGCCGGTGCCGGTGAGGAGGACGGCCGGCACCAGCGCCCGCGCCGCATTGGCCATCAGCCAGCCGTTGCGGCGGATCGGGTTTTCGATGAAGTGGTAGGTAAACAGCGACAGCGCCAGCGTCAGCGCCATGCAGCCGAGCCGCTGCAGCGGCGAGAGCTCGGGCACCAGCGTCGCGGCATAGACGATCACCGGCCAGTGCCAGAGATAGAGCGAGTAGGAGAGCTTGCCGACCCACTGCAGGGGCGGCAGCGCCAGGACGGCACTGGGGCCATTCCTGACGCCGGCCGCTCCCGCCAGCAGCAACAGCACGGTTCCGGCTACCGGCATCAGCGCCATGAAGCCAGGGAAGGGGGCGTCCTCGGTAAAGGAGAGATAGGCGCCGGCGATGAGCGCCAGGCCGAGCCATGCCAGCGGCGCGGCAAGAAGCGGGCGATCCTGCCAGAATTTCTGCGGCAGCATGGTCGCCAGCCCGCCGGCGGCGAATTCCCAGGCGCGCAGCGGCGAGAAATAGAAGGCCCAGGGCTGCGCCATGGTGGTGAGCCAGGCACAGACGGCGAACGAGATGAGGCCGGCAATGCCGATCACCAGGATCGCGCCGCGCTTGCCGGGGCGCAGCCATGCCGCCAGCAGCAGCAGCGCCGGCCAGGCGAGATAGAACTGTTCCTCCACCGACAGCGACCAGAAATGGATGAACGGGTTGCTGGTCGCATCCGCCGCGAAGTAGTCGAACGACCAGCGGATCAGCCAAAGATTGATCATGTAGGCCGAGGCGTACATGGCGCCCTTGGAATAGAGCGACTGTTCCTCCGGCGACAGGATGAAGGCGCCGGCCACCAGCGTGGCGAGGATGACGAACAGCGACGCCGGCAACAGCCGCCGGGCGCGCCTGGCGTAGAAGCGCCACAGGTTCAGGCGGCCGGTCTCGGTGAGCTCGGCGAGCAGGTGGCGGGTGATCAGATAACCCGAGATGACGAAGAAGATGTCCACGCCGGCAAAGCCGCCGGGCAGGCCGGTGAGGCCGAAATGGAAGGCGATGACACCGGCAACCGCCAGTGCGCGCAATCCTTCGATATCGGGCCGGAACGATGCTGGCACGGTGAAACCTCGTCCTGTCGCATGATCCCGAACCAAAGTCCGCCTGGCCGAGATGCCGTAACATCTCGCCGGGATCACACGTGCTGCGGCGTCCCTGCGCGCCGGGATGGACGCGTGGGGCCGCAGCCGTTGACAGCCCGCCCGATGCAAAGACTCGACCCTGCAGGCCGATATCGCAATGCAACAAATCTATCGCGGTGCAACATTGAGGGAGATGAACTGCCAATCTGTGGGGTTCTTGTGGGGGAGATTGGCTCACCGCCGACGTTGCCCCTGTCATGCGCATCGGCTATCCAACCGGCAGCCAATGCCGGCGGAACGGAGCCCTCCCATGACCAATACCACCATCCTCAAATTCGGCGCCGTCGAGCATGCCGATGGCGAAGACCTGCCGGGCTGGATCGCGGTCGAGGGCAGGCCGACCATGCAGACCGCCGTGCAGCATACCACCGCCGACGGCAAGGTGATGTCGGGCACCTGGCAGGCCTCGCCCGGCACTTACCACGCCACCTACACCGACTATGAGTTCGTGCACATGATCGCCGGCCGCATCATCATCACGCCGGATGGTGGCACCCCGGTCGAGGTTGGCCCCGGCGATGCGTTCGTGGTCGAAGCCGATTTCAAGGGCACCTGGAAGATCCTCGAGCCGGTGACCAAGCATTTCGTCGTCAGGGTTTCCTGATCGACTCGTCGTGAAGCTTGCTTGATCGACATCGTCAGCGTTGCCTGATCCGACGGCCGGCAACGGCAGGACGTCGTACGCGGAACGTCTTGGCGGTCCACCGCGTTTATGTCCATCAGGAGTATCAAAAACAGATGGCCATTCAAACGGACTACCGAACGAACAGGGCCGACTATGCGATTGCGGCAAAGCGGAAATTGACTGGCACTGCTGTTGCGGCTGAGGCGAAAAAGAAGGCGGTGCGACCTCACGATCAGCTTGACGATCAGCGTTCCGCCAGACTGTCAGCAAATCCATCGGATACGTCGGACAAGCATGAACCCAGATCGCGCGGGTAGGTTTGGCTGCCAGCGCATGACCTTTTCGTCGAGCACCAGGAAGGGCTCGGCAATTGGGTTGACGATCGCCCGCCGCCTTGCGCGGTCGCCAACGTCCCTCTCATCCCGTCGGGAAGAGAGGGACGTAGCAAAGCGAATATCGGCAAAAGGGGGCGTCACCTCGTTCGCTTCGAACCGATGCGGATCGAAAAGCTGAGACGATGGCGTTCTGCGGTGCCTTGTCGATGAGGTCGCCTGCCAGGACTGCTGTCGGGTCGCCGGCGCGTCAGCCAAGAGCGAGCGGCGCACCCTTTTGAGTGCATGCCGCCCGTCCGGCGCCGGGCCGTCAATGCTGTTGTAACGAAACCCCCCAGCCCCGTCTCAACCGCCACGGCCATGGCGTGACCCACGGCTTGGTATACGCATGCACCCCCGCGGTCTGTCAACGCCCGTCCAGAGCGATGCCGGGAGGTCGATTTTGTGCTTGCCGCCTAGCTTTCCGGCCAACTGCACGGAGGCCATATGTCATGGCAAAAATCGTTGTAAGTGGCGGTTTTCCGGGCTTTCTTGTGGCTCCGGAGCGGCGCCGCCGGTATCACTCCCGTCGCGATCTAGGCGCTTGAATCGATTTGCCTTTCCCGGCTGAAACGTTTCAGGAGGCTGGTTTTCAACCTGACTTTTTTTGGGTGTAATTCCCCAACGTCCGTTTTGGGCTTTGCTAGCCGGTCTGGCCGGTCCGCCACCCGGCATTGCAATCAGGGATTGCCGTCGGCCAATCGCGCCTCCGGTGCGGCCGTCGAGCGCCGCGCCATGCCGCTGATGACATAGGCGGCAGCGCCCAGCGCCGTGATCCAGAAGCTCGTTGGCCAGTCGGTCAGGAAGGCGAGCGACAGGCTGATCCAGGCGATGACGACGGCAAGCGCGATCGAGGCCAGCACGCCGGCAGCGACGCCGCTGGTCAGCCTGAGCGCGGTGGCGGCGGGCGCCACCATCAGCGCGAAGACCAGCAGCACGCCGACGATCTGCACCGCCTCGGAGGTGGCGACGGCGACCAGCACCATGAACAGGGTCGAGACCAGGGTGATCGGCACGCCGCGCGCTTCGGCGAGTTCCGGCTGCAGGCTGGCGAACAGCAGCGGCCGGGCGATCAGCACCAAAGCGGCGAGGATTGCCACGCCCAGCACCGCCAGCACGATGACGGTGCGCAGACTGATGCCCAGCACATTGCCGAACAGCACGTTGGTCGCCTGCGAGGCGAAGGCGGTGTAGAAATGCAGGAACAGCAAGCCGAGACCCAGCGACAGCGTCAAAACGATACCGATGGCGACGTCGCGATGCGCGCGTTCGCCGAGCAGGCCGATACCGATGCCGGCAGCGATCGTGAACACGGTGAGACCCAGGAACGGCGACAGCCCGATCAGGCCGGCACCGGTGGCGCCGGGAAAGCCGACATGGGAGAGCGCATGGCCGGCGAAGGTCTGGCCCCTGAGCACGAGGAAATAGCCGACTGCGCCGGAAACGATGCCGACAATGGTGCAGGCATAGAAGGCGTTGCGCATGAATTCATAGTCAAAGATCGTGGACATGCGCCCCGCTTTCCAGTTCGACATCGTCGGCCATGACGAAGATGCGGCCGGCGACGCGCACCACATTGATGTGGGTGCCGTAGAGTTTCGACAGCACGGGGCCGCTGATGACCTCGTCGACGGAGCCGATCGCGGCCTTGCCATTGCCGAGATAGAGCACGCGGTCGACGGCGCGCAGCAGTGGGTTGATCTCGTGCGAGCAGAACAGCACGGCGATGCCCAGCCGCTCGCCGATCTCGTGCACCAGATCGATGATCGCCCGCTGATGCGCGGCATCGAGGCTGATCAGCGGTTCGTCGAGCAGGAGCAGTTGCGGATCGCCGATCAGCGATTGCGCAATCAGGATGCGCTGGCGTTCGCCGCCGGAAAGCTCGGCCAGCGGCCGCCGCGCGAGATCGGTGGCGCCGATCGCTTCAAGCGCCTTCCAGGCGGCTTCCTTCTCGGCGCTGGACGGAACCGGCCAGCCCCAGCGATGCCCGCCGGCGGCACTCAGCACGAAGTCGAGGCCGCTGATGCCGACATCGTTATGCGCGCGCCGCGCCTGCGGCATGTAGCCGATAGCAGCATTGCCGCGCGTCGGCGGTTTGCCGAGCACCGAGATGGCACCGCCGGCCGGCTTTATCAGGCCGAGTATGGCGCGTAGCATCGTTGTCTTGCCGGCACCATTGGCGCCGAGCAGGCCGATAAAAGCGCCTTGCGGAATCGAAAAGGAGACGTCGGATAAAACCCGGCGTCCCCCATAGGTCAGCGTGACCTTGTCGAATTCAATTGCGTTCATTTAGTCACGTTCATTGGCAGTCACATTCATTGTGTGCGGGCTGCAAGCGCCTTCTGGACCGCGTCGATCTGGCCGCCGAACCAGGCCTGGATCGTCTGTCCCGCCGGTTCCGTCTCGGTGACGCCGATGACGGTGACCTTGTTCTGTTTTGCGATGTCGAGCAACCTTGTCGTGGCCTCGTCGGTCACCTGCGAATTGTAGAACAGGATCTTGGCCGAGCCGTCCTTCAGGCTGTTCTCGAATGCCGCCACCTGGGTGGCGCTCGGCTCCGCATCGTTCATCAAGGCCACCTGAAAATCGTAGTTCAGCATCTTGAGGCCGAGCGCTTCCGCCATGTAGCCGAAGACAGGCTCGGTCGCGGTCACCTCGGTGCCGGCATAGGTCTTCTTGACGTCGGCGATTTCCTTGTCAATGGCCTGGAGCGATGTCTGGAATGCCTTCAGGTTGGCCTCGTAATGCACGGCATTGGCGGGATCGCGCTTGGCAAGATCGGCGCTCAGTGCCTTGGCGATGGCCGGCAGCGTCGCCGGGTCGTACCACAGATGCGGATTGTCGCCCGACTTCTTGCCGATCAGGTCGGCGGCAACGATGGTCGTGCGGTCCTTGGTGGTCGAGGCAGACAGCAGCTTGTCCATCCACGGATCGTAGTCGGCGCCGTTGTAGATGATGATCTTGGCGTCGGCGATGGTGCGTGCCGTCGACGGGCTGGTCTCGAACAAATGCGGATCGTCATCGGGATTGGCCAGGATGCTGGTGACCGTGACATTGCTGCCGCCGATCTGGCGGGCGAGGTCGCCATAGAAATTCTCGGCCGCCACGATGGTCAGCTTGTCTTCAGCGCGGGCGGCCGTGCCGGTCAAAAGCGGCACCGCAACCAGCAGCGCGGCGAGAAAGGGAATGGGGCGCATCCTTGGTTTCCTTGCAGTCTGGAAGGCACGGCGCCGGAGAGGCGGCGCCGTGTAACTGTATAACTGTAACAATATAACGTTTGCGTCGAAAGTACGGCCGATGTCAATGGGCTTTTTCAGCGGCGCACTTTTTCGCACGCACAAAAGCGTGAGCGGCCCACACCGATCGTTGGAGGCCGGCCTTGCCTGTCGGCGATGCGCGAAAGGGCAGGGCTCGGCGCACACGGCTGAAGCAGATTGCATCCACGGCTTTGCCCAGCCCGTGGTCAGTTTTTCGGACGTCTTCCCTCCCATGCGTCCTGCAACAGGGCGCGGATTGCGGCGCGATCAAAAGGCCGCGGATTCCAGTATGGATTTCTGGTGGCAATCTCGGCGGCGCGGTCGAGATCGTTCTGCCTGAGGCCGAGTTCCTTCAAGGTGAGGGGCGCGCCGACTGCCTTGGCGAAATCATGGAGCCCGCCCCCGGCGCTGCCGCCAAAAATGTCGGCGAGGGGCTTCAACAATTGGGGCACGGCGATCGCGTTGAAGCCGATCGTGTGCGGCAGCATCACCGCATGGGTCTCGGCATGCGGCATGTCGAAGGAGCCGCCCAGCGTGTGGCAGATCTTGTGATGCAGCGCCATGCCGACAGTGCCAAGAACCGCGCCGCATAGCCATGCGCCATAGAGCGCGTCGCTTCGGGCTTCGAGATTCCTGGGCTCTTTCACCAGGTCTGGAAGCGCTGTCCTCAAGGCACGCAACCCTTCGGTCGCCATTAAGGTCGAAATCGGATTGCGGTCCTGCGCGTAGAGCGCTTCCGCCGCATGCGCCATGGCGTTGAGGCCGGATGTGACGCTCATCGCCACCGGCAGGCCGATGGTGAGTTCCGGATCGTAGATCACCACCTCCGGCAGGATTTTTGCATCGCGCACCGTGGTCTTTTCGCCGTGCTCGGTCTGGCCGAGGATCGGCGTCACTTCGGAGCCGGCATAGGTGGTCGGGATGACGATCTGCGGCAGGTCGGTGCGGTATGCGATAGCCTTGCCGAGACCGGTGGTCGAACCGCCGCCCAGGGCAACGACGCAGTCGGCTTGAACCTCCGTCGCCTTGCCGATAGCGGCGTCCGTTATCTCGATAGGCGTGTGCATCGCCGCACCCGAGAAGACGCCTGCCGCCAACGGTCCGAGCCGCTTCGCCAGCGCCTCGCCATCCGCCGCTCGATGCGGCGTCGACAGTACCAGCGCGCGCCTGCAGCCGAGCTTTTCGATCCAGGCCGCAACCTGCGACGAGGCGCCATTGCCGAAGACGATATGCGCCGGCTGGCCGGAATAGGTGAACTGCCGCGTCATGCCGCCTGGCTCCCCTTGCGCGCCAAGGCGACCCTCCCGGCGGAATAGGCTTCGTTGAACGACCCGATGCCGGTCTGGGGCATGTTTCTCTCCAGGTTCGCCCCACCAGGGACAGTAGCGCGCAAGGCAGGATCTAAGATGATGATTTCCGCCCGATTTATAGACCATCTTGGCTCGCCGCGCGCCGGCCGTTGACACCTTCTCAAAACACATCCGCCAGAGTTTCGACAACCTCAAGCGCCTGATCAAACGCCATGAGCAAGCGGTGATCTGGGGGCTTAGGCGGCTCTCACGCCAATTTCAGCCGAATTTCAGCCTGCGGTCAGGACGAGTGACCGGGATCTAGGCACCCTGGCTGCATTCCACGTGGCTCAAGGATCACGCCATGACGCCCGCCGAAATCGTCCTTGCCGCATTCACGGACTTCAACGCACTGCAGATCGTGCCCTACCTTCCCGCAGATCGTCTGTGTCGTACGCGATCGCCATGGCGCCTCGGCTATCGACCTGGATCATTTGGCTCGCCGGCAGTGCTGCGACCACGGCATATGCGTTCGTCAACATATGGGACATCTGGCTTGTCGCTGTGAACGCCGTGAACACGCTTTGCTGTCTCGCCATCGTCCTCCTCACCGCGTGGAAACGGGCGCGTCATCGTGATCTCGAACGGACATCGTCGGCGCCCGGCCCCTCTTTGGCCCCGCTGTAGGAAAGCAGCAGGCAGAACCACAGACTTGAAACGGGAACAAAATCGCCATGGCAGACGCGCACATCAAACACTGGGACGAGAACCATTCCCGCGGCTTCCTGGACAACGGGCGCTATTTCGTTCCGGAACGCGAGCGCCAGATCGAGATCATCGCCGACCTCATTCCGCAACCCGCGCCGGGCGGCCTGCTGGTCGAGCTGTGCTCCGGCGAAGGGCTGCTCAGCCGCGCGCTGCTGGAGCGTTTTGCCGACTGCCATGTCCTGGCGCTCGACGGCTCGGCCGAAATGCTGGAGCAGACGCGGCAAACCTGCCGCGACCATGCCGGCCGCCTGACCGCGGCCGCCTTCGAGCTGGCGGATCGCGACTGGCGAGGTTTTGCCGAGCCGCCGCACGCCATCGTCTCCTCGCTCGCCATCCATCATCTCGACGGCCGCGAGAAGCGGACATTATTTGCCGACCTTGCGGCGGCGCTTAGCCCCGGCGGGGTACTTATTGTGGCCGACATCGTGCGCCCGCCAAGCGCCAGCGGCCTCGCCATCGCCGCGCGGCAATGGGACGAGGCGGTGCGCGCCCAGGCGCTGGCGATCGACGGCGATCTCGCCGCCTTCGCCGAGTTCAATCGGCTGGGCTGGAATTACTTCCGCAACCCCGACGGCGAACCGATCGACAAGCCGTCCTCGCTGGCCGAGCAACTCACCTGGCTTGCGCAAGCGGGCTTCACTGAAGTCGACTGCGCTTGGCTGTTCGCCGGCCACGCCATCTTCAGCGGGCGAAAGCCTTGATGTCTTGGGGCGGGCGTGATGTCTTCGAGTATGCGAGGGCCGTGACAGACTCCTGGCAGTCGCGCGGATCGAATTGGTTGACGTCTCCTTGAGGGGCGACATGACGACGTTCGAATTCTCCGGCCACAGGCTCGATCTGCACAGGGGCAGGCTGCAGAGGGGCGGGCACGACGTCGACCTGCGCGCCAAGTCGCTCTCGCTGCTCGTCTACCTCCTGGAAAATGCCGGCCGCGTCATCGGCAAGGACGAGTTGGTCAATGCGGTCTGGCCGAACATCGCCGTTTCCGACGATTCGCTTACCCAATGCATGAAGGACATCCGCAAGGCGCTCGGCGCCGAGGCCGATGGCCTGATCCGCACCGTGCTGCGGCGGGGCTATGTGATCGACGAGGAGCGCGTGCGCCGCCTCGAGGATCGGGTCGCGACCGGGAGCGAGGAGGGCAGCGCCGACGACAGGCCGTCGATCGCGGTGCTGCCCTTTGAGAATCTCAGCGGCGACCCGGCGCAGGACTATTTCGCTGACGGCATGGTCGACGAGATCACCACGGCGCTGTCGCGCATGCGCTGGCTTTTCGTCATCGCCCGCAATTCGAGCTTCGCCTACAAGGGCGAGGCCGACGGCGTGAAACGGGCCGGAGCCGAACTCGGTGTGCGCTACGTGCTGACCGGCAGCGTCCGCAAGGCCGGCGACCACATCCGCCTCACCGGACAGCTCATCGACTCCGCTTCCGGCAAGACGATCTGGGCCGACCGCTACGACGGCATCATGGCCGATGTGTTCGACCTGCAGGACCGGCTTGCGGAGAGTGTCGTCGGCGCCATCCAGCCGTCCATCCTGTCGGCCGAGATCGAGCGTTCGCGGCGCAAGCGGCCGGAAAGCCTCGCCGCCTACGACTACGTGCTGCGCGCCTTTCCGCTCACCTGGTCGCTTGAGCGCGCGCAGAACGAGGAGGCCGGGAAGCTGCTTGAACGTGCGATCGCGATCGAGCCGGATTATCCGCTGGCGCTTTCGCTGCTGGCCTGGTGCCATCTGCAGCGCGCGGGCTACCGCTGGACTGAAACGCCGGCCGCTTCCCGGGAGGAGGGCCTGCGCCTGGCGCAGACGGGCGCGGCGCTCTCCGGCGACGACCCGATGGTGCTTGCCGTGCTCGGCGCGGCGCATTCCTTTGCCCGCGACTACGATGTCGCCGACATATATCTGGCGCGAGCGCGCGCGCTCGATCCGAATTCCGCCTGGGCCTGGCTGCGCAGCGCGTGGCTCGATGTCTATCGCGAGCGGCCCGAGGCGGCGATCGAGAAGTTCGAGCATTTCAAACGGCTGAGCCCGCGCGACCCGATGGGCTACATGGCCGAGATCGGCATCGGCGCCGCGCATTTCGTCGCCGCGCGCTATGACGAGGCGGTGGCGCTGACGCAGCGCGGCCTTAGCCAGCAGCCGGGCGCCTGGTGGGGACTGCGCCTGCTGGTCACGGCGCTGGTTCATGCCGGTCGCAAGGACGAGGCAAGGCACGCTTGCCGCAGGCTCATGGAAACCTACCCGGGCCTCACCATTGCCAGGGTTGGCGACGCCTCGCCCTTCGACGCGGGCACGAGCGAACGCATCGCCGCCGGCCTGCGCGAGGCCGGCCTGCCGGACTGACCATGACCCGGAACCAGATCCGGTGCGGGCTTACGCCGGTGCTCAGCATTCGCGGCAATGGCGGCGATCATCTACTATCTGGGCAAGCACCTCGGTGGGGTCGCGCTCGACCGGCAGGGTGAGCGCGTTTTCAATGTCGAAGGCTGTCACGCCGATGTCGCGGCGCTCGCACTCGCTCATGGCGGCCAGACCTGAGAGTTCGCTACGCGCCTTCCAGAAGCGTGGCAGCCACAGCAGCGTCCATTTCGCCGCCTCATACAGCCGGAAAAGCGACAAGGAAGCGCGCCGCCCGTTGCCGGTTTTGGTACCGATGAAATGATCAATCGTCGTCATGGGACTGTCTCCGTGTTGCACGCGTTGTGGCTTCGGTTTCTTGCCACCTTCATCGTTGAGTGCGAGATTGCGCCTGTTTGAAATGCGTGTCCGGAAAGTGGCCTGAAAGAATGCTGACGAAGCCCTGAAAATTGCGAGGAGCTGACAGCCGCGATGAACGCTGAGCCACAGCCGATCTACCGCTTCGCCGGCTTCAGCCTCGACACGCGCGCCGGAGTGTTGCGCGACGGTTCTGGCGAGATCGCGCTGCGGCCGAAATCGCTCGATCTGTTGATTTTTCTCATCCGCAACGCTGGCCGGCTGGTGTCGAAGGACGAGCTTCTGCATGCGGTGTGGAGCGACGTCGTCGTCACCGAGGATTCACTCACCCAATGCATCAGCGACATTCGCCGCGCGCTGGGCGACTCAGCGCAGATGTTGATCCGCACTATGCCGCGCCGGGGCTACATGCTGCCCGGCGAAGTGCTGGAGGGACCGCCAGCTGTCGACGCTCGTCCGTCGCCTCAGCTTCCCGACAAGCCGTCGCTCGTCGTGCTTCCGTTCGAGAACCTGTCGTCGGACCCGGAGCAATCCTACCTCGCCGACGGCACGGTAGAGGAGATCACGGCGGCGCTGGCGCGCATTCGCGGCCTGTTCGTCATGTCGCGCAACTCGGCCTTTGCCTACAGTGGCCAGGCGTTCGACCTGCCGCGCATCGGCCGCGAGCTCGGTGTCCGCTACGTGCTGGAAGGAAGCGTGCGTCGGCATCTCGATCAGCTCCGCATCTCGGCCAGGCTGATCGAGGCCGAGACCGGCAGCCTGATCTGGGCGGAAGGCTTCAAGGGTGACATCGCGGATACGTTTGCGCTACAGGACAATGTGACGGCGGGTGTCGCAGGCGCCATCCTGCCGTCTATCCAGATGGCGGAAATCGAGCGTGCGCGCCGCAAGCGGCCGGGCGACCTGCAAACCTACGATCTGGTGATGCGCAGTCTGCCGCATGTCTGGGCGCTCGGCCGACAGGACAACGCGATCGCCATCGAGACGCTGGAGAAGGCTTTGCTAGGCGATCCCGACTATCCGCTGGCCCTGTCGCTGCTGTCCTGGTGCCATGCGCAGCGCAGCGTCTACAATTGGTCGACCTCGCCTGAGGCCGACCGGCGCCGTGCGCTGGGGCTGGCGGAGCGATCTGCCGAACTCAACAGTGACGATCCATTTTCCCTGGCCGTGCTCGGCGCTGCCCACACCGTGTCGAGCAATTTCGTCACTGCAGCCGCGTTGCTTGAAAAGGCGTGTTCGATCGATCCCAATTCGGCCTTCGCCTGGAACAGGAGCGGCTGGGTTGCAGCCTACAGAGACGAGGTCGAGCGGGCGGCGGAATGTTTCGAGCGGTCGTTGCGACTGGGGCCGTTTGATCCCATGGTTTATACCTGTCATTTGGGTCTGGCTGTCGTGCATTTCAGCGCAGGGCGGCCCGGCCAGGCGGCGGATCTGTATCTGCGTGTCCTGGCGGAGCATCCGAACGCTTTGTGGATCCTGCGTACGCTGATCCCGGCCCTTGTCGAAGCGGGACGCCTCGACGAAGCCCGGCAGCATATGGCGCGTTGTCACCGCGAATATCCGGAGCTCACCTTGCGGGCGGTTCGCGACTCGATGCCCTTTAGAGTTGAAATTCTCGACCGACACGAAAACGCGCTGAGAAGCCTTGGAGTGCCGGAGTAGAGGACCACCTGTCGGGGCGGAGTGCGGTGCGTGAGACGCCGCCCTGTCGCAAACGCGTCGCCTCGGCCGTAAAAATGTCAAAAAAGTATCAATGAGGTGGACACACCGTGGTGGCGGCGGCAAGGATTGCCGCCTAAGCTTTGATCACTGCAGAGAGCGGCAAACGCGGCCTGCGGAAGAGGGCACTGCAACTGGTCGCATGACCGGACCGGCGCCGGGAGGAACTGACATGAATCCGGACTTGGAAGTCGTCCAGATCAGACGTGGCGAGTCGTTCAAGGCCTGGGCCCACGGCTACCCCTTCCACACCGTGCGCTGGCACTTCCATCCAGAATACGAAATCCACCATGTCGTCGCCACCACCGGCCACTATTTCGTCGGCGATTTCATTGGCGAGTTCGAGCCCGGCAACCTCGTGCTCACCGGCCCGAACCTGCCGCACAACTGGGTCAGCGATGTGCCGGCCGGCACCAGCGTGCCGCTGCGCGGCCGCGTCGTGCAATTCTCCCAAGAATTCATCGCCGACGCCACCACGGCGCTGCCAGAACTTGCCGGTTGTGAAAATATTCTCGAACTCAGCCGGCGTGGCGCGCTGTTCTCCGCTGCTACCGCTGAACTCGCCGCACCTGTGCTGGCCGAACTGGTCGAGGCGCAGGGCGTGCGCCGCATCGCGCTGTTCATGGAGCTCATCGATATCCTGAGCCGCGCCGCCGATGTGCGAACGCTGACCAGCGCCAGCTATCTGCCCGATCCCTCCGGCTTCATGTCGGCCGGCGTCAATAAGGCGCTTGCCTATATCAACGCCAATCTGACTGAGCCGTTCAGCGAAAGCGATTTGGCGGCAATTGCCGGCCGCAGCCCGAGCGCGTTTTCGCGCAGCTTCCGCCGCCACACCGGCATGGCGCTGGTGCAGTACGTCAACCGGCTGCGCATCAACCTCGCCTGCCAGTTGCTGATGAGCGAAGCCGACATGCCGATCACCGAGATCTGCTTTGCCGCCGGCTACAACAACATCTCGAATTTCAACCGCCAGTTCCTGACGCAGAAAGGCATGTCGCCTTCGCGCTTCAGGGCCTTGCTGGCGGAAAACATCAGTGCGGAGATTGCCGCCTAACAGGGAGGACCGGGAGGAGCTTTAGACATTTTGGGAAGAAAGGACGCGGGGTGCGTTGGAGGCGCTCCGTGCTGGAGATCGCTTGTCCTGAAATCCAGCGATATCAAGAGGATGCGCAGCACAGATCAAGTGCGTCGTCATTCCTCGCAACAGTTCGACTTGCAGTCAAGGCCCGGCGCGCCATGTGGTGACAGGGCTTCGTGAAACAATTGAAACGGAGATATCAGAATGACCAGATTTGCTTCGACGGGAGCCATTGCGCTCACGCTTTCTCTCCTCAGCGGCACCGCCGCCTTCGCAGCCCCTGTCACCGATGCCACGGTCGCCTTCCTGATGCCCGACCAGGCCTCGACGCGCTATGAGCAGCACGACTATCCCGGCTTTGCCGCCGAGATGAAAAAGCTCTGCCCCGGCTGCAAGGTGATCTACCAGAACGCCGATGCCGACGCCTCGCGCCAGCAGCAGCAGTTCAACTCGGTCATCTCGCAAGGCGCCAAGGCGATCGTGCTCGACCCGGTCGACTCGACCGCTGCCGCCTCGCTGGTCAAGCTGGCGCAGAGCCAGGGCGTCAAGGTCATCGCCTATGACCGGCCGATCCCGACGGCACCTGCCGACTTCTACGTCTCGTTCAACAATGAAGGCATCGGCAAGGCCATCGCCGACTCGCTGGTCGAACACCTCAAGGCGCTGAAGGTCGATCCGGCCAGCGGCGGCCTCTTGCAGATCAACGGTTCGCCGACCGACGCGGCCGCCGGTCTGATCAAGAAGGGCATTCATTCCAGCCTCGACAGCAGCGGCTACAAGATCCTGGCCGAATACGACACGCCGGAATGGGCGCCGCCGAAGGCACAGCAATGGGCAAGCGGCCAGATCACCCGCTTCTCCACGCAGATCGTCGGCGTTGTCGCCGCCAATGACGGCACCGGTGGCGGCGCCATCGCCGCCTTCAAGGCGGCCGGTGTCGATCCGGTGCCGCCGGTCACCGGCAATGACGCCACGATTGCCGCACTGCAGCTGATCATCGCCGGCGACCAGTACAACACCATCTCCAAGCCGAGCGAGATCGTGGCCGCGGCTGCCGCCAACGTCGCCGTCCAGCTCTTGTCGGGCGAGACGCCGAAGGCCGAAATGACCCTCTACGACACCCCTTCGCAGCTGTTCACGCCGGCGGTGGTGACGCAGGAAAACCTCAAGGCCGAGATCATCGACAAGAAGATCAACACCGCCGAAGAGCTCTGCGTCGACCGTTACGCCGAAGGCTGCAAGAAGCTCGGCATCACCAACTGATCGGATTATCCTGATCCTGACTTCCGGCTGCCTTTGCGGCGGCCGGAAGTCCGCAGTCACTCTTGACCGGTCATCCGGAAAGGTTTGCCACTATGTCTGACATCTCTGACGGACCGGTTTCGGCAGGCGAGCTGGTGCTCAGCCTGCGCGGCATTTCGAAGAATTTCGGCGCTGTATCAGCGCTCACCGAAATCGATCTCGACGTCCATGCCGGCGAGGTGGTGGCGCTGGTCGGCGACAATGGCGCCGGCAAGTCGACGCTGGTCAAGATCCTCGCCGGCGTCCACCAGCCGACGTCGGGCACCATCGATTTCCGCGGCAAGCAAGTGACCATGCCCGACCCGAGCGCTGCCTTGACGCTCGGCATCGCCACCGTCTTCCAGGATCTGGCGCTGTGCGAAAACCTCGATGTCGTCGCCAACATTTTTCTCGGCAAGGAGCTCAACCCGCTGCGGCTGGACGAGGTGGCGATGGAAATCCGCGCCTGGACGCTGCTCAACGAATTGTCGGCGCGCATTCCAACTGTGCGCGAAGCGGTTGCCTCGCTGTCCGGCGGCCAGCGCCAGACCGTGGCGATTGCGCGCTCGCTGCTGCTCGACCCCAAGGTCATCCTGCTTGACGAGCCGACCGCCGCCCTTGGCGTCGCCCAGACGGCGGAGGTGCTGAACCTCATCGACCGGGTGCGCGAACGCGGCCTCGGCGTGCTGATGATCAGCCACAATATGGAAGACGTGCGCGCCGTCGCCGATCGCATCGTCGTACTCAGGCTCGGGCGCAACAATGGTGTCTTCGAACCCGATGCCTCCAACCAGGAACTGGTCAGCGCCATCACCGGTGCCGCCAACAACGCGGTGTCGCGCCGCGCCGAACGGCGCAAGGCAGCACAGGCGCAATCACAGGAGCAGCGGCCATGAGCGCAGAGCCAAAGCAGGACACCTCCTCGTCAACGGCGCTCGACCGCAGCGACGTGCGCGTCAAGCACCAGGCCGGCGTCGGCGGCGCGATCAGCGCCTTCTTCGACCGTGTCCGCTCCGGCGACCTTGGCTCGCTGCCGGTGATCGTCGGCCTGGTCATCATCTGGAGCGTGTTCACCGCCCTCAACCCGGTGTTCGTGTCCTCCAGCAACCTGGTCAACCTGCTGTTCGACTGTTCGACCGTAGGCGTCATCGCGCTCGGCATCGTCTGCGTGCTGATGGTCGGCGAGATCGACCTCTCGGTTGGTTCGATCAGCGGCTTTGCTTCGGCCATGGTCGGCACGCTGTGGGTCAACCAGGGCTGGCCGGTGGCGCTCGCCATCCTCGCCGCACTCGCCGTCGGCGGCTTCATCGGCGCGCTCTATGCTCTGCTGTTCAACCGGCTGGGCATGCCGAGCTTCGTCTCGACGCTCGCCGGCCTGCTCGCCGTGCTCGGCCTGCAGCTCTACATCCTCGGCTCCACCGGTTCGATCAATCTGCCTTATGGTTCCCACCTGGTGAATTTCGGCCAGTTGCTGGTCATGCCGGACTGGCTGTCCTATGCGCTGGCCGCAGTGCCCGGCATCGTCATGCTCATCACCGGCCTGCGCACCGTCAGCCGCCGTCGCGCCGTCAATCTGTCGGCGCCATCGGTCGGCGGCCTGATCGTGCGCGTCGCCGCCCTGACCATCCTGCTTGAACTGATCGTCGGCTATCTCAACCAGGCGCGCGGCATACCGTGGATGTTCGGCCTGTTCGTTGGCCTGGTGGTGGCGATGAACTATGCGCTGACCCGCACCCAATGGGGCCGCTCGATGACCGCCGTCGGCGGCAACCGAGAAGCGGCGCGCCGAGCCGGCATCAAGGTGCGCTCGATCTATCTCAGCGCCTTCGTCATGTGCTCGATGTTCGCCGCACTCGGCGGCGTGCTGTCGGCGGCACGGCTGGCCTCGGCCAGCCAGCAGGCCGGCACCGGTGACGTCAACCTCAACGCCATCGCCGCGGCGGTCATCGGCGGCACCAGCCTGTTCGGCGGTCGCGGCAGCGCCTACTCCGCGCTGCTCGGCATCATCGTCATCCAGTCGATCGCCAGCGGGCTGACCTTGCTCGACCTGTCATCGTCGCTTCGCTACATGATCACCGGCGCCGTTCTGGCGATCGCGGTCATCGTCGACTCCCTGGCACGCCGCTCGCGGGTTTCCCACGGCCGCGCCTGAACCAACAGACAATACGAGGGTAGCAAGAATGGCTCAGGATTTGAGTGGAAAAGTCGCGGCGATCACCGGGGCCGCCTCGGGCATAGGGCTGGAATGCGCCAGGGCGTTGATTGCCGCCGGCGTCCGCGTCGTGCTGGTCGACCGCGCCGAAGACGCATTGAAGAGCGCCTGCGCCGAACTCGGCCCGAATGCTATCCCGCTGGTGATCGATCTGATGAGGCCGTCCAGCGTCGCCACCATGATGCCGCAGATCCTCGAAAAAGCCGGCCAGCTCGATATCTTCCACGCCAATGCCGGCGCCTATGTCGGCGGTCCGGTGCTCGACGGCGATCCCGATACGTGGGACCGCGTGCTGAACCTCAACATCAATGCGGTATTCCGCTCGGTGCACGCCGTGCTGCCGCACATGGTCGAACGCAAGACCGGCGACATCATCGTCACCTCTTCGATCGCCGGACTGGTGCCGGTGGTCTGGGAGCCGATCTACACGGCCTCCAAACATGCCGTGCAGGCCTTCGTCCACACGGTGCGCCGGCAGGTCGCCCCGCACGGCCTGCGCGTCGGCGCGGTGCAGCCGGGGCCGGTGGTAACAGCGCTGATCAGCGACTGGCCGAAGGACAAGCTTGACGATGAACTGGCCAAGGGCGGCTTGATTCAGCCCGTTGAGGTCGCCGAAGCCGTGCTGTTCATGCTGACGCGGCCAAGGAACGTGACCATTCGGGATCTGGTGATCCTGCCACAGAGCAATGATTTGTGAGAGAGCGAATAGGGAGTAGCGAGTAGCGAATAGGGGCGTAATTTCTATTCGCTATTCGCTATTCGCTATTCGCTATTCGCTATTCGCTATTCGCTATTCGCCAATTCCCTGAGGTCCCCCATGTCCCACTTCCTCGGCATCGACGTCGGCACCGGCAGCGCCAGGGCAGGGGTGTTCGACGCTGAAGGCACCATGCTCGCCTCGGCGAAGCGCGACATCGCTTTGTTCATCGAGCCTGGCGAAATCGCCGAACAGTCGAGCGAAGACATCTGGCGCGCGGTCTGCTCCAGCGTGCGCGAGGCGGTGACAAAGTCGGGACTTGCCGGGCGTGACATTGCCGGCATCGGCTTCGACGCCACCTGTTCGCTGGTTGTGGTCGGCAAGGGCGGTGCACCCCTGGCGGTCGGCGGCTCGGGTGACAGCCAGCGAAACATCATCGTCTGGATGGATCACCGCGCGCTCGACCAGGCGCAGCGCATCAATGCCGGCAAGCACGCCGTGCTCGACTATGTCGGCGGCACCATTTCGCCGGAGATGGAAACGCCTAAGCTGCTGTGGCTGCGGGAAAACCTGCCCGCCACCTTCGATGCAGCGGAGCATTTTTTCGACCTGACCGACTATCTGACCTGGCGCTCGACCGGCAGCCTGGCACGCTCGATCTGCACGCTCACCTGCAAATGGACCTATCTCGGCCATGAGCGGCGCTGGGACGATGCCTATTTCCGCGCCGTCGGTCTGGGCGCGCTCGCCGACGAAGGCTTCGCGCGCATCGGCACCGAAGTGGTCGAAGGCGGCACCGCGCTGGCTCAGGGCCTCACCGAGGCGGCGGCCGCCGATCTCGGCCTGCTGCCGGGAACGCCGGTCGCCGCCGGCCTGATCGATGCGCATGCCGGCGGTGTCGGCACGGTCGGCGGCACGGGCTCCGTCGGCACGCTGCAGTCGCGCATGGCTTATGTCTTCGGTACCTCGGCCTGCACCATGGCCAGCACCAGCGAACCGGCCTTCGTGCCGGGTGTCTGGGGTCCGTATTTCTCCTCCATGGTGCCGGGCCTGTGGCTCAACGAAGGCGGCCAGTCGGCGGCGGGCGCGGCGATCGATCATCTCGTCGCTTTCCACCCAGCCTCGGCGGAAGCATCCGCAAAAGCCAGGGCGGAAGGTCTCGGCCTGACCGCCTGGCTTGGCCGGCGGGCGGCAACGAAGTCCGCTGATCTGTCCGCGGTGGCGCGCCTTGCCGAAGGGCTGCATGTCGTGCCGGAATTCCTCGGCAACCGCTCGCCCTTCGCCGATCCTGAATCCAAGGCGCTGATTGCCGGGCTCGGCATGGACACGTCGCTCGACAGTCTCGTCGCGCTCTATGTCGCCGGCCTGCTGGGGATCGGCTATGGCGTGCGCCAGATCCTGGCGGCGATGGCCAACAAGGGCATTGCCATCGACACCATCGTCGTCAGCGGCGGCGCCGCGCAAAGCGACCTGGTGCGCCAGCTGCTGGCCGACACGACAGGCCTGACCGTCGCCGGATCGACCTCGCCGGAGCCGGTGCTGCTCGGCTCGGCCGTACTGGCCGCAGTGGCGGCGCAAAAATATCCCGACGTGACAGCGGCGATGACTGGCATGTCGCGCATCGGCGACATCTATCGCCCGGCCGGCGGCGATCTCATGCCCTGGCACGACAAACGCTTCGCCGCCTTCGAACTGTTGCAGCAGGCGGGCCGCGCCATCCGAGAGTGAAGGAGCGCGCTTCCGCTCACACCGTCCAGAAATAGCGGACGATGTGAAAGAACACCGGCGCGGCGAAGACCAGGCTGTCGGCGCGGTCCATCATGCCGCCATGGCCTTCAATGAGGTGGCCCCAGTCCTTGACGCCCTGGTCGCGCTTGATGGCCGACGCGACCAGACCGCCGAGAAATCCCATCAGGCAGGCAATGAAGGCGACGCCTGCCGCCGCCAGCGGCGAGAACGGCGTCAGGAACGACAGCAGCGCGCCGAGCAGGCTCGACGCCACCAGCCCGCCGACCAGCCCTTCCCAGGTCTTTGACGGCGAGACGGCGGGCGACAGCAGATGCCGGCCGAACAGCTTGCCGAAAATATACTGGAAGACGTCGCTGCCTTGCACGGTGATGATCAGGAAGGCGATGAGCAAGAGGTTGCGGCCTTCGAAACCGGGCACGTTCAGCGTCAGCAGCGCCGGCACGTGGCTGACGCAGTAGACCGAAATCATGACCGCCCATTGCTGCGCCGACACGCGCTCGAGGAAGCGCTCGGTGTCGCCGTTGAGCGCGGTGATCGCCGGCATCAAGAGGAAGCAGTAGACCGGAATGAAAATGGTGAAGAGCCCGTACCAGGCGGTCCACACCAGCCAGTACTGGTAGGGGATGATGATGCCGAACATTCCGAGCAGCACCCAGTGATCGCTGCGCCGGCTGTGCGTCAGCGTCACGAATTCGCGCAGCGCCGCAAATGAGATCAGCGCAAACAGGATGGTCATGCCGGTGCGGCCGAAGAAGAAGGCGACCGTGATCGCCACCACCATCACCCACCAGGCATTGATGCGCTGGTTGAGGTTGACGAGGGTCGAGGGCAGCGGCTTCGGCGCCCGCCACGACAGGATGCCGGCAACAGTGCTGGCCGTGGTCAGCACGCCGACCAGGCCAACCAGCAGGATGACGGTTTCATGCATTGGCGGCAGTGTCATGCGACGTCTCTGTCCATGGCTAGTCGTCACGATCCGGGCGCGGGTCGAGCGACAGCAATGTCTGGCGCGCGCGCTCAAGGAAGGCGCGCCGCTCTTCGCCCGGCGCGATCGCCACCGGCGGACCGAAGACGACGCGGCACAGAAGCGGCACCGGCAGGAACTGGCCCTTGGGCAACACGCGCGACATGTTCTCGATCCAGCATGGGATGAGTTCGACATCCGGCCGCGCCATCGACAGATTGTAGAGACCGGAGCGGAACGGCAGCAATTCCGCATCGGTCGTGTTGCGAGTGCCCTCAGGAAACAGGATCAGCGAATGTCCCTGGTCGAGCACCGACAGCATGATCGAGATCGGGTGCTGCGTTTCGTCGGTCCACTGCCGGTGGATGAGAACGGACGACAACATGTCCTCGGCAATGAAGCGGCGCAGCCGCGACTTGCCCCAATACTCGGCCGCCGCGATCGCATGGGTGCGGGCGCGCACCTTTTCGCTGAGGCAGGCCGACAAAAGGATGAAGTCGCCATGGCTGGCGTGGTTGGCGAAGTAGATGCGCTGCCGCTCCGACGGCTGGCTGCCGTTCCAGATTGGCCGCACGCCGGTCACCACCCAGGCCGCCGCCGAGAGGCCGACCGAGGTCACCGTCTGCAGCAAGGTGAAGGTGTTGGCGCGCAGGTGAAGTTTTGTCATGGGCTCAAACAAACGCTGCGAAAAGGGATGCCGCCGCAAACACGGCGAGCGCCATGCGCTGTCTTGTCAGCAGGCGTCGCGTGCCTGCCATGCGATGATCGAGCGAGCGGCCGCCGGCAGGGGTGGGCTTCAGGCGCATGCGCGCCAGCACATCGTCGACCACGGCACCGCCGGCGGCCTCGCTGGCGTGGCTGGCCATCAGCCGAAACAGCAGCGCGTCGAACAAAAGCAACGCCGAAAGGGCCAGCGTGCTCACGGCACTCGCCGCCGCGACCAGCCAGCCCGCCGCCGACAGCGCGGTCGTCTGCGGTCCGGTCACCAGGCCGATGACCGGCGCCGCCATCACGGCGCCCACTACCAGCAGGATTGGCCAAACCGCCTGCACCATCAGCGCGGCGGCGAAAGCCTCTGCCTTGTCGCGATAGGCCTCGTCGTTCATGCCGGCCCACTCATGTCGGTTCTTCCAGCCCGCTGTGGAGATGCACGGGCCGGCCCGATGCAGCGAGCTTTTTGCGCGCCTGTGCGGCTGTGTGCGAGCGCCCGGTCACAACCAGCCAGTCGGCGATTATTGCCGCACTGCGCTGGAAGCCGAGGGCGCAGCAGACCAGCACGGTGCCACGCCGGCGCGCCAGTTCGGTCGCCGCCACCGCCCGCTCCAGCCTGTCATGCGGCGGCGCCACGAGGTCGAGCATGGCATAGCTGATCCAGCGGCAGGTCACGCCGCCAGGTCGTTCCAGTTCGCCGGCAAGGTCGATGACGGTGCCGAAGCGATTGGCCTCCTCCGCGCTTGGAAACCGGCCGAAGAAGACACCGTCGGTGATCTCCGCTTGTGGCGCCAGCTCGCGGGTCCATGCCCACACATTGATTCTGGCGCCGAGCCGGTAGGGCAGGAGCAGGATGCGGCTGGCCAGCGAGACGCTGCCGTCGGCTGCCTTCTGGAACACTTTTGCATCGGCTCCGGCATAGGCGAAGGCGACGATGCCCAGCGCCAGCGCCGGCCACAACAGGATGAGAAAATCAGCGGAGACGAATGCCCCGGCAGCAGCGCCGGCCAGGGCAAGCGCCGCGCCCAGCGCATAATATCCCGCCAGCCGCCGCGCGTTCGGGTCGGTGGCCGGGCGAAAGCTCCAGAAAGGCAGTTCGCCCTTGGCCGGAAACAGCCACAGGGCAAACAGGCCGAGCAGCGCACCGGTCGGAATGTCGATGAAATGATGCTGCCTGGTCGTCAACACCGACGCGGCGATCAGAACGCACCAGACATGCCAGACGGGTCCGAGAGTGGCGCCGAGACGGTGGCGTACCAGAACGTGACGCCAGTGATCCCAGATGATCACCAGGAGTGCGATGTGCAGGGATGGCGCCTGGTTGAACGGCTTGTCGAAACCGCCCAGCACCGCAAACAGGAACCCGGGCAGGCCGGTGGTTTCCGGCCGCACGAAGGTGGCCGTCAGCGGAAACGCGATAAAGCAGGAGACGGCAATGATCTGCGCCGTCAGATAGCGGCCGGCGAGCCGGTCGACGCCGCGCCTGGTGGTGTTGAGCAGCAGCGACAGGCCATAGAACAGATTGATCGACCAGTAGGGCACGATCGTCCAGGCGACGAACGGGATGGCGTGTTCCCAGGCAAAGACGATGCTGCCGACATGGTCGCGCCGCGACGCCAGCCAATTGGCAAAGCCATAGGTCGAGTAGAACAACGGGGCGAGCAGCGCCAGCCAAAGGGCAGCCCTCAGCACGATACCGGAATACGGTTCCCGCGGCGGAGCGGGGGCAGGGGCGGTGACAAGTGCGGCCATGGCCTCAGACGCGCCGTGCGACCGAAACGGTGAAGATGCCCCATCGGTCGATGCGCTGGTCGATCTTCTCGAAACCGGCCGCCGTTACCAACTGGTCCATCTCGCCTTGCGTGCGCCGCCGCATAACCCAGGCCTGGCCGCCGCGATGCGAGGTCAGGCTGCGCGCGATCATCTCCAGCTGCGGATGCCAGGGCTGGTTGGTGTAGATGAGCAGGCTGCCGGGCTGCATGGCGCTGGCTAGGCCACCGAGCGAGCGGGAAATCATCGTATTGTCGGCGAACAATTCGTAGAGCCCGGAGACGATGGCGAGATCCGGCGCCGGCTTTTGCCCGGCCAGCATCTCGGCATCGAAGGCGTCGGCCTGGCGGAACGTGACGCTGGTCGGCAGATGCCGGTCGGCGATCAGCTTCGAGCCCAGTCCGACATTGATCTCGGAATAATCCTGCAGCCGTACGCTTGCCGGCGGTTCGACGCATTTGGCGACGGCATCGAGCACATAGCGGCCATGGCCGGCGGCGATGTCGACGATGTTGACTGGACGTCCGGCCGCCTTGAGCGCAGCGACAGCGTTGCCGATCAGCTCTTCCAGATGCAGCTTGCGCTGGCGGATGCCGCGCCAGCCGATGGCGTCGAGGAAGGTGCGGTCGATCATGCGGCCGACGAAGCCGGTGCCACGCGCCTCGTTCTCATAGACATAGTCGAGCGTCGAGCCGGAATCGAAGCCGGTGGCAATGCCCGTCTTCATGCCCGAGGACAGCCAGGCGCCCATGCCGATCGAGGCGCGACTCATCGCCCAATAGATTCCTTTCGGCGACAGCAGCGACAGCGGTGAGGCCAGCCTGTCGGCCTCGTCGCGTGTGTAGCCGGCGCGATCGGCCTGCAGCAGCTCGACCTTCTTTTCCGGCGCGGCGAACTGCTTTTCCAGAAACGGCCGGATCAGGTCGAGCGCCTGGCGGCGATCGCGTTCGCCCAGCGTATCGTGGAAAAAGCCGGGCAGCACATGCCGCTCCTTGGCGCTGCTGCCGAGATTGACGAAGAATTCGTGCTGCGGTGCATGCCGCACCACCCAGTCGCTGCCCGAGATCAGCAATTGCGTCGGCACGGTGATGGCGCGGGCGTCTGAGACGATGCGGGCGGCATGGTCATAAAGTTCGACCAGGATGTTGGAAGCGATCGGCCGCGTGATCAGCGGATCGGCATCGAAGGAAGCGATGCGCTCGGCATCATGCGTCAGGAACTTCGCCTTGACGTAGGAATTGACGAAGAAGCGGCCCTTCAGTTTCTGCCACAGAGCAATGCCCTCCTTGGCGAAGGGCACGTAGAGCTTGACCGAAAAGGCCGGCGAGGCAACCACCAGTGCACGGATGTCGGGTGCATAATCATGCACCCAGGCGGCGGCGAGCACCGCGCCGAAGGATTGCGCGATCAGCGCGACATCGCGCTGGCCAAAGCCGTCCTTGCCGATCTCGCGCACCAGGCAGTCGATGTCGCGCACCAGCGCGGCAAAGGACGGCGCATAGCCTCGCTCGCCGGCCGAGCGGCCATTGCCGCGCGCGTCCCAGGCGTAGAAGGCATGGTCGGGCATGGCCAGTTCGTCGACCAGATGCGCCATGCGGCCGCCATGCTCATGGCCGCGATGGAACAGAAGGATCGCGCCTTTGGGCGTCTGCCCGGCCGCCGGCCAGTAGCGGTAGAAGATCTCGGTGCCGTCATGGCTTTTGAAGGTGCGCTCCTGCGCCACGCGTTCGAGACTTCCCGGTGCTGCAGCAGCGATGGTCTGGTGGATCATGGTTTCCCTCTGGCGGCCGGGTCCCTGACGCTTCGTCATCAGGCGCCGCCCGCTCTAAGGCCGCTGCGTATCTGGTTGATGGCGGTTACGAGAGACAGTGTAGCCAAGACCGGAAACACAAAGGGCGCGATCGCTTCGACCCACAGGCCGCAAGCGATGAGGAAAGCAATGACCCCGAGCACCAAGGCCCGGTCGCTCTTGCCGAACGGTCCGGCATAGTTGCGCCCGCTGCCGGCGGCGACGCCGAGCACGCCGGCGAACTCGACAAGCATGGTGGCGATGGCGAAGACGACGACACCCCAGGCCGGGAACAGAGTGGCAAAGGCTAGGATCAGCGCCAGGTCGGAGACGACGTCGCAGAGCTCGTTGAGATACATGCCGAGTTTCGAAGCCTGCCCATGTTCCCTGGCAAGCATCCCGTCGATGGCGTTGAGTGCCATGCGCACGAACAGCACCACCGGCATCAAAAGGAAGATCAGGCGATGCTCGGCAAGCGCCGCGACGAGCACTCCAGTGGCGATGGAGAGCGCGGCTGCGAGAAGCGTGATCTGGTTGGCGGTGACGCCGGCGCCGGCCAGCCGGTCGGCCAACGGCCGCAGCCTGGCCTGAAAAGCCGGTTTCAGTGCATAGAGCGTAGGCATATGCGATCCCCCCGACCGCGGCTCATGACAGTGTCGGTGAGATTGGTCAATCGCGGGGCGAGACGCAAGGGGCGGGGCCTCTTCACCGCAAACAGATGGCGGGCTCAAAGCCCGCCATCTCCATCAGTAATTCGTTCAGGGGCTTCAGTCGGCGTCGCCGGCTGAACCTTTGCCGCACTGGGCCAGCACCTTGCCGATGGCGGCACTCGATCCTGTCAGCGGAAAGCTGCTCTCGCCATATTTGTCAGCCGTAACCGTGACGTTGCCCTTGCCGCGCAGCAGGGCAAGCAGCGGGTCGGCAGCGCCGGACAGTTCCAGCGTGAAATAATTGTACATCGCCTCGAGCTGGAGCGTTTTTGTGACGCTCTTGTTGCCGGCCTTGAAGGTGAAGGACCCGCTGATGCCGGGCTCCAGCTGCTGGCCGGAGGGGCCAAGATCATAGCTCAGCACCGGCTTGTCGAAACAGACCAGCATCAGCTGCGCATCGGCCTTCGGCCCGCCGCACACCGAGGCCGTCAGCACGCTGCCGCCTTCGTCCTCCTCCATCTTGGCGCTCCAGTTGCAGGGCGCGGCAAACACCGGCTGCGCTGCCTGCAGTGTGGCCGCCAGGGAACCGGCCATGATGAATTTTGCGAATCCGCTTTGCATAATTCCCCCCATCGAGCCTGTCACATCAAACGTCCCGTCCCGATCATACAGGGCAAACGAAGTTATGGTAGCAAAGAGATTGTGGGGCAGCGTATTGCCAGGGGCTTCAGACGCACCAGCTATTCACGCGCGGCCCGCCGGCCGGGCATCGGCCATGCGCCGGGCGACTTTAACGGAGGCACGAAACAATGACAGATGACGAAACCGCGATCCGACGGGTGGTCGATAGCTGGATGGCGGCAAGCAGGAAAGGCGACCTCGCAACCGTGCTCACATTGATGACGGACGACGTGATCTTCATGGTTCCGGGCAAGGAGCCGTTCGGCAAGGAGGCTTTTGCTGCCGCCTCCAGAGAGATGGACGATACAGGGATCGATGGCACGAGCGAGATCGTGGAACTCAAGGTGCTTGGCGATTGGGCCTACATCCGCAATCGCATCGACATGACGGCCACTCCGCCTGGTGGGGAGGCGGTCCGCCGGTCGGGATATACACTTACGCTTTTGCACAGGGAGGCTGACGGTCGCTGGCGCCTTGCGCGCGACGCGAACCTTTTGACGACGCGAAACTAGAGCTTCCGATCAGCCCACGAGCGCAGGGCGCTGGCGCCGGGACTACCAATCCCTCATGTGAAGGAGGTTCAGCCGTATTCGCCAATCGCCAGGCACGCCTCATGGACTTCGCCAAAATACAACCCATATTGAAGTCATGGAGCTTTGAGCGTGATCTTCGCGCGGGTGGCCTTTTTTGCCGCGGCCTTTGTTATCGCGGCTATCGTTTCTCCCTTCTCCTCGGCCGGGAGCGAGAAGGTTGCGTTGAGCGTCGCCATCGACGGCGCCATCGGGCCGGCAAGCACTAGGCAGCTCGAGGAGGCGCTTGATGTCGCCGCCAAGCGGGACGCCGAGGTCCTCATCCTTCAGCTCGACACACCTGGCGGGCTGGTCACCTCAATGCGCGAGATGATCGCCGACATCCTCGCGTCGCCCGTGCCTGTCATCGGCTATGTCGCGCCGGCCGGCGGCCACGCGGCGAGCGCTGGCACCTATATCCTCTACGCTACCCATGTCGCGGCAATGGCGCCCGGCACCAATCTGGGCGCCGCGACGCCGGTCGAGCTCGGCGGGCTGCCGTCGCTTCCGGGCGGCGAGAAGGAAAAGGACGACAAGGGCACTGGGCCGCCGGCCGCCGACGCGATGATGACCAAGGTGACCAATGACGCAGTCGCCCTGATCCGCTCGCTCGCTGAACTGCGCAGCCGCAACGGCGACTGGGGCGAGAAGGCGGTGCGCGAGGCCGCGAGCCTGTCGGCCAATGCCGCCTTGCACGAGCATGTCATCGACTTCGTCGCCCGCGACACCACAGAGCTCTTGCAACTCGCCGACGGGCGCACCGTCGAGGTAGCCGGAGCCAAGCGGGTGCTGGCGACGAAAGGCCTGCCGGTCGAGACGCTGGAGCCCGGCTGGTTCATCCGGCTGCTTGCCGTCATCACCGACCCCAACACCGCCGTCATCCTGATGCTGGTCGGCATCTACGGCATCATCTTCGAATTCACCAGCCCCGGCGCGGTGGCGCCCGGCGTCATCGGCACCGTCTGCCTGGTACTCGGCCTCTATGCGCTGAACCTCCTGCCCATCAACTATACCGGCCTTGCGCTGATGCTGCTCGGCATCGCCTTCCTCGTCGTCGAGGCCTTCAACCCCACGGTCGTGCTCGGGCTGGGCGGCGTCGGTACTTTCCTGCTCGGCGCCGCCATGCTGCTGAGAATCGAGGGCCCGGGCTTTGCCATGTCATGGGCCATCATCGGCCCCGCTGCGGCGCTGACGCTGGGGCTGGCGCTGCTGACCGGCACCTATGTCTGGGCGGCGCGCAAGAACCCGCCGCGTGTCGGCGGCGAGGCCATGCGCGGCCAACCCGCCGAGATCCTCGACTGGCAGGGCGGTGAGGGCCATGTGCTGGCCTTGGGCGAGCGCTGGCGGGCGAAGGCCGACGGACCCGTCGCGCCGGGCGACAGCGTCGAGGTGACCGATGTCAATGACCTCGTGCTGACGGTCAGGCGCCACGAAGCGGGAGTCAATGGAGCAAGACAATGATGGTCGGTTATGTGGTCTATCTCGTCCTCGCCCTGGTCGTGATCATGTTCCTGTCCGCGGCCATCCGCATACTCAGGGAATATGAGCGCGGCGTGGTCTTCACGCTCGGCCGCTTCACCGCAGTCAAGGGGCCCGGCCTCATCATCCTCGTTCCCTTCGTCCAGCAGATGGTTCGGGTGGACCTGCGCGTGGTGGTGCAGGACGTGCCGCCGCAGGACGTGATCTCGCGCGACAACGTCTCGGTCAAGGTGAATGCGGTGCTCTATTTTCGCATCGTCGACGCCGAGCGGGCGATCATCCAGGTCGAGGATTTCATGGCCGCCACCAACCAGCTGGCGCAGACCACACTGCGCTCGGTGCTGGGCAAGCACGAACTCGACGAGATGCTGGCCGAGCGCGACAAGCTCAACAGCGACATCCAGGAGATCCTCGACCAGCGCACCGATGCCTGGGGCATCAAGGTCTCCAATGTCGAGATCAAGCATGTCGACCTCAACGAGAGCATGGTCCGCGCCATCGCCAAGCAGGCCGAGGCCGAGCGTCTGCGCCGCGCCAAGGTGATCAACGCCGATGGCGAGCAGCAGGCCGCGGCCAAGCTGGTCGAAGCCGGCCGCATGCTGGCGGCGGAGCCGCAAGCCATGCAGCTGCGCTATTTCGAGGCCCTGCACGACATCGCCGGCGAGCGCTCGTCCACGGTGGTCTTCCCTCTGCCGATGGATTTGCTCAGCCAGTTCCTGAAGGGGCAGGGTGGGAAATAGGGCAGGGAGCCAACGGCGCCCATCGCAGGCCGTCGCAAAATCGCCGCGCTTGCCGGAAGTCTTGTGGGCAGTAGCCGCGTGGCATGGGGGGAGAGCCATGACGAGACTATCGATTATGGTGGGCCTTGTCCTCGCAAGTTCCATGGCGAGGAGGTGACATTCCCTATTCGGTCGCACGGAAAGTATTCTCGGCGAGGCATGCGAGTGGTTCGACATGGCGCCGCGAACGTTTGATATCAACTTCTCGCAGCGTCTGACGCGAGACAAGATCTCGGTGGAAATCGGCATTGGTGGGGCGTGGGGACCGCGCGAGGAATCTGTCGCCGATGAGATCCAGCGCCGGGACCTCAAGACCGAGGAGATCCTTCCACCAAGCGATGTTCTTGAGCGGTCGAACTGGGACATTCCGGATAGGTAAGTGAAAGCCGGCATGACGAACAGTTCCCCCACGAGCTGGAAGATCGGCAGCTCCGCGGTTCGCCCTCAGTTCTCACCGCCGCCACGGCGGCTCCGGCGAAAGGCGCTTGCCGATCCACTCGGCGAAGGCGCGGGTCTTGGCGGCCTGGCCCTTGGCCGACGGCATGACGACATAGACCGCGCCCTCGTCGGCCAGCGTCCACTCCTCCAGGACAGGCACCAGCCGCCCGTCGGCGAGTTCGCGGCCGACCAGCCAGTCGGTGCTCATCATCAGGCCGACGCCTTGCACGGCTGCATCGACCAGCACCTCGGCGTCGTCGGAGACGAGCGGCCCCGACACCTCGACGCGCGCGTGCCGGCCTTCGCGGTCGGTCATCTCCCAGGCCGGAAAGGTCTGGAAGCCGGAGAAGCCGAGGCAGGCATGTTCGAGCAGCGCCTGCGGTGTTTCCGGCCTGCCCATTCGGGCGAGGTAGGAGGGGGCCGCGCAGAGCAGCCGGCGCCGCGTCGCCACCTTGCGCGCCACCAGGCGCGAATCCTCCAGCGCGCCGAGCCGCACTGCCACGTCGAAATTCTCGGCGACGAGGTCGGCGAACCGGTTGGAAAATTCGGCCTCGATGCGGACATCGGGAAATTCGGCGAGGAATTGAGGCAGCAGCGGCCCGATCCACATGCGCCCGAACGTGCCGGGCAGCGCCAGCCTGAGCAGGCCACGCGGGCTGCCGCCAGCATGGGCGGAAGCGGCGGCCTCGGCCTCGTCGACCGAGGCGAGGATGGCGCGCACGCGCACCAGGAATTCGGCGCCCGCCTCGGTCAGCGACACGCTGCGCGTCGTGCGGGAGAGCAGCCGGACCCCCAGCCGCTCCTCCAGCGATTGCAGGCGCCGCGACAGGATGGTGGCGTCGCGCCCGACACGCGCCGCTGCCCTGGTGAAGGAGCGCGCCTCGGCGATGGCCGCGAAGGCCGCCATTTCGGCAAGGGTCGCCGGTTCATGGGATTGCTGCATATTTCGCAATACTCAAGTGTAACAGCCAAGGATTATCCAGAAATAGCGCAGCAGCTAGGTTCACTCAACCGATCAATCGTCACACCGGAGTGAACCCATGAAAGCTATCGAACTGAGCCAGCCGAGGCTGGACGCCTTCCGCGCCGCAATCGTGGCCACGCCCGAACCACAGCGCGGCGAGGTGCTGATCCGCCAGCGTGCGGCGAGCCTCAACTTCGTAGATGTCGCGGTGGCGAGCGGCAACTATCCCGGGCCGAGCTTCCCGCTTATTCCTGTCGCCGACGGCGCCGGCGAGATCGTCGCGCTTGGCGAGGGCGTCACCGGCTTCGCTGTCGGCGACCGCGTCGTCGCCCATGCCAAGCCGCGCTGGATCGGCGGCCGGCCGCGGCCTTACGAGATGACGCAGATGCGCGGCATCTCGCTGCCCGGATCGCTGGCCGAATATGTCGCGCTGCCGGCCAATTCACTCGTGCCGATCCCGGCGCATCTCTCCTTCGAGGCGGCATCGACATTGCCGATCGCCGGCACCACGGCATGGAACGCCATCCGCGCCGCCAATGTCGGGCCGGGCTCGGTCGTCGTGCTGCTCGGCACCGGCGGCGTCTCGATCTTCACCCTGCAGCTTGCCAAGGCGGCTGGCGCCACCGTCATCATCACCTCGTCGTCGGACGAGAAGCTGGAGCGGACGAAGGCGCTGGGCGCCGATCATCTCATCAACTACCGCGCGACATCAGACTGGGACGGCAAGGTGCTGGACCTGACCGGCGGCCTCGGCGCCGACCTCGTCGTCGAGACCGGCGGCACCGCCACCTTCGCCCGCGCCGTCAACGCCACCGCGCCCGGCGGCACGCTGTTCACCATCGGTTTCGTCACCGGCGCCGAGGCCACGATCAACCTGCTGCCGATCATCATCAAGGCGCTGAAGGTGATCGGCAACAACACCGGGTCGGTGTCCGACCTTCGCGACGCCGCCCGCGCCATTGGCGCCGCCGGGATCGAGCCGGTCGTCGACAAGGTGTTTTCACCTGATGAGGCGACCGAAGCCTACGCCCACATGGCCGCCGGCGGCCTCCACTTCGGCAAGCTGGTGTTCGGGTTGGAGTGGTAGGGGCGAAAGCGACCGAGCGCGTAATCTCCACCGCAAAAGGAGATTGCGCGCTCCATTTCAGATCAGCTTCTCCAGCGTGATCGGCAAATCGCGTACTCTCTTCCCCGTCGCGTGGAACACCGCATTGGCGATCGCCGGCGCCACGCCGACGATGGCGAGTTCGCCCACGCCCTTGCCGCCGAGCACCGAGGAATGCAGGTCGGGAATGCCGACCGAGATCACTTCGATATCGGGGATGTCGGCATTGGTCGGCACCAGATAGTCGGCGAGGTTGTTGTTGACGATGCGGCCGTGGCGGCGGTCGACGATGCCTTCTTCCAGCAGTGCCTGGCCGATGCCCATGATGATGCCGCCCTTCCACTGGCTTTCGGCAAGTTTCGGATTGTACAGCCGGCCGGAATCCAGCGCCGACACCACGCGCGACACACGCACCGTGCCGAAATCCTCGTCGACCCGCACCTCGATGAAATGCGCGCACCAGGAGTGGCGCGAATAGTTGCCCTCGGTGTGCGGGATCGACGTGGCGATGGTGGTGTAGTTCTTGTAGCGATCCTCGGCAGTCGAATTCGCCGGCATGGTGTCGCCGGCGGCCTCGATGCGGTCGCGGCCGACGCTCGCCAGCAGTTCCGCGATGGAGACATCGGGACCGTCGCCGCGCGGCGACCTGAGGCGGCCATTGGCGACGACCAGCGTGTTGGCCTGCAGCGCATGGAAGGGCGAGCGCGGATCGCTGATGGCGAGCCCGACCAGCTGGTCGAGCGCCGATGTCGCCGCCTTGTAGACCGCGCCGGTCATCACGCCGGCCAGCCGCGAACCGCCGGCGACGCCTGCGCGGGCATATCGGGAATCGCCGAGCTTGACCACGACATCGTCGGCCGCCACGCCGACCGTTTCGGCCGCTGTCTGCGCCAGGATCGTGTAGGTGCCCTGGCCCATGTCGATCGAGGAGCTTTCGACCTCGACGGAGCCGTCGGCGAGGATGCGCACGATGGCCTCGCCATAGGCGCGCCGCACCGGATAGGTGCCGGCGGCGACGCCCCAGCCGATCAGCTGGTGGCCGTCGCGCATCGAACGCGGTTTTGGTGAGCGCTTCGACCAGCCGAAGCGTTCCGCACCCGAGGCAAAAGCCTCGCGCAACTGCCGGGTCGACCAGGCTTTTTTCGCTTCCGGATCCTGCTCGGCATAGTTCCTGAGCCGGATCTCCAGCGGGTCGATGCCGACCTCATGGGCGAGCTCGTCAATGGCGCATTCGATTCCGAAGGCGCTGGGGTTTTCGCCAGGCGCCCGCTTGGCGCCGGGCACCACCGTGTTCACCCGCACAACATTCTGCTTCGAGGAGAAGTTGGGCGTGGCGTACATGATCGAGGTGACCGAAGCCAGCGGCTCGACCCACATGCCGTCGACCGCGGTCTCGTTGACGCCGCGATGCACGATCGACTGGATCTTGCCGTCACGGCCGGCGCCGATCGTCACCGTCTGGCGGGTCGCGGCGCGGCCGCCATAGGACGTGAAGTTCTGCGGTCTTGTCAGCACCAGCTTCACCGGCCGTCCGAGCATTTTCGCCGAGGCCGCCGCCACCGCGCTGTGGGCGAGCGCCAGCGCCTTCGAGCCGAAGCCGCCGCCAATATAGGGCGAGACCAGCCGCACATTCTCGAACGGCACGCCGAACCATTCGGCATAGGTGCGCGCCATGCCGTCCAGCCATTGGCTGGGCTCCCAGATGGTGAGCTCTTCGCCCTGCCAGCGCGCGATCAGCCCATGCGGCTCCATCGCCGCCTGATATTCGCGCTGCGTATTGTAGGCGGCGCAGATGCGCACCGGTGCGGCGGCGAACGCCGCTTCGGCGTCGCCCCATTCCTTGGTCATGGCATCGATCGGAATGCCGTCGCCGGCCTTGGGATCGCTGAGGTCGACGATGGCCGGCGTCTCGTCATAGCTGACCTCGATCAGGGCCGCCGCGGCGACCGCCTGCTCGAAGGTCTCGGCCACGACGGCAGCTATATGCTGGCCGGAATACGTGACCGTACGGGCGAGCGGTGAGTATGTCTTCTGCGTTGGCGGATTGCCCAGCCAGTCCGACGCGCCTTTGATCTCCATGATGGTGTCGGGCGTCAGCACCAGAAGCACGCCCGGCGTGGTCTCCGCGGCCCGTGTGTCGATCGCGCGCACCGTGCCGGCGGCGATGGTGGCCTCGACCATCACCGCATGTGCCAGCCCGTCGAGCTGCTGCTCGAAGGCGTATTTGGCAGCACCGGTGATCTTGGCCGGGCCATCGACGCGCGACAGTCGTCCGCCGACCGCGCCGTCGGAGGCGTCGCCATGTCTCGAATCGGCATGTCTGATGTTGTGAACGGTCATGCCGTCTCTCCCAGTTTGAGGATGGCGCGCGCGACCACGCGCGGCGCGAGCTCGATCTTGTAGTGGTTGGCGCCATGGTCGACGGCGCCTTCCATGGCGAGGCCGCTCGCCTTGCGCACGGTGTCTTCGTCCAGGACCTTGCCTTTCAGCGCCTCTTCCACGGCGCGCGCCCGCCACGGTTTTGTGGCGACGCCGCCGAGCGCGACGCGCAGGTCGCGGATCGTGCGGCCATCGGCTTCCAGCTCCAGCCCGACCGCGGCCCTTGCCGCGGCGAACTCGTAGGACTGGCGGTCACGCACTTTGAGATAGGTCGAGCGCCGCGCGGCGGCCGAACCGGGGATCTCAATCGCGGTGATCATCTCGCCGGCGCGGATGTCATGCTCGCGCTCAGGCGTGTCGCCCGGCAGCAGGAAGAAATCGTCGACCTTGAGCACGCGCTGGCCGAGATGGACCGTCGCATCGAAGGCGACAAGCGCGGTGGCGAGGTCGCCCGGATACATGGCGATGCAGGCCTGGCTGGTACCCAGCACGGCGTGGCCCCGCGTCACGCCGCCGATCGCCGAGCAGCCGCTGCCGGGCTCACGCTTGTTGCAGGCGGAAAAGTTGGAGGGATCACGGAAATAAGGGCAGCGCGTACGCTGCATCAGATTGCCGCCGACGGTCGCCATGTTGCGCAGCTGCGCCGAGGCGGCCTGCCACAGTGCTTCCGAGACAGCGGGAAAATGGCTCTTGATCCCGGCATGGTCGGCGACATGGCTCATTTTCGCCAGCGCGCCGAGCGTGGCGTGGCTTGCATCGACGCTGATCGTGTCCAGCCCCTTGAGATGGGTGATGTCGACCACAGTCTCAGGCTGGGCGACGCCGCATTTGGCGAGGTCCACCAGCGTCGTGCCGCCGGCAAGCAGCATGGCGCCGGGAAGCGCCGCCGCCTTGCGCGCGGCCTCGATGCTGTTGGCGCGAACGTAGGAAAAATCCCTCATGACACGACCTCCAGGGCCGCCTGGCGCACGGCGGCGACGATGTTCGGATAGGCGCCGCAACGGCAGAGATTGCCGGCCATGTATTCGCGGATCTCGTCATCCGAGTTGGCATGGCCCTCGCGGATGCAGGCTACCGCCGACATGATCTGTCCCGGCGTGCAATAGCCGCACTGGAAGGCGTCCTGCTCGAGGAAGGCGGCTTGGACGGCGTCGAGCGTGCCATCGGCTCCGGCGAGCCCCTCGATGGTGGTGATTTCGCGGCCTTCGACCTGCGCGGCCAGGGTCAGGCAGGCAAGCACCCGCTCGCCGTCGACATGTACAGTGCAAGCACCGCACTGGCCGTGGTCGCAGCCCTTCTTGGTGCCGGTCAGGTCGAGGCGATCACGCAGCGCGTCGAGCAGCGTCACGCGCGGCTCGACGTTGAGTGAATGATCGCGGCCATTGATGGTGAGGTGGATGGTGGTCTGGCTGGTCATGGGCGTCTGGCTCCAGTTGCTTGACGCTAGGGGGTTGAGATGGGGCTTGGGCGAGGGAGGGCAAGAGCGGCCGAGAGCGTGATCTCCCCCCTCGAGGGGGAGATGGCCGGCAGGCCAGAGGGGGTCGCCTCGCATAGAGCGCTACCCCCATCCGCCGCAGGAGGTCGCGTCCAGTCGAACCGACCCCCTCTGTCGCCTTTTGGCGACATCTCCCCCTCGAGGAGGGAGATGACGCGCACCTCGGCCTTCGCCATTCTCCAGCGGGCAGGGGACGCTTTCAGTCCTTCAGCACGTGACATACCGGCTCCCTTGATTATATGATAAGACTGCTCCACTAAAGCGGAGGCGCCTCCGTTTATCTAGGTGGGGGCTTACCCCTCGGGGTTCAAGCCCCATATGTCGACAGTGGAGAAAAAATTGGACGACCAGCAGACAGCAACCGCCCAAGGTGCGCGCGAAGCCGCAGCGCCAAAGCCGCTGCGCGCCGACGCGCAGCGCAACCGCGACCGGCTGGTCGAGGTGGCGGCGACGGCTTTTGCCGAGCAGGGCGTCGATGCTTCGCTGGAGGAGATCGCACGCCAGGCGGGTGTCGGCATCGGCACGCTCTACCGGCATTTTCCGACCCGCGAGCATCTGGTCGAGGTGGTCTATCGGCGCGAAGTCGAAGCACTCTGCGCGGCTGCCGACGACCTCGCCAGCCACCATCCGGCCGACATGGCGCTGGAACAGTGGATGCAGCGCTTCGTCGACTACATCGCCACCAAGCGCGGCCTGGCGGCCAGCCTGCGCATCCTGTTCAACACCAATTCCGCCGTGTTTTCCGACTTGTCGGGCCGGGTATCGCTGGCCTTGCGGCAACTGGTCGAGGCGGCCGCGGCCGAAGGCTCGATCCGCGGCGACGTCGACGCTTCCGACGTGCTGCATGCGCTCGGCGGCATCTACTCGGCCCCCGACACCAAGGACTGGCGCGACCGCTCGCGCCGGCTGGTCAAGCTGCTGATGGACGGATTGCGCTTCGGGGCAGGGAAGATGTGACTCAGCGGCTCAAGCCGTACCATTGACCGAGTAGAACGGAAACGCGCCGGGCAGCCCGGTTGCTGCCATTTCGCCACGCTCCTCGAACTGCAGGCCGGAGCCGACCACGAGATCGCGCACCGTGCGTGACGCGATGATTTCGCCCGGCTGCGCATGATCGAGCAGCCGCAACGACAGCTCGACCGCCGCGCCGGAAAATTGATGGCCGCGCAGCTCGCACTCGCCGATGTGCACTGCCGAGCGGACGTCGACACCGGATCGCCGCAAGCGATCGCGAATGGCGATCGCGCACTGGATCGACCGCGTTGGCCGCTGGAACACCGCGAGCACCTTGCCGTCCGCTCGGCTGATCTCTCTGCCTTCAGCCGCGAGGAGTTCACCATGGAGCGCCTCGGCGTGCCGCTCGGTCGGCTCGATATCGAAAGGCGAGCCCGTCATATCGACGGACAGCACCGACACCAGCAGCCGTTCGCCGGGAGCCGCCGGCAAGGCGCCGGTGACGAAAGCCTGGATCTCGTCGACAAGCCGATCGGAATTCTCGCCCCAGATCACGTGGTCGCGGCCGGCGAACTCGACGTATTTGGCGCCTTCGATATGTGTCGCCAGATAGCGTCCTTCTTCCCGCTTTACCCAGCGGTCGCCGGTCGCCTGCGCGATCAGCGTCGGAACATGGATGGCAGGCAGAATGTCGCGAACGTCGATTTCTGTTCCCCAGCGCCACAGCGCGATCGCGTCTGCGGGCGACGCTGAATTCCTGAGATAGGCGGCGAACCATTCCTGCTCGAACGTGTCGCTCATCAGACTGGGCGCTGCGTTGCTCATATCCGCCGCCGCTCCCCACTCTCTCTCGACGAGCGCCAGATCTCCTTCCACCTGCTCGCTTGTCTTCGCCCAGGGATAGTCTTTCGACCATCTGCCGCTGGCATAGGCTCCATTGAGCACGAGTGCCGCTGTGCGCTCGGGATAGGTCGCCGCGAACAGCATGCACATCGGGCCGCCCTCGGAACTGCCGAACAGAACCGTGCGCTTGGAACCGACCGCGTCGAGCACCGCCCGCATGTCTTCCATGCGTTCTTCCAGCGTCGGCAAGCCGACATTGCGGTCGGACAGACCGGTGCCGCGTTTGTCCATGCGGATCAGGCGCGAAAAGCTTCCGAGACGCCTGAGCACATGCGAAAGCCGCGGCGATTCCCAGGCAAGGTCGAGGTTGGACACCCATCCCGAGACATAGATCAGGTCGATCGGGCCGTCGCCTGTGACCTGATAGGCGATGTTGACCCCCGCCGATTTGACGTAGCGGGTCTGCGGTCGCGCGGTTTGGTGGCTGAAGTCGGTGGCGTCGTCCGCATCGGCCGTGGGTGGACGTGCCTGCGCTATCGTGCGGCGTGTCCGCAGCGTCTCGAACAATTGCCGTGTCTCAGGCTCGGGCTGCAGCTTGAGATCGCGTTGAAGCGCAGTGCGGCAGTGCTCATATTGCTTCAGCGCGAGATTGGTCCGGCCTTGCGCCGCATAGGCACGCATCAGGGCGCGGTGGATGTCCTCCCTCAGCGGCTCCATGGCGAGCAGTCGTGTCGCCGCGCGCACGCATGCGGCGGGATCGTTCGTTGCGGCATAATGCGCGACGAGCCTGTCAAGCGCGGCGACGGCCAAGGCCCGCAGCCGCTCGCGTTCGATCCTCAGCCAGTCCTCGAATGACTCCTCCTTCAGGCCGAAGCCGTCGAGCAGGTCGCCGCGGTAGACATTGAGCGCCAGTTCGAGGTCTTCGGGTGCCGGGCTGGCGACCAGCGCCTCGAACCGCGCGACGTCGAAATCGAGGCCGTCGAGATGCAGAGCGACGCTGTCGCCGTCGGTGAGGAAGCGGCCGCCGCCGCATGCCTGCATGGCTTTCCTGACCGACGATACCGCTTGCCGCAGGCTCATTCGCGCCTGTGCCTCGCTGTTGATGCCCCAAAGCAGGGTCGCGAGCTTCTCGCGCGACTGCGAATGCCCCGACTGGAGTGCGAGATAGGCGACCATCGCACGCGCCTTGCGGCTGATGGCCGGAACCGCGGCCCCGGCAAAGTCGAAACCACCCAAAAGGTGAAGATAAGGTCCGGTCATCGGATCCCGCCACGGTCACAGCGTGACGACGATCCGCTCAAGCTCACGCTATTTCAACACTTATTCCGCCGCCGAGGCGCTTTTCACGATTCCATCACGCCCGTTCCCACGCGTTTCTCACGACGCTTGAGGAGATTGTCGGCACTGGCTCTCTCTTCGCAGGAGGACACCGTGCAACACCCAGGCTCGACCGAGTGGCCCATCTGGCATGACAACCCCGGGCGCGACCGGCAGGAACTCGGCGCGCCATCGCGGCACGACATTGCGCTGGCCCGCTATCTCGAAACACAACAGGCCCATCGGGCATCGACGGCTCGCAGGCTCGATCCGGCGGCGGTCGTGGCCTCTGCACTGGCAGCGTTCGTCCACCGCGTTTTCCGTGCAGCGCTGCGCCGAATTGTCCGCTGGCCAACCGATGCCGTGGCAGGGATGGACGACATCGGCTTGACGTTGTCCAAGGCCCACGCGGAATTCAGCAAGACCCTGTGGGGCCGCTGAGCGCAGCGCTGCCCTTTGGTTGACGATCTCATCCGCTCCAACCGCCGCCGCCTCCGCCTCCGCTGCCGCCGAGAGTGGGAATCACAGGCGGCTTTTGTGGGGTCTCCTCGGCCGGCTTCACCACTTTGCTGGTGGTCGCTTTCTTGTATCGGACCACCTTTGGCTGCGGCGCTACGCGAACCACCTTGCGATGTTTCACCGGCGCCGGCTCGAACATAGGCGTCACCGAGGTGCAGCCCATGAGCCCGGCCAGAACGCCGGACAGAATCGCGCCGAAGAATGCCTGCTTCAATATCTTGCCCACCATTGCCTCCATTGTTCAAAACAAGTCCCGACGCGGATTGGCTTCCTCCCAGACGCCCCGGGCCGCACTGACCAGTTGCGTGTCCAGCGAACCGGACAGCGGTGTCTTCGACTTCAGCTGTTGGCGCAGCGCATCCAGCGCCACAGTTTTCGGCTTCGTTCCGAATTGCGCCAGGCTCTTTTTGGCGTCCGGAAGCTCCTTGCGCAGATCGAGCGCGACGGCGAAGGCGAGGAAACGCACCGCAACAGCCTGGTCGGCGCTGTCGCCTTTCGCCATTTCGAGCGCCGCTCGATCGTAGGCGCCCGAGTAATCACCGCGCGCGGTCGCCAGTTCGAACAGCCTTTGCGCTTCCGCCGGGTCCTGGCGCACGCCGACGCCATCCCTGTACATGCGGGCGAGACTGCCCGGAGCGTAGGGCTGGCCAAGATCGGTGGCCTGCTGGAACAGTGCCTGCGCTGCTTTCGGATCCTTGTCGATGCCCTGGCCGGCCAGGTAATTGCGGCCGAGCAGGTTCATCGAATACATGTCCTGGCGCTGTACGCCCGCTTGCAGGAAGGCGACGGCGCGGGCCGGATCGGCAGGCACCCCATTGCGGCCCTCGGTGAAGATCGCGGCCAGATCGTTCATGGCATAGGTGTGCCCCATGGCCGCCGCCTTGAGCAGCAGGTCGAGACCCTTGGCCGTGTCGCGGTTGACGCCGTAGCCGTTGAACAAAGCGCGGCCCCACGAGGTCATTCCGTAGGGATCGCCCTTGTCGGCGGCAGCCTTGTAGAGAGCGTTGGCCTGGGTGCGGTCGATGGCCGTTCCGGTCCCCGTTGCGTTGAGATAGCCGAGTTCGAAGACAGCGCGCACATGCCCCTTCTTGGCGGCGTCCTCGATCGCTGTCTTGGCCTCGGCGACCTTGCCGGCAGCTAGCAATGCGCGACCGAGCTCGTAGCGGAAGCGGGCGACATCGGGATAGGTTTTCACCGCGGCCTCGCAGGCCGCAACCGCACCGGCGCCGATCTCGTTCGGCAGCAGGCCGGGCACCACGCCTTGCAGGTCGAGAGGCTCGCCGGCGGCGGTATCGCAAGCATCGACCGTTGGCGAAATCTTCATCGTCGCGGGCTTCGATGAACTGCTGTCGGCGCGGATTTCAAAACCGACCACGACCGGCGCGCCGGCGCCGATCTGCGGCTCATAACGAAGATGGTCGACTTCACCGGCCAACAGGCTCGATTGCGGCGAGAGCGTCCGATCCGGCAGCGACAGCGTTCCCGTTGCCGGATACCCCGAAACCTTCAGGCTGACCGCCGGATCGTCGGTCGGGAAATCCAGATTGAGCGCAACCGGGCCAACGCCGACGGGAATATCGAGTTTGCGGTTCTCGATCGCTTCGGCGGCACCGGTGATGTGGATGCCACGCTCCAGCACCTGCTGCTTCTGCTCGGCCTCGAGCGAAGCCATGATCTGCTGGCCGGCGGCGCCTTCGCCGCTCTTGACGCGAAACACCAATATGCCCTGGCTTCCGCCACCCCAATTGTCATGCGTGGCATAGGCCAGCATATCCACCTCGTCCTGCGTAGCGGCTCCCTTGGGGACGTCCATCTGCAGGCGCGGCAGGTCCTTGCCCGCGATCGGTTCGCCTACTTCGACGTCCTTGCCGTCCAGCATAAGCCGGCCCATTGCCGGCGGCCTTTCGATGCTGACGCTGACAGCGCCGCCATCGACATCGACCGGCTCCGGCAGGCCGAGAGCCACAGGACCGACCCCCGACAGCACGACCTTCTCCAGCACTGGCGGCAGCGAGGGCCGGTTGCTGCGGCGTACCAGCACCACGTCGTCGATCAGCGAGGAATTTTCCCAGGGCACCTGCATGCCGTTGGTGGCTTGCACGACATCGCGGCGCACCGCTGACATGACCGTGCGAATCTCCTGGTTCGGCGCCAGCGCGCGGCGCGAAAAGGCTGATGAAAACGGGCTGAGGTCGCCGCTGCCGTCATAGGCGACGGCGCCCGGTTCGGTGGCAAAGGCAATCAGCGTGTTGAGCGAACTGCGCACCTGCGCCAGTCCGGTATTGCCGGCGGTGACAAGCTGGTCACGCAGCCAGTAATTGTTGCGCGGGAAGGGGTTGTTGCGGCAGGCATCGAGAATGATCACCTGGATCTTCGACTTCGAGCGCAATTGCTCCAGCACATCGTTGAGCTTAATGGCCTGGACCTCGATATCGGCCGCTTTCTTCAGCGAGGCGTCGACCGGTATCAGGAAGTTCTCGCCGCCGATCTGAAAGCCGTGTCCGGAATAGTAGACGACGGCGAGATCAGCGCCGTCGATAGCGGCCAGATAGTCCCGGAACTGGCCTTCGAACTGCTGCTTGGTGAGGTTCTCGGCGACGAAAACCTCGAAGCCCGCCAGCCGGAACGTGGCCGACACGTCCTCGGCATCCTTGGCCGGATTCTTGAGTGCCGGGATGTCTCGATAGTCGGAATTGCCGATGACGAGAGCGACCCTTCGATCGGCGCAGGCCTCAAAGGCTGTGAGGCTAACGAGGATGAAGGCCGCGATGATTCCGCAAAGTCGGAGCATGGCAAAACCCCTGGCCGCTGCCTGACGCCGACGACAACACCGCTTGCGGCATCAAGGTCCGTTGACAGTATGCAACCTGCCACAGGATAAAGTGAAAGGCCCGTCACCGCCAGACCTTGGCAGGCGATTTCTTTCGGCGCCGATCATGATGGCATTATCACGCGCTTCAGGAGCGGGTATGTGACAAGTCTCACAGTTCGCATCGACGCGCTGAGTGCGCCGGGTTGCATCAACCCGACACCAGGACTGACGGCGCAGGATGCGATGGTCAAACTTCGAGGCAAACCTTGCCGAAATGCTTTTGCGCTTCGTAATGCCTGAACGCGGCGGCGATGTCCTGCAATGGAAAGCTGCTGTCGATCACGGGCTTCAGGCGGTTGACCTCTATCGCCCGGATCATGTCTTCCTGGTCGGCCCTGCTGCCGATGGAAATTCCGCTGATGCGGATCTGGTTCGAAAACAGCGCCGGGATCGAAACCTCGGCCGCAAAGCCGGTCAGCACGCCGATGAGTGCGATGTGCCCGCCTGTCCGGCAGGCCGCTATCGACTGCGTCAGCGTCGCGGGTCCGCCGACCTCGATCACCTGGTCGACGCCGCGTCCGTTCGTCAAATCCCTAGCCCTGCCACCCCAGTCCGGCACGGCCGTGTAGTTGATGACGCTGTCGGCGCCGAGGCGTCTCAGCTTCTCCAGCTTTTCTTCGCTGGACGAGGTGGCGATGACCCGGGCGCCGGCGGCCTTGGCAAATTGCAGCGCAAACAGCGACACGCTGCCGGTGCCGAGGATCAGCACCGTGTCGCCGGGCTTCACCTTGCCGCACGTCACCAGGCCTCGCCAGGCCGTGACGCCGGTGCAGGTGAGCGTTGCCGCCTCGAGATGCGTATAGCCCGCCGGCGCCCTGGTGAAGGCCTGCGCCGGCATGCACACATACTCGCTGGCAAAGCCGTCAAAACTGTCGCCCGGAATGTCGCGCTTGGTGTCCGGCGTCATGTCGCCGCCCAGCCAGCCGGGGTAGAAGGTGCTGACGACGCTGTCTCCGGGCCTGAAGGCATCGATATCGTCGCCGACGGCAATCACCTCGCCGGCGCCGTCCGACAGCGGCACGCGGCCGTCGGCGAGCGGCACCTTGCCTTGCACGGCGAAATCGTCGCGCATGTTGAGCGAGCAGGCGCGGATCCTGACCAGCATTTCGCCCGGCCCAGGCTGCGGATGATCCTCCTCGACCAGGTCGAGCCTGTCCAACCCGCCCGGCGCTCTCAGCCTGACCAGCTTCATTGTCTTTCTCCGACGTGCGGGGTGTTGGAATAGCGGTGGCGAGCCGGCCTATTGGCGGACCGGCCGGCCGGAAATCACGCGCAGCCAAGGCGCCAGATGAAAGGCGCTCATCAAGAGATACATCACCGGCATGCTGGTGAGCAGGGAGGCATTGGCGCCCAGGCACGACACCACGCCGTCGCCGGTGTGAATGCAGGTAAGCAGCGCCATCACAGCGAAAGTCGGGGCCGCGGCGAGGCACAGCCAGTCGGCGACGCCTCTCGGCGTCGCGCCGGTGGATTGAGGGATCTCGCTGCCGATGCCTGTGCCGATATCGCTCATGGTGCTCATCCCTTGATGGTCAATGCCTGGGACTTGGTTCCTCGCCCTGCGGGGCGAGGAACCCCAGGTTGGATAGCCCTTACTTGCCATCCTTGTCCCGGAACGCGGCTTCGCCGGCGGCGGACACTTCTTCCCATGTCTTGTCAGGTCCGGCGTCGTAATTGTCGTGCCAGTTCCACCAGCTGTAGAGTTCGGTCTGCGGATAGCCTTCGGGCGAATCCTCCCAGACCTCCTGGCGGCCGAGCGGCGTGGCGTCGAGATAACTCCAGACGGTTCCCATCTGCTCGTCGCCGCGGCTGTTGATGAAGTAGGTGCGGAACACCCTCTTGCCGTCCTGGATGAAGACGTTGTGGCCGTGCCATTCGTCGACGCCGAAATCTTTGTCGAAGCTGTCGGTGATTGTGTACCAGGGCATCTCCCAACCCATCCGCTGCTTCAGCGTGACAATATCGGCCTGTGGCGCGCGCGAGGCATAGGCGAGCGTGGTGTTGCGGGCGTTGAGATGGGCGAGGTGGCCGACCTGGTCGGCGCCGAGCGAACAGCCGCGGCAGGCATGTTCGGGCCAACCATAGACGCCGGGTTCGTAGAAGGCGCGGTAGAGGATCAACTGGCGGCGGCCTTCGAACAGGTCGAGCAGGCTCACCTTGCCATTGGGGCCTTCGAACACATAGGCCTTGTCGACTTCCATCCAGGGCATGCGCCGGCGCTCGGCCGACAGCGCATCCCTGGCGCGCATCGTCGCCTTCTCCTTCACCAGCATCTTTTCGCGCTCGGCTTCCCATTCCTGCCTTGAAACGATTGGTGGGGTCTTCATTGCCACGTGCTTGGTCATTGCTCGTCTCCGTGTCTGTCCCAGTTATTTGTCAGTTGTGAGCCGTTGCGGCGTGTCGTTGCCTGCTGATCGTGAGGTAGGGTAGGGCCGCGAGGCGGCGAGGGCGGAGTTACAAATGTGACGGGATTTGCAGGCGGCCCACCGCAGCAGGGGTGGCGGGGCCGCGCAGTGTGCTCAAGATCCTCGGAAACAGGCATTGTCAGTTATCTCCAATGAGAAGCTTAAAAATACCATCTGAGATGCTCAGGCTAGCGAATGCCGATATTGGCGTCAACGACGGCACGAGTTTCTCCTGCCAGCCCAGATGGCTGGGTCGCCGTCACGGCTTGCTGCTTGGCGGCAGTGACTTAAGTTAGGGCCATGACCGGCGGGGTGGGAGTTACAAGTGTGACGGGATTTGAATGGACTCGCTGATCACCGCGGCAGGGCTGGCGCTGGCCGCGGGTGATCCGCTGGCCGCACTCGACCGCGTCGCCTTGCGCGAGGATGCACCGGCGCTGGCGCTGCGCGGCATTGCCATGGCGCAGCTCGGCGATCTCGATCGCGCCAAAGCACTGCTGCGGCGGGCCGGCCGCGCCTTCGGCCCGAAAGAGGCGGTGGCGCGCGCCAGATGCGTCGTCGCCGAAGCCGAGATCGCGCTGGTCTCACGTGACCTCGGCTGGCCGGCCAAAGCGCTCGATGCGGCGCGGGCGACATTGGAAAAGCATGGCGACCGGCTGAACGCCGCGCATGCCGGCCATCTCAAGGTGCGCCGCCTGCTGCTGATCGGTCGCCTCGACGAGGCTGAAGACGTGCTGGCCGGGCTCGATCCGGCGCCGCTTCCGCCGGCCTCACGCGCCGCGCATGAACTCGCCGTTGCCGGCATCGCGATGCGCCGTCTCAAGACGAAAGCCGCGCGCGCAGCCCTTGAATGGGCGCGCCACGCCGCCCGCCGGGCAGGCATTCCGGGCCTTATGGCCGAGGTCGACCGCGCCTTCCTGGCGCTGGATACGCCGGCGGCCCGGCTTATCGCTGGTGGCGAGGAACGCCCGCTGCTGCTCGAAGATGTCGAGGCGCTGCAGGCGTCGTCGGCGCTGGTCGTCGATACGTTCCGCTATGTCGTGCGCAAGCAGGAAACCACGGTCTCGCTGGCAACGCGCCCGGTGCTGTTTGCACTGGTGCGAACACTTGCCGAAGCCTGGCCGGCGGATGTGCCGCGAGCGGCGCTGATTGCCCGCGCCTTTGGCGGCAGGCACGCCGATGAATCGCATCGTGCCAGGCTGCGGGTCGAGATCGGCCGGCTGCGCGCCGAGTTGCAGCAACTTGCCGGCATCGGCGCGACCAGCCAAGGCTTTGCACTGGCGCCGCGCCAGGCAGGCGTGGTGGCGGTGCTGGCGCGGCCGATCGAGGAGCGGCACGCGGTGGTACTGGCCTTCCTCGCCGATGGCGAAGCCTGGGCGAGCTCGGCGCTGGCGCTGGCGCTCGGCGCCGGCCAGCGCAGCGTACAACGGGCGCTGGAGCAACTGGCCGAGGTCGGCAAGGTGCAGTCGTTCGGCCATGGCCGGGCGCGCCGCTGGATGACGCCGCCGGTGGCCGGTTTCACGACCACCTTGTTACTCCCGGCGCCGTTGCCGAACGGCTAGGAAGGTTCCGTGACCGTGATCGAGGACCAGGACATGAAACATTCAACCGCCGAAATCCTGCGCGAATACGGGCCCTTTCCTGATGTCGACACTGTGCATGGCGTGAGCTTTGACGGGCAAAATGTCTGGTTTGCCACGGGAGAGAAGCTGACCGCCTTCGATCCGGCAAACGGTGAAACGCTGCGCTCGATCGATGTCGCGGCCCATGCCGGCACCGCCTATGACGGCCGGCATCTGTTCCAGCTCGCTGGAGATCGCATCCAGAAGATCGACCCCGACACCGGCAAGGTGCTGGCCACCATCCCGGCGCCCGGCGGTGGTCGCGACTCCGGCATGACCTGGGCCGAGGGCACGCTGTGGGTCGGGCAGAACCGGGAGCGCAAGATTCACCAGATCGATCCCGAGACCGGGAAAATCCTGCGCACCATCGAATCCAACCGCTTCGTCACCGGGGTGACCTGGGTGGATGGCGAACTGTGGCACGGCACCTGGGAAGGTGACCACAGCGATGTCCGGCGCGTCGACCCGCATAACGGAAAGGTGCTGGAGCGGCTCGACATGCCGGCCGGCGTGGGCGTGTCGGGGCTCGAATCCGACGGCGGCGATCGCTTCTTCTGCGGCGGCGGCCCCGGCGGCATGGTGCGAGCGGTGCGCCGGCCGAGATAAGGCCGCGGCCGGCGACGTTCGCCTTATGGTGCGGAACGTTCCGCCGAGATCAAATCCCGGAGCCGTCGAGCAGCGGGACATCCTCCCCCTGCCACGGGCTCGGCATGGAAGCCCGGCTGAGATTGGCCGTCGGTAGCGGCATCCAGCATTTCAATTCGGGTTCAGGATATTCGATCACGCGTCCCGGAGACGAATCGGAAGAGCGCCAGCCCTCCGTGCCGAACTGATCGGCGCGCGACCAATAGGCGAGGTCAACCTCGGCCGGCCCCTGTTCCGACGGCCTCACGGTGACCAGGATCCGGCTGCCATCCTTGGGCGCGCTCGCCATGTGCCGCCAGCGATCGGGTTCGTCCATCTCATGTCCTCCTGCGGTCTGCAATCTGGCTGAATAGTCGCTTCGTGGCCGAGGCCGGTCAACCGATCTTTGTTGGGACAGATCTATCGTTGGCGGCTAATCTGGCCCGGGCGCAGTCCTGATATATGCGATGAAGAGTGAAGAGTTGCTGCCCACGCGGCGCTTCCTGCGGAGAGGCTGCTATCGTGCAGCCGCTGAGCGATGCCAACCTGCCAACTGACCGACCTCGGCCGGATCGAACCAGGAAGGAAAATATGTCGATCAAGGTGATCGGGACGGGCTTTGGCCGCACCGGAACGGATTCGATGCGCGAAGCGCTGACCATCCTCGGCCTGGGACCCTGTCATCATATGTCCGAAGTCATCGCCAACGAGGAGCAGAAGCGGCTCTGGCGCGCGCTGGCGAAGGGTGCTGCGCCCGATTGGAGCGAGCTGTTTGCCGGCTATGCCTCCTGCATGGACTGGCCATCGGCGCATTACTGGCGCGAGCTGATCGAGGTCTATCCGGACGCCCAGGTCATCCTCACCTGGCGTTCGGCAGGAAGCTGGTGGGAGAGCTTCGAGAAGACCATCCTGGCCGGCATCAGCCAGCTCCAGGATCAGGAGGCGCTAGGCATTTCCCTGATCGCCAAGCAGGTCTTCGGCGGCAAGGCGCATGATCGCGCGACCGCGATCGCCCTCTATGAAGCCAACGTCGCCGCGGTCATGGCGACAGTTCCGCCGCAGCGGCTGCTGGTCCATAAACTGGGCGACGGCTGGGAGACCCTGTGCGCGCATTTGCGCGTTCCCGTGCCCGACCAGCCCTATCCCAACCGCAACGACACCAGGGAATTTCAGGCGCAATTCGGGCTGGGCCGGCGGCGCTGAGCAAGGTCGGCGGCCCTAATATTCCTGCGCCGTCGGCCGAAACAGGATCTCGTTGATGTCGACCTCGTCGGGCTGGCTCATCGCGAATACCACCGTTCGGGCGAAGGAATCGGCCGGTATGGCCACCCGGTCGTAGAGCGCGCGCACGCCTTGGGCGACATCGGCTTCGGTGACGCTGTCCGGCAATTCCGTCGCCACCGCACCAGGCGATATGATGGTGGTGCGCATGTTGTAGGGCTTGACCTCCTGGCGCAGCCCTTCCGAGATGACGCGCACCGCATGCTTGTTGGCGGCATGGATCGCGCCGCCTGGCTTGGCCGCTCAGCGATCGATCCTTGCCGCCTGTTGCGGAGAGTAGCGCTCTCCCTGCACGGCAATCGCCGAGACCGCGTGTTCGATGTTGGCAAGATCATCCGTCGTCAGCGCAACTGCTGCCGATCCGATGTTCTCTTCGAGGCGGTTGAGCTTCGTCGTGCCGGGGATCGGGACGATCCAGGGCTTTTGCGCCAGCAGCCAGGCGAGCGCGACCTGCGCCGGGGTCACCTTCTTCTTGGCCGCGATGACGCCGATGGCATCGACCAGAGCCTGGTTTGCCAGCCTGGCCTCCGCCGAAAAACGGGGCACGGTGTTGCGGAAGTCGCTGTTGTCGAACGTCGTGTCGGGGCTGATGGCGCCGGTGAGGAAGCCCTTGCCGAGCGGGCTGAACGGCACGAAGCCGATACCCAGTTCTTCGAGGACAGGCAGGATCGCCTCCTCGGGTTCTCGCCACCATAGCGAGTATTCGCTTTGAAGGGCGGCGACCGGCTGCACAGCATGCGCGCGCCGGATGGTGCGCACGCCGGCCTCGGAGAGACCGAAATGGTTGACCTTGCCCCGTTGGATCAGGTCCTTGACCGTGCCCGCTACCTCTTCGATCGGCACGACCGGATCGACGCGATGCTGGTAGAGAAGATCAATGCGGTCTGTCCTCAGCCGTCTGAGCGAGGCCTCGACGACTTCGCGAATGTGCTCCGGCCTGCTGTCCATGCCGCTGTGCCCGGCAGTGCCTGCAATGTCGATGCCGAATTTGGTGGCGATCACCACCTGGTCGCGGATCGGCTGCAATGCTTCGCCGACGACCTCCTCATTCTTGAACGGTCCATAGACCTCGGCGGTGTCGAAGAAGGTGATGCCGCGCTCGAACGCCGCGCGGATCAGGCGGACCGCACCCGCCGTCTCCATCGGCGCCCCGTAGGACTGGCTCATTCCCATGCAGCCCAGCCCAATGGCAGAGACTTCGAGACCGCTTGTTCCAAGTGTGCGCTTTTGCATTGTCATTGTCCTTGTTTCTCGGCGTCGGCCTGTTCGAAAACCTTCCGGGCAATACCGATCGCCGTGGCTGCCGTAGGCCAGCCGGCATAGAAGGCGAGATGGGTAATGGTTTCGATGAGTTCGTCGCGGTCACGCCGTTGTCGAGCGCCCGCTTCATGTGGCCCGGCATTTCGTTGATCCGGTAACCTGAAATCAGGCTGGCGACGGTGATGAGGCTGCGGTCACGCGGCGACAGGCCGGGGCGCTTCCAGACGTCGCCGAATAGTACCTCGTCGGTGTATCCGCCGAGGGCAGGGGCGATGTCGGAGAACGGGTTCCTGGGAGATGCGCCGGTCATGATGGCTTGACCTCATATTGTTCGTCGCTGACCTTCTCCAGCCAGTCGACCACCTTGCCGTCCAGCGCTTCGGCGATGGCGATGTGGCTCATCGCCGTGGCTGGTGCCGCGCCATGCCAGTGCTTCTCGCCGGGCGCGAACCAGACGATGTCGCCGGGGCGGATCGCCTCGATCGGCCCGCCCTCGCGCTGCACCAGTCCGGTTCCCGACAGCACGATCAATGTCTGGCCGAGCGGATGCGTGTGCCAGGCGGTGCGAGCGCCGGGCTCGAAGGTCACGGTGGCGCCGCCGACCCGGGCCGGCTCGCTGCCCTTGAACGGTGCGTCGATGCGCACCGATCCGGTAAAATAGTCGGCAGGGCCTTTCGCCGAGGGCTGCGAGCCGCTTCGCTTGATGTCCATGGATTTGTTCCTTCTCGATGCCAGCGGGAGATGGCCGCCGTCTTTGCCCCCGCCTTGGACTGCCCGATTTGTGATGGAGCCTATTTAGGGCCTGCGATTATCCACGATTAGGTGCTATATCCGGCATGAACCTATGAGGAGAGCTCATCAATGCCGCGCGACAATCTGAATGAGCTCACCGCCTTCCTCGCCGTCGCGCGCGAGCGGAGCTTCACCAAAGCTGCGGCCAAGCTCGGCGTCTCGCAATCGGCGCTCAGCCACACGTTGCGCGCGCTGGAAGAGCGGCTCGGCGTGCGGCTTCTGACCCGCACCACGCGCAGTGTGTCGCCGACCGAGGCCGGCGAACGCCTGGTCCGCACGATAGGGCCGAGGCTGGACGAGATCGAAACCGAACTCGCGGCGCTCAGCGAACTGCGCGAAAAACCCGGCGGCAGCATCCGCATCACCGCCGGCGAACATTCGGCGGATGCAATCCTTTGGCCGGCCTTGGCGAAGTTCCTGCCCGATTATCCCGACATCAGGGTCGAAATCATCGTCGACTACGGCCTGACCGATATCGTTGCCGAGCGCTATGATGCCGGTGTGCGGCTTGGCGAACAGGTGGCGCGCGACATGATCGCCGTGCGCATCGGCCCCGACATGCGCATGGCGGTGGTGGGGTCGCCAGCATACTTCGCCACGCGGCCAAAGCCGCGCACGCCGCAGGACCTGACGACCCACAATTGCATCAATCTGCGCCTGCCGACCTATGGCGGACTCTACGCCTGGGAATTCGAAAAGGCCGGACGCGAGTTGAAGGTTCGCGTTGAGGGCCAGTTGGTCTTCAACACGGCGGCACTGCGCCTGAATGCCGTGCTGGCGGGGCTCGGGCTTGCCTATTTGCCCGAGGATCAGGTGGCGGCTCAACTGGCCGACGGTCGGTTGATGCGGGTACTGGCCGACTGGTGCCCGCCCTTTCCCGGCTACCATCTCTATTACCCCAGCCGCCGCCAGGCGACGCCTGCCTTCTCGCTGCTTGTCGATGCGCTGCGCCATCGCGGCTGAGCCACACGCGTCGGCATGCCTTAGGCGAAATAATCGCATCCTTCTCGGGACGCTGCAGCCAAGCCGGTGGGTTAGCGCGGGGTGCCGGGCCGCAACAGGAATTCGAACCCGGCATGTGAACGGATGCCGCGCCTGCAAGGAACGGTATGGGACGTCCGGCCTTACAGGGGGATTCGGATGACGCTAGCCGATCTGTCTTGCCATCTGTTCACCATTTTCAACGGCTTGCGAGTGGTTTCTTACCTGCCGCAGATCGTGCGGGTTGCGCAGGACAAGCATGGCGCGACGGCGATTTCCTACGCGACCTGGCTGTTGTGGACAGCCGCCAATGCCACGACCGGGCTCTATGCCCACATCAATCTCAACGATCCCGCGCTGGCAGCGATCAACTGGCTGAACGCCGCCTGCTGCGCATCGCATTCACCGCACACAAACGTCATCGCGCACGCCCTCGGGTTGAGGAGTCCACAACCCGGCCGAATCGACCGCAATGATGGTCGACAATGTCTGCTGAAGGTCAGCGCAGCAGAACCGGATTGCGCTTTCGCGACTATGTTCAGACATGCACGGTGCCATGCGACAGCTCGCCTTCGTCGCTCGAGATGAGGAAAGCGGCGGCAAGCATGCCGACATAGAGCAACCCGACCATGCATACCACATAGATGCCCGGAACAGCGCCGAGCTGCGCCACGCGCGCGGCATCGAGAAATGACGCACCGAAGCCGATCGGCGATCCTTCGCGCTGCAGGCTGGGCGTTGTGATTTTCAGCACCCAGGCCAGCATCAGGATCGTGTACATAAAAATGTAGTTGCGGCGCAGCCGGCGTACCAAAGCCGCGCGCTGCGAGATCAGAAAGCGTGGCGAACGCAGGCCTTCGCCGACGATGGCCAGCCAATTGGAGGCGTAGTCAGGCTGCGGCGAGAAGATTTGCGCGAAATAATAGCGCTCGAATTGGCGCACCCTGGCCCGGTAGACGTCGAAGAAGCGATAGCGCCGCGCCTCGATCCACAGAAGCAGCGTGATCAACAGCATGGCGAACAACAACACGCCGTGATGGGCGCTGGGTGTCGACAGCGACACAGAGAGCATGGCGGCGACGACGGTGATCGCCCAGTTGCTGGTGCGGTCCAGACGGTCGCGCCAGCCGGCCATGCGGGCGATTTCGGCGCGGTGGAAATGTGACATGGTGGTCGCGAGTTCCGATGAGGTGAGTTTCAGCGCAAACGCATCGGAAACCCGCGGCGCTGCTGCCGCTTCGGCTGGCTTCACAGTCTGGACCTGGGACATCCCTTTGCCATGCGCCTCCCAACGCCATGGCCGGCCGAAACGACGCCGGCCTTTACCCAATAGACGCAACGCGCGGCGGGCTGAAACGTTCCAGCCTGGAGGGGTTTATGCGCTCAGCCAGACCCGCTCGGCTACGCGATCGACTGCGGTGCGCTAATGCCCGCTTCCCGCGACCTTTTGCCGACGAGACCTGACCGCTTCCAGCAGTTCGCACTCGCCGGTGTGAGCATTTCGAAAAATGGCCACAACCATCACCGCCAGGATTTCGGCGTCCGGGTCCAAGGGGTCGAGATGTTCATCCGCGCAGACCTGATCGAACACGCGTTCGCAAACAGCGAGATCGTGAGGGCTGAGGCAGGTGCGATTGAAGTGGCGACGCAGCATCTGGGCGAACCTTTCAGCGCCCGCAGCCCGTTCTGCGGCGGGCTTTTCGCCGACGAATCGCTGAGGCGATGGAATGCTCCAGCGATAATATCGTCGAAGGTATATTGCGGTGAGTTTACTCGTTTCCTGATGATTGAACTGTCAGCAATCCCAAAATTTCTGCACACTCGCGAGCTTTATACTGACCGATGTTCATCAACTGGTAGTAATCCTGCCGCTTGTTTTCCGGGATATGAAAGCCGCGCCTAAAATCGGCCGCCTCCTTAGGAGTTCGAGTGCAGCCGATTTTACTGGCTGTTACTTTCAAACTTGCCAGTGAGCATCCGATCCTGGCTGCAATATCCTTCAACGGCTCGTTGTTAACGTATCCGTCAAGAATTATCTTGCGACGAACTTCGCTGTTGAGTTTTGCGTTCATTTACGGGGTCTCCCCAACTACGCTTCCACAATGCTCAATTCTATATGCAGCGGGCTGAAGAGTGTCGTTAGCGTCGCATCCAGAAACTTATCTGGGAATGCATTTCTTGCGGTTACTCACCGCGATCGCCGGCTCTGTCGACGCGAGTTCCGCTGTAGTTGGCAGGGTTGCGGCTGTGGTCATCGACGGCTGGATCTGGCTGGTCTGTCGATATCGGCCTCAAAGTCTTGCCAGATGCCCGAGGTACACCACATGATTGAGAGGGGCAGGGGGCATACCCGAATCGGATATGGCACCACGCGATGGACGCTAAAAAGCCAGACGAGGCACCTGCGAGGCAGCCGCCGGAGCGTGATCGACGTCGTTGGCCGCGCGAAGCCCAACCTCACAACGAGTCAGCTTCGCCACTCGCGCCGGCGCTCGAGCCTTTGTCCTTTTCAACGCTCGAACTGGCGCCAGAGGATCAATTCGCCGCCTGGCAAGCGCATATGGCTCCGCTTGTCGAGGTCAAGTTGCCGGATGGCAAATCGCCGGACGATGGCTTTCCCGCCGACCACACGGCCTGGAACCTCGGTGGCATGCTGATCGTTCAGCAGCGCGCAGCGGCACACAGTTACATGCGTTCTGCCGCAAAACTCCGGTCTAGTTCCATCGATCACTGGTGCATCGTCTTGCCCCATACTGGCCAGTCATGGACGGAGGTCGATCGTCGCGTTGCAGAAAGCGAACCGGGCAAATTGGAGATCAGATCGCTAGGCTATCCGTTTCGCGGGAGGGCAACGGACTCGGAAAGTCTCGTTCTCTATATGCCGCGTGATTTGTTCGCCGATGCGGCGGCAAGCCTCGACGCGAAGAACAATTCAATTCTTTCCGGCAACTTTGCCAACCTCCTGGTCGGCTACATCAACAGCATAGAGGCAAGACTGCGCAGCCTCACGGCTGACGATCTGCCTCGCATCGTACACGCAACGCGCAGCATGATCATCGCCTGCCTCGGGCCTGCGGCGGAACATGCTGCCGCTGCCGAACAACTGGCGAATGTTGCGCTCATGGAGCGGGCGCGCAGATACGTCCACCAGAATCTGGATGCGGCTCATCTGACACCGGATTCAATGTGCCGGGCGCTCGGCGTCTCGCGCTCCCGTCTCTATCAGTTGTTCGAACCAAGCGGTGGTGTTCTCCATTACATCCAAAGCCGTCGGCTTCTGGCAGCCCATATTGCGCTCAGCGATCCGGTGGACAGCCGGCGAATTGTTGAAATTGCCGAGGCCTTCGGGTTTAGTTCAGCGGCCAATTTCAGCCGGGCATTCAGCAAGGAATTCGGTTACAGCCCCCGCGAAGGCCGCAGCACGGTGGTGTTGCCCCGTCCCGCCCACTCTGTTTCGCGTGCTGAACACGAGAAGGCCTCTTCCTTTGAAGGTTGGCTCAAGGCGCTCGGAAGCTGAGTACGGGGATCGGCGATCTTTGGACGGAGCAGGCTCAAAAAAGGTGTGCCGGGGCGGGGCACGCCGCCGCATGGACCACAATATTTCGTGTCGCGTCCACGCGTCATCAATCATATGGCTAATTCCCACCAATTGCCCATTTATTAACGAACGGTGAATATTCATCATTATCGACAATTTGCCGCCAATCACTGCGGAGCATACATTGCAACTGCGCAGCATTAGGAACTTGTTAAGACTGCCGGTTGAAAGTTTGCCAAGCTTGGTAGTTATGCTATTTCTGGACTGGGGGACGCGAATTTGCACCGCCTATGGAGGTGGCTCTTGCACCCAGAGGCATCAGGCGTCGGCACGCAGAATGAGGGGTCTTCCTCAAGCGATGTTCCACGTGCCGGCGAAGCGCTTCTCGCTGACCTTTTGGCAAACACGACCGAACTTTTGTCGTTCTATGACCGCGACTTCTGTTTGACGCACTACGCAACCAAGCTCAAAGGCGTGTACGGAGGCGCGGTAGCGCCGGGTGCCGCCGTTTGGGAGATCTACCCGAGCTTCCTCGATGCGAGGTACCGCGACCAATTTCTTCGCGTGTTCCACGGCGGCACCCCGGCAAACATCGACTTGCCGCGATCATCGGACGAAGTGCCCTGTTCCGTTTTCGTCTTCGCCACCGCGAATGGTGTGGGAATCATCGAGACAAGGGGGCACGGCGAGCGAAGCGCGGCGGAGGAGCAGGAGCATGTAACTCTCCTCCATCACGCGACGCACGACGTGCTGACAGGACTGCAGAATCGGCGGCGATTCGGCGAGCGGCTACAGCAAGCGCTGGCGGCCATCGGCGAAGCAAAGCCGAAAGCCGCCCTGCTGCAAATCGACCTCGACGATTTCAAGGCGGTCAACGACACGCTCGGCCATGGCGCAGGCGACACGCTTCTTCAACTCGCGGCGGGTCGTATCCGCGACGCGCTACAGGACGGCGAATCCGCATACCGGTATGCCGGGGATGAATTCGCTGTCATCCAATTGGGAAAGGAACAGCCCGCAGAGGCTGAGCGCCTCGCAGGATCGCTGGTCGATGCGTTCAAGCAGCCATTCGTCATCAACGGCATTCCCGTCTTCGTCGGCTCGAGTATCGGAATTGCTTTCGGGCCGGAGCACGGGACCGATGGCGAACAGTTGATGAAAGCCGCCGACATTGCTCTTTACGCGGCCAAGACAGACGGACGCGGCTGCGCTCGAACATTCAACCGCTCGATGCTGCTCTTGCTCGAGCAACGCGAGAATCTGAGACGCAGCCTTCGAACCGCGCTGGAGCGGGGCGAGCTTTATCTGGAGTATCAGCCGCTCATTCGGCCTCCCTCCTCAGTGATCGGTTTCGAAGCTCTGCTGCGGTGGCGGCACCCGGAGGTCGGAATCATTCCGCCCGGCGTGTTCATACCGATCGCCGAGTCGGACGGTCTGATGGACGAGATTGGACGATGGGTGCTCGAGGAAGCCTGTCGCCAGGCATTGACGTGGCCCTCCTCGCTGACGATCGCAGTGAACCTGTCGCCGGCTCAGTTCCTTAGCGGTTCGCTGACGGATACTGTCGCTCAGGTCATCGACGCAGTTGGAATCCGGGCCGACCGACTTGAACTCGAGATAACCGAGACGGTTCTTCTCGAGAAGACGATCGACAATATCGACACGTTAAACACTCTGAACGTCTTGGGAATACGAATATCGCTCGACGATTTTGGAACGTACTACTCATCGTTGAGCTACCTTAAGAACTTTCCCTTCGACACGTTGAAGATAGATCAGTACTTCATTGCGGACCTGGAGACCGATCTCAAAAGCCAGACCATCGTGCGATCGATCATAAATCTGGCGCACGGCCTGGGAATAAGCGTCACCGCGGAGGGGGTCGAGACGTCGGCACAGGCGCGGTGGCTGATCAAGGAGAATTGCGATTGCCTGCAGGGCAATTTCCTGGGACGCCCGCTCGGAGCCGACGCAACCGGCAATTTCATCAAACGGTCCCCGCTGAGGGTGGTGCGAGCGATGGAGGAATCAAATCGGGCGGTTTAGAGTGGTTTGATAGAACCACGGAGCTAAGTATTTGTTTTTACACAAATCCGGGCGGAAAGCCGCTACGCACGTGTCCTGGGATTGCTTTGCACCTTGCACCCTTTGTTAACGGTGAAGTGGAGATTTGTAGAAACGATCGAGGCAGATACCGTTCAACTCTTCGGGTCGGTGCAAGAGTGACTCATCACGGCGCGCGGGGAAATTTTCGTCGCGGAGGCCATCGCCCAACCAGGGCACAACGCTGATGGAACAAGGGAGGATGCCTATGGGACCTGTTCATCATGAGCTTGCTGGCGAGCCGATTTTTGCGCCCATGATCCAGATCGACATGGAAATCAAGGCTTTCGTCTCCGCCTGGAGACACTGTGATTATGTCTCGACATACATGGCCCGGATGATCAGTCAAAACAGATCAGACTCGGTCCGGCATTCAAATCTCTTTTCCTCTGCCCTCAATGAATTGCTGGAAGTCGCCTCTCGTACGCGCCATGCCGGTGGTGACCTGGCATGCAGGGTGTCCCGCCACGGCGCGACGGACAGGATCGAGCTGACGTTCCCATGCGTGCCAGAAGAGCGCCAATTCTACGAAGAAGCTGTATCACACGTCACAGGAACAGAGGCCAGGGAGCGATACCTCAATTCGGTATCTGGGGATCTCGCGCCCAGCCGGGAGGTCGTGCTCCTGGAACTGGCTGTCGACTACAACGCGGCACTCAGGGTGGAGGAAGCCGATGGTGATGCAATCAAGCTTGTCGTGGATCTCCCGCTTGAGGGCCTGCAACATTGAGCCCTTACGACCTCCTCCCGCGCTTCAAGGCGCAATATGACGCCAACAACCAGGAGTTCTCCATAGCCGGGGTGGTCCGGCCTCAGGCAATCGACGAGCTTGGGCCCAGCATAGCATTGCTCCGCGATGCGATCGGCCGTGTGCGCGGCGTTCTCTACCTCAATGTCAGACGCCTGACGCAGATGAACAACGCCGCGTTTCACGCCTTTTCGAGGATCCTCATAGACACCTGCCGCGCTCGGCCCGATCTCAAATTCGTCGTCATCACGTCAAGCGTCGTCGGATGGACCTCGCGAAAATTCGGTCGCTTGAGCGGAATCGAGCCGAACATCACGGTCGAGGAGTATGACAGCGAATTCTATCCGGGACAGGGCTTCCTCGAGGAAGGCGGGTTCGTTCCGATCCTGCGTTCACAGACGAAGATGACCTGGCGCCACGAGCGCGCAATCTTGCCGCGACACGGCATGAGGCAGGGGATCGTCATGGCCGACATCTGTTGCGGGATCGGCGATTTCGCCGTGCTCGTGCAGAAGGAGTTCCAGCCATCGCGGATCGTCGCCCTGGACCACTCCATATCGAGCCTGAACTATGCTCGACAGGTGATGCGGGAGTTCGATATCCGGGGCATCGAATATACCTATGGCGATGCGTCGGAGATGCTGCTCGACGAAGCGCAGTTCGACCTGGTGACCTGCCGGCATTCCCTTCAGATATTCAATCGGCCTGAACTCATCCTCAAGGAGCTCTACCGCATATGCAAGCCGGGCGGGCGAGTCTACATCACCAACGAGAAGAATTCGCATTGCCTCGGCGAGCCGCGCGCCGAAAGCATCCGTTGGACCTACAACGAGGTGGCAAAGCTCTTCGGGCATTTCGAGATGGACGTCGAGCTTGGGCCGAAGAGCCGGCGATACCTGATGGAAGCAGGATTCGAAGACATCCGTGTGGAGACCTTCATGGTCACTAACCTGGACGGCGATCCGCAGGATTTCGCCGATGTCATTGCGGCATGGGCGGATGTCTATGCGGGCGAGATGGCGACCAGGCGCGGCGATGGACCGGAGTTCGTCGCACAGTTCCGGCAGGGTTTCGAGGACCACATTTTCGCTGCGCTCCACCCCAAAGGTTATGCGGGTTGGCCAATCTGGGTCGCATCGGGGCGACGGCCGCAATGAAAGCCGACAATGAGCCTACACCGCGCTTCGGCCTGCGCTCCTTTCGGGCGAAATTCGTGTTGGTCGTTGGCGGCGCCGTTCTGTTCGACCTCCTGCTGAGCGGTGGCCTGGCCCTTTGGAACGTTCAGAAGCTGTCGCGCGACGCAACATCGGAAGTCGGTGAGGGCCTGACGACCGCAAACCAGGAATACATTCGTTCCTATGCCGAATCGACAGCGTTGAGCGTCGATCTGCTGCTCGACCGGGTTCACGGCGACGTCAAGGCGCTGGCTGGCGTATTGCAGGCCCAGATCAACGAACCGACGAGGCAGCAAGAGGTCGGAGCGACGCTTTCGCATGAAGCGCCCGGCTCCGTGAAGGTCGTCTACGACGCGCAGGGCGATTGGGCGCAGAACCTGCCGGGCGCGCCTTCTGTGATCAGTGTCTGGGGCTACCTGCTGGGCGCCGACCACGCTCCGCTGCCGGGCGTTCAGAAGGAAATAGATGACAGTACCGTGATCGATCTCGTCGCGCCGACTCTCATGGCCAGCGGATCGTCCAAACTGCAAATGTACTATATTGGTCCAAAAGAACGGCCGATCTTCAGGACTGTGCCGTATACGAACCAGGCGCAGACCTTCGACAAGCTTTATCCGGGCCACAACAAGGCGGAGTTCTGGGAGTTCTTCTTTCCGGGAATCTATGGTTCATGGCAGCAATGGGCAAGGGATCCGGCGTCGCGTCCGGTCCCTGACGATATCACCCAGACAGCCCCTTACACCGATGCAATCACGGGAAAGCTGATCGTCAGCTTTTTCCACCCGTTGTGGACGCGCGATCGCACCGGCATCGCCGGCACGGCGGGAGCGGACATCACTCTCGATCAACTCGCGGAAGTCGTCGAAAGGGTGAAGATCGCTGAAACCGGGTTCGGCTTCCTCACCATGTCGACTGGCAATGTGGTGGCGATCAATCCGTCGGGCCAGGCGATCATCGGCCTGACTTCATCAAGCGACGCGGGCACGCAGGGCGTCACCGGCCTGGAGCGGTCCCTGCGGGGAAGTACGCAGCCGGCTATCGCATCGCTGCCTCTTGGCCAGAACAATGACGGTGTCATTCAGCATATCATGCTCGACAACAAGGGCGAACGCGTTCCCTACATTGTTGTCCTCAAGCGACTGAAGCCGACCAATCTGTGGAGTTCGGGACCGATCAAGTCCGAAACTATGTCGGTCGGGATCGTCGTTCCCGAACGGGAGATCTACGCGTCCCTGTTTGCCGCGCAGAAGAGCATTTCGCGCGCAACCAATCGTATCCTGCTCTTCCAGATCGGTGCGATCATCGTTTCGCTTCTGATTGTTTTCGCGGCCGTGCTCGGAATTTCGAAGCGGATCACCGCGGGCCTCAGGGCGCTTGCCAGTGCCGCCCAGCGGCTCCAGTCCAAAGACTATTCAGTCCGCGTCAGCATTCCAACGCGCGACGAGGTTGGAGCCGCTGGCATCGCTTTCAACCGCATGGCCGAGCAGATCAGCTTCCACACGGAAAACCTCGAGCAACTCGTCGACGAACGAACCAGAGAGCTCGGCGACGCCAATCAGGAGATTTCCGCTCTCAACGAAAAGCTGCAGGACGAGAACGTCCGTCTCGGCGCCGAGCTCGCGGTTGCCAAGCAGATCCAGTTGATGGTCCTGCCGAAACCATTCGAACTCGAAGCGATTCCGGGGCTGGAGATCGCAGCTTACATGCGGCCGGCCGACGAGGTGGGCGGTGACTATTACGACGTCCTGCAGAACGGATCACGGATCAAGATCGGCATCGGCGACGTGACCGGTCATGGTCTCGAGAGCGGCGTGCTGATGCTGATGGTCCAATCCGTTGCACGCGCGCTGCAGGAGTCCGACGAAGCGGATCCGCACCAGTTTCTGGACCGTCTGAACAGAGCGATCTACAAGAACATCGAGCGGACGAACACCGGCAAGCATCTCTCGCTGGCCTTTCTTGACTTCGAGGATGAGCGGGTAACGCTGTCCGGCCAGCATGAGGACGTTCTCGTCGTGCGTGCGGACGGGGAGGTCGAACGCATCGATACGCTCGATCTGGGTATGCCGGTTGGTCTGGAGAATGACATCTCGAAGTTCGTCGACACGCGTGACATCCAGTTCGAGAGTGGCGACGTGATCGTGCTGCACACCGACGGTGTGACCGAGGCGGAGGATCAGGACAAAAGGCTATTCGGGTTCGAGCGCCTCTGCCAGAGCGCAAAAAAACGTTACGGCGGGAGCGCCGAGGACATCAAGACCGGGATCATCGAGGATCTGATGGCCCATATCGGAGTCCAGAAGATCCATGACGACATCACCCTCGTGATCATCAGGCACACATAGCAATGACAACGCTGTTCGGGACCCCTGACATTGCAATCGGGATGAAGGAGAGCGTCAGTCGCGTTCGGCTGTTCGACGGACCTCTCGACTTGAGTTGGCGTCATTGTGCCACCACCTCGGACTTCATCGCCGATCTTTTCGCGTTGCGCTTCCGGTCGTCGCGCAATGACTACATCGAAGTGCGGCACAGCATAGGATATCTGGTCAACGAGCTAATCGAGAACGCAGTCAAGTTTCGTGCACCGGGCGAGATCGTGATCGAGGCGTCGATGGATTCGGAGTGCTTCAAGCTCAAGGTGTCGAATGACGTCGATGGTAAAGACGCCTCCGAGTTCAAAAACCTCCTGGCGGACATCACGGTTGGCGACCCCAGAGACCTGCTGATACAGCGAATTGAAGCGAATGCCGCGAGCCCCGACGTGTCACGCTCCGGACTCGGATTGCTGACGTTGATGAGCGACTATGGCGCACGCTTGGCCTGGATATTCAGCTCCGCCGACGAAAGCGATCGGATTTGCCTGGAAACCTATGCCTCCATTCCGATCTCGCAAGCGCACAACTAGAAGAAGCGAAGCCAGGCCATGGAAATCAAGACAGACGACTACCGCGTGTGGAACGAAGGAAGCGATATCTTCTTCGACGGCGCAATGCGGCTTGCCAGTTCCGAGGCCGGTGCACCCATCACGGCTTTGGCGACCAGTGTTCTTGCCTCAAGTCCCGCTTCTATTACACTCAATCTGAAGGACCTTCACTTTCTCAACTCTTCCGGCATCAACCTGCTGGCGAAATTTACCATCGAGGTACGCAAGCATCCCGATGTTCGACTCGTCGTGCGTGGAACGCCCGACATACCCTGGCAATCGAAATCATTGCCGAACCTGAAGAAACTGCATCCCGCCCTGGTGCTTTTGATGGACTAATGCATGAGCTCAGAAGTGTGTTGCGGTTCTGGGACAACGACATGCATCAAAACAAAGACTTAAAGCGCGTCGCTTGAATTCGTTTCAGCGCGACGCGCTTTAACGTCTGTTGGTCTTCAGGCCTGAAGACCAACAGACCTTAACTGGGTCGCCCGAATTTGGCCAAGGGACCGCATGAGCCAGTGGCAATCCTGGGCAGCATCGGCCAGTCGGTGCAAGATCGCCGCACCGAGAGCGAGATATGTACGCCAGGATAAGTATCTGGATGCGAAGCTAACGACATTCCGGCCTCGTCCGTAGATGTTCGCGATAGTCCGGCGGGGGCTCGGCACAGGCGGCAGGCGTCCAGATAGCTGGGGTGTCGCTGCCTGTGCCGACAACGCCCCCCGCTACGCGGTCAAAGGTGTCCGTCATTGAGTAAGCGTAGCAAGGTCAGCGGCGGCCGGCTGGAGTTCATTCCGCCGCAGATCCCGACTCTGGTCAAGCAACCGCCCGACGATGAGGGATGGGTTCACGAGGTCAAGTTCGACGGCTACAGGACGCAGCTCATCATCGATCAAGGCGGTGTGCGTCTTTTCAGCAAGAACGGCCATGACTGGACGGCAAAATACTGGCCCATCGCGCTGGCAGTCGAGCTGCCATGCAGGGCTGCCATTCTCGACGGCGAGGTCATTGTAGCCGGTGAGCAGGGCGCTCCCGATTACCCTGCGCTGGAAGCCGCGATCTGGAATGAGCCGAGCCGGCTGGTGTTCGTGGCGTTCGACATCCTCCATCTCGATGGTCGCAATCTTGCCCCCTTGCCCCTGCTGCAGCGCAAGCACGTGTTGTGGCAACTGGTTGAGCCTGGCGCCGGCAAGATCCGGTACAGCGAGCATTTCGACGGCGATGCGCTGGCGATCCTTCGCGCCATCGACAAGGTGGGGCTTGAGGGCATCATCTCGAAGCGCGCCGACAGCCGCTACCGGAGCGGACCGTCGACCACATGGCTGAAGGCCAGATATTTCGAGGAGGGCAATTTCCGAATTGCCGAGCGTCATTCGCCAGCCTGGCACGGCTCCAATGGCCCTGGTGGCCACGCTTGACGGCGAGAGACGGTATATCGGCAGTGCTGATTGCAGCTCGGACCGCCAGTTAGCCCTTGTTGTCCACGCTCGCTTTCGCGGCGGCCGATACCAGCTGGATCGCGGGCCGCTCGCCGGGAGCTGCGCTCTTGGCGACGACGACGCGGTCGCGTCCTTCGCCTTTGGCATCGTAGAGCGCGTGGTCGGCGGCATTGGTGATTTCTGCCCAACCCGACCCATGCTCGGGGTAGGCGGCGACACCGAACGAGACCGTCACGGTGCCCAGCGTGCGGCCGCGATGCGTCAGGTGAAGCAGCCTGATTGCCTGGCGCAGTGCTTCCGCCCGCTCGGCGCCTTCCTCGAGCGAGCATCCCGGCATGACGATGGCGAATTCCTCCCCGCCGTAGCGCGACACCACGTCGCTTTCGCGCGCGTGCTCGATCAATGTGGCGGCGACTTGCTTCAGCACGAGGTCGCCGGCTTCGTGACCGAACGTGTCGTTGAACTGTTTGAAATGATCGACGTCGAGCATGAGGATCGTCAGCGGCTGGGCCGAGCGCTCCATTCTGCGCAGCTCACGGCTGCTCGTTTCCTCGAGATAGCGCCGGTTGAACAGGCCGGTGTTCGGATCGCGGATCGATTGCTGCCGCAACGTCTCGCGCAGGCGCAGATTGGCCAGCGCCAATGCCAGCGTGTCGACGACGCCGCGCAGGATCTGCTGCCTTTCAGCCAGCCATTGCGGCTTCTCGGCTGCGTTCGGTTCGCACAGATGCAGGATGCCGAGCGTCTCGCCTTGCGCCGCCAGCGGCATGCAGACGTAGCCCTTCTTGCCATTCTCGGTGATATGGGCGCAGCGCGGCGTCAGCATGCCCGGGCCGGCGACATGCTCCTGGCCGCGCCGCAGCGCCCAGCAGTCTTCCGGCGCAAATTGCGTGGCGCTCGACCGAACGTCGCCCCAATGCGCCATCTCCTCGACCAGATTGCGCGAGGCGCTGGTCAAATGCACGGTTCCGCTCAAGCCGCCCAGGAACTCGGTCATGGCCGTGCCGACCACTGAGAAAGCTTCGGGGAAGGTCACGCAGGCCTGCAACAGCTCGCCAAGCTTGACCAGGCGGGTGGTGGTTTCCGACTTCTCGTGCAGCTCGCGGTTAAGCACCGCCAGCTGATCGGCACGCTCATTGACGACCCCTTCGGCGCGGCGCAGCTCGCTGATGTCGTTGAGGGTGAGGACCAGACCGCCGTCGGATCGGCTGAGCGGGCTGCAGCTGGCGATAGCCGGCAGATGAGATCCATCGGATTTGGTCAGGCGCACCTCGCGCTGGTGCTGGCGGCCGGTGGCCAAGGCCATTTCGATCGGTGAAGTGCCGGCTGCGAAGGCGCCACCTCTCGGGTCGCGCACCGTCAGCACCGAATCCCATTGCTGCCCGACGATCTTGTCGGCGCGGCGCCCGATCATCGTTGCGGCCGCCGGATTGGCGCTGGCGATGCGGCCGTCGCTGTCCAGCACCGCGATGCCTTCGGCCGCCGTCTCGACGATATCCTCGACATGCGCCCGCGCCGATGCAAGCTGGTCCGCCATGGTGTTGAACCCGTCGGCCAGCTGTCCGAATTCATCCTTGCGGGCATGGCTGATGCGGGTCATGGCATTGCCCTTCGCCAGCGCTTCCATGCCGCCCATCATATCCTTGAGGCCGGAGCCGAAACGGCTGAGCAGCATCCATGCAAACCCCACCGCGACCAGCACGGCCGCCGCCGCGCTGAGACCAACCAGCCAGAGCATGCTGTTGGTGCGCTGTTCGGCTGCATGCAGAACGGGATCATATTCCAGCAGCACGGCGCCGATGATCGTATCCTCGGGATATTCGATCGGCACGGCGAGTATGGCGTTGACTTCCTCCGGGTCGACGAATCTGCGCGGGACGCCGTCTTCCAGCGTCTGGCTGATCTCGTTGCCGGGATCGTGATCGAACTTGTCGCCGACTTGGTGCTCTTCGTCGGCCGCATGGGCGACGACAATCTTGTTGCGGTCGAGGACCAGGAAGTCCCGACGCATGCGGCGGTGCTGGTGCTCCATGAATTGCTTGAGCGCGTCAGGCCGCTCGAACAGCGAAGGCGTCCCGTCGGACGGCTTGAAGACGATGGTGTCGGCCAGTTCGCGCGCGACGTTGGTCGCTTCGGTCAGTCCAAGATATTTGGTCGCGGCGATCTGCGTGAAGATGGCAACGCCGCCAACCAGCCCGATCAAGGCCGCGGCGCTCACCATGCTGAGGATGATCTGGCTTCTAATGCGCATGACACGAATCCGCCGAGGATACCCGCATCCTATGCACTGGATCGAGCCTGTATTCCATTGTCTGTCTTTTATTACCAAATGCTTATCAACGTGCTAACGGCGAGCCCGAACCTTGCCCCGTCGGACGCGATCAAAGACGGGCGATTGCCGGCTCGTCCAGCCGATGGCACGCCGAGGCCGCTCCTACCCGAAGCGGCCTCCTCGTGGGACTACCGCAGCCTTGCCGACCGTGGAAAATCCACCACCTCCGCCACCGGCCGTGTGTACTGGGCCGCAACGATCGCCTCGATCAACAGGTCGAGCGCCGCAAGGGCCTCGCTGCTCGTTTCGTCGTCGCCGCGCAGATAGTGGCCGGCCCGCTCCAGATGCAGCCGGGCGGCGGCAAAGTCGCTTTTCATTAGCTTCTCCTTATTGCCCGCCGTGCGCCGAACATGTGCGACTCGCTTTACCCGAAAGCAAACATCCACAGCCGCCTTTGAATCGAATTGTCGTGACCTCGCCGGATGTGCTTGATGGGAGCGGCGCCCGTGCAACCGATGTCGCATGCAACCGTTATTTCCGGCAGAATGAGGGGTGCATGTCTTTATCGTTCCCGCACAAATGGCGCTGGCTTGTCGTGATCGCGGCGGCGAGCCTGTTGCTCACCCCGGGCGCAGCCTTGCCGGCTGAAAAGACCGGCATGTCCAGCGAAGGCATTTTCGTTCTGGAAATCATCCTGCTGCTGGTCGTCGGGCGCGGCCTCGGCGAGCTGCTCGAACGCATCGGCCAACCGGCCGTCATGGGTCAGCTCATCGGCGGCATCCTGCTCGGACCCTCGCTGCTCGGCTGGCTTTGGCCTGAGGCGGAGCGTCTGGTTTTCTCCGGCGACGCCTCGCAAAAGAGCATGATCAACGCCATCGCCCAGCTCGGCGTGCTGATGCTGCTCCTGCTCACCGGCATGGAGACCGACCTCAGACTGGTGCGCAGGGTCGGCCGCGCCTGCTTCTCCATCTCCGCCGCCGGCGTCGCGATTCCCTTCGTGCTCGGCTTCGCGGCCGCGCAGGCCATGCCGGCGTCGCTGCTCGCCGAGGGCAGCGAGCGCGTCGTCGCCGGCCTCTTCCTCGGCACCGCGCTGTCGATCTCCTCGGTCAAGATCGTCGCAATGGTGGTGCGCGAGATGAACTTCATGCGCCGCGACCTCGGCCAGATCATCGTCTCCTCGGCGATTTTCGAGGACACGATCGGCTGGGTGATCATCGCCATCACAATCGGCATCGCGACCAAGGGCCGCATCGACCTCGGCAGCCTTGCCTTCACGCTTGCGGGCGTCGCCGCCTTCATGGCCTTTTCCTTCACCATCGGCCGCCGCATCGTCTTCGACGCTATCCGCTGGACCAACGACAGTTTCAGCAGCGAATATGCCGTCGTCACCGTCATCCTCGCCATCATGGGCGTGATGGCTTTGATCACCGACCTGATCGGCGTCCACACCGTGCTCGGTGCCTTCGTTGCCGGCATCCTTGTGGGCGAGTCGCCGATTCTGTCGCGCCACATCGAGGGCCAGTTGCGCGGCGTCATCACGGCGCTGTTCATGCCGGTGTTCTTCGGTGTCGCTGGTCTCTCGGCGGACCTCACCGTGCTCCTTGATCGGCAGCTTGCGCTGCTCACCGTGGCGCTGGTTGCCATCGCCAGCTTGGGCAAGTTCGCCGGCGCCTTCATCGGCGCGGAGTTGGCCGGCATGAGCCGCCGCGAGGGCATCGCGGTCGGCTGCGGCATGAACGCGCGCGGCTCGACCGAGGTCATCGTCGCCTCGATCGGCCTTTCGATCGGCGTACTTTCGCACAACCTCTTCACCATGATCGTCACCATGGCCGTCATCACCACCCTAGCGATGCCGCCGACGCTGCGCTGGGCACTTGGTCGCCTGACACTCGGCGAGGCCGAAAAGAAGCGGCTGGAGCGCGAGGAGGTCGACCAGCGCGGCTTCGTCGCCAATCTGGAGCGGCTGCTGGTGGTAGCCGACGAGGGCGTCGTCGGCCGCTTCGCCGCCTACATGGCCGGCGTGATCGGCGCCGGCAAGCCGATGACAGTGTTGCATGCCGGCGGCGAGAACGAGGCCGAGCCGGGAGTGGAACTGGAGGAGATCGAGAAGGGGGCCGAGCACAACCGCGAGGCGGCGAAGGAGGCCGACGAGCGGCCCGCCGCCAGGGCTCCTGTCACCCGCAGGCACGGCAGGCACGTATCGGCCGAGACCGTGGCGAGGGAGGCGCGCAAGGGTTACGGCATGCTGATTGTCGGGCTCGGTCGCGCGCTTGCCGCCAAGGGCAGCTTCACCCGCCGCCTCGATGAGATCGCCGGCGCTTTCGACGGCCCGCTCTGCCTGGTTTTGAAACCCGCCGCCGCCGGCCGGCAGATGCCGAGGCTCGGAGCCGGGGCCGGCCGGATCCTGGTGCCGGTCAACGGCACGTCAGTCGCCCGCCGTGGCGCCGAGCTGGCGCTTGCCATTGCCGCCGTCACCGGCGCGCCGGTCAAGATGCTCTATGTCGCGCGGGTCGGCCGCGACGAGCCGCGCGACACCGTCTCGCATCGTCGCAGGGAGGCGGTGCTGAAGGACATCGTTGCGCTTGCCGACCGCTACGGCGTAGAGGTCGAGACTGCCATCCGCAGCAGGGCCGCCGCCGCCGATGCCATTGCCCGCCAGGCCGGCAGGGGGGTGGCGATGATCGTCATGGGCGTGGCGCGACGGCCTGGCGAGGAATTGCTGTTCGGCGAGACGACCAGCAGCGTGCTGCAACACTGCCGCTGCCCGGTGGTGCTGATCTCCGACGAACGGTTGCCCCGCGACGACGCCGCCCGCGAGGCGCTGCGCTCCGGGACGGGTTGACAAGCCAAGGAGGTCACGATGAGCTTCAGCGCAAAACCCCTCGACGAGACCACATGGCCGCATTTCGCCACGCTGGTCGAGCGGCACAATGGCGTGTGGGGCGGCTGCTGGTGCATGGCCTTCCACGCCAAAGGCGTCGGCGCTGCCGGGAACCGCGCCGAGAAGGAGGCCCGGGTCCGCGAGGGCCATGCACATGCGGCGCTCGTTTTCGACGGCGTGGCCTGTGTAGGCTGGTGCCAGTTCGGGCCGACCCAGGAGCTGCCGCGCATAAAGCACCGGCGCGCCTATGAGGAAGGGCTGACGAGCCTACCGGACTGGCGCATCACCTGCTTCTTCTCCGACAAGGCCTATCGCGGCAAGGGGGTGGCTGCGGCAGCACTTGCCGGCGCGCTCGCCGAGATCGCCCGCCTCGGCGGCGGCACTGTGGAAAGCTATCCCGAAGACGCAGAGGGACGCTCGGTCGCTGGAGCCTTCCTGCACAATGGCACGCTGGCGATGTTTGAACGCCAAGGTTTTCAGCGCGCCCGCAAGATTGGCAAGCATCGCTGGGTGGTCGCAAGGACGGTGGAGGCCGGCGGCGCCTGATAGCTTGGTTCACCAAGCCGTCTCCTCGGATGCGCTTAATATGATTTGATACTAATATGATTGCCGCATCAGTAGCGGCGGGCGCCGATGCCGTTGCTGATGATGTGCAAGGCAATTTGAGAAGGGACGATTGGCACACGGGGAGGACACATGGGATGGCAGCCTATCTTATTGCCGATGTCGATATCACCGACGCGGCCGTATTCGATCAATACAGGCGTGAGGTTCCGGCCACCGAGGAGCGCTACGGCGGCCGCTATCTCGCGCGCGGCGGCGCGACCAAGGTGTTCGAGGGCGACTGGCACCCGCACCGTCTCGTCATCATCGAATTTCCCGACATGGCATCGCTTTCGGCCTGGTATGACTCGCCGGAATACGAGCGCTTGAAGGAGATCCGCTTTCGCAGCGCCAGGACACGCATCCTGGCTGTCGAAGGGATCGCGTTGTCGCCGACCTAATGCATGTCGCCCAGAAGTGTGCTGCGGTTCTGGGACAACGACATGCATCAAAACAAAGACTTGAAGCGCGTCGCTTGAATCCGTTTCAGCGCGACGCGCTTTAGGCCCGTGAGATGTCGCGCTGGGAGAAATGTGGCGGAGCGATCTGACGCGCTTACTTGCCTTCGAAGAAGGCGTGGATCGCTGCTTCCAGTGTCTCGATAAGCTCGGCATTGCGGGTGCTGCCGGCCCAGATCAAGGCATTGAGCCGCATGTCCTTGTTGAGGAAGTTCACCTTCCTCGTTTCCAGCAGATATTGCGCCACGTCGTAGTGCCGCCCCTTGATCGCCTCGATGAGCGCGCTGTTGCGGCCGGTCTTGTCGGCCGCATTGACATCGGCGCCGTGTTCGGCGAGCAGCTTGACGATATCCAGATGCCCGGTCCTTGCCGCCTCGATCAGGGCGGTCCGGCCATAATAGTCGGCGCGCGCGTCGATATCGATGTCGGGATGCTTGACCAGCGCCGTTATGGCGGCGTGGTGTCCCTTGGCCGCGGCGAGGCTGAGCGGCGTGCTCTTCCACTTGTTCCTTGAATTCACGTCGATCTGCGGATGCGAAATCAGCGCTTCGAGCACCGGGCCGCGGGCGTTGTGGGCCGCCAGATGCAACGCCGACCAGCCGCCCTCATCCGTCTGGTTGACGTCAGCCCCCGCCGCCAGCTCGGCGCGGAGGGTCTCGATGTCGCCTTTCTCCGCCGCACCCAACAGGGTCGACCAGCCTCTCGCGTCCTCGGCTTCCAGGCCCACTGCAGCTGCCTCCGTGAACAGACTTGGCTAGGATCGCACGCCGGCCTGGCCGGCGTGCGGTGTCTTCGGCCGGAAGCCTTTCATAATCGCATGCATGGGGCAAACAGATTTCCGCGCCGGGCGGGAACCAGGGATTTCAAGCCGCTTGCAGCTGCTCCCGGCCGGGCTGCGGCGGGAAGGCGATGGCGATGCCGGCGGCACCCAGGCCAACCAGCGCCGAGCCGATGAACAGCCAGGAATAGCTGGCATAGGCATCGAAGATCATGCCGCCGGCGAGCGGCCCGAACGACATGCCGAGGCTGGACAGCAGCGTGGCGGCGCCGAGCACCGTGCCGATGATGCGCGGCCCGAAATAGTCGCGCGCCAGCACGGCATAGAGCGGCATGACGCCGCCATAGGTGGCGCCGAAGATGATGGCCAGGAGATAGAACTGCTCGAGATTGCCGACGGCGAGATAGGCGGCAATCACCACCGCCTGGATGGCGAGGCCCACGATCAGCACCGGCTTGGCGCCCAGCCTGTCGCCGAGCACGCCGTAGAGCACGCGCCCGCCAAGGCCGGCAAGGCCCTCGACGCTGTAGATCGACACGGCGGCCATGGGTGCTACGCCGCACGACATGGCATAGCTCACCATGTGGAAGATCGGTCCCGAATGCGCCGCGCAGCAGGCGAAGAAGGTCATGCCCAGCACCAGGAATTGCGGCGAGCGCAGCGCCTGGCCGACGCTCATTCCGGGATCGGCGGCAGGCGCCGGCGCGCTGCCATCCGCTGCCGCGACGGCCGCCGACGGCTGGCGCACCAGCAACACGGCTGGCAGCAACAACACCCAGGCCATGATGCCGATGTCGAACATCGCCGTGCGCCAGTCATAGGCCGTGATCAGCCAGCGCGCGAAGGGCGAGATGGTCATCGGCGCCACGCCCATGCCGGCCGACACCAGCGACACGGCAAGGCTGCGATGAGTGTCGAACCAGGCGGTGGTCAGCGCGATCATCGGCGCGAAGAAGGCGCTCGCCGCCAGCCCGACGATGACGCCGTAGCTGAGCTGGAAGACGATGAGCGAATTGGCGCGGCTCGCCACCACCAGCGACAGGCCAAGCAGCACCGCGCCGGCAAAGACGACGGGGCGGGCGCCGACGCGATCATAGATGGCGCCCCAGGCGAAGCCGCCGGCGCCCATCACCAAAAAGTTCAGCGTCATGGCGCTCGAAATGCCGGTGCGCGACCAGCCGGTGTCCAGCGCCATCGGCTCGAGAAAGATCGCCAGCGAAAACATCGCGCCGAGCGCCACACAGGTCATCAGCGCCCCCGCCGCGACGATGACCCAACGATAGGAATTGTTCATGGTCTTCTCCTGAATTCGGTTCGATGCGGCGCGACTTTTTCCAGCCTCGTCACGCCGCTTGCGTCCGAAGGACGTTGGCGGGATTTCGAATCCGACAATCCGGTTGCATTTTTTATCCGGTTTGTGCGGAAGTCTACCGGATGTCGTGAAGGTAGGCGGCGCAAGGACTGCGCGTCGCCGACAAAATGCGCTGCCGAATTGACGAGCCGCTCTGCGGCGCTAGGTTTGTGGTCTCGTGAACGGGAGATATCGCTCATGGAGCTGCATCGCGGCCGCCTCATCGACCACATTCAGCTGGTGGTCAGGGATCTCAAGGCTAGCCGGCGCTTCTATGAAGCGGTGTTCAAGGTGCTTGGTGTTCCGATCGGTGGCGAGGCCGAGGACTATTTCTGGGCCGACGAATTGTTCATATCCAGTCTCGACAGCCGGGCGGCGAGGGGGCAACTGACCGGGCGCCATCATCTGGCCTTCCAGGCCAGGGACAACGCCATGGTCGATGCCTTCTACAAGGCGGGCCTCGATGCCGGTGGCACCGACAATGGTGCGCCGGGCGAGCGGCCCTACCATCCCGGCTACTACGCAGCCTTTCTGCTCGACCCCGACGGCAACAACATCGAGGCGGTGTTTCATGGACAGGCGAAGCGGAGTGCTGCCTCGGTCGAGATCAATTTCTAGAGCAGTTCCCAGGAAAGCACCAGCGGTTCTCCGCCCGGAATTCTCTTGAAAACAAGGAGTTGCAGCGGTTCACAGATTCAAACCTTGAACCAGATCAAGCCGGGGCGTAGCGGTTGACCACCATGCCGCAGGCATAGGCTTTCGTGCCGAGCAGGCGCAGTTTTCTGAAGCCGCCCTGGTCAAATATCCGCTCGCCGTCGCCGAGCGCTGCCGGATTGATGAACAGCTGGAGTTCGTCGACCAGCCCCGCCGCAATCAGCGCCGAGGCAAAGCCGGCGCCGCCGAACACGGCCATGTCGCTGCCGCCCTCGGCTTTCAGTGCCTTGACCTCGCGCGGCAGGTCGCCGCTGGCCAGCGCCGTGCGCTCCCACCGCGATGCCGTGAGCTTGTCGCTCAGCACCACCTTGCGCGCCTCAACGATGCGTTGCGCAAAGGCGTAGAAGGGATCGCGCGGATAGTTCTTGGCGGCATTGCCCCAATGGGTGAGGTAACCCTCTTCGGCCATTTTGCGGCTGAGCAGGATGGTGTCGATGCCGGCGAACACGGCGTTGAAATCCTGCTTCAACTCGTCGTCCCACGGGCAGTTGCCGCCCCATTCCCAGAGCTGCCAGTGCTCGTCGCCGGCCGCGCCGACAAAACCGTCGACCGACATCTGCATTTGCAGGATCAGCTTTCTCATCGTCTCTCTCCTCATTCGACCTGGGTGGCGTCCAGGTGGAAAATGGTTTACTTTTGAAATCATTGACGCAAGGGAAAAATGATGTCAATAGTAAAGTGATTTAAAAATGGAACCATAGTAATGTCGACCAGGGAAAGATCCGGTTGCCCCATCAGCCTGTCGCTCGAGCTGCTTGGCGACCGCTGGACGCTGCTGATCGTCCGCGACCTTGTTTTCGCCGGGAAGACGCACTTCAGGGAGTTCTTGCAGTCCGACGAGGGCATCTCGTCGCGCACGCTGGCCGAGAGGCTGCAGACCTTGCAGGATGAGGGCATTGTCACCAAAAGCGACGACCCCACCCACAAGCTCAAGGCGATCTACCGGCTGACCGAGGCCGGCATCGATCTGTTGCCGGTGCTGGCGACGCTCGGCGCCTGGGGGAGCAAATACCGCAACGCCGATAACGAACTGGCCAGGATCGCCGACGAGCTGGCCGCAGGCGGCGAGGTTGCCCTTGAGCAGATGAAGAAGAAGCTGCGCGCCGAGCATATCGGCTAGGGCGCAACGCTGGCTTCCTCTTCGCGATGATGGCCCGGATACATCGACACGAGGTCGCCCAGCCTCATCCTTCCCATCCCGCAAATCGCTGCGGCCTGAGCCAAGTCTGCTTCGGATTGCCGTCGCCTGAAAGCACGGCCTCTGCCAGCCAGCGCGCGGTGGCGGGGGCGGCGTGCATGCCGATCGAGCCCATGCCGCCATGCACGTACAGCCCCTCGATCGCGGTCCGGCCGGCAACGGGCAGCCCGTCCGACAGCATCGGGCGGTTGCCGGGATAGACATTCATTACCCGGGGCGGGCCGAGACCGGGCAGCATGCGCAGCGTGCGCGCCGCGATGCGGGCGGCCATGTCGGTGTTGCGCACCAGATCGCGAAAGGCCGGCTGCAGCGAGGCGCCGAGCCTGGCGTCGCCGCCGCGCATCGGGTTGAGGCAGATAGCTTCCACCGCGGGCTGGTCGTCGCGCTGTGTAGCGACATCGGTGAGACCCGACAGGCTCATGCGCCGCCGCCCGCATCGACGCCGAGCCCGATGTCGCCCGTTGGGGAGCGCTGAACCGGACCTTCCATCAGGCGCTCTACAGCGGCTGCGGCAACGCCCGGCTGCTCGGCCTGATCGAAGCGCACCACAATGCCGCCGACCGTTATGTCCGCATGCTCCTGTCCAGCCTCGACTATCGCGGTGTCTCGCAGGCCGAACACCGCGAACTGCTCGCCGCCTGCCGCAAGCGCGATGCGGCGGAAGCCGTGCGCGTGCTGAAGAAACATCTCTGCGACGGCATGGAGACGCTGGCCAAGGCGGGGATATTGCGGAACAGGTGACTTGTCCCTCCTGCGTCTCTGCGCATAGCCTCAGCCAGCCCGGCGGGAGGAGAATCGCTTGGACACGACTGTCGTGATTGTCGGTGCCGGCCCCGCCGGCCTAGCGGTCGGCGCCTGCCTGAAGCGGGTAGGGGTGGATTTCGTTATCCTCGAAAAAGCCGCGGAGGTGGCGCCCGCCTGGCGGCATCACTATCGGCGGCTGCATCTGCATACGGTCAAGTCGTTCTCCTCGCTGCCGTTCTTGCCATTCCCGAAGCGCTATCCGCGCTACGTGCCGCGCGAACTGGTGGTTCGTTACCTCGACGACTACACCAGAAAATTCGACCTCCGCCCGCGCTTCGGCGTGACGGTGAAAGCCATTCGTCGCGACGACAGCGGTTTTCTGGTCGAGACGGGATCGGAGAGCCTGATGGCGCGTCATGTCGTCGTCGCCAGCGGCAACAATGCCGAGCCGATCATCCCTCGGCTCGCCGCCATCGAGGCCTTCAAGGGCGAAATTCTGCACAGCGCCGACTATACGCAGGCCGCGCCCTTTGCCGGCCGTTCGGTGCTGATCGTCGGCATGGGCAACACCGGCGCCGAGATCGCATTGGACCTTGCCGAAGGTGGCGCCAAGCCCACCATTTCGGTGCGCAAGGGCGTCCACATCGTGCCGCGCCAGCTGTTCGGCGTGCCGATCCAGATGGTCGGCATCGCCAGCCGGCCAATGCCCCAGGCGCTGAACGACTGGATGTTCCCGATCATTCTCGATTTCGCACTGGGCAAGCTCGAAAAATACGGCATCGTGCGGCCCCAGCAAGGCATCCTGCAGCAGATCGACGAGGTTGGCCGCATCCCGGTGATCGATGTCGGCACGGTGGACGCGATCACCAACGGCGCCATCAAGATCGCGCCCGACATAGCGCGCTTCACCGAACACGGCGCTGCGTTCGCCGACGGCAGGCAGCAAGCGTTCGACGCCGTCATCCTCGCCACCGGCTACCGCCCGGGCTACGAGAAATTCATTCCGGCCGAGCTGCAACCGGAACGCAGCGGCGTCAACGCTCGCTCCTCGCAACTCGGCCTTTACCTCGTCGGCTTCTACAACCCGGTCACCGGCCTGCTCCGGGAGATCGGCCGCGAGGCGAAGGCGGTAGCGACCGACATTGCGCGCAGAGGCTGAACGCTGAGGCGCTCGATGTGCGGCGCTCACAGCGGAGGCGGCAAAACATCTCCCTCATCCAGCAGCCATTGCCGCACGGCTTGAGTTGGTTCGGGGTGGCGCTGCTTGCGCGGGATCACGACATAAAAATCCTGCGTGCCGCGCATTTCCGCGTGGATCGGCTGCACCAGCCGGCCAGCGGCGATGTCGGCGGCGACGAGAAACCGGCTGGCCAGCGCGATGCCCTGGCCGGCAATGGCGGCGTCGATCGCCAGGCCGGTCTGGTTGAAGCGCATGCGTTTGGCCTCAGTGGCCATCTTCAGGCCAAGCGCCTTTTCCATGAACTCCGGCCACAGATTGTGCGCGTCGTGGAGCAGCACGTGATGCTGGATGTCGGTCGGCGCGATCCCGGTCGTGCCGGTCGGCAGCAGGGAAGGGCTGCAGATGGCGACGATCTCCTGTGGGAACAACAGGTCCACCATCAGTCCGGCGCCGAAGGGCGGGCGGCCTTGCCTGACCGCAATGTCGACGCCGTCGGCCTGGAAACTCGACAGGCTTTCGCTGGCCAGAATGCGCAGATCGACCAGCGGATTGTGCGCCACGAACTCGGGCAGTTTCGGGATCAGCCATTTGGTGGCAAAGCTGGGCGTCACGCTGATCGTCAGCCGCGCGGGTTCGGGCCGCAACAGCAAAGTGGCCTCCGAGATCAGATCGAAGGCGCGGCGGATGTTGGGCACATAGGCGCGGCCTTCGTCGGTCAGCGCCAGGCCGCGCGGCAGACGCTCGAACAGTTTTGCACCGAGATCGGCTTCCAGCCCGCGTATGTGCTGCGCCACCGCCCCTTGCGTCACGTTCAGCTCTTCGGCGGCAATGCGGAAGTTGAGATGACGTGCGGCGGCCTCGAACGCGCGCAGCGCATTCAACGGCGGCAGGCTGAGGAAGGCTTCGGGCATGCAGTAGTTTTTCTACAGCTTGATTTCAGGCTTTCTGGTTCGAACCAGATAGCAAAACCGGTTATAGCATTGCTTAGACCTCGGAAACATGGCTTTCAGAGCCTCGCCAACCTGCGCGAAGGAAAATCAACATGAGTGTAGAAAAAGTGGCAGTGGTCGTGGCCGGTGGCAGCGGCATGGGTGCGGCAGCGGCAAAGCGCCTGGCGGCGGACGGTTTCAAGGTTGCGATCCTGTCGTCCTCCGGCAAGGGCGAGGCGCTCGCCAAGGGGCTTGGCGGGCTCGGTGTCACCGGCTCCAACCAGTCGAATGACGATCTGCAGCGGCTTGTCGACTTGACGCTCGATCGCTACGGCCGCATCGACGTGCTGGTCAACAGCGGCGGCCACGGGCCGCGCGCGCCGATCCTCGATATATCGGACGAGCAATGGCACACCGGCATGGACGTCTATCTGCTCAACGTCATCCGGCCGGTGCGCATCGTGGCGCCGCAGATGGTCAAGCAGAAGGCCGGCGCCATCATCAACATCTCGACGGCCTGGGTGGTCGAGCCGAGCCCGATGTTCCCGACATCCGCCGTGTTCCGCGCCGGCCTTGCCGCCTACACCAAGATCTTCGCCAACACCTACGCCGCGGACAATGTGCGCATGAACAATGTGCTGCCCGGCTGGATCGACAGCCTGCCGGCCACCGAGGAGCGCCGCGACAGCGTGCCGATGCAGCGCTACGGCACCTCGGATGAGATCGCAGCCACCATCGCCTTCCTCGCCTCGGAAGGCGCCGGCTACATCACCGGCCAGAACATTCGTGTCGACGGCGGCATCATCCGCGCCATCTGACGCATCGGCTTGCCTGCCAATGGACCCCGGCGCGTTATTCCTTCACCGCGCCGGTCATCGAGGAAACATAGTGCTCGACGAAGAATGAATAGAGCACGACGACCGGCAGCGAGCCGATCAGCGCGCCCGCCATCAGCGCCCCCCATTCGTAGACGTCGGAGCGCACAAGCTCCGTCAGCACGCCCACCGGTACCGTCTTGTTTTCGGACGACTGGATGAACGTCAAGGCATAGATGAATTCGTTCCATGACAGGGTGAACGCGAATATGCCGGCTGAGATCAGGCCGGGCACCGACAGCGGCAGCACGATCTTGGTGAGAATCTGCCACCGGCTCGCCCCGTCTATCAGCGCGCATTCTTCCAGCTCGAACGGGATGGAGCGGAAGTAGCCCATCAAAAGCCATGTGCAGAAGGGGACCAAGAAGGTCGGGTAGGTAAGGATGAGTGCGAAGGGCGTGTCGTAAAGTCCAAGGTTGAACACCATCACCGACAGCGGAATGAACAGGATCGAGGGCGGTACGAGATAGGCGAGGAAGATGGCGAGGCCGACCTGCCGCGCCCCGGAAAATCGCAGCCGCTCGATCGCATAGGCAGCGAAGACCGACGCCAGCAGCGACAGGAACGTAGCGGCGGTCGAGATGATGATCGTGTTGAGCAGCCAGCCCGGATAGGATGTCTCGAACAAGAGATAGCGGATGTGCTCGAGTGTCGGATGGACCACCCAGAACGGATTGAACTGGGCATAGTCGGTCATTTCGAGATTGGGCTTAACCGCCGTGATCGTCATCCAGTAAAACGGAAACAGCAGCACGATCATGAACACCAGCAACGGCAGATAGACCGTCACCACGCGGCGCGGCACGCTTTGCAGGTAGCCCATGCCGCCTTCGTCGATGTTCGAATGTTTCGTCGTCTTGGTCATGGCTGTCTTGGTCATGACCATCAGTCTCTTCCACCCTGCTGCCATTTGCGGCGTTGCAGGCCGAAATAGCTGAACAGGATCGCCGCCAGCAGGAACGGGATCATGGCAACCGCGATTGCCGCGCCCTCGCCAAGCTGGCCGCCGGAAATGCCGCGCTGGAAGGACAATGTCGCCATCAGATGCGTGGCATTCACTGGCCCGCCACGGGTCAGCACATAGATCAGCTGGAAATCGGTGAAGGTGAACAGCACCGAGAACGTCATGGTGATGGCGATGATCGGCGTCAGCAGCGGCAAAGTCACATAGCGAAACAATTGCCAGCGCGTCGCGCCGTCGAGCGTGGCGGCCTCGTAAAGCGACTGCGGGATCGTCTGCAGGCCGGCAAGCAGCGTGATGGCGACGAAAGGAATGCCGCGCCAGACATTGGCTGCGATGACCGAGGCTCGCGCGTTTGTCGGATCGCCGAGGAAATTGATGCGATGGTCGATCAGCCCCATCTGCTGCAGCGCCCAGGACAGGATGGAGAACTGCGAATCGTAGATCCACCAGAAGGCGATGGCCGACAGGACGGTCGGCACCACCCATGGCAGCAGGACTATCGCGCGGAAGAACGATTTGAACGGCAGGTTTTCGTTGAGGATAAGAGCCAGCCAGAGGCCGAGCACGAACTTCAGGATCGAGGCGCTGATCGTGTAGAGCAAGGTGTTGAAGACGGAGAGCCAGAAGACCTTGTCATTCCACAGATATTGGTAGTTCTCGGTGCCGATGAAGATGCCAGGGCGGCCGATGCGGGCGTCGGTGAAGCCGAGCCAGACGCCGAGCCCGAGCGGATAGGTCAGGAAAACCAGGAGCAGCGCCGCGGCCGGCAGCATGAAGCCGAAGCCAAGGGCATTGCGGCTTTCGGACAGGCGCGAAAAGATCGACGGACGCGGCTGGGCGGCAACGGACGGCACGGCCATGGACGGCTTCCTTAGGAGGTCTCCTTGGTCGGTCCGGGCGGCCGCCAAGCGATTTCAGGAACCGGGCCGGGCAGGCCGATGGCGGCTGCCCGGCTCGGTTGTGCTCTTAGACGCGGTAGTAGCGGTTGGCGCGCTTCTCCGCCTCTTCCATCGCCTCCTGCGGCGTCGCCTGGCCGGTTACGGCCTTGGCAAACATGTCAACCAGGACATAGTCGGCCATGGTCGCCGCCGAGGCATAGCCGAGCGGCCCGGCAAAGCCGTTGGGACGCAGCGTCGCCGAGGCTTTCGCGTAAGCGGCATTGTTCGGGTCGGCGGTCCACACAGGGTTGCTGTCGAAGGCCTTGAGCGTCTGGCAGCAATAGCCCGCCGAGGAGGTGATCCAGTCCGTCATTTGCGGATCCTCGAACATGAACTGCAGATAGGCCTTGGCGGCATTGGGGTAGGGCGTGTAGTCGAAGATGACGGCGGTTGTCACCTGGAACAGTTCGACGGATTTTCCGACAGGACCGATCGGCAGGTTTGTCGTGCGGATGTCCTTGGCGATCTCAGCCAGCTTCGGATCGTTGTCCTTGTTGATCTTGGCCGTGTTGTAGGCGGAAATGCCGTTGGCGATGACACCCAGTTCGCCGGCCAGGAAGGCGCGGTTGTTGTTCACGTCGAGCCAGCTCTCAGTCCCGGGAATGAAGGTCTTGTAGAGCGCCTGCGCGTACTCGATCGCCTTTAGCGTCTCGGGGCTGTTGATGGCCACCTTGCCGCTCTCGTCGACCATCTGGCCGCCATGACTCCACAACAGCCAGTGAGCGTAGTTGTTGCCGTCGCCGACGCCGTGACCGTGTGTGAAGCCGGCCGGATGTCCCTTTGCCTGCAACGCCTTGCAAAGCTCGAGGAAGCCTGCCGTGTCCTTCGGAAACTCCGAGAAGCCAGCCTCCTTCACCCAGCTTTCGCGATAGACGATGGCATTGCCGATCGTGGCCAGAGGAAGGCCGATAAATTTGCCGTCCCGTGTCGCATATTGCTTGGGCCCGTCGTGCCAGCCGCCGTATTTCGAACCCAGATACTCACCCAGTTCCGTCACGTCGTGCAGCTTGTCGGGATACTGGTGCGGGTCGTCGAACCAGACGAACATGAGGTCCGGGCCGGAGCCGACATTGGCGGCAACCGCCGCCTTGGGGCGAATGTCCTCCCAGCTTTCCTTGTCGACGCGAACCTCGACACCTGTCGCCTCGGTGAACCGCTTGGTGTTGGCCAGCCATTGAGTCTCATCGCCGGAGACGAAAGGCGACCAGCGAAGCAGCCGCAGCTTCGCGCCGTCCTCAGGCTTGTACTTCAATCCCTCCTGGGCAAAAGCGGGCGAACCGACGAAGCGGCTTCCCAAGGCTCCCGCCGCAACACCTGCAGTCGTGCGGATTACATCCCGTCTCGTGAATTTCATGGTAGTCTCCTCCGGTTTATTTTCCTTGCAGTGCGGTCCTTACCATCCAGTGCGCGTTTCGAATCGTGTTCCGGTTTTGCCGTCAAACAGATGGATCAAACCAGGTTCGGCGGCGAGCCGTATGGTTTCGCCCGGAGTGAAGGAATGGCGTTCCCGGAAATTCGCGACGATCTCATCACCGCCGGCGGTGCGGCCGATCAACTGTATTTCCGACCCGGTCGGCTCGACCACCACGACGGTGACCGGAATGCCCTGATCGGGCGACAGGCGCAGGTGCTCGGGCCGTATTCCCAGCACCACGGGATGACCATTGGCGACGGCCGGCGCGGCGGCCAACGGCACGGAAATTCCCCCCGGGCCGCGAAAGGACGGGGAGCCGTCGGTTGCGATTTCACCCTTGATCAGGTTCATGGCCGGCGAGCCGATGAAGCTTGCAACGAAGAGATTGTTCGGCCTGTCGTAGAGTTCCAGCGGCGGCCCGATCTGCTCGACGATGCCGTCGTGCATGACGACGATCTTGTCGGCCATGGTCATGGCCTCGATCTGGTCGTGAGTGACATAGACTGTCGTGGTCTTGAGACGCTGGTGCAATTCCTTGATCTCGGCGCGCATCTGCACCCTGAGCTTGGCATCGAGATTGGACAGTGGTTCGTCGAACAGGAAAACCTGCGGATCGCGTACGATCGCCCGGCCCATGGCGACGCGCTGGCGCTGGCCGCCGGAAAGCTGACGTGGATAGCGCATCAGCAATGGCAGCAGCCCCAGAATTTCGGCCGCGCGCTGAACGCCGGCATCGCTTTCTGCTTTCGAAACACCCTTGAGCATGAGCGAGAACGCCATGTTCTCAGCCACGGTCATATGCGGGTAGAGCGCATAGTTCTGGAAGACCATGGCGACGTCGCGCTCTTTTGGCGCAACGTTGTTGACGACACGCTTGCCAATGGCGATCTGGCCGCGCGAAATCTTTTCCAGGCCGGCGATCATCCTGAGAAGGGTCGATTTCCCGCAACCCGACGGCCCGACCAGCGTGACGAACTCGCCGTCATTAATGTTCACACTGACACCATGCAGAACCTCGACGGTCCCGAACGATTTGTAAACGTCGCCGATCGCGACAGACGCCATCGATTTCCTCCCGAACAGCTTCTTGCGACGCCCCGAAGGAAACCGCTCCTCTCCCGCCTCGCGACCGTCTCCCATTCCCCCAATAGGTCGCGCTACAAGCAGACGGTAGCGCTACCAAGCCTGCCTGTAAAGCGGCCACGCGGCCGGTCCTCTTGTCGTTCGAAGGCTCGGCGCAACGACTGGCAGCTCGGCAACTACCCTCCATTCACAAAAGCCAGCACCAGCTTCTGCAAATTGCCACCAGGACCGAATTCGACCTTGTCGAAGTCGCGGCTGGCCTGCCGCTGCGCCAGTGAGATCTGGGCAAGCTGCTGGGTCAGCTCGGTCCGGATCTTGCTGCAGCCGGGATCGTCGGCGACGGTGAGGCCCACGCTGATCGCCTCGATCTTGCGCACCATCTCGACGATGGCTACGCCATGCACTTTTTCATGGGCGGCGAGCCCGGCGGCGAAAATCTCCCAGCTCTTCTGCACGGCAGGCGACAGCGGCGCGGCCGGCTTGGGCAAAGTGTAGGTGATGATGAGTTTCGGCCGCGCCGATTTGAGCACGCAGGCGCCGCCTTGCGGCTTGTAGTCTCTGGTCCAGGTCAGCTTGAAATTGGTGTGTGCAATGACGCGGCCTTTACCCAGCAAAGGACCCGCTTCGCCGATCGACGCGTAGAGTTCAGGGCCGCTCTGGCCTGATATGGCGTAGGTCTCGACCTTCTCGACTGGCTTCCAGTCGGCATGTGCGGGCGAGGCGAGCAGCGAAGCCGCCAGCAGGACGAACAAAACGACTGGTTTCATGCTGATGTCAAAGTGCTGCCAAGGGTTACGCCCTTCGCTCTAGCATTGGGTGCGACGGCTGACAAAGCCGTCGCAGGATTCAACCGCCCCGGCAAGCGGCGTCGTAATCCGCCAGCACCTGGCCGACCGCCGCATGAAAAATCGTCTCGGGATTATCGGCTCGTCCAAGCCCGGCCGACAGCGTCGGCAGGAACTGCCGTATCAGCGTTTCGGGAATAGCCACGTCGGTGAGCGCCTTGCGCAGGCGGTCGACGGCGGCGATGGCGGTGGGGTTGCTCCAGTAGTAGCGGATCCGGTCGCTGTAGCTGTAGTGCCGCTGCAGATAGAGGCTCGCCTTGTCGCCATGATAGTGGCTGTGCCAATGGCCGGGTGCTGCCAGCATCACGCGCTCCATCGTGCGGGCAAGCGGCCGTTCGCCATAGTCGGCAACCATTTCGGAGGCGATCAGGTCGAGACCGTAAAACGCCTCGCGCAGGGCAAATGTCAGGCCCGGGCCGACCTTGAGGATCGGAAAGCCGTTTGCGACGAGTGCTGTCAGCGCCGTGCGGCTCTGATAGTCGGTGGAATGCGCCTCATAGACGAGCGCGGGTTGCTCCTCGAGCAATTCGGTCAGGCCTTTCGATTTTTCCGGCGCATAGGCGACGACATTCTGGCTGCCGAATTCCACGCCCGGCTGTACCACCACGGCGATGACGCGGCCAAAGGCGTCCGTCAGGCCTTCGCGGGCAAAGATGTCGCGATGAATCTCGATCGTGTGGCGCGCCGCTGCCGCTTCAGTAGGCTTCAACTCGCCGATCGCGTGATCGACGCCGCCCGGAGCGGGAACCTCGGCGCCGATAATGTAGATTGGCAATGCGCCACCGCGCGCGAGCGCTGCCTTTTCAGCCGCCTTGGCCAACCGCGCCGCTCTGATAGCGATGGTCTCGTCATCCAGGGCCGCCGGCTCGCCGGCGCAGCCCATCGAGGCGTCGAGATGGATCTTGCTGAAGCCGGCCCAGACGTAAGCCGTGACCATGGCTTCGGCCTTGCTCATCGCCTTTGCGGCCGGCTCCGCACGCCACGGGTTCGGTCCGAGATGGTCGCCGCCAAAGATGATGCGCCGGGGGTCGAGACCTTCCCTGCTGGCGATCTCCAGTACGAAGGCGACGAACAGGTCCGGGGTCATCCCGGTGTAGCCGCCGAACTGGTTGACCTGATTGCAGGTTGCCTCGATCAGCAGGGTGGCTTCCTTGTCCGCGACGGCGCGCCTGATCGCCGTCTGGATCACGACAGGATGGGCCGAGCAGATCGAGGTGATGCCGTAGGGCGATCCGTTTCTGCGCGCGGCGGCGAGACCTGCAAGCGGGTTGGTCTTCATGTCGCTCTCGCGGTCCCGGCGATGAAATCGTCAAGCACGTCGAAGCCGGCGGTGCCTTCCATGGGGCCGCGCCGCGTGACGTTGCGGGCGCCGGCGGCATTGGCATAGAACAGCGCCTTGCCGGGCTCCATGCCCTTGCGCCGGCAGGTCAGATAGGTCGCGCCAAAGCAGTCGCCGGCGCCGGTCGGGTCGACTTCTTCGACCAGGAAGCCGGGACAGTCGATCCTGCTGCCGTCGCTGCCGAAATAAGAAGAGCCGGCAGCGCCGCGCTTGAGCACTATCTCGCCGACACCTCGGGCGATCAATGCCTTCACTGCCTGGCATTCGTCATCGACGCCTGCCGCGGCAAGCAATTCGTCGCCGGAGGGCAGCAGCAGATCGGCATCGTCGACCAGAGCTGTGAATTGCTCGCCGTCGGCACCGTCGATCAGTTCCTTGCGCATATTCGGATCGAAAGAAGTCGAGCCGCCGCGGGCGCGCACCGCTTTCAAGGCATAGGCGACGATCTCCTTCAGTCCGGCCACGGACAAAGTGGACCCCATGACATGCAGATGCCCGGCCCGGTCCGCCAACAGGCGCGCCTCGGCGGTGAGGCGGATTTGCCCGGCGGCGGATTCGGCGATGTTGTAGACGAAGTCCCGGCCGCCGTCGGGCCGGTAGCGCACGAACGCGCTTCCGGTGGGGTAGCGGCCGCTGACATTAACGGCCGAAACATCGACGCCGTCGCGCTTCAGTCTCTCCAGATTGATCGTTCCGAAATCGTCGCGGCCGACGCAGCCGATGAGCCCGGCGCCGCCGCCCAGCCTTGCCACCTGGTCAATGAAGATCGCCGGTGCGCCGCTCGGGTAGGGGCCAACAAGTGTCAGCGGTTCGAGGAAACCCGTGCCCCGGTCGGTCGCCATGATCTCGACCAGGATTTCGCCGGCCACAATCGTTGGCCCCGTGGCCTCGGCGGCGATCTCGCTGCGGCGCGAAAGGCTCATGCTTGCAATTCCTTCTCCTCCCACCCAGACTGGCCACCACCCAGACTGATTGCTTGCCGGCGCAGCTGTCCGGCACAAGCGGTTATCGGGTAAATCGCGCATATGGCGAAGTCAATAAAACTTTACGCGCGTATAATTTATTTTTTCAGCGTGCTCATATGTCAGGATTCGGGTGGCTGATATGGCGGGGCCGTGCAAATCAGGCGGCGACCGCAGCGAAAGGACAGCCATGCTCACGCTTCACGATTATCTGCCGTCGCAAAATGGCTGGAAGGCGAGGGTGCTGCTCGGGCTGTTGAATATCCCGTACGACAGCCGCCTGGTGTCGATCTTCGAGGGTGAGAGCCACACAGACGCCTTCCTGAAGCTCAACCCGGCCGGCGCCGTCCCGGTGCTCGAGCTAGAGGATGGCCGCGCGATTGCTGAATCGAATGCGATCCTCATGTACCTCGCCGAAGGCACGCCGTTTCTGCCGGCCGACCGCTATGTCAATGCCAAGATCATGCAATGGCTGTTCTTCGAACAGTACCATGTCGAGCCGGTCATCGGCTCGCTGCGTTTCTGGACGCTGACCGGAAGGCTGGAGCGGAACCAGGCTATGGTCACGGCCAAGCGCGAGGCCGGGGCCCGCACGCTCGCCGCGCTGGAGCTCAGCCTGACCGGCACGCCGTTCCTTGTCGGCGACACGCTCACCATCGCCGACATCGCCGTCTATGCTTACGGCCATCTGGCCGAAGATTGCGGCTATGCGTTGGCGGATTTTCCGGCGGTCCTCGCCTGGATGGGTCGGGTGGCGGATGCCATCGGTCCCGGCTATCCCGTGCATGTCTACGGCATCGATCCGCATTCGGGTGCCTGACGGCAAAAGCCGCACGTTCACCTTGTCTGGTCGAAAACAAGACCCAGATTCTGCTTTGTCGGCGGTTTTCGAGCTCGCAATCCGCCGGCTGGATGCCGGATCCCGGCGTCATTTCGACGACAGGCCGGCACCTTGCATGGAGGTGACCATGACACGCGACGACATCATTTCGGTGTTGGGCCCGGTAGACGAGGCGGTTATTGCCGACATCGCGCTGACCGACGCCAGCCTTGAAGAGCTGCGCGAGGCCTTCGCCTGGCTCAGTGCCGACGAGGCGCTGGTCAACGAGGGCCGCCCCTTGCCGGGAACGAAGGTGGCGCGGCTGATCGAAATTCTCGATATGCCGGATGACGAGGACGGGCCACGGGCGTTGGCGGCCCAGGGGTTAGGGCAGTAGGGTCCGGCTACCTTATTTCTTCCTATTCCCTCACGCCCTCGACAGCAGCCTGCGCATGATCACTGAGGCATGGCCGCCGACGCCGTGCGCGGCCGGCCGGCGCTCGACCGCTTCGAAGCCGTGCTTGCGGTAGAAGGCGATCGCCCGGTCGTTGCCTTCGATCACTTCCAGCGCAATGCTGGGAATCCCGGCATGGGCGGCGAGTACTGCGTGCAGCAGGTCGGTGGCGAGCCCGCTGCCGAATTTGGCCTTGTCGATATGCAGCCGGTCGAGCAGGACGTCGCCGCGATCGTCCATCGCCGCCATCGCATAGCCGGCGATCGAACCGTCCGGCCGTTCGGCGACGAAGGACATCTTGTTGTCATCCAGCAATTCAGCGGCCAGCCGCGCGGGCGCATGCTTGTCGTCCGAGAGCCGCGCGGTGGTCTCGGGCCCCATGATCGGTGAATAGGTGCGCCGCCAGGATTCGCCCAACAACCGTGACACCGACGGCACGTCTCTTGCGGTCATGGTTCTGATCTGGGTCATCGTCGAACCTTCACCGCCTCACCCGCGACTTCAGCCAACGGTCGAAGGCCACGGCCAGGATCAGGATCAGGCCGATGACGATGCTTTGTGTGTAGGACGAGACATTGTTGAACTGCAGCCCGTTCTGCAGCACACCGATGAGCGCTGCGCCCACCACCGTGCCGCCGACCGAGCCGATGCCGCCGAACAACGAGGTGCCGCCGATGACGACGGCGGAAATCACCGTCAGTTCGTAGCCAATGCCGGCGACGGCTTCGGAGGAATTGAGCCGCGCCGACAGCACGAAGGCCGCCAGCCCGGCAAAGAAGCCGACAATGACATAGACCGAGATCAGGATGCGGTCGACGCGCAGGCCTGACAGCCTTGCCGCCTCGGCATTGCCCCCGACGGCATAGACGGCGCGTCCATAGCGCGTGTAGCGAAGCACGATGTGGCACAGGATCGCGGCCGCCGCGAAGATGATCGCCGGCACCGGCACCGGCCCGATCAGCCCAGTGCCGAACCAGCGCATAGAGGCGTCGAAGCCCGAGATCGGGCCGCCATTGGAGATGGTCAGCGTCAGGCCGCGAAACACCGTCAGCCCGCCCAGCGTGACGACGAAAGGCGGCACTTTCAGCCGGGTGATGGCGAAGCCTTGCACACCACCGGCGAGAGCCCCGACGATGACGGCGGCAAGCAGGGCGGCGAACCAGCCATATCCCTGAGTGCCCGAGGTCGACAGCGACAGCGTATTGGCGGCGCCGCCCTTGGCCACCACCGCCGCCACCATGCCGCAGAAGGCGAGCAACGAGCCGACCGAGAGATCGATGCCGGCGGTGAGGATGACGAAGGTCATGCCGAGCGCGATCAGGCCGGTGATCGAGATCTGCCGCAAGATGTTGAACAAGTTGATCGGGTCGATGAAGCTCGGCTTCAAGACGGTGAAGATGACGATCAGCACCGCCAGGAACATCAGCGGCCCGAAGCTCATCAGGAGCCGCGCGATGTTGATGCCGCTACGCTCGGTCTGTTCGGTGGTGCTGGTCATTGCGTCGCTTCCTGCTTCCGGTCGAGCGCCATCAGTTCCATCAGTTTTTCCTCGGTCGCCTCGATGCCGGGCATCTCGCCGGTGATGCGGCCGCGCCGCATGGTAACGATGCGGTCCGACACCGCCAGCACTTCGGGCAATTCCGACGAGATCATCATGATGGCGATGCCGCGGGCTGCCAATTGCACCAGGATCTGGTGCACCTCAGCCTTGGCGCCGACATCGACGCCGCGCGTCGGCTCGTCGACGATCAGCACCTTTGGGTCGCGCGCCAGCCAGCGGGCAAGGATGACCTTTTGCTGGTTGCCGCCCGACAGGCCCTCGATCGCCTGTTCGGGCGAGGCCATGCGGATCGATAGCGCCTTGCGGTAGCCGGCCAGCGCCTCGCGCTCGCGCCGCTCGGCCATGAAGCCGGCGCCGTTGCTGTAGCGGCTAAGAGAGGCGATGGAGAAATTGTTGAGAATGCCAAGTGCTGCAAAGATCGCCTGGTGCTTGCGGTCCTCCGGCACCAGGCCGATGCCGAGTTTGATGGCATCGGCGGGCGAAGCCGGCGCGATCGGCTGGCCGTCGAGCGCAATCGTGCCGGCAGCGATGCGGTCGGCGCCGAAAATGGCGCGCGCAAGCTCGGTGCGGCCGGAGCCGACGAGGCCGGCGACGCCAAGGATTTCACCGGCCTTCAGATCGAGGTCGACGCCTTCGAGTACGATGGCATGCGGCGCCAGCGGATCGCGCACTGTCCGCAGACGGCGCACCGAGAGCCTGACCGCGCCGGCGACGTCGCGCTGCGTCGGCCGGGCGTAGAGTTCGGAAGCGGCGCGGCCGACCATCTTCTCGATGATTTTAGGAATCTGGATCGGCTGGCCGTCGCGATCGAGATGGCCGGCCAGCCTGCCATCGCGCAGCACGGTCATGCGGTCGCAGATAGCCGACGCCTCTTCCAGCCGATGGGTGACGAACATGATGGCGACGCCATCCTTGCGCAGCCGGTCCATGATCGACATCAGCTTCTGCACCTCGGTCTCGGTCAGCGCCGAGGTCGGCTCGTCCATGATAATGAGGCGGCTTTTCAGCGACAATGCACGGGCGATCTCGACCAGCTGCTGTTCGGCTACCGACAGCGACGACACCGGCGTCGAGGGATCGATGGCGAGGCCGACGCGGGCGATGATCGCGCGCGAGGCGTCCTCCATCTTGCGCCAGCTGACCAGCCCGAGCGGCCCGAGCGGCGCGCGGCCGATAAAGATGTTTTCCGCCACCGTCAGCGTCGGGATCAGGCTGAGTTCCTGGTAGATGGTGACGATGCCATGGCGCTTGGCGTCTTGCGGACTGGAGGGCGCGTAGTCGGCGCCGTCGAAGACGATACGGCCGCTCGACGGCGGCATCACGCCGGACAGGATTTTCAGCAACGTCGACTTGCCGGCGCCGTTCTCGCCGAGCAGGCCAAGGATCTCGCCCGGCCGGACCTCGAGCGAGACGTCGCTGAGCGCGGTAACGCCGGAAAAGTGCTTGGTCACGCCTTCGACGGCAAGGAGCGGGGGCGATGATGCGGTGGGTTCAGCCATGAACAAGGACGGCTCTCCGATTGCGATCGGCAGCGGGACAGCGCCCCCCTCTGTCCTGCCGGACATCTCCCCCACGAGGAGGGAGATTGGCTGCCGCGTCTGCTTTCGCCAATCGCCAGCCTCGCAGAAAAGGCGCTGCCGGCAAAACTGCCAATCTCCCCCCGTGTGGGGGAGATGTCCGGCAGGACAGAGGGGGGCGCGACAAAGCGCGGCCTCCATCCGTCATGCGCCTGGCTCTCACTTCGTCTCGTTCAGCCTCTCGGCCTTGTCGAGATTGTCCTTGCCGATGACGATCGGCGTCAACAGCACCAGCTTTTCCTTCGGCTCGGCCTTGTCCCTGGCGAAGGCGACCGCGATCTGCACGGCGGTGCGCGACTGCTGGCCGGGGAACTGTTCGACCGTGCCGGCGAGCTTGCCGTCACGCACGGCGACGAGTGCTTCCGGCAGCGCGTCAAAACCGTAGATCTTGACGTCGTTGAAGTTGCGCGCAGCACATGCCTCGAGCGCGCCGAGCGCCATGTCGTCATTGGCGCAGATGATCGCATCCGGCTTGCCGTTGGCGGCAAGGCCGGCCTCCGTCACGGACAGCGCTTCGGCGCGGGCGAAATTGGCGGTCTGCTCGAAGATGATCTGGTATTTGTCCTTGAGCGGATCGAGCACGTTATGCACGCCCTTGTTGCGGTCGATCGCCGGACCGGCGCCCGGCTGGCCCTGCAGATGGAACAGCTTGGCGCCGTTCGGGAACGCCGCCACCATGGCCTGCGCCTCGGCCTCGCCGCCCTTGACGTTGTCGGCGCCGACATGGGCCAGAATGCCTTCGACGCCGTCGACGCGGCGGTCGATGGTGACCACAGGAACGCCGGCCTTGACTGCTTCCTCGATCGCCGGCGCCAGCGCGTTGACGTCAAGCGGCGAGATGACGATGGCGTTGACCTTCTGCACCAGTGCCGCCTCGATATCGGCGGTCTGCTTCGGCGCCGAGTTCTGGCCGTCGCTCTCGGTCAGGTTGACGCCTTGCGCCTGCGCCTCCGCCTTGATCTCGTTCAGCATGTGCACGAAGAACGGAAAGCCGAGATTGGGCACCGAACCCAGTATGGTCAGCTTGTCGGCGGCGAAGGCCACGGGTGCGGCCAGCGCCATTGCGCCGGTCGCCACGGTCGACAGCAGAAATTCACGTCTGTTCATCTGGTATCCTCCACAAAGCGCACGACCCCCGAACCGGGAGCGGTTCGGGACCATCTTGCGTCGATTCAAAAATGGAGTGTCCTGAGAGCGCCCAAAGGGACGCGACGGCGCTCCAGCCGGTCCACCGCACGTCTCCTCCGCTCGGCGCCGACGCGGGATGCTAGCCAAGGAAAATCGATTACGCAAGAACGGTTGGGACTGCGCCCCTTACCGATCGATCGTCGTCATCACCCGCTCATTGTAGCGCGGGCCTGCGACCTTGCCCGGCGCAAGCGCCGCGTCGAGCGCAGCCATCTGGGCGGGTTCGAGCCGGATCGCCGCCGCCGCGACATTCACCTCCAGATACTTGCGCCGCTTGGTACCGGGGATCGGCACGATGTCGATGCCGAAATCGTCGCCCTTGCCGAGCACCCAGGCTAGCGCGATTTGCGCAGGCTTTACCCGCTTGGCGCTGGCCACCTCCTGCACCGCGGCGGCTGCGGCGACGTTGGCGTCGAAATTGGCGCCCTGGTAGCGCGGGTCGCCGCGGCGGAAATCGCCTTCGGGATAGTCCTCGGCGCGCTTGACGTCGCCGGCGAGGAAGCCGCGGCCGAGCGGCGCAAATGGCACCAGGCCGATGCCGAGCTTTTTGAGCAACGGGATGATCTCCGGCTCCAGGTTGCGCTCCCAAAGCGAATATTCGCTCTGCAGCGCCGACACCGGGTGCACGGCATGCGCGCGGCCGATGTTGGCGGCACCTGCCTCCGACAGGCCAAAGAAGCGCACCTTGCCCTCGGCGACCAACTGCCCGATCGTGCCGGCGACGTCTTCCATCGGCACCGCCGGATCGACGCGGTGCTGGTAGTAGAGGTCGACATGGTCGGTGCCGAGCCGCTTCAGCGAGCCTTCCAGCGCCTCGCGGATATGCGCCGGCCGGCTGTCGCGCTCCGTGCCGACCTGTCTGCCGTTTTCGATGCGGAAGCCGAATTTTGTGGCGATCGTCACCGCATCGCGGCGGCCCTTCAGCGCCCGCCCGAGCAATTCTTCATTGGCATAGGCGCCGTAGACTTCGGCGGTATCGAGGAAAGTGCAGCCGAGTTCGATGGCGCGGTGCAAGGTGGCAATCGTTTCCGCTTCGTCCGCCGGCCCGTAGGACTGGCTCATGCCCATGCAGCCGAGGCCGATCGCTGAGACCTGCAGCCCCTGGCTGCCGAGTTTGTGGGTTCTCAATGTCATTGTCTGTGATCTCCGGGAGGATAGATGGAGTTATAGGAGCCGCTCGCCCAACTTCCAGAGACGCTCGGCGGATTCCGCATCGATCGCATAGGGCATTCACGCCAGCGAGCCTGACCGCGTCTGGCAACTCAGTGAACTGGCTGCCGCCGCCGCCATGTCGCGCACCAGCTTCGCGCTGCATTTCAAGGCCGTGGCTGGTGTGACGCCGCTCGCCTACCTCACGCAATGGCGCATGCGGCTGGCCGAACGGGCGCTGCGAGGATAATATCGCTGTCTCCAGCATCGCCCGCCGGCTCGGCTACACCTCCGACAGCGCCTTTTCCAACGCCTTCAAGCGCATCACCGGCAGCGCGCCGAAGATCTATCGCAGTAGGGTGAGAGCGCGGCGCGAGTTGGCGGCGGAATCAAGGTAGTGTCTCAGGTTGAAATCAGGGCAAACGCCCTAATTCCTTGGTCGAGTTGTGCAAAAGCCCTATATGCTTGGCGGAAAGCATGGGAGACGACATGATCGCCAATCGCACAACCGCCGAAGATATGGCTCGAACTGTAGGTGTTGACCCGGACACATTCCGCGCAGCGTTGCGGAGCGTGAAGCACCCTCGGAAACGCAACACAGATTGGGAAGTGAAAATTGGCAGCCCATCGTATTCGGGAATGCGCACCGTTCTGGCCAGTCTGATACAGCGGAAGGCTGCCTGACGCCGACAAGCGGTCAAAATTGACAGAGCACCTGATCTCCAGCATCCTTAGGTAGCCGTTATATCCTGCGGCTGTTGTGGATGAGCGTCGCATGGTCAGTCCTACTACCAGCCAGAATTCCAAGCGCGCCGCTGTGCGCAAGGCGCTCGATCGCCACAAGGTCTACATCACCGCACAAAGCTTTTCCGGCGGCGTCTACTCTGCCCGCGTGCTGGTCGATGGCGAAGCCTACTGGGTCGACGAGTTCCGGCTGAGCCAGCTTCAGGGCGGTCTTTCCCCGGCCGAGCTGGAGCTGACGCCGGCCGCCGACGATTGAGCTGCCATCGATTGAGCCGCCGCCGCATCCCGCCTAGCATGCGGACATGACCACCCCGCCCAAGCTCAGAGCTTATCGCGCCAAGCGTGAATTTTCGAAGACGCCGGAACCGGCGGGCGGGCTGGTTTCAGGCGATGGCAACCGCTTCGTCGTCCACAAGCATCACGCCACCGCCGACCATTACGATTTGCGCCTGCAGGTCGGCGGCGTGCTGAAAAGCTGGGCGGTGCCGCGCGGACCCTCGCTCAACCCGGCCGACAAAAGGCTCGCCGTCGAGACCGAGGACCATCCGCTCGAATATATCGACTTCGAAGGCGTCATTCCCGAAGGCGAATATGGCGGCGGGCCGATGATCGTCTGGGACACCGGCATCTGGGCGCCGATGGACGATGTCGACAAGAGTTTGAGGACCGGCGCGTTCAAGTTCCGGCTGGCGGGCGAAAAGCTCAATGGTGGCTGGATGCTGACCCGACTGAAGCCGAAACCCGGCGAGGACGAGAACAAGAAGAACTGGCTGCTGTTCAAGGAGCGCGACCTTGCCGCCGATACCAAGCTCGACATTCTGGAAGCGCGGCCGGAAAGCGTGAAATCCGGCAGGCGCATCGAGGAACTGGTGGCGCCGCCAAAGAAGCCGGCGCGCCTGCCGCCCAGTCCCGGCTCGCTGAAACCCGGCGCACTGCCCGGCGCTGTCAGGGGCGATCCGCCGTCGCGCATCGAGCCGCAGCTCGCAACCCAGGTGCCGAAACCACCGGGCGGGCCGTTGGAGGATACGGGCGAGCTCTGGCTGCACGAAATAAAATTCGACGGCTATCGCACCATGGCGCATATCGTCGATGGCGAGGTCCGGCTGATCACGCGCGGCGGCATCGACTGGACCAAGCGCTATGGCGACCTGCCGCAGGCCTTTTCGCGCCTGCCGCTCAGCCAGGCAATCATCGACGGCGAGATCATGGTGCTGGACGAGAAGGGCATTTCGCGTTTCGCCCTGTTGCAGGATGCGCTGTCGGCGGGTGCGGGCTCCAAATTGCATTTCTACGCCTTCGACCTGCTGCATCTCGACGGCTGGGATCTGCGCAAGGCACCGCTCGCAAGGCGCAAAGCCCTGCTCGCGGAGCTGCTCGCAGGGATGGGCGCCAACTCCGCCATCCAGCTGAGCGATCATGTCGAGGGCGACGGGCAGGGGCTTTACGATCAGGCGACCGAACACGGGCTGGAAGGTATCGTCTCCAAGCGCGCCAACGCGACCTACCAGAGCGGCCGCACCAAGAGCTGGACCAAGGTCAAGGCACTGCAGAAGGGCGATTTCGTCATCGCCGGCTATACCATCTCCGACGCGGCCGAAGGGCTGGCCGCGCTCGGCATGGCCGAATTCGAGGATGGCGAATTGCACTATCGCGGCAAGGTCGGCACCGGCTTCGATGCCGCGACGGCTGCCGAATTGCTGGCCCGGCTGGAGCCGCTGCGCGATGGCGCGACGCCACCCGAGGGCGTGCCGCGCGAAATCATGCGCGAGATGAAATGGGTGCGGCCGCTGCTGTCGGCCCGCATCCACTACGCCAACCGCACGGCGGACAATGCGCTGCGCCACGGCGTGTTTCGCGGCCTGCGCGATGTCGGCTTGTCGACGCCAGTATCGCCGAAGCGCAAGCGGCTGATCGCCGAGGCCGATCTCGCCACCATCTGGGTGACAAATCCGGAGCGGCGGCTGTTCGGCAAGACCGGACCGACCAAGCTCGACATCGCCGTCTATTACGCGCTGGTCGGCGACTTCATGCTGCCGCACATTATGGGCCGGCCGGTGTCGCTGGTGCGCTGCCCGACCGGCCTGCCGAAGGATTGCTTCTTCCAGCGCCACGCCTTCACCGGCATGCCGCCCTCGGTGGTGACGTTCGAGACGGCCAACTCCGAGGGCGAGACCAAATCTTATCTGTCTGTTGAGGGGGCGAAAGGCTATTTGGCGCTGGCGCAGTTCGGCGTCGTCGAGTTCCACACCTGGGGCACGCACCGCGCCAGCCTCGACAAGCCCGACCTGATCGTCTTCGACCTCGATCCGGGCGAGGGCATCGCCTGGCGCGAAGTGGTCGAGGCCGCCATTCACATCAAGGGCGAGCTGGAGAAGCTGGGGCTGGTGCCGTTCGCCAAGACATCCGGCGGCAGCGGCATCCACATCACGGTGCCGGTCACGCAAAAGCAGAATTGGAAAAAGCTGCATCAGGCGACCAGCGCCATCTCCACTTATCTGGCGGCCACCGCGCCCGACACTTTCACCACCACAATGGGCAAGGAAAACCGCAAGCGCCGTATCTTCATCGATTATCACCGCAACGCACGCGGCCACACCTCGGCTGCCCCCTATTCGCTGCGCGCCCGCACCAATCTGCCGGCCTCGACGCCGGTGAGCTGGAGTGACCTGGAGACCATAGATGCGCCGCAGGATCTGAACTATTCCTCGCTACCGGGCCTGTTGGCAACGTCGGGCGATCCCTGGGCGGACATGGAGGATTTCGCAAGGGATTTGCCGGCTTTCAAGATCTAGGTTCCTCGCCCCCACAAAGTGGGGGAGAGGTGTCCGCGAAGCGGACGGAGAGGGGGCTGCGCCAACATTCCAAGGTGGAGGCGTGCCCCCAGAAACACTCAGGTCCGCGCCAATCCCCCTCTCCGTCTCGGCTTCGCCGAGCCACCTCTCCCCCGCCTTCGCGGGGGCGAGGAACCCAAGTGCATCGACGCTTCCGACAATTTGAATTATTCTCCGATGCCGAGCCTCAATCCGTCCCTAAAACATTTCGCTAGGGATTTGCCGGTATGTTTGGGGCCAGTGTAGGATTTTCGCAGCGCCATTCGTCCTCCGGACGAACAGCGCTGTATCGGTGTGTCAGTGCATGGCCGCGTAGGAGAGAGTTCATGGCGCCCAGGGCAAGTTGGAAAGGTTACCTCAAGCTCAGCCTCGTCAGCTGTCCGGTCCGGCTCTATCCGGCAACGACGACCAGCGAGCGCATCACGTTCAATCAGCTGCACAAGAAGACCCACAACCGCATCAACATGAAACCGGTCGACCCCGAACTCGGGCTGGTCGAGCGTTCGGATCTGGTCAAGGGCTACGAGTACGAGGACAAGCAGTACATCATCATCGATGATGCCGACCTCGAAGCGGTGCGCATAGAATCCAACCACACGATGAACATCGAGGCCTTCGTCGACGAAGACGAGGTCGACGTCATCTATCAGGACGCGCCGTACTACATGGCGCCGGATGGCGCCATGGCGGAAGAGACCTTCGCCGTGCTGCGCGAAGCCATGCGCAAATCCGGCAAGCTGGCGATTGCCCGCCTTGTCCTGTCCAGCCGCGAGCGCGTGGTGACGATCGGTTCGCGCGAGAACGGCATGTTCGTCTGCACCTTGAGAAATCCGAACGAAGTGCGTGGCACAGCTGAATATTTCGGCAATATTCCTGCCGGCAAGCCCGACCCCGAAATGCTGCAATTGGCCGAAGCGCTGATCAAGCAGAAGGAAACCACCTTCGACCCGAAGAACTACGAGGACCGCTACGAGATCGCGCTGATGACGATGATCCGCGAGAAGCTCAAAGGCCACAAGCCGATCATTGCGGCGGCCCCTGAGCGCGGCAATGTCATCAACCTGATGGATGCGCTGAAGGCGAGCCTGTCGCAGTCCGCCAAGCCGCCGGCCAAGTCCAAGAGCAAGGCCGACGAAGCCGAAAAGCCTGCCGCCAAGGCAAGTGCTGCCAAGGCTGGGGCGGGCGCTGCCAAGGAAAACCCGTTGAAGGCCAATCTGCTCAAGGCCGTCGGCAAGAGCAAGGGGTGACGGCGCCCACCGGTATAATCCCTGGCGCCGTCTTCGGCACCATCGGCGCGCTGGCGGCATTTCCGCTGCGGCTGGCCGCGCGCGAGGTCGAGCGCCGGCACGGCCAGTTGCGGCGCGGCGTCACCAGGCGCACCAGCCATGTCGTGTTCGGGCGCACGCTGCTTGCCAAGGCCGGCATGGCGAAGGCCGGCGATGCCGAAATCGAGCGCCGTGTCGCGGCCGAACGCGCCGCCGGTCGTGTGGTAATCAGCGAAAACGGCTTTCTGCGCCTGCTCGGCCTGATGAAGGCGCCCGAGGCGTCGTCGCTGTCCAGGCAGTCGCTCATCGACCAGTCGAAACTGTCGGGCGCCGATCTCGACCTGCTCAGCCTGTTCGACGCTTTCGAGCATGATTCAGAACCCTACTCCTTCCGCGACCTGATCCTCGCCCGCAAATATGCCGGGCTGGTCGCCGGCGGCGCTTCATGGGGCGCGATTGCGCGCTCCGTGCACCGCTCCGGCCCGGTCGCCTCGCTCACCGCCAAATCGCTCAATGTCGGCTCGCAACATGGCCGGCCCGATGCGATCTATCTCGAAGGCGGCCAAAGCGAACTCGACGGCCAGCTGCTGTTCGATCTCGGCAGTGCAGCCGGCGACGACACGTTGGAGGACTTGTTCGCCGAGGCTGAAAGCGCGGAAGAGCAGGGCGACCACGAGCAGGCCGCGTCCCTTTACCAGCGCTGCCTCAGCATCGATCCGAGCGACGCCATCGCCGCCTTCAACCGCGCCAACTGCCTGCGCGGCGCCGGCCGTGTCAGCGAGGCCGCACATGACTATGCAAGGGCGATAAAGCTCGACCCGGCCTTCGTCGAGGCGTGGTTCAACCTCGCCGGACTGATGAGTGATCAGGGCAAGGTGGCTTCGGCGCGCCGGCACCTGCAAAAGGCGATCGTGCTCGACAAGAGCTATGCCGATCCGGTGTTCAATCTTGCCCGTCTGGAGTTTGACGCCGGCAATCTGGCCGAAGCCCGGCGGAACTGGGTGCGCTATCTCGAACTCGATGCGGAAAGCGAATGGGCGCGCACGGCGGCCAAGGGGATACAGTTCGTGGATCTGCAGACGGCGCGGACGGCGGGGTGAGTTCTTGCCTTCTCCCCCTGTGGGAGAAGGTGGATCGGCGCGTAGCGCGGAGACGGTTGAGGGGTGCTGGAAGGAATGAGACACTGGCGTTCCCTGAACACCCCTCATCCGACCTCGCTTCGCGAGGCCACCTTCTCCCACAAGGGGAGAAGGTGTCACCAAGGTTAGAGCCCCCATGACCACCTTCCTCTTCGACGGCTACGACACGGCACCCGTCACCATCCTGCTCGCGCACGGCGCCGGCGCGTCGATGGATTCACCTTCGATGACCGCCACGGCCAAGGCTTTGGCCGCCGCCGGCTTCCAGGTCGCGCGCTTCGAATTCCACTATATGGCGGCACGCCGCTACGGCCAGCGCAAGCCGCCGCCGCGCGCCGAGACGGTGAACCCGGAATACATCAAGGCAATCGCCGATCTCAGGGCGAGGGGCGTCACCGGTCCGCTCATCATCGGCGGCAAGTCGATGGGCGGACGCGTCGCCTCAATGGTCGCCGACGAGATGTTTGCCAAGGGCGAAATTTCGGGCCTCGTCTGCCTCGGCTATCCCTTCCATCCGCCGGCAAAACCTGAGCAACTCAGGACAAAGCATCTCGCCGGGCTGAAGACGCCGACACTGATTTTCCAGGGCACGCGCGACGAGTTCGGCACCAGGGAAGAGGTCGCAACCTACGGTCTTTCCAAAGCCATCGAAGTGATCTGGCTGGAGGATGGCGACCACGATCTGAAGCCGCGCAAGAGCATTTCGGGATTTTCCACCGCGGATCATTTGAAGACGCTGGCGGAGACGGTGTGGGATTGGGCGAACAAGCCATAGGGCGGGCACATTGAAGGAATTGTTTGCTTTCGACGTTGGCGCTGCCCCTCATTGTCCTACCGGACATTTCTCCCCGTATAGTGACGGGGAGAAAGAGGCTGTGGCCGATGATTTCGCTAGTCGCCAACCTTGCAGAACAAAAAGCGACATTCGCGATAGTCTCCTTCTCCCCGTCACTATACGGGGAGAAGGTGCCGGCAGGCGGATGAGGGGCGGCGCGAACATTGATTGGTTAGTGGCGTCCACCCAGTTTGTTGCTTTCCGCGCCAGATGAAAATCGCCTCGTTCAACATAAACAACATCAACAGCCGGCTGCAGAACCTGCTGGTCTGGCTGGCGGCGGCCAAACCCGACATCGTCTGCCTGCAGGAGTTGAAGGCGCGCGACATGCAGTTTCCGCGCACAGCGCTGGCCGATGCCGGCTATGGCGCGGTGTGGAAGGGCGAGCCTACCTGGAATGGTGTCGCCATACTGGCGCGAGGATCCGAGCCGGTGCTGACCGCGGACGCGCTACCCGGCGATGACGCCGACAGGCAGAGCCGCTACATCGAGGCGGCCGTCAACGGTGTCGTCATCGCTTGCCTCTACGCGCCCAACGGCAACCCGCAGCCGGGGCCGAAATTCCAGTACAAGCTGGCCTGGCACGAGCGACTGGAGGCGCATGCCGAACAGCTGTTCGACACCGGCCTGCCGGTGGCGCTGGTCGGCGACTACAACATCGTGCCCGAGCCGCGCGACATCTACGCCACCCACTCCTATGACGACAACGCGCTGGTGCAGCCCGAAAGCCGCGCATCCTTCCAGCGCCTGCTCGAGCAGGGCTGGACCGATGCGCTGCGCAAGAAGCATCCGAAGGAAACGCTCTACACATTCTGGGACTATCGCCGCAACCGCTGGCCGCGTGACGCCGGCTTGAGGCTCGACCACATTTTGCTGTCGAAGAAACTGGCGCGCCGCCTCACTGCTGCCGGCATCGATCGCGATGTTCGCGGCGAGGACGGCGCCAGCGACCACGCGCCGGTTTGGGTGGAATTGAAGTAGCAGCGTGATGTCAGCCACTTTCATACTTGGCATTTTGCGTTACGCGTTTCGTTGCTAGTTTCGTGACAGGGGGCCGCACAGCACGCGGCCTGGGGAAGAGAGCCAATGAACAGGGGTGCCGACAGGCTGCTCGCGCTGGTCTTGCTGGTTATCGGCGTCGGTTGCTTCGCCATGCTGGGTCTGGCGCAGGGCGACGCAAGCATCGCGGCATCCTTCGCGTCCATGCGCTCCGTAGCCATTTTCGTGGCAGGCGTGGTCTGCGTGATCGGCGCGCTGTTGTTCTTTGCCGGCCTGTTGCCGGGACGGCCGAACCAGCTGTCCGGAACACCGCTGTTCGGTCGGGCGGCGGAGGTGCAAAACCCTGGCAGGCCGCGGCTGCGGCAAGTTTTCCTGGTTCTGCCGGCGCTTGTCGTTCTGGCGCTGCTGGCCGACCAGTTCGGCCCTTGGCGTGTTGCCGGCCCGGGTGCGGAGGTAGCCGTCCCAAACAAACCCAAAGCCGAGCCGAAGAGTCAGGATATCGCCGGCGTTCCGCCGGACCTGGCGGCGCCGCCAACTCCGCCGAGTTCGCCACCGGTCGCTATCCCGCCTGAGCCAACTCCACCCGTACAGGCAGCCAACCCGCCAGAGCCTCCGGTCCAACCGCCTTCGGCACCTGCACAGCCGCCCGCAGTCGCGCTCGCTCCGGCGACCTCGCCACCGGAAGCAGCTTCGCCACCAGCTCCGGCGTCACCACCTCAGGCCGCACTTCCGTCGCCACCGGAAACCGTGGCGCCCTTGCCGCCGGCCGAACCACCACTGCCGACCGAGCCCGACGGTCACCGCGACGCCGTCGTCTGGCTCGCCGTGTCAGCCGATGGCCGCGACATCATTAGCGCCAGCGCCGACCACATGATCAAGCTGTGGGACATTGCCGGCAAGCGGCTGATCCGCAATCTCGGCGAGCACAAGGACATGGCGCGCACGGCGCTGTTCATGCCCGACGGCGCCACCGCGCTGACCGCCGGCGACGACGGCGAAATCGTGCTGCGAAAGCTCGCCGACGGCACGGTGCTGCATGTCTTCTCGTCGGGCGAAAATGGCGGTGTCCGCAAGCTCGCCGTCAGCCAGGACGGCAAGCGCGCCGTCAGTGGCCACGACACCGGCAACGTCATCGTCTGGGACCTCGTCGACAAATCCGCGCTGCACGTGATGACGGGGCACGACTGGCCGATCAGCACGGTGGCCATCTCGCCCGACGGCACACGCGCGCTGAGCGGCTCCATCGACGGCACGCTGAAACTCTGGGACGTCGAAAGCGGCAAGCAATTGCGCAGCTGGCACGGCCACGAGCAAGGCACCTACGGCGCCGTCTTCACAGCCGACGGCCATCACGTCATCACCGGCAGCGGCGATTACACGATCAAGCTCTGGGATCTCGACACGTTCAAGGAGGTGCGCCGCTTCGAAGGCCACGAAGGCACAGTCTACACGCTGGCGCTGTCGGCCGACGGCAAGCGACTGGCCTCCGGCTCGCTCGACGGCACGGCGCGGCTGTGGGATGTCGACAGCGGCAACCAGACCGCCATGTTCGACAGCCGCACCGGCCCGATCTACGCCGTCGCCTTCGCCCCCGACGGCACGCTGCTGACCGGCGGCTACGACCGCACCATCAGGGACTGGCCGGCCACGGGCGATGGCGAAATCCTTTTCGCCGGCGCGCCGCAGTGAGGATGCTGATTGGGTCGCATATTCCCCGTACAGAAATATGGCCGGCAGACGAGGCGCGCGCCCCATCGGCAGCTTCGTTCAATCCCGAGTCTGAACCGGCCCGGATGACGCAGAAATGTGAGCGCCCCAGGCAAGGTCGTGTCATATAACTTACATCGGCGGCGAATACCAAAAACTGTCTTTTATCAGTCAATTTTGGAGGTCACTTATGCTTCGCTCCCTCATCGCGCTTGCCGTAACGACAAGTCTTTCCAGCGCTGCTGGCGCAACCACGATCTATCCTCTCGACCGCGCCACCATCCTCGCCCAGTCTCCTTTCGACCTGAAGGTCGAATTCGACAAGGTCGTCACCCCCGACCAGGTCACGGTGACGATCAACGGCAAGCCGGCCGAAGAGGTTCTCGGCAAGAAGGTCGAGTTCGTGGAGAAGGAAGAGGGGGTCGATGCCTCCGCGATTCTGATCCGCGCCGCCAGCATCGCCCAACCCGGCGAATACACGATCGAAGCCAAGGCCGGCGATGAAGTCAAATCCGTCAAATGGGAGGTGTTCGGAACCTCGGCGACGCCGCGCGCCAAGAACGTCATCTTCCTGCTGGGCGACGGCCTCTCGGTCGCGCATCGCACCGGCGCGCGGATCATGTCCAAGGGCATGACCGAAGGCAAGGCGAACGGCCGGCTCAACATGGACGATCTCGACCATATGGCCTTTATCGGCACGTCGTCGACCAACGCGATCGCCACCGACAGCGCCAACACCATGTCGGCCTACATGACCGGCCACAAGACGGCGGTGAACGCGCTCGGCGTCTATGCCGACCGCACCAAGCCGAGCCAGGATGACCCGAAGGTCGAGACCATCGCCGAGGCTCTGCGGCGCACCGGCAAGAAGTCGATCGGCGTCGTCTCGACGGCCGAGATCGAGGACGCCACGCCGGCAGCCGTCGTCTCCCATACCCGCAGCCGCAGCGACAAGGCCGACATCGTCGGCATGTTCTACCGGACGCAGCCTGACGTCATCCTCGGCGGCGGTTCGGCCTATTTCCTGCCACAGAGCACGGCCGGATCCAAACGCAAGGACGACACCGACTACATCGCGAAATTCCGCGACGCCGGATACGCCCTTGCCACCGACAAAACCGAACTCGAGGCCGCGTCCAAGACCAACACCGGCAAGATCCTCGGCCTGTTCCATACCGGCAATATGGATGTCACGCTTGACCGCGAGTTCCTCAAGAAGGGCACCGTGGAAACCTTCCCCAATCAGCCGGGTCTCGTCGAAATGACTAATGTCGCGCTCGGTGAGCTTTCTAAGAACCCGGACGGCTTCTTCCTGATGGTCGAAGGCGCCTCGGTCGACAAGATGTCGCATCCGATGGACTGGGAGCGCTCCATGGTCGAGGTCATCGAGTTCGACAAGGCGGTGGGCGTTGCCATGGAATTCGCCAAGACCCATCCCGACACCATGATCGTCGTCACCGGCGACCACACCCACAGCGTGTCGATCGTCGGCACCATCGACGACAACAAGCCGGGCCCCGAGATGCGAGACAAGGTCGGGGTGTATGCCGACGCCGGCTTCCCGAACTACGAGGACAAGAATAGCGACGGCTATCCCGACAGCGTCGATGTCTCGCGCCGTCTGGCGATCTTCGGCGCCAGCTTCCCCGACTACTACGAGACGTTCCGTCCCAAGCTCGACGGTCCGTTCGTGCCGGCGGTGCAGAACGAGAGCAAGCAGTATGTCGCCAACGAGAAGTACAAGGACGTGCCCGGCGCCGTGCTGCGCATCGGCAATTTGCCGAAGAATGCCGAAAGCGCCGTCCATGCCGTCGACGACGTTGTGCTCCAGGCCACGGGTCCGGGCGCGGAAGGCTTCAAGGGCTACATGGAAGAGAGCGACGTCTACCGCGTGCTGGCCGATGCGCTCGGATTGGCGCCGGCGACGAACTGAGCCGCGCGGGCTATGATTGATCCCGGCCGCTCCATTCGTTTCCGCAGGGATCCGGATGGGGCGGTTCGGGACGATGGTTCGGGCGCTGACGGCGCCCGTCTGTCGACAAGGAGGAACAAGACCATGGCGTGCAGACCGATCACCCGCCGCGACGCGCTGCTCGGTTCGGCTGCGGTCGGTTTTTCCTGGGCTTTGCATGGCGCGTCGGCAGCCGCGGCGCCGCTCACCTTCGATGACCTCTACGGCAAGATCGGCGTGCTGGGCATGAGTTTCTCCGACAAGGTCAAGATGCTCGCCGGCCAGGACGTCACCATGCAGGGTTTTATGGCGCCGCCGCTCAAGGCCGAGGCGAAATTCTTCGTCCTGACCGAGATTCCGATGGCGCTGTGCCCGTTCTGCTCATCCGACGTCGACTGGCCCGACAACATCGTCGTCATCTATCTCGACCAGGCGCAAACCTTCGAACAGGCAAACGCTCTCATCGAAGTGGCGGGCAGGCTGGAAACCGGCTCCTGGACCGATCCGGAAACCGGCTTCGTCAGCCTTTTGCGCATCGTCGACGCGCATTTCCAGCGGGCGTAGCGATCATGCTCGGCCTGTCCGTCCGCGATTTGCGGGTCTCCTTCCGCGACCTTGAGAAGCCTGCGCTCACCGTGCCTGCGCTGGACATCCGGCCCGGCGAAAAAGTCGCCGTCACCGGGCCTTCGGGGTCGGGCAAGACGACGTTCATCAACATTGTGACCGGGTTGGAAAGGACACGCCACGGATCGGTGCGCTGGAGCGATACCGAGCTGTCCAGCCTCTCCGAGGCCAGGCGCGATCGCTGGCGTTCGGCCCATGTCGGCCTGGTCATGCAGGAGTTTTATCTCTGCCCCGGCCTGTCGGCGCTGGAAAACGTGCTGCTGCCCGGCAGATTGTCGAGGGTCCGCCCCGTGGCCGAATTGAAGGCGGAAGGACTGCGGCTGCTCGAAAGGGTCGAAATCGAGCGCCCCGGCCAGCCGGTCGAAACCATGTCACGCGGGCAGATGCAAAGGGTCGCCGTTGCCAGGGCGCTGGTGACAAGACCAGCCATTATCGTTGCCGACGAGCCGACCGCCAGCCTTGATGCCGATTCCGGAATTGCGGTGGCGAACCTGTTGCTGCAATTGGCGGGCGAGGCGGGAACCACCCTCATCGTCGCCAGCCACGAGAAACGGCTGATAGAAAGGCTGGATCGGATCATCCGCCTGGAAGCCGGTCAGGTGACGCGCGATACCGGCGCGTCGCAGGAGATGGCCGAGCGCGATGAAGCCTTCTGAGCTGGAAAAAAGGAATAGCCGATGCTCCGCTTCATCGCCGCGGATCTGAGGCGACACTGGATCGGCGTGGCTGCCGTTGCCTTGCTTATCGCGCTGGCGACCGCGCTCGGCGTCGCGGTGACGCTCAGTGAGCGGGCGCTGCGGCTGGGGAGTGCTCAGGCGGCGGATGCGTTCGACCTTGTGATCGGCGCGCCGGGCAGCGAAACCCAGCTGGTGCTGTCCTCTGTGTTTCTCCAGGCGGCGCCGCTGTCGCTGATGCCGGGCGATGTGCTCGCCGGTCTCAGCAGAGATAAGCGGGTGGCTTGGGCGGCACCTGTAGGCTTCGGTGATTTTGTCGAAAACTTTCCGATCGTCGGAACCACGCAAGCACTTGTCGACGGACTGGGTGGCATCTCCGAAGGTCGCACATTTGCGCTGCTTGGCGATGCGCTGATTGGCGCGTCGGTGCCCAAAAGCGTCGGTGCCCGCTTTCACCCCGCGCACGGACAGCTGCATGCGGCGACCGAGATCCACAATGATTTCACCTATACGATTGTCGGGCGCCTCAGCCCCACCGGCACGGCCTGGGATCGGGCGATCATCGTTCCGATCGAGGCGGTCTGGCATATTCATAAACACGAGAACGGACGCGCCGGAATTGCAGCACTTGTCGAAGAGGTTGACGCACAAGACGGTGCCGAGCCGCACGGTTTCGAAGCGCCAATCAACCCCGATGCCGTTCTCGATCCTTCGGCGCCCGGCCTGCCGGCAATCGTGGTGAAACCGCACACCATCGCCGACGCTTACAAGCTGCGCCAGCAACACCGCAGCGACCGTACGCAGGCCGTCTTCCCCGGCGAAGTGCTGACCAGGCTCTACGGAACCCTCGGCGACGCCCGCCGCATCCTTTCCGTGGTGGCCGCCGGCGCGCAATTCCTCGTTGCGGCGGCAATCCTTCTGGTGGTCATCGTCCATGTTCTCCAGCGTAGGCATCAGATCGGCGCTCTTCGCGCCTTCGGAGCGCCGCGCGCGGTGGTGTTCGGGATCGTCTGGGTGGAAACCTTTGTCATCGTCGGCGCCGGCGTTCTGCTCGGGTTCCTCTTCGGCTATCTCGCCGCCCGAACGATCGCGCATACGATGGGCGAAATGAGCGGCTTTTCCATGCCGGTGACGTTCCGCATCGAGGATATGCGCTCAGTGCTGATCCTGCTTGGCGTGGCGGGCCTTGCCGCAGTGGTGCCGTCGATCCTCGCCTATCGCCAGTCGCCTGCGCAGGCGCTGAGGAACTGAGGCGAGGGCGGCGCTTGAACACCCCCCTCTGGCCTGCCGGCCATCTCCCCCGCAAGGGGGGAGATCAGCAGTTCCACCCGCCGTGCCTTCGCGACGGCCGAATGGCGAAAGCGTAGATACAGCCAATCTCCCCCCTTGCGGGGGAGATGCCCGGCAGGGCAGAGGGGGGTGTGAAGGAACGCTAACCGAGCATCCCCATGCCCGACCTCAACCTCGTCGAAGCCTCGATCGCCGATCTGCGCCGTGCGCTGGAGGAGGGCGCCGTCACCAGCGTCGAACTGGTTGGCGCGTATCTCAGGCGCATCGCGCATTACGACCGGCACGGCATCGCACTGAATGCCGTGCCGGTGCTCAACCCGAAAATGTTCGAGGAGGCAGCGGCCTCCGATCTGCGGCGCCGCAACGGTGCCACGCTCGGGCCGCTCGACGGCATCCCCTATACCGCCAAGGACAGCTATAAGGTCAAAGGCCTGACGGTGGCGGCCGGCTCGCCGGCCTTCGAACATCTCATCGCCAATGAGGATGCCTTCACCATTGCCCGGCTGCGGGCCGGCGGCGCGGTGCTGATCGGGCTGACCAACATGCCGCCAATGGCCAATGGCGGCATGCAGCGAGGCGTCTATGGCCGCGCCGAAAGCCCTTACAGCGCCGACTACCTGACCGCCGCCTTCGCCTCCGGCTCCTCCAACGGTTCTGGCACGGCGACAGCCGCGAGCTTCGCTGCCTTCGGGCTGGGCGAGGAGACATGGTCGTCGGGCCGGGCGCCGGCGTCGAACAACGCGCTGGTCGCCTACACGCCGTCGCGTGGCGTCATTTCGGTCCGGGGCAACTGGCCGCTGGTGCCGACCATGGATGTGGTGGTGCCGCATACGCGCAGTATCGCCGACATGCTGGAACTGCTCGATGTGATCTTCGCCGATGACGCGGAGACGCGCGGCGATTTCTGGCGTGTGCAGCCTTGGGTGCCGATCCCGGAAAGTGCGAAGCTCCGGCCGCCCAACTACACGGCGCTCGGGCTGGAAGGCGCACTGAGAGGCAAACGCTTCGGCGCGCCGAAAATGTATATCGGCCGTGACAGCGGCGCCGAGCGCCCGATCGAGACGCGCGCCTCGGTGCTCGACCTCTGGCGGCAGGCGGCAGCTGATCTCGAGCGGCTTGGCGCTGAAGTGGTCGAGGTCGATTTCCCCGTCGTCTCCAACTACGAGCGCGACCGTCCGGGCGCGAAAACCATGGTCGAGCGTGGGCTGGTGCCGGAAGGTTTCGCCGAGCGCGAACTCTGGGATCTCTCCATTTGGGCATGGGACGATTTTCTGCGCGCCAATGCCGACCCGGCCATCCCCGATCTGGCTTCGGTCGACGGCCCAAAAATCTTCCCGCAGCCGCCGGGTACGCTGTCCGATCGCTACGGCGACGACGGTTTCGATCTGGCCGACTATGTCACCCGGGCCAGGCAAGGCGTGACGCCCTTCCACGACATTCCCACGATGGAAGACGGGCTCAAGGGGCTGGAGGCGACACGGCGCATCGACTTCGAGGACTGGCTCGATGAGCACAAGCTCGATGCGGTGGTGCTGCCGGCCGTCGCCGATGTCGGCCCGGCCGATGCCGATACCAACGAGACCTCGGCGGACTTTGCCTGGCGCAATGGCACCTGGGTCGCCAACGGCAATCTGGTCTGGCGCCATCTCGGCATCCCGACCGTCACCGTGCCGATGGGCACGATGGCCGATATCGGCATGCCTGTGGGGCTGACATTTGCGGGCAAGGCTTATGACGATGTGGACCTGCTGCGCCAGGCCGGCGATTACGAGCGCGCTACGCGACGACGCACCAGCCCGCCGCGCACGCCGACTCTGACGGACGATGTGTTTGCGGCGCGCGGTGGATCGCGGTCCAGCGATGCGCCGCCGCCGGCGCTCAGGCTTGCTGCTGAGACGAGACATCTGGAAGGCCAGGTCGAGATCGCCGTAACGATCGAACTCGATGACGCCATGGACGCGGAAGGCATCAAGGTTCATGTCAACGGCGAACCCGTCGCCATGCAGCGAAGCGGCACAAGCTTTCACGGCGGCATCCTGGTGCCGGCCGCTGAACACGAGCGAAGGCACAGCGTCTGGCGCGACTCTTACGGGTCGCTCGTCACCGCCATCGTGCGGCTCGAAGACGGACGCACCGCCGGTGCCTATGTGGCGACGGGTGGGATCGGGTAAAAGGGGCGAAACAGCTGATCCGGCAAATCCGCCGCACCGCTAAGATGGCAGGGAGGCCAGCCATCTATCCCAAAAGCGCTGTTGCATGTGGACAAACACAGGTATGATGTCGTGGCCATCGTCAAATATATTGACCAAGTCGCTCTCTTGGGGGAGATGCCCCTCTTTTATCTTGCAGACTACCAGCCCGCGGCTCTTCTCTATCAGCGTGGCTTCAGGAAAGACATTATAGCTCGCGCCGTAACAAGAAGGCAGCAGGCCATCGACTTCTAGCTGCTGGCGGAGCTGGAACAAAGCTTCGAAATAATCGTCCTCCTCAGCCTCGATCGTATTGTCTCGATAGCTGCAGGTAAGCCGGCATCTTGTCCCTGTATCGTGCAGCGTAAAAATCGCCTGTTCGTCGTCGCTGACTGTGCCTGCACCGATCAGGAAAACGGTATACTGTTCACTCATAGCCGCCCCTTGCCGCTGTTAAGCGATGCTAGTGCTACTAAGGGTGGATTTCCATCCATTCCGAACCATTTTTGGCCACGACAGCTGAGCCCTCTCCTTGACCCTCCCGCCTCCCGCGCTATCTTCGCGCCATGTCAAATCCCGCTCCGCTCATTGTCATCGATCTCCAGACCAACATGTTCGACGGGCGTGTCGAGCCGCCGATCTATGATGCGCCGGGCATTGCCGCGCGTACCCGCTCGCTGATCGACTGGGCACGGCGCAGCGGCAGAAAAATCGCTTTCGTCAGGCATGACGGGCCGGCCGGCGATCCGCTGGCGCCGGGCGAGCCGGGCTGGTCGGTATGGCCGGAACTCGGCCAGGCCAAGGACGAGCCGACATTCTCCAAGAACGTCCGCAACGCATTCTCCAACCCCGAGCTTGGCGCATGGGTGGCGGGGCAGGGCGCTGATGAAGTCGTGCTCGCCGGCGCGCAGACCGATTTCTGCATCGCCGGTACCGTCAAGGGCGCCCTCGCTGAAGGCCTCGCCGTCACCGTGGTTTCCGACGCGCATTCGACGCTGGACACACCCGACGCAACCGCTGCCGAGATCATCGCCCGGTACAATGCCGACTTCACCGATGCCGGCGCCACGCTGGTGACGACCAAGGCGCTGACTGAAGGCTGAGCTTTCTCCTTCTCCCCCTGTGGGAGAAGGTGTCGCCGAAGGCGACGGATGAGGGGTGTTCCAGGGAACGCCAGCGTCTCACTCCGCTGGAACACCCCTCAACCGTCTCGGCGCTATCGCGCCGATCCACCTTCTCCCGCAAGGGGAGAAGGGAAAACGCAACCTAGGAGGCTGCCTTGCCAGGTTTGAAACTGCCGGCCGAAGGCGGCTGCCGCTGCGGACGCGTGCGGCTGAAAATTTCCGCAAAGCCGCTTTTGACGATGGCCTGCCATTGCACCGGCTGCCAGACCATGTCGGCCAGCGCCTATTCGCTGAGCGCCGCCATCCCCTCCGATGGGTTCGAAATCATAAAAGGCGAGCCAGTGATCGGGGGCCTGCACGGCGCGTCAAAACACTATTTCTGCGGCTACTGCATGACATGGATGTTCACTCGCCCCGAGGGCCTCGATTGGTTCGTCAATCTGCGCCCGACCATGCTCGACGAACCCGGCTGGTTCACGCCGTTTGTCGAGACCTGGACCAGCGAGAAACTGCCTTGGGCGGAGACACCGGCGGTGCACAGCTACGAGGCGCTTCCAGCCTTTGAGGACTATGAGGGCCTGGTGGCGGAGTTTGCGGGGCGCTGAAGCTGCTGATCTCCCCCCTCGTGGGGGAGATGCCCGGCAGGGCAGAGGGGGGCGCGAAGGATCGCCAACTTCCCGGACCTGCCGGCCGCTTTTCCTCTCGACAATCAGACAGTTCCAACACGCGGACACGCTGGCGGGACAGCGCCCCTCTCTGGCCTGCCGGCCATCTCCCCCACGAGGGGGGAGATCAGCAGCTTCCGCGAAAAAAATTCATCGAATCGATTGCGCAAACGTTTCGATCACCCTAAGCTCCTTCAAAATCCGCCGACAGAGCGGACGGGAAACGCATAAGGGAGGAGCGCTTGCTGGCGCTGAATTGTCTTGCCGACAATGGCTGAAGTGGCGCGGCGCGCCGGCGTGTCGGTGTCGACCGTCTCGCATGTCGTCAACAACACGCGCTTCGTTTCGCTGGAAAAGGCGAAGCTGATCAACGACGCCATTGCCGCCATGGGTTATCAGCCCAACGAGCTGGCGCGGTCGCTGAAAGCGTCCACCACCAACAGCGTCGGCCTGGCCATCTCGGCGATTTCCAACCCCTATTTCACCGACATCATCTGCGCGGTCGAGGCCGAATGCGCCCGGCTCGGCCTGATGGTGTTTCTGTCCGACACGCAGGAAGACCCGGACCGCGAACTGCAAGTGGTGCGCGCCTTCCACCAGCGTCGCGTCGACGGCGTTATCCTGGCGCCGTCGGGTTCGCCGCAGCGCGCCATCGACTATCTCGCCGACAAAAAAGTGCCGTGCGTTCTGATCGACCGTTTCGCCGACGACCGCTTCGACCAGATCGGTGTCGAGAACGAGACGGCGATGCGCGCGCTGATCGACCATGTCGCTTCCTTCGGCCACAAGCGCATCGGCTACATCGCCGGGCAGCCGGGCCTGGCGACGACCCGCGAACGCATCGAGGCGTTCCAGGCTTCGCTCGCCGCCAATGGACTTGAAAGCCTGCCGCACTATGTCTCGCCGGAGAATGTCGATACGGCGGCGGCGACCGCATCGACGCATGCGATCCTGTCGCTGTCCACGCCGCCCACCGCATTGGTCACCGGCAACAACATGACGACGATCGGGGCAGTCCGCGCCATCCGCGAAAAGGGTCTTTCGATCCCCCGCGATCTGTCGCTGGTCGGTTTCGACGATTTCGAATGGGCCGACTGTTTCGAGCCGCGCCTGACGCTGATCGAGCAGCCCTGCACCGAGATCGGTCGGCAGGCGGCGGCGCTGCTCAGCGCCCGCATCGCGTCGACCGCGTCCGCACCCCAAGCGGTGCGCCTGCTGGCCACCTTGCAGACCCGCGAATCCTGCGGGAGGCCGAAATGAGCGCGCCGCTTCTGGTGATGACCGGCGCCGTCAAACGCTTCGGCGGCGTGCAGGCGCTGCGCGGCGTCGACTTCGACCTGAAGGCCGGCGAGATCCATGCGCTGCTTGGCGAGAACGGCGCCGGCAAGTCGACGCTGATGAACCTTCTCTCAGGCGTCTACACGCCGGACGAAGGCACGATCGAGATCGACGGAAAACCCGTGCGCTTCAACAATCCGCGCGAGGCGCAAGCCGCGGGCATCGCCACCATCTTCCAGGAGCTCGACCTGGTGCCGTCGCTCGACGTCGCGGCCAATCTTTTCCTCGGCCGCGAGTTGATGCGCCCGGGCGGCTTCCTCGACGTGCCGGCGATGCGCCGCGAGGCGAAGCAGCGGCTGGAAGCGATCGAGATCGCCATCGATCCAGGGGCGATGGTCGCCGACCTGTCGATCGGCCAGCGCCAGGTGGTGGCGATCGTCAAGGCGCTGTCCTATGCCTCGCGCGTGCTGATCATGGACGAGCCAACGGCAGCCCTTACCGTCGGCGAAGTCGAGCGCCTGTTCGACATCATGCGCAAGCTCGCCGCCACCGGGGTCGGCATCGTCTACATCTCGCATCGGCTGGAGGAAGTGCCTGGCATTGCCGACCGCGTGACGGTGATGCGCGACGGCCGTGTTGCCGGCATCACCGAACCGCACGCGCCGCAGGCCGAACTGGTGCGGCTTCTGGTCGGGCGCCCGCTCGACGAGCTTTATCCCCGACGCGCCAAAGGGGCGGGCAAGCCGCTGCTCAGCCTGAGGAACGCCAGCTTCAAGCTCGCCCGCGACAGCGCCGGCTGGCAGGCCCCGCAAGGCGTGTCGCTCGATGTCCATGAAGGCGAGATCGTCGGCCTCGCCGGCATTATGGGGGCAGGGCGCACCGAGCTGTTGTCCGCGCTCTACGGCACCGGCCTGTCGGGCCACTGGGAGGGCGAGGTCGCCATATCGGGCCAGCCGGTGAAACTCGACTCCATCAAGGCCGCCCGCCACGCGGGCATCGCCTTCGTCACCGATGATCGCAGGGGCTCGGGCCTGATGCTGCGTATGGCGGTCGGCCTCAATCTGGTGATGTCGGTCATATCCAGAATCTCGCCGAACTGGTTGGTGTCGCAGCGCCGCCAGGCCGAGGCGGTCAAAGAATCCTTCGGCCAGTTCGATATCCGGCCGAAGAACCCGGACATCGCCGTCGGTGCGCTGTCGGGCGGCAACCAGCAGAAGGTGGTGCTGGCGAAGGAGATTCTCGGCAATCCGCGCCTGCTTCTGCTCGACGAGCCGACGCGTGGCGTCGATGTCGGCGCCAAGGGCGAGATCTACGCACGGCTGCGGGCGCTCGCGGCGCAGGGACTGGGCATACTGGTGGCGTCCAGCGAAATGCCGGAGCTGATCGGCCTGTGCGACCGCATCGTGGTGCTGCGCCAGGGGCGCAATGTGGCGGAATTTATGGGCGGCGTCGACGAGCACACGGTGCTGGCCGCGGCAAACGGCAGGGAGGCCTGATGTCTGAAGAGAAGATTTCGGCGGCAGGCGCACCCGTGACGGCGGCGCCTCAAAAACATCGCGACCCGCTGGCGCTCATCGTGCGCTTCCAGAGCCTGATCGGCCTGGTGCTGGTGGCGATCGGCGGCATCATCTTCTCGCCGCGCCGCCATGGCGAGATCCTGTTCCTCAACCCCGACAACATCGCCAACATCGTGCGCGCCGTGTCGGAGACCGGCATCATCGCAATCGGCATGACCTTCGTCATCATCACCGCCGGCATCGACCTGTCGGTCGGCGCGGTACTCGGCCTGTCCAGCGTCGTCACCGCCTCGATGATGATCTCCGGCGGCTTCGGCCTGATCCCCACCATCCTCGCCGTGCTGGTCATGGGCATCGTCTTCGGTGCCATCCAGGGCACCATCTCCACGCGCTTCCGGCTCGAGCCGTTCATCGTCACGCTGGCCGGCCTGCAGGCCGCGCGCGGCCTGGCGCTGGTTGTGTCCGGCAACCAGTACATCAACATTTCCTATGGCGACGGGCCGGGCCTGGCGCCGCCGGTGTTCGCGGTGCTGGGCGAGCGGCTGTTCAACAACACCGTGCCGGTAGCGACGCTCGTCTTTATCGTCTTCGCCGCAATCGCCACCCTCGTGCTCAACACCACGCGCTTCGGCCGCTATGTCTTTGCCGTCGGCGGCAATGAGCGCGCCGCGCGCATTTCCGGCGTGCCGGTGTCGATGGTGAAGATCTCGGTCTACGCCATCACCGGCTTTGCCGCCGCCCTTGCCGGCATCGTCCATGCCGGCCAGTTCAATTTCGGCAGCGCCAATGACGGCATGGGCTATGAGCTGACAGCCATCGCCGCCGTGGTCATCGGCGGCACCAGCCTGTTCGGCGGCGCCGGCTCGATGGTCGGCACCGTCGCCGGCACCATCATGCTCGGCGCACTCGCCAACATCCTGCAGCTCAACAACATCACCCCCGCCATGCAGCTGCTCGCGACCGCCGCGATCATCGTGCTGGCGGCAGTGCTTCAATCCCTCGTTCGCCGCCGCGAGGGTTTGGGTCGTTAATGCATGTCGCGCAAAAGTGAAATCGGTTTTGCGACAACGACATGCATCAACAAACAAGGAGGAAGACGGCAGCATACGAAGACTGAACCAGAGGTCTGGCCCCCCGGCCCGACGAGGAGGAGAGTGAGTATGAAAACGATTGCAAGAGGATCGAGCCTGAAAACTGTGGTTCTGGCCAGTGCCGGCCTGTGCATTGCCGGCTCGGCTTACGCTGCCGACCCGATGGTGAAAGCCTGCGCCAAGGATGGCCAGTTCATCATCGGCTTTTCGCAGGCCAACAATGCCGAGCCCTACCGCCAGCACGTCAATGACGAGCTGGAGGCGGCGGCCAAGGAAGTGCCTGGCTTCACGCTGCAGATCGCCGACGGCGCCGGCAACGTCAACACGCAGACCTCGCAGGTCGACAATTTCATCACCCAGAAGGTCGACATACTTTTGATCTCGCCCTTCGAAGCGGCGCCGCTGACGCCGGCGGTGAAGCGCGCCATGGACGCCGGCATCCCGGTCATCGAGCTTGACCGCAAGACGGTCGGCGACCCCGGCAAGGACTACACCGCCTTCATCGGCGGCGATAATTACAAGATCGCGCTCGAGGCCGGCAAATACACCGCCAAGACGCTGATGCCCGATGGCGGCGAGACGGCGGTGCTGGAAGGCCTGCCAAGCTCGACGCCGGCGGTGGAGCGCCTCAACGGCTTCAAGGACGGCGTCAAGGAAAACGCCAAGATCCAGGTCGTGGCCGAGCAGGCCGCCGACTGGGTGCCGGACAAGGCGCAGGTCGCCTTCGCCGCCATGCTGCAGGCGCATCCCGACATCAAGGTGCTTTACGCCTCCAACGACATGATGGCCGCCGGGGCGCTGCTCGCCGCCAAGGGCGCGGGCAAGGACGTCAAGATCATCGGCACCGACGGCCTGCCGGGCCCGGCCGGCGGCATCGAGGCCGTCGCCAAGGGCGACTGGGCCGCGACCTTCACCTACCCGACGGGCGCCAAGGAAGCGATCGAGATGTCGAAGAAGATCCTGCTCGACTGCGCCACTTCGGTGGAGCCGACGGTGACGGTGGAAACCACCGCGATCACGGCGGAGAATGCGAAGTCGATGATGGGGAAGTAGGGCTGGCGATCATCTTGCGAGAATCAGTGGCAAGGCCCCCTCGGCCTTGCCACGTTTGTTCCGCCGCTGCCGCTCACAAAGCCATCCTCAAGCTCAACTTGACCAATCACAAGGCCGACGACATTGTGGGCCGCGAGTTGCAGTTCGTTAGCCAAGTGGTCGTGTGGCAATGGATTTTCGCGACGCCATCGATAGAGCGCTGGCCTGGGCCGGCGGGTGGTTCGACTATGCCGCCACGCCATGGTTCGTCTATCAGGTCGGCATCATCGCCTCGCTCTTTGTGGTGGCGAAGCTGGCGGCGCTGCGGGTCGAGCCTCTTGTCGAGAACCAGGCACGCCAGATCAAGGGCCATCCCGGACTCTTAAGGGTCGTCATCGCGCTGTTGCGTCGCACCGACTGGATCCTGTTCATTATCTTCCTGTTTGCCGCGCTCAACCTGTTGCTCGCCATCACCTGGCCGAGCCGCACCCATCTCCTGCTCGTCGCGCTGTTGCTCTCGCTGGCGTGGCTGTTTGCGACCGTGCTGTCGCGCATCATTCGCAACCGCCTCGTCGCGCGCACGCTGGGTTGGCTGGCCTGGATCTACGCGGCCCTTGTCATACTGGGTGTCAGTAATGAGGCGGCCGCCTTCCTCGACAGCCTGGCAATCCCTCTGGGCGCGGTTCGCCTTTCGGCCCTCATGGTGCTGAAGGCGGCGCTGCTCCTGATCGCCACGGTCTGGCTTGCGGTGGTCACCGGCAATTACATCGATGAGCGCGTCCGCCTCTCCGAGGAGCTGACACCGTCGATCCGCGTCCTCGTCGGCAAGGTCGCCAAGATCGGCCTCGTGCTGGTGGCCGGCGCCGTAGCACTTTCGGCCGTCGGCCTCGACCTGACGGCGCTGACGGTGTTTTCCGGCGCCGTTGGTGTCGGTCTCGCTTTCGGTCTGCAGAAGGTCGTTTCGAATTTCGTCTCCGGCGTGATCATCCTGCTCGACAAGTCGATCAAGCCGGGCGACACCATTTCGCTCGAAGGCACCTTCGGCTGGATCCGCGAATTGCGGGCGCGCTTCGTCTCGGTGGTGACGCGCGACGGCCGCGAATTCCTGATCCCCAACGAGGACTTCATCACCCAGAGGGTCATCAACTGGTCGTTCAGCGACAACCTCGTGCGCCTCGACGTGAACTTCGGCGTCTCCTACGACGCCGATCCGCACAAGGTCAGCGAACTGGCGATAGAGGCCGCGATTAGCGTCGGTCGGGTCGAGGCTGACCGGCGACCGGTCTGCTGGCTGACCGACTTCGGTGACTCCTCGCTGAACTTCGTCCTGCGCTTCTGGATCCGAGACCCGCAGCAAGGCCTGACCAACGTGCGCGGCAAAGTGCTGCTGGCGCTGTGGGACACGTTCAAGGCAAACGGCATAAGCATCCCTTATCCGCATCGCGAGATCATCATGAAACAGGCTGGGCCGGTCAGACCAGGGCACGACGACCAGTGATCTTCTCGATGTTGATGCGGAAGAAGTGGTGAGGCGGACTGGCCACCTTGTCCTCTCGCTACGGCCGGCGGCATCGAGGCGGTGGCCAAGGGCGACTGGGCCGCGACCTTCACCTACCCGACGGGTGCCAAGGAAGCGATCGAGATGTCGAAGAAGATCCTGCTGGATTGCGCGACGGAGGTTGAGCCGACGGTGACGGTGGAGGCCACTGCGATCACGGCCGAGAATGCGAAGTCGATGATGGGGAAGTGAGGGGGCGATTAGAGCCTGACACTGAGGTTGATGTGCAAGGCCCCGGAAGGGGCCTTGTTGCGTTGCGGCAAGTTACGGGTAAATGGCCGCTACGCGCCTCATGGCAGTCTTTCCTACGATCCCGTCCATTCACCAAAAGCGGTCATCGCTATTGCAGAGGCCACAGGCAGCTTTGCGCCACACCCCGCCATTCCCGGTTTCTATCGCAACGACCGGAGTCGAGTCGTTACAGACTTCGACAGTGTGTGTCGAACGGGTTGTCATTTGCGGCAGACGGTCGCTCAGTGACCTTACGGCGGCAAACCTGCTTCTCTCAGCAAGCGGCCAAGTTCCCGAACCTTCCGCGGGTCGCGGTAATACTCGCGACTTGTGAAGTCGGAGGCTGTGAGATCCGGCTTGCCACCCACAGCTTCCCTAACCATTCGACTGGCATCGTCAGCTCGATTGAGTGCCACGAGCGCCGCCGCCCGATAGAGGCGTGAACGAATGGTCTGAAACGTGAGCTTTCCGAAGGATTCAATGGCTTCGGCATGGCGGCCCAGCGAATAGAGGGCCACGCCCCGTTCCTCGACGCACCACACAGGAAGGAACGGGTCGAGCATTTCGGCTTCGTCGAGCAAAGATAGTGAATGCTCTCCTTCGCCCAGGAAATTATACACCGCCGCGCATCTCGCCTTTATGTAGGCATCCGTCGGATTCAGCTCCATCGCCTTGCGGACGTGTGCCAAGGCCTCATCGAAGTTGCCATCCATGAGTTCTACAAAGCCCATAATCCGGTTTGCCTCGGCATCGCACGAATCAAGCTCAAGCGCGCGGCGAATGTCCCGTCGACCTTGCTCAAAGTCAAAATCCGACAGCCATGACGCTGCGCAGACTCTCCAGGCGTAGGCAGCTGCGTAGTTTGGGTCGGCGTCGATCGCCTTTGTAAACCAGCCGACGGACTGGTGTGCATTATCGTCGGTTACGCCGCCGAGGCGGTGATGATCCAGGCCGCGCAACAGACAGTCGAAGGCAGTCATGTTTTCGGGCAGCTTTCGCCGTGCCGCCACCATGGCCGCGTCCTCCATCCGTCCGGACACAGTTGCGGCGATCGTTGCGGCGGTCTCGTCGAGCAGGGCGAGGATTTCATCGAACGATCGATGAACTTTGTCGCTCCAAACCACCGCACCCTGGTCGGTTTCGGACAGCGTGAGGCTGATCGAGACCCGCTCGCCGATCTTCCGCACTTGCCCCTCAAGCACAAATCGAACGCCAAGAACCTCACCGGCCCTCACCGGATCGGGGTGCGAGTCCGCCATCGAGAAGCTCGCACTGCGCGAACTGACCGAAAGACGCCGATACCGCCCCAGATTGACAATCAGCTCCTCGGTGAGGCCATCGGCGAGATAGCGTTGGTCCTCATAGTCGCCTGAAACCCGGAAAGGGAGCACCGCAACAGATGACGGCCGCCGTTCCTTGGTGACAAGCAGTTGCGTAGGTGCCGACTGCAGCCGATACGTTCCGATCTCCCCGCGAACCCGATAGAGATGCACGGGTTCTGAAATGTTCTTGAACGCTCGCTCGCCAATGTCGTCGAATATGAACGCAGAACTGCGGCGGACATGATCGAAGAGTGCACCGCTCACATAGATCGAGTCTGGTTCGGATGCCGCCTGTATGCGCGCCGCGAGGTTCACGCCGTCTCCGATCAGATCATCCCCCTGCACCATGACATCCGCGATATGGAGACCGAACCGCATCCTGAGCGGTTCAATCGCAGGTTCCTGGAGACCGGCAAGCGTAGTGCGGATTTCGAACGCGCTGCGCACGGCGTTCACGGCGCTCGGAAACTCCGCGAAGGCTGCATCGCCCGCTGTGTTGAAAACGCGGCCGTCGAGCAGACCGACTTTTTCCGAAATAAGGGTCTGACAGCCCGCCAAGCGCTCCGCTGTCTGCTCCTCGTCTCGCTCCATCATAGCTGAGTAGCCGACTATATCGGCGGCCATGAGGGCAACCATTTTGCGCTTCATAGCGAAGCTCCGTGGCGGGCGAATCTCCCAATAAGCAGTGCCGTTGTCTTAGGCGCAGCCGTTCACGAGCTTAGCGCATTGCGAAGCCGGCCGCATCGGGAAACGCGCCTTGCGAAAAGTCTCGAAGAGGTTCCGTCTAACACGAAGCGCGCTTGTGCGTAGTTCGGCTTCCATCCCCTTTCGCGACCTTCAGAAGGAACGAGGCGACAGCCGGAGTGGGTCAGGCCAAGGCATCAGTCCTTCTGACAGTTGCGTCCGCTATCGTTCTTCCGACGCCAAAAGCCGCCATTCCGCTAACGGCCCCAAATGCGACATTCAGCCCTCGGTTCCGAGATGTCCGCTCATAGCGCGGCTGGCATCCTGTAGGCACGTGCCTGTTCTCTCGCCCGCCTTCAGGCACGCCCCTTGGCTGTCCATCAGCCCCAGAACACAGGCTTACTCACGGCGTGATCGTGAACCCGCACTGCTTCTGCTCCATCTCGATCTGCTTGGTGATGCGGATGGCGTTCTGGGCCTCCGTCACCGAGCCGCTGTTGACGGTCTTGTCCTTCAGCGGGCTGACGGCCGCGCAGAGGTGGAAGACATGCTCCGTGTCGGACTTCGCGGCGCCGTTTTCCGGCGCGATCCAGTACACGACATCCTGACCGGCGGGGCCGCGTCCTTCGTCGCCTCAGCCACCGTGGTGGAGCCGGTGGCGATCGCCTGCGCCTGGGCGGCTTCGGGCGAACGGTAGGCTGCAATGCCGAAAGAATCCCGCACACAGCTGCGACGGGAATGGATAGGCGCACCGAGCGTACCAGCGGTATCGGCGCGACTAGAGCGTTTCACCGTTTCACGGAAACGGCGAACCGCTCTATCTCTCTGTTTTTGCCCAATTCCGGACGGAAAACCGATCACACTTTTCCTGGAATTGCTCTAGCCGGGTTACCTGGATGGAACCATCATCGGCCGTGGGAGCCGGCTGATCCGATGGTATGTCCAAAGGAGGAGAGGGCAAAGGAGGAGTGCGGCAGCGCCGAAATCGAGCGCGCCCGTCGCGGTGCCGGCCCAAACAGCAAGTTTGCCGCCAATCGCCGGCCCCGCCAGCATGCCGGCATAGTAGACAGTGTAGAACACCCCCATCCCGATCGATCGAGTCCTCTGATCGAGCAGCCGCGCGGGCAAGCTCATAATCGCGCCGGCAGGCAGGCCGCATACGACCCCCATGGTAATGATGAGGGGCAGAATTGGTCCGCTTCGCGACAGAACGAGCATCAGGAGTGCAAAGCCGACACAGCCCAGGGCGAGAACCGCGCCGCCGTGCTTGGTGCGATCGGTCAGGAAGCCACCCAGGGGGACCGAAAGGGCGGCCAGCCAAAGCACGACGCTGATCGTCGACCCCGCCGCAGAGTTGGACCAGCCGCGCTCGACGAGCATCGAAGGACCGAAGCTGAAGACCATTGCGAAGCCGACATTGTAGAGACACCAGATCAGGCCGGCAGCAATGAGGGCATAGGTTGTCCCCGCCGAAACGCCGGAGCGTTCGACGCCACCGGCGGGCGGTACCTCCGGGGTGCGATAGACGAAGGTCATCAGGCCGATGCTGGCGATGACGAGCAGCGAAACGGTAACGCCCACGGCGGTCATCCCGAACGTCGTTCCGATTGCCGGCAGCAGCACGAGAGCGATGGCGATGCCTGCTGGCCACGAGTTGATGTAGATGGCCATGGCGGTTGCGATTTCCCGGCCGGCAAACCAGTCGGCGACCATCTTGGTCATCAGGACGTTCAAGAGAACGCCGCCAGTGCCGCCGATCAGTCGGCCGCCAACCTGCAGGTTCCAGGATGTCGACGCCGTCATCAGCATTTCACCCGCCAGCATCATCAGGAGGCCGGCGAGAACAGTCGCCTTGTCGCCATAGCGCCGGCCGATGGTCGCGCCAGGCAGGGCCAATGCTACTCCCGGGGCAAGATAGAGGCCGATCAGAATGCCGATGTCTGCCAGGCTCGCGCCGAGTCTATCGCTGACAAGAGGCGCGACGGCGCCGACGCTCTGGAACTGAAACGCCATTGCGGTGCGGGCGACAAACAGGACAGCAAGGATCGTCCAGCGGCTGCGCACGGTTCCCCCACGGATTTTCGAATTATTCAGGCCTGATATTCTGGTTCAACCGGAAGAAATTGGTCGGGTCGTATTGCTTCTTGATGGCGGCGAGGCGCGCATAATTGGCGCCGTAGGCATCACGCACGCGCTCGTCACCCTCATCACCGAGATTGTTGGCATAGACGCCGCCGGTTGAGAATGGTCTGACCGCATTCCACAGGTCGCGCGCCCAGCGGATATTTGCGTCGTCATCTGCCGGATCGTCCCAGATGGCGATCGGGAAGCAGTCAAGCGCCGCATCGCGGTTGGCATAGGGCGAGTGCGACGCGGGCACGCGAGCGATCGCGCCGCCGACCTGCTGGAAAACCAGCAGGGAGGAGTGATTGGGAGCCCTCGCGTAACTGTCGAGCAGCGCCCCGATCGCACCATCGCTGATCTCGCGCAGGAACTGCGCTTTCCAGTAATAGCGTCGCCCGCGTGGAAAGAGGCTGTCGCCCGCCGATTGAATCTGGAGGTAAGGAACAGCCTGAAGGCGACTGTCGATGGGGGATCCGAATTTCATCAGCGGCGCAATGACAGGTCCGCCAGCTTCGGGCGGCCCGACACAGCAAGCCGAGATGCTGAAGGCTCGGTCGCCCGAGGGCAGCGTTACGAGCGCGGCATCGACGCTTACCTCGTCCGGGGCGTCGCGGGAGAATTTGTCGTAGAACCTCATAGCCTGGCGCGCATGATTGTAATCGTGCAGCACCGAACCCACGAGAAGCGCCGGACCGAGCGGGTGCAGACGGTATTCGAACGCCGTCACGATGCCGAAATTGCCGCCGCCACCTCGCAGGGCCCAGAACAGGTCGGGATGCTCGCTGGCGCTTGTCCGCAACAGCCGTCCCTCGGCGGTGACGATTTCAGCCGCGATCAAATTATCGCAGCTCAGTCCGTGCTTTCGCCCGAGCTTGCCGAAGCCACCACCGAGCGTGAGGCCGGCAATACCGGTGTCGCCGTTCACGCCCATGGTGGTCGCGAGGCCGTGCGCCTGTGTGGCTGCGTCGAACTCGCCGAGGGTCAGGCCGGCTTCGGCCCTGGCGATGCGGCGCTCGGGGTCGACGACGATTTTCTTCATGCGTGATAGATCGACCACCATCCCATCGTCACAGACCGACAGGCCGGCGACGTTATGGCCGCCGCTGCGAACGGCCACGAGGCAGCCTTGCGACCTGGCATAGGTCACGGCATGCACGACGTCATCGGGATTGGCGCAAAAGACGATTGCGGCAGGGCGTTTGTCGATCGCCCCGTTCCAGACCCTGCGCGCCTGGTCGTAGCCTGCGTCCGTCGGGAGTACAACTTCGCCCCGTAAGCGCTGCCGGAGCTGTTCGATCGCCGTGCCCGAAGAATGGGATCGGCCCATTAGCGCCTCGCTCTGTCGGGGAAGCTCCATCGATATCGCCCTCGGTTCCGGCAGGACGATCGTCTCACAGGAAAGCAACCTTCTGCAAAAGCGAAATTCTTAGCTACTGGATGAGCAGAATTCATCTACATTGCCGGCATGAAGAACAGTCCGCCGCTTCGCGCCTTGCACGCCTTCGAGGCCGCGGCCCGGCATGGCAGCTTCAAGGCCGCGGCGGCGGAGCTAGGTGTGACGCCGACAGCGATCAGCCACCAGGTCCGCCTTCTGGAAGAGATATGCGGTCGCAAGCTGTTCCAGCGCCGGCCGCGCCCACTTGTGCTGACGAGTGCGGGAGCGCGGCTGTTTCCTATTCTGCGTAACGGCTTCGATCTTCTCGCCGGCTCCCTTGCCGCGGTCGCCGAGCCGGATGTCCAGGCGCCATTGCGGGTGACAAGCCCGAACGCTTTCGCCAGCCGATGGCTGGTGCCTCGCTTGCCGAACTGGCGAGCGGCCAATCCGGCCGTGCCGCTGGAAATCATCGGGACGGACGCGTTGCTCGATCTGCGCGCCGGCGCAGCGGACTTGGCGATCCGCTACACGCGTCGCCCGCCTGTGGATTTTGCGGGGCAAGAGCTGTGCCGCGATTCCTTCTTTCCCATTTGCAGTCCGCGATTGCTGGCCAGCGATGGGCGGGCGATCGAGCGCGCCGCCGATCTTCTGCGCTATCCGTGGATCCATTTCGACTGGATGAACCGAGATCCGGACGCTCCCACCTGGCGCCGATGGCTGGCGACGGCCCGCTCGATCGATCCGGACCTGATCCCGGACAAAGCCTGGGATTTGAGCTTCCGCGAGGAACTGCATGCGATCGATGCGGTTGTCGCCGGGCAAGGTATCGCGATCTTGAGTGACGTCGTGGTCGGCCGCGAGCTGGAAAACGGCTCGCTCGTCAAAGCGCATCCATTGTCGTTGCCGGGCTACAGCTTCTATGTCGTGTGGATGCAGCACAGTCCGCGATCGGCGGTGATGGAGTCCTTCCTGGCGTGGATGAGGATCGTATTGTGAGACTGTCGGACCTTGGATGAGCCGCGCAAGGTTTGTGATCTGACGCACGCGAGCAGCATCCATCGCTTAAAGGGGCCGAGGCCGTTCCGAGATGTCCGTTCGTGGCGCGACTGACCTCCGGGAGGCAGTGCTTGTTTTCTCGCCCGCCTTCAGGTCTGCCACCTGGCCATCTCCTCGGCCGCGCCAAACGCCGGCAACCTCACGGCGTGGTCGTAAACCCGCACTGCTTCTGTTCCATCTCGATCTGCTTGGTGATGCGGATGGCGTTCTGGGCGTAGGCCTCGGTCACGGTGCCGCTGTTGACGGTCTTGTCCTTCAGCGGGCTGACGGCCGCGCAGAGGTGGAAGACATGCTCGGTGTCGGACTTCGCGGCGCCGTTTTCCGGCGCGATCCAGTACACGATATCCTGACCGTTGGGATGTGCCGGGTCCTTCGTCGCCTCAGCCACCGTGGTGGAGTCGGTGGCGATCGCCTGCGCCTGGGCGGCGACTTCGGGCGAACAGGCTGTGGTCGGCTGCCCCGCCTTGATCTGGGCCGCGCACTGGTTCATGTCCTGCGTGTACTGCTCGACCGATGGCGGCTGGTAGCTGACCCCGATCAGCGTCGCCAGCACGGCCAGCACAGCGCCGACGCCGCCGGCAATCTTCTTGCTCTTCGGATCCATGTTCTTGTCGTTGAGGATCAAGAGAACCAGCGGCAGGAAGGCAATCAGCGTGATGATCGCGCCGAGCTGGTTCTGGACGAAGAACCTGAATGTGTCGGATTCGCGGGCCGGGTCCTTCCGGTTGGCCGCCTTCCAGAGCAGGCTGCCGGCGATGGCGAAAATCGCGATGCCGACCAGAATGCCGATCAAAAGCGGCAGGTTGCCCTGGTCGAACTTGTGCCGGTAGAGCAAGACAATGCCGGCGATCTCGCCGCCAATGGCAATTATCCACGACAGCACGGCGAAAAGGCGCAGCCGCGTGGCGCCCGACTTCTGGCCCTGCGATGCCTGCCAATCCTTGGTAACGTCTGCGGCCGGCTTGTTGTCGTCAGTCATGACCAGGTCCCCCGGTGTCGACACTTTTGCCAGGTGGCGTCAAAGGCGCCCGGCGCAGCGTCATTGAACGAACGTCGCCTGCCTCAGCGCGAAAGCGCCACGGCAGACCGTATCACCATCCATATGGCCCATGAGGGGATTCGTCCATACCCACGCGGGCAGGGGCGGCGATGGTTGCGTTCCACGCGCCCGACGGGGGTAAGTTCACTCGGGCAGCCGGCAGGTCAATCGCCTATGGCGCTCCCCCTCTCCGTCCGCTACGCGGCCACCTTGTATCTACACGGGAGAGATTTCGTGGGAATAAAGCGATTGAGCCAAGGTCCGGGCGGCCGCCCGGACCT
>NZ_VFTC01000001.1 GCF_007003975.1 Mesorhizobium sp. WSM4306
CGATTGAGCAGGCGCCCGACATTGGAGCGGTGCACGCTCACCCCACGCCCCTCCAGTTCGACGCAAAGCTCATCCAGCGTCAGTTCGCCGGTCTCGGCCAACCGCAAGCGGACAAACTCGGCATGTGGCTCAAGCTTCCCGCCGCCCACATGGCCCTGCCGGCGCGCCTCAAGCGAACCGGTCTGCCGGCGCAGCTTGATCAGATTGTTCACAAAGCGAGGCGAAACACGGAAATGGCGCGCAGCCTCGCGGTGACCATGGCCTTCATCGACATACGCAACAACACGCTGACGCAACTCAAGCGGTAGCGGCTTGCCCATTGCGGTCTCCTTTCAACCGCAATGAATCACGAACTCAAACCAAGGGGAATCCTGAATCCTTTAAAAGGCGACAGGCTTTAGAGCCTAGCCAGCGAATTTCGCCTCGCTTTGCTTCAGGCGAACTGAGCAAATTGGCGTGGGCCATCCTCAATGCGAGGGTAAGAGCCTGTACTTCATCGATACCATAGGCATGGAACCTACGCGTCTTATCCGGCCAGGCAATTTCGTAGTCGCAGCAGAAATCCAACTCCCTCTTCACCGGACGAAAGAAGCGCGCCGTCACCTCATCGGTTGAGCCGAGCTCGAAATGCCGTTCGATGAATGTCTCGGCCATCGGCACACCTTGTTGGAGTGGTGCCACCCTCGGACACCCTTTTCGTTCGCTGCGTACACTGTCCCGGTTTCACTCGACAATCGCAATGGCAAACCCGTCATAGCCTTTGGCGCCCACGGTCTGGATGGCGGTGCCGTCCAGGCGCTTCTCGCCGCCGATGAAGGAGAACGCGGCGCGTGCGCCTTCGACATAGGCGTCACGGCCATCGTCGTTGAGCACTGTTCCGTCACGGACGACGTTGTCGCAGATGATAACCGTGCCTGGCCGCGACAGCCGCATCGCCCATGACAGATAGTTCGGATTGTTCGGCTTGTCGGCGTCGATGAAGATCAGGTCGAACGGACCGGCATTTTCTCTGCCAAGTGTTTCGAGCGACTGCAGCGCCGGCCCAACCCGCAGGTCCACCTTGTCCGACACCCCTGCCCGCTCGAAATTCGAGCGCGCGACCTTGGCGTGGTGCGGATCCAGTTCAAGCGTCACGACCTTGCCGTCGGCCGGCAATCCCCTTGCCATCCAGATGGTCGAGTAGCCGCCAAGCGTGCCGACCTCCAGCACCCGCTTCGCGCCGCGGATGCGCACCAGAAGCGACAACAGCTTGCCTTGCGCGGCCGACACGTCGATGGCCGGCAGCCCCTGTCACGATTGGTCGCGAGCACCGCGTCGAGCACGGGATCCGCTTCGAAGAGAGAGGAAACGATGTAGTCGTCGACTTCAGTCCAAACCTTCTTGCTCATGTTTTCCTCGATCCGATTGGGGGCCAAAACGCGAAAAGGGGCCGCTTGGGCCCCTTTTCTTCTTCTCGTCCGACCGCGCTTACTGCGCGGCGTTGACCATGTCGGTCAGCATCGGCTCGGCGATTTCGACACCGGAGGCCTTGCGGCGCTCGTCGATGATCAACTCGTCGCGCGAGGTGGCGATGCGCCGGATCTGGCTCATCGTGCCGCCCGTACCGGCCGGGATCAGCCGGCCGACAATGACGTTTTCCTTCAGGCCCTGCAGCATGTCGGTCTTGCCGGCAACCGCAGCTTCCGTAAGCACCCTGGTCGTCTCCTGGAAGGAGGCGGCCGAGATGAAGGACGGCGTCTGCAACGAGGCCTTGGTGATGCCGAGCAGCACCGGCTGACCTTCGGCCGGCTTCTTGCCGTCCTCGATCAGGCGCTCGTTGACCTCTTCCAGTTCGATCACGTCGACGTGGTCGCCCGGAATGTAGGTCGAGTCGCCCTGCGTGGTGATCTCGACCTTTTGCAGCATCTGGCGAACGATCACCTCGATGTGCTTGTCGTTGATCGACACGCCCTGCAGGCGGTAGACCTCCTGGATTTCGTTCACGAGGTAGGAAGCAAGTGCTTCCACGCCCTTGATCGCCAGGATGTCGTGCGGCGCCGGATTGCCGTCGAGGATGTAGTCGCCCTTCTCGATGACGTCGCCGTCCTGGAGATGGAACGGCTTGCCCTTCGGGATCAGGTATTCGACAGGCTCAAGCGTCGAGTCATGCGGCTCGATGATGATGCGGCGCTTGTTCTTGTAGTCGCGGCCGAAGCGGATCGTGCCATCGATCTCGGCGATGATGGCGTGATCCTTCGGACGGCGTGCCTCGAACAGTTCGGCAACACGCGGCAGACCGCCGGTGATGTCCTTGGTCTTGGCGCTTTCCATCGGGATACGCGCCAGCACGTCACCGGGGCGAACCTGCGAACCCGGCTCGACCGAGAGGATGGCCTCGACCGAGAGCAGGAAGCGGGCGTCGCCGCCCTTCGACAGCTTGCCGACCTTGCCCTTGCCGTCCAGGATGGCGATTGCCGGCTTGAGGTCGTTGCCGCGCGGCGTCGAGCGCCAGTCGATGACCTCACGCTTGGTGATGCCGGTCGATTCGTCAGCCGTTTCCTGAACGGAAATGCCGTCGACCAGATCCTCATACGCCACCTTGCCCTCGATTTCGGTGAGGACCGGGCGGGTATAGGGATCCCACTCGGCGATACGCTGGCCGCGCTTCACCTTGTCGCCATCGTCCACGAAGATGCGCGAACCATAGGTGACACGGTGCGTGGCGCGTTCCTTGCCGGCCTCGTCGAGGATCAGCACCGCCATGTTGCGGCCCATGACCATCTGCTGGCCGTCCGAGTTGCGCACCACGTTGCGGTTGCGGATCTCGACCTTGCCCTCATACGAGGCTTCAAGGAACGAGCTGTCCACCACCTGCGCCGTACCGCCCATGTGGAAGGTACGCATGGTGAGCTGGGTGCCCGGCTCGCCGATCGACTGCGCCGCGATGACGCCGACAGCTTCGCCCTGGTTGACCGGGGTGCCGCGGGCCAGATCGCGTCCATAGCAGACCGCGCAGACGCCGACCCTGACTTCGCAGGTCAGTGCCGAACGGATACGGACCGACTGCACGCCGGCCTTTTCGATCTGCTCCACGTCACGCTCGTCCATCAGCGTTCCGGCCTTGACCAGCAGCTCGCCGGTCACCGGATGGTTGATATCGTCGAGCGCGGTACGGCCCAGCACGCGCTGGCCGACCGAAGCGACGACCTGACCGGCATCGACGATCGGCTGCATGGTGAGGCCCTTGTCGGTGCCGCAATCCACGGAGTTGACGATGCAGTCCTGCGCCACGTCGACCAGACGACGGGTGAGGTAACCCGAGTTCGCCGTCTTCAAGGCGGTATCGGCCAGACCCTTGCGGGCGCCGTGGGTCGAGTTGAAGTACTCGAGCACGGTCAGGCCTTCCTTGAAGTTCGAGATGATCGGCGTCTCGATGATTTCACCCGACGGCTTGGCCATCAGGCCACGCATGCCGGCGAGCTGGCGCATCTGGGTGGGCGAACCACGCGCACCCGAATGCGACATCATGTAGATCGAGTTCATCGGCTTCTGACGGCCATTGTCCTCGAACTCCACGGCCTTGATGCGGGCCATCATCTCGTCGGCGACCTTTTCCGAGCACTTGGCCCAGGCGTCGACGACCTTGTTGTACTTCTCGCCCTGCGTGATCAGACCGTCATTGTACTGCTGCTCGTATTCCTTGGCCAAAGCTTCGGTGTCGGAGACCAGCTTGATCTTGGCGTCGGGGATCAGCATGTCGTCCTTGCCGAACGAAATGCCGGCGCGGCAGGCATGGCCGAAGCCGAGAGCCATGATGCGGTCGCAGAAAATGACCGTCTCCTTCTGACCGCAATGGCGGTAGACGGTGTCGATCATCTTGGAGATGTTCTTCTTGGTCATCTCCTGGTTGGCGGTCTCGTAAGGCACGTTGACGTTCTTCGGCAGAAGTTCGCCGATGATCATGCGGCCAGGCGTGGTGTCGTAGATCTTCGACACGACCTTGCCTTCGGCGTCGACCGAGCGGAAACGACCCTTGATCTTGGCGTGCAGGGTGACGGCCTTGGTCTCGAGCGCATGCTGGAGTTCGCCCATGTCGGCAAACACCATGCCTTCGCCCGGCTCGTTCTGGTTGACGATCGAGAGATAGTAGAGACCCAGAACCATGTCCTGCGACGGCACGATGATCGGTGCGCCGGAAGCCGGGTGCAGGATGTTGTTGGTCGACATCATCAGCACGCGGGCTTCAAGCTGAGCCTCGAGCGACAGCGGCACGTGAACGGCCATCTGATCGCCGTCGAAGTCGGCGTTGAAGGCCGTGCAGACCAGCGGATGCAGCTGGATCGCCTTGCCTTCGATCAGGATCGGCTCGAACGCCTGGATGCCCAGGCGGTGCAGCGTCGGGGCGCGGTTCAACAGCACCGGATGCTCGCGGATGACCTCGTCCAGGATATCCCAGACTTCCGGACGCTCCTTCTCGACCAGCTTCTTGGCCTGCTTGACGGTCGAGGAGAAACCCTTGGCGTCGAGGCGGGCGTAGATGAAGGGCTTGAACAGTTCGAGCGCCATCTTCTTGGGCAGGCCGCACTGATGCAGCTTGAGCTCCGGGCCGGTGACGATGACCGAACGGCCCGAATAGTCGACGCGCTTGCCGAGCAGGTTCTGACGGAACCGGCCCTGCTTGCCCTTCAACATATCGGACAGCGACTTCAGCGGACGCTTGTTGGCGCCGGTGATGACGCGGCCGCGGCGGCCGTTGTCGAACAGAGCGTCGACCGCTTCCTGCAGCATGCGCTTTTCATTGCGCACGATGATGCCGGGCGCGCGCAGCTCGATCAGCCGCTTCAGGCGGTTGTTGCGGTTGATGACGCGGCGATAGAGATCGTTCAGATCCGACGTCGCGAAACGGCCGCCGTCCAGCGGGACGAGCGGGCGCAGGTCCGGCGGGATCACCGGAACCACCTTCATGATCATCCATTCCGGACGGTTGCCGGATTCCATGAAGTTTTCCACGACCTTGAGCCGCTTCAGATACTTCTTCTGCTTCAGCTCGGACGTGGTCGAAGCCAGTTCCGAACGCAGGTCGCCGGCGATCTTCTCAAGATCCATGCCGGCCAGGAGGTCATGAATGGCCTCGGCGCCGATCATGGCGGTGAACGAGTCCTCGCCATACTCGTCGACGGCGATCATGTACTCTTCCTCGCTGAGCAGCTGGTGCTCCTTCAGCGCGGTCAGGCCAGGCTCGGTGACGATGTAGTTCTCGAAGTAGAGGACGCGCTCGATGTCCTTGAGCGTCATGTCGAGCAGCGTGCCGATGCGCGATGGCAGCGACTTCAGGAACCAGATGTGAGCGACAGGTGCTGCCAGCTCGATATGGCCCATGCGCTCGCGGCGAACGCGCGACAGCGTGACTTCGACGCCGCACTTTTCGCAGATGACGCCCTTGTACTTCATGCGCTTGTACTTGCCGCACAGGCATTCATAGTCCTTGATCGGGCCAAAAATGCGCGCGCAGAACAGACCGTCACGCTCCGGCTTGAAGGTGCGGTAGTTGATGGTCTCCGGCTTCTTGATCTCGCCGAACGACCAGGACAGAATCTTCTCAGGGCTGGCGAGCGATATCCGGATGGAATCGAACACCTGCGCCGGCGCCTGCGGATTGAAGAGATTCATGACCTCTTGGTTCATGCCGTTCTCCTTTTCGGGGTCCTCGAAAACCCCTTGCATCTAACGCGGGCCAAACGCCCGCTGAGTGGTCGGCCCACCGGCCGAAGAATTTGGTGCATCCGGTCGCGAGAGCCTTCTCCCGCGACCGGATGTCTTTGTTATTCGGCAGCGTCGGGCAGACGTACCGGATTGTCGTCCAGCTTGGTGTTCTCCAGCTCGACATTGAGGCCGAGAGACCGCATTTCCTTGACGAGAACGTTGAAGCTCTCGGGAATGCCGGCCTCGAACGTGTCGTCGCCGCGCACGATCGCTTCGTAGACCTTGGTGCGGCCGGCGACGTCGTCCGACTTGACCGTCAGCATTTCCTGCAGCGTGTAGGCGGCGCCGTAGGCTTCCAGAGCCCAGACCTCCATTTCGCCGAAGCGCTGGCCGCCGAACTGCGCCTTGCCACCCAGCGGCTGCTGGGTAACGAGCGAGTACGGACCGATCGAACGCGCGTGGATCTTGTCGTCCACCAGGTGGTGAAGCTTGAGCATATAGATATAGCCCATCGTCACCTTGCGATCGAACGGCTCGCCGGTGCGTCCGTCATAGAGCTGCGACTGACCGCTGGTGTGCAGGCCCGCCTGCTCCAGCATGATGTTGATGTCGAGCTCATGCGCGCCGTCGAACACCGGTGTCGCGATGGAGACGCCGCGGCGCATCTGTTCGCTGAGGCGAACGATGCTCTCGTCGTCATACTCGCGGACCGGCTCGTTGCGGTCGTTGGCAGGGATGAAGCTCTCGAGCGTCTTGCGCAGCGGCTTGATGTCTCCGGCCGTCTTGTACGCGTCGATCAGCTCGCCGATCTTCCTGCCCATGCCCGCACATGCCCAGCCCAGATGCGTTTCCAGGATCTGGCCGACATTCATGCGACTCGGCACACCCAGCGGGTTGAGCACGATATCGGCATGCGTGCCGTCCTCGAGGAAAGGCATGTCCTCGACCGGAACGATGCGCGACACGACACCCTTGTTGCCGTGACGGCCGGCCATCTTGTCGCCCGGCTGCATCTTGCGCTTCACAGCCACGAAGACCTTGACCATCTTCATGACGCCCGGAGGCATTTCGTCGCCGCGCTGCACCTTCTCGACCTTGTCCATGAAGCGCTGCTCGAGCGCCTTCTTGGAGTCGTCGTACTGGCCACGCAGGGCTTCCAGTTCGCTCTGGAGCTTTTCGTTCTCTACCGCAAACTGCCACCACTGCGAACGCGGATACTCATCCAGCGTGTCCTTCGACAGCTTCGAGCCCTTCTTGAAGCCCTTCGGCCCGGCAATCGCTTCCTTGCCGACGAGAACGTCGGAAAGGCGCGAATAGACGTTGCGGTCGAGGATCGCCTGCTCGTCGTCGCGGTCCTTGGCGAGGCGTTCGATCTCCTCGCGTTCGATCGCCATGGCGCGCTCGTCCTTCTCGACGCCGTGACGGTTGAAGACGCGCACTTCGACGACGGTGCCGAAGGTGCCCGGAGGCATGCGCATCGAGGTGTCGCGAACGTCGGACGCCTTTTCACCGAAGATGGCGCGCAGGAGCTTTTCTTCCGGCGTCATCGGGCTTTCGCCCTTCGGCGTGATCTTGCCGACCAGGATGTCGCCCGGCTGCACTTCCGCGCCGATATAGACGATGCCGGCTTCGTCGAGGTTCTTCAGCGCTTCTTCCGAAACGTTCGGGATGTCGCGCGTGATTTCCTCCGGGCCGAGCTTGGTGTCGCGGGCCATGACCTCGAACTCCTCGATGTGGATCGAGGTGAAGACGTCGTCGGCCACGATACGCTCGGAGAGCAGGATCGAGTCCTCGTAGTTGTAGCCGTTCCATGGCATGAACGCGACCAGCACGTTGCGGCCGAGCGCCAGATCGCCGAGCTCGGTCGACGGACCGTCGGCAATGATGTCGCCCTTGTTGACGCGGTCGCCCATGCGCACCAGCGGACGCTGATTGATGCAGGTGTTCTGGTTCGAACGCTGGAACTTCATCAGCCGGTAGATGTCGACGCCCGACTTGCCGGGATCGAGATCTTCCGTTGCGCGGATGACGATACGCGTTGCGTCCACCTGGTCGACGATGCCGCCGCGGCGGGCACCGATGGCGGCGCCCGAGTCACGGGCGACGACCGGCTCCATGCCAGTGCCGACGAACGGCGCTTCGGCGCGCACCAGCGGCACGGCCTGACGCTGCATGTTGGAGCCCATCAGCGCGCGGTTGGCGTCGTCGTTCTCGAGGAACGGGATCAGCGCCGCGGCCACAGAGACCATCTGCTTGGGCGACACATCCATCAGATCGACATTTTCGCGCGGCGCCATCATCACTTCGCCGGCGCTGCGGCAAATGACGAATTCGTCGACGAAACCACCATTCTTGTCGAGCTCGGCATTGGCCTGCGCAACGTGGTGCTTGGACTCTTCCATAGCGGAGAGATAGACGACCTCATTGGTCAGCTTGCCATTGACGATCTTGCGGTACGGGCTCTCGATGAACCCGTACTTGTTGACGCGCGCAAACGTCGCCAGCGAGTTGATCAGACCGATATTCGGGCCTTCCGGCGTCTCGATCGGGCAGATGCGGCCGTAATGCGTCGGGTGCACGTCGCGCACCTCGAAGCCGGCGCGCTCGCGGGTCAGACCGCCCGGTCCAAGCGCCGACAGGCGGCGCTTGTGGGTGATCTCCGACAGCGGGTTGGTCTGGTCCATGAACTGCGACAGCTGCGAGGAACCGAAGAACTCGCGCACGGCGGCAGCCGCCGGCTTGGCGTTGATCAGGTCCTGCGGCATCACCGTGTCGATCTCGATCGAGGACATGCGTTCCTTGATCGCGCGCTCCATGCGCAGCAGGCCGACGCGGTACTGGTTCTCCATCAGCTCGCCGACAGAACGCACGCGGCGGTTGCCGAGATTGTCGATGTCGTCAATCTCGCCCTTGCCGTCGCGCAGTTCGACCAGCGTCTTGACCACGGCCAGGATGTCGTCCTTGCGCAGCACGCGCACGGTGTCCTCGGCCTTGAGCTCAAGGCGCATGTTCATCTTGACGCGGCCGACGGCCGAAAGATCGTAGCGCTCGCTGTCGAAGAACAGCGAGTTGAACATGGCTTCGGCGGTTTCCAGCGTCGGCGGCTCGCCCGGGCGCATGACACGATAGATGTCGAACAGCGCGTCCTGGCGGCTCTCGTTCTTGTCGACGTTGAGCGTATTGCGAATATAGGCGCCGACATTGACGTGGTCGATGTCGAGAACCTTGATCTCCTGCTCGCCGGTGCCGAGCAGCACCTTCAGCGTCTTCTCGTCGATCTCGTCGCCGGCTTCGAGGAAGATCTCGCCGGTGCCGTAGTTGACGATGTCCTCGGCCAGGTAATTGCCGAGCAGATCCTCGTCGGTCGCCTTGATCGCCTTCAGACCCTTTTCGCCAAGCGCCCTTGCCTGGCGGGCGGTGATCTTCTTGCCCTGCTCGACGACGATCTCGCCGGTGTCGGCATCGACCAGGTCGCCGACAGCCTTGAGGCCGCGGAAACGCTCCACGTTGAACGGAATGCGCCAGTGATCGCCGGCGCGCTTGTAGGTGATCTTGTTGTAGAAGGTCGACAGGATCTCTTCGCCGTCCATGCCAAGCGCCATCAACAGCGACGTCACCGGGATCTTGCGGCGGCGGTCGATGCGGGCGTGCACGACGTCCTTGGAATCGAACTCGATGTCGAGCCACGAACCGCGATAGGGGATGACGCGTGCGGCAAACAAAAGCTTGCCCGACGAGTGCGACTTGCCCTTGTCATGGTCGAAGAAGACGCCCGGCGAACGGTGCATCTGCGAGACGATGACGCGCTCGGTGCCATTGACGATGAAGGTGCCGTTCAAGGTCATGAGCGGCATGTCGCCCATGTAGACGTCCTGCTCCTTGATGTCCTTGATCGACTTGGCGCCGGTATCCTCGTCAATATCGAACACGATGAGGCGCAGCGTCACCTTCAGCGGCGCGGCATAGGTCAGGTCGCGCTGACGGCATTCGTCAACGTCGAATTTCGGTCCTTCGAACTCGTACTTCACGAACTCCAGCATCGAGGAGCCGGAAAAATCGGAGATCGGGAAGACCGACTTGAAAACAGCCTGCAGCCCTTCGTCCGGACGGCCGCCCTTGGGCTCGTCCACCATCAGGAACTGGTCATAGGATGCCTTTTGAACCTCGATCAGGTTCGGCATCTCCGCAACTTCCGGGATCTTTCCGAAGAACTTGCGTACGCGTCTGCGGCCATTGAAAGTCTGGGTCTGGGCCATCGTCGCTCCTTAGCTCTAAACTCGGGACGAGCCTCGCCGCGGCTCGCCTTGCATACTGAGCCGCCTGGGCAGCGGCCCTCTGTCTGTTTCTCCGGCAGCCTGCCGGCTAAAACGGGAGAAAACCCGTTTCCTGAAGGCCGGTTTCGGCCCTCAGGAAAGAGGTTCCCGTACATCTCGCGCTACGCGTTCTCCCTTGACACGAAGGGAGTGGCGGACGGCGCGAGGCCGCCCGCCACTTTTACGCTTACTTCAGGTCGACCTTGGCGCCGGCTGCTTCCAGCTGGGCCTTGAACTTCTCAGCGTCAGCCTTGGAAACGCCTTCCTTGACCGGCTTCGGAGCTGCTTCGACCAGATCCTTGGCTTCCTTGAGGCCCAGGCCGGTGATGGCGCGGACTTCCTTGATGACGTTGATCTTCTGAGCGCCTGCCTCGGTGAGGACGACGTCGAATTCCGTCTTTTCCTCGGCCGGAGCAGCAGCCGCGGCAGCGCCCCCGGCAGCGGCAACCGCCACCGGAGCAGCAGCCGAAACGCCCCACTTTTCTTCAAGAAGCTTCGACAGCTCGGCCGCCTCGAGAACGGTCAGCTTCGAAAGGTCGTCTACGATCTTTGCCAGATCAGCCATTGTTGTATTCCTTCATCAGGTTCGAACGTGTGTTTGTGATAGCGAGGAACGGCCTCATGCCGCCTCGTCCTTCCGGGCGTAAGCGCCGATGACGCGCGCGACCGAGGCCGCTGGCGCATTGACGATCTGGGCGATCCGGGTTGCCGGCGTGGCGATCATGCCAACCAGCCTGGCGCGCAGCTCATCGAGCGACGGAAGTGTGGCGAGTGCCTTCACACCGTCGGCGTTGAGCGAGGTGGTGCCCATTGCGCCGCCGAGAATGACAAGCTTGTCATTTCCCTTGGCGAAATCGGACGCGACCTTCGGCGCCGCAATCGGATCCTCCGAATAGGCGATCAGCGTCTGTCCCTTGAACAGGTCGATGATCGATGCGGAGTCCGTGCCCTGAAGAGCGATTTTGGCGAGACGGTTCTTCGCGACTTTGACGGTGCCACCGGCAGCGCGCATTTTCGACCGAAGGTCGTTCATTTGCGCGACGGTGATACCGGCGTAGTGGGCCACGACGACTGAACCAGCGCCTGCGAAAGCACCATTCAGGCCCGTGACGAGTTCGCGTTTTTCCGCTCTGTCCACTGCCTATCTCCAGTTGACCCCTGCCCCACTAATAGGACAGGCGTCGGGTTGCCTTTTTGCCGGCCGGGCCATCCAGTAACGGATCTCCCGAACGACGCTCGAGGATCCTGCCCCCTTTCGCCACATCGACGGCAAGCCGGCGATGCGCAGACAAAAGGCAAACACGGTTCGAACCTTTCATTGGAGCCTGTCGCTCCGTTGTCAGGTTTTCACCCGTCTCATGCAGGCCCAATTGAATTAAGGCTTCTGGGCCGCCTGCAATCTCGGACAGGATGTCCGGAAACCTCTCGGTTTCCGGTACCGGGCCGCCGACAAGTCGGAGGCCCGGAATTCACTTGCGGATCAGCGCTTTAGCGGCCGATCCAGATGTTCGTATCAGGACGCTGCGAGCGTCGAGACGTCGAGCTTGAGGCCCGGGCCCATCGTCGAGGTGACCGACACCTTCTTGACGTAGTTGCCCTTGGCGCCAGCCGGCTTTGCCTTGGTCACCGCATCGGCGAAGGCGCGGATGTTTTCTTCCAGCGCCTTGACGTCGAACGAGACCTTGCCGACGCCGGCCTGCACGATGCCGGCCTTCTCGACACGGAACTCGACAGCGCCGCCCTTCGATGCCTTGACGGCGGCTGCGACGTCGGTGGTGACGGTGCCGACCTTCGGGTTCGGCATCATGCCGCGCGGGCCGAGCACCTTGCCCAGACGGCCGACCAGCGGCATCATGTCCGGCGTGGCGATGCAGCGATCGAAGTCGATCGTGCCCTTCTGGACGATCTCGACCAGATCCTCGGCACCGACGATGTCGGCGCCGGCGGCCTTGGCTTCCTCAGCCTTGTCGCCACGTGCGAACACGGCGACACGGACCGAGCGGCCGGTGCCGTTCGGCAGGTTGACCACGCCGCGGACCATCTGGTCGGCGTGACGCGGGTCGACGCCGAGGTTCATCGCGACTTCGATGGTCTCGTCGAACTTCACCGTCGAACGGTCCTTGAGCAGCTTCAGCGCTTCACCCAGGGCATAAGCCTTGTTGGGGTCAATGCCTTCGCGGGTCTTCGATACACGCTTTGCAAGTTTTGCCATGATCTCAGCCCACCACTTCCAGACCCATCGAACGGGCGGAGCCCTCGACCATGCGCATGGCCGCTTCGACGTCGTTTGCGTTCAGATCCTTCATCTTCTGCTCGGCGATGGCGCGCACCTTGTCGCGGCCGATCGTGCCGACCTTGACCTTGCCCGGCTCCTTGGAGCCCGACTTCAGGTTCGCAGCCTTCTTCAGGAAGTAGCTCACCGGCGGCGTCTTCATGACGAAGGTGAACGACTTGTCCTGGTAGTAGGTGATGACGACCGGAATCGGCGATCCCTTTTCCATTTCCTGGGTCTGCGCGTTGAACGCCTTGCAGAATTCCATGATGTTGATGCCGCGCTGACCAAGCGCCGGGCCGATCGGGGGCGACGGCGTAGCCGAGCCCGCGGCAACCTGGAGCTTGAGCTGGCCTGCAATTTTCTTAGCCATCTCTTTCCTGCCTTTGTCTCATGCCGGCCCCACTATCGGGGAATGCCGGCGGTTGCAGTCTGGTGGTGCGGTTCGCGCGGCCGGCTAAAGCCACATTCGCCTCCCACCCGTTCCGGCCACGCGTTTTCGCGCCGCCTCCCCTTGCCGGCGAACCGGCGTGGGGTTTTTCGGATCAGCCCTTTTCGACCTGTCCGAATTCCAGATCGACGGGCACGGCGCGCCCGAAGATCGAAACTTCCACCTTGAGCCGCGCGCGCTCCTCGTCCACTTCCTGGACGAAACCGTTGAACGACGCGAACGGCCCGTCCGAAACGCGGATCGCCTCGCCGATCTCGAAGGTGACCGAGGGCTTGGGCCGCTCGACGCCTTCCTGGACCTGGTTCAGAATCCGCTGCGCCTCGGCTTCCGTGATCGGCACCGGCTTGGAGTCACCGAGGAAGCCGGTAACCTTCGGCGTGTTCTTGACCAGCGAAAACACCGCGTCAGTCAGGTTGGCCTTCAGCAGCACATAGCCCGGAAAGAACTTGCGCTCGGCATCGACCTTGCGGCCGCGGCGGATCTCGACGACCTTCTCGGTCGGCACCACGATCTGCTCGATATCGGCGGACAGGCCCTTCTGCTTGGCCTTGTTCTCAATGTCCTCGGCGACCTTTTTTTCAAAGTTCGAATAGGCGTGGACGATGTACCACCGCGCGGTCATTTCAAGACTTCTCCGTAATCGCCGGACTTAATGGCCGAGGCTCAATAACCGCTCGATCGCGTAGCCCATGGCCACGTCGGCGGTGAAGAAAAAGATCATCGCGATGACCGCAAACACGAGCACCATCACCGTCGAGATCATCGTCTCCCGGCGCGAGGGCCAAGTCACCTTGGCGGTCTCCGCGCGGACCTGCTGGAGAAAGACGAAAGGATTTGTGGTTTTCGAAGCCATATGCCGCTCTGTCTTCAAGACCCGTTGGCCGGGTCTCCTGGATGATCCCGCTGGCCGGGACGTGCCGCCTGGGTTTCAAGTCGGCGCCGAATCAGCGCAACCATTTCGCCCATGCAAATCGGACGCGTAAAGCCGGCTTCCCAGCTCCACGCGTCGCGTGTCTGTTGTGTCTACATAAAACCGATTCTTGATCCACGCAAGTGGCAAGTGTCCGCTTTATGACCAAACGCCGCCTCGGAACCATCCAGTCGTTCCGTCCCGGCTATCGGGGCCTTATGCCTCAGTTTCCCTAATATGGCAAGCCACCTGCCATTTTTCAATGCGGGGGACGGGACCGAGTTCGTTCGTGAATCGCCATTTGAGAAAATGGCACGGGCAGCAGGGCTCGAACCTACGACCTGCGGTTTTGGAGACCGCCGCTCTACCAACTGAGCTATGCCCGTACGATGCGCTTGTCGGCGCAGGCGCTTCCTAAAAGCTTCCGGGCGCGCTGTAAAGAGTGGTCTGTCGCGCTTTCATATCCTTTGCCGGAAATCCGGCTGGGTAGTCGCCAGGCCTTCCCTGTCGATCGCGATTTTCCGCCTGACGCCGCTTGCCGGCGCTCACCCCCCGGCCGGCGGCTTGTACGGCCCGCCCGGCACGCCCCAGCCCCAGGCCGGCATCGGTTCGGTCTGCGGGTCGCAGGTCTCGCCGAGGACGGAGTTCATCTTGGCCAGCCGCGATCCCCATTCGACATAACCCATGAAGGCGGAGCGGAATTCGGGATCGTCGGGCAGGCCGACCGCGTCGGCGGCGTCGGCAAGCAGGCCGATCCAGCGGCGGCGCTGTTCTTCCGTCAAATGCTTGCCGAGATGGTGCATGACCATCTCGCGATGGCCGCCATGCTTTTCGCTATAGGTTTTCGGTCCACCGAAAACCTCGCCGATGAACGCCGCGACATGGGCGGGATGATCAGGCGACATGTGCTTGAACACCGGTCCGACGACCGGGTCGCGAGATACCTTGTCGTAAAAGTGTTCCGTCAGCCGGTTGAGGGCCTCGATGCCGCCGGCCCATTCGTAGAGCGTCGGGATATCCTGGCTCATGCTCGATCCTCCGCCAGCCCCCCAGCGCCGGCGGTGACGATAGCGGAAATCGTGTCTCACTCAACCTGCCTCGATGGCGAGTTCCCGAAACCGAGCGCCTACAATTTGGCGGGCGCTTCGGCCTGCCCGTTGGACGACGCCACCACGCGGCAATTCCCGGGTTTCGGCGCCGACTTGCAGATGCTGGAACCCGTCAGCGCATCCACCGATTGACGCCCCGTCGTCAGCCCGACTTTCAGCATCATGTCGGGCTCAAGCTGGCGCTCGACCGAACTGCGTTGAAGCGCAGTGAACAGAGCCGGGCTTATGGCCATCTCGTCGAGATAGGCTTTGACCGTCTGTTTCTGCCCCATCAGATAGAGGCTGAGCCTTGCCTCTGACCCGACAAGCCGCCTGGCGCCACCGGCCAGCATGAGCGCACAGGCCGAATCGCAGTCGCCTTCCCCGTCGATGCTCAATCCGGCATAGGCGCCGTCCTTGGCCAGGCAGTTCCACTCTGCCGGGTCGCAGCTGACGAAATCGGTGCGGGCAACGGCAACGTCGAGCTTCTTTTCATGAATGATCCGGCCAGCCGCCAGGGCGCCGAAGAGGTCACCGCCGCGCGAGCTGATCACCACGGGCAGCCGTCGGTTGCCAAGTGTGGCGAGCAATTGGCTGAGCTTCTGCGGCGTCTGAGGCGTAATCGCGCCTTGTGCCGCAATCCATTCCGGGCAGTCAGGGTTGCAGAGCGGGTTGCTGCCGCGAACCACGACAAAGCGCATGCCGTCATCGGGCTGTGCGATCTGGGGCTTCACCAGCGGCGCTGCCTTTGCCACGGCCGGTTGGTCGCCGGCTGGCTTGTTCGCCGGTATTTCCCGGCAATTCGAGGCCAATGGCACCAGCGTGCACAGGCTCGCATTGGTGAGCAAACTTACAGAGTCTTCGCTGGTGACCAGCTTCATCGCCAGCATGTCGCTGAGGTCGATCTGCTGGATGTCGCTGGCCGGCGTGCTCTTCATCGTTTCGAGCACGCTGAGGTCGACACCCATCTCCTGGAAATAGGTGGCCAGCTTGCGCTCGACCTTCTTGCTCATTTCGTAGGTCTTGTAGCTGCCGGCATTCTTGCGGCTGACGACCTTCTTGCTGATGACCCGCTTCTTGCCTTTCACGACGCGATAGCGGACTTCATATTGCACGTTCATTTGCACGACCGTGGTCGTGATCTGATGGACGCCAAGAAAGGCCAGCGGCCCGACCAGGCGACTGGTGCCGCCGGCCAGCATCATCGGGCAAGCGGACGCGCAATAGCTGCCGAGCACATAGGGGTTGCCTATATAGTGCGAGCCTTTGGCGTCATTCTCCTTGCAGTTTTTCACCCCCGGGTCGCAGCCGACAAACCACGTCCGGCCGACCGCAATGTCGAGCTTGTTCTTGCGTATCATACGGCCCATGGCGATGGCCGCATCGACATCGCCGCCGGGAGAGTTGACGACGATCGGCAATTTGCGGCGGCCAAGTGTTTTCAGGGCGGCCTTGAGCAGTGCCGGCGACTTGGCCGTTATCGCCCCCTCGGCCGATATCCATTCCGGACAGGTCGGCTCGCAACCCGGCGCGTTGCTGCGCACGACGACGAACCGCATCGGCGCATCCGAGTCCGGCTCGGAGTTTTTTGTTTCGGCAGCAAAGGCGGCACTGCCCACGGCAAGCAGCGACACCAGGCAGGTCAGCCCCAGTGCCCAGCACGCCCAATCCTGAAAACGGTGCCGTGGAACCATCCGACCAAGCCCCTCAATTGCAATCTATACTAGTATAGGCTCTGAGACTTGCAACAGAGATTGAGACACCAAAACAGGGACATCCGGCCGTGAGCCAAAGAAAAAGGGCGGCCCGAGGGCCGCCCTTGTCTGTGTCGATCCGGCGGATGCCGGGCTCGATCATTCTTTGATGGTGACGACGATGCCGGCACCGACGGTGCGGCCGCCTTCACGGATGGCGAAGCGCAGCTTCTCTTCCATGGCGATCGGCACGATCAGCTCGACATCGACCGTGATGTTGTCGCCGGGCATCACCATTTCGGTGCCTTCCGGCAGCGACACGATGCCCGTCACGTCGGTCGTGCGGAAGTAGAACTGCGGACGGTAGTTGGTGAAGAACGGCGTGTGACGGCCACCTTCGTCCTTGGTCAGGATGTAGGCTTCGGCCACGAACTTCTTGTGCGGCTTCACCGTACCCGGCTTGGCCAGAACCTGGCCGCGCTCGACACCTTCACGGTCAACGCCGCGCAGCAGCGCGCCGATGTTGTCGCCAGCCTGGCCCTGATCGAGCAGCTTGCGGAACATTTCAACGCCCGTGCAGGTCGTCTTGGTCGTCGGACGGATGCCGATGATTTCCAGTTCCTCGCCGACCTTGACCACGCCACGCTCGACGCGGCCGGTCACCACCGTGCCACGACCCGAGATCGAGAACACGTCCTCGATCGGCATCAGGAACGGCTTGTCCAGCGGACGAACCGGCGTCGGGATGTAGGCGTCGACCTGAGCCATCAGCTCGCGGATCGCGTCCTCGCCGATGGTCTTGTTCGAATCTTCCAGAGCAGCCAGCGCCGAGCCCTTGACGATCGGAATGTCGTCGCCGGGGAACTCGTTCTTCGACAGAAGCTCGCGAACCTCGAGCTCGACCAGTTCGAGCAGCTCGGCGTCGTCGACCTGGTCGACCTTGTTGAGGAACACAACGATCGACGGCACGCCGACCTGACGGGCAAGCAGGATGTGCTCGCGGGTCTGCGGCATCGGGCCGTCGGCGGCCGAAACCACCAGGATCGCGCCGTCCATCTGCGCGGCACCGGTGATCATGTTCTTCACGTAGTCGGCGTGGCCGGGGCAGTCGACGTGGGCGTAGTGGCGGTTGGCCGTCTCGTATTCGACGTGAGCCGTCGAAATGGTGATGCCGCGGGCCTTCTCTTCGGGCGCCGCATCGATCTGGTCGTAGCGCTTGTATTCGCCAAAATACTTCGTGATCGCCGCCGTCAGCGACGTCTTGCCATGGTCAACGTGACCAATCGTGCCGATGTTCACATGAGGCTTAGTGCGCTCGAATTTACCTTTTGCCATAGTCTCTTTCCTTGGACGGCCTTGACCTTCAGTTCAGTCGAATGCGGGGCGATTAGCGACTACGGCCGAAAAACACAAGTGCCTTGTGGCCGGGTGCGCTGTCCACTCGGTCCGAACCGATGATCCGATTGCGGGGATATGGCGCTGATATAGGAACGCCCCACGGGAAATGAAATGGGGCAGCCGGCTTCGATATACCGGAACACTCTCTGGCCCTTCCCTGCCGGATTGGCAGCCAGCGCGTGGCCCATTGCCGCTGCGGCGCCGGTCTGATTTGCTCGTCCGATGCATTTCATCCCCACCTCCATACGCGGCCCGCTGTTCATGATCGTTTCGACGGGGTCCTACCTCGTCAACGACACGATGATGAAGCTCGCCACCGCAGGCTTGCCGTCCTATGAGGTGCTGTTCCTGCGCGGGGTCGCGGCCACGCTGTGGGGCGTGCCGCTGCTGTTCGTGCTGGGCTATGGCAGGCAGATCCCGCTGATCTTCGACAAGCGCGTGCTGCGCCGCAACCTGCTCGAGCTGGCCGCGATCCTTTGCTACGTGGTGGCGCTGGCAAACATGCCGATCGCCGATTCAACCGCGCTCGGACAGATTACCCCGCTCTTGATGCTGGTCGGCTCCTCTATTCTGTTTAGCGAGCGGATCGGCGGCGTGCGCATGGCGCTGATCGGGCTCGGCTTCGTCGGCGCAGTCATGGTTGCCCAGCCGACCATGGAGGGCATCTCGGTCTATGCCTTGCTGGCGCTTGGCAACGCGGCATTGGCGGCGGCGCGGGATCTCGCCGGCAGGCGGGTCCCGGCGGAGGTGCCGGGAATGATCGTCGCCATTTCCGCCGTCGTGGTGGTGCTGATCGGCGCGGGTGCCGCGCATCTCGTTTCCGAGCGCTGGGTGATGCCGGAAGCCCGTCATCTGCTTTTGATGGCCGGCGCCGGGTTCTTCCTGATCTTCGGCCATTTCTTCATCTTCATGGCCTATCGCGTCGGCCCGACCGGCGTCGTGGCGCCGTTCTACTACTGCTTCACCGTCTGGGCAGTCATTTCAGGCGTGCTGGTGTTCGGGCAGTTCCCGAACGCCCTGGCGGTTTGCGGGATCCTGCTGGTGGTCGCGAGCGGACTGACCATCGTCTCGCTGGATGAACGCAAACGCAGGCTGACCGTCGTCGCCTGACCCTTATGGCAACGTCTCGGCAGCCAGTCAGATCGACAGAACTGGCGCTTAAAGCGCCCGCCTGCCGCTGATCTGATGATAGGCCCACAGCACGACCACCGCGCCGATCACGGCGACGATCAGGCTCCAGATGTTGAGGCCGGTCACGCCGGAAGCGCCGAAGGCGCTGAAGATCACACCGCCGACAATGGCGCCGACAATGCCGAGCACGATATCCATGATCAGGCCCTGGCCGGTCTTGTTGACGATCTTGCTGCCGATGAAGCCGGCGATGACGCCGAGGATGATCCAGCTGATGATGCCCATTTTTCCTCTCCATTCCTCCCGCTGGCCGATCATGGTCACATGATTGTCAAAAGCTCAAGCCAACTTGAAATTCGGCCCCCGCGCTCCATTCTAGCCAATGGGACGGGGCTTGGTCGCTATGGAGGATTGGACCTATGGGACTTTTTGACAACGCCGTACCCGGCGGCAACATCACCAAACCGCTGATGATCGCGCTTGGCGCGCTGCTGGTCGGAAAGATGCTGAGCGGCAGAAGTGCCGAACAGACCGACGAGCCCGCCGCCCAGCCTCAAACGCCCGCCCCCACCGGGACCACCGCTTCCGGCGACGGCGGCCTGCTCGGCGGACTGGGCGGATTGCTCGACAAGTTGAAAGACGCCGGCCACGGCAATGTTGCCGATTCATGGGTCGGCACCGGGCAGAACCAGCCGATCAACGCCAATGATCTTGGCAAGGCGATCGGTCCTCAGGTCATTCGCGAGATCGCGCAAAGGACCGGGCTGGACGAGCAGGAACTGCTCAAGCAATTGTCCACCGCCCTGCCCGGCATTGTCGACAAGCTGACGCCGAACGGCCAGGTGCCGCAGCAGCACCAGGTCGCGTCTGCTTTCAACAGCTAGGGGCGGTAAGGCTAGGACGAACTGAGCATGCGCGCCCATGGGCGCGCATTGCTACATCATTCTGATCGTGCGGATGGGAAATCTGGAGCGGGTAGCGAACCCGCATATTCAGCTTGGACGACATAAAAACTAAATGATTTCAAAGATGCGTGTCACTCAGCGCCTCTCTTTGTCGATTGGAAATACCGCACTGCAGCGGGTCCGAGAGCGCCAGACTGTTGACGGCTGTGGAGTAAGGTGATCCGCGGTTGCGATCTCTAGAGTAATCCGAAACGTCCTTCGTTAGGATTTCCTGTGAAAACGGTCATCTCGAGCCGGTCCTCAATGTCCTTCGGAGGATGCTGGTTCTCAATAACAATCACTTGGCTCTCCGCGCCGTGGTGGGTGATCAGATAGTCGTAGAACTTTTCCTTGAGATCGGTCCCCTTAAGCTCAAGGTCGTCGTCGCCTTCCGGTTTGAAATAGGCGAGCAAGGGTGAGTCGAGTACCACAAAGCCCGGATGCGAGAGGCCATTTTCCTGGCAATACTCGAGTAGCGCGATGGTCACTGCCGCATGCGTAATAGCGCGCAATCCCTTGCCCCGGCTCCCGCGCGGTTTGCCGTCAATGACGAAGTCAGTGGATTGCTTGTCGAAATGGACGAGACAGTCGCCCGGAAAGTTCCATGCCTTGAGGATTGAGGAGACTTTCTGAGAGAACGAATGGGCGACGGATTCCGGGATACCGGCTGCTACGGTCCCCCCTTCCGTACTTTCTTCGTCTTCGTCGAGCAGCGAGTGCCTGCGGGCCTCTAGCTTCTCACGTCTTGCGAAAAGCTCCATTGCCTTTTGGACGCTGGCGCGCTCCTCCACAAGCTCCGAGAATGATGCGCGGACGTCGCTGACATTCGGGGCGACGGTCTCCTGAATTGTCCTGTCGAGCTGATCACATGCAGTGCTCTTCTCTACGAGCGAGATCTTCAGCCCCTCTTCCTCAGATTGTAGATCAGCTACGGTACCGTCTAGCTCGCTCCGAAGTCTCTCGATCTTGTCGATTTCTGCTGAGGCTGCCGAAATGATCGCATCAACGTCGCCCTCGCAAGTCTTTTCCAGATGTTGGGCTTCGGGTAGTGCGCCGCACAGAGGGCATGGCACGGCGTCAACATGCGCAAACATGGAGCCGCTTTCGCGAATGGCTGCAAGCCGCTCGATGTCTACCGCATAGTGATCGCGAAGCAGATTGAACCGTGCGAGTAAGTCAGAAATGTCATCAAGGCGGCTAAGTATGGCCGCCCGTTCATCGAGCGCTTCGCGCCTACGTGTGAGCAGATCGTCCAGCTGACGTTGTGCTGCGCTCAATGACTCGCGGCGTTCCCCAATCGAGGCTTCCAGGCGTTCGAGCCGGGAAACAAGGTCACTCCGCTCCTCACCGATGTCCTCGATTTCGCTGGCGATGTCGGCAAGCAATTCATCGATAAGTGCAATCTGTTTCGCGTTGTCAGGGCCTTCCTCGACGGTTGGTACGACGGCAGAATCATCTATCCCCGTCAGTAAGAGCTTGATCGTTGCAAGCTCTGCGGTCTTGGTCGTGTATTGTCCGCTCCAGAATGGTGAGCCCCGTTGCTGGATTTCGCCTTCTTGGACGATTATGAGGCGCGCAAGATTGCGGAAGCTCAGACTCTGAGTGGTGCCCTTCGTGCTGCTTTTCAAAATTCGCTTGCCAAGCAAGCCTACCTTCTCAAGCAGAAAACCAGACAGATTGTCAGTCTTCCCGTGAGCATGATTCTGCTTCAGAACGCTCTCGCTGACATCAACATCGTCCAAGTCGATGAGCTTAAAATTCCCGCCCGCCGTAGACCGACGCAAACGCCAGTCTCCACCGTCACTGACGTTTAGATCGAGTTCGATTTCCCCGTATTTCGTCCGCTCCGGTATTTCCCGAAGCTCCGTGCCGCCCAGCATGAAATCGATAGATTCGGCTAGGAATGATTTTCCGGTATCGGACGCGCCGCAAATGACATTTACGCCCGAAGTGAAATCAAGGCCGGAACTTGATTTCGGCCCCCTAAACATAAGCCTGCGAATCTGGAGGTAGCCGTCACTCATTGGCTTCCTCCAGGCGACTGAATAGGTTGAAACTGACTCGACCACCGCTCGAACAGGCGATGCGTGATCCGCCGGATGTCTTCTGTCGCAACATCCTGAAACCGATCAACCGCCCATTCGGCCCGCTCGCTGAGCCGGCGGGAGTAATCCGCCGTCAGGGAAGAGATGAACGGCCACGCCGTTTCCGTCGCGACAAAGCTGAAACCGTCATTCGAAGGAATGCGCTTCACAAGCCCCCGGCTCATCATCAGTAACAGGCCCTTTTCAATCAGCCCACGCCTGACAAGAAGCTCTCCTGCCCGAAGTGGTAGCGGTGTGTGCAGACTTTCAGGCCCGTCCGCGTCTCCCGAGTGAACGACAAGGTAGTCCATCTCCACGAGGCGGTGCAAATCGAACATAGCTGGGAACGCCGCGACAAGAATAGCCAGCGAACGCATGCCCGTTTCGAGTGTGCTGTTGAAAGGGCTTAGACGCGGCACGGTAGTCATCCTTGGGGCATCCAATTCAAGCGGTCGTCGTTGGCAAGCTGATGGCAGATGCCCTGGCGGTCCTGCGCTTTTACAGCGGACACCAGTGGATTCGAGGTTGCGGCGACACTCGATGCCTGCGCAACTGTTGCTTTCATGCGCTCGAAGCCATCGGCATAGCTGCCCTCACAGACATCGATTACGCCGGAATGGATTTCGTCTTGCAGTGCGTCAAATGTCCCCTCAGGGACAGTGTCCCGCGCAAAGTTCCTCAGGGATTCAGCATGATAAAACCGTTCGCGTTGGCGGAGGTAGTCACGCTTGAGTTTGGTGTGCGGATCAAGCGCTAGGGGATCTGCCAAACCTATGCCGAGATGATCGCCATAGGCGTCGAGAAGTTGGCGGATGTAGCGACTTTCGTTGTCGGCAGGCGTCTCAGGCGGAAGTGCAGAACCGGGGCGCGGCGGCAACCCACCCCCGAAACGAACTGCGTGAAAGCCGGTCTTGCTATGGCCTTCGATCAGCTCGACGAGAGAGCGCGAAGAAAAGACCGAAAAATCAAAGGAGTTAAAGTGGTCTGCCAGCGCACCTACCAGGGGAATCGACATAGTTGAAGTAATGCCGTTGAGGCAATGTTTGTCCCAGTTCTCCGCCGCCTTAGCCTGTAGGTCGGTGGGCTTGTTCAGCAGCTTTTCAAGGCTGGTTCCGATATCCTGCGAACAGACGAAATAGTGCCGTCGTGGAGGAGCGTACTCGCCTATATGGGAGTAGTAGATGATCTTGCCGATCTCGACCCAGATATCATTGGGCCGTAATGGATGGTCGTACCGTTTGCACTGGTAGTTGTCCCACTCGCCTTCGAAACCTTTGTTTGAGCAAAACCCGGCGATATCGACGCCAAGATCGCCTGAGCCACCGAAGCGCCGGACCTTGACGTAGTTACTTTTGAGGGAATTTGCCCACTCTTCGATGAACTCCTCCCATGCATCTGGGCTAAAAAGCCTGACACGCATAACCTTAGGAATCGGCACACCGGTATGAACGTGCTCCGGCGAAGGCGCACAGGTCGGCGGTTTTGTTTCGATCTCTTTGAGGTCGGCGTCGGAAATCACGCCGTCCACTCACGAGAAAAGAGTAACACAACCACGAGACAGCTCCTCATCCCGCGTCTTAGGGAATTTCTATCGTGCGTTGTGTAGCTTGAAGTATCTACTAAGTCGACATGGAAGACATGCGGCGAGCATTCGTTTGCGATATTTAGGCAGATAGGTTCGGGCGGCAACCAAATGGCGGTTGAAGGCGAACACGCTTCCGACACCTTTTCAGCCTGACTAGCTGAATATCTCCACGCCAAATCGAGTGAGTGATAGGCGCAAGAATCGGGCTTCAATGACACGGCGGTGACACGGCAAGATCGAGCCGAGCCGATATTTCGCAAATCTATCAATAGGTTATTTGGAGCGGGTAGCGGGAATCGAACCCGCATATTCAGCTTGGAAGGCTGCTGCTCTACCACTGAGCTATACCCGCTTCGCTTCAGGGCTGACGGGCCGGCAGTGGTGGAGAGGGTTGGATTCGAACCAACGTAGGCTAAGCCAACGGATTTACAGTCCGTCCCCTTTAACCACTCGGGCACCTCTCCAGCCTGCCGTCGAAGCCTTGCAACGAGGCATTCTCGCCGATCCGGTCGAAACCAAGGTTTTGTCCGAAATCAGCGAAGCGCCTTATGGCGGCAAGGCCAGTGGGTGTCAACCGCACGTCTGGGCAAAATGCGCGGAATTTGACAGCCTGCCCGGCAAGCAGGCTTTCTGCCTGTATCCACGGCCCAGCGACGCAGCTATAGAAGCCGGCCATGAGCAATGACAACACGCCCAAGACCGCCAAGGACACCCATTACGCCAAGCTGCGCCGCGCCCACCGCGACGAGAAGGCCGGCGGCGCGCCTGCCTTCCGGCCGCGCCAGCCGGTGCCCCCGGGCGAGAACGCCGCAGACGGACTGGTGCGACTCTATGGCCTGCACACGGTGCGGGCCGCGCTCGACAATCCGCGCCGGCGGATCAAAAAAATGCTGGTGACGCGCAACGCCGCCGAGCGGCTTGCGATTGCCGACCTGGCCGCGCTGCCGTTCAAGGCGGAGCTGGTCGAGCCGAAGGAGATCGACAAGGTCACCGGTTCGGACGCCGTCCACCAGGGCGTGCTGATCGAGGCCGAGCCGCTGAAGCCGAAACGCCTCGACGCACTTGGCGATACAAAACTGGTGCTGGTGCTCGACCAGGTCACCGACCCGCACAATGTCGGCGCCATCCTGCGTTCGGCCGTCGCCTTCGGCGCCGGCGCGCTGATCACCACCGCCCGCCATAGCCCGCAGGAATCAGGCGTGCTGGCGAAATCCGCGTCGGGCGCGCTGGAGCATATCGACCAGATCGAGGTGAAGAACCTTGCCGACGCGCTGGGCTTACTGCACGAAGCCGGCTTCCAGACCATCGGCCTCGATTCAGACGGGCCTGCGGAACTTGAAAAGAGCTTTTCAGGCGAAAAGATCGCGCTGGTACTCGGCGCCGAAGGCAAAGGCCTGCGCCAGAAGACGCGCGAGACGGTGACGACACTTGCCCGCCTCGACATGCCCGGCGCCATTCGTTCGCTCAACGTGTCGAACGCGGCGGCGGTGAGTTTGTATGCAGCGCGAAAATTCCTGGGAAAGTGAATGGTGAATAGTCAATTGCGAATGGTTGAGCGGCTTGCCATTCACCATTCACCCACTTCATGTCCTGCCATCCGCTCCAGCGCGCGAACCAGCGCCGAGTGATCCTCCTTCGCCCCGCCATTGGCCGCACATGAGTTGAACAGCTGCTGCGTGGTCGACGTATTCGGCAGCGAAACACCCAGCGCCTTGGCGCCTTCCAGCGCCAGGTTGAGATCCTTCTGGTGCAGTTCGATGCGGAAGCCCGGCGCGAAGGTGCGCTTGACCATGCGCTCGCCATGCACTTCGAGAATGCGCGATGCCGCCAGTCCGCCCATCAGCGCTTGCCTGACCTTGGCCGGATCGGCGCCGGCCTTTGAGGCAAAGACCAGCGCCTCGGCAACGGCTTCGATGGTCAGCGCAACGACGATCTGGTTGGCGACCTTGGTGGTCTGGCCGACGCCGTTCGGCCCGACAAGCGTGATGTTCTTGCCCATCTTTTCGAACACGGGTTTTGCGCGCTCGAAGGATTTCTCCTCACCGCCAACCATGATGGTCAGCGACGCCGCCTTGGCGCCGACCTCGCCACCCGACACAGGCGCATCGAGATAGTCGCAGCCGAGGTCGTTTATCTTCTGGGCGAAAACCTTGGTCTCGATCGGCGAGATCGAACTCATGTCGATGACCAGTTTGCCCTTGGAGAGGCCGGCTGCAACGCCATTGTCGCTGAACAGAACCTCTGCGACTTGAGGCGTGTCAGGCACCATTGTGATGATGATGTCAGCGGCTTTCGCCACGGCGGCATGGCCGGTAACTGACTTCAGCCCCTTGGCGGCGAGATCTGCCGGCGGTTTCGAGCGGTGGTCGCTGGCGATGACGGCGTAGCCGGCATCCAAGAGGTGCCCCGCCATCGGCGCGCCCATGATGCCGAGGCCGATAAAGCCGATGGTTTCCATTTTGGTTTCTCCTGAAAGTCGTTGTCTACGCTGATCGGCAACGTTGGCGCTGCCCCTCATCCGCCTGCCGGCACCTTCTCCCCGTATAGTGACGGGGAGAAGGGAGATGGCCGCAACGCTGGCGACCCCCTCTCCCCGTCTCTATACGGGGAGAGGGTAAGGGTGAGGGGCAGCGCCAACGCTGAGAAATTTTCGACCGCTAAGCCGCGGCACTCCCCTGCCCGTTAAGCTCCCGGAACCACCCCAGCCCAGCCTCCGTGCCCGCCTTCGGCTTGTATTCCGCCCCAATCCAGCCGGAATAGCCGATGCGGTCAATGTGCTCGTAGAGGAAGGGATAATTGATCTCGCCCGTCCCCGGCTCGTGACGGCCGGGATTGTCCGCAAGCTGGATATGCGCGATGCGGCCAAGGTTTGCCTCGATGGTACGGGCGAGATCCCCCTCCATGATCTGCATGTGATAGATGTCGTATTGCAGGAACAGGTTCTTCGAGCCGACGCGGTCGATCAGCGCCAGCGCCTGGTCCGAATAGTTGAGGAAGAACCCCGGGATATCGCGCGTGTTGATCGGCTCGATCAGCAGCCGGATGCCGGCCTGCTCCAGTTTCTCGGCGGCAAACGCCAGGTTCTCGGCGAAGGTATTTTCCAGCACCGAGCGATCCACCCCTTGCGGCGCGACACCGGCGAGGCAATTGACCTGCTCGCAGCCTAGTGCGTGAGCGTAAGAGATCGCCTTGGCGATGCCTTGCCGGAACTCAGGCACCCGGTCCGGCAGCACCGCAATGCCCCGCTCGCCCTTTGCCCAGTCGCCTACGGGCAGGTTGAACAGCACCTGGCTGAGGCCGGTCTTCTTCAGCCGCGCCGCGACCACGTCGGGCGCATGATCATACGGGCCGATATATTCGACGCCCTTGAAGCCGACCCGGGCGGCGGCGTCAAAACGATCCAGGAATTCATGCTCGCCAAACAGCATCGACAGATTGGCAGAAAAACGCGGCATTCTTTTCTCCTTCTTCCCGCCAAAGCTTAATCCAGGAGGACGATGGCCGTCGGCGCATCCTCATGGCTTTCGGCAAGGTCCTCGAATTCGGTGATCTTGTCGATTTCCGTGCCCATGGAAATGTTGGTGACGCGTTCGAGGATGAATTCGAGCACAACCGGCACCTGGTGCTCCTTCATCAGCCGCTGCGCTTCCTTGAACGCGCCGGCGAACTCTTCCGGCTTGCGCACCCGCACCGCCCTGCAGCCCATCGCTTCGGCGACCGCGACATGGTCGACGCCATAGCCGGCCTCGGGATCGTTGGTGCGGTTGACGTTCTCGAAGGCCAGGCTAACCTCGAAATCCATCGAAAAACCGCGCTGCGCCTGGCGGATCAGGCCGAGATAGGCGTTGTTCACGACGACGTGGATGTAAGGCAATCTGTGCTGCGCGCCGGCCGCCAGCTCCTCGATCATGAACTGGAAATCATAATCGCCCGACAGCGCCACGATGGTGCGGTCCGGATCGGCGGCGCGAACGCCAAGCGCTGCCGGCAGCGTCCAGCCGAGCGGGCCTGCCTGGCCGCAATTGATCCAGTTGCGCGGCTTGTAGACATGCAGGAACTGCGCCCCTGCGATCTGCGACAGGCCGATCGTGGTGACATAGGTGGTGTCGCGGCCGAACGCCTTGTTCATCTCCTCATAGACGCGCTGCGGCTTCAGCGGCACCTGGTCGAAATGCGTCTTGCGCTTCATCGTCTTCTTGCGGCTCTGGCACTCCTTCGCCCAGCCCGACCAGTCGCTCAGTTTTCCCGCCGTCTTCCACTCGGTGGCGACGTCGAGCAGCATCTTCAGCGCCGCACCCGCATCCGAGACCACGCCAAGGTCCGGCGCGAAGACACGGCCGATCTGCGTCGGCTCGATATCGACATGGATGAACTTCTTGCCCTTGGTGTAGACATCGACCGAACCGGTGTGGCGGTTGGCCCAGCGGTTGCCTATGCCGAAGACGAAATCGGCTTCCAGCATGGTGGCATTGCCGTAGCGGTGCGAGGTCTGCAGCCCGCACATCCCGGCCATCAGCCGGTGGTCGTCGGGGATCGCTCCCCAACCCATCAGCGTCGGGATAACCGGCACGCCTGTGATCTCGGCGAATTCGATCAAAAGATCGGACGCGTCGGCATTGATGATGCCGCCACCCGCGACGATCAAAGGCTTGTCCGCCGCGTTGAGCATCGCCAGCGCCTTTTCGGCCTGGGCGCGCGACATGGCCGGCTTGAACGGGACGAGCGGCTCATAGGCGTCGATGTCGAACTCGATCTCGGCCAGTTGCACATCGACCGGCAGGTCGATCAGCACCGGACCCGGCCGCGACGAGCGCATCAGGTGAAACGCCTTCTGCAACGCCATCGGCACCAGGTAGGGCTCCATGACGGTGACCGCCCATTTGGCGACCGGGGCTGCGATAGCGGCGATGTCGACGGCCTGGAAATCCTCCTTGTTCAGCCGCGCGCGTGGCGCCTGCCCGGTGATGCACAGAATCGGGATGGAATCGGCCGCCGCCGAATAGAGCCCGGTGATCATGTCGGTGCCGGCCGGACCGGAGGTGCCGATGCACAGCCCGATATTGCCCGCCTTGGCCCGCGTGTAGCCTTCGGCCATGTGCGACGCCGCCTCGACATGGCGCGCCAGGATGTGGCGGATCGAGCCCCTCGCCTTCAGCGCCGAATAGAACGGATTGATCGCCGCGCCCGGCACGCCGAAGCCGCAGGAAATGCCTTCCTTTTCGAGAACGAGAACCGCTGCGTCGACAGCGCGCATCCTGGCCATGTCCAGCCTCCGCAAGATTGTTGGTTGGCTGACAATGCCAGTGTGCCGGCCATTTTTCAATTTTTTCAAAATAATTTTTCATTTCTAGAAAACAGCTCCTATTGACTGATTTCACTGGATTTTTCGTTTTCCATGAATCCGCTTCAAAATCAGTGAAAAACTTTTTCATTGTGCTTTTGGAGAAATCGGCGACACTACAGCGATGGAAACCAGCGAAAAACGCCAGCGCGGCCGGCCGCGCGCCTTCAATGGGCCGGCCGAGGCCGGCTCGGTGCAGTCGCTCGACCGCGCCTTGCGCATTCTGGCGATTGTCGCTGACGGCAGTGGCTTGTCTCTCAGCGAGATTGCTGCGCAAAGCGGCCTTGCCGCTTCCACCGCCTACCGCATGCTGACGACGCTGCAGAACCACGGCATGGTCGAGTTCGATACGTCGGACCAGCTATGGTCGATTGGCGTCGAGACCTACCGCATGGGTGCGGCCTTCCTGCGCCGCCGCAAGCTGGTCGACCGCGCCCGCATTGTCATGCAGGAGCTCATGGAAAAGACCGGCGAAACCGCCAATCTCGGCGTCGCCGAGGACGATTGCGTCGTTTTCGTCAGCCAGGTCGAGACGCATCAGGCAATCCGCGCCTTCTTCCGTCCGGGCACACGCAGCTCCTTCCATGCCTCCGGCATCGGCAAGGCGGTGCTGGCGCAACTCGAGCCGGAACGCGTCGCCGCCATTCTGCGAAAATCGGGCCTCCAGCGCTTCACCGACAAGACACTGTCCGACATTTCGGCGCTCGCCCATGATCTGGCTGTCATCAAACATCGCGGCTGGTCGGTCGACGACGAAGAGCGCCATCCCGGCATGCGCTGCGTGGCCGCCGCAATCTTCAACGAATTCGGCGAACCGATCGGCGGTGTTTCGGTGTCCGGCCCGACCGTGCGGGTGACACCGGAGCGGCTGGACGAGATCGGCCCGCTGGTGCGTGATGCCGCCGCGGAAGTGACCAAGATGATCGGCGGCGTCGACGCAGCCTGATCAACAGCATTTTCGATTTGGACATGACCCGGGAAATCGGTTCCCGGTTCTCGCTGTCATGCGCCCGGCACCGCGCTTCGCACCGAAATCTCGAAGAAATCGAGCAGGATCGCCGCGCCGACGCCGCAGGCGGTGAAGATGAGACCGGTGATGAAGATGCGATTGGCGCGCTCAAAAATGCGTCGTTGCAGCGACGCGATGTCGAGCAATATGGCAAGCGCCCGCATCTGCAAGGCGATGCCCGCCAGGATCGGCACGACCGCGACCAGGTGGTAGGCCCGCCACGGAATGGGATTGGCGGCCCAGTGGGTGATGAAACCCAGCGAAAAGGCGAGCAGGAGCCCGACGGTGGTGACGGTGCCGTTGCGAAAAGCCGTTTCGACCAGATCTTCCTTCGGGTCCTGCTCGTCCAAGCCACCCTCCCCTCAATTGGCGCTCGGGTGGCAGACTAGACTTTCGCAAAATCGCTGTACATCGCCGGCCGCATGGACGTTGCCCGCCTTGCCGCGGCTTTCGCAGGCATGCAAAAGGGCGAGCATGCAAAAAACGATCCAGCTTTTGCTCTTCGCTTGCCTTTGCGGTTGCGTGGCGACGAAACCGCCATCACCTGAACCCGCCGCGAGCCAGCGCGCCGATCCGATTGCGGTCTCGCTCGCCCTGGAGGAGACCATCACCATCGGCGTGCGCCAGCACTTGAAAAACCCGGTGACGGCGAGGTTCGGACCCATACTTGCCGGTGAGCGCACGGTGAACGGCCGCAAAGAGATCGTGGTATGCGGCTCTGTAGATGACAGGAACGCTGCCGGCGGCTCTGCTGACTACGAGCCTTTCCTTGGCAGGATTTACCCGGATGCCGACGACAGCTTCCAACTCGCTGCAATGGGCAACACGCCGCAAGGGGCGATCGCGGATGCCTGCCGCGCGGCAGGGTTGCCGATCGACGCACAGAAATCCTAGCGTGAATGAAAAAAGGGGCTGTGGAGCCCCTTCTTCATTGCCTGAAACCGACCTGTTAGAGGCGGCAGTAGTGGCGATAGCCGTCGTAGCCGACATAGGTGTCGGAGTACGGATCGTAGCTGGCGTAGCGGTTCGCGCAGCGGCGGACGTGCCAGGAGCCACCTTCGTCGTCGACATAGACGGTGTGCGGCTGCTGGCTGAGCAGGCTGCCGAGCACGAAGCCGCCAACGCCGGCGGCGATGCCGATGCCGATTTCGCGGTTGTGGTGATGGCTGTGGGCGGCCGAGGGCTGGACGGTGCCGACCAGCGAGGTGGCGGCGACGGTGCTGGCAATGAGTGCCGAAGCGATTTTGCGCGTGAACATGATGATCTCCTTGTTTCGTTGCTAGAGGCGATCCATCCGCCTCTTGATCATCTGTCGTTGCGGCGCCGAAAAAGGTTCGAAGGGTTTTTGATTTTTTTCTCGGCCGGCAAAAATGCTGTTGAGGCAAGGATCTCGTCGCTCGGTGGACCTTGGCGCCACAGCGAAAGGTTCGAGGGTTTTGCGATTAGTGAGTAGGCGGTAGGGATTAGGTTGGACCCTGTCCTAGCCCTACTCACTACTCACTACTGACTATTCCCTACTCACTCTCTGTCACCCCATCCCCGTGACATGTCGCAGCCAGAACGCCATAGCGATAAAACCGACGATGGTGGCGATGCCGGTCCAGTCGATATTGGCGCTCTTCACGTCCTTGATGAGCTTCACCACGAGAAACCAGGCGATGACGACGAGCGGGAGAATGATGACAAGTCTGATCATGCGAGCCCCCTAACAGGCGATTGCACCTTGATGAGATGTAGGAACGGAATTGGCGGTTTTCAGCATGGCGGCGCCAGCCGGCCCGGCGGGTCCATTAGCAATCGAAAACGGAGTTTTATCTTTACTGGCGCGGCAAATATGCTAACCGGAGCGCCGTGCCCTTGTAGCTCAGCTGGTAGAGCAGCGGTTTTGTAAACCGAAGGTCGGCGGTTCGATTCCGTCCGGGGGCACCATCCTTCGCCCTTCGAGCTTCGGATGGCGGGCCACCCGAAGCTCGTTAGCCGTCCTCCGAAGCCTCGGCGAAGGAGGATGATCGGCACCACAGCAGGCCAACTCGCAACCTTCGACCCAGCCGACCTTCTAAGAGAACGTCGCAGCCTGAGTGGCTGCCGTATCGCCACTGAACGTGTTTCTCACCCTCACCGATCTGTAGACATAAGCGGCCCAGACCCCGGTGACTATGAAGGATGCCAAAGGTGCAACCAGCGCCCCTCCGGCAAGCAAACGGTTTACCGGAACACCAAGCACAGTCGATATCCAAGCGGTGTCCAGTACGAATAAGAGAGGTATCGCAAACCAAAGACATATAAACAGTTGCGGGAAGCGATGGCTTCGCCGAAGCATCGAAACAAGCACGACCAGCTGAAGCACCAGAAATGCCAGATTGAGGGCGGCCTCGCCATAAACAGCCAAGGCTCCGTTAGGCACGGTAGCAAGCTGTTGGTAGGTTTTGACCATACTGGCCATGTCGACAAGTGTGCGTAGCGGCGAAAGGGACAGACTGATCGCCAGCAGGATCAACCAGCCGCCAAATCCCACCAGGTCTTCCGGGCTCTGTGGGGATTTGCGTGACGACCGGACGGCGAAGAAAACGGGCACGCCAATCAGCAAGAGAAGTATCGCCCAATGCCACATTTGCCTGTCCCTTTGAATGCATCTCTGGGTTGTTTAACATACACCTCTGGATTGTACAGGCATTTCTGCAGGGATCAAGGCATCCCGGAGACTTTTGAGTTTAAATCGCGGACGACCCTTTCCGCCGCTCGCAAATTTGGCTCATCCTCACCCAACAAAATGCCGCGGGAACGCCTGGTGCAGCAGGAGTAGCATCGTCTTGCGCAGCACGTCGGTGTCGCGGCTGGACGGGTTGAGATGATCCCAATACCAGGCGCCGTGAACCAGATAGTTCAGGCTCTCTGACAGCGTGTCTATGTCGACGCCGGTGTAGCCGCCGTCACGGGCGATTTCTATCAGCAGATCGCGGGCTTCGGCGGTGTAGGCGAGATCGCTGGGCAAGCCGATTTCATTGTAGATCTGCATGCTCTTGCGGTCGCTGGAGAAGACGACGAACACCGAAACCCATTTCGGATGCAGGCGGGCAAAGCGCTGCGCGCAATCGACCGCGCCCAAGGCCCGTTCCACCGGCGACAGGCCGGGTGCCCGCACCAGCGTGATCCACAGCGCGTCATATTGATCGCTGAGATACTGCAGGACGGCCCGGAACAGGTTCTCCTTGCTGCGAAAATGAAAGACCACCAGCGCGTTGGACGAGCCGACATGCTCGGCAATGCGCTGCATGGTGACGCTGGCCAAGCCCTCCTCCGCGATGAGCTCGATGGTGGCATCGAGGATGCGCTGGATGCTCGCTTCGCCGCGCTCGCGCCGGCGGTCCTTAGGCGCGGCGTCGTTCGCTGCACCCTTGGTCGCCTTGCTTTTTTCCGTCTCAGCGGTGGCTTTGCGTTGCGCCATTGTCGTCAGGCCTTTCCCCGGCGAAAACATCCGCCGCTGCTTTGGCACGCCGGCTCTTCGCGGACTCAGAGCGACGGGCGTGTTCCGGCATTCATGTACCATTGACCCTGAGCCGTCTCATAGGCCATCGCCGCCCGGAAGACATCGGCATCGCTATAGGTGCGACCGACAATCTGGATGCCGGTCGGCACGCCGTTCGCGGCGCGGCCCGACGGCACGGACAGAACCGGGCAGCGGCTCAGCATGTTGAACGGCGTCGTCATCACCCAGCCCAGCGACGGGTTCACCTGCTTCCCGTTGATCTCGACCTTGCCTTTGGTCTGATCGAATTCCGCCGGCACCGCGGGAAGCGCATTGGTCGGGCAGATCAGCACATCGTATTTTTCCAGCAACGGCCCCAGCGTCTGGTACATCCTGGCCGCCACGTCCAGGGTCGCGACAAAATCCGTCGCCTTCGACTTCTGCCCATCCTGCGCGAATTGCCTGGCATAGCTGGTCATGTCCTTGCCGTGCTTGGCGAGCAGGGGCGCCAGCGAGGCGCCGAAGAGATGTTCGAGATAAGCCATGCCCGACTTGAGCACCTCGTCGCCCCAGCCAAGGTCGACCTCCTCGACGGTAGCGCCGAGCGAGCGGAACACGTCGCAGGCAGCGAGCGTGTTCTTGCGCACCTCAGGGTCGATCTCGAACGACCCGAGATCCATGGAGAAAGCGATCTTCCAGCCTTTGATCGGCTTGTAGTCGTTGGGCAGGCGCAGTTTTGGGCGCAGCGTGGCGATGTCGAGCGGGCTCGGTCCGGCCATGACATTCTGCAGCAGGATCGCGTCCCCGACATTTCGGGCGAGCGGCCCGGTGTGGCAATAGAAGTCGAGGTTGAAGGGCGGCTCGTCGGGGTTGCGGCCGTAAGGCGGCTTGAAACCGACAAGACCACAGGCCGAGGCAGGAATGCGGATCGACCCGGCAATGTCCGAGCCGGTGGCGATCGCGGATGTGCCCGAGGCCAGCGTCGCCGCCGAACCTCCCGAGGAGCCGCCTGGGGTAAAGTCCGGGTTCCAGGGGTTGCGCGTCACGCCCCAGCGCTTCGACCAGGTGTAACCGGCGCAGCTGAATTCGGGCGTCGCCGTGCGGGCGTGGACGATGCCGCCCGCTTTCATGACGCGCTCGTTCATCGTCGATGTATGGCCGCCGATAGCGTCCTTCGAAAGCAGCGAGCCATGCGAGGTCGGCTTGCCCTTGATGTAACTCTCATCCTTTATGCCGATCGGCAGGCCTTCCAGCGCCCCGGTTTTGGCGCCCTTGGCGTATTTGGCTTCCGCCTTCCTGGCGAGAGCCATCGCCTCGTCGAAATGCTCGAAAGTGAAGCAGTTGATCGTCGCCTTGGTCGCCTCCGCGCGGTCGATCGTCGCCTGCATCAGGTCGACAGGCGAAAGCTTCTTCGCCTTGAACAGCCGCAACGCCTCGCTGGCGGGCATGTAGCAAAGGTCGAGATCGGACATCAAAAATCTCCCGCGGCGGCCGGACCGCATCTGGCATGAAGAATGGCCGGGCCGCAGGGTGCGGCCCGAAGGATGATGTTGGTCAGGTTCGGTTGGCGGCGCTGCTATTTCTGCAGATCGGTCCAGATCTTGGTGTAGAGCGCCTGGACGTCGGTCGGACAGGCCGGCATGAACTGGCCCTTGTCGGCAAATTCGGCCGGAACGTCCACCTCGGGCGCCCCCTTCATGTCGTCCGGCAGGAAGGGCTCGGAGCCCTTGATGCCGTTGGCGTAGTGCGCGAAGGCCGAGATCAGCGCGGCGTTCTTCGGGTCCATGATGAAATTCTGGAAAAGCTTGGCGTTCTCGACGTTCTTTGCGTCCTTGAGCACCGCGACATTGTCCATCCAGATCGGAAAGCCTTCTTTGGGATAGCCGTAGACGATCTTGTCGTTCTCAAGCCGCTCGCGCAGCGATATGCCGTTCCAGTTAACGCCGGCGGCAATGTCGCCTCGGCCGAGGCCATCGACGGCAGCGTAATCGAGCGACAGCCATTTGCCCTTCGCCTCGACAAGCTTGTCGTGCACCTTCTTCAGCAGCGCCTTGTCGTCGGTGCAATACTTGCCGCCCTCATAGGCAATGGCCAGGAACATGATGTCCCCCATTTCGGGCACCACGTTGATCTTGCCGACGAGTTCCGGCGGCGGATCGAGGAAAATCGCCGAGGTGTTCGGGTCGCCCGCATAGACCGATTTGTTGACCGAGACGCCGGTTGTGCCCCATTGCCACGGCACTGAGTATTTGCGGCCGGGATCGAAAGGCACATCGACCCATCTCGGATCGACATTCTTGAAATTCTCCATCGTGTTGGGATCGGTTTCCAGCAGCAGGCCTTCGCTGATCCAGATCGGCATGACACTGGCCGAGGGCACGACGATGTCATAGCCGGAAGCGCCCTGGCGGACCTTGGCCAAGGCAGTGTCATTGGAATCGTAGTCGGTCACGGTGACCTTGACCTTGTAGGTCTCCTCGAACTTCTTGATCAGGTCCGGGCTTGTGTAGTTGCCCCAATTGTAGATTTGGAGTTCGCCGTCGGCCCGGGCAAAGCCGGTCATCGCCAGCAGCGACAGGCCGAGCGCCGTCGCGGTGGATTTCAGCTGCATGCTTATTGTCTCCCATTGTCGGGACCGGCGGGATTGCCGCCTCGAGTCCGTATGTTCCCTTCGTCCTGGTGGTCATTCACCGGCTTATGCCGGCTGACCAACTCGGTATGTCCACAACGGTATTAATTACTAAACATACAGTCAATATCTTTTTGCCGACACGATGACAGCATCTGCTCGGGCATCGACGACCGTTGTCGATGCCGCCGAACTCCATTGTCAGGCAGTGATGATGGATCGTCGTCGCGAGGTTGCTTGCGCGGCTTCAGCCTACAATGCGTTTTGCGGGCATGGCATGCCGGCGTCGCCGCAGCGTGAGGCTGTCGGCCTCGGCCTGGAACTCATGTCCTCGGACTGCCGCACAAGTTCGGCGAAGAGAAGCGCGAAACTTCCCAGCACGAGGAAGACGATAATCAGGCGTGTCACCGGCAATAGACAGGTCTCAACTGGCTAGCCCCCCAGCCACCCATCCTCTGCCGGCTAACATGATCGATCGGGCTTTACGAGTGTTTAAGCTCGCTCTTAACCATCACATTCGCCTCTCCGGCGACATGAAGCGAGAGAAGCTGATTTTTTGCTCCGGCGCAGCCGGGCAGGACTGGACGCTGCCTCCCTTTGCAGATGCGCCTGCCCATGCTACCCCACGCAACCGCCGCCGAGCGCCATCGGGAAATCATGAGCAACCCCAGTCTCGCCTTCGTCTCGTCCGACACCGCCGATGCCAGGGCGGCGATGGAAAGCCTGTCGGCCCGCTATGGCCAGGCCTCGTTCGAGGACGCCGAGGTGGTGGTGGCGCTGGGTGGCGACGGCTTCCTGCTGCAGACCTTGCGCGACACGATGAGCACGGGAAAGAAGGTCTACGGCATGAACCGTGGCACCATCGGTTTCCTGATGAACGAATACCGCGTCGGCGGCCTCACCGAACGCATCGCTACCGCCGTCGCCGAAACCATCCGGCCGCTGGAGATGCTGGCGGTGACGCATGAGGGCGAGACGGTTTCAGCACTTGCCATCAACGAAGTGGCGCTGTGGCGCCAATCCTATCAGACCGCAAAAATCCGCATCACCGTCGACGAACAGGTCCGGATCGAGGAACTGAACTGCGACGGCGTGATGATCGCGACGCCGGCCGGCTCCACCGCCTACAATCTGTCGGCGCACGGGCCGATCCTGCCGCTCGACGCGCCGCTGCTGGCGCTGACCCCGGTGAGCCCGTTCCGGCCGCGCCGTTGGCGGGGTGCCTTGTTGTCCAACAAGGCGACCGTTCGCTTCGATATTCTGGAGCCGGAAAAGCGGCCGGTGAACGCCGCCGCCGACCACACCGAGGTCAAGGCGGTGACTTCCGTTACGGTTCGGGAATCGCCGACCGCGACGGCGACGCTGCTGTTTGACCCCAACCATTCGTGGAACGAACGCATTCTCGCCGAGCAGTTTCGCTATTGAGCCGGCGCAAAAAGACACTACCTGATTAAGCATCGCGATTAAGCTTACGTTTCACAATCGCACCAATCCCGCCCGTTTCTGTTGACAAATCGCGGGCTTGCGCCTAATCGCAATACCAATCTTGCAGGCACGCTGTGCTTGCCGCGACGAATGCCGTTGCGCTTCCCCGAACCAGCCAAAGACAACAACACTTGTCCTCAGACACCACGACCGCTCCAGAAGCGTTGACCTTTTCAGACCTCGGCCTGTCGCCCAAGGTCCTTTCCGCAGTCACCGATGCCGGCTACACCCAGCCGACGCCGATCCAGGCCGGCGCCATCCCGCATGCGCTGCTCGGCAAGGATATTCTGGGCATCGCCCAGACCGGCACCGGCAAAACCGCCTCCTTCGTCCTGCCGATGCTGACCCGCCTCGAAAAAGGCCGGGCCCGCGCCCGTATGCCGCGCACGCTGATCCTCGAGCCGACGCGCGAGCTCGCCGCGCAGGTCGAAGAGAATTTCATCCGATACGGCAAGAACCACAAGCTCAACATTGCGCTCCTGATCGGCGGCGTCTCCTTCGACGAGCAGGACAAGAAGCTGGAGCGCGGCGCCGACGTGCTGATCGCCACGCCCGGCCGCCTGCTCGACCACCGCGAACGCGGCAAGCTGTTGCTCAACGGCGTCGAGATCCTCGTCATCGACGAGGCCGACCGCATGCTCGACATGGGCTTCATCCCCGACATCGAGCGCATCTGCGAAATGATCCCGTTCACAAGGCAGACGCTGTTCTTCTCGGCGACGATGCCGCCGGAGATCACCAAGCTCACCGAAAAGTTTCTGCATGCGCCGGTGCGCGTCGAGGTCTCCAAGGCCGCGTCGACCGCCACCAGCATCATCCAGCGCCTTGTCAAGTCCGGCTCGAAGCCGTGGGACAAGCGCGAGACGCTGCGCAATCTGATGAAGGCCGAAGACGCCGAGTTGAAGAACGCCATCATCTTCTGCAACCGCAAGGTAGAAGTGTCGGAACTGTTCCGCTCGCTTCTGAAGTATGATTTCGATGCCGGGGCCCTGCATGGCGACATGGATCAGCGCGCCCGCATGCAGATGCTGGCCAATTTCCGCGACGGCAAGCTGCGCTATCTCGTAGCGTCCGACGTCGCCGCGCGTGGCCTCGACATCCCCGATGTCAGCCACGTCTTCAATTACGACGTGCCGATCCACGCCGAAGACTATGTCCACCGCATTGGCCGCACCGGCCGCGCCGGACGCTCGGGCAAATCCTTCACCATCGCCACCAAGTCGGACACCAAATACATCGACGCCATCGAGCGGCTGATCGGCAACAAGATCGAGTGGCATGACGGCGACCTGTCGACGGTGGTCGCCAGCGAAGGCAGCGAGGACGAAGCGCCCCGCCGTGGCCGTGGCGCCCCGCGCCGCGCCGGTCGCAAGGATGAAGACCGCAAGGCCCACGATCGCAAAGACAGCGGCGAACGCAAACCACGCGAGCACCACGCGAAGCGCAACGATGACGCCCCGGCGGATGCCGCGCGCGAGGAACAGCCGGTCGTAGCCGAAGCCGCAGTCGCCGACATTGGCGAACGGCGTCAGCGCAAGGAAGCGATCCGCTCCGAAAACAGCGAGCGCAAGGTCTCCGATCGCAACAACGAGAACCGTGCTCCCGAACGCGGCGACACCAGGCCGCAGCGTGCCAACAACAGCCGCCCTGCCCGCAACAACCGCGGCGGCGACGACAATGACGGCACCGTCGGCTTCGGCGATGACATGCCGGCCTTCATGAAGATCGTCGCCAAGGTCTGATTTCCGGTTTCGTTTTCGCAAGGCAAGCCGATCACCCGGCTTGCCTGCCGCGATCACATCTGTGCCGTCACATCGGGCCGGGCATCATCTTGGTCGGTTTTTCCAGCATCGGAAACTCGGCCTTGCTGCATTTCACGTTCGAATTCGTCGGGCTGAACATGCCGTTCGGATTGTCCCTGAACAGCCAGGCATGAAGGTCGTAGTGGACAAACTCCCTCGGAATGAGCGGATAGTGCCCTTCCATCGGTCCCATGAAGGTCTGGCCAAAGAGTTTTGGAGCTTCCTTGGTGTCTGGCGTCAGGGGCACCAGCCATTCCACGCCAACCAACTTCAAGCCTTTCTTGGTCGGCTCGTAGATCAGCACGTTGGGACGCATCGGATCGAGTTTCTGACCGACACTCGGGACGTTGACGAAATGGATGCCCATAGCGCCCTTCGGATAGTCCATTGCGCCGGCGATCTTTTCCCCGGAGTAGTAGACGCACCCGACGGTCGACAGATAAAGGTCGCGGATGGCGACCGTGTAGTCCTCATATTTGGCGAGCGATTTCTTCAAGGCTTCGATGTCGGCCTTGTTGGCATCTTCGGCGCGAGCCGTGGCGGCCGCGCACCAAACAGAGACTAGACCTGTCAAAACGACGGCGCCGCAACGCCCGAGGCGAGCTGTTCTTGTCATGCATTCCTCCCAGATTCATAATCTGGCCGTGCAGGACCGGGGCGGAAAGAATGCTGACTGCGCGGCCGATTGTACCGCCCCATCCCCTTTGGAACAGCGCTGATGCTAGTCCTTTCCAAGGTCTGCGGGAAGACAATATTAGAAAAATCTAATGCTTTAGATCGTTTGGCGGATCACAGGAGCCAAAATGAAAACGGCCCCTTGCGGGACCGTCTTCGCATTTCGATGCTGACCTGATCAGGTAAGCGGCGAAAGCTGGATCTCGACGCGCCGGTTCTGCGCTCGGCCGGCCGTCGTCGCATTGGATGCGATCGGGCGGGTCTTGCCGAAGCCGGTGACGGCGAAACGGCGCGAATCGACGCCCTGTCCCGACAGATAGTTGGCGACAGCCAGAGCGCGGCGCTGCGACAGATCGAAATTGTGCTCGTCGCCACCGGTCGAATCGGTGTGGCCGAACACGTCGACCGTGGTCTGGCGGAACTTGTTCAGCACCAGCGCCACCGAATTCAGCACCTGGTAGAAGCCGGGCTTCACCGCATCCTGGTCGACGTTGAAGGTGATGTCGGACGGCATGTTGAGGATGATCTGGTCACCGGTGCGGGTGACGCTGACACCGGTGCCCTGCAGTTGGCGGCGCAATTCAGCCTCGTTCTGGTCCATCGTGGCGCCGATGGCGCCGCCGGCCAGCGCGCCGATACCGGCCCCGATCAGCGCATTGCGGCGGTCATTGCCGCCGGCAAGCAGACCAAGGCTGGCGCCGGCCAAGGCACCAAGGCCTGCACCCGCGGCGGTGTTGGAAATCTTCTGATCGCCGGTATACGGATCAGTGGTCGTGCAGGCGCTCACCAGCACAGCCGTCGCAACGGCGACGAGCACAGTCTTTTTCATGAGATAACGTCCCTCTCCAAACCGCGGCCTTTGCGGCCCGCGCATATCATCAGCCCTTCCATGGGTCTTGTACCATGAAATACGGCGAAAAGCGGAACGGCGAAAGCGGCTTTTCCCCCGCTTGCGCCGCTCTTCGGCTTCGGTGGATGGGGCCGACTACCAGAGATTCTTGCCGTCGATGACGACCACCTCAACCTTGTCGAGGTCGAAATCGTCGAACAGCCGCGAATTGACCGATATCTTGGGGTTGTCGAAGTCGGGTTTGCCGGTCGACCAGTCCGGCGTTTCGGTGAAGGTGCCGCAGCCGCAAATGGCGCAAAACCCGTGTTTGACGGTCTTCGATCCCCATTGATAGACGGAGACATTCTTTGCCGGGCTGGTGAGCTTGAATTGCGACGGAACGTAGTAGGCCCACAGCGAGCCGCGCTTGGAGCAGAACGAGCAGGTGCATTGCGTTACTGTCTCGGGCGCCTGCGAAACCTCGAATGTCGTCGCCCTGCAGTGACAGCTGGCCTTGATGGTCATGAAAAGCTTTCCTCTGCGTTGCCCCCTATGTGGCAAAGGCACCATAAAGGAAGGCTCCTGACAACTGTCTGTCAGCAGGCTCTGATCGACAGAGCCGAGCGGCGTTCTGGCTGAAGCGGGTCCGTCGTCACCTGCCAATATAGGCGGCTAGTTCGTCCGGCGTCCCATTTGGGAAAGCCTGCTTTAGAAAATCCAGGAATGCCGACACTCGCGCGCTGAGCAGCCGCCGAGATGGGTAGAGCGTCCATAGAGAGATCTCGGGGCCGTCAATATCCCCCCAATTCACCAATGTGCCGTCAGCCAGGTCGTGGGCCACCAACGAAATGGGAAGCCGTCCTGCGCCGACGCCGGCTCGCACCGCATCCCGGACCATGATGAGCGTTGATAAAGCGAGGACAGGTTCGATTCTAATTGTTGACCGGCCACCTGGTGTCTTCACCTGCCAAGTTTGCGGCTCAGCTGTCCCGCGCGCAACGCCAGGAGCGGCGAGCCCAGCGGTCGTACGAGGAAGGTTGGGGCTCGCCACAACGACCAGGCGGTCGCGGAGAAACGCTCGCCCGACCAGGCTTTCGTCGGGATCTGGATTGACCCGGATTACCAGATCGTAGCCTTCCTCGATCATGTCCACATGCCGGTCCTCAGTCGTCACTTCAAGCCTCACCTCCGGATACTTGAGGGCAAACCCGGCAGCGATCCTCCCCATTGCGGTCTGCGAAAAATGCAAAGGCGCGCTGATCCGTAATCTGCCCCTGGGTCTCTGACCGCCCGAGGCAATCGCCGAAGCCGTCTCGTCCAGCTCGGCAAGCAACGCCCCCGTCCGCTCGAAGAGCGCCCGTCCTTCCTCGGTAAGCTTCAGGTTACGGGCACCCCGTTCAAACAGACGCAGATCAAGACTGCTTTCCAAGTCTCCAACGCGCCGGGACAGCGTTGCCTTGGGCCGGCCGGTGGCCCTTGCCGCTTTGCCGAAGCCACCATGGCGGGCAACGAGATTGAAATCGGTGAGGGCAAGAAGATCCATGAAGTGTCCCGCTAGTGAGACGATGTGTCTAAAATTTCCGTCTACCGGGGGCTTTGTGAGCCACTCATATTGGAGGTGTCAAGCAATCCAACAGGAGAAATTTCATGACCATTCTCGTTACCGGCGCCACGGGCAATATTGGCCGCCAAGTCGTCGAACACCTCGTCAAGCGCGGCGCCGACGTCCGTGCTCTCGTGCGCGATCCGTCGAAGGCCAGCTTCCCGGCAGGCGTATCCGTCGTGCAAGGGGACTTTCTCGACGTCGACTCGCTGCGCAAAGCCATGTCTGGGGTTTCCACGCTGTTCCTCTTGAACGCCGTGGTACCGGATGAATTCACCCAAGCTTTGATCGCGCTGAACGTCGCCCGATCGGCCGGCATCGAGCGGATCGTCTATCTGTCGGTGATCCACGCCGACGTCTATGTGAACGTGCCGCATTTCGCGGGCAAGTTCGGCGTCGAGCGAATGATCGAGCAGATGGACTTCAAGGCTACGATCTTGCGCCCGGCTTACTTCATCCAGAACGATCTGATGGTCGAAGACATCATCACCGGCTATGGCACCTACCCAATGCCGATCGGCGCCAAGGGTCTCGCCATGATCGACGCCCGTGATATCGCCGAGATCGCCGCTCTTGAGCTGCTGCGCCGCGAACAGTCCGAGGAGCCGCTTGCGCTCGACCGGATCAACCTCGTCGGTCCGCAGAGACTGACCGGGACGGATATTGCCGCAATCTGGTCAGACGTGCTTGCCCGCCCGATCAGCTACAGCGGCGACAATACAGAGGGCTTTGAGCAAAATCTCAAGCAGTTCTTGCCCGCCTGGATGGCCTACGACATGCGCCTGATGGGCGAACGCTTCTCCACCGACGGGATGCTGCCTGAGGCCGGCGACGTCGAGCGCCTGACGGCGCTTCTGGGCCGTCCACTGCGCTCATATCGCGACTTCGCCTCAGCAGTCGCTGCTCCCGTGTGACGCAAGCACAAAAACACCTAAGGCTGAGAAGCGCTTGCCAGTGCCATGGATGGCCTCACGTCACATGCCAGCCTTCTCAGCAAAAATGTTCTGGAACTACGGCCTGCCTTCCGATGAACTTTGTCAACAGCCGTCAGTAGGAACGCGGCGGTACGAACAGACAGATCGTCTTGCCGGCGTCGAGACCAGCCTGGTGCGCGCACCAGTGGAAATCGCCGTCGGGTGAGTCCTTGACCCGCTTGTCGCTCATCGGAACGACCTCCCCCGTTCCGGCGATGACATAGCCCTCGGGTTTTTCCAGCACCTCGCCCGTATGGGTGGTGCGGCAGTCATAGTTGGCGCAGCAGGCGAAGGGATAACTCCAGCCTTGCGGCTTCGCCGCGGTCGGCTTGGCGTCATGGGCGAAGCCGGGTGCTGTCAGCACCGCGATCGCGCCGATCACGAACAGGGAAAACAGAAGTCGGCCAGCCGGTTGAACGGCTCTGGCCGATCGGACTATGGCAGCAGACATGGAAACGTTCCTTTCAAGCGAGCATCAAGCGTTTGCTTGCCCGTTCTTGGAACGTGTCTTCCCAGTGGCCGAATCGTCAGCTCGCAGATACGCCGCGTCCGGCCATAAATGCTTTTCCTCAGCCCGGGATGCTGAGCTGATTCCTTGGTCGGCGCAAGAAGTGCACAGGTACTACAGTGCCGCACCCCGCGCGCCGACATCTGCCGTCCAAAAGGGTGCGCCGGCTTGGTTAATGAGAGGTTAACGACGCGGCGTCCAAGAGGCGTTAGCCGTCGGAGGCGTGTCCTTCATATTGCGGCAGGTCGTCGGCGATGGTGAACCACGGCGCCTTGGAGCCGACGAAAATATGCGCGGTCGGCCGGATGGTGGGATCGTCGACCAACGTGCCCATGGCGACATGGACATAGGCGCCGTCGCGGACCAGCGAATAGAGCAGCGAGCCGCAGCGGCTGCAATGCGCATCGTAGCCGCTGTCGTCGCCGAAATGGATGAGCCCGTGATGCCCTTCGGCAAGGGCGAACTTGTCGCGTTCGATGCCGGCGAACGGCTTGAAAGCCGAACCCGTGGTGCGCCGGCAGTTCGAACAATGGCAGTTCGCGGCATAGACGAATTCGTCCGCCACCTCATAGTGGACCGCGCCGCAGAAGCATTTTCCAGTGAGCTTGCGAGACATAATTTCTCCTTCGCTCCCCACCCAAGGATATATTCAGATTCAGGTCAGGCCGGCCTCACCTGAATATGGGACATATCCTAGTCTAGATCCGCAACCGCTTCGCCGGCGCCGCCTTCGATGCGCTGCGACAGCGAGGCTTCCATGAAGTCGTCGAGATCGCCGTCGAGCACGCTCGACGGGCTGGTGCTTTCGACACCGGTGCGCAGGTCCTTCACCAGCTGGTAGGGCTGCAGCACGTAGGAGCGGATCTGGTGGCCCCAGCCGATGTCGCTCTTCGACGCCTCGGTGGCATTGGCCACCGCTTCACGCTTCTTCAGCTCTTCTTCGTAGAGCCGCGAGCGCAGCATTTCCCAAGCCTTGGCCTTGTTCTTGTGCTGCGAGCGTTCGGCCTGGCAGGCGACCGCAATGCCCGTGGCGATATGGGTGATGCGGACCGCCGAGTCCGTCGTGTTGACGTGCTGGCCGCCCGAACCGGACGAGCGATAGGTGTCGATGCGCACGTCGGATTCAGAGACGTCGATCTCGATCCTGTCATCGACAACCGGATAGACCCAGATGCTGGAGAAGGAGGTATGGCGGCGCGCATTGCTGTCATAGGGCGAAATGCGCACCAGGCGATGGACGCCGGATTCGGTCTTCAGCCAGCCATAGGCATTATGGCCCTTGATCAGCAGCGTGGCGGACTTGATGCCGGCCTCTTCGCCGTCATGCACTTCCAACACCTCGACCTTGAACCGGCGCCGTTCGGCCCAGCGCGTATACATGCGCAACAGCATCGAGGCCCAGTCCTGGCTCTCGGTGCCGCCGGCGCCGGCATGAACTTCGAGATAGGTGTCGTTGGCGTCGGCTTCGCCCGACAGCAGCGTCTCGACCTGGCGGGCCTTGGCCTCCCCTTGCATCGAGCGGATGGCAGCTTCGGCTTCGGCAATGACGCCTTCGTCGCCCTCTTCCTCGCCAAGCTCGATCAGGCCGATATTGTCTTCCAGCGCCTGGGTCAGGCCCTTGACCGCCGCGATGCCTTCTTCGAGGCCCTGGCGTTCTCGCATCAGCTTTTGCGCTTCCAGCGGTTCGTTCCAGAGGCTGGCGTCTTCAGCCCGCACATTCAGGTATTCAAGCCGCTTTATGGCCTGATCCCAGTCAAAGATGCCTCCTCAGCAGGGTTATCGCCTGCCTGATCTCGTCGACAATGTTCTGCGTTTCCGCGCGCATGGCTGGTTGTTCTGTCCTGTTTTTGAAGTGGCGCTTGGGTCGGCGCGATACATAGGGACGGCATTGCTGCCTGTAAAGCGAAATGGGCCGGCTCAACAAGCCAGCCCACTCAACATGAGAAATCAGATCTCAGTAAAGCCCGCCGCCGGGCGCCTGGATGGCTTGCGAAGCCTCCGGCGACAGCGGTCCGCCGGCGCCATTGGAGCCGTCGGCGCCCATGCCGATAACCCAATAGCTGTCGGCGGGGCCGGTGCCCGGCTTGAAGGCTTCGATGATGGTGCCGGGATCACCCGACGCGGCACGCATGCCGGTCTTGCGGTTGATGGCGACCAGGTTCATGCCTTCCGGCACCTTGAAGTCGACATTGGGCGTGCCGTCCAGCGCCACGCGCATGAAGTCCTTGAAGATAGGCGCCGCCAGACCGCCACCGGTCGCGCCATGGCCGAGGCCGCGCGGTGTGTCGTAGCCCATGTAAAGGCCGACGACGAGGTTCGGCGTATAGCCGATGAACCAGGCGTCCTTCTCGTCATTGGTCGTGCCGGTCTTGCCGGCAATGTGACGGCCAAGTTCCGCGATGGTGGCGCCGGTACCGCGCTGGACGACGCCTTCCATCATCGAGGTGATCTGGTAGGCAGTCATCGGGTCGAGCACCTGCTCGGAATTGTCAACCAGTTCCGGTTCGGACTGGTTGTTCCATTCGGACGCATTGCAGCCTTCGCAGCCGCGCTCGTCCTGCTTGAACACAGTCTTGCCATAGCGGTCCTGGATGCGGTCGATGAGCGAGGGTTTGATCGACTTGCCGCCATTGGCCATGATCGAATAGGCCGACACCATGCGCATGACGGTCGTCTCGCCGGAGCCTAGCGCCATCGGCAGATACGGCGCCAGATGGTCGTAGACGCCAAAACGCTCGGCATATTCCACCACCAGCTTCATGCCCATGTCGTTGGCCAGCCGCACCGTCATCAAATTGCGCGACTTTTCGATGCCGGAGCGCAAGGTCGCGGGGCCGGCGACCGTGCCGTCATAGTTCTTCGGCGTCCAGGTCGTGTTGCCGCTCTGGATGGTGATCGGTCCGTCCATGATCACCGAGGCCGGCGTATAGCCATTGTCGAGCGCTGCCGAATAGACGATCGGCTTGAATGACGAGCCCGGCTGGCGCATCGCCTGCGTGGCGCGGTTGAATTCCGACTGCGCATAGGAGAAGCCGCCGACCATGGCCAGCACGCGGCCGGTATGCGGATCCATGGCGATCAGGCCGCCCTCCACTTCCGGCGCCTGGCGCAGCGTATAGGCGCCTTCCGAACCTTCATTTTTCTGCACGAAGATGACATCGCCCGGCTGCAGCACGTCGGCCGGCGACTTCGCCTTGACCGTCTTGCCGTCGACCACATGGCGCATGGCAAAGCTCATGTCTTCCTTGCTGACGGTACCTTCGACGCGTTCCTTGACGATATCGCCTGAAATCTGCCGCGTCGGCTGCAGGCCGATGGAAAGGCCGGTATCCGAGCTGTCGAGCACGACGGCAAGCGACCATTCCGGCACGTCCTCCAGCCCCTTGACGGCGCCCAGCGCCACGCCCCAGTCGCCGGAAGCATCGATGTGCTTCACCGGTCCGCGATAGCCGCGCAGCGTATCGTATTTGAGCAAGCCGTTCTGCATCGACTTGCGGGCGATGAGCTGGATCTTCGGATCGAGCGTCGTGCGCACCGACAGGCCGCCCTCATAGAGCGCGTTCTCGCCATAGCGGGAGATGATCTGACGGCGCACTTCCTCGGTGAAGTATTCGCCCGCGAACAGGTATGAGCCGTTGCGGCGCGGTGTGACGCCGAGTGGCTCGGCCTTGGCCTTGTCGCCCTCCTCACGCGTCACGTAGCCGTTCTCGACCATCTGGTCGATGACCCAGTTGCGGCGCTCGATGGCGCGGTCGGCATGCTTGAAGGGATGGTAGTTGTTGGGACCTTTCGGCAGCGACGCCAGATAGGCGGCTTCCGCGACGGTGAGTTCGTTGACCGACTTGTCGAAATAGGTCAGCGCCGCGCCCGCGACGCCATAGGCGCCGAAGCCGAAGAAGATCTCGTTGAGGTAGAGCTCGAGGATGCGGTCCTTCGAATAGGCCTGCTCGATGCGGAAGGCCAGGATCATCTCCTTGATCTTGCGCTCGTAGGTCTGGTCCGAGGACAACAGGAAGTTCTTTGCCACCTGCTGGGTGATGGTCGAGGCGCCGACCTGGCGCCTGCCCGAGCCCACGTTCTGCAGGTTGACGTAGATGGCGCGGCCAAGCCCGGTGATGTCGATGCCGGGATGGTTGTAGAAATTCTTGTCCTCGGCCGACAGGAACGCCGCCTTGACCCGGTCCGGAACCGCCTGGATCGGCAGATAGAGCCGCCGTTCGCGCGCATATTCTGCCATCAGCGAGCCGTCGGAGGCATGGATGCGGGTCGTCACCGGCGGCTCGTACTTGGCCAGCACTTCGTAGTCGGGCAGGTCCTTCGACAGGTGGCTGATGTATATCGCCACGCCCGCGGCGACCAGAAGCGCCAGCGTCGTGCCGATACCAAAGAAATAGCCAATAAGACGAATCATGCCCGCTCCAGTCCGTGGTTCGGGGAGTTTCCTAGACGAAGCCGCCTTTCGCGCAAGCCTTCGCTACGGTCCCGATCCGTGATGGAAAACCCATGTCGCCACCATGTGGACAAAATGGGGCAGCGTCCGATTTCTGCATCCCCCACCGGAAATAAAAGCGCCCGGTGTTGTCGTCGTGCAACGCTGCCTCTGGTTGTGGGCGGCGTCTGCCATCTCAGCCTCCGGTTCCCGTTCCCATCTTGGCGGAGGCAAACAAAGCGACGGCGTTGGTGATGCTCTGCGCCGCCTTGCCACGCCAGTCGGCGTCGAGCAGCTGCGCTTCGTCCTTGGCGTTGGAGAGATAGCCGAGTTCGACCAGCACCGACGGAACATCGGGCGCCTTCAGCACCTTGAAGCCGGCCGAGCGCTGCGGATTGTTGATCAGGCCGACGCTGGTGGACAGCTGGCCGACTAGAGTGTGGGCAAAGCTCATCGAGAAATTATGCGTCTCGCGGCGGATCAGGTCGATCAGTATGTCGGTGACTTCCTTGTTGTCGTCCTTGATCACCATGCCGGCGAACTGGTCGGAGAGGTTTTCGCGATCGGCCAGCGCCTGCGCTTCCGGGTCGGATGCCTTGTCGGAGACGGTGTAGACGGTGGCGCCTCTGATGCCCTTGACGCTGATCGTATCGGCATGGATCGAGATCAACAGGTCCGCCTCGTGCTGACGGGCGATGCGCACGCGGTCGTCAAGCCGCAGGAATTCGTCGGTCTCGCGCGTCATGAACACGTCGTAGTTGCCGACGGCGGCGAGCTTGTCGCGCAATTCGGTGGCGAAGGCCAGCGTGACGTTCTTCTCGATGGTGCCGTTGAGGCCTTCGGCGCCGCCGTCGATGCCGCCATGGCCGGGATCGATGACGACGGTGAAGCGATGCCCCGGATTGGAGACCGGCCCGGTGCCGACCCTGGCGCCCTTGTCGGTGGAGACGGTCGAACCGGTGGTCAGCGCCTGGTTGGCAAGGGCTTCGTCGAACTCGCGGTCGGAGGCCGCCGACATGTCGATGGCGATGCGGTAGCCGGTTCCGTCATCATTCTTGAGCACGTCGAGCTTGTCGACCGAGAACGGCCCCTTGCCGGTCAGGATCAGCCGCGATCCCTCGCCCTGATCGCCATAGCGCACCGCCTTGACAAGGCCGCGCGCCTTGGCGTCCTTCGCGCTAATGGCGAATCGTGTGCGCGGCAGGTCGACGACCAGCCGGTTGGGGCCGCGCAACAGGAACCATTTGATATCGGGTTCGCGGTCGAAATCGATGACGATGCGCATCTTGGTGGCGTCGCCCGCCATCTTGTAGGCGGTGGCGCCGAGCGGCGCATCAGCCGCGTGTGAACCCGGCGCAAAACCAAAGCAGAGCGCCAGCAGCAAAAGCACAATCGCAGCGCGCAGCAAAAGGCCTGCACGGCCATGGCCCTTGTCTGTGGTGCCCGCCAGTCCCATCTCTTTGCAGTCGCTCCCGGTTTGGCGCCTCGCGCCCGCGTGGTTGGTCGAAATGCCGGTCAGGCCGCAGACTCGATTAACGATTGGTATCCAGAGAAGGTTAACCAAGCCTTTTCATTGAGGATCAAGGCCTGTGCTTCCGTTACGGCACTGCTTTTTGCCGGCATCCGAAATCGGGGTTGCCTTCCACCCCGTCAAATCATAAAAGCGATGGTGGATCACTGCAATCCTGGAACCGCTTCTCCCGCAGCTTCCTGCTACAGGTCAGATGAAAGGCGGCTCCTTTCGCTTCCAGCGAAAAGGCTTCAGGTGATCGCGACGAATTTCGCAGGTGTGCGCCCGTGGCGGGGGAATCGCCTGCGTGAGGAAAACGGCCGGGATTGTTCCCGTGCCGGCTCTGTATGAGCAAACAAGCTGGTCCGGTTCGCCCGGGCTTTGGTTCAAAAGGTTCTGCTGGTGACGATGGCTTCAAGCGCAATCATGGAAAGGTCCGCATCAAACCGCGCCATTATGGCTGCGGGCGGCACCGCCATGGCGCTCAAGCGGCGGCCAGCAACCATCCAGACATCCGGCACCCACGTGACAGACACGCAGCAGCGAGCTTTGCCTCGCAAGCTGCGGCTGGCGGCTGCCGGGAGGAAACGTAATAATGCCCAACAAAATGCTGATAGACGCCTCCCACCCGGAGGAAACACGCGTTGTCGTTATCCGCGGTAACCGTATTGAAGAATTCGACTTTGAATCCCAGGACAAGAAGCAGCTCAAAGGAAACATCTATCTCGCCCGCGTAACGCGCGTCGAACCTTCCCTTCAGGCAGCCTTTGTCGAATATGGCGGCAACCGTCACGGTTTCCTCGCCTTCAGTGAAATACACCCCGACTATTACCAGATCCCGGTCGCCGATCGTCAGGCTCTGCTGCGCGCCGAAGCTCAGGAAGCCGAGGACGAGGAGAACGAGGACAATGACGGGGACGACCGCCAGAGCCGTGATCGCGGCCGGCGCGGCCGTCGGCGCGGCGGCAAAGGCCGCGAGCGTGGCGAACACAAGCGCGACGCCGGCACTGATGATGAAAGCGGCGAACATGGCGACACCGGCGGCGATGCCGTTGCCGAAGAGCCTGCTTCCGAGCATGCCGCGGCTGATACCGCCGGGCATGAAGATCACGCCGCGCATGGCGACAGCGAAACCTCCGAGACCGAGACATCCGAGACCGAACCGTCAGAAGGCGGCCCGACATCGATCGCGGCAAGCGTCGAAGCGGATGTGATCTCCGAAGCCGTCCCGCCGGCTGAGGCCGGCGACGACACCGCGTCCAGCGAGGCAAGCGGTGAAGCTGTTTCGGCCGATCACAGCGGCGAAGCCACCTCCTCCGACAATGATCGCGGCATGCTGGAAGAGGTGCAGTCCTCGCATCCCGACGACCACGAGATTGAATCGGTGGGCGCCGAGGATGCGCTGGAAGAGGTGCGCAACCGCCGCAAGCCGGTGCGCCGCCAGTACAAGATCCAGGAAGTCATCAAGCGCCGGCAGATCCTGCTGGTGCAGGTGGTCAAGGAAGAGCGCGGCAACAAGGGCGCGGCGCTCACTACCTATCTGTCGCTTGCCGGCCGCTATTCGGTGCTGATGCCCAACACGGCGCGCGGCGGCGGTATTTCGCGCAAGATCACCAGCGCGGTCGACCGCAAGCGCCTCAAGGAAGTCGTTGCCGATCTCGAAGTGCCTCAGGGCATGGGCGTGATCCTGCGCACCGCCGGCGAAAGCCGCACCAAGGCCGAGATCAAGCGCGACTACGAATATCTGATGCGGCTTTGGGAAAACGTCCGCAGTCTGACGCTGCAATCCACCGCCCCTGCCCTCGTTTACGAGGAAGGCAGCCTGATCAAGCGCTCAGTGCGCGATCTCTACAACAAGGATATCGACGAGATTCTTGTCTCCGGCGAGGAAGGCTATCGCGAGGCCAAGGATTTCATGCGCATGCTGATGCCGAGCCACGCCAAGGTGGTTCAGCCGTTCCGCGACACGACGCCGATCTTCGTGCGCAACGGCATCGAGGCACAGCTTGACCGCATGCTGCAGCCGCAGGTGACGCTGAAGAGCGGCGGCTACATCATCATCAACCAGACCGAAGCGCTGGTCGCCATCGACGTCAATTCGGGCCGCTCCACCAAGGAGCACTCGATCGAGGACACCGCGCTCCACACCAACCTTGAAGCCGCCGAGGAAGTCGCCCGGCAGTTGAGGCTGCGCGATCTCGCCGGCCTGATCGTCATCGACTTCATCGACATGGAGGAGAATCGCAACAACCGCTCCGTCGAGAAGCGGCTGAAGGATCACCTCAAGAACGACCGGGCTCGCATCCAGGTCGGCCGTATCTCGCATTTCGGCCTGATGGAGATGTCGCGCCAGCGCATCCGCGCCAGCGTGCTGGAATCGACCATGAAGCCCTGCCCGCATTGCGGCGGCACCGGCCATGTCCGCTCCGACTCGTCGGTGGCGCTGATGGTGGTGCGGGCGATCGAGGAATTCCTGCTCAAGGACTCGCGCAGCCACATCACGGTGCGGACGCCGGCTGCAACCGCGCTCTATGTGCTCAACCACAAGCGCGGCACCTTGGTGGAACTCGAAAGCCGCTTCGGCCTGACCATCACCATCGAAGCCGATGACACGGTCGGTGTGCAGCACTATGCCATCTTCCGCGGCGCTATTGCCGAAAAGCCGGAAGGCTTTGTCGAGCAGCGCAGCCTGCCCGCCTATGTCGAGCCGGAAGAGCCCGAGGACGAAATCGTCATCGAGGAGGAAGGCGACGAGGTTGTGGTGCAGGCCGAGCAGCCGCGCCAGGCGCAGCCGCAGTCGCAGCAGCAGCCGCGATCGGCTGAGGACGGCGAAGGCCGCGACCGCAAGCGCCGCAAGCGCCGCAGGCGGCGTGGCGGCAAGGATCGCGACCGCGAGCACGGCGGCGAGCGCGAGCATGGCCAAACCGTCGAGGGCGCTTCGGTCCCCGCGGCAAGCGACGACTTTGCCTCTGAACCAGGCGATGACGATGCGGCACCGCAGAGCGACGCCCCGGTTGGCGCCGTCGAAACCGTGGAAGCGTCGGATGACGCCCAGGGCAAGAAGCGCCGGCGCGGCAAGCGCGGTGGCAAGCGCAATCGGCGCGAGGACGGTGAAGGCACTGAGGCCGAGGCAGGCGAAACGGCTGACGTTTCGGTGGCCGATGCCGCTGAAGCCGAAACGGTCGCAAGCGAACCGGTCGCTGCGGTAGCGGTTGAAGAAGCTGCGGCTCCTGCCGCGGCGAACGACGACGCGCCAGCCGAAAAGCCGAAGAAGAAGCGCGCCTCAAGGGCGAAGAAAGCCGTAACCGAAGTCTCCGCCGAGACGGTGGCCGAAGTGCCGGCTACTGCCCCGGTCGAGGAAGTCGCATCGTCCAAGGTCGAGACGCCTGCGCCTGCCGCTCCAGTCGAGGAGGAAGCGCCTGCTCGACCGACCCGGCGCAAGGCCGTGGCGGCGGATACCCCGGTGGTTCCGGTGGTTTCCTCCAGCGTTGCCGACGAGGCAAAGGCCGAAGAAAAGCCGAAGCGTGCCGGCTGGTGGCAGCGGAAGGGCTTTTTCTAAGAATTTCAGACAGTTGAACTGACTTCTTGAACAATAAAAATCCCGCGTTCCTCGAAAAGAGGGCGCGGGATTTTCCTATCTGGGGAATGGTGGGCCTTTAAGGAGCGAAGATCGACCAGTTCATCATCCTGGCCAGCTTTTCCAGCGCGATCGACCCCAGCTTCGAATTGCCGTTGGCGTTGAGACCCGGCGACCACACGGCGAGCGAGGCGACGCCCGGCACGATCCCCAATATGCCGCCGCCGACGCCGCTTTTGCCGGGAATGCCGACGCGGAAAGCAAAATCGCCGGAGCCGTCATAGTGGCCGCAGGTCAGCATCATGGCGCCGATGCGGCGTGCGCGCTCGGCCGACACCACGGAATGGCCGGTCGCTGGGTTCTTGCCGCCATTGGCGAGGAAGCGGCCGGCCAGCGCCAGTTGCCGACAGCTCATGGCGATGGCGCAATGATGGAAGTAGACGCCCAGCGCCAGCTCCGGCGCATGGTGAAGATTGCCGAAGGATTTCATGTAGTTGGCAAGCGCAAAGTTGCGGTAGCCGGTGGCGCGTTCGGACGCCGCGACCTCGCGGTCGATGATGATGGTCTCATCGTCGGCGAGGAACTGGATGAAGCGCAGGATCTCGCCGATCGCTTCACGCGGCTGGTGGCCGGCGAGCAGGATGTCGGAAACGACGATAGCGCCGGCATTGATGAAGGGATTGCGCGGAATGCCGTTCTCATGCTCGAGCTGGACGATCGAGTTGAACGGATTGCCCGACGGCTCACGTCCGACACGCTGCCACAGCGCATCGCCGACATTGCCGAGCGCCAGCGTCAGGGTAAACACCTTCGAAATGCTCTGGATCGAGAACGCCTGGTCGGCATCGCCGGCGACAAGCACGCGGCCGTCATTGGTCACCGCCGCAATGCCGAATTTCTTCGGATCGACTTTGCCGAGCTGCGGGATGTAGGTGGCGACCTCGCCACGATCGGTGCGTTCCGCCATCTCGGCGGCGACATCGGCCAGCGCTTGTTCGAGTTCCGGCATTGTCGTTCCCGCTATTTCAGCCAGCGCTCGATGCGCGCCATCGCCTCGACCATGTCGTCATGGCTGCCGGCATAGGAAAAACGCATCGTTCGGTGTCCGGCCAGCGGATCGAAATCACGGCCCGGCGTCGCCGCCACATGCGCCTCGGCCAGCATTTTGCGCGCAAAGGCCATGCTGTCATTGGTGTGCCGGGTGACATCGCAAAAGGCGTAGAAGGCGCCGTCCATGGGGGCTGCCAGCGGAAATCCGAGCTCCGGCAGGCGCTGCATCAACAGCTCGCGGTTCCAGGCGTAGCGCGCCTTCACCGCTTCCAGCTCTTCCGTTGCCTTGAAGGCCTCGATCGCCGCGATCTGCGACAGTTCGGGCGGCGAGATATAGAGGCTCTGGGCAATCCGCTCGATTGGCCGCACCAGGGCGTCCGGCAGCACCATCCAGCCGATACGCCAGCCGGTCATGCAATAGTATTTCGAGAACGAGTTGATCACCGTCACACCTGAGCCGTAGGCCAGCGCCGTGGTGTCGGGCGCCGCATAGGCCAGCCGGTGATAGATTTCGTCCGATATCACCGCGATGCCAAGTTCTTCGGCAGTCCTCACCAGTGCCGACAGCTCGTCGGCGGGAATGACCGCGCCGGTCGGATTGGCGGGGCTCGCAAACAGCACGCCCTTCAACGGTTTTTCGCGATGCGCGGATTTCAAATGGTCGGCATGCAGATAGGCGTCCAGGCCGAGCTCGATCTCGACGATCTCGATGCCGAGCGCCGCCATGATATTGCGATAGGCGGGATAGCCAGGCGCGGCGATGGCGACGCGGTCCCCCGGATCGAACATCGCCAGGAAGGCCAGATTGAAGGCTGCCGATGATCCCGTCGTCACGGCAATCCGGTTCGGCGCGACATCGATCCCGTAATGATCGCCATAGTGCGCGGCGATTGCCTTGCGCAGATCCACCAGGCCGAGCGCATCGGTATAGCCGATGCGGCCGATCTTCAGCGCATTTGCGGCGGCCTCCCTGACCCCCACCGGCGCCGGATCGGATGGCTGGCCGACGGCCATGGACACGACAGGCACGCCTGTCGCCTTCAGCCGGTTGGCCTCGGCCAGGATGTCCATGGCGTGAAACGGCTCGACTTCACCGCGGCGCGACAGCGAAACAACCATTTGACCTCACCTCTTCCGTCCAATCCTGCCGCTCCAGGCCAGCAACCCCCGATGGCAGCGCCGCACAAATGCCCGATTGATGTGAGGATCACAAGTTAGCCTAGTTTCGGTGCCGACTCTTTTCATCGTTCGCCCGCTCGTTTACCAGTGGACCTCATGCTGAGCCGACCCAAATCGACGATTTCAAAATATTCCATCGGGAAGACAGCGCGCGGCTTCGCGACGCTTTTGCTTGCCGCCACTGTTGCGATCTCCGGCACGGTGACAGCATTCGCGCAGGCGGTGCCGGTGGTGCGCGATGCCGAGATCGAGGCGCTGGTGCGCGACTATGCGCGGCCGATCTTCAAGGCGGCCGGTCTTGCCAATGACGGCGTCGATATCGTCTTGGTCAACGATCAGAGTTTTAACGCCTTCGTCACCGGGCGCCGGCTGTTCATCAACACCGGCGCGCTGATGCAGGCCGAAACGCCCAACGAGATCATCGGCGTGATCGCCCACGAAGCCGGCCACATCGCCGGCGGCCATCAGCAGAAATTGCGCGACCAGCTCGAGCGCGCCAAGACGATGGCGATTATCGCTACCCTGCTCGGCGCCGGCGCCATCGTTGCCGGCGCCACCACCAACAGCCGCGGCCTTGCCGGTGCCGGCATGGGTGTCGCCGCCGGCGGCGGCGAGATGGCGCAGCGCAGCATTCTTGCCTACCAGCGCACCGAAGAGTCGACCGCCGACCGCTCGGCCATCACCTATCTCAACGCCACCGGCCAGTCCGGCATGGGCATGCTGAAGACCTTCGCCCGCTTCCAGAACGCGCTGTCTCTGTCCGGCACGCAGGTCGATCCCTACCGGATCAGCCATCCCATGCCACAGGAGCGCATCGCCAATCTCGAAGTGCTGGTCAAGCAAAGCCCCAATGTCGACAAGGTCGATCCGCCCGCGCTGCAGCAGCGCCACGACATGATGCGCATCAAGATCGCCGCCTATATGGGCGGCCAGGCCGCCGCGACGCGGCTGATGCGCAAGGCCCCGGGCAGCCTCCCATCGCGCTATGGCGAGGCGCAGATGGCCTATCTCTACGGCAATCTGGGTGCGGCACTCACCAAGACCAACGCATTGATCAAGGAACAGCCGAAGAACCCCTATTTCCAGGAATTGCGTGGCGACATCCTGATGAAGGCCAACAAGCCGAAGGACGCGGCGGATGCCTATACCAAGGCGGTCAGCCTCGATCCGGTGAAGTCGGGCCTGTTGCCCGTGTCCCTCGGCCAGGCGCTGATGGCCATCGGCACGCCCGATTCACTGAAGAAGGCGGTGGTGCAGATCAACAGCGGTCTTGGGCGCGACAAGGAAAACACCGCCGGGTACCGCTATCTGGCCCAGGCCTATGGCGAGCTCGGCAACATCCCTTCGGCGGAGCTTGCGACTGCAGAAGGCCATTTCTATTCCGGCGACTACAAGAATGCGAAAATCTTCGCCATGCGCGCACAAAAGGACTTGAAGCGCGGCGAGCCCGGCTGGATTCGCGCGCAGGACATCATAAACTACAACCCTTCAGGCAAACTCAAGAAGTGAACCTTCCGGTCGCTTGCAGCGACTAAGATAGACCGGAACCGGTAAGAGGATCAGACGATGAACAAGACAATATTGCTAGGCACGACGGGAGTGGCGGCTGCTCTTGCCATGCTGGCTTTCGGGTTCGTCGCCGGCAGTCCGCAGGTGGCAAAGGCCGATACCGCGATCGTCCAGACCGCATCCTCGGACACCAAGATCGATCGGGCCGAGGTCGAGGGCATCATCCGCGACTATCTGTTGAAAAACCCGGAAGTGCTGCTCGAAGTTCAGGACGCGCTGGAGGCCAAGCAGAAGGAAGAGCAGCGCATTGCCGCACTCGGCGTCATTACCAAGGCCAAGGATGAGATCTTCAACTCGGCCTTCGACGGCGTCGTCGGCAATCCGAAGGGCAAGGTCACCATCGTCGAGTTCTACGATTACAATTGCGGCTTCTGCAAACGCGCCATCGAGGACATGCGGGCGCTGACCAAGTCCGACCCGGACCTGCGCTTCGTGCTCAAGGAGTTCCCGATCCTCGGCCCGGATTCGCAGAAGGCCAGCGTCGTCTCGATGGCCTTCCACCTGATGAAGCCGGAGAAGTACGGCGAGTTCCACAATGCGCTGCTCGGCGGCCAGGGCCGCGCGACCGAGGCGGCGGCCATCAAGGTGGCGCTGTCGCTCGGCGCCGATGAGGCGGAGTTGCGCGAGAAGATGAAGGACCCGACCATCACCGAGGCTTTCTCCAAGACCTTCGACCTCGCCAACAAGCTGGCCATCACCGGAACGCCGTCCTATGTGGTCGGCAACGAGGTAGTGTTCGGTGCGCTTGGCCAGGAAGTGCTGGCCGAAAAGATCGAGGCGGCGAAAGCCGCGCTCTGATCTTGTGCGCGAGCCTACCTCTCACGGGCACATTTCGGCCTGTTGTGGACAGTGAAAGATCGCACTTGCGCTCTTTCCGCGGGCGACTATGCCCATTATAGAAGGCCCTGCGCGCCGGCTTGAGGCAGGTGCTGGGAAAAGGTCGGCATTTTTGAAAACGATTTTCGTCCTGAACGGTCCCAACCTCAACGCGCTCGGCAAACGCGAGCCCGGCATCTATGGCGGCAAGACGCTTGCCGCGATCGCTGACGACTGCAAGCAGGCGGGCGCCGCACTTGGCCTCGAAATCGATTTTCGCCAGTCGAACCATGAGGGCGACCTCGTCGACTGGATCCAGGAAGCCGGCGACAAGGCTGCCGGCATTGTCATCAATCCGGGTGCCTATAGCCACACATCGATAGCCATTCACGACGCCATCCGCGCCATCGCGCCGCTGCCCGTCGCCGAAGTTCACCTCTCCAACATCCACGCGCGGGAACCATTCCGCCACGTCTCCATGGTTGCGCCGGTCGCTGTCGGCATGATCTGCGGGTTCGGGCCGCTTGGCTACTCGCTGGCGCTGCAGGCGCTGGCGGCACGCCTATGACCGACCCACAAACAGAAGGCTCGAAAATGTCGATAAAGAAGACCGGTGTTGACCAGCAACTGATCCGCGATCTGGCGGGCATACTGAACGACACCAACCTCACCGAGATCGAGGTCGAGCTGGGCGACCTGAAGGTGCGCGTATCGCGCCAGGCGCCGGCCGCCGTCCACGCCATTGCAGCACCTCAAGCAGGCTATGCGCCGGCAGCGCAGCCCGCGGCAAGTGCTGCTGCCGCACCAGCAGTGGCCGATCCGTCCAAGAACGCGGTCCCCTCGCCGATGGTCGGAACCGCCTATCTCGCCCCCTCGCCCGACGCCAAGGCCTTCATCGAGATCGGCCAGAAGGTCAAGGAAGGCCAGACGCTGCTGATCATCGAGGCGATGAAGACAATGAACCAGATCCCGTCGCCGCGCCCCGGCACGGTGACGGCTATCCTGTTCGAGGACGGCCAGCCGGTCGAATACGGCATGCCGCTCGTCGTGATCGAGTAGAGCGGGCCGGATGTTCCAGAAGATCCTCATCGCCAATCGCGGCGAAATCGCGCTTCGGGTGCTGCGCGCCTGCAAGGAACTCGGTATCCAGACCGTGGTGGTGCATTCGACCGCCGATGCGGACGCCATGCATGTCAGGCTTGCCGACGAGAGCGTCTGCATTGGCCCGCCGCCGTCGCGCGACAGCTATCTCAACATCCACCAGATCGTCGCCGCCTGCGAGATCACCGGCGCCGACGCCGTGCATCCTGGCTATGGCTTCCTGTCGGAGAACGCCAAGTTCGCCGACATCCTGGCCGCCCACAACATCACCTTCATCGGCCCGTCCGGCGACCATATCCGCATCATGGGCGACAAGATCGAGGCCAAGCGCACCGCGAAGCGTCTCGGCATCCCGGTCGTGCCGGGTTCGGACGGCGCCGTCACCGATCAGAAGGAAGCCAGGCGCATTGCCGCCGAGATCGGCTATCCCGTGATCATCAAGGCGTCGGCGGGCGGTGGCGGGCGCGGCATGAAGGTCGCTCTTACCGAGGCTGACCTTGAGATCGCCTTGCAGACAGCGAGCACGGAAGCCGGCGCCGCCTTCGGCGACGACGCCGTCTACATCGAGAAATACTTGCAAAAGCCGCGCCACATCGAGGTGCAGGTGTTCGGCGACGGCGCCGGCCGCGGCGTGCATTTCGGCGAGCGCGACTGTTCGCTGCAGCGCCGCCACCAGAAGGTCTGGGAAGAGGCGCCCTCGCCGGCCCTCAACGCCGAGGAGCGCGCCCGCATCGGCGGTATCTGCGCCAAGGCCATCGCCGACCTCGGCTATTCCGGCGCCGGCACCATCGAATTCCTCTACGAGAACGGCGAGTTCTACTTCATCGAGATGAACACGCGCCTGCAGGTCGAGCATCCGGTGACGGAAGCCATCACCGGCATCGATCTCGTGCATGAGCAGATCCGCGTCGCCTCCGGCGGCGGGCTTTCGGTGCGCCAGGAAGACATCAAGTTCAACGGCCACGCCATCGAATGCCGCATCAATGCCGAGGATCCGCGCACCTTCACGCCCTCGCCCGGCACGATCACGCATTTCCACACGCCGGGCGGCCTCGGCATTCGCGTCGATTCCGGCGTCTATTCCGGCTACAAGATCCCGCCCTATTATGACAGCCTGATCGGCAAGCTGATCGTGCATGGCCGCAACCGCGTCGAATGCATGATGCGGCTGCGCCGGGCGCTCGACGAATTCGTCGTCGACGGCATCAAGACGACGCTGCCGCTGTTTCGCGACTTGGTCGGCAATGCCGACATCGCCAATGGCGACTACGACATCCACTGGCTGGAAAAGTATCTGGCCGAAGAGGAATAGCGCCCAAATTGCCGCTATGATGCCGCAATGACCCGCCCCTACGCGCCCGGCTATCGCATTCCGACCGACCTTTTGCTCAAGGCCTATGCCTCGGGCGTCTTCCCGATGGCCGAGAGCGCTTCGGACCCGGAAGTGTTCTGGGTGCGGCCGGAGACGCGCGGCATCATCCCGCTCGAGGCGTTCCACACGCCGAAGAGCTTGAAGAAGACGATCCGCAAGCACCCGTTCGACATCCGCTTCGACTTCGATTTCGAGGCGACGATCGATGGCTGCGCCGAAAAGCGCGAGGAGCGCCGCTCGACCTGGATCAACGCGCCGATCCGCGAAGCCTATATCGAGTTACACCGGCTGGGGCATTGCCACTCAGTCGAGGCCTGGCGCGAGGAACGGCTTGTCGGCGGCCTCTATGGCGTCTCGCTCGGCCGGGTGTTCTTCGGCGAAAGCATGTTCGCCCGGGAAACCGACGCCTCCAAGACCTGCCTTTATTATCTCGTCGAACGGCTGAAGGCGCGCGGCTTCGCGCTGCTCGACACCCAGTTCACCACCGAACACCTCAAGCGCTTCGGCGCGGTCGACGTACCGCGCGGCAAATACGAGAAGATGCTGGCCGACGCCCTGAAGGGGGAAGCCGTTTTCTATCCCTGAACGGGAGACCGGACGTGCCCGGCTCACTCGTCGACGCCTTGAGTGATCAGCTTTTCGCTGCGGTCTCCATCGGCGTCTGCGAATGGAACATCATCTTCCATCCGGTGACCCGATGAACATAGCCGGTGCTGACCAGAGCCGCGTAGGCTTCGCCGTTTTCCCGTGTCGCATGAGCCTCATAAGTCAGCATGATAATGTCGCTGCCGGGCTCGATGATGCCCTTGAGGTCGATCTGCAGATCGCGCCAGCGGTTGGGCTTGGTCGCGGTCTTGGCGAGGTCGGCATTGTCCATCGCCTTTGCCATCTCAGGAAATGCCACCAGGCATTCTGTGTCGGCGTTGGCCGCAAAATAGGCCGAGTCGCCCGTCCAGAACCCCTTTTCGAGGTCGAGCAGTTCTTTCTTGCTGGCAGTGATCCGCTTGCTGTCTGACATCGCAAAATCCTCCAAGCGCATAAATGCGCGGTCGTTCATGGCCAAACGCGTGGTGGCCACGACGGTTCCGGAGGATCAGTTGGTGTCGGTCGCGTCAGGCTCCGTGGGGTCTGGCTGTTCCACAGCCGGAGCAGCGGCGGGCTTTGGCCTGGAGGTATCGACTTTGGGCGTTTCGGCCTTGGCCGCGTCCGGCGGCGGCACATCCGACTTCTGCTTGCAGCCCTTCAGCCACACGTCGTAGACGGCATGCTCGACGGCATTGAGACCGGGGCTTTCGGCGAACATCCAGCCGGTGAAGATACGGCGGATCTTGCGGTCGAGCGTGATCTCATCGACCTCGACGAAGGAATCGGTCTGCGGTTCCTCGTTCTCGGGCCGCGAATAGCAGATGCGCGGCGTCACCTGCAAAGCGCCGAACTGCACCGTCTCGTCGATATAGACATCGAAGGTGATGATGCGGCCGGTGATCTTGTCGATGCCGGCGAATTCGGCGACCGGGTTGGTGATACGATCCGAGATTGCGGGCGCCGCGGCAGGCGCCTGGGCTGCCGCAAACGCGGTCGGCCAGATGGCAACAGCGGCAACTGCCGTCAGTCCGGCCATCGATGTCAGGCTGAAAATGTTCATGCTGATATACCGGTGGTTTGGGCCTGGGTGATTCTGTCACGCCCAAGGCTATTCGCCGTTGTCATACCAACAAGCAGCTAAACGCCAATTGTGGCGACAAAAGACCGCCCGGTGGTCAAGAACCAGGCGTCCACGCATCATAGTCGCCCGTGACCTGCGGACGGTGCTGATTGGTGAGCACGGAACCCTTCGGGCGATAGGCGGCCGGTGTTCCCGTGAGGTTCGATTCGTGCGCCTTTTCCCATTCGCGCGGACGATAGTCGTCGCTCGGCGGCGCGACATCGACGCGGTGGTGGATCCAGCCGTGCCAGCCCGGGGGAATAGCCGAGGCTTCCGCGTAGTTGGCGTAGATGACCCAGCGGCGGGTGCGGCCTTCCGAATCGACGCCGCCCTCATAGTAGACATTGCCGGTTGCATCCTGGCCGACCTTGCTGCCGTGACGCCAAGTGTTGAAACGCGTCCCGAGCGTCTGACCGTTCCACCAGGTGAAAAACTGCGTAAGGAAGGTTTTCATCAAAAATCCTCGCGGCGCGCGCGGCGGTGCCTGCTTCCCTGCTTATGGCGTCAGGTCATCGCGAAGGCAAGGGTTTTACGGCGACTGCGGCACTGACGGCACGCTGAAAGCATGGGCATCGGTCGATCCATTTCGCAACTGCGAGCACCACGCTTGCCAAGCCGGCTGCGTCTTCCTAAAGCTCTGCGCAGCCAGCGCTGCCGCATGACCCCGAAAATCGGAATCGATTTTCGCAAAGGATCATGCGCAAAACCAAAGTGCTACAGCGTCCTTTGCGCGTCTAACAGGACGCGCGGCGCTGTAGTCAACGCCGGCTGCGGGAGGTGAGGAATGGCCCCAGCTGTCGTCAGGATCAGCGCGGAGACGATTCGCGCCCGCAAGGGCGGCGTGCCGATCGTCTGTCTGACCGCTTACACCTATCCCGTCGCCCGCCTGCTCGACGACCATGTCGACCTTCTCCTGGTCGGCGACAGCGTTGCCATGGTGCTGCACGGCCACAAGACCACGCTCGGCGCCTCGCTGGAGATGATGATCGCCCATGGCCAGGCCGTGATGCGCGGCTCGGCAAAGACCTGCGTGGTGGTCGACATGCCGGCCGGCAGCTATGAGACTTCGGCTGCACAAGCCGTTGCCTCTGCGCGCCGCATTGTTGAGGAAACTGGCTGCCAGGCGGTGAAACTGGAAGGCGGCGTTGACGTGGCCCGCCAGATCGCGGCCATCGTTACCGCCGGCATTCCGGTGATGGGGCATATCGGCCTGCAGCCGCAATCCGTGGAAAAGGACGGCGGCTACAAGATCAAGGGCCGCACGCCGGAGAATGTCGCAGCCCTCATGCACGACGCCGATGCGGTCGAAAGGGCCGGCGCGTTTTCGCTGGTCATCGAAGGCACGGTCGAGACTGTCGCCGCCGACCTGACCCGGCGCATCGCCATTCCGACCATCGGCATCGGCGCCAGCAGCGATTGCGACGGCCAGATCCTGGTCATCGATGACATGGTAGGCCTGACCGTCGACCGGGTGCCGAAATTCGTCAAGGAATATGCCGATTTGCGCAGCGTGGTCGCCGATGCCGCCGCGCGTTATGCGGCAGAGGTGCGCAGTCGCACCTTTCCCGGACCAGGCCATGTCTTTTCAGCCAAAACGGGCAAGGATAACGCATGAACCAGCCTGTCGTTGTCGACACTGTGCTTGCCCTTCGCGCCGCAATCCGCGACTGGCGGCGCGACGGCCTCAGCGTTGCCATGGTGCCAACCATGGGCGCGCTGCATGACGGCCATATCTCGCTGGTCAGGGCCGCGCTTTCGACGGCCGATCGCTGCATCGTCTCGATCTTCATCAATCCTGCCCAGTTCGCCCCCACCGAAGACCTGGACAAATATCCGCGCCAGCTGGCGCGCGATCTCGACCGGCTGACAGAGGCCGGCGCCCATCTTGCCTTCACGCCGGCGGTTTCCGAAATCTACCCGGCCGGTTTCGCGACCAGGATTTCGGTCGCCGGCCCGTCGTCGGGGCTGGAATCGGATTTCAGGCCCACCTTCTTCGAGGGCGTCGCCACCGTCGTGGCCAAGCTGTTTCTGCAAGCCTTGCCCGATCGCGCCATCTTCGGCGAAAAGGACTACCAGCAGCTTTGCGTCGTCCGAAAACTCTGCCGGGATCTCGACCTGCCGGTGGACATAGTCGGCGCGCCAACCGTGCGCGACGCGCATGGCCTCGCAATGTCGTCGCGCAATGCCTATCTCGGCGCCGCCGAGCTCGATGTGGCACGCCAGCTCAACGTCATCCTGCGCCAGGCGGCGGCCGCACTTGCAGCCGGCAGCGACGAAAGCAGCGTTACCGCCAAGGCTGCCGCCGCGCTTCTCGAGACAGGCTTCGACAGCGTCGACTATGTCGCGGCGCGCGAGAGCCTGACGCTCGCCCCGTGGCAGCGCGACCGTGACGGCCGCCTGCTCGCCGCGGCGTGGCTTGGCAAGACCAGGTTGATCGACAATGTGGAAGTTTCATCATTTATTCCCTGAAAAATTCCAAATCCGTTCACTTTGATTTGTATCGCAGTTTGGCACGAGCGCCCATAAACAGCGGTCATTCAGGGTTATATCGGCTGGTCTGATAGCGATAACACACCAAAACGTCGCTGTGAGATGTTTCACAGACGCGGCGTTCCCGGCAATGTTGTGTTACCTCAGGCAGAGATAATGTGTGACCCGGCACTACGCTGCGATGCAAACGAGGCTCTATGTCTATCCAGCCCAACATCAACGGTCGCGCTCTGCCGCAGATCGTGGAGGCAATTTACGATTCGATTGCCGATGTCGGCCGGTGGCAGTCGACCCTTGAATCTATCTGCAAATTGGCGATCGGCCGGCTTGCCATGTTGGCGGTCGTCGACACATCAAGCAATTCGGCGCGGTTTTCGATGTGTTGCGGCGACCCGGCCCTGCTCGAGCCGCTGCAGCGCGACTATGCCTCCGAAGTGCCGTTCTTCAAGGCGCTGCCGAAGATGGACATCGACATGCCGTTCACGGTCGATAGCATCTATGCGCTGCAAGGCCCCGACGCGCGGCAGAACTGGATCGAAAGCCGCATCGTACGTGAGTGGGTGGAACCCAACCGTCTGGACGATTTCTTCTGGGTGGCGCTGATAAAGCAGCCTACTCGCACCGGCACGATGATGGTGGTGACCGACAAGGACAGGCCCCAAATTTCGGCCAGGGATCTCGACCTGATTTCGACGCTCGCACCTCATGTGCGGCGCGCGGTGACCATCGGCGACCTGTTCGAGGCCGAGCGGCGCAAGGCCGACATCTTTGCCTCGATCGTCGAGAGCCTCGACCATCCGGTGCTAATCGTCGCTGACGACATGCAGATCATCTTCGCCAATCCGGCAGCCGAAGCGCTGCTCGCGCAAAACACCTCCGTGACCTCGGTGCGGGGCCAGCTTTCGTTCGCCTATGGCAACGCCGACGCCGCTATCGGCCGCGCCGTCGAGCTCGGCACGCGCAACGAGTTCGCGCTCGGGCCGTCCGGCATAAACATCCCCCTGGTCCGGTCGATGGTTCCGGCGGTGGCGCATGTCATGCCGCTGGCGCGGCGCGACATTTCGGCTCGCATGTCGCAACGCGCCGCCGCCGCCATCTTCATCGCCGCCGCCGGCGCAGCCCCGGTGCCGGCGCTGGAGGCGATCGCCGCACTGTTTGGACTGACCGCGGCCGAAAAGCGCGTCGCCGGCCATGTCGCGACCGGCCTGACACGCCGCGAAATCGCCGCCGCCAGCGGCATCTCGGACGGCACCATCAAGTCGCAACTGGCGACGATCTTCGACAAGACCTCCACCGGCGACCAGCGCGAGCTCCAACTCTTGATGCGCGAATTGACACCGCCGCTGCGCTCGGCCTGACACGCGCCGTCAGCTATCTATCCCAGCGGCTTCTCAAAGATCAGCGCCGGCAATCCCCAACCGCCGCCGCAATCGCCGGCGCTGCCGGCCGGCAAGAATCCCTTCGAACGGTAGAAGGCAATGGCCGGCGCGTTGGCCTCTTCCACCTCGACGCGCAAGGTGTTTGCCTCGGGAAAGCTGGCCTCGACCTCGTCCAGCAAGGCCTGGCCGATGCCTTGCCGCTGGCAGGCGGGCAGGACATAGAGCTGATTCAACAGCACGATCTTCGCATCCGTCGTAGCGGCGGCGAAAGCCATGCCGCCGATGCGCTTGCCGTCATCGGCGACCAGGAATTCTGAATTCGGCCTTATCAGCCGCGCCTTGAGCGAGGCGATTGAATGCCAGTCGTCGGTGATTTCTCGCACCCGCTCAGTGCCGTAGATAGCGTCGTAGGTCGCATGCCAGGTTTCGACCAGCAGCGCGCGGATGGCGGCAAGGTCGCGCTCGCTGGCGGTGCGGACGAACATGACCTACTCGATGCCGAGCTTGGCCTTGACCAGGTCGTTGACCGCCTGCGGGTTGGCCTTGCCGCCGGTCGCTTTCATCACCTGGCCGACGAACCAGCCGGCCATGGTCGGCTTGGCGCGCGCCTGTTCAACCTTGTCGGGGTTCGCGGCGATCACCTCGTCGACCGCCTTCTCGATGGCGCCGGTGTCGGTGACCTGCTTCATGCCGCGGTTTTCGACCAGCTGACGCGGATCGCCGCCCTCGTTCCAGACGATCTCGAACAGATCCTTGGCGATCTTGCCGGAGATGGTGCCTTCCTTGATCAGGTCGATTACGGCACCGAGCTGCTCCGGCGAAACCGGAGCATTTTCAATGTCTTTGCCGGCCTTGTTGAGCTGGCCGAGCAAATCGTTGATCACCCAGTTGGCGGCAAGCTTGCCGTCGCGCCCGGAGGCCACCTGCTCGAAATAATCGGCGATCGGCTTTTCCGACACCAGGATCGAGGCGTCATAGGTCGACAGCCCGAGCGAAGAGACCAGCCGCGCCTTCTTGTCGTCGGGCAGTTCCGGCAGTCCTTTGGCCAAAGCATCGATATAGGCCTTGTCGAATTCCAACGGCAAAAGATCGGGATCGGGGAAATAGCGGTAGTCATGCGCCTCTTCCTTCGAACGCATCGAGCGCGTCTCGCCCTTGACCGCATCGTACAGCCGCGTTTCCTGCTCGATCTTGCCGCCGTCCTCCAGGATGGCGATCTGGCGGCGCGCCTCATAGTCGATGGCCTGGCCGATGAAGCGGATCGAGTTCATGTTCTTGATCTCGCAGCGCGTGCCGAACTCGCCGCCGGGCCGGCGTACCGAGACATTGACGTCGGCGCGCATCGAGCCTTCGTCCATGTTGCCGTCGCAGGTGCCGAGATAGCGCATGATGGTGCGCAGCTTGGTGACATAGGCCTTTGCCTCGTCCCCGGAACGCAGGTCAGGCTTGGAGACGATCTCCATCAGCGCCACGCCCGATCGGTTGAGGTCGACATAGGACATGGTCGGATGCTGGTCGTGCATCGACTTGCCGGCATCCTGCTCCAGGTGCAGCCGCTCTATCCCGACCTCGATGTCCTCGAATTCGCCCTGGCGGTCGGGGCCGACAGAAACGATCACCGTGCCCTCGCCGACGATCGGCTGCTTGAACTGCGAGATCTGGTAGCCCTGCGGCAGATCCGGATAGAAATAGTTCTTCCGGTCGAAAACCGACTTGTGGTTGATCTGCGCCTTCAGCCCGAGACCGGTGCGGATCGCCTGCTTGACGCATTCCTCGTTGATCACCGGCAGCATGCCCGGCATGGCCGCATCGACCAGGCTGACATTGGCGTTGGGGGCCGCACCGAAAGCGGTCGAAGCGCCGGAAAACAATTTTGCTTCCGAGATGACCTGCGCGTGCACTTCGAGACCAATGATGATCTCCCAATCACCGGTGGCGCCGGGGATCAGGCGCTTGGCGTCGGGCGTGCGGGTGTCGATGAGGGTCATGGTGGCCTGCGAATTGGAAACTTTGGAATATGCGCGAACGCATATTTGGATGTGAAACTTCGCTAGTGCAAACCGCCAAAAGAGACAAGGCCAAAGCCGCAGTCTGGCCTTTTCAGCCGCTTTCGCCTATAGGACGCCATCCTAATGGAGAGTGGATGTCCACTTACGCTCAGTCCCGGTAAGGCCCTGACCTCGTAGCGAGGCAGGGCAAGAAGACCTGAAACCCCGTGCCGCGAAGGTTCGCGGCGGCGGCATTTTTCGTTTTCCCGGGAACTTCTCCAATGGACATTTCGCGCACTGAACAGCGCATCCTGCACCTGCTCGCGCAGGGCGGGCGCATCGAAATTGAAAAGAACGATAAGAAACGCATCGCCAACGTCAAATGCATGACGCGAGACGGCTGGCACTATCCAGGCGTCGACCTCGATCTGTTTCGGAAACTGAGGCGGAGGAAGGCGGTTTCGTCTTGCGATGGCGGCCCCTACCGCATCACAAGGCGCGGACTGCAACTCGTCCGCTCCGAACTCGACAACCGATAGTGTAAAATACCGTCGGCCGGCCTTCCGGTCGACGGTTTTCTTTGTCGGGTCAAGCCGTTGCGATATAGGCCCGGATCTCTTCAGCCTCGCGCTCGACATCCTCGATACGGCGCTTGACTACGTCGCCGATCGACACGATGCCGTTGAGCAGCCCATCCTTCTCCACCGGCAGATGGCGGAAGCGGCCTTTGGTCATGATCTCCATGACTTCGTTGACGGTGTGGTTTTCGTTGCAGATCTTCACCTTCGGCGTCATCGCCGAACGCACCGCGATATCGAGTGCAGCCGCGCCTTCCTTGGCGAGAACCCTCACCACGTCCCGCTCGGAAAGAATGCCGACGATCTTGTGATCGCCATTGGTTATGACCAGCGCGCCAATCTTGTGTTCGGTCAGAAGGCGAATGGCTTCGCTCAGCTTTTCATTCGGCCCGAGCGTGAACACGTCATGGCCTTTTTTCTCGAGAATTGCCTTAACCGTCATGGCGTCCTCCTCCTCCTGCTTGGCTAGCCAGCTCCCCCTGACCGGCTTCACATAAGAGTGAACATCGTGCGCCGTGAACGGTTGCATTTCAAGTGTGCCAATGGGGTGCGCTAGTCGGGGGTGTGCTGGTCGTCGGCGATTTCCCATTCAGGCGCCTGCCGGCGCCGGTCGAACCAGCGCAATCCGAAGAAGCCGGCGACAAGGCCGCCAATATGCGCCTCCCAGGCGATCTGGCCGGGCGCGCCGAGCCCGAGACCGTAAAGGCCGGTGGCGAGATTGATGATCATCCAGGCGCCGAGAAAATTGACGACGCCGCGCATGCGCAGAATGATTGCGATCGGCAGCACCGGGCCTGCAAAGGCAGCCCTGCCGGACGAGCGGTCGGTACGGAACCCGAAACGCGCCGCCGCACCCATCATGCCCGATATCGCTCCGGAGGCGCCGACCAGCGGCGCTTCGCCGTATGGATGCACAGCCCAGAACAGCACCACCGCGGCCAATCCGGAGGCGGCGAAAAACAATGCGAACCAGAACCAGCCGAGACGGTTGGCCAGCGGCGAACCGAAGGCGGCCAGCGCAACCATATTGATGGCAATGTGGGCAAGGCCGCCATGCATGAAGGCATAGGTGAAAGGACGGGTGAAGAGGAACCAGTCGAAGCCGTATTGGCCGGTGTAGAGGACGGGAATGAAGGCCCCGTCGGTGAGCAATGTTATCTGCTGGTCCTCGGTCAGCACATATTGCTGCAGCAGGAACACGGCGACGCAAATGCCAATAACCGCCAGCACCACCGGTGGCAGGTTGAACACCGGCTCGCGGCGCGGCGGCGGCGCCTCTTCGGTCTGTTCGGTTTCGGCGGGGCCTATCGGTTCGCTCATTCACGTGGGTCCAGGGATTCGTTCCGCGAGCTTTAGAGCAAGGACGCTTCGGTTGAAACTGGCCTGCATCCTCTGACACCTCTCCAGCGCGGCGTCAGGTGATGACAGCACAGATCGCACTGTCCCCGATGCCAGGGCCAGGGAGGCGGCAGATCTTCTCACCTTGGCCTCGACGGGCTTAGACTGAGAAAAAATCGTTGACCCTGTCGGCTGGGCCCGCGCTCCGCCGTCCTTGATGAAAGGGACGCAATCGGGAGGAGAAAATGCCAGAGAAAATCCTCGTGCTCATCGGCACGAAAAAGGGCGCCTTCATCGCCGAGAGCGATGGCAAGCGCGGGTCGTGGAAGCTGCGCGGTCCGTTCTGCGAGCACTGGCCGATGAACCATGTCGTCGGCGACCCCGAGACCGGGGCGATCTACGGCGCCGGCGGCAACGAATGGTTCGGTCCGGCGGTCTGGAAGTCGGACGACCTTGGCCAGACCTGGACGCATTCCAGCGAGGGCTTGGCCTATGCGCCTGGCGAGGAACCGATCAAGGCGGTGTGGAGCCTCGCCAGGCGCAACGGCAGCCTCTACGCCGGCGTGCAGCCGGCCGGCCTGTTTCGCTCCGACGACGGCGGGGCCACCTGGAGCCACATCGAGGGCCTGCAGCATCACCCAAGCCGCAAGGACTGGAACCCAGGAGGCGCAGGCCTCATCCTCCATTCCATCGTCACGCACCCCAGAGACGAGGAGCAAATCTGGGTGGGCATCTCGTCCGCAGGCGTGTTCTACACCTGGGACGGCGGCAAGACGTGGGAGCCGCGCAATCGTGGCACCCGCGCCGACTTCCTGCCCGAAGGACAGAACTATCCAGAATTCGGCCAGTGCGTACACTGCCTTGTGATGGCGCCCGGCAAGCCCGACCGGCTCTACCAGCAGAACCATTGCGGCATGTACCGCTCCGACGATGGCGGCAAGAACTGGCAGAGCATCGAGAAGGGCCTTCCGTCGACCTTCGGTTTTCCCGCGGCCACGCATCCGCGCGACGCCGACACGCTCTTCCTTCTGCCGCTCAACGGCGACAGCGCCGGCCGTTACGTGCCTGACGCGAAGGCGGCGGTCTGGAAGACGCAGGATGCGGGAGCCACATGGCTCGACGAGCGCAAGGGTCTGCCGCAGGAGAACTGCTATGCGGGCGTGTTGCGGCAGGCTATGGCGACCGACAGCCTCGAGCCGGCCGGAGTCTATTTCGGCACCAGCGGCGGCTCGCTCTTTGCCAGTGCCAACGAAGGCGAAAACTGGTCGGAGATCGCTCAGCACCTGCCCGCGATTCTGTCCGTCGAGACGATGGTGGTGGGCGAGTAGTGCAAATGTCGAACGACCCCGCCCGCAGTGTGCATCATGTCATCGCGCGGCTCCCGGGCGTGCTCATCGACCTGTTTCCTGGCGCGCCGCGCCGGGTCGAACTGCCGGCCTCGAGCGTGAAGGAAATGATCGACGGGTTGGACGCGCTCTGGCCCGGCATGCGCGACCGGATGTGCGATTCCCGCCCTGCCATCCGCCGCCATATGAACGTTTTCGTCGATGGCGAGAAGGCAACCCTGGAAACCAGGCTCGCGCCCGGCACCGAGGTTTTTATCCTAACGGCAATCAGCGGCGGTTAGGCCAGGGAACAGGTAGCCCACCCTCCCGACGATATCCCTGGCCGCAAGCGAGGGATCAGTTGGAGGGATCCAGCTGGTGGCGGCGCGCTCGATGCTCGCCGGCGGCAGGAAGCTTGGCGTCGAGATCCTCGACCGTTTTCGAGGCGCGCGAATCACCGGGCGCGAATCAAAAAGAAGCCGTCCAAGGTTTCCCTTGAACGGCCGGTCGAGCACCCTGCTCCCCCTAAAACTCTTGACTGAAGTGCTGCCGATCGTCGCGAAACGACCGCTTCTGGAGTGGTTTTGGTGTGCCATGGCGGCCTCGCGCACGCAACGTAAACCACTTGTTAACCTTAACGTCCCCGACCCGTGAACAAGTGTTAACGACGCTGGCACGCATCCTGCGAGGCACCGCATGTAGGTCATCGGAGAGCGCCCTTTCTGTTCACCGATGGGACACCAAAAGACAGATCGCGCGGAGCCGCATATCATGAACCAGAACGGATCAATCACGCTGTTCCAATATTGGAACCGGCTGCGTGATAGGCGCCCTGCCCCGAAGCGATCGGAAGTCGAACCGGCCGACATCAAGGCGCTTTTGGCCGATACATTCATCCTGGAAAGGGACACGCGCGGCGAAGCGGTGTTCCGGCTTGCCGGCACCAGGCTTTGCGCCGGCTATGGCCGCGAGCTCAAGGGCTTTTCCTTCCCGTCGCTGTGGCGCGAAAAGGACCAGCGGCTGGTGTCGCGGCTCATTCACGGCGTCTTCGAGCAGAAATCCGTCGTGCTCATCACCTATGAGGGGTTCAGCCGCAACGGCCGTTCGAACCGCTTCGAACTGCTTGCGCTGCCGCTCGACGGCGGTGTCGAGAACCCGCGCTGCCTCGGCGTCGTCAGCGCCGTCGAAAAGCCGTTCTGGCTGGGCGCAGACCCGATTACCGACGCCTTGATCGATGCCATCCGTGTCATCGATCCCGACAAGGAACCGATGTTCCTGAAAAACCGGCCGGAAATATCCGTTCCTTCGCTGGCTCCTACCGAGCTCGAAGCGCCGGAGACCATGTCGGCGCTCGGTCGGTCGCGACGCATCCGCCACCTCGTCGTCTTCGAGGGAGGGCGTGGCGAATAATGCATATCGCTTGAACGCGTTCAAACACGACGCGCTTTAGGCTCAAATCCAGGCTCCGACCTTAAGTATCGGCGGCCCGCTTTTCCCCTTTGTTAACCTGATTTGCTGTAGCGTTTCAGCGTGAAGTTCCACGCGCGACGCGGGAATGCCAACGGGGTGTAGGCAGTCATGAGGTCAGCGGCGGTCGAATATGCGCCGTCCCGCGCCGAAAGGCGTAATTTTCAGCGCGTCCGGGTCAAGATCTACGGACGGTTCATGCTGGAGGACCGCACCGAACACCCTTGCCAGGTGGTCGACATGTCGCCGGGCAATGTCGCGCTGCGCACCGAGCGCGTCGGCATGCCGGGCGAAAAAGTCATTGCCTATATCGATCATATCGGCCGCATCGAGGGCGTGGTGACGCGCACCTTGCAGGACGGCTTTGCCATGACCGTCATTGCCTCGGACCGCAAGAAGGACAAGCTTGCCGCTCAGCTGACCTGGCTTGCCAACAAGCATGAGCTCGACCTGCCGGAAGATCGCCGCCACGAACGCGTGGCGCCGCGCAACCCGACCAGCGTGCTGCAGCTCACCGATGGGCGCCAGTATCAGTGCCGCATTATCGACCTGTCCCTGTCGGGCGCGGCGGTCGAGATCGACGTCAAGCCGGCGATCGGCATCCAGGTGATGCTTGGAACCATGCGCGGCCAGGTGGTGCGTCATTTCGAGGACGGCGTCGCCATCGAATTCGCTGTCATCCAGCGCCCGGAAACGCTCGATTCCGAGTTCAACGCTCCGCGCGCCTGAACGATCGGCAACATGCAGTAAAAAACGAACCGGCCCTTCGCGGCCGGTTTTTTGTCACCTGGCATTCCGTCTGCTTTTTCTTGCAGCGGTGCGGCACGTCGCAAATCCACGGCTCCGGCCGAAATCCGCGCCCCGACACCGTGGTTTTTGCGCAGAGACCTGAACGATTTTATATTAAAATAGATCAAATTTTACGCTTATTCTATTGGGGTTTTACTCAATGTCTACTTCGGGTTTTTGCGTGAAATAAATCGACCCGTGTCATTGTCTCCTCAAACGGGGAGACTGACCAAATGGCGAAGACGTGGGGCAAGCTGTTGCTCTTGGCAATGGCGATGCAGCTTTCCGCTTGGGGAACGGCGGAAGCAGCGGGGCCGGCCTACATGCACACTGGCGGCCGCACCACACAGCCGGTCGGTCATTACGAATTCTGCCAGAAGCTGCCGCAGGAATGCGCGCAGCGCACACCCAAGCAGGCGCCGGTCGAACTGACCCGCAAGCTGTGGGCGTCGATCGTCAGCATCAACAATTCGGTCAACATCCGGATCGTGCCGCGCACCGACATGGAAATGTGGGGCAAGGAAGAAGTCTGGTCCTACCCCGACAGCGGCTTCGGCGATTGCGAGGACTATGCACTTGAGAAGCGCCGCGAATTGATGGCGCTCGGCGTTCCAGCCGGCAACCTGTTGATGACCGTAGCGCGCCAGCCGAACGGCGACGGCCATGCGGTGCTGACCGTGCGCACCAGCCTCGGTGAGTTCATCCTCGACAATCTGGAGTCCAAGGTGCTGTCCTGGACCGATACCGACTACACTTACCTGAAGCGGCAATCCGACCAGAATTCCGGCGTTTGGGTGACGATCAACGACGGCCGCGCCGACGCGGTTGCCAGCGTCCGTTAGGACGCCGAAACGAGAATCACGTCCGTTAGGACGCCAAACAAGAATCACGTCCGCTCAGGGCGCAACGAGAAAGCCCGGTCGAGTCCCCACCCTCCCCGTCCCCAACGACCGGGTTTTAGGAGCCGGCCCCGTCCCCGGGCCGGCTCCACCATTTCCATCGCAAGGCAGAAGCACAGGCGCACCTGACGATCGCGACACGGCTTTTCACGCACACAAGATCGAAGCACTATATCCCGTTGGTCTCACCCCCTGGACCGTGGCGATGCTCGAAATCCCGGAAGACCGCTGCGAGCGGCACCGCCTGTTCAAGGCGATCGACGACGCCTTCAAGGCCGGCGATTTCGAGGGGCTCGGCGTAGCATTGGGCGGCTCGCACCGCTGGTTCGATGAGCGCATGCCGTTCGAGCTCGGCCTCGGGCATCCGCTGGAATATGCGATTTATTGGAGCCCGGTCGGGTTCATTTCGACTTTGCTGGATGCCGGCTCGGATCCGAATTACCAGGATCACGGCGGGTTTCCGGCAATCATTGCCGCGCTGTCCACCGACCGAACCGACAGGCTGGAAATCGTCAGGGTGCTGATCGACGGCGGCGCCGACCCCAACATGCGGGGCGTGAACGACTGGACGCCGCTTCACTATGCGGTGGCCATCCGCAGTGTCGATGCGATCCGCCTTCTTTTGGCGGCAGGCGCCGACCCGGCGCTCGAAACGCGGATTGATGACTATACGACGCCCCTCGAGGAAGCCGACAATGCCGGCTTTGAGGCCGGCGCTTCATTGCTGCGCGATGCAATGGCCGGGCGCGGCTCCGACAGACGGTGAGTTGGGCGCAATTTACCGCCGGCGACAACGCTTGGCCGGCTGGGCTTTACGTCTCTTTCAGCCCGGCCTTGAACCGCTTGCCGTTGGCGACATAGTGCGCGGCCGAGGCGCGCAGCCTGGCGATCGCGGCTTCGTCCAGCGTCCTGATCACCCGCGCGGGCGAGCCGACGATCAGCGAATTATCGGGGAATTCCTTGCCTTCGGTGACCAGCGCGCCGGCGCCGACCAGTGAGTTCTTGCCGATCCTGGCGCCATTGAGGACGATGGCGCCCATGCCGATCAGGCTGTTGTCGTCGATCGTGCAGCCATGCAGCAGAGCGCGGTGGCCGATGGTGCAGCCCCGGCCGATGGTCAGGGGAAAGCCGGGGTCTGTGTGCATCACCGTATGTTCCTGAACATTGCTGTCGGCGCCGATGACGATCGGCTCATTATCACCGCGGATGACCACGCCGAACCAGAATCCGGCATTGCGGCCGACCTTGATGTCGCCAATCAACGTGGCGTCCGGCGCGATCCAGTTGCTGTCGGCATCCTCGAAACGAGGCGCCTTTCCGTCGATCGCATAGGTCGGCATTTTTCGTCTCCGATTCGTCCTGGGCCGGAAATCTACGGACCCTAAAACAAGCCCGGGAAAATCGCGTAGCGGTTTCTCCTGGGAAAACCGCGTAACAGTTTTCAGTTCAAGACAAATACCGGGCCAGCGATTCCACCAAAAGCTGACCCGCTCCAGGAGAGCCGACGCCCCACGAGGCAATGGCGATCAGAACGATGCCCAGCGCCAGCGCCCAGGCCATCACGGTGCAGCCGCAGGACATCAGCATCAGCGTCGAAATGCGGCCTTCGCGCCGCGCATCCAGCGCATCGTTGGCGAGCATGAACGGCCCGGCGCAAGCGGTCGCGGCCAGCGAGCGCATGACATGTGCCGGCGATACATAGGGCTCGGCAAAGGCCAGCCGGCGGCCGGCCGCCAGTTCCATTACGGATCCGGTAAGCCCGCAGGCGGTGAGCCCGACGGCAAAAGCGAACAGAACGGGCAGCAGCAGGCTCATCTTTACCTTCCGTTTACCATGAAATCGCACAGTCGCACCCGACAGCCGCGTTGCAAGAGCCATGCCGCGGCATGTGTGCCGTCCAAGGACAGGAGCGGCGATTATGGGGATTGCGATGAAGCAGGCAGCGACCGCCGAAGAATTCAACGTCGTCGATTCCGTGCTGATGAAGCGGGTGTTTTATGCCTTTGCGGCACTGGCTTTGTTGTCGCTGGCGATCAGCCTTGGCGGCAAATGGTTCGGCCGCTCGATCGCCATGGCCGGCTATACCGACGACACCACGGTCCATCGGGTGGTGATCGGCAACAATGTCATTGCCGTGCCGGCCAACGCCATCCGCTTCCTGCAGGCGCGCCGCGACGGCATCGCTTCGCGCCTCGACCTCTATCTGCGCTATCCTCAGATGGAAGGTTACAGCGAAGCCGCCCGCGACGACTTCAACCACACGGGAACAGCCAAAAACATCATCTTCCTGTCGTTCGAACCGCAGATGATGTCGCGCGATATGAGCGGCCGTTTCGCACCGATCTACAGCGCGCTGATCAGCCAGCCCGGAACGCCCGGCCCCGGCGGCACGATGATTTACGGCTTCAGCGAAAAATCAGGTTATCTCAACGAGGTGCTTGCGGTTGCCGGCCGCGCCGGCAAGGATCCGTTCGTCGCCCGCTGCCTGAGCGGACCAAGTGCCGAGGAATCGCTGGCGCCCTGCGAGCGCGACATCCAGGTCGGCGACAGCCTCAGCCTGACCTACCGCTTTCCCCGCGAACTTCTGGGCAACTGGCCGACGCTTGACGCGGCAATCGTCGCCGAGGCCACGCGCGTCCTCAAGGCAGCGAGATAGCGACCCTTCGTCATCCACGGGCGGAGCGGGCGCGAAGCGATCGCGCAGACCCGAGGATCCATTCCGTGCCCTTCAGGCGGCACAGCGTTTGCAGAATTTACTGATGAGGAGTGCAAAGGCAGTTCTGGACCGCCGCGTCCTGGGCCGATGCCCCGGCATGGATCCCAGGGTCTCCGCAACGCCGCTGCTTCGCCCTGGGATGACGATGGTGCGGCTTGCTGCCGCCAATCGCCGAAGTCTGTAGCCTTCTGGGCTCAGGCCAGATCGATGTCGAGGATCGCCATCGAGAAATTGTAATCGCCGTCGTCTTCGTCCTTGAAGACGATGCCGAGGAACTCGTCGCCGACATAGACCTCGGCCGAATCTTCCTTGCGCGGCCGCGCCTTCACTTCGAGTTTGGGATTCTGGAAGACGCGCTTGAAATAGGCGTCCAGCTTTCTGATTTCGTCCGGCTTCAAAAGTCTTCTCCGATCGTCGGGCTTGCTCGTTGGAACGCGCTTCTGGCACGTCGACAATGGCGATGTAAAGGCAAGCCGGCTGGATAGAACGCGAAGTTAAGGGCAACAGCGCCGGCAGCCGGACTTCAGCCCGGCACAGCGGATCGTGCAAATCAGATGTCGAAGCTGACGACCTGGTCCATCGACTGCGACGGCAAAAGCTGGTCCATCTGGCGCGAAGGCTGGTCGCAGCCGGTCTCGCCGACGACGCGGGCCGGCACACCGGCAACCGTCTTGTTGTGCGGCACCGGCGACAGCACCACAGAGCCTGCCGCGATCTTCGAGCAATGGCCGACCTCGATGTTGCCGAGGATCTTGGCGCCGGCGCCGATCAGCACGCCGTAACGGATCTTGGGGTGGCGGTCGCCGCCGGCCTTGCCGGTGCCGCCCAGCGTCACGCCATGCAGGATCGACACATCGTCCTCGATCACCGCCGTCTCGCCGACGACGAGGCCGGTGGCGTGGTCGATGAAGATGCCCTTGCCGATACGGGCGGCCGGGTTGATGTCGGTCTGGAACACCGAGGAAGAGCGGCTCTGCAGATAGAGCGCGAAATCCTTGCGACCCTGATTCCACAGCCAATGCGCCAGCCTGTGCGTCTGGATGGCGTGGAAACCCTTGAAATAGAGCACCGGCATGATGAAGCGGTCGCAGGCCGGATCGCGGTCGTAATAGGCCTGGATGTCGACGCGCACGGTCGACGACCATTCCTTGTCGTCGGCCAGCATCGACTTGAAGGTCTGGCGGATGAGGTCGGAACCGATGTCCTGGTGCGCAAGCCGCTCCGCGATCCGGTGGATGACCGCCTCTTCCAGGCTCTCCTGGTTGAGGATGGTCGAATAGAGGAACGCCGCCAGAAGCGGGTCGCGGTTGACCGCTTCCATCGCTTCGTCGCGGATCGAGCGCCAGATCGGATCGACCGGCTGCACCATTGTGGGGCGGGCAATCGTAATGCTGTTCATCGACGTCTCCGGCCTGCCGGCTTGTTATCCGGCCGCACATATAGGCCAGATCATAGCACGATTGAACTCAATTTTCCTTAGTGCTTCATCAAATGGATTTGGTTCACGCGGATTCAAGCCGCCATGGAAAACGAACCCTTGCTCGCCGGGGACCGGAAAACGGGCCTTCCGCATCTGCCCGTCTGGACGGCGCAGCGACCTGGTGGCGCGGCGAGCCTAGGGCGCTATTCAGGTCGGCAGCGGCTTTCCCGCCTGTTCCGCCACCATATATTCGGCATACCAGTCGGGCCAGTTCACATCGTGTTTCCCGCCGGTCCGCTTCTCGTGCTCGCCATGTGCCGCCGCCGCGCGCCGCAGTGCCGCGGCAAGTTCGCCCGACGAGGTGAATATCGTGTCGCCGGCGTCCACGCGCCCCGGCAAGCGCTGGGTGATCTCCTGCAGGATGAAGCTGTTGCCGTCCGGATCGCTGAACGTGACATAGGAGGAATAGCTGCGCCCTTCCGGATGCCTGCCGCTGACCGGCGGCTGCCCGGGGCCCGTACGGTGGAACACCTCGCTCGCCTCGACGCCGCGCGCCACGAGTTCGGCATGCGCCGCCACGATATCGGATACGACGAGATAAAGCCCCTTGGCCGAGCCTGGCGCGGCTGTCGTCAGACCCTTGCCGAAATGGATCGAGCATGGCGAACCCGGCGGCGTGAACTGCACCACCCGAAACGCATCACCGACGACGAAGTCGGCATCGAGCCGCCAACCCAGGCCACCATAAAAGCGTTTGGAACGTTCCGCGTCCGCAACCGCAATAATGACGGCCTCCAGCTTCATGTCGATCGGTCCCGGCACGGTATTCGTCATGTCAGCCTCCTCAGTTGAAGTGGAATGGCAACATTCCCCAGAGCCCCGGCCCGCGCAAGGTTCGAAATGATTGGTTTTGACTCCGAGGGGTTGAGATCGGTTAACTGGACGGATGACAAACTTGAAAGATCGGCCCTTGATCGACGAACCGCTGAAGCGGCAACTCTCAGGCCTCTATCGGGCCGAAGACCGCCACTACCACAACCTCGGACATATCGAGGCGATGCTGGCGCTGGCCGAGGACTATCGCGCATTGCTGCATGACCCCGAAGCCGTCGAAGCGGCAATCTGGTTCCACGACGCCATCTATGACAGCAAGGCCAAGAACAATGAGGCGCAAAGTGCGGCCCTTGCCGAGAAAGACCTGGCTGGACGCACTGCACCGGAACGGTTGAGCCGTATCAGGGCGATGATCCTCGCCACATCAACGCACCAGTTGCCGTCGTTTGACGACAGAGCGGCGCTGCGCGACGCCAGCCTTTTCCTCGACATGGATCTGTCGATCCTGGGCGCCGCGCCTACTGCGTTCGACGCCTACGAGCGCGCGGTCCGACAGGAATATGCCTGGGTCGAGGAGCCGATGTGGCGCGCCGGCCGCAGCGCCGTCCTGAAGAGTTTTCTCGCTCGCGACCACATCTTCCACACCGATGAATTCCGGCGCCGGTTCGAACCGCAGGCAAGGCAGAACATCGCGCGCTCGATCGAAGCTCTCGCGGTTGACTGACCAGAAACTCCGGAGGGAGGCCCGGCTAGTCTGGAAAAGTTTCCATGCGCTGCTCATACGGCTTGAAACCTGCCCGCCCATAGACCGATTGCGCGGCAGGATGGTCATAGGTGTCGGTATGCAACCAGACCCTCTGCGGCGCATGTGACCAGACGGCGCGAAGCGCCTGGTCGAGCAGGAACGGCCCGAGCTTGCGGCCCTGGAAAGCAGGAACCAACCCAAAATGAACCAGCTCGACGTCAGGTTGGCCGACGCCGTTGAATTCGCACAGGCAGGCGGCCACGCCCTCGACGCGCAGCACATGGATGCGTGTTGACGGTAGCGCCAAAAGGCGCTCGAGGTCTTCAGCCGCCATGCGTAGCCACTGGTCCCACTGCACAGGCTCGCCGACGGCGCGGTAGAGGCTGATGTAACTGGCGCTGTCCAGCCTCTCCAGCGCAACCGAGGCGCAGGCTGCCGGGCTGACGCGGGCGGGCGCCGGATCGGCCTGGCGCATTTCCATATAGGTGACGAGAAGATCAACCAAAGCGGCGCCAATACCGCGAAAAGCAGCAAGGCGGCAGTTCGCGCGCTATCACGTGAAAGCGCCGATCGTCGACGCCATTGCCGCCAGCAGCGCCAGCCCACCCGCCACCGAAAGCCCGTTGAGAACAATCCCCAGCAGCCCAAGCCCGCGACTGTCGTTGGAGCGCGCCAGCGCCATCACGCCAAAGACCATGCCGGCGACATGCGCCACCGGGGCTGCCAGCAGAAACACCAGCATGAAGAAGCCCGTCGCAACGCCCTGCGTAAGCTGCGATGCGTCGCTCGGCATCGCCACCATGATGGCGATCGCAACCGCTCCGGCAGCAAAGGCAGCCAGCGCCAGTATGACTGAACGTTTGCCGAGCTTTGTCTGCACGATCTCGCTTGGAACGGCGGCCGCGCCCCTTCCCCATTGCACCAAATTCCCCCTTGCCATCCGCCTCAGAGCGGATTTTCGGCATAAAACTCCAACACGCGCTGCTTGAAGGTCTTGTCGCCGACGGCCAGCATATGGTCTCGGCCCTCGATGTGAAACGCCCTGGCGTTCGGCATCAGCGCGGCAAGCTCGTCGGGCGAACCGCCGATATCGTCTGTCGTCCCCACCGCAATCAGCGTCGGTCGGGCGATGCGCGTCATGTCATCTTCGCTGAGCAATTCACGCGACTTTGCGATGCAGGCCGCCAGCGCCCGGCGGTCGCTGCGCGTCTGATCGGCAAAGGCGCGAAACGAGCGTCCGCGTGGATGGCTGGTGGCGGCCGGATCATCGGCCAGCAGCGCTTCGGCGATCGGGTCCCAGTCGCCGACGCCATCGACCATGCCGATGCCGAGGCCGCCGAAGACCAGCGTCGCCACCTTGTCCGGATCGGATAGCGCCAGGAACGCCGAGATGCGCGCGCCCATCGAATAGCCCATGACATGCGCACGATCGATGCCGAGATGGTCGAGCAGCGCTGCCGCATCCGAGGCCATCTTGGCCGGCGTGTAATCGGCCTCGTCATAGCTCTTCGACGACGAGCCATGGCCGCGATTGTCGAAAGCGATGGCGCGGTAGCCGGCGTCGTTCAGCGTCTTGAACCAGCCCGGTGAAACCCAGTTGACATAGTGGCTGGAGGCGAAGCCGTGGATCATCAGCACCGGATCGCCCTCGCCCGACGCCGGCTGGCGGTCGAGGAAGGCGAGATCGAACCCGTCATGCGAAAAGAACTGCATCGACGCCGCTCAGCCGGCGCCGGGCGTGGGCGAATCGCCCTTGTCCGCTGGCGGCATGCCAGGCCCGGGCACCGTGCCAACGGCCGGATGGCGCAGCAGATCGCCATATTCGATGCCGTTTTTGGCGGCGGTGCCGGCCTTGAGCTCAAGCACGAAGCGCACCGGTACACCCGGTGAAATGACCGCGTCCGATTGAGGCTCGCCATGCTTGACCGCCCGGATCTTGCCGTCCTGGCCGACAAAGATCAGGTCGAGCGGCATCGGCGTGTTGCGCATCCAGAAGCCGACCTGCTTCTGCATCTCGAAGACGAACAGCATGCCATGGTCGTCCGCCATGTCCTGGCGATACATCAGGCCGGCCTCGCGCTCCGCTTCGGTGTTCGCGACTTCGATGGTGAAGGATTTGTCTCCGCCTTTCGTCGCCACCACCAGGGGTGTCGGATCGACGGGAAGGATCATCGCCTGGCTGTCGCCGGCGGGAGCCTGCTGGGATGCGGTCGGCCGCCCCGAATAGAAATAGGCGCCGGCGGCCACCGCAACGATGACGCAGAGCGCGCCCGCAGTCAGCCAGTTCCTGTGCGCCATCTGAAATCCTCGACCGGAAACCCTGATCCCAAAAAAGTGGTCTCAGGTATTCGGATAAGATCGTGGTGAAACCAAGAAAACAAGGAAAGAGAGCCGTCCCGAATCCTTCGGGATGGCTAACGTCCTAATGCGCGACCGGCAAAGTGCCCATATCAGGGTGAATCTCGGCAGCCATAAGGCCTTTGTCACCGCGTCCGAAGCGCACCAGAACAACCTGCCCGGGCCTGAGTTCGGTGATGCCGTAGCGGCGCAGCGTCTCCATATGGACGAAGATATCCTCGGTGCCCTCGCCCCTGGTCAGGAAGCCGAAGCCCTTGGTGCGGTTGAACCACTTCACCAGCGCCCGTTCGAGACCGCTTTCCGGCGTCACCGACACGTGGGTGCGCTGTTCCTGCATCTCGGCCGGATGGATCGCGGTGGTGGTGTCCATGGACAGCACCCGGAACGCCTGCAAGCCGCGGTCGCCATGCTTGACGAGGCACACGACACGCGCGCCCTCCAACGCCGTCTGGAAACCGTCCTTTCGAAGGCAGGTCACATGGAGGAGGATGTCGCCCGAAGAACCATCATCGGGAAGGATGAATCCGTAGCCCTTGGCCACGTCGAACCATTTGATGGCGCCGGCGATTTCGACCAGATCGGCGGTATCGCCGCCGCTGTCGCGCTTCAGGGCGTCGTCAAGGTTCTCATCCCGCCTCGTGAAAGAGGCCCTATCCCCCATAAGAACGCCCCCTTTTTTTAAGAAAACCGCAAGTGATTCTTGACATCAGATTAACACCGCCGCTTCCGGGGTGTGCAAGACCTGACGTGCCTTTTTTCACGGTTGGATACAAGAATAGCTGATTTGTTGTTTGCCGGCGTTGCTGCCGGCCGCAATGACGATCTGTCCAGGCGTCAACCGGTCGGCAATTTGCGCAGGATTTGGCCAGAATCGGCAACCACTTGCGCCCGACGCTTTTGTCAGAGCAATCTGACTTTTCCAAAACCGGCGACCGCCTTTTCGGTCCGATGCTCGTTGCCCTTCGGCGGGGTGGACCCTATGTTGCCTCGCAACCCAAACATCCCCGAGGAAATCCTATGCGCTACCTCCACACAATGGTCCGTGTCGCCGACGTCGATGTCTCGCTCGATTTCTATGTCAACAAGCTCGGCCTGAAGGAAGTGCGCCGCTACGAAAACGAGCAGGGCCGCTTCACCCTGATCTTCCTCGCCGCCTCCGAGGACGTAGAGAGCGGCATCGCCGAAAAGGCACCGCTGATCGAGCTGACCTACAATTGGGATCCGGAGGAATATAAGGGCGGCCGCAATTTCGGCCACCTCGCCTATGAGGTCGACGACATCTACGCCACCTGCCAGCATCTGATGGACAATGGCGTCATCATCAATCGGCCGCCGCGCGACGGCAACATGGCCTTCGTCAAGTCGCCGGATGGCATCTCGTTCGAGCTGCTGCAGAAGGGACCGGCCAAGCCCAAGGCCGAGCCGTGGGCCTCGATGCCCAACACCGGCACCTGGTAGCGATCACGCCATCTTGAGCGAGGCGGCCGCGCGACCAAGCCGGCCGCCTTTGCCATTTCGAGCGACCGCACCTATTTACCTGCCTGATGCGCCAGCCAGCCAAAGCCAGCGCTCCGTCCGGGAGAATTCATTCATGCCGACGAGCCGTGTCGATGTCACCACCGCCTATGCCAGCCGCTATCTGCAGCAGCTGTGCAAGCACTGGGCACACAAATTTCCCGTCGAGTTCGATCCGAACCATGGCACCATCGATCTGTCGCTCGGCCGCACGGTTCTCGATGCCGATGCGGCAGCGCTGCATATCACCGTGTCGACGGATGAAGCTGGATCGCTGGAGCGCCTGGAAAGCGTGGTTGCCGATCACATCAAGCGTTTTGCTTTCCGCGAAGAGCTCATCTTCGACTGGAAGCACGCGCCGACGGCATAACTCTATTTTGCGCCGGCCTGGCCGGCCATCTCCAGCAGCGCCAGCACTGAACGCCAGTTGCGCGCGGTGCCCGGCACTTTCAGCACGCGTGGAATAAGGTTGGCGAACACCGATTTGCCAAGTCCGTCCGGCGCTTTGAGGTAAAGCACGTCGCCCTTGACCTCGAAGCTTTCAGGCCCGGTGCACTTTTCGGCAAGCCTGGCGATCTCGTCCGCCGTCGGCTGGCGCTCCAGCGTGTAGGCGTGCAGCTTGGTCGGATCGCCGGCAACTTCCGGATAGGGATTTTCACTCACCAGCCGTTCGAACCAGCCGAGGTCGCGCACCATGATGCGCGAATGAAAGCCCCATTTCTTCTCGAAGGCAGCTTCGATCTGCTTCGTCAGCGCGGCTGCATCGCCCTTCTTGGCGCGGAACACGACATTGCCGCTCTGCACGTAGCTGGCGACGTCGGTGAAGCCGAGTTCTTCGAAAAACGCCCGCAACTCCGCCATCTTGACGATGCGGTTGCCGCCGACATTGATGCCGGAAAACAGCGCAACAAAGACCGTGGCGCTCATATGATGAACCCCGCCAGGGTCTCGTTGTCGGTGATGTCCTGATAGTGGACGCCCTCGGCCTCGAAATTCGCCTTCAGCAGGTCGAAATTGCGCCGGTCCTTGGTTTCGATGCCGATCAGCACCGAACCGAAATTGCGCGCCGATTTCTTCAGATATTCGAAGCGGGCAATGTCGTCGTCAGGACCGAGCATTTCCAAGAAGTCGCGCAGCGCGCCGGGCCGCTGCGGGAAACGGATGATGAAGTATTTCTTCAGGCCCTCGAAGCGCAGCGCCCGCTCCTTCACGTCGGGCAGCCGCTCGAAATCGAAATTGCCGCCCGACACCACGGCGACGATGGTCTTGCCGCGGATCTCCTTCCGCGAAAAATCCTTCAGCGCATCGATCGCCAGCGCGCCGGCCGGCTCCAGCACCACGCCTTCGATGTTGAGCATTTCGATCATGGTGGCGCAGAGTCGGTTTTCCGGGATCAGCCGCACGGCGTCAGCGGCGAACTCCTTGAGGTGGCGCAACGGCTCGCGGCCGATCTCGGCCACCGCCGCTCCGTCGACGAAATTGTCGACATTGGCGAGCTTGATACGCTTGCCGCTGGCCAGGCTCTCATGCAGGCTCGGCGCCCCGGCAGGCTCACAGAAGACGTAGCGGGCTTCGCGCTGCTGGTCGGCGAAATAGTGCGTCACCCCGGCGGCGAGACCACCGCCGCCGACCGGCAGCATGATGATGTCGGGCATGCGCGCACCGGGCATCTGGTCGGCGATCTCATAGGCAACGGTGGCCTGCCCCTCGATGATATCCTTGTGGTCGAAGGGCGGCACCATATGCGCGCCCGAACTTTCGGTGAATTCGAAGGCGGCGCGGTAGCAATCGTCGAAGAAATCGCCGACCAGCCGGATTTCGACAAAATCACCACCGAACAGCCGCGTCTTGTCGATCTTCTGCTGCGGTGTCGTCACCGGCATGAAGACCACGCCTTTTTTGCCGAAATGGCGGCACACGAAAGCAAAGCCCTGTGCATGGTTGCCGGCCGAGGCGCAGACGAACAGCTCGGCCTGGTTGCCGGCGGCCAGCGCCTTGCGGAAGAAATTGAAGGCGCCGCGGATCTTGTAGGATCGCACCGGCGAAAGATCCTCGCGCTTCAGAAGCACTCGCGCCCCGGTCTTCTTCGACAGATAGTCGTTTTCCTGCAGCGGCGTTTCGGGAAAGATTTCGCGGATCGCTGCGGCAGCAATGGCGACGCGGGAGGAGAAACTGTTCATGGCGCCCGTGATCACGTGGTTGGAATGCCAAGCCTATTGCACAATTCGCCGTTTGCGGCCACCGATGCGGCGCGGCCGCTTTGACGCGCCGAAAGAAATTCATTGGAGCCATCTTCATGCCTGTTTTGGCTGTCGCCCTGAAGACCGTCGCGCTGCCTGAATTCGGCGAGCCGACCACCATGCCGCTGCTAGCGCGGCAAACCTGCGAGGCGCGCATCGAGGCTCTGCTGGCGCGCGGCGCCGAGGCCGGGCTCGACGCCTTCGCCGTCTACGGCGACCGCGAGCATGCGGCCAATGTCGCTTATCTCAGTGGTTACGACCCGCGTTTCGAAGAGACGCTGCTGGTCATCGTTCCCGGAAAACAGCCAAAACTTCTCGTCGGCAATGAGGGCTGGGGATATGCCGAGATCTGCGACGGGCCCTATGAGCGCGTTCTCTACCAGACCTTCTCTTTGCCGGCGCAGCCACGCGACCGTTCCGCCTCCCTGTCCGACACGCTTGCCGCCTGCGGCCTGACGACCGGCCAGAAGATCGGCGCCATCGGCTGGAAGCCGTTCGGCCCCGGCGATGGCGGGTTTGGCGAGACGACGCTCGACCTGCCGTCCTTCATCGCCGACACGTTGCGCACACTGGCCGGCGACAAGGGCGCGGTGGTCAATGCCGCCAACCTTCTGATGAACCCGACGGATGGTCTGCGCGCCATCAACGAGGCCGACCAGCTGGCATCCTTCGAATTCGCCGCGACCTTTTCCTCGCAAGGCCTGCGCAACGTGCTCAGCGGCATCGAACCTGGCATGAGCGAATTGCAGGCGGCCCGACTGATGGGCATCAACGGCCTGCCCCTGTGCTGCCACCCGATGCTGTCCGCCGGCAAGCGCGCGGCCTATGGACTGCCGAGCCCCCGCCTCGACATTATCAAGCGCGGCGACCCCATCACCATGGCCTATGGCATCCAGGGCTCGCTCAACGCTCGTGCCGGCTTCCTGGTCGAGAGTGCGGCGGAGCTTCCCAAGGAAATAAGCGACTATGTCGACAGACTGGTCGCGCCCTATTTCGCCGCCGTCGTCGATTGGTACGAGACTGTCGGCATTGGCGTTGCCGGCGGTGCCCTATGGAAAGCCGTGCATGACCGCATCGGCGATCCATTCTTCGGCGTCTCGCTCAATCCCGGCCATCTCGTCCATATCGACGAATGGATGCATTCGCCGGTGTTTTCCGGTTCGGACATCAAGCTGCGATCGGGCATGGCGCTGCAGGTCGACATCATTCCGGCGACCGGAACCAGTTATTTCACCACCAACATCGAGGATGGCATTGCGCTCGCCGACCAGGCCTTACGCGAGGAAATCGCGGCCCGCTATCCCGAAGCCTGGCGCCGGATCGAGGCGCGCCGCGCCTTCATGGGCGAAGTGCTCGGCATCAGGCTGAAGCCCGAAGTGCTGCCCTTCTCCAACATCCCGGCGTTCCTGCCGCCATTTTGGCTTTCGCGCAACAGTGCGATGGCCGTCACCCGGCGCTGAACGCATTTAGGCTGGACACGACTTACTTCCGCCGCACTCTCACTGTCCGGGAGGTGTCGCGGAGGGTGTACGGCCCTTTTTGGGCTCGATTGGAACTTTTGACGTGCGTTTGAAGACGATTTGCATTCTTGCACTTGCCCTGTTGATCGCCGGCTGCGGCGGCCGCAAAGCCGAGGAACTGCTCGGCAGTGCCGTCATGTCCACGCCGGTGACCGAAATTTCGGGCAATCACTCGATCTTCATCACCACGACACGCAAGAAATCCGACGATCCCAACAAGGTTTTCGACGGTGAGCGCTCGGCGACGCTGAACTATGCGCGCGTCAACGTCACCGTTCCCGGCATCCACCAGACCGGCCAGATCGAACGCCGCTCGCGCGGCAAGTCCAACGACCCGGCGAAGTATTTCATGGCTTCCGAGGTTATCGGCTACGATGCGCAGCCGAAATTTTCCGCCGCGCTCAACGCCGATATCGCCGCGCGCGGCGGCCGCGTCATGGTCTTCGTGCATGGCTACAACACCGGCTTCGACGACGCCGTCTACCGCCTGACCCAGATCGTCCACGATTCCGGCTATCCCGGCACGCCGGTGCTGTTTTCTTGGGCCTCGGGCGCCAAGACCACCGACTATGTCTATGACAAGGAAAGTGCGAGTGCTGCCCGCGACCAGCTGGAAGTGACGTTGCGCATGCTGCAGCAGTCCGGCGCGCGGCGCATCGACATCGTCGCCCATTCGCTCGGAACCTGGGTCACCATGGAAACGCTGCGCCAGCTCGCCATCACCGGCGACCGCGATCTTGGCGGCAAGCTCGGCGATGTGGTGCTGGCCTCGCCCGACATCGATGTCGACGTGTTCAAGAGCCAGATGCGCCGCTACGGCAAGCCCGACAAGCCGTTCATCCTGCTTTTGTCCGACGACGACCGCGCGCTGAGGCTCTCCGGCCTGATCGCCGGCTCGCGGCCGCGCGTCGGCGACTACAAGGATGCCGCCGACCTCGCTGCCTACGGCGTCACCGTGGTCGACCTCTCCAAGGTGAAGGGAGTTGACAGCTTCAATCACACCAAATTCGCCGACAATCCCGAACTGGTGAAGATGATCGGCCAGCGGCTGCGCGAGGATGACGGCTTTGCCAGCGACCAGACGGTGACCGACCGCATCAGCGCGCTCGGACAATAGGCTGTTGCCCTGCGGCTACTGTTGCCGCGTGAGTTCGCAAATGCGGGGCGCCCGGATCACTTTCAACTGGACCGGGCCGGTCTCTGCCTCTATCGACATTGAAATCGGCGCCATGCGCCAGCGGGAGGAGCCCGCGTGAACGTGCGTTGGAAGACCGTCCTCGTCCTTGCGTTCGCGCTCGCTGTGGCCGGCTGCGCCGGCCAGAACACGCATGACCTCCTGAACAAGACAATGGTGTCGGTGCCTGCCTCCGACATCGCGGCCACGCACGAAATCTTCGTTGCGACCACCCGCCAGCCGGCGACCAAGGATCCTCGCCAGGTGTTCGACGGCGACCGTTCGCTGACCACCAACTACGCCCGCGTCGACGTCACCGTGCCGAAGGTTCACCAGCTCGGCGCCATCGAGCGCGCCAAGGGTTCGGCCAACTCCAACCCGGCCAGGCAGTTCACCGCCACCGACGTCGTCCACTATGGCGACGCCTCGCAATTCGCCAAGGCTGTCGGCGCCAACATCGCTATGAACGGCGACCGCGCCCTGGTCTTCGTGCACGGTTTCAACAACGGTTTCGACGACGGCGTCTACCGGCTGACGCAGATCGCCCACGACACCAAATATCCGGGCACGCCGGTGCTGTTTTCCTGGGCTTCGAGCGGCAAGACCACGGGGTATATCTACGACAAGGAAAGCGCCAACGCCGCCCGCGACGACCTCGAGGCGACGCTCAGGATGCTGGCCAAGACAAAGGTCAAGAGCATCGACGTCATCGCCCACTCGATGGGCACCTGGGTGACGATGGAGGCGCTGCGCCAGCTCGCCATCACCGGCGACCGCGATCTCGGCGGCAAGCTCGGCTATGTCGTCCTCGCCTCACCCGACATCGATGTCGACGTCTTCAAGAAGCAGATGATCCGCTACGGCAAACCCGACAAGCCGTTCGCCATCCTGCTCTCCGCCGACGATCGCGCGTTAAAACTGTCTTCGATCATTTCGGGCGACAAGCCGCGCGTCGGCGACTATGGCAACGCCGCCGACCTCGCCAGCTATGGCGTGTCGGTGGTCGACCTCAGCCAGACCAAGGGCGGCGACCGCCTGAACCACGCCAAATTCGCCGACAATCCGATCCTGGTGCAACTGCTCGGCAACCGCCTGCGCACGCCGGCCGGCCTCGCCTCTGATGAACCCGATCCGGCCCAGCTCAACAATATCGGCCAGGGTCTCGGCAAGGCCGTTGGCTCTGTCGCCGAAGTCGTCATCACCACCCCGTTCAAGGTGCTGACCATCGCCACCGGCGGATGACAGCCGGATCCGTCAGATAAAAAGGTCGACCTTCTGGAACGTCGTCACGTCGATCAGCCCGACATCGGAAATCCTCAGCTCCGGGATGACCACCAGCGCCAGCAGCGAGTGCTGCATGTAGGCGTTATTGAGCGAGCAACCCATCTTGCGCATCGCGTCGGTCAGCTTCTCGGCCTTGGCGGCGACGATTTCGGCACGCTCGTCCGACATCAGCCCGGCGATCGGCATTTCAACCAGCGCCAGTTCCTTGCCCTTTGAAAACAGCACCACGCCGCCACCGACCTCGCCCAGCCGGTTGACGGCCAGCGCCATGTCTTCCTTGTTGGTGCCGACGCAGATGATGTGGTGGGCGTCATGCGCCACGCTGGAGGCCATGGCGCAGTCGCCCATATAGCCGAAGCCGGAGACGAAGGCGTTGGTGACGCCGCCCGTACCCTTGTGGCGCTCGACCAGTGCGATCTGGCAGATGTCGTTGCGGCGGTCCATGGCGACCAGCCCGTCCTCGACCGGCAGGTCTGCCTCCAGCGCCCGCGTCGGCGCCTGGTTCTCGATGACGCCGATGACCCGCACCCTCACCTCATTGGCGCCCTTGGGCGCTACAATATCGAAGTCGCCTGCCTTGAGCTTCTTGCCGAGCTTGACCGTGTTCTTGGCCGTCTTCGGATAGTCATAGGCCGGAATGTCGATCTCGAGCTTGCCGGCCTTGGCCAGCCTGGCGCCGCGGCCATAGACCTCGTCGATGGTCATGGCGGCGAGATCGGAGACGATCAGCAGGTCGGCCAGCCGTCCCGGCGCGATCGAACCGATCTCGCGCTCAAGCTTGAAATGCTGGGCGGTGTTGAGCGTCGCCATCTGGATCGCCGTCACCGGCTTCAGCCCCTGTTGGATGGCGTGGCGCACCACCCGGTCCATATGGCCTTCATGCACCAGCGTGCCGGAATGGCTGTCGTCGGTGCACAGGATGAAATTGCGCGGGTCGAGCCCGCTCTCCGTCACCGCCTTGATCTGCGAGGCGACATCATACCAAGCCGAGCCGAGCCTGAGCATCGCCTTCATGCCCTGGCGCACGCGCGCGATCGCATCCTCGGCGCGCGTACCCTCATGGTCGTCCTCCGGACCGCCGGCGACATAGCCGTGGAACGGCAGGCCAAGATCGCGCGAGGCATAGTGGCCGCCGACCGTCTTGCCGGCCTTGACCGTCGCAGCGATCTCGCCCGACATCACCGGATCGTTGGCGGCGACACCGGGGAAATTCATCACCTCGCCGAGCCCGATGATGTTCTCCCAGGTCATCGCTTCAGTGACGTCGGCAACCGTCAGTTCGGCGCCGGCATGTTCCAGCCCGGGTGCCGACGGCACGCAGGACGGCATCTGGACGTGCACGTTGATGGGCATGGCGACAGCTTCGTCATGCATCAGCCGCACACCGGGAAGCCCCAGCACATTGGCGATCTCATGCGGGTCGATGAACATCGAGGTGGTGCCATGCGGGATGACGGCCCGGCAGAACTCGGTCACCGTCACCATGCCGCTCTCGACATGCATATGCGCATCGCAAAGGCCGGGTACGAGATAGCGGCCGCCGGCGTCGACCACCTTGGTGCCCTGGCCGATGGCGTGGCTGGCATTCGGCCCGCAATAGGCAAAGCGACCACCGGCAATGGCGATGTCGGTGCCGGCGATGATCTCGCCCGAATGCACATTTACCCAGCGGCCGTTGCGAATGACGAGATCGGCCGGCTTGCGGCCGGTCGCGACATCGACCAGATGCGTTGCCATCTCGGTCCAAGGCCTGGGTTTCGTCGCGTGCGCGGTCTTTGCCATAGGAGACTCCTGTTTGCCCGACTGTGCCAAGCCGGCATGGCTTTGACCAGCGATTGCGGGCGAAATCCGTTCGGCGAGGTATATTTGTGCCGGCACTTATGCTATAGTTTTTTACATGGTGCTGATTTGCGCCAATGACCCGCCGCGAGGCGGGTTTTTTGTTGCGATTGCCGTCACAGGCGGAACCGGACGCGTTGCGGCGGGCGGCACGGATTGAATTTTCAATTCACGCCGCCAGCCCGAAACCCCGTTCGTTGACTCCGCAGACGGGAAAACTGTTAAATCGACCTTCGCAATCGTCCGAGGCCGAAACGACCCGAGGACGAAACCTCCTGAGGTGAAGTCATGGCCCGGTTCCTGAAAGCGTTCGTCTTCGTCACCCTGTTCCTGATCTCGGCCGGCTTTGCATCCGCCGAGGAGCGCTGGCTGACGCTGCCGGAGCCGGCGGCGATGCCCAAACCGGATCAGAGCGGCTATGCGCCGGTCAACGGCATCCAGATGTCCTATGCCGTTTTCGGCGCCGGGGATCCGATCCTCCTGATCCATGGCGGTCTTGGCCACGCCGATATCTGGGCAAGCCAGGTGGCGACGATGTCCAAGACCCACAAGGTGATTATCGCCGACACCCGCGGCCACGGCCGATCCACGCGCACCGAACAGCCTTACGGCTACGACCTGATGGCGTCCGACTATCTGGCCCTGCTCGACTACCTCAAGATCGACAAGACCGCTCTTGTCGGCTGGAGCGATGGCGGCATTATCGGTATCGACATCGCGCTGCATCATCCGGAGCGGCTGACCAGGCTCTTTGCGCAAGCCGCCAATGTCACCACCGACGGCGTCGATCCCGGCGTGATGACCAACAAGACCTTTGCCGCCTACATCGACCGTTCTGGCCGCGACTACAAGAAGATGTCGAAGACTCCCGACCAGTACGATGCCTTCGTGGCGCAGATCAGCCATATGTGGGAGTCGGAGCCGGCCTGGACCAAGGAACAGCTCGGCAAGATCACCACGCCGACCGCGATCGTTGCCGGCGATCATGACGAGGCGATCAAGCGCGAACACACAGAATACATGGCCTCCGTCATTCCGGGCGCCAAGCTCATCATCCTGCCCAATGCCAGTCATTTCGCCATGCTGCAGGCGCCGGACGAATACAGTCAGGCGGCGCTGGACTTCATCGACGCCAAATAGAGAATAGCGCGCAGCAACAGGCGTATTTCGATTGTTGAACAATGGGTTCCGTTTTGCGGCGAATAGGGTTACCTTCCGGCAAGACGTCTTCTGAACCGCCATTTCGGAGAACTCAATGCGTCGCCTGACGTTCGCAAGTGCGCTGATTGTTCTGGCCGCGCCGGCTTTTGCCGCCGACCCTATGGCAGTGCCGATGACCGAACCGGGCTTCGACTGGACCGGCTACTACGCCGGCCTGCAGGCCGGCTATGGCTGGGGCCAATCCGACATATCAGTGACGGAAGACGCGCCGTTTGCCATCACGCCCGACATTGACGGCGGTTTCGTCGGCGGCCATGTCGCTGGCCTCTGGCAGTTCGACCAGGCGGTTATCGGCGCCGAGGCGGAGCTCAACTATTCCTCGATCGACGGCAAGGCGGAATCTGGCCTTGGAAGCATATTTGGCACCGACATCAAGTGGTTCGGGTCGGTCAACGCCAAGGCGGGGTTCGCCATGGACCGCCTGCTGGTCTATGGCGTTGGCGGCGTCGCTTTTGCCGGCATCGAAACGTCGCAAGTCGCGGGGGCGTCATTCGCCAGCACGCGCACGAACGTCGGCTGGACCGTGGGTGCCGGCGTCGACTACGCGCTGACCGACAAGTTCATCGTCGGCGCGCAGTATCGCTACTATGATTTCGGCTCCGAGCACTATGACGTGCCGGAACCCTTCAACGACCGCGATCAGGACGTGAAGCTGAACACGGTCGGCATCAACCTCAGCTACAAGTTCTGAGCGTGCTCAGCGACTGAGATTCTGGCCACAACCCATTGTTCTAGTGCATGTCGCCCAGAAGTGTGCTGCGGTTCTGGGACAACGACACGCATCAAGACAAAGACTTAAAGCGCGTCGCTTGAATCCGTTTCAGCGCGACGCGCTTTAAAATCACGAACCACCTTTATGAATTCGAGTGGCGACACTCGGCAAAAGATGGCTTGACGGGTTTTCGCCGGCGTCTGAAAAGGGCTGGCCGAGACGCGGTCAGATTAAGTCCGGGCTGCTGTTTTGCGACGACGCATCGCCAGGATATTTTTCTGATTTCTGCGCAAAGAGAAAGCCCGCCGCGGTTTGCGACAGGCTCTTTATGAGACTTCAGAGGACTAGAATTTGTAGGCGATGCCGAGGCGAACCTCGTTGGTTTTCAGGTCAACTTCCGCACCGAAATCCCCAAATGATTCGTTGCCGAAGTCAGTATAGCGATACTCGGCGCGCAGCAGCAGATTGTCGGTCATGGCATAATCCAAGCCCACGCCTATCGTCCATCCTGTGAACGTATCTCCGAACGATGGCCCACCGCCATTATTGCTTATGTCGATGTCGCCAAATGCAACGCCACCGGCGATATAAGGAAGAAAGCGATCAGCGGCATAGCCTAGACGGAGTCTTGCCGCCCCACTCCAATTGAGTTCTTCGGTGGCAGTGACGCCGCCCGGGGCTGGGACACCAGGAGCGAGGAATATTTGGCCGCTGCCATCAACATTCGCAGACACGAAGTCCAGTTCCGCACCAATCACGATGTTGTTCGACATCTGATAGTTGTAACCGGCGTAAACACCCCCAAGGAACCCGTCAGGGTCTGTCTCGACAAAGCCCGGTCCACCGATCTGGTCGATGTTGCCATCACCCCAAGCATAGCCTGCCTGAAGGCCGATATACCCGCCCGTCCAGCTAAACACCGGCGCGGCTTCTGCAATGATGGCATCGGCAGCAAAGGCCGAAGACGCCAGCAGCGAGAACGACAAAGCAAGAAGCAGCTTCTTCATCACAACCCCCTTGTAACCTACCCTTTCGTAGCAGAGCGCGCCGGTACGTGCAGTTGTATTTCCGCCACAGTTGACCGAATTCAAATTGCGAATAGCGCGGCCTGGGTTAGCCGCCAAGCCGTCGTCGTGAGTGAAAGACCGCATCGAGTCTGCCCTGAGCCGCAGAAACCGTTCTTGGTGTAGAAGCGAATGCCGCCTTCGTCCTTGATGATCCGGATGCGGTAACCGTCGAATTTGCAGAGCTTAGAGGAAAGAGCGACACGGCTCAGGTTCAAGGTTCCAAAGTCGAAGGACGGCATCCGCACCATACCGTTGCCGACGAGCGTCATCGATGCGCCAAAGGCACAGGAAGCGCCAGCTTGAGCAGCGCATCGCCCTGGGGTTGGGGAAGCCTGGGAAAGATGCTCTCGTGTTTGCAGGCACAGGTGGAGGGAACTATGAACAGCAAACACAACAATGCAGGGTCGCCGACCTTGGGTTACTTGTCACTGCGGAACTTCGACGGTAATCTTGATTGCGGCATAGTAGGCCGCAACATTGGCAATGTCTTCGTCGTTCAGCTTCTTGACGACCAGCGACATCATTTGACTCTTGCGCTCTCCGGCTTTGTAAGCCATCAGCGCGTGGACGAGATAGTCGTACTTCTGCCCGGCGATATTGGGCGTATACGACATTTTGCCGAGGCCATCCTTGCCGTGGCACATTTGGCATTGCTCCATGACTTTCCGGCCAGCGGTGCTGTCGCCTGCCTGCGCAAATGACGACGTGACCACGAGGGCAGCCAGGCCAAGGATCAAACCGCGCATACTATCCGCTCGGACGTGCCGAGTGAGTTTCTTGATCATCGAAGCTCTCCCATCGGTTGACCAACATATTCGATCTAAGAGCTTTCCGAGCGCCTAGCTGTGAGCGACGGCAAGCGCGATCAAAATGAACCTCATGTGTCAGAAAGTTTGCGCCTCCAGTCGAATATTAGCAAGCGCTTGACTGATGCCCGCACTGGGACGTCGTTCATGGTTTTGGCATCATGCCGGCGTTTCATCGCTTCGCCTCAAGGTCGGCTTCCAGTCACGGTTGCGCGCTTGCTGCTGGCCTTCGTAGTCTGGAATGCATGTGAAGATCGCCGGCCGGCGATCACGGCCCGCATCGCCAGCGGGCTCGACGTGGTTGCAATCAGCCGGCGTCTAGGGCATGCGTCACCAGTGGTCACGCTGTCGGTTACGCCCACCTGTTCAAGGGTCGGACGAAGGCGCTGTGGCGGCGATCGAAGCTGCGATGAGAACGGGCGCAGAACAGTAATCCGGCCTTTCGGTGCCAATCCGGTCCCAACTGGGCTAGCATGGCTGGACCTTTATGCGCTTAAGTGCTTGAAATCGCAGCCTGCGGACGTGGCGGAATTGGTAGACGCAAGGGACTTAAAATCCCTCGATCTCTGATCGTACGGGTTCGATTCCCGTCGTCCGCACCACGTTGAAATCATTGTAGAAAACATGACTTGCCCCTAAAGCGTGTCGCTATTAATTGGCCTCATATCCGGCAGCCTTGAAGAAGTTTCTGCATTCGGCTGGCTCGAACAGGCGGCAGATATCGCCGAGCCCCTGGCAGAGTGCGTCGAAGGTTCTGGCCGCCTTACGAGCAAGGGTCGACACATTGGCTTTCTCCCATCGGGGAATAAGTCGAGCGGGGGAATCGTTAGAATCTTAGCCGACAGAGGGTAAGGCAAAAGGGATCCTAGTTGTCCCTTCAATTGAAGCGGCCAGATCCGACTGTCGCTCGATCTGGCCCTGAGCTTCGCTGGGAGGAGATCAGAGATGAAAACGGTTGTTTCGACCCCTTTTACACGACGAGGCGTCGTCGCTGTCGCTGTGTTGGCGGCGGCCGCCGCGTCAGCGGCTGTATTGCCGGTCCACAATGCACTTGCGCAGACCAAGCAAGCCGCGCCTGAGAAAAGTCTGTATGAGCGGCTGGGTGGCGTGTTCGCCATAGCTGCCGTGGTGGACTATTTCAGCGACGCCGTCGTGAAGAATCCAATTGTCGGCCAGAAGTCCAAGAACCCGCAACTACGGGAATGGCACACCAAGAACCTCGAACGGCTGCCTGGCCTCAAGTTCATGCGCACGCTATGGGTCTGCGACGTTTCGGGTGGCCCCTTTAAGTTTGTGGCCACCAAGCCGGGCACGACGCCGCTCGGCCTTGAGGAGGCCCACCGCCGCCTGAAAATCTCGCCTGCGGAATTCGATGAGGTCGCGGCGGAACTCGGGCGTACCCTGGACCACTTTAAGGTTCCCAAGCCCGAGAAGGACGAGGTTCTGGCAGCCTTCGCCGCGCACAAAGACGAGGTTACCGCCGGCTTCCGCGGAAAGAGCTGAAGTCGCTTGGGTTCCATCTTCGCGGAAATCCTGCAACGAGGCATGGCGAAGGTCGTGCTCGCCGCGAAGATGCTTCACGCGGCCCACCAGCCCCGGCTGCGTTGCCAGCCTCTTCATCCCCTTGGGGGCGGCCCCTGCGTGCTCCTGGACGCGGGGCCAGAGCCGTTCGCGCATTTCCCGGTTCAAGGTGATGAAGGCCGCGCCGACATAGCGTGCCTCGCTCTGCCATGAGAGCGAACGCCGGCTTGCCCTGCTCGCGCTCCACGCCGAGCAACTCACTCACTCACCTAGGTAGCATTTAATTTTCCACCAGGCGCAACCTCTAGGCCACCGGCGCGGGTTCGAAGGATAATAGAGATGATATGGGCGTCTGGTGCTACCAGTAGCGCGAATGGCCGGTATGGGTGTACGTGCTTGAACGCTAGCGACTCTTCCTATGAACGGCCGCAGCACCTTCCACCGCCCACCGCGCAACGGCAGCCAATGTCCGGCTTGTCAGTACCGGCAAACCCGAACCCGTTCCAGCACCCGGTGGTGATGGTGCCAGTGCCTCACCCACTTCACGTGGCAATGACGATGATGCCGGTAATAGTAGCGATGTGGGTAGCGGGCCACGTAGCCGGGATAATAATCGTGATACCGGGGGCCGTAATAGCGGCCGCCATAGTCGTAAAACGGGCCGCCGCCGTAGAAGGGGCCGCCGCCGTAGAAGGGGCCACCGCCGAACGGGCCGAAGCCGCCGAAGGGACCAAAGAAGCCGATCCCAGGACCGAAGAATCGTGCATCCGCAGGCACGACCGTGGCTGCGGCGGAGGCGATGGCAATCACCGAAGCAAGTAACAGTTTTCTCATGGCAACCTCCCAGAAGGCCGATCACCCGATAAACGCCCGCAGAAGCCGTATGTTCCCGATCGCTAATATGCAGGGCGCTCCCGCGCTTCCGGTGGGTTTGGTGGTGGTTATTGTGATTGTATTCTTTTCTTCAAAGGGTAGGCCCAGTCGACCTCGATTGCGGTCGATTACACTCGGGCACCCCGCTTGGGAGGACCGAGGAAGTTAATGCCGCGGGTGCTCATGGCCCCTCTTTAGAATTCGGGCTTCGCGCATCACGGATGAGAGATCGTAGCCCAGCAACGATACGAGCGCTCGCACCTGTTCTTCAGAAACACCGGTTTCACGCGCAACTTTACGCACGAACTCGACTTTCGGGTCCAAAGGTTTTTCTTTTTCTTCGTCAGCCATCAGGCACAATTCGGCGACAGCTTAAAGGTTTCAGGGAAGAACGTTTTCGCTGCCGATGGCTCTCTCAGCCGCTACAACCTCATCGACCATAACACCACCAGTGCCACCACGATGCCGACGAAACAGAACGCGACCCAGACGCTGGTCATCGATGCTTTCACTCAGATAAGCCGGCATCGTGGTGCACGATTGCGTCTAGGATAGCCTCGTAAACACTCCCGGTTTCTTCCTCAATTTCAACACTGCTGATGCCGATCGCCTTGGCGTCGGCGAATAGCTTTTGAGTGAGCTCGGCAACTGAGATGATGTCGGCGCCGACGGTCTCGGGAACGTTGACCGAAATCCACTTATACAAAAAGTCGGTGCCGCGGGCGCTCATCAGAAGATAAGCTGACGACGTTTATTAGGTTCCGCGCGGATAGACATTCCGCGAGGGAAGAACGCATGCAGTACCGAAGAGAAGCTAGAGCCGAACGATCTTATCGAGATGCAGGCGTATCCGCTGGCCTTCCGCAAATGACAGCGCCAACGATTCCAGATCGAATGAGCGGCTAAGTTCCTGGTCTTCCTCGACCACGCGGACGAACCATTCGCCGCATGCTTCGACCACTTCGATGCAAGGCAAGGCCTTGCGGAAGGGAACCACGTTATCCATCACCGCCTCCCTACGAAAAGCAATGGCAACGTCGAATTTTATAAGACCGGCCAGCGGCGGTTTTCAATATCAAAAGTTGGGCTCCCGAGCCGCTCCCTGCAATCCGAGTTCCTAGCGCAACCCCCGCATGATGGCTTCGAAGATCAGGCCAATTTCTTCATCGATCTCCTGCCCCGGAATGCCTTGGGTTTCCGCCTCCCTAAGGTCGTTCAGCGCCTCCTTGCTGCACGGCGCCAGGTATGATCAGCGCCCCTTGATCGCGCTCCGAGTATCGGAAGCCAATAAAAAACAGGCCTATGATGAGCAGGCAAATCACCAGCACCGTGACGAGAGTTCCTCCTGAAAATTTGGCCGCCGGTTTGTCTTCCATGGTAATTCGCCTCGGTAGATAATCCGCCGGATACGTCGGAGGTTCCAAGCGTCGCATCCGAAGGCGGCTCGGATCCGTCGCGCTGACATCTCGAACCCAGGGATTGTCGCCCAAATTTGCATCGAAGCGGCCGGAGCGAGGAGCGCAACCACAGCGTGATTTGCGGCGCGCGGGCCAGAGTTTTACCAAGTCTTGCCCGGGCAAAACAGGCCACGCATCCAGACGAGCGTGGCCAGCAAATGGCCGGTGCGGTGCATGAGGAGAGTCCATCGCGTCGGTCATTGCGGCGAGTTCGGAAAGCCGCGTCGGCTAGCTAGGGCCGGTCAGTTTTCCAGCAATGGCTTGGTATGAATCCGTACCATCTTTTTTAATTGAAGGCCCGATTTCGGCGGCCATATAAATCCAAAATTGTCATCTACGGGCGAGGCAATTTTGCCATGGATGTAATCCAGGAAAGCGATACCCGCCAGAAGGCGGTTGAGGTGGTCGAAGCCTGCGGCGAATGGTTTGTCCATGTGGTCGAGGGCGATCAGGCAAGCAACATCTCATTCGAGCTTGAAGCCCTCGCGCTTGTCTATGCGGAAGGCCAGCGGAAGCGCTTGGGCCTGGACAAGGTCATGCGGCTCTAAAGCATTTGCCCCCAAGCGGACCACTATCCAAACAGCCGAACGCATTGTGCAGGAGCCTCGGCTTCCTTTTGCCTTGTTCGTCGCAACGATATCAGCGTTGCCGAGACATTCACGCCCTATGGCCAGAAAGCGTCGGCGTGAAGGCGTCGCGACCGAAGGCGGGCGCCGACGTCGGCCGGCGCTCCGCAAAACAAGGCTTTGGCCCGAGGTTTGCCGCGGCCTTCAGCCAGGAGCGGTCTGCGAATGTTCGCCACCCGGCTTCGAGATGCCGCTCAAAGCCACGGCTGCTTCTGTCGCTTCGCCATTTGTCGCAAGGTCGCCAAGGGAGATGATGCCGACGAGCCTCTTGTCGCGGTTGAGAACAGGGAGCCGTCGAACCTGCAAGTCGCCCATGTTCTCCAAAACATCCTCGATTTCTTCATCGTCAAAGCAGTATTTGACCTCTGCGCTCATGACGTCACGCACCTTGGTGTCAGGTCCCTTGCCCAACGCCACGCCGCGGATGGCGATATCGCGATCGGTGATCATACCGACCAGCCGGTCGTTATTGCCTACGGGCATCACTCCAGCGTCTAGTTTGCCCATCATCAGCGCTACGTCGCGAATTGACTGCTCAGGATTGGCGACCTGAACATTCCTGGTCATGCGGTTACCGACTTTCATGGCAATTTCTCCGTCAGTTGCGAGCCCGCCGCCATATCGATGCTGACCGAGGGAACGAAATCTTCTGCGGTAACGTTCCATGGAATCTGGGATTGACTGCCTGGAGATTTTCACCCGCATCGTGGATGGCTGAAGGCGCTCCGGAGCGATTGGCGCCATAGTGGCGGCTCTCGAAGATTTCGGGGAAGATAAAGTGGGGTCGGTTGGCAGGTCGGCCGTCAGGATTTTTTATCGCCGTTTGGATTTGGCGCCGGCGCCTCGCGCACATCTCGCGGTGGCGGGTCGACATGTTGAGGCTCCGGCGATGCGTCCTGGTCTGGACGGACAGGCGTCTTCTTCGGGCTGGGTTTCGGCGGCGGATCTTTGATTTTGCCTCGCATGCTCAAAGAACCGACATAGCCACTCTCTGGTTCCCACCGACGCTCCGATATTTTAGCAGCTGCGAAACAAAGTCCCCGCTCCCGCGTTGGATTTCGTCCACAAGGGGAGAAACTCGCAAATGGATCCGGCAACTGCAGCAATGATGGTTCTGCTGTCGTGCAGCCCAAGCCAGGCTGTCTGCAAACCGCTCGATCCGTCACCGGCCAGGATGTTCGTATCCCTTGACGAATGCCAGGTTGCGTTGGCCAACAGGCTCGCAGGCGCCCCCAACGGCGAGATCGTCGGGCGATGCAGTCCGGTCGACCCATCCGCTACAGGTTCCCTTCCCGCGGGATATAGGTCGGTTGTCGTCACGCGCGGCATGGGCGCGAATGCGGTGAGCAGTCGCTACATCGTGCTGCACAAAGACTGAAGCCCGCCACCGTGAGGCATCCGGCACGGCCGCCCGAGCTACTCCAAAGGCGGCTCTTCGCTCGGTGGAGTCAAAACGGTAATATCCATTCTGGCGATTGTCGATGCGGCGCGCCCCTGCGCACCAGGATCTGTGTCGCCACTTTCTGCCACCATCGCCTTGGCGCGATGTCCTACGCTGTCTGCGCTTTTGCCTGGCACAAATACTTCGCCCGGTTCTGTCTTTGCGGGTTTCGTTTCCGGTACCTGCCGATGTTGATTTCCAATCGCCGAGACCATTGATACCTCCGCTTGGTGAGGCCGTGACGATACCTGCCAAAGCTGTAGCGAGGCTGACCATTCCAAACAGCCCGCCACCGTGAGGCGGCGGGCTTCAAGTCGCCGACTTGGCAACCTAATCAGAAGTGATCGGATTGCTCCCGCTCGTCGTCGTCTCTCTGCGCTCGGCCCAAACGCCGTCTGCGTTCGTGGCACTCAACCTCAGCCCCCTTGATGCGGCGCCGGTTTCGCCCGACAATAGGGAACGATTTCGCCCGCCATGTGTTAGACGCCCATGAATCCCGCAGACCCAGGACCCGGAATGGCAGCCGATCTTCAGACGATGCGACTCGCCGATGCCCTGCAGCGCATCAAACAGACCGAGCTCGCGCTTGTACGCAGCGAGGAAATGGTGGCTGAGAACCTCGCCATGTGCAGCAGGATACGATCTGCGAGGCGGCGTGTCATGAAGCCCGGAGGGCGTCTGGCGACAATCGACCCAACAAGCCCGAAAGAATTCGCACAATGATCGCGACCCACTGCGGATGGTGTGGGAGGGGTTGCCGGCGGCCTTAGCGGTCGTCAGCCAATACGTCGCAGGAACCAAAGCTTTCGGCAGGGTTGGTATTCCGAAGGGACCGCAACCCAAAGGAAGCGGAATAATGGACCTGATGAACTTGGAACTGGCCAGAGCACGACAGCGTGTCGGTCGTGCAAAGCTGGATCTCGAACGCGCTGAAAACTTGCTCGATGAAGAGTGCGGCGTCGCCGTGAACCTCGCCTTGTGTTGCCGAATTCGCTCTGCGCAACGGCGCGTGTTCGAGGCTCGGCAGCGGCTCACGAAGATCGACCCCATCAGGCAAATTGACCGATGATCGCGACCCTGAACCCCGAAATCGCGAGAAGTGGGCCCATCTATCGCCCGGCGCAACTCGCGCTACTGCGGTATCAGTTGATGCAACACTTCGAAAGCACCGACTCTGCAGCCAGGCAGGTCGAGGACGAGCTGGCCAAGCTGTCCATAGCAACCGCTATAGATCGGCTCGCGGGTTACCCGAGGCAGCTGTCTCAAATGTCGAGATAGCCGGCAGCGACAAGCATAGCCTTGTATCGTCCGGCAAATCGGCTGGGCACACGGCAGAGGTAGGCGGAGGCGCGCACCTAGTTCGCCATCAAAGCTGGCCGGGTCGAATTGCAGCAACCCGCTGTGGGGATAGCCGTGAATTCTCCGAAGATCGGTTCTCCATCCTCCTCGTGGAAATCGACACGCACCATGTCGAATTCGCTGCCAAGCGCCTCGGCTGCCTCGATCATCCGGGCGAGGCACTTCGGAGGGGGATTTCCAGGCTCGAGTCGATCGCGCCTGGACGATGTTGAGCGGGCGCCGATCGCGATCCAGGTGGCCCGTATTCTTGGCTGCGGTGTCCTTGCAACTTCCGGACGACTAGGCGACCGGGATTCGCCGGTCAAACCGGATAATGCAAGCGCCGAAATGGAGCCGTGGTTCAACCCGAAGGCGGATTGAGCTTCAGATGCTGGATCAGAGTTTTATTACCCACGACGTCGCTCCAGTCGCATCAGTCGCCGGTTCCATCGCCATTATGCATGGCGGTTGTGCGGTACGGAGCCGAGAGCAAGTTTCTCAGCCACCTCCGCGCGACCCAACAGCGCTTGCGCATCCGCAACGCTATTTCGGAACGACCAATGACAGTAACGATCGACAAAAACGCCAGCTGGCGCGACATCGCACAAGTGAGCGAAGGCGAATCCCTGGCGCTGAGCAAAGCAGCATGGGAGCGGATCGCTTTTGCGAACCAGCTCGTCGCTTCCATCGTCGAAAAAGGCATCCGCGCCTATGGCGTCAATACCGGAGTCGGCGCATTGGCAAGCAAGGTGGTGGCGCCTGCGCTGCAAAAGAAACTGTCGCGCAATATCATTCGCAGCCACGCATGCGGCGTCGGTGACCTGGTGCCGAGACGCGGCGTGCGCGCCATCATTGCCGCCCAGGTGGCAAATTTCGCGCATGGCCATTCGGGTGTAAGCCCTCGGATCGTCCGCAACTTGCTCACCTTTATCGAGTGCGACTGCATTCCCGACGTGCCGTCCAGGGGATCGGCCGGGTATTTGACGCACAACGCGCATGTGGCACTGGTCTTGATCGGTGAAGGCAGTGCAACCGTGGCAGGTCGCTCGATGAGCGGGCTGGAAGCGCTTGCCGAAATGGGTCTGGAGCCCCTGGAGCTTGGCGCGAAAGAAGGCTTGAGTCTCGTCAATGGCACGGCGTGCGCGACCGGCTTGACCAGCATCGCCGTGCAGCGCGCGGAGCGCTTGTTGGGATGGGCTGATGCCGCGGCTGCTTTGACGCTTGAAGCCGCAGGCGCGCAAATGCCGGCCTTTGGCGAAACCATCCTGGCGATGCGGCCCTCACCCGGCATTCAGGATGTGGGCAAAGCGCTGCGCGGCTGGCTTCACGGCAGCGCGCTCATCGCGCTTGCTCACGGCAGTCGCACGCAGGACGCACTCAGTCTTCGCGCCGTGCCGCATGTTCATGGCGCCGCCCGCGAGGTGTTGGACCGGTCTGCTCAGCTGGTCGACCGTGAATTGGCTGCCGTCACTGACAATCCCGCGGTATTCGGGTCGTTGAACGATCCTCAGGTTGTTTCAGAGGCGCATGCGGTGGCGCCGGCGCTCGGGCAGGCCGCCGACGGCCTGACCATCGCTTTGGCGCAGGTGGCTGGAATGAGCGAGCGTCGCATCGACCGTCTCGTCAATCCCCTGGTCAACAATTTGCCGCCTTTCCTTGCCGATGAGGACGGAGCCAATTCCGGCTTCATGATTGCCCAATACACCGCCACGTCGCTCAGCAACGTCAACCGGCGCCTGGCCGCTCCGGCGGCGACCGACGGCGGCGTCACATCCGGCCTGCAAGAGGATTTTTTGGCGCATCCAACGGTGGCAGCCAACAAGCTGCTCGCCGTTATCGACAACGCGGAATACATTTTGGCAATCGAACTCATGGCCGCCGCGCAGGCCCATGATTTTCTGGCCGAGCGCGGTGCACGTGCACCTGGTACCGACGCCATCTACCGCGTGGTCCGGGACAATATCGCGCACTATTCCGACGACCGGCCTCTGTCCGGGGACATGGAGGAATTGCGCAACTTCATCCGCGAAGTAGACGTGCCACCCTGTCCGCAGCCCACCGAGTGAGGCCCGCCGAGCTTCGCGGAGCTAAGCCTTCAGCGGGTACAGTTTCAGGTGCTGGATCAGGATGATCGTCTTGGCGTCGATGATGCGGCCGTCGGCTATGCCGGCGAGCGCCTCGTCGAGCGGCATTTCGAGCACCTCGATGTCCTCGCCCTCTTCCGGTGCGCCGCCGCCGGCCGAGATGCGGTCGGCAGGTGAATAGCGCGCCACGAAGAACCACAGCCGTTCGGTCACGCTGCCCGGGCTCATATAGGGCGCAAACAGCCGCTCGATGTTCTCTAAGTGATAGCCGAGCTCTTCCTCGGCCTCCTTGAGGATGGCGGTTTCCGGATCGTTTTCGTCGAGCAGACCGGCGCAGGCCTCGATCAGCGGTTCGCGGTGGCCGGTGACATAGGCGGGATAGCGGAACTGCCGCACCAGAAGCACCGTCTGGCGCTCGGGATCGAAGGGCAGGATCACGGCGCCGTCGCCGCGATCGTAGGTCTGCCGAATCTGCGTCTCCCACTGCCCGTCGCGCCGGCGATAGTCCAGCACGGTCTTCTTCAGGACCGCCCAGTCGTCGGACAGGACTTCCTCCGAACGGATGCGAATGCGATCTTCCATGATGAACTCCTTGGTGCCGGCGGCAAGGCGTAGCCGCGAACCGCTGTTTCCGCAATCCGGCCAGCGATTGGTCCAGCAGCGGTTTCACCGCCTCGTGTCTGGCGCCGGCAGTCGCCATTGCCTAGATAACAGCATCCTTCCCGGAGTTTTCTGATGACCACCTCGCTTTTCCAGCCGATCACCCTTGATGGCCTGACCTTCCCGAACCGCATCGCAGTGGCGCCGATGTGCCAATATTCCGCCGACGATGGCTCGGCCAGCGACTGGCATCTCTATCACTGGATGAACCTGGCGATGTCGGGCGCCGGCATGGTCACCGTAGAAATGACCGATGTCGAGCGGCGCGGCCGCATCACCCATGGTTGCCACGGCCTCTATTCCGACGACAACGAGGCGGCCGCCCGCCGCACGCTGGATGCCGCCAGGCGCGTCGCCGCCCCGGAGACGAAATTCGGCATCCAGCTTGCCCATGCCGGGCGCAAGGCGTCGAACCGAAAGCCCTGGGAAGGCGGCGGTCCATTGCAGCCGGGCGAAGATCCCTGGCAGACCGTCTCGGCTTCGGCCATCGCCTATGACACCGGCTGGAACGTGCCGCATGCGCTGGAGGAGGATGAAATCCTGCAGCTCGTCGAGCGCTTCACTCAAGCCGCAAAGCGGGCCGAGCGCGCCGGCTTCGACTTCCTCGAACTGCACGCCGCGCACGGCTATCTGATCTTCCAGTTCCTGTCGCCGCTCTCCAACCAACGCACCGACCGCTGGGGCGGCTCGCTGGAAAACCGCATGCGTTTTCTGCTCGAGATCGCCAAATCGGTGAGGAAGGCGGTTCCAAACCTGATGCTTGGCACGCGCCTGTCGGTGAAAGAATGGGTCGATGGCGGCTTCGACGTCGAGGATGCTATCGAAGTGGCCAAGGCGCTGAAAGCGCTGAGCATCGCCTATCTCTGCTGCTCGAGCGGCGGCAATTCGCCGTTGCAAAAGCTGCCGATCGGCCCCGGTTACCAGGTGCATCTGGCGGAAGCGGTGCGCAAGGGCGCCGACATCCCGACGCGGGCCGTCGGCCTGATCGACGATCCCGCCCAGGCCGAAGCGATCGTCGCCGACGGCCGCGCCGATATGGTGGCGCTGGCCCGCGCTTTCCTTGCCGACCCGCGCTGGGGCTGGCGCGCCGCCGCCACCTTTGACCAGAAAATCCATCCGGCGCCGCAGCTTGCCCGCTCGGTAACGACGATGCAGCACTGGATGAAAGGCTGAGAGCCTGCACCGACGGATGCGCAAAAACGCATCCGCTGGACAGGTTGCCGCAGCTTCGCTTTAATCCGCCCCGCAATAGTCCCTGGGGGTAAGGCCGCCTTGGCGGCTGGGTTGGGAGCAAAGTCATGGCATCAAGGGCAATCTATCCCGCGGCCGCCGCTCTGGTGGTCGCGCTGTCGTTCGCTGCGTCATCTCCGGTTGGCGCGCAATATTGCGAAGGTACGGTGCATGGCCTGTCCAGGCACTACGATCTGGATACGGGCAGCGGGTTTCTCGCCGTTCGGGTGCGGCCGAACTCGTCGTCGCGCATGATCGGCCAGCTGTTCAACGGCGATCACACCGAAATCTTCGACCGCCGCGGCAACTGGTACCAGATCGACTTCAAGGGCCGGACAGGCTGGACCAATGCACGCTGGCTGCGCAACGATTGCGGCTACTGAGACGTTTGGGCGCAGGCTCACTGCCACTTTTGCAACCAAATTGGCTGCTTTGCGTTGCGGCCATCATGGATAGCAAACCTTTTGAAACGCCCGTCGTGGTCGAACTCGGCCACGTCGGCAAATACCGCCAGATCCGCAGCGCCCAGGAAGCGGCGGAGTGCCTGATGACGGTCTGGCCGCTCAATCGGGGCCCGCGCCATCGTGATGCTCTCGACACTTGCCTCAAAGTGCTGGAAGGTTATCGTTCGACGGCCGATGCGCGCCGGGCGTTGATCGAAGCGGCCAAGGAATCGGAAGTGCTGGTTCCTGAAGACCGGCTGCCCGACGCCAAATTGCATTGAAGAACGGGCCGCGTTGAACGAACGGACGAACCGGAGGATTCCATGGCGAAGCTGACGTACCAGATCGTCGAGCATGACGGGGGTTGGGCCTACAAGGTCGGTTCGACATACTCGGAGACATTCCCCACCCATCAGGACGCGCTGCGCGCCGCCGAGATCGCCTCGGCCGAGCAGCAGGTCGCCGGCACCACGGACGGCATCCAGTATGAGGATGCCGACGGCAAGTGGCACGACGAACTGGCCGATGGCCGCGACCGGCCACAGACCGAAGTTTCCGACTAGTCGCGCCAGCGCGGTCCGACAAGATCAATCCGGGCCTGCGAATGCCCGCTCGGCGACACGCTTGATGAAGGCGATGACGCGGTCCGGCTCGACGAATTGCGGCATATGGCCGAGGCCATCGACGGCCTCGAAATCGAGCCCTCCGATCCTGTCCTTCATCGGCTCTCCATGGGTGCGCATGGCGATGACGCGGTCGGCGCTCCCGAAGAAAATACCGGCCGGCATGGCGATCTCGCCGTAACGCTGCTCAATGCGGCCAAGATCCTCTTCGACCGCCACGAAATCGGTAGAGGTCGCATGGAAATGGCTTGGCCTCAGCCCGAGCCATCCGCCTCCATCGACCATGTAATTGGCGGGAACGGCCTGCGGCGCGAAGATGAACTCCATTGTCGGCCGCTCATATCGGAGGCTCGTCGGTATCGCGACCGTATAGGCCATGATCGAGCGCCACAGGTGCGACCGGATGTAGAGCAGGCCCGCCTTTTCGCGCACGCCGGCTTCCAGATGCGTCAGCGGCGCCAGCAAGGCGATGCCGGAAATCGCCTCGGGATGTTCCACCGCCAGGGTCAGCGCGACGGCGCCGCCCAGTGAGTGCCCGACCACAAGCGGCCTTTCCAGGCCGAGCGTTTCGATGAAGCGCCTGATGATCTCGGCCTGGTCAGGCAAACGGCCTGTCGCTCCTCTCGCCCGCACCGAATGGCCCGATCCCGGCCGAGCGAGCGCGATCAACCGGTAGCCTGGACCGAAGCGGTCAAACAGCGTGTGCCGGAACTGGTGGAGTTGCGCGCCAAGTCCGTGCACGAACACGATCGGCCGCCCCTTGCCCGTTTCGACATAGTGGATGCGGTTGCCGTCGATCTCGACGAACTGTCCGCTGGCCGGCACCAGTCTTTCGGCCTTGGCCGCGATCCACAGCGTCGCTGCGACCAGACAGGCGGCGATGACGAGAGCCAGCAGGAGCAGACCGCCAAGCAGCCATAACAGAATCGATACCAGCATGTTTCACCCGGAGCGGACCGACGCGCACCATCACCCACCGCCAGAAGCACGGCAAGGCAGCCCGCCGGCTTCTGACGGCATTGCCGCCCGTCCCATGTCGCGCTATCTCAGGCAATCTTGTCTGCCCAGGCGACCCGTCTGCCTTGAGGCACCTTCCACCGGAGCCTTCCATGCCCGAAATCGTCACTGCCGCCATGCTCGTCATCGGCGACGAGCTTCTGTCCGGCCGCACCAAGGACAGGAATATCGGCCATCTCGCTGACATCATGACGGCCATCGGCATCGACCTGAAGGAAGTGCGCATCGTTCCCGACGAGGAGGACGAGATTGTCGCGGCGGTGAATGCCGTGCGCGCGCGCTACACCTACGTCTTCACCACCGGCGGGATCGGCCCGACGCATGACGACATCACCGCCGATTCGATCTCCAAGGCCTTTGGCGTGCCCTGCGAATACGACGCCAAGGCCTATGCCATGCTGGGCGAGAGCTATGCCGCGCGCGGCATCGAATACACCGAGGCGCGCAAGCGCATGTCGCGCATGCCGCGCGGTGCCGACCATATCGACAACCCGGTCTCCGTCGCGCCCGGCTTTCGCATCGGCAATGTCCATGTCATGGCCGGCGTGCCGGCAATCTTTCAGGCTATGCTCGACAATGTCGTGCCGACGCTCAAGGCCGGCACCAAGATGCTGTCGGCCACCGTCCAGTGCCCGTTCGGCGAAGGCCTGATCGGCGGTCCCTTGGGCGACATCCAGAAGGCGCATCCCGACACGATCATCGGTTCCTACCCGAAATATGGCGACGGCAAATTCTGGACGGAGCTGGTCGTGCGCGCCCGCAGCCAGGAGGCGCTGGATTCGGCACGCGCGGATGTCGAGGCCATGGTGGCCGGCTTCACCGCCGCCAATTGACCTTGGGGTTCGCAGCCCATCGCCGAGCCGGAACCAAGCGCCGTACTCTGACGTTTTCCCTTGGGCGCATCAGGCGCCGGCAGATTTGAGGGATTTCCGATGCGCTTCAAGACCATCGTCGCCATATTGCAGAACGAACAGGATGCCGAGCGCGTGCTCGACTGCGCCATCCCGCTTGCCGACCGGTTTGAAAGCCATCTCATCGGCATTCATGCCGAAGCGCTGCCCGTTCCCTACACTTCCGCCACCGGCTTTCCCGACACCGAGTTCCTGCAAGTCTCCGCCGACATGAATCGCGAGCGCGCCGAAAAACTGCAGGCGCTTTTCCTCGGACGGATCGAAAAATCCGGCCTTTCCTTTGAATGGCGCAGCCTCGAGAGTTTTTCCGGCGACAGCGCGCTGACCGGCATTTCCAGCGTGCGCGCCGCCGACCTGATCATTGCCGCGCAGCGCGAGACCGGCGGCGACCCGAGCGCCGATGTCGACACGCTGGTTTACGATGCCGGCCGACCGGTGTTGGTGGTGCCGCATGAAGGCCCGCTGGTCACCAGCTTCAAGCATGTGCTGCTGGCCTGGAACGGCAGCAAGGAGGCAGCTCGCGCCGCCTTCGACGCCCTGCCCTTCATCATCGAAGCCGAGAAGACCGATATTCTGGTCATCGATCCGCCGGATACACTGGACGACAATCCGGAGGCCGCCGGCGCGGAGATCGCCGCGGCGCTCTCCCGGCATGGCGCAACCGTCAGCGTTTCGGTGCAGCAGTCGGGCAACGCCTCGGTCGACGACGTCATCCAGACCAGGATCGCTGAAACGGGCGCCGACCTTCTGGTGCTCGGCGCCTACAGTCATTCCTGGCTGCGCCAGCTCCTGTTCGGCGGCGTGACGCGCACCGTGTTGCGCACCGTGCCGGTGGCGGCTTTCCTGTCGCGTTAGCAGGCGAAGGTCAAGAATTCTGGCGCGTAGCAAAATACGCCCGAACATGATCAACGATGGTGGAAGTCATGTCATGCGGCGCGTGAGGACTGAGCCGCAAAACTACGTCATAGTAACCAACAGACGGAAGGCCTTGCTCAGGCCCGAATGGCGTCAGTTCGGCCGACAAGGCTACAATCGGCAACGGCGCAACTGCCAGCCCCGCCATCACCAGCGCGAGCTGGCCTACAAGATTCTCACTTGTACAAACGATCTGATAAGAGATGCCGGCTGCGTCGAGCGCATCGATGGCTGACTTCCGCCAGATGCAACTCGCCGGACCTGCGGCGACCGCCAGCGGACGACGGAGATGGGCGGCTCCATGTGCAAGGCCTGCCCACACAAGCCGATCTCTATGGATGGCCGTGTCGGGCCATCCAGCTCGATCGGTCGCGCCCGCTGTCACCAGTGCCACGTCCAGTTCGCCCTCATCCAGCATCCTCGACATCGTGCTGCTCGTGCGGCACATCACGCTGATCTCCACTAGCGGATAGGCCGCTGTGTAGCTGGCGAGAACCGAGGGAAGGAACGCAAAGGCATATTCGTCCGTCATTCCCAGTCGCACCGCGCGCCCGTGCAACAGGCGATTGAACCGCACTATCGCCTCTTCGGCTATTCCAAGAACGCGCCGCGCATAGGTCAGAAGCGCTTCACCTGCTGGCGTCAACATTATGGAGCGCCCCTGATGCACAAAGATCGGCTGTCCGATCTGCGTTTCGAGTCGCTTCATTTGCATGCTGATGGCAGATGGCGTCCTGTGCACTATTCGGGCAGCGCCGACGAAACTGCCTGTGTCGACAACCGCCATCAGGGTACGCAGGAGCGCGTTGTCCAGCCCCAATAGAACACCCGAATCTGGCCGTAAGGGTGCGCGGGTCGACATGAGTGGCAAGCCCCAATTCGCCAATTTCGCTGATGTCTACTGTAAGTCCTTTTCGTTTGTCGGAGCAATCGGCACTGGTCAAACTGAGTAAAACTAACCGCACAACCGGCATGGTGGCCGGCTAGCTGCGTCCCGGTATGTGCAAATACCACCGCTTTGAGGGACCCACTCATGAACACTGCGCTCGATCTCGCCTACCGCGCGGCACGTGCATGGATCGACGGATTGGATGGTCGTTCGGTGGCGGCGACTGCCAGTCTGTCGGATCTCAAGCGATCTTTTGCCGGTCCATTGCCGCCCGATGAGAGCAGTGCCGAGGAAGTTGTCCAAGCACTTGCCAGGGATGCCGGCGTAGGGATGCATGGCAGCGCAGGCGGACGCTTCTTTGCCTGGGTGATTGGCGGCGGGCTGGAATCCGCACTGGCCGCCGACTGGCTCGTAGCCACCTGGGATCAGAACGCCACGGTTTATGCCTCCAGTCCTGCATCCGCAATAATCGAAGAGACTGCGGGCGAATGGATCAAGGAGTTGCTCGACCTGCCGCGCGATGCCTCTTTCGCTTTCACCAGCGGTTGCCAGATGGCGCACATGACCAGCCTTGCGGCTGCGCGGGCGAGCCTGCTCAAGCGCGTCGGGTGGAATGTAGAAGAGGACGGGCTGATTGGTGCGCCCGGGATCAGGGTGCTGACGAGCGACCAGCGGCACGTCACCATAGAGCGCGCGGTGCGCTTTTTGGGAATCGGCCGCAACGCCATTGAACAGCTGAAAACGGACAAGGATGGGTGCGTCTCTCCCGCGGCTCTCGACGCCGCGCTTTCCGGCAGTTCCAAACCGACCATGCTGGTGCTGAATGCCGCCGACCTGAACATCGGCGCCTGTGACGCGTTCAGGGAGTTGGTCCCGATGGCGCATTCAGCCGGCGCCTGGGTTCACATTGACGGTGCATTCGGCCTGTTCGCACGCGCGAGCCGAACCTACCGGCACCTGCTCGACGGTGTGGAACTGGCGGATAGCTGGGCGACCGATGGCCACAAATGGTTGAACGTCCCTTTCGATTGCGGCATCGCTATCATCGCGGACCGGGAGGCGCACCGCACTGCAATGACATCAAGCGCATCCTATGTCCCGCCCACGACAATCGCGCGGGACCAGGCGGACTGGAATCCGGAATATTCTCGCCGAGCGCGCGGCGTTCCCGTCTATGCCGCGCTCAAGGAACTCGGCCGCAACGGCGTGGAGGCTTTGGTGGATCGTTGCTGCACACATTGCGCCAGCATCGTCGAGGGGATTGGTGAACTGCCAGGTGCAGAGATTCTTGCAAGGCCAACGCTTAATCAAGGCCTGCTCAGATTCGCTCGTCCGGGCGCATCGCCCGGGGAAAACGATGTCTTTACCGACGAAACGATCCAAAAAATCAATGCGACAGGCGAAGCTTTCTTCTCCGGCACGACATGGCGTAACCGCCGCGCCATGCGCGTCAGCGTGGTCAACTGGCGTACCTGTGAGCACGACGTACGGCGGGCGATCGCGGCCGCGACTTCTGTGCTGACGTCGGAATTGGCCACGCCCATTTGACTGAAGGTTCTGCCACTTGCCAAGACCAAGGCTTTCCGGCTAATTCCGCCCGCATTCCATCGTGACTGCGCGCGGCTTGCGCGCCCTGCGGAGTGCGCGACCATGTCTCTTCCTGAAAAAGCCTTTCCGGTCTCCTGGGACCAGTTCCACCGCGACGCCCGTGCGCTCGCCTGGCGGCTAGCCGGCGCCAACAAGGGTCAGTGGAAAGCCATCGTCTGCATCACCCGTGGCGGACTGGTTCCCGCCGCCATCATCTCGCGCGAACTTGGCATCCGCGTCATCGAGACGGTCTGCGTGGCCTCCTATCACGACTATACCAGCCAGGGGCAGTTGCAGGTGCTGAAGGAGATCACACCGGCGCTGCTCACCGATGACGGCGTGGGCGTGCTGATCATCGACGACCTCACCGACACCGGCAAAACGGCGGGCATCGTGCGCGCCATGATGCCCAAGGCGCATTTCGCCACCGTCTACGCCAAGCCGAAAGGCAGGCCGCTGGTCGACACCTTCGTCACCGAAGTCAGCCAGGACACCTGGATCTACTTTCCCTGGGACATGGGTTTTACCTACCAGAAGCCGATCGCCGACGATCACGCCGGCTGATTCGCCCCCTTTCTGTTCAGGCGGCCAAACCCGCCCTGTTTGCTATGGAAACGGGCGCCGCAAGACACAATATTCTGTTGAATAGACACCTGTTGGCGAAATTCCACGGGTTGGTGTGACGTTTTTTTACTTTTATGACTTACACTTCGCCGTAAGATTCGTTTGGCGGCAAACGATTCTGAGGGCTGGGGTAGCTTTCTGCGATGTTGACGAAACCAACGACGCACAACCATATGGCCGAAAGGGTCCGGCGACTCTTCGGCACCGCGCCGTGCCGTCTTCAGGTTGCCGCGCTGCCCTGGCGCACCACCGAAAACGGCATCGAAATCATGTTGATCACCAGCCGTGACACCGGCCGCTGGGTGCTGCCCAAGGGCTGGCCCGAGGCCAGGGAACCGCTCTGCGAGGCCGCGGCGCGTGAGGCCGGCGAGGAAGCCGGATTGCGCGGCAAGATCTCGCATTTCGAGGCTGGCCGTTACTTCTACGCCAAGGCATTGGCGTCCGGCGAGGAAGTGCCTTGCGAAGTTCTGGTGTTTCCAATGCAGGTCGAGCGCGTCTCCGACCGCTGGAAGGAAAAGCGCGCGCGCACCCGAAAATGGGTCAACGCGGCCGAGGCCGTGCGCATGATCAACGAGCCGGATCTTTGCCAGATCATCACGCATTTCTGCGCCGATCCCGACAAATTCGTCGCTAGAACCTAGACGCAACTCCACAGCCACCGCAGCATATTCCCAAGCGCCCGCATAGGGGGCTTGCCCATTGATTCCATTCGATGTTTCGCCCGCGGCGCCATCGATCCGACTCCCATCTGACATCGACGGATCCCTCCCCTTCCGGGTTACGATTGGTTGCGAGTTGACATGCAGGTATTTACCTGCATATTATGTCTGCAAGATGAGTGAGACCGATGGACGCCGACAAGGTTTTCAAAGCGCTGGGCGACCCAACACGCAGAAAGCTGCTCGATCTTCTGTGCGAGAAGAACGGACAGACGCTGGGCCAGCTTTGCGAAAACCTCGACATGGCGAGGCAATCCGCGACCCAGCACATCGACTTGTTGGAGGCGGCCAATCTGATCAGCACGGTCAAGCGCGGCCGCGAAAAGCTGCATTTCATCAACCCCGTGCCGCTGCACGAAGTCTACGAGCGGTGGGTGCGCAAATTCGAACGGCAGCGGCTGAGCCTGCTGCACGACCTGAAGCAAGAACTCGAAGGAGACGACCAATGACCCGGGAAACCACCAGTTTTGTCTACGTGACCTATATCCGCTCGACGCCACAAAAGGTGTTCGAGGCCATCACCAAACCAGATATCGCCAAGCGCTACTGGGGCCACGAGAACGTCTCCGACTGGAAACCCGGCTCGAAGTGGGAACATATCCGCGCCAATGACGAGCGCACCGTCGAACTCGTCGGCAAGGTGGTTGAAATCTCGCCGCCGACCCGTCTTGTCATCACCTGGGCCAACGCTTCGCAGGCCGACGATCCGACCAAGCACAGCCGGGTGACGTTCGCCATCGATGAATACGACACCATGGTCAAGCTGACCGTCAGCCATGACGAGCTCGAGGCCGGCAGCGGCATGGCCAAGGGCATCAGCCAAGGCTGGCCGGCGGTGCTGTCCAGCATGAAATCCTTCCTCGAAACCGGCAGCGGCATTGACCTTTTCGCCAAGCCGAAATCGGCCTGACTGCCAGCGGGAGAATCACAATGACCAAGCGCTATACCGGCGGCTGTGCTTGCGGCGCAATCCGTTACGAAACCAGCGACGAGCCCATCTTCCAGAACCACTGCCAATGCAACGATTGCCAGAAGCGCAGCGGCACGGGCCACGGATCCTATCTGACCTTCGGCCAGCGAGCCGATATGGCAATCACCGGCGAGGTGAGCACCTGGCGTATAGCGAGCGCCAGCGGCAACGAAAAGATCCACGCGTTCTGTCCAACCTGCGGAACGCCGGTCTTTCTGATATCCGTTGCCATGCCGGAGCTGATAGCGGTCCACGCGGCCAGCCTTGACGATCCTGGCCAGTTCGATCCGCAGGTGGTCACCTACACCGTCCACGGCTATGCCTGGGACAAGATGGACCCGTCCTTGCAGGCAATCGAGCGAATGCCCGGATGAACCAACGCAGTGCCCTACCCCAATTCCTCGGGATAGGGCTCTGCGTTCAACTCAGATCACCAGGCCTTTGGTCAGCTCCAGCGCCTGGCGCTCGAACAGGCGGCGGTAGATGCCGCCCTTCAGCCGGATCAGCTCGTCATGCGAGCCCTCCTCGACGATCTTGCCGCGGTCGAACACCAAGAGCCTGTCCAGCGCCCGCACCGTCGACAGCCGGTGGGCGATAACCAGCGTCGTGCGGCCGACCATCAGCCGCTCCATCGCCTGCTGGATCAGCACCTCCGATTCCGAATCGAGGCTCGATGTTGCCTCGTCCAGGATCAGGATGCGTGCGTCCGCCAGGAAGGCACGGGCGATCGCCACGCGCTGACGCTCGCCGCCCGACAGTTTCACGCCGCGTTCACCGACCAGCGTGCCGTAACCCTTCGGCAGGCTGCTGATGAAGTCGTGCGCACTGGCGAGCTTGGCGGCATGCTCGATCTCGGCCTGCGTGGCGCTTGGCCGGGCGTAGGCAATGTTTTCCGCCAGCGAGCGGTGGAACAGGATCGGCTCCTGCTGGACGATGGCGATCTGCGCGCGCAGCGACGCCTGTGTCACTTGCGAGATGTCCTGGCCGTCGATCCGGATCCTGCCGCCGCTGACGTCATAGAGACGCTGGATCAGCTTGACGAATGTCGTCTTGCCCGAGCCGGAATGGCCGACCAGTCCGACGCGTTCGCCTGCCGCTATCTCCACCGAAAAGTCGCGGTAGAGCGGCAGGCGATGGCTGCCATAGTGGAAGGTGACGTTGTCGAAGCCGATAGCGCCCTGCGTAATCCGGATCGGCTGGGCGCCCGGCCGGTCCTCGATGCCGAGCGGTACGGACTGGAAGTCGACCAGCTCCTCCATATCGTTGACCGAGCGCTGCAGGTTTCGGATATGCGTGCCGACGTCCCTGAGATAGCCCTGCAGGACAAAGAACGACGTCAGCACGAAGGCGACATCGCCCGCACTTGCCTGCCCCCACGCCCACAGCATCAGCGATAGTCCGATCACCGCCGTCCGCAGCACCAGAAGCATGGCGCCTTGCGTCGTGCCGTTGATGGTGCCGCGCACCCAGGTGCGGCTCGTGCGCGACCGCCATTTGGCGACGACCTTGGCGAGGCGCGTTTCCTCGCGCGTCTCGGCGCCAAAACCCTTGACCACGGCGTTGCAGCTCACCGCATCGGCGAGCGAGCCGCCAAGCCGCGTATCCCAACTGTTGGCGAGCCGTGCCGCGGGCGCGACATAGCCGAGCGACAGCATCGCCGTCACCATGATGAACAGCACCGAGCCGGCCGCGACCACCAGCCCCATCGCCGGCCAAAACCAGCCGAGCAGCAGCGTCGAGCCGACCAGCATGGCGACCGACGGCAGCAGCGCAATCAGGATCGTGTCGTTGAGCAGGTCGAGCGCCCACATGCCGCGCGTGACCTTGCGCACCGTTGATCCGGCAAAACTGTTGGCGTGCCAGTCGGTCGAAAAGCGCTGTACGCGGTGGAAAGCGTCGGCGGCGATATCGGCCATCATCTTGAGCGTCAGGTCGACGAGGCCCATGAAGGCGAGGTTGCGCACCACCAGACCAGCCAGCGCCAGACCAATGAGCGCAAAGAAAGCCGCTACCGCTCCGTTCCAGGCGATGTCGTCGGCCGCGGCACCGCTGGCAACGGCATCGACCAGCCGCCCGGAATAGAGCGGCGTCAGGACGTCGGCTATGGTGGACAGCAGAAAGCCGCCCATGACCAGCGAAAGCCGCCAGGGCTGGCGCCGCCAATGGCTGAACGTAAATCCAAGAACGCTGCGAAACGCGCTTGCGCGCAGATCGATTAGAAAAAGAGCCATGATGTCTTCCGGGCGCAAAAATGCCCGGTCCCGGTAAGGTCGAAAAATTGAAGACCGCGCTGGGCAATTCGCCCGGAGGTGCGGAGGTTCGGCATAGGTGGCGGCGCGCCCTGGATATCGGGTGGCGACCGGCATCGGCAGAAGCCTGTACTCGACCCGGCATCGGCGCGAAGGGCAAACCTTCGCCGAACGCCGGCAGAGACCTAGGCTTCGCGGCCTCGCACTACCATGTGAAATACTGCCATTCGGACCTCCCGCAAGACAATTGCGGAGCGGTCCTTATAGAGACGCCATGACGGATCGCCAAGACCGGGGCGCGCGGCAAAGCCTATCTGGTCCAACCAGTGAGGTTATTTTGCAACAACAGGCGGCCAAGCCCTCGCCTGTGCCTCATTCCGGGTTGCGATCGAGGCGCACGTAGCGGCCATCCGTCGATGCCTTGAAACCCAGCTTCTCATAAACGCTGTGCGCGTCACTGGTCGACAGGCTCCAGTGCGAGACCAGGCTGAGCTCAGGGTGATCGATGAGCGCTCGCACCAGCTGCAAGCCAATGCCTCGGCCGCGATGCTGCGGCCAGATGATGATGTCGGCGAGATGGGCAAACACCGTACGGTCGGTGATGGCCCGGCCAAAACCAACCTCATCCCCATCGATATAGGCGCCGGCGCAAAGCGAGTTGGCAAAGGCGCGGCGATGAAACGCATCGCTGCGGCCGTTGCCCCAGTAGCTCGCCATCAACAGGTCTGAGGTCGTCCGAAAATCGATCCGTGACATGTCGAAGCTGATTTCACAGTCGGGCATGGTGCCTCGCAAAGACTAGGGGGCCCAACGTCCCGTCCGGTCGATGACTGCCCAGCCTGCCGTGCCAGAAGCTGATGCCGCGCGCGGAGCTTGCCGTTCTTGAAGCATGCAGTCCGCAAAGGTTAATCAATGGAATCAGATATTTAACCGCGATCCCTGAAACGGTTGGTGATGGGATAGCGGCGGTCGCGGCCAAAATTCTTCCGGGTGATCTTCACGCCGGGCGCCGCCTGCCGGCGTTTGTATTCGGCAATGTAGAGCAAATGTTCGACGCGCGTTACCGTCGCCCGGTCGTGGCCGCGTGCGACGATGTCGTCGACGCCCATCTCGTGCTCGACCAGGCATTCCAGAATGTCGTCCAGCACCGGATAGGGCGGCAGCGAATCCTGGTCGGTCTGGTTCTCGCGCAATTCCGCCGACGGCGCCTTGTCGATGATGTTTTTCGGGATCACCTCGCCCGACGGCCCGAGCGCGCCCGGCGGCACATGGCTGTTGCGCCAGCGCGACAGCGCATAGACCTGCATCTTGTAGAGGTCTTTTATCGGATTGAAGCCGCCATTCATGTCGCCATAAAGCGTGGCGTAGCCGACCGACATCTCGCTCTTGTTGCCGGTGGTGACCACCATCGAGCCGAACTTGTTGGAGATCGCCATCAGGATGGTGCCACGCGCGCGGCTTTGCAGATTCTCCTCGGTGATGCCTTCCTTGGTGCCTTCGAAGAGCTGCGTCAGAGCATGCAAAAAGCCTTCGACCGGTTCGAATATCGGCACGATGTCATAGCGACAGCCAAGCGCGCGGGCGCAGTCCTCGGCGTCCTTCAGCGAATCCTTCGAAGTATAGCGGTAGGGCATCATCACCGCGCGTAGCCGCTCCTCGCCGAGCGCATCAACGGCCAAGGCGGCGCAGATCGCCGAATCGATGCCGCCGGACAGGCCGAGCACGACGTTCTTGAAGCCGTTCTTGTTGACGTAGTCGCGCAGGCCCAGCATGCAGGCGCGGTAATCCGCTTCCTCGCGCTCGGGGATTTTCGACATCGGCCCTTCCGAGCAGACCCAGCCGGCATCCGTTCGCTTCCAGGTGGCGACGTCGACTGTCTCCTCGAACTGGCTCATCTGGAAAGCCAGCGTCTTGTCGGCGCCGATCGCAAAAGAAGCGCCGTCGAAGATCAACTCATCCTGACCGCCGATCTGATTGGCATAGATCATCGGCAAACCGGTTTCGATGACCTGGCGGATAACGACCTGATGGCGGACGTCCATCTTGGCGCGGAAGTAGGGCGAGCCGTTCGGCACCAAGAGGATTTCGGCGCCGCTTTCGGCTAAGGTTTCACAGATGCCGACGTCGCCCCAGATGTCCTCGCAGATCGGAATTCCGATGCGCACACCACGGAAGTTGACCGGTCCCTGAGCCTCGGGTCCGGCCTGGAAGACGCGCTTCTCGTCAAACTCTCCATAGTTGGGCAAATCGAGCTTGTAGCGCTCGGCCAGGATCTTGCCGCCATCGGCGAAGATGATCGAATTGTGGGTGCCGCTCTTGCGCTTCAGCGGCGTCCCGATAATGACGCCCGGCCCGCCATCGGCGGTGTCGTTGGCGAAGTCTTGCGCAGCCTTTTCGCAAACCTTGAGGAAGGCCGGCTTCAGCACCAGATCCTCGGGCGGATAACCGGCAAGGAAAAGCTCGGTGAAGAGCACGATGTCGGCGCCCTGGCGGGCCGCATCCGCCCTCGCCTCGCGCGCCTTGGCAAGGTTGCCGGCGACATCGCCGACCGTGGGGTTGAGCTGAGCGACAGCGATGCGCAGAATATCGGGGGTGGTCTTCTTGGTCATGCCTGCGGTTTAGCGCGGCAAAATTGCCCGGGCAATGGCGTTCGTTTGGACCAATCCAGACTGAAACGTGGTGGCCTACTCGCCCATATATTCGCGCAGCGCCTCCGGCGAATGGTTCTCGCCAATCGACATCGCCAGGATGCGCGAAATGTGGCGGCGCGGCAGGCCGGTCTCTTCAGCCCATTGGTTGATCTGCGCCTGGATCTTGTCGAGATCCCTCTTCGACGTCGGGCTTTCGGCGATGTCGAGGCCGGCATCGCGCAAGGCAGCTGCCATATCGGCCGAGATGACGAAGGCGTCCCATTCCAGCCAGCGCAGGAAATACTGGCCGGTGTTGCCGCCGAGCCGGCTGCCATGCTTGCCGAGATACGCCATCAGCCCGACCTGGTCGTCGGCCGGCCACTCAGCCAGGAACTTGCCGAAGCCGCCATGCTCCTTCGACACGCGCTCGACGAGGGCGGCGTTGTCGCGCACCGACTTGATCTTCTGCGGATTGCGCACGATGCGCTTGTCGGCCGTCAGATCGTGCCAGAAATCGTCGGGCTGGAACAACAGCCGCTTCGGCTCGAAATGCAGGAACGCCTCCTCGAATCCAGGCCATTTCTGCTCGATGACGCGCCAGACGAAGCCGGCGGCAAACACCCGCTCGGCCATTGTCGACAGGATGCGGTCATCGGTGACTTTGGCCACCGCGGCATTGTCGGGCAAAGGACCGAGCAGCGATTTCAGCACCGCGTCGCCGCCTTTGCGTTTTGCTGCACGGGCACGAATCCTGTGGAAATCAGCCATTGGCACCCTGATTTACTGTCGGTGGACGCGGCAATCTACCACTTCCCGTTCGCGCCGGTAGCCTCTAGGTCTAAGCCAGACGCAGACCATGGAGGCGACCATGCATAAGACCGTGCCAGAACTGGCCAACCGCTGGCTGAGGCGAACGCCTGAGACCCTCAGCGAACTCGAGCGGCGGGTGTTGCAGAGCACCGTCGACCGCAAGCCGATCTCTCACGATATCAACGACAGTCTCGCCGGTCTTCAGGGGGCTGGCGAGCGTATCGCCGATGCCATCGCCCGCATTGGCGGCTCGTGGACATTTATCCTGTCCTTCATCGCTTTTCTGGTTTTGTGGATCGGCGCCAATTGGTGGCTGCTGGGACGGGACTCGTTCGATCCCTACCCCTTCATCTTCCTCAATCTTGTGCTGTCGATGATCGCCGCCTTGCAAGCGCCGGTGATCATGATGTCGCAGAACCGCCAGGCCGCGCGCGACCGCATCGACGCCGCGCACGACTATGAGGTCAACCTCAAGGCCGAGATCGAAATCATGGCGCTGCACGAAAAGCTGGACGAGCTGCGTCACAGCCAGATCATCGGCGTGCGTGAGGACATAGCGCGCCTGGCTGAACAGGTGAGCCGCATCGACGAAAGACTGTCGGGCCGGCAAACGTCTCAATGACCGAGATCGTCCATCGCCTCATCGAGCAGTACGGCCTGATCGCGGTTTTCCTGGGCTGTGTCGCCGAAGGCGAAAGTGCGGCCATCCTCGGCGGCTTCTTCGCCCATCAGCATGTCTTCGTCCTCTGGAAGGCTTTTCTTGCGGCCGCCATTGGCGCCTTCGTCGGCGACACGTTTTTCTTCGTCCTCGGCCGCAGCTTTGCCGACCATCCCAGGGTGCTGAAACTGAAGGCGCGGCCCGGCTTCAACCACGCCTACCGCCTGGTCTCGTCGCATCCCAACATCTTCGTGTTGTCCAACCGCTACATCTATGGTCTGCGCCTAGTCGGCGGCATCGCGGCCGGCTTCGCCAGCATATCGGTTCCGCGCTTCGTCATCCTCAACGCCATCTCGTCGCTGGTCTGGGCAGCCTTGTTCTGCGGCATCGGCTATGTCTTCGGCCTCGGCACCGAGCAGATGGTCGGCAAGGCACTGCTCCATCACGAAAGGTTGCTGATCGCCCTCGGCATTGGGCTCGCCGTCGCCATCCTTGCCTGGCTCATCGCCCGCACCGTCGCCGGCAAGGAGCGCGCCAAGGACGCTCGCGAGAGCAAAGCCGGCTGAAGCTCAGTCGTCGTCCTCGACCAAAGCGCGGTCGCCACGGTCGAGGATCAGCGGGATGATCAAATCCTCCTCGTCGGCAAGATGCCGTTTCAGCATGGCGATCAGCCGGCTGTTCTCGTCGGCATAGGCATCGGCGGCGAAGCGCTGTTTGTCCTCGCTCTCCTCAAGCGTGCGGATGAAGGCGTTCGCGGTCTCGGCATTGCGCTCCAGCCCGTCATGGATGGTGTGGTGATCGGCATCGAGTATGTCAAAGCCCCGCTTCAGACGCGGCTCGGCCTTGGCGAAAGCCGGGAAATATTGATAGTCCTCGACATTGTGATGGCCGTCGAGATTTCCGAGGAAATGGTTGAGCCGCGGCGCGAACCAGCGCGCGAAATCCGGCGCCATCAGCCGACCTTCACGATAGTCGCCAATGCCATTGGTCAGCATGCCGCCTAACGCGCGGAACATGTCGTGCCGCTGCAGCCACATATTGGCGAGGCCATGGATGTTGGTATGGCCCTGCCAGTTTTCGCGCGGATATTTTTGCACCAGCCAGCGCAGATCGTCCGGCAGGCCGGCACGCTCGAGCAGCAGAGAATTGGCGGGGGCGGTCATGACGGTCTCCTTAGTGACCGACATATGGGAACGGTCAGATCAGATCGGTAGTCCCGTGATGCGCTCGATGACGGCGATGCCCCAGACGCCGGCGACGATCACAACCGAAATCAGCACCGCCAGCGAACCGCAATCCTTGGCCAGCTGGATGTCGACGTTGAACTCGCGGCTGAAGGCATCGCAGGCCGCCTCGATGCCGGTATTCAGCACCTCGACCATGATCAAAAGCAGCACGGCGCCGATCAAGAGCGCGTAGCCGCGCCACGACACCGAGACGAACCAACCGAGCGGCAGCGCCAGCACCAGCAGCATCAATTCCTGCTGGAACGCCTTTTCGCTGGCGGCGAGCTTGCGAAAAGCCCGCACCGAATTGAAGAAAGCATCGATCAGCCGCTGCATCGCCCGCATCCCCTTCGAATCACCGGCAGGGGATAACGCAATGGCTGGATCAAGGGAATAAGGTAGCAGCGGCAAAAATCACTCGTCCGCAACCTTGATCGCCGGCGTCGACTTCTCGAACTGCGGCAACCCATCGTCGATCGTGTAGTAGTCGCCCTTGTCGCCGACGAAGATGTGGCATTCGCCCTCGAGCCCGGTCGGATTGTCGAACGATCCGGCCAGAACCGAGACATAGGCATCCTGACCAGGCTTCCAGAACAGCACCGAGCCACATGTCTTGCAGAAACCACGTCTGGCAAAGGAAGACGCTTCGTACCAGGTGATGTTATCGGTGCCGGTTACGGTGATGTCGCCATCCGCGACGTTGGTCGCGGCGTAAAAATGCCCGCTCTGCTTGCGGCACTGCGAGCAGTGGCAATAGATCACGCCGCGCAACGGGCCTTGCGTCTGGAAACGCACTGCTCCGCACAGGCAAGATCCGCTGTGGTTGTTGCTCATCCCTGCCCTCCACTGACCATCGTTCACGGCTTCGCCGCCTCTCGCGAGGATTTCAGTTTTGCGAGAGCCAGGCACGAGCAAATGCGACACGGTATGGACGTGTTCGGACTTCCTCCTCAGGACGGTCGCAAGGCGTTGCTGCAGCCTGAGGTAGAATAGTCGCGTTACCTAGCGGCACATTAAGGAAACTTTAGCGCCAGCGCATTTATGGTCGTTGCCAAGCGAAGCTCGCGATTGGGGACGCGTCCTTCGTAAGATGGATCCGAAATACGGCTGGTTCTCCCCCGGTCGGCGACATCTCGCACGCGCAAGTCTGCGATGGTTCCCAGGGGTAGAGTGAACAGAACATGCAGCCGGCAGCCGCCCAGACCGACCGAAACAGCGACATTGCAACAGCCGTTGTGACGACCATGCGCCAGCTCGGCGTGCTTGGTCTTCCGCGCAATTACGAGATCTTCTATGAAGCGCTGAAAGGCACCAATCGCGAACTCAGCCTTGCCGTCGTGGCGCTCGGCAACCGGCCGACGCAGGATGATCTCGACCGCATCGGCCGCGCCTTCTTTGCCCAGCACCATGGTCCCGGCATTGTCGAGCAGGCGCGCGACGTGTTGGCCAGGGAACTTGAGGACATCGCCTTGCTGCTGCGAAGCGAACGCAGCCATATCGAGAAATACGGCAAGATCCTCGACGAGACGTCGAGCGGGCTGGCCAATCGCAGCCTGCTTTCGCAGGATCTGCTGCAGAAGGTCGCCAACGCCATGGCGGTCGCCACCAATTCGACCCTCGACCATGGCAGGCAGGTTGCCACCACGCTCAGCGACAAGACGGCGGAACTGGAGAGCGTCAAGTCGAAGCTCGAGGAGTACAAGCGGCTCGCCGACACCGATCCCTTGACCCATATCTGGAACCGCCGCGCCTTCGACAAGCAAATCACCGGGATTTACACCTCCAACAGGGGCATCCTGTTCAACGCGCTGATTCTTGCCGACATCGACCATTTCAAGGACATCAACGACCGCTACGGCCACCCGGTCGGTGACAAGATCATCCAGATCATCGCCGAAATCTTCCAGACCAGCATCCGTGAAGACATGTTCGTTGCCCGCACCGGCGGCGAGGAATTCGCGCTGATCATCGAGGGCGCCAGCGAGGATACCACCTACGAGATCGCCGAACGCATCCGCGTGTTGATCGAACAGACACCCTTCACCAGCAGCCAGACCGGCACCAATTACGGCACGGTGACCGTTTCCATGGGCATCTGCATGGCTTCCGAGGCCGAAGGCCCGGAAGATCTCTACACCAAGGCGGATCGAGCGCTCTACCGCTCCAAGGTCGGCGGGCGCAACCGCGTCACCAGGCATTCGACAATGGCCGGCCGCACCGGCAAGAACTGGCTGCTCTACAAGAAAGACTGACGCTTCTGCGCACAGCCTATTCGCGGACGTAGGCAAATTTATCGGGCACGACCTCTTTCCATATGAATTTTCATGGCCTATATTTTCCATGGAAAGAGAGAGGCCATGTCTGTTTCACAACCCAATTCTGTCGCAAAGACGGCCGAAAACGCGGTTCTGACCAAGGCCACGCTGCGCGCCGCCGAGCTTATGGATATTACCGCCAGGACGCTGGCGTCGATCATCGGCGTCTCGGAAGCTACGGTTTCGCGCATGCGCAGGCAGGAATTCCTGCTCGAGCGCGGCACCAAGCCGTTCGAGCTCGCGGTGCTGTTCGTGCGGCTGTTCCGTTCGCTCGACGCCATTGTCGGCGGTGACGAGACGATAGCCCGGGCATGGCTGAAGAACACCAACACGGCGTTCGACGGCAGCCCGCTTGAAAAGATCCTGACCATCACCGGGCTTGTCGATGTCATTGCCTATCTGGACTCCCGACGGGCTCTCGTCTGAAGCCGTACGGCTCGACGGCAAATACTGGCGCATGGTCGAGGCGCAGCACCGCGTCTCGACGCTGAAAGTCGTCGACACGCTGGACGAACAGGCGCTGCTCGAGGATCTGATCGAGGAGACCAAGCCGCAGATCCCCATGGAATGCCGGCATCTCCACTATCTCTTGGCAACGCCATTTCGCTACGGCTCGATCTACCCTTACGGCTCGCGCTTCCGCCGCGCCGGCCGCACCCTGGGCGTCTATTACGCGGCGGAGACGATCATGACCGCCGTCGCCGAAATGGCCTTCTATCGCTTGCTGTTCTTTGCCGATTCGCCCGACACGCCATGGCCGCATGACGCCGCCGAATACACCGCCTTCGCCGCCGCGATCCGCACCGACAAGGCTGTCGACCTGACGCGGCCACCGCTTGACCGCGACCAGACTCAGTGGACGCATCCGACCGACTATGCCGCCTGCCAGGCGATTGCCGACGTTACGCGCGAGGCCGGGCTGGAGGCGATCCGCTACCGCTCGGCGCGTGATCCCAAAGGCGCCAACGTGGCGCTGCTGACTTGCCGCGGCTTTGCCAAGGCCAAGCCGCTGGAGCCGCACACCTGGCGCATCCGGCTCGGCTCGTTCGGCGTGCAGGCCATCTGTGAGTTTCCGGAAAGGCGCATCGAGTTTTCCAGAACCGCTTTCGCCAATGATCCCCGGCTCAACGGATTGCGCTGGGAACGCGGCCGTTGACCAACAAAAAAGCGCCGGATTTCGCCGGCGCTTTTTCTCTTCAACCTGCAACAGTTCAGCCGTTGACGGCCTGCTTGTGCTGGACCGGATGGCTCTTCTTCAACAGATCCGACACCAGGAATGCCAGCTCGATCGCCTGGTCGGCATTGAGGCGCGGGTCGCAATGGGTGTGATAGCGGTCCTGCAGTTCCTCGGCCGTGATGGCACGCGCGCCGCCGGTGCATTCGGTGACGTTCTTGCCGGTCATCTCGACATGGATGCCGCCGGGATGCGTGCCTTCGGCGCGATGCACCTCGAAGAAGGTCTGCACTTCCTTGAGGATGCGGTCGAACGGCCGCGTCTTGTAGCCGGCGGCCTCGATCGTGTTGCCATGCATCGGATCGGACGACCAGACGACGCTGCGGCCTTCTTTCTGCACCGCGCGCACCAGCTTCGGCAGATGGTCGGCGACCTTGTCGGAACCGAAGCGGGCGATCAGCGTCAGCCGGCCCGGCTCGTTCTCCGGATTGAGCAGATCGATCAGCTCCAGCAGGCCGTCCGGCGTCAGCGACGGGCCGCATTTCAAGCCGAGTGGGTTCTTGATGCCACGGCAATATTCGACATGGGCATGGTCGGGCTGGCGCGTGCGGTCGCCGATCCAGATCATGTGGCCCGACGTGGCGTACCAGTCGCCAGAGGTCGAATCGACGCGGGTCAGCGCCTCTTCATAACCGAGCAGCAGCGCTTCGTGACTGGTGTAGAAATCGGTCTCGCGCAGCGCGAAATTGGTTTCGGACGTAATGCCGACCGCGCGCATGAAATCCATCGTCTCGGTGATGCGGTTGGCGAGCTTGCCATATTTCTCGCCCTGCGGGCTGTCGGAGACGAACCCCAGCATCCAGCTATGCACGTTCTCCAGGCTGGCATAGCCGCCCTGGGCGAAGGCGCGCAACAAGTTGAGCGTTGCCGCTGACTGGCGGTAAGCCATCTCCTGGCGGGCCGGGTCGGGAATGCGCGACTTCGGGTCGAACTCGATGCCGTTAATGATGTCGCCGCGATAGCTCGGCAGCGTCACCTCGCCCTTGGTCTCGTTGTCGGACGAGCGCGGCTTGGCGAACTGGCCGGCAACGCGGCCGACCTTCACCACCGGCTGCGCGCCGGCGAAGGTCAGCACCACCGACATCTGCAGGAAGACGCGGAAGAAGTCGCGGATATTGTCCGCGCCATGCTCGGCGAAGCTCTCGGCGCAATCGCCGCCCTGGAGAAGGAATGCGTCACCGGCAGCGACAGAAGCAAGCTGCTTCTTCAGCTTGCGCGCCTCACCGGCAAAAACCAGCGGCGGAAAGGTGGCGAGCTGGGCTTCCGTGTTCTTCAGCGCGACAAGATCCGGATAGGCAGGAACCTGCTTGATCGGCTTTGCTCTCCAAGAATTCGGCGACCATTTCGTCATCGCTGCACCCAAACGCTCTTTCCAGCGAGCTGTTGCCCGCCATTCCCGCCCCATATGGGGATCGCGGCTCCATACACGAAGCCGATTTCCTATTCTAGACCGGAATTCAAGCGCTGGCGAATGCGCCAGCAGGCTACGCCGCCTTCTCCACCAGCCGCGCCAGCTGCGTCATGACGACCGCCGAGCCCGCCAGACGCTTCTCGGCAGTTGGCCAGTCGCGAATGAAGACCACGCTATGGTCGGCCCGGATTTTGGCCAGCGAGCCCTGCTCGCCGATATATTTGACCAGGCCGACCGGGTTGGAGAATTCGCGCTTGCGGAAGTGGATGACGACGCCCTTGGGGCCGGCATCCAGCTTTTCGACATTGGCCTTGCGGCAGAGCGCCTTGATGAAGACGATCTTGAGCAGATGCTTCACCTCCTCAGGCAGCGGGCCAAAGCGGTCGATCAGCTCGGCGCCGAAGGCATCGATCTCCTCGGTGTTTTCGAGGTCGCCAAGGCGGCGATAAAGCGCAAGCCTGAGCTGCAGGTCCGGAACATAGCTTTCCGGGATCATGACCGCCGTGCCGACGGCGATCTGCGGCGACCAGCCGCCATCCTGGACTTCGCCGGAATCCTTCACCTCGGCCACAGCCTCCTCCAGCATCTGCTGGTAGAGTTCAAAGCCGACCTCCTTGATGTGGCCGGACTGTTCTTCGCCGAGCAGATTGCCGGCGCCTCGGATGTCGAGGTCGTGGCTGGCGAGCTGGAAGCCGGCGCCGAGCGTGTCCAGCGACTGCAGCACCTTAAGCCGGCGCTCGGCCGTGTCGGTGAGCTTGCGGTTGGCCGGCAGCGTGAACAGCGCGTACGCCCGCACCTTGGAGCGGCCGACACGGCCGCGCAGCTGGTAGAGTTGCGACAGGCCGAACATGTCGGCGCGGTGGATGATCAGCGTGTTGGCGGTCGGGATGTCGAGTCCGGATTCGACGATGGTGGTCGACAACAGAACGTCATACTGGCCGTCATAGAAGGCGTTCATGATGTCGTCGAGCTCGCCGGGCGGCATCTGACCATGCGCCACCGCCACCTTCAGCTCAGGCACGGATTCCCTCAGGAAATCATGGATTTCGGCGAGATCGCTGATGCGCGGAACGACGTAGAAAGAATGCCCGCCGCGATAACGCTCGCGCAGCAGCGTTTCGCGGATCACCAACGGATCGAAGGGCGAGATGAAGGTGCGCACCGCCATGCGGTCGACCGGCGGCGTGGCGATCAGCGACAGTTCGCGCACGCCGGTCAAGGCGAGCTGCAAGGTGCGCGGGATCGGCGTCGCCGACAGCGTCAGCACGTGGACGTCGGTCTTCAAATCCTTCAGCCGCTCCTTGTGCTTGACGCCAAAGTGCTGCTCCTCGTCGATGATCAAGAGGCCGAGATTTTTGAACGAGATCGCCGAGCCCAGCAGCGCATGGGTGCCAATGACGATGTCGACCTGGCCCTCGGCGATGCCTTTCTTGGTTTCCGCCAATTCCTTGGCGCCGACCAGACGTGAGGCTTGGGCGACGCGGATCGGCAGGCCGGAGAAGCGCTGCGAAAACGTCTTGAAATGCTGACGCGACAGAAGCGTCGTCGGCACGACGACCGCAACCTGGAACCCTTCCATCGCCGCGATGAAGGCGGCGCGTAGTGCCACTTCCGTCTTGCCGAAGCCGACATCGCCGCAGATCAGCCGGTCCATCGGCTTGCCGGCGCCGAGATCGTCAATGACGGAATCGATCGCACCCTGCTGGTCGTCGGTCTCCTCATAGGGGAAGCGCGCCGAGAATTCGCCGTACAGCCCTTCCGCCGGCACCATGGGCGGGGCCAAGCGCATCTGCCGCTCTGCGGCGATACGGATCAGCTGCCCCGCCATGTCAAGCAGCCGTTTCTTCAGCCGCGCCTTGCGCGACTGCCAGGCGCCGCCGCCGAGCTTGTCCAACGAGGCTTCGGCTGAATCGGAGCCATAGCGCGACAGAAGCTCGATGTTTTCCACCGGCAGGAACAGCCGGTCGTCGCCGGCATAGTGGATTTCCAGACAGTCATGCGGTGCGCCGACCGCCTCGATGGTGCGCAGGCCGATGAAGCGGCCGATGCCGTGGTCGGCATGGACGACGATGTCTCCGGCCGACAGCGACGATGCCTCGGCGATGAAATCGGAAGCACGCTTCTTGCGCTTCGAGCGCCGGATCAGCCGGTCGCCGAGAATGTCCTGCTCGGCGACGACGACCAGCCGTTCGGTCTCGAAGCCGGATTCCAATGGCAGCACCGCAAGTGCGGCCTGCCCCGGCTCGAGTTTTTCCGCCTCGGCCAGCGTCGCCACCGGCACCAGATTGCCGAGGTGATGTTCGGCCAGGATCTGGCCGAGCCGGTCGAGCGAGCCTTCGGTCCAGCCTGCGACGATGACGCGGCGGCGCGCCGCGCGCTCGTTGGCAATGTGTTTTACAACGACGTCGAAGACGTTGGCGTTGGGATCGGCGCGCTCCTCGGCAAAGGAACGGCCATGGCGCGAACCGGCGTGAAAGACCTTTTTGCCGCCGACATCGGGCGCATCGAAGACGGTGAAATCAATGTCTTCGCGTGATCCGAGAGACGCCTTGAGGTTCTCCGGCGAGAGATAAAGCAGGTCCGGCGCTACCGGCTTGTAAGGCACGGCGTCTTTCAGCGCGGCGTCGGCCTGTTTGCGGCGGGCCTCATAGTGGTCAAGGATCAGCGTGTGGCGTTCGGCCAGCGCCTCGTGCGCCAGATGGTCGAAAACCACGGGCGCATCGGGCAGATAGTCGAACACCGTCTCCAGCCGCTCGTAAAACAGCGGCAACCAGTGCTCCATGCCGGCAAAGCGCCGCCCTTCGCTCACTGCGGCATAAAGCCCGTCGTCGCGCTGCGGCGCGCCAAAGGCCTCGATATAGGAGCGGCGAAAGCGGCTGATGGTTTCGGGCGTCAGCGCCACTTCGCTCATCGCCTGCAGCGCCATGGATTTGCGCTGGCCGGTGGTGCGCTGGGTGGCGGCGTCGAAGACGCGGATCGATTCCAGCGTGTCGCCGAAGAAATCCAGCCGTAGCGCCTCCGTCCAGCCGGGCGCGTAAAGGTCGAGGATGCCGCCGCGCACCGCGAACTCGCCGACGCCGCGCACCGTCGGCACCCGCTCGAAGCCGGAAATCTCCAGCCGCGAAACCAGCGCGTTCATGTCGATCTGATTGCCGGGCCTGGCATGGAAGGTCTGCGCTTCGACAAGGTCCGCCGGCGGAATACGCTGCAACAACGCATTGGCGGTGGTCAGGATCACCGCGCGATGCGGCTTCTTCGCCAGCGCGATCATCGCCGTCAGCGCATCGAGCCGCTTGGCGGCGGCATCCGAGCCGGGCGACACGCGGTCGTAGGGCAAACAGTCCCAGGCCGGCAATTCCAGCACCGGCAGGCCGGGCGCGGCAAAGGTCAGTGCTTCCGTGATCGCCGGCAGGCGCTGGCCGTCGCGCGCCACGAACAGCACAGGCTTGTCGGGCGCGATCTCATGGATCGCCTGCACCAGCGCGAAGGCTTCGTAGCCGTCGGCGACGCCATCGACGATGAACTGGCCGGCACGGCCTTTCGGCAGACCGATTTTGGGAATGAGGCTCATGATTGCACGGTCTTGGTTGTCGCAATTCCGGACGGAAAACCGCTTCGCACTTTTCCTGGAATTGCTTGTGTTTAGAATGTCATGGTCCGGCGCGATGCCAGGATCTTTTGCAGGACGGCACAGTCGATATCCCCGGGAACCGGGCGTTCGCCGGTGACCATGGGCAGGAATTCGGTGTCGGGAATGTCGAGGAGCCTTTCATATTGGTCGATTTCGTCACCGGTCAAGGCGCCGATCTCGTTGTCGGCAAAGGTGCCGAGGATAAGGTCCATCTCGCGCATGCCGCGATGCCAGGAGCGGAACAACAACTTACGACGCCTGATATCCAGCCCCTCGCTCGATCGTTTCGTCCCGGTCATCGTGCCGCATCCTCGCTTGGTGCGGCGCATATAGCGTGGATAGAGGGCGGTGTCAGCCTTGCAACAGGCTCGTGTCTGTCTAACATCCCGGCGTGACGAACATTCCTGACAACATCGGTGCGAGCACCCCCCTCTGTCCTGCCGGACATCTCCCCCTCAAGGGGGGAGATTGGCTATCGCGACCGGTTTCGCCAATCTCCAATATTGCAAGATGGGCGGTGCGGCCAAAACTGCTAATCTCCCCCCTTGAGGGGGAGATGTCCGGCAGGACAGAGGGGGGTAGGACTGGGCGCCCACATAGCGCGGTCTCTTACGAATGAGACCTTCCCTCCTCGACCCATTGTTCGTCCCGATCACCTCGCTTGCCGGCGTCGGGCCGAAGGTCGGCACGTTGATCGAGAAGGTCGTGACGGCCGATCTTGGCGAGCGGCCGGCACGCGCCGGCGACCTGTTGTTCGTGCTGCCGAATACCGTCATCGACCGTCGCAATCGTCCCGGCATCGCGCTCGCGCCTGCCGGCGCTATCGTCACGCTCGACGTGCGCATCGACCGCCACCAGCCGCCGCCGCGCGGCAACCGCTCGGTGCCCTACCGCGTCTACGCCCATGACGATACCGGGGAGATCGGGCTGACCTTTTTCCATGCCCATGCCGCCTATCTCGAGAAGGCGATGCCGGTGGGGGAGCATGTCATCGTCTCCGGCCGCATGGAATGGTTCAATGGCCGCCCGACCATGGTCCATCCCGACCACATCGCGCTGGCCAGCGATGCCGAAGCCCTGCCGCTGGTCGAGCCGGTCTATCCGCTGACCGCCGGTCTGTCCGGAAAGGTGCTGCGCCGCGCCATCGGCCAGGCACTTGGCCGCTTGCCGGAACTGCCGGAATGGCAGGACGGCGCCTTCATGCGCAAGCAGACTTTTCCCGCCTTTGGCGATGCACTGACCCGCATCCACTATCCCGCGGATCCGATCGACGTCGCCATCGAGGGCTCGGCATGGCGGCGCCTCGCCTATGACGAGTTGCTCGCCGGCCAGGTGTCGCTGGCGCTGGTGCGGGCAAAAGTGCGCCGCTTGTCTGGCCGGCCGCTGATCGGCGACGGCCGCGTCGTCGAGAAACTGCGCGCGGCCCTGCCCTATTCATTGACCGGCAGCCAGGAATTCGCGCTCGCCGAAATCAACGCCGATCTCGCCGATCCCGAACGCATGCTGCGCCTGCTGCAGGGCGATGTCGGCTCCGGCAAGACGGTGGTGGCGCTGCTTGCCATGGCGCGCGCCGTCGAGGCGGGCGGACAGGCAGCGCTGATGGCGCCGACCGAAATCCTGGCGCGCCAGCATCTGGCAACGATCACGCCGCTGGCCGAACAGGCCGGCCTGCGTGTCGCCATCCTGACCGGCCGGGAGAAGGGCCGCGAGCGCACCGAAACGCTGGCAGGTCTTGCCAGCGGCGACATCGACATCGTCGTCGGCACCCATGCGCTGTTTCAGGAAACGGTGACCTATCACGACCTCGTCTTTGCCGTTGTCGACGAGCAGCACCGCTTCGGCGTCCACCAGCGGCTTGCCATCACCGCCAAGGGCGACGCGCCCGACATGCTGGTGATGACGGCGACTCCGATCCCGCGCACGCTCGTGCTGACCGCTTTCGGCGACATGGACGTCTCCAAGCTGACGGAAAAACCGGTCGGCCGCCAGCCGATCCGTACCGTCACGCTGCCGCTGGAGCGGCTCGACGAACTGGTCGGCCGCATGCTCGAGGCGGTGGCCGACGGCCAGAAAATCTACTGGATCTGCCCGCTGGTCGAGGAATCCGAAGAGATCAAGCTGATGTCGGCCGAGGACCGTTTCGCCTCGCTGCAACCCCTGTTCGGCGACCGTATCGGCCTTGTTCATGGCCGCATGAAGGGCGCGGAAAAGGACGAGGCGATGCGCGCCTTCAAGGTCGGCGAAACCCGCATCCTGATCGCCACAACGGTCATCGAAGTCGGCGTCGATGTGCCGGACGCGACGATCATGGTCATCGAACACGCCGAGCGCTTCGGCCTGGCGCAACTGCACCAGCTGCGCGGCCGCGTCGGGCGCGGCGACAAGCCCTCCTCTTGCGTGTTGCTCTACAAGGACCCGCTCGGCGAGACGGCTAAGCGGCGGCTGTCGGTGATGCGCGAGACCGAAGACGGTTTCCTGATCGCCGAGGAGGATCTGAAGCTGCGCGGCGAAGGCGAGCTGCTCGGCACCCGCCAGTCCGGCACGCCGGGTTTTCAGGTGGCGCGCATCGAGGCGCATGCCGACCTGCTCGAAGCCGCCCGCGACGATGCAAGGCTGGTCCTTTCACGCGACCCGGAGCTGCAATCCGAGCGTGGGGAAGCCCTGCGCCTGTTGCTCTATTTGTTCGGCCGCGACGAGGCCGTGCGGCTTTTGCGCGCCGGCTGAGCCAGGGCGCCGACGGGCGGGTTGGCGAGATCTCCGTCGATCGGCTCACCGTTCACCGTCACCATTTTCGGCTTGACCTCGGGAGCTACCAGCCCGGCCGAAACGATCAGCCTGGCGCCGTCCTCGATCGTCATGTCGAGCAGCACGATGTCGGATTTCAGCACATACATCAGGAAACCGGTGGTCGGGTTGGGCGTGCACGGCATGAAGACGGCGATCATCGGGTCGCCCTCCTGGTCGAGCTTCCGGTTGATCTCCGTTTCCTTCTCGCTGGCGACGAAAACCAGCGACCAGACCCCTTTGCGCGGATATTCAACCAGCCCGACCTGGCGGAACATGTCGCCCTTGTTCGACAGCACCGTCTGGAAAATCTGCTTCAGCGAACCGTAGATGCCGCGCACAAGCGGCATGCGGCCAAGCAGTCGCTCGCCAAAATTGACGATGGCGCGGCCGACGATGTTGGCGGTCATGAAGCCGATCAGCGTGATCAGGATGAGCGCCACGATCAGGCCGAAACCGGGAACCGGAAACGGCAGATAGGTGTCGGGACTGTAGCGCGCGGGAATATAGGGTTTTACCCAGGAATCGACCCAGCCGATGAACGACCAGGCGATGTAGGCGGTGATCGCCAGCGGCGCGCAGACGATGAAGCCCGTAAGAAAATAGTTTCTCAGCCGGGTCATGCCTGAGGTTCTGGGAGCATCGGACATGGTTCACCGGGCGCGGGTTGCAGCGCAACATTAGTGAAGCGGAAGGCGCTTTGGAACTGCGAAGTTTTTAAAGGCTGGCTTAAGCCGCCGCTTCCAGCGGTTCGATCTTCTCAAGTTCCGGCGCCAGTTTCTCGGCCTCGGTTTCCAGTTCATAGGCCTGTTGAAAATTCATCCAGAACTGAGGCGTCGTGTTGAAAAAACGGGCGAGGCGCAAGGCTGTGTCGGGGGTCAGACCGATCTCCTCCTTGGCAATGCGCTCGATACGGGTGCGCGGGAGGTTGAGCTTCTTTGCGAGCGCACCGGCACTCATGCCGAGCGGAACGAGATACTCTTCCCGCAGGAATTCTCCGGGGTGAATGGGGCGTGCGAACTTGGGCATCAATATCCTCAAAGGGTTAGGGCGAGTGCCCGCTCAATGGTAGTCAACGATCTCCACGTCTTCGGCACCTGCAGTGGTCCACCTGAAACAGATGCGCCATTGGTCGTTGATGCGTATCGAATGCTGTCCGGCACGACCTCCTTTCAGAGCTTCGAGGTGGTTTCCGGGCGGCGATCGAAGGTCGTTCAGTTGGACGGCATTGTCGATTGCTCGAAGACGACGCTCAGCGCGAGCGACCAAATCTGACGGAAAGCCTTTCGGTGCCTTACCAGCTGCAACCGCTTCGACCGCCCTGCCTTTGAACGAAACGATCAAAATTGCACCCCTCATCTTGTATCATACTCTGATACAAGATGACTTGCAACATGAAGTATCAATGACTGATACGAGTTCGTGCCGGGAACCTACTCCACCGTCACCGATTTCGCCAGATTGCGCGGCTGGTCGACGTCGGTGCCCATGAACACGGCGGCGTAGTAAGCCAGCATCTGGATCGGCAGCGCGTAGATGATCGGGGAGATGATTTCCGGCACGTCGGGCAGGATGATGGTCTCCATCGTCTTGACGCTGACCTGCGCCGCACCCTTGGCATCGGTGATCAGGATGATCTTGCCGCCGCGCGCCGCCACTTCCTGCATGTTCGACACGGTCTTCTCGAAGATGCGGTCGTGGGGGGCAATGACGATCACCGGCATGTTTTCGTCGATCAGCGCGATCGGGCCGTGCTTCAGCTCGCCCGCTGCATAGCCTTCGGCATGGATGTAGGAGATTTCCTTGAGCTTCAGCGCGCCTTCCATGGCCAGCGGAAAATTGGTGTCGCGGCCGAGATAGAGCACGTCCTTGTAGCGCGAGATCTCGCGCGCGATGCGCTCGACCTGCTCCTCGAGCTTCAGCACCTGGTTGGCATAGCGTGGCGCCTCCGAAAGCGCGCGCACCAGCGTCTTTTCCTCGTCCTTCGAGATCGTGCCGCGCGCCACGCCGGCACGCACCGCAAGCGAAGCCAGCACCGACAGCTGGCAGGTGAACGCCTTGGTCGAGGCGACGCCGATCTCCGGTCCGGCCAGCGTCGGCAGCACAACGTCGGATTCGCGCGCCATGGTCGATTCGCGAACATTGACGATGGCACCGATCTTCATGCCCGCCTTGCGGCAATAGCGCAGTGAGGCCAGCGTGTCGGCGGTCTCCCCCGATTGCGAGATGAAGAAGGCGACGTCATCAGCCGACAGCGGCATTTCGCGGTAGCGGAATTCGGAGGCGACATCGATGTCGACCGGCAGCCGCGCATAGCGCTCGAACCAGTATTTTGAGATCAGGCCGGCGAGATAGGCGGTGCCGCAGGCCGAGATGGCCAGGCGGCCGATCTTGGCGAAATCGAACGGCAGCTCCAGTGGCTTCGACACGCCGGAGACGAAATCGACATAATGCGCCAGCGTGTGCGAGATCACCTCCGGCTGCTCATGGATTTCCTTTTCCATGAAGTGGCGGCGGTTGCCCTTGTCGACCATGAAGCTGGTCGACAGCGACTGCTGGCGCTTGCGGTCGACCTTTTTGCCGTCGATGTCGAAGATGCTGACGCCATCGCGGCGCACCACCGCCCAATCACCGTCTTCGAGATAGGTGATGGAATTGGTGAAGGGTGCCAATGCAATGGCGTCGGAACCCAAGAACATTTCACCCTCGCCATGGCCGACGGCCAGCGGCGGGCCGTTCCGGGCGCCGACGATCAGATCTTCATCGCCCGTGAACATGATGGCCAAGGCAAAGGCGCCTTCCAGCCGCTTCAGCGCCCGGTGCGCGGCCTCGATCGGCTTCAGCCCTTTGGCCAGTTCGCGCGCCACCAGATGCGCGACAACCTCGGTGTCAGTCTGCGACGAGAAGGCATAGCCGTCGCGGATCAGCTCGTCGCGCAGCTCGGCGAAATTCTCGATGATGCCGTTGTGGACGATGGCGACGCCGTTGGAAAAATGCGGATGCGCGTTGGTTTCGTTCGGCACGCCATGGGTCGCCCAGCGTGTGTGGCCGATGCCGATCGTGCCGTCGAGCGGCTCGTCCTTCAGCCGACGTTCGAGGTTGATCAGCTTGCCTTCGGCGCGGCGGCGGCCGAGCGCGCCTTTCTCGACTGTAGCGACACCTGCCGAGTCATAGCCGCGATATTCCAGCCGCTTCAGCGCATCGACAATGAGCGGCGCGACCTGTTGCTGGCCGACAATTCCGACGATACCGCACATGGCGCCTGCCCCCGATTCCCAATGGAAAACCAGCGCTATCTAGGGATTGCCGGCCTGCCGCGAAAGTCACTTTGCGTTTCGTCTGGTGTAACGGAGCGCTTGTCAACCCGATGCACCATCGCAGACCGCTCTTGCAATCCGGTTACTGCAATTGCTCGATTTTTTCAGGCGTCTGGTTCTCGTTTTGGCAATATCTGGCTAATGTTTGGCCATGATGAGCCAAGCCACCGTCACACTCTGGCGTCCTGTCGGACCGAAGGAACTGGAATTGATCAAGGCGTCAGGGATGCGGGAATTCCCGCCGCGCCTGCCCGATCAGCCGATCTTCTATCCGGTTTTGACCGAGGCCTATGCAACGCAGATCGCCCGCGACTGGAATGTGCCGGCGAGCGGATCCGGCTTCGTAACCCGGTTCGACGTGCTGAAAAGCTTCCTCGACCGCTACCGGGTCGAACATGCCGGCAGCAGGGCGCATCTCGAATACTGGATTCCGGCCGAAGACCTCGCCGATTTCAACAAGGCGATTATTGGCAAGATCGAGGTAACCGCCACCTTCAGCAAGGCTGCCGGTTGACCTTAGTGATCAGCACCGGCCTTCTTTTTTGCGGCCGCGGCCGAAGCAAAGCGCTCGCGCAATTCCTTGCCCTTGCCGGGGATCGTCTTCTGGCGGGCGCGGCCAAAGGCCAGCGCGTCGTCGGGCACGCTTTCGGTAATCACGCTGCCCGAGGCGATGTAGCCGCCCTTGCCGATGGTGACCGGCGCCACTAGCGACGAGTTCGAGCCGATAAAGGCGCCCTCGCCGATATCGGTGAAGAACTTCGAGTAGCCGTCATAGTTGCAGGTGATGGTGCCGGCACCGATATTGGCGCCCGCGCCCACACGTGCGTCGCCGATATAGGTCAGGTGATTGACCTTGGCACCTTCCTCGATAACCGCCTGCTTGACCTCGCAGAAATTGCCGACCTTGGCCTTTTGCCTCAGATCAGCGCCTGGCCTGAGCCGCGCGAACGGCCCGACATCGCAATTGGAGGCAACGGTGGCGCCCTCGATATGGCTGAAAGCATGGATCTTGGCGCCAGTCGCAATTCTCACGCCCGGACCAAACCAGACATTAGGCTCGACGATCGTGTCGGCGCCGATCTCCGTATCGTGTGAGAAATACACGGTTTCCGGCGCGATCAGCGTCACGCCCGACAGCATGGCCTCGTGCCGCTTGCGCGTCTGCCAGATGGCTTCCGCTTCGGCGAGTTCGGCCCGGTTGTTGATGCCGAGCGCGCTCTCGAAGCTGGCTTCGGTGGCGACGACATCGAGGCCTTTGGCGCTGGCGATCTCGACGATGTCGGTGAGATAATACTCGCCCTTGGCATTCTTGTTGCCGACTGCATCGAGCAGCTTCAGCGCATGAGCGCCGGCCACCGCCATCATGCCCGCATTGCAGAAGCCGATCTTTTTCTCCTGGGCGCTGCAGTCCTTCTCCTCGCGGATTGCGGTGGGCTTGCCGCCTTTTTCGATCAGACGGCCATAGCCGGTCGGGTTAGGCGGACGGAAACCGATGACGACGACCGCCGCGCCGCTGGCCAGCTTCTGCCGCGCGGTCACCAGCGCTTCAGCGTCGATCAGCGGCGTGTCGCCAAACATCACGAGAATATCGTCATAACCCTTTGATATCGCATCGCGCGCGGCCAGAACGGCATGCGCGGTGCCGAGGCGCTTTTCCTGCACGAAGGTCTCGGCCTTCGGCGCAAATTTCGCCGCCGCCTTGCGCATTTCGTCAGCGCCATGGCCGATCACCAACGCCTGGCTGCCGGCGCCGGCAGCTTCCGCCGCCTTCACCACATGCGCGACCATCGGCAGCCCTGCAATCTGGTGCAGCACCTTCGGCAACGCGCTCTTCATGCGTGTGCCTTCGCCGGCGGCGAGGATGACGGACAGGCAGGATCTCTGGCTCATGGAAGGACAACCGTATGAAATGGGATCAGGAATGGGCAACGCCTTAGCATCTGGCGCTATGCTGCGCCAATGCGGTTAAATTCCGGTGAGATGCTAGACCCGCTGACTCTTAATCAGCGGGTCCACAGTTCGATCCTGTACTGACTGGCGCAGCGATCACCTTTTCGGCGCGAATACCGATTCTGGCGTCACATCAGGCCGTGTTTCCTGAATTCCGCCTGCTCGTCGCCTGATATCCAGCCGAACACTTTCAACTCGTCGTCGCCCTTTTCGACGAGGTAGTTGATGGCGAAGTCGATGGTCACGGGTTTCCCGTCCTTGCGCTGATAGTCGCCGGACCAGTCAACCTTGACCACGCAATGGTCCTGATCGATCGGTGTCACCGAGACGTCCGTGCAGGTCATCTTCTTGCTGCCGATGGCGCGATAGGCCTCAAATCCCTTTTTCATCATATCTTTCAACGGCTGGCCGTTCTCGCCAACCATGATCGCCGCTGGCGTCACCGAGACAAAACCGGCCGAATACATGTCTGCGACGTCGTTCAGATCGACTTTGTCGGCGATCGCATCGTTGTAGATCTTCTCATAGGCCTTGAAGAATTTTTGCACGGCTGCCTTGGCTACCACTCTCGCCTCCCGGCTCAAGCGCCAGTGGATGATCTGACACCGAAACGCGGGTTTTCGAGCATCGTTCCCGCGCCAAGGCGACCTATCCCAACCGGCCCAGCACCGGGAAATTCTCCAGCAGCCAGTAGGACGCGGTCTGCACCCCACCGGTGAGGAAAAACACGCCGGCGACGACGAGCAACGCTCCTATCGCCTTTTCGACGCGGCCGAGATGGACGCGGAATTTGCCGAGGAAGCGCATGAAGGCGCCGGAGAACAAAGCGGCGATCAGGAACGGAATGCCGAGGCCGAGCGAATAGGCAGCGAGCAGCAGCGCCCCCTCGCCCACCGTCTCGCGGCCGCCGGCCAGCGTCAGGATCGGGCCCAGCACCGGGCCGATGCAGGGCGTCCAGCCGAAGGCGAAGGCCAGCCCCATGACATAGGCAGCGACCATGCTGGCCGGCTTGCCCTTCGACTGGAAGCGCGCCTCGCGCGACAGGAGCGGAATGCGCAAGATGCCGAGGAAATTCAGCCCCATCAGGATGATCAGCACGCCGGCCGCCATCGCCAGTGGCTCCTGCCAGACGCGCAGCCAATGGCCGATGGTCGAGGCGCCGGCGCCGAGTGCCACGAACACCGTGGAGAAGCCGAGAACGAAGGCGATCGAGGAATAGATGAGCGCGCCGCGTGCGCCGGCCTTGGCCGTAACACCGGCATTGTCCCCGCGGAAGTCGTCGACCGACACGCCGGCCATGTAGCAGAGGTAGGGCGGCACCAGCGGCAGCACGCAAGGCGACAGGAACGAGATTGCCCCCGCTCCGACCGCGCTGACATAGCCGATATCCAATGCCATCCCGAAACTCCAAATTCGCTGGCGCCGATATAGCGACGCAAAACATCGTTCGCCAATCACCATCGTGTGGCATTTGGCTACAGGTACGGCTCGGCCGGAGGAATTGTTACCGGCCCATCGTCAGATGACCAAGCCGGGGAAGAAACGCTCCTCGCCAAACGTTCACAGAGCGAAGCCGCGATTTCTGCGCGCTTCTTCGGATACCCAGGGAGATTTCCATGAAAACGATCACTGTTGGCCTGGCCGCGCTTTTGCTCAGCACCGCTGCATCCTTCGCCGCCGAAGCCTGGAAGGAAGCCGAAGTCAACGGCGCCAAGATCTACACCGATGCCAACGGCATGACGCTCTATACCTATGACAAGGACGAGAAGGGCAAGAGCAATTGCTACGACAAATGCGCCACCAACTGGCCGCCGCTGAAGGCCGAGGCCGGCGCCAAGGCGGACGACGAATGGACCATCGTCGACCGCACCGACGGCACCAAGATGTGGGCCTATGACGGCAAGCCGGTCTACACCTTCATCAAGGACAAGAAGGCCGGCGACGCGACCGGCGACGGCGTCGGCGAAGTCTGGCACATCGTCAAGACCGACTGATAATTCGAACCTCAATCCGCCTGACCGGCGGAACCAGCTGGCTGCCGGCTCCAAGCGACCCGGCGGCCAGTTTCGTTTTGCGGCAGCTCGTAGGACGGACCGCCGCAGCTTCTGAGTCGTTTGCTCAAGACTTCACGCCCAAACCGCACGTCCTCGAATTCTGTGATTTTCTCCATACACTCTTAGAGTGTATTGCTGCGGACGTGCCGGCAATTTGGCCGCCTCCCCTTGACCGGATGCAAAAGCGCGGCCATGTGAGCGACAAATAGAACGAGATTTCGTCGCGCGCAGCGGAATCCTTCTGCCGCACCACAGCTGATATGAGAACTCATGGACGTCGTCGTCGTCGAATCGCCGGCCAAGGCAAAGACAATCAACAAATACCTCGGCAAGAACTATAAGGTTCTGGCCTCGTTCGGCCATGTCCGCGATCTGCCGGCCAAGGATGGCTCGGTGCGTCCGGATGAGGATTTCGCCATGTCCTGGGCGGTCGACACCGCGTCGGGCAAGCGCCTCGCCGACATCGCCAAGGCGGTCAAGGACGCCGACGGCCTGATCCTCGCCACCGATCCGGATCGCGAGGGCGAAGCCATTTCCTGGCATGTGCTGGAAGTGCTGAAGCAGAAGCGCGCGCTGAAGGACAAGCCGGTCAGCCGCGTCGTCTTCAACGCCATCACCAAGTCCTCGGTGCTGGAGGCGATGGCCAATCCGCGCCAGATCGATGCGCCGCTGGTCGATGCCTATCTCGCCCGTCGTGCGCTCGACTATCTCGTCGGCTTCACGCTGTCGCCGGTGTTGTGGCGCAAATTGCCCGGCGCCCGTTCGGCAGGCCGCGTCCAGTCGGTGGCATTGCGCCTGGTCTGCGACCGCGAATCTGAAATCGAGCGCTTCATCCGCGAGGAATACTGGCAGATCGCCGCGCTGCTGGGCACGCCGCGCAACGAGACTTTCGAGGCACGGCTGACCGCTTTCGAGCGCAAGAAGCTGCAGAAGCTCGATATCGCCAACAAGGCGCAGGCCGACGACATCAAGGGCATGCTCGAGGGCGCAACCTTCAAGGCGCTGTCTGTGGAAGCCAAGCCGACCCGGCGCAATCCCGGCCCGCCCTTCACCACCTCGACGCTGCAGCAGGCGGCATCCTCTGGCCTCGGCTTTTCGGCCACGCGCACCATGCAGGTGGCGCAGCGCCTCTATGAAGGCATGGAGATCGGCGGCGAGACCACCGGCCTGATCACCTATATGCGAACCGACGGCGTGCAGATGGCGCCCGAGGCGATCGATGCCGCACGTGACGCCATCGCCAAGGAATTCGGCCCCAGATATCTGCCGGAAAAGCCGCGTCAGTACACGACCAAGGCCAAGAACGCCCAGGAAGCGCACGAGGCGATCCGCCCGACCGATTTCATGCGCACTCCGGCTTCGGTCAGGCAGTATCTCGATTCCGATCAGCTGCGACTTTACGAGCTGATCTGGAAGCGCGCCATCGCCAGCCAGATGCAGTCGGCCGAGATCGAGCGCACCACGGTCGAAATCGAGGCGGTCAACGGCGCGCGCACGGCGGAGCTTCGCGCCGTCGGTTCGGTCGTCCGCTTTGACGGCTTCATCGCCGCTTACACCGACCAGAAGGACGACGACGCGGAAGACGAGGAAAACCGTCGTCTGCCCGAGATCCGCGCCGGCGAACAGCTTGCTCGCCAGGCGATCAACGCCACCCAGCACACCACCGAGCCGCCGCCGCGTTACTCCGAGGCGTCGCTGATCAAGAAGCTGGAAGAGCTCGGCATCGGCAGGCCGTCGACCTACACCGCGATCCTGAAGACGCTGGAAGACCGCGACTACGTCACCATCGACAAGCGCCGGCTGGTGCCGCAGGCCAAGGGCCGGCTGTTGTCGGCCTTCCTCGAAAGCTTCTTCGAGCGTTATGTAGAATACGACTTCACGGCCTCGCTCGAGGAAAAGCTCGACGAGATTTCCGACGGCAAGCTCGCCTGGAAGGACGTGCTGCGCGACTTCTGGAAGGATTTTTCCGGCGCCGTCGCCGACATCAAGGAACTGCGCGTCACCGACGTGCTCGACGCGCTGAACGAGGAGCTGGCGCCGCTGGTGTTTCCCACCCGCGAAGACGGTTCCAACCCGCGCATCTGCCCGAAATGCGGCACCGGCAATCTGTCTTTGAAGCTCGGCAAGTTCGGCGCTTTCGTCGGCTGCTCGAACTATCCGGAATGTTCGTTCACCCGCCAGCTCGGCGACGCCGCCAACCCGAATGGCGAGAATGGCGGCGGCGAGGACGGCACCAAGGTGCTGGGCAAGGACCCCTACACATCAGAGGAAATCACGCTGCGCTCAGGCCGCTTCGGCCCCTACATTCAGCGCGGTGACGGCAAGGAAGCCAAGCGCTCCAGCCTGCCCAAGGGCTGGACGCCGGATACAATCGACCATGAGAAGGCGCTCGCTTTGCTCTCTTTGCCGCGCGATGTCGGCAAGCATCCGGAGTCGGGCAAGATGATCTCGGCCGGGCTCGGCCGCTACGGTCCGTTCGTGCTGCATGACGGCACCTATGCCAATGTCGACAGCATCGAGGACGTGTTCTCGATCGGACTTAACCGCGCCGTGTCGGTCATCGCCGAGAAACAGCTAAAGGGCAAGGGCGGTCGCAATGGCGGCACTGCCGCAGCACTCAAGGAACTCGGCGACCATCCCGACGGCGGCGGCAAGATCGTCGTGCGCGACGGCAAATACGGACCTTACGTCAACTACGGCAAGGTCAATGCGACCCTGCCCAAGGGCAAGGATCCGCAGTCGGTGACGGTCGAGGACGCGCTGGCGCTGATTGCCGAGAAGGAAGCCAAGGGCGGCGGCGGCAAGAAGCCGTTCCGCAAGGCGGCAGCGGCCAAGGCGCCTGCAGCCAAGAAAACCACAGCCAAGAAGTCGGCGACCAAGAAGCCGGCGGCGAAGAAAAAGGGATAGCAGCGTGGCGCGCAGGATCACCGGTAGAAGCCACGGCGATCCGCGCACCGCCGACACCAGGGCCAAGGTCAAGGACGACTACCGGCCCTCGCGTGACGAAATCCTGCGCTACATCGCCGAAAACCCCGATCGCGCGGGAAAACGCGACATCGCCAAGGCGTTCGCGCTGCGCGGCGACGACCGCATCTGGCTGAAGGACATTCTGCGCGACCTGCAGGACGAAGGCGTGCTGACCAAGGAGCGCAAGCGGCTGGCCCGTGTCGGCGCCCTGCCGCATGTCGCCATACTCGACATTTTTGGCCGCGACGGCGACGGCATCTTGCTGGCGCATCCGGCCGAGGCCGTGGGCCCGGGCGAACCGCCTATCGTCTCGATCCGCGTCTCGCGCGGCGGCAACGGCCCGGCGCCCGGAATTGGCGACCGCGTGCTGGCCAAAACCTTCCCGACCGATGAGCCGACCGGCCCCGCCTATACCGGGCGCGTGATGAAGATTTTCGAGAAGCGGACCGATGCCGTGCTCGGCGTCTTCCGCATCCTTAAGGACGGTACGTTCCGAATCGAGCCGGTGGAACGGCGCCAGCCCGAACTGATCGTCGACAAGGAATTCCAGAACGGCGCTAAAAACGGCGACCTGGTCGAGGTCGAGCCGGCCCGGGCCTCCCGTTATGGTTTGCCGCGCGCAAAAGTGCTGGCGGTGCTGGGTTCGCTGGCCAGTGAAAAGGCGGTCTCGATGATCGCCATCCATGCGCATGACATTCCGCATATTTTCCCGGCCGACGTCATCGCCGAATCCGAAGCGGTCAAGCCGGCGACGCTTGCTCACCGCGAGGACTGGCGCGACCTGCCGCTGGTTACCATCGACCCAGCCGACGCCAAGGACCATGACGATGCGGTGTTCGCCACGCCGGACCTCGACGAGAAGAACCCGGGCGGCGTGATTGCCACCGTGGCGATCGCCGATGTCGCGGCGTATGTCCGCTATGGCACCGCTCTCGACCGGGAGGCGCTGAAGCGCGGCAATTCGGTCTATTTTCCCGACCGCGTCGTGCCGATGCTGCCCGAGCGCATCTCTAACGACCTCTGTTCGCTGCGCGAAGGCCAGGACCGGCCGGCGCTAGCCGTGCGCATGACCTTCTCGGCCGACGGCCGCAAGCTGCGCCACTCTTTCCATCGCGTCATGATGAAATCGGCGGCCAAGCTCGCTTATCCACAGGCCCAGGCAGCCATAGATGGCGTGACCGACGACAAGACCGGCCCGATCCTCGATACGGTGCTGAAGCCGCTCTGGGACGCCTACGCCATCCTCAAGCGCGGCCGGCACGGCCGCCAGCCGCTGGAGCTCGAGTTGCCGGAGCGCAAGATCATGCTCAAGCCGGACGGCACCGTCGACCGCGTCATCGTCCCGGAACGGCTCGACGCCCACAAGCTGATCGAAGAGTTCATGATCCAGGCCAATGTCGCCGCTGCCGAGACGCTTGAAGCGAAGAAACAGACACTGGTCTATCGTGTCCACGATGCGCCGTCGCTGGCCAAGCAGGAATCGCTGCGCGAATTTCTCCAGACGCTCGGCCTGTCGTTGGCGCGCGGCGCGCAGATGCGACCCGCCCAGTTCAACGGCATTCTCGAGCGCGTGCGTGGCGCCGACAATGAGGGGCTGGTCAATGAGGTGGTGCTGCGTTCGCAGAGCCAGGCCGAATACTCGCCCAAGAACATCGGCCATTTCGGCCTCAACCTGAAGCGCTACGCGCACTTTACCTCGCCGATCCGCCGCTATGCCGATCTGATCGTGCATCGTGGACTGATTGCCGCACTCGGGCTTGGCCCGGGCGGCTTGACGCAGGATGAGGAGGCGCGGCTGGAAGACGTGGCGGTGCTGATCTCCGGTACCGAGCGTCGCGCCATGGCGGCGGAGCGTGACACGGTCGACCGGCTGATCGCCGCCTATCTCGCCGAGCGCATCGACGACCGCTTCGACGCGCGCATCTCCGGCGTCACCAAGGCAGGACTATTTGTCCAATTGCCGCAGTTTGGCGCGGATGGTTTCATCCCGGTGTCAAGTCTGAACGGCGATTACTATATATACGACGAAACCGCGCGATCGCTGTTCGGAGAACGTACCGGCAAGGGTTATCAGCTTGCCGACCGCGTCGAGGTTCGCCTGATCGAGGTGGCGCCGATGGCTGGCGCGATGCGGTTCGAAATGCTGACCGACCCGAAGCCCCTGCCCGGCTCCAAGAGGTCGTTTCACAAGGCAAAAGGCCGCGCCCGCGCGTCGCAATCGCGCCCGGGGTCGCGCGGCAGGAGGCGGTAAATGCCAAAAGAATTAGGGATGGCAAGCGAACTGGGGATTCAGGAACAGGTTTTCGGCGGTGAACATCATTCGGGCCGGGTCGCCCGCCCGCTATGGACGGCGATGAAGCGCGGCGCGCTTGGCCGCTGCCCGCATTGCGGCGAAGGCAAACTGTTTGCCGGCTTCACCAAGAGCGTCGATAAATGCAGTGTCTGCGGCGAGGAGCTTTACCACCACCGCGCCGACGATCTCCCCGCCTATCTCGTCATCGTCATTGTCGGCCACATCGTTCTCGGCGCCTTTATGGCTGTCGAGGCGACCTCGACGCTCTCCATGTGGCAGCACATCGCCATCTGGGTGCCGCTGACCATCGTGCTGTCGGTCGCTCTGCTGCAACCGGTCAAGGGCGCTGTCATCGGACTGCAATGGGCGCTCTATATGCACGGCTTCGGCGGCGAAAAGGACGCGACAGAGCCACGTCCCGGGACCTGACCCGTATCGGGCAATGTCGCCTGGCGCAACATGCCGACCGTGAAAGGCCACTTTCGTTTGCCAGAAGTTTCCGCTAGGTCCTGCGCATGGAAGGTATGACCAAGGCGGAAGTCGACAGGATGGAGCGGGGCACGATCGCCCATAGCGGCCAGCCGATGCGTCCCCGCGACGCTGCAACCTTGATCCTGCTGGAACGCCAGGACGACGAGGTGCTGGTGCTGATGGGCCGGCGCCATGTCGGCCACGCTTTCATGCCCGGCAAATTCGTCTTCCCAGGCGGCCGCACCGATCCGGCCGACAGCCGCATTGCCGTTGCCACTCCACTGCTGCCAGAGGAAGAAGCCAAGCTGATCGCCAGCGTAGGTCGCATCAGCCCGTCGCGGGCCCGCGCCATCGCGCTCTCGGCCATCCGCGAGACCTATGAGGAAGCCGGCCTGCTCATCGGCCGCAAGGCCGCCTTCACAACGGACAAGCGCGACTGGCAGGGCTTTGTCGAGCACGGCGTCCAGCCTTCGTTGGCGCCGCTTCGCTTCATAGCCCGCGCCATCACCCCACCCAATCGGGTGCGTCGTTTCGACACCCGCTTCTTCAGCGCATGGCGCAGCGATGTCGCCGTCGAGCTACCGGGTGGCGGTCCGACCAATGAGCTGGAAGAACTGGTCTGGTTGCCGCTGGCCAAGGCGAGAGAGGCCGATATCCCCGACATAACCCGGACGATCCTGCAGGAGCTGGAAAGGCGGCTTGCCGACGATCCGCGACTGCGCCCCGGTGGCTCCGCGCCGTTCTACCGGCTTGTCCGCAACCGCTTCGTTCGCGAAATTCTTTAGCCCCCGAAATTCTCTAGCATCGAGTATTCAAGCATCTCATGACGGTCGATACCCAACAAGAGGGCGACGAACGCGTACACTGGCTACCGATGGTGGCTGCGATCTCGTCCATCAGCGTCGTCGGCATTGCCATCGGCCTCGGCATGCCGCTGCTCAGCGTCATTCTGGAGACGCGCGGCCATTCGGCTTCGATGATCGGCCTCAACACCGCGGTCGCCGGCCTCGCCTCGATCGCCGGCGCCCCGCTGGCCACACCGCTGGCGATGCGCTTCGGCGTCGCCTGGACGATGGTTGCCATGATCGTCGCCGGCGCGCTGGCCTTTGTCGGTTTCCATTTCGCTCCCGATTTCTGGATGTGGTTCCCGTTGCGCATCGTCCTGCACATCGCGCTCACGGTGCTGTTCATCCTGTCGGAATTCTGGATCAGCACATCGGCGCCGCCCCGTCGGCGTGGCCTTGTGCTCGGCATCTACGCCACCGTGCTGTCGCTCGGCTTTGCCGCCGGGCCGTGGATCTTCGCTCATATCGGCAGCACCGGCTTCAGGCCGTTCGGGGTCATCATCGTCCTGGTGGCCCTGGCCGCGATACCGGTGCTGGCCGCGCGGAACGAAAGCCCCACCATTGTGGTCGACGGCGAGACCAGCCACTTCCTGCGCTACATCTGGCTGGTACCCACGGCGACTGCCGCGGTGCTGGTGTTCGGCGCCGTCGAGACCGGCGGCTTTGCGCTGTTCCCGGTCTATGGCAGTCGCATCGGCTATTCCGAAGCGGATGCAGCCCTTCTCCTGACCATGATCGGTCTCGGCAACGTGCTGCTGCAGATTCCGATCGGCATGATCAGCGACCGCGTCAGCGACCGCCGCTATCTGCTTTTGGCTTGCGCCGCGGTCGGGCTTGCCGGCACCATCTTCATGCCGTTCTTCGCGCAGAATTGGCACCTGATGGCGGCGCTTCTGTTCGTCTGGGGCGGTGTGGTGGCCGCCATGTACACGATCGGCCTTGCCCATCTCGGCTCCCAGCTTTCCGGCCATGAACTGGCCTCGGCCAACGCCGCCTTCGTGCTCTGCTACGGTGTCGGCATGGTGCTCGGCCCGCAGGCGATCGGCATCGGCATGGATGCGTTCGGCCCGTCCGGATTTGGCTGGTCGCTCGGCCTGTTCTTCGGCGCTTACATCGCCCTGGGCAGCGTCAGGCTGATCCGCAAGCTCCTGTTGTAGCCCGCGGTGGCAAGCGTCCTTTCCACAACGCAAAGACATGGCTGCTGACAGAACCGTGTCAGGAGGCCTCAGCTAAAAGGGTGTCCCAAAACACCCGAGTTTGAGGATACTGCCATGATCGACAGCGGCTTTGAAACCACATCGTTACGCATGACGCTTCTGCTGCTTGTCAGCTTCCAGGCCCCGGCAGCCGATGTCGACCGCATCATGGACGCCGTGGTCGCGATCGCCCCGCTCGCCATGGGCAAATACGATCGTAACGCCTATCAAACGGCGCATGGCATCGAACGCTACAGGCCGCTTGAAGGTGCTGCCGCCGGCGCAGAAACCGAATTGCGCCGCCGCCCCGGTACGGTCGAGGTCTCGTTCGAACTGCCCGATGACCAGATGCTCGCCGCCCGCGTCGTCGAGGCGATTTTCCAGGCGCATTCCTATCAGGAGCCGGTGATCCGCATCCAGCCGATCCTCGCCAGCCGCTCCAAGGGCCTGGACGACCGAGCCAATCCGAATCGCTGGTGGAACACCACCGGCGACTGGAAGAAAGCGGCAGCGCCGATACCGCAAAGCGCGTAGGCCTTCCCTTCTCCCCAGTCCAAACACCCTTGTGGGAGAAGGTGGCCTCGCGCAGCGAGGTCGGATGAGGGGTGTTCCAGCTTGGCAAGGACGGCGATCCTTCACACACCCCTCAACCGTCTCGGCGCTGCGCGCCGATCCACCTTCTCCCACAGGGGGATAAGGAAGAGGTACCGGGCTTGACTTTCCAGGCACGTTCTTTATGTGTCGCGCCAAGTTTCCCGCGTCCGGGTGTTTTCCCGTGCTCCAGCGGCCAAAACCCCACGAACATAACGGACTGATACAATGGCCAAAGCCGCAAACATCAAGATCAAGCTTCTGTCGACCGCCGACACCGGTTTCTTCTACGTGACCAGCAAGAACAGCCGTACCAAGACCGACAAGCTGTCCTTCCGCAAGTACGATCCGGTTGCCAAGAAGCACGTCGAGTTCAAGGAAACCAAGATCAAGTAATCTGGTTCTCATACGCTATGCAAAAACGCCGCCCTTTCGGGCGGCGTTTGGTTTTGAAGCTGGGAAATACGTGAAACCTCCGCAGCCTGGCGCGGACAGTTCATATCATTTTTGGCAAAAGGGGGCCGGTCGGCGTATGGCAGCGGTACGAGGAGGCCACTATGTGCCAGCGCCGGCCGGCCGACCCCACGGACCCAGGAGATGCGGCGGACCTGAGCATCATGGGGTATCGGTCGGAGCGATGCGGCTGTCTACCCTCGTGCTCGCATCGCCTTTGTTCTTGCACCGCACATTTGCGCAACAACGCTGGAAAATCAATAGTTTCTTAACCAAGCCTCCCGAATCGCTTGGATTAAGGTAAATTCCTAACCTTGTCCGGTTGACTGCATAATCGGCGGTCCAGCCTACGCCGCCTTGGCGACAACGCGGTTGCGGCCGCCGCTTTTGGCTTCGTAAAGCGCGACGTCGGCGCGCTTCATCAGCGCTGCGACCGTGTCCGCGCCGTTCAGCACCGACGAAACGCCGACGCTGACCGTGACTTCGATCGTCTTGCCTTCTTGACCGATGGCAAACGGCAACTGGGCGATTTCGGCGCGAATACGCTCCGCAACCTTTTCCGCCACCGCTGCGTCTGTGTCCGGCATCACAACCACGAATTCCTCGCCGCCGAAGCGGCAGGCAAGGTCGATGCCCCTGACATTTTTGCGCAGCCGCCGGGCGAATTCGCGCAGCACGTCGTCGCCGCCGTCATGGCCATGCGCGTCATTGACGCTCTTGAAGCGGTCAAGATCGGTGATCATCACCGACAAGGGCCGCCGCCGCGCCACGGCGCGGTCGAACAGCGTCTGCAGGTGGCTGTCGAGGTAGCGACGGTTGTGCAAGCCAGTCAGCCCGTCGGTCACCGCCATCTCGATGGTCTGGGTGACGCTGGCGCGGAGCTGGTCGTTATAGCGCTTGCGGCGCACCTGCGTGCGCAGCCGCGCCATCAGCTCCTGCTGGTCGATCGGCCGCATCAGATAGTCGTTGATGCCGAGTTCGAGGCCGCGGATGATGCGGCCCTCCTCGCCTTCCTCGGCAAGCAGGATGATCGGCAGGAAGCGGGTGCGATCGAGCGAACGCAATTGCGAGCATAGCCGCAGCGGATCGAAATCGGCAAAACCGGTCGAGATCAGCACGCATTCGTACGGCGCCTCGGCAGCCTGGAAGAAACCGGCATGCGGATCGGTGGCAATGTCGAGCTCGGCGCTGCCCCGAAGCATTTTCTGGACGCGCTCGAAGGAGGATTTGCGCTCGTCGATCAACAACACCCTCGGCGTCGCGTCCTCGGAGGTGAAGCTGCGGCTCAACAGCGCCTCGATGCCGATGTTGCGGGTGGTCGAGGCGCGCAGACGCAACTCGTCGGTCAGCGACTTCAGCCTGACCAGGCTCTTGACCCGCGTCATCAGCTGCAAATCATTGACCGGCTTGGTCAGGAAATCGTCGGCGCCGGCCTCGAGGCCGCGCACCCGGTCCGAAACCTGGTCGAGCGCGGTGATCATGACCACCGGGATATGCGACGTCGCCGGATCGCTCTTCAGCCGCTTGCAGACCTCGAACCCGTCCATGTCGGGCATCATTACGTCCAGCAGCACGACATCGACCTTGCCGTTTTCGCAGGTCTCGATCGCATCCAGCCCGTTGGACGCGGTCAGCACCTCGAAATATTCGGCCAGCAGCCGAACCTCCAGCAGCCGCACATTGGCAGGGATGTCGTCGACGACGAGAATCCGCGCAGTCATTTCACAAGGCTCCGGCTGGAATGGGTGCTGGCATCAGGCATCACCCAGATAGGATTTGATGGTTTCGATGAAACGCGGCACCGAGATCGGCTTGGAGATGTAGGCCTCGCAGCCCCCTTGGCGAATGCGTTCCTCATCGCCCTTCATGGCAAAGGCGGTGACGGCAATCACCGGAATGGAGCGGAGGTCGTCGTCCTCCTTCAGCCATTTCGTCACTTCCAGGCCTGATACCTCCGGCAGCTGGATATCCATCAGGATCAGGTCCGGCCGGTGCTGGCGCGCCAGATCGAGCGCCTCGAGGCCGTTGCGCGTGCGCACCGTCTCGTAACCGCTGGCTTCGATGAGGTCCCGAAAGAGCTTCATATTGAGCTCATTGTCCTCGACGATCATCACCTTCTTAGGCATCGATTTCCCGTCCCGGCCGGGCTTCTGCCTGAAGCCTGCCGTCATGCGCCCTTGTCGGAGCACACCAAACCCTTCTTCACTCTACGGCAATATGATTGACGAAACGGAAACCCGCAGCTGTAAAAGCCATTCGGATTCCACCTCGAAAATCACATTGGATTGGGGCGGTGGCTTGCCGCAAGCGACGCTTGCCATTACTGCGGAAAAGAGACTCATTTCCGCAAACCAAAAGGTAATGATGGCAAACGCAGCGTCAATGCGCGAGGAGGCGGAAACCATTGCCGTGAGGGCACTGGGCTTCGTCGCCGCCGACCCCGAACTCCTGCCGCGCTTCCTGGCAATCACCGGCATCGAGGCGTCCGCCATCCGGCGCGCCGCAGCCGAACCGGGATTCCTTGCCGGCGTCCTGCAGTTCATCCTGGCCCACGAGCCGACCTTGCTGCGCTTTGCCGAGGAAACCGGCACCCCGCCGGCTGCCGTCGGCAAGGCGTTGCGCGCGCTGCCGCTTGGCGGCGACGACCATGAGCATTCGATATGAGCGACGATCCCGAGACGGCACGCCAGATCGCCGAACTTGCAGCCGACGACCGGCCTCTGCTGATCCTCGACGTCGATGATGTCGTGCTCGAATTCATCCGGCCGTTTCCGCATTTCCTGAAATCGCGCGGCTTTGGGCTCACGCTGGCCTCCTTCCGCCTCACCGGCAACATCGCCGAAACGGCGAGCGGCCGGCTGATCGAACAGCCGGAGGTGACGGCACTGCTTGGCGATTTCTTCGACGCGCAGGCCGACTGGCAGAGTGTCACCGACGGCGCCGAGCAAGCGCTTGCCAGTCTCGGCGACCGCGCCGAAATCGTCCTTTTGACCGCCATGCCGCACCGCCATCGCGCGGCGCGCCGCGCCCATCTCGATGCGCTCGGGCTGCCCTATCCGCTGTTGACCACCGAAATGGCCAAGGGACCGGCAGTGGCGAAACTGCGCGGTACGAAAGGCAGGCCGGTGGCCTTTGTCGACGACCAGCCCGCCAACCTCATCTCAGCGCGCAATTCCGTCGCCGATGCACACCTGTTCCATCTGATGGCCGACAATTCGCTGCGCGCCTACCTGCCGCCGCTGCCGGACGACATCGTCTCAGTCGAGGATTGGCGCGACGCCGCGCCGAAGATCGCCAGCGCGCTCGGGCTTTAAGCCCAAGCGCTTCCAAGCCTGGGGATCACGGCTGCAACTTCGCCCCTGCACCGCCACTATTGCCCTCGCCAGGGCTCGCATCCTGGCCGGCGCCGTCTTCCACGGCCGGATCGGGGCCCTTCAGCATGGCGCCGTTGACCGTAACCGATCCATCGTGCTTGGCGTTGATCACCCACTCCACGCGGCCATCCGGCAGCGTCTTGGCAAATCCCTTGACAGCCAAGGCGCCGGTGAAAGCCTGCGAGGCCTCAGGATCCGTCTTCGCCGCCTCCTGCAGGCTTGCCACGATCTTGTCATAGCCGGTGACGTCGATCGTCAGATTGGCGTCGGGCTTATCGCCGTCGGGGAAAGTCATGTCGCCTTCCAGCGCGACTTCCGTGTCGCCATTGCTGAACACGCTGTGATCGACGATGAACTTTGGCGCGTTAGCCATGAAGTCTGCCTTGATTTGATCGCCAAACTCCGCTGGCAACGGCGGATTCTTGTTGAGGTCAAACGTCTCGATCGCCTTTCTGCTCATACTGTCGAGATCGATATTGACGCCCCCAAATTTAACATCGAGTTCGGTAGGCATAAGTTTGGCTGCCCACCCAGGAATAACGTAGGGAAAACTGAGGCCTTTAGCCTTTATTCGATAATCATACTTGCCGGCTCGAGCGATACCGTCAGCCCCATAAGAAGTAGTTAATTGAGATGCACCCAGATTGCCCGCATAGGTTTCGAAGACAAAATTTCTAAATGTGTAGGTTCCATCCATCCGCTCCCACAGCGGCAACGCCGACAGCAAAAGTGCCTTCAACTCCGCTTGATCCGCTTTCAGTTGGGCCTCATCCTCATGGGCAACAGCAAACGCCAGGAGGTCCAGAAGTGGCTTCGTTCGTATCGCCTTGGCCGTTAGATCAACGACGAGTTCCGATGTCTTGACGGCGCCTACGGACCGGTTGTCAAGCTTGACCGTTTCGGCAAAGTCAACCATCGACTGCGTCACATTCAGATCGACCCCGCCACCGGCCGATTTTGTTGCGCCAAATTTTGAAGATCCCGAGCCGACATTCAAGTCTGTGATCTGCTTGGACATCCGCGACGTCATCGTCATGCCCGCTATAGAGCTCTCGCCACTTCTAAATGCCCCCAGTTCAGGATCGTAGACACCCGCGAACTTGCCATCCTTGATGTCTATTTGTCCGGTTGCTGGGCCCTCCGAATTATTCACTTCGAATGACCCGCTGGTTGAAAAGTCCGACGAGACACTCCAGCCCCCATCCCCGTTCGGCTTAACCAACAATGTGATGGGCGGGAAATCGAACTTCACCAGATCTTGCTTCGGCACCTTCGCCGCAAGCGCCTTCATATCGAAGGTAACCTTGTAGGCATTCCCTTCGGTGGAAATCTTCAAAATGCCTTCGTTGAGCGCCTGTTTGCCGACATAGCGGGAGAGCTCATCGGAAAGTTGCTTGGCACCTTGGGCATCGACAGCCTGGCCAAACGCAGGAGCGCTGAGGGCGAGAAGGAAAGCAAGCGGCAAGACACGGTTCACAAAATTCTCCATTTGACCAAAAAGGAACGCTTCGTTCGTCTGCTATGAAACCAACCTACAACTTCAAGATGACATCAACAAACGCCAACGGGTAATTACACTACAGCACCAGCCGCATCAGCGGCCGGCCGGCCTTGCGCTCAACAAGCCGCTCGAAGCCGGCCTTTTCAAACACACGCGACGAGCCGACGAAAAGCCCGATCGAACGCGAATCTCGTGACACGTCGATCGGACAGGCCTCGACCAGCCGCGCCTTGTTCTGGCGGGCAAAGGCGATGCCGCCCTCGACAAGGCGATGGCTGATGCCCCTGCCGCGCGCACTGGCGCGAATGAAGAAGCAGGAGATCGCCCAGACGCCGGGATCGCTGGCGTCTGCCCGGTCGACCGGCGCCGAGCCCCTGCCCTGATTGTTCCACTCCGGCACGTCGGCGCGCGGGCCGATCTGCATCCAGCCGACCGCCTTGCCATCCTCGAAAGCCAAAAGCCCAGGCGGCGGCCCGGCCTCGATGCGCGCCTTGATATGATCCTTGTTGCGCTGCTTGTTGCTGGCGCGCCGCACCGCCGGCGCCATCCGGAAATGCGTGCACCAGCAGCCGTAACAGGCGCCCTGCTTGCCGAAAAGCTCCTCGAAATCCGCCCATAATTCGGGCGCCAGCGGCGCTATGGTCGTGCTCATGAGTTCTCTCCCGGCTAACCGCTTGTGGCGGCATCCGTCCTGACGTACCATTGCATCTGTTCTCTTTATGTTCGCAGCGATGGCGGCCCCTGTCAACAATCCCGAGCACGGTTTCTGCCGCGACTGCCTGGCCCTTCAGCGCAGCGATGTCAGACGCTGCGAGCGGTGCGGCAGTCCCCGGCTCGCCCGTCATCCCGAACTCTACCGGCTGCATCTTGCCCATATCGATTGCGATGCCTTTTATGCGGCGATCGAAAAGCGCGACAACCCGGCGCTAAAGGACAAGCCGCTGATCATCGGCGGCGGCAAGCGCGGCGTCGTCTCCACCGCCTGCTACATCGCCCGCATTCATGGGGTTCGCTCGGCGATGCCGATGTTCAAGGCGCTCGAAGCCTGCCCGGAAGCGGTGGTGATCCCGCCCGATATGGAAAAATATGTCCGCGTCGGGCGCGAGGTCCGCGCGCTGATGCAGGCGCTGACGCCGCTGGTCGAACCGCTCTCGATTGACGAGGCGTTTCTCGACCTTGCCGGCACCGAGCGCCTGCACGGCATGCCGCCGGCAGTGGTGCTGGCGCGCTTTGCGCTGACCGTCGAAAAGGAAATCGGCATCACCGTTTCGGCCGGCCTCTCCTACTGCAAGTTCCTGGCCAAGGTTGCGTCCGATTTCCGCAAGCCGCGCGGCTTTTCAGTGATCGGCGAGGCCGAGGCGCTGGGTTTCCTGGCCGAGCAGCCGGTGACGTTGATCTGGGGCGTCGGCAAAGCGTTTGCCGCGACGCTGGAACACGACGGCATCCGCACCATCGCCCAGCTGCAGCGCATGGAGCGCGCCGATCTGATGCGCCGCTATGGTGTGATGGGCACCCGGCTCTACCATCTGTCGCGCGGCCAGGATGACCGCCGTGTCGACCCCGACCAGGATGCAAAAAGCGTCTCGGCCGAAACCACTTTCGACACTGATATAGCTGAAATGGACGAGCTGGTTCCGGTGCTGCGAGGACTGTCTGAAAAGGTTTCGGCGCGGCTGAAAAAGTCAGGCATTGCCGGGCGCACCGTGGTGCTGAAGCTGAAGACGCAGGACTTCAAGCTGCGCACCCGCAACCGCCAGCTCGGGGCCCCGACAAGGCTGGCCGACCGCATCTTCCAGACCGGCCTCGACCTGTTGCGCAAGGAGGCGGACGGAACGAAATACCGGCTGCTCGGCATCGGCGTCAGCGATCTCTCGGACGACGAGAAGGCCGATCCGCCTGATCTTGTCGATGTTGGCTCGCGCAAGCGCGCCATGGCCGAAAGCGCCATTGATACGCTGCGCGACAAATTCGGCAAGAAGGCGGTGGAAACCGGCTACACCTTCGGCAAGGGCCGCAACGCCAACCCGCCCGAGCCGATCGAGGATTGACGCTCTTGGTCAGATGCGCTGCAGATCGATGCGGCTCGTCACCACGCTCTTGCCGGTTTTCGGATCGACATCGGTAACGGTCAACCGCATTCCGTCGCCGCTGGTTTTCTCGACCGTCAACCGCGCCTTGCGGTCGCCATTGACCTCCGTCGCCCAGCGAATGCCAAGATTGATCGCGTTGCCCGAGCGGCTGCCGGCGAGCTGTGCAGGGCCGGTGCGCGATCCGACATAGACGCCGGTGTATTTCGCCCCGCTGGCCTTCAGATCCGCGCTGATGGCGCGCGTCACCACGACAAGACCACGGCAGTTGCCGTCAAGCGACAATGAGGTCGACGTCGCATCGGAATTGAAAGTACAGGAAACATTTACCGTCGGTGCGTCGGTGGTGACCTTGACTGTGCCCTTGCCGGAGAAATTCCCTTGCAAGGAACTCAGAAAATTCGCCTCGTCGGCATGGGCTGCGCCGCCTGCGGTCATCAGGCAACCGGCTAGCAGAAGTCGCGCCAATGATCTCATCGGAACCTCTCCCCCGGTTGATATCGAACAGTACGTCCAGGAATTGGCCAATACGGGGAACCAACGCCTGCCGCGGCGTCAGGTTCCACTTCCAGCATGGCTGTGTTGCAACGGGTCTGGCCCAGTCGAATGCGTCGCCTAGCGGTTGCGATAGAAGGCCCGGCTTGCGACATAGCGCCCATGGTCCCTGCTCCCTCGATCCCCAAGGCCGCCTTCTGGATGGCGCTGTCGATCACGTCATTCCTGGCGATGTCGGTCGCCGGCCGCGCCACGACAGCCGAGCTCAACGTCTTCCAGGTGCTCGAATTGCGCTCGGTGATCGGCTTTTTCATCCTGTTGCCGCTGGTGATGATGAGCGGCGGTTTCGCCGCGATGCGCACGCAGCGCCCGCTGGCCCATATCGCCCGCAACGTCATCCACTATACCGGCCAGGCGGCATGGCTTTACGCATTGACGCTGATCCCGCTTGCGGTCCTGATCTCGATCGAATTCACCACGCCGATCTGGACCGCTATCCTAGCCGTCAGCTTCCTTGGCGAGAAACTGTCGCGGCCAAGGTTGGCGGCGATCGTGCTCGGCCTGATCGGCGTGGTCGTCATCGTGCGCCCCGGCGTCGGCTCCATGGAGCCGGGCCATCTCGTGGTTCTCGGCGCCGCGGTCTGCTTCGGCATTTCGCTGGTGCTGGTCAAGTCGCTGACGCGCACCGACAGTGTCGTGCGCATCATTTTCTGGATGCTGGTCATTCAGTCGGCGGTCGGCCTGGTGCCGGCACTCTATGAGTGGCGCAATCCTTCGCTGGCGCTCTGGCCGTGGATTTTCGTCATCGCCTTCACCGGCATGTCGTCGCATTTCTGCCTAGCCCGCGCGCTTGCCTATGCAGATGCAACCGTTATCTCGCCGATGGATTTCCTGCGCGTGCCGCTGTCGGCGCTGGTCGGCTGGTTGCTCTATCGCGAGCAAATCGACGCCTTCACCGCCGGCGGCGCCTTGCTGATCCTGTTGGGCAACCTGCTCAACCTGCAGCGGAAAGCGGAGCGGCCGGCGGAGGTCGCGGCCTCGGGATAGCGACAGACACCGAAACCGTTCCGATGGGTTGAGGTCGGAGATTACTCAGCTCTGCACCACCACGCCGTCGGGCCCGACAAGGCGCCAGGCGGTCGCCGTATCATAGAAGAACTGCTCCTTGGCGATCCGATCACCGCGCCACTGCTGCAGCGCCACCTCTTCCAGCCGCTGGACGACACCATCCTTGTCGGTCTTGTCGAATGTCCAGCGGATGGCGACGTTGTCGCCGTCGACCAGGAAAGTCTGGACGGGATGCGTGTGCATCTTCTGGAGTTGATCCAAAACCGATTGCTCGCGCGCCATCAGCATTTCCTTGCCGCGCCGCGGGACGCCGAGATTCTCCTGCATGGTTGCATCGTCATGGTAGAAGTCGGCGATCGCCTTGACGTGGCTGCCTTTGACCACCTCCTCGAGGAAGGCTTCGACGCGTTCGCGGCTGGGCATGATTGTGCGTTCCTTTGAAGTCCGTGCTCAACGCATGTGGTTCAAAGGAGCTTCACTTCAACCATGCGGGGCACGCTGGCCCTATCGGCCGCAATGTCAGGCCCACAACTGCGTTACGCAGTGATGCGCTTGGCCGACGTCCATGCGATTGCCGTCGGCATCGCCCGAATATCAGCGCAGCCTAGACGAGTTCGACTTCCACCACACCCGGCACGGCGCGCATCGCAGAGGCGATCTGCGGCGAGATGCGGTAGCGGTTGGGCAGTTCGATCTCGATCTCGCCCTGGCCGGCCTCCTTGATCAGCACGAAGCTGACCTGGCCCTCCCCCTTCACCGCCAACTGGCCGGCCAGCATGCCGATCGGCGCCGCGTCGCGCACAAAGATGCGCAGCGCCTTCTGGATCCGGCTTGCCTCGTCCTCCAGCGACTGCACGGTCTGGATGCGCAGATTGACGCCTTCGGGCCGGTCCTCGGCCGAAACGGTGATCACCACCGAACGGCCGGGCTCGAGCAGGTCGCGATATTGCGCCAGCCCCTCGGAAAACAGCACGGCCTCATACTGGCCCGACGTGTCGGAAAAGGCGATGACGCCCATCTTGTTGCCAGTGCGCGTCTTGCGCTCCTGCTTCGTGGTGACAGTGCCGGCAAGCCGCCCGGCGGTAGCCCCGCGTTTGACCGCGGCCGAGAACTCGCCCCAGTTCTGCACCCGCATCTTCTGGAGTGCGGCCTTGTACTCGTCGAGCGGATGCGCCGAGAGATAGAAGCCCACCACCTGGAATTCGCGGTGCAGCCGGTCGGCGGCAAGCCATGGATCGGTCTGCGGAAGGTTGAGAGCCTGCGACTGCGAACCGAGCGACGCGCCGAAAATGTCGTGCTGGCCCGAAATCGCGTTCTGCTGCGCCAGCGAAGCCAGCCCCATCATCCGTTCGACGCCGGCCATCATCTGGGCGCGGTCATGGCCGAAACAATCGAGCGCGCCGGCCATGATCAGGCTTTCGAAGACGCGCTTGCCAACGATCTTCGGGTCGACCCGTTCGCAAAAATCGGCGAGGTTCTTGAACGGCTTTTCGCCGCGCATCGCGACGATATGCTCGACCGCCGCGTCGCCGACGCCCTTGAGAGCAGCCAGCGAATAGTAGATCCGATTCTCGCCGACCTCGAAATTGCGGAAGCTGGTCATCACCGACGGCGCCACCACCTCGATGCCGAGACGCAGCGCATCCTGGCGGAAATCGGCGAGCTTGTCGGTGTTACCCATATCGAGCGTCATCGACGCCGCCAGGAATTCGACCGGGTAATGCGCCTTGAGATAGGCGGTCTGGTAGGACACGACGGCGTAGGCGGCAGCATGCGATTTGTTGAAGCCGTAGTCGGCGAACTTGGCCAACAGATCGAAGATGAAATCGGCCTGCGGCTTGCCGACGCCGCGCTCGACGGCGCCCGAGACGAAGCGCTCGCGCTGCTTGTCCATCTCGGCGCGGATCTTCTTGCCCATGGCGCGGCGCAGAAGGTCGGCTTCGCCGAGCGAATAGCCCGACAGCTCCTGCGCGATCTGCATCACCTGTTCCTGGTAGACGATGACGCCTTGCGTCTCCTTCACCAGATGGTCGATCTTGGGGTGGATCGAGGCCATCTCCTCTTCGCCATGCTTTCTGGCGTTGTAGGTCGGGATGTTCTCCATCGGGCCGGGACGGTAGAGCGCCACCAGCGCGATGATGTCCTCGATGCAGTCGGGCCGCATGCCGATCAGCGCCTTGCGCATGCCGGCACTTTCCACCTGGAACACGCCGACCACTTCGCCGCGCGACAGCATGGCGTAGGTGTCAGGATCGTCGAGCGGGATCGTCGCCAGGTCGATCTCGATGCCACGGCGGCGGATCAGCTTCACCGCCGTCTCCAGCACCGTCAGCGTCTTCAGGCCGAGGAAGTCGAACTTCACCAGCCCGGCCTGCTCGACATATTTCATGTTGAACTGGGTGACCGGCATGTCCGAGCGTGGATCGCGGTACATCGGCACCAGTTCCGACAGCGGCCTGTCGCCGATGACGATGCCGGCGGCGTGCGTCGAGGCGTGGCGGTAGAGGCCTTCCAGTTTCTGCGCCATATCGAGCAGCGTCTGGACGATCGGCTCCTTCTCGGCCTCCTCGGCAAAGCGCGGCTCGTTGGCGATAGCGTCGGCGAGCTTGACCGGATTGGCCGGGTTCTGCGGAACCATTTTGGACAATTTGTCGACCTGGCCGTAAGGCATCTGCAGCACACGACCGACGTCGCGCAGCACCGCGCGCGCCTGCAGCGTACCGAAGGTGATGATCTGCCCCACCTGATCGCGGCCGTATTTCTGCTGGACGTAACGGATAACCTCCTCGCGCCGGTCCTGGCAGAAGTCGATGTCGAAGTCGGGCATCGATACACGGTCGGGATTGAGGAAGCGCTCGAACAGCAAGGAGAAGCGCAGCGGGTCGATGTCGGTGATGGTCGTCGAATAGGCAACCAGCGATCCGGCGCCCGAACCGCGGCCCGGCCCGACCGGAATGCCTTGCGCCTTCGCCCATTTGATAAAGTCGGCAACGATCAGGAAGTAGCCGGGGAATTTCATCTTCTCGATGATGGAAAGCTCGAAATCGAGCCGCTCGCGGTACTGCTCGGCCGTGTAGCCGGCAGTGGGTCCATGCGCCGCCAGCCGCGCCTTCAGCCCCTCTTGGGCCTGGCGGCGCAGTTCGTCGGCCTCGGCCTTCAGCGCCGCCTCATTGTCGGCGACGTCGCCGCCGGTAAAGCGCGGCAGGATCGGGTTGCGGGTCTTGGGATAATAGGAGCAGCGCAGCGCGATTTCGACGGTGTTGTCGATCGCTTCCGGCAGATCGGCGAACAGCCTTGCCATATCCGCCTGGCTGCGCAGGAAATTGTCCGCGGTCAGGCGGCGGCGGTTGTCGGCGGCGACGACCGAGCCTTCGGCAATCGCGATCAGTGCGTCGTGCGCGTCATAGTCGTCGCGGGCAGAGAAGAATGCCTCATTGGTGGCGACCAGCGGCAGGTCATTGACATAGGCAAGATCGACCGTGGATTTCTCGATGGCGCGGTCATAGCCGGAAACCCGATCCAGCTCGACATAGAGCCGGTCGCCAAACAGCGTCTTGAGCGCCAGCAGCCGCGCTTCGGCGAGATCGCGGCGGTCCTCCTTCAGGGCCCGGCCGATCGGGCCGCGCGGGCCGCCGCTGAGGCAGATCAGGCCATCGCTATGGCCCTCCAACATCGTGGTCGTCAAATGAACCGCCTCGCCCGGCGGCGTCTCCAGATAGACCTGGCTGACCAGCCTGACCAGGTTGGCGTAGCCGGCCTCGGTGGCGGCGATCAGCACCACGGCATGCATCTCCGGACCATGGCGGCGGCGGTCGCGCTGCGCGTCGCTGGTCTCGCCGGAAAAGGCGAGATCGATCTGGCAGCCGATGATCGGCTGGATACCCTCCTTCACCGCCTTTTGGGCAAATTCCAGCGCGCCGAACAGATTGTTGGTGTCGGTGATGGCAATGGCCGGGCACTCGTCCTTGACGGCATGACCGACAACGGCGGCGACCTGCAAGGCGCCTTCGAGCAACGAGTACGCCGAATGCACGCGCAGATGGATGAACGGCCGCGCCGGCCTTTCGGGCCGGCTCGCCCTTTCAATGGCTTCCTTTTTCAGCGGATCGCGTGTTGTTGTTGCGTCTGCCACCCGGTCAGGCCCTGCTGGTGTTTGAGAATCTCGGTTTGAGGCTAATCTAGTCGTCCGCCGCACCGACTGCCAGCGAAACGACCCTCCGTCCCCAAAACTACCGCACGCGCCTCGCCTTGCCGGGAAATCCACGCGATCAAGCAGGAACGTATGTCAGCCTGATTACGTCCTCATCAACGCGGTCGGTGGACACAAGGCGCAGCGGTGGCCTCGGGCCGGCGAAGAATGGCTTGCCGTGGCCAAGCACGACGGGGTGGAGGTAGAGCCGGTATTCATCTATCAGGCCGAGGTCAGTGAGACTTCGCGCGAGATCCGGCCCGGAAACGGTAATCTCTCCAAGCAGCTGAGCCTTCAACCCGCGTACCACTCTCTCCAGGTCACCCTCGACCAAGGTCGCGTTGGGACCAACCAATCTCAGCGAACGCGATACGACCCATTTTGGTTGGCGCCGCCACGCCGTCGCGAAATCGCGTTGCGCCGTGCCCCATTCGGGACGGTCTTCGTCCCAGTACCGCATCGTCTCATACATGCGCCGGCCATACACACTGCCGGCCAGGTCGCGCACGTGCCGGATCCAGTGATCGAACAGCGCGGGACTTGTCTTCATCTGATCATGATCGACATAGCCATCCAGGGACTGGTTCATTCCAAAGACGAGCTTCGCCATGTCCAAATCTCCACGCTGAATTCTCAGGTGAATTCCATGATCACTGCGTCCACAGCCAGGCTGTCGCCCGGCTTGGCGTTGAGTTTGGCGACGGTCAGATCACGGTCGGCGCGCAGCACGTTTTCCATCTTCATCGCCTCGACCACGGCCAGCGTCTCGCCGGCCTTGACCTCCTGCCCCTCGACAACCGCGATCGACACGACCAGGCCCGGCATCGGGCAAAGCAGCATCTTGGACGTGTCCGGCGCCACCTTTTCCGGCATCAGCCGTTCCAGCTCCGCTATGCGCGGCAGCATGGCGCGTGCGTTCACCGACATGCCTTTCCAGGCGATGCGCAAGCCGTTCGAGAGCGGCCTGATCTGCGCTGTAACCTTGCGGGCGCCGACATGACCGCGCCAGATCAGATCGCCCGGCCGCCAGTCGGAAGTCACCGTCAGCGCCTTGCCACCATTGACCGACAGGTCGATTTCCATCGGGATGGAGACCATGCCTTCCAGGATCGAGGCGGAAAGATAATCCTCGCCGATCTTCACCACCCAGTCGCGTTTGAGCGCGCCCGAATGCGGCGCCAGCCGTCCACCCAGCCGGTCGAGCCGGTCGCGGCGCAGCAGCTCGACCGCGGTGGCGATTGCCGCCAGCACGGCTTTTTCGTCAGCGTCGGGGACGATCGGCGCAAAACCATCCGGATATTCCTCGGCAATGAAGCCGGTCGATATCCGCCCTTCGCGCCAGCGCGGATGCTGCATCAGCGCCGCCAGGAACGGGATGTTGTGCTCGATGCCGTCGACAACGAAACTGTCGAGCGCCTCCGACATGGCATCGATCGCCTCGATACGCGTCGGCGCCCAGGTGCAGAGCTTTGCCACCATCGGGTCATAGAACACCGAAATCTCGGAGCCCTCGGTGACGCCGGTGTCGTTTCGGATGATGACATCGCCGAACGTGCCCTCCTCCGGCGGCCGATAGCGCGTCAGTCGGCCGATCGACGGCAGGAAGTTGCGGTAGGGATCCTCGGCATAGAGCCGGCTTTCCACCGCCCAGCCGTTCAGCTTGACGTCGCTCTGCTTCAAAGCCAACCTCTCGCCGGCAGCGATGCGGATCATCTGCTCGACCAGATCAATGCCGGTGACGAGCTCCGTCACCGGATGTTCGACCTGCAATCGTGTATTCATTTCAAGGAAATAGAAGTTCTTTTCAGCGTCGACGATGAACTCGACGGTGCCGGCGCTCTGATAGTCGACCGCCTTGGCGAGCGCCACGGCCTGCTCGCCCATGGCCTTGCGGGTCTTGGCGTCGAGGAATGGCGACGGCGCCTCTTCGGCGACCTTCTGGTTGCGGCGCTGGATCGAGCATTCGCGCTCGCCGAGATAGAGCGCATTGCCTTGCGCGTCGGCCAGCACCTGGATCTCGATATGGCGCGGATCGACGACGAATTTCTCAATGAAGACACGGTCGTCGCCGAACGAGCTTTTGGCTTCCGAACGCGCCCGGTCGAAGCCGTCGCGCACTTCCGACTGGCTCCAGGCGATGCGCATGCCTTTGCCGCCGCCGCCGGCCGAGGCCTTGATCATCACGGGATAGCCGATCTCGCCGGCGATCTTTTCGGCGTGGTCGGCATTTTCGATGACGCCGAGCCAGCCAGGCACGGTCGAAACCTTCGCGGCATTCGCGAACCTCTTCGATTCGATCTTGTCGCCCATCGCCTTGATCGCTTTGGGCTTCGGGCCGATGAAGACAATGCCTTCGGCCTCAAGCGCCTCACAAAAGGCGGCGCGCTCGGAGAGAAAACCGTAGCCGGGATGCACGGCCTGCGCGCCCGTTTCCTTGCAAGCGGCGATGATCTTCTCAGGCAGGAGGTAGCTTTGCGCAGCGGGCGACGGCCCGATATGCACGGCTTCGTCGGCCATTTCGACATGCGCGGCGTCGCGATCAGCGTCGGAATAAACCGCCACGGTGACGATGCCCATCTTGCGCGCCGTCTTGATCACGCGGCAAGCGATCTCGCCGCGATTGGCGATCAGGATTTTCGTGAACATCGAAGGCGTTTCCTCGGGTCTTTCGTCCTTCTTATGGGCTTCGGCAGCCGGGCTCAAGCACCGCCCGGCCGCGCACCCATCAAGACACTTCCGGCACGTCAGGCCCGTGCCGGAAGACGAAGGCCGGGCTCGCCGACGACTGGGCAAAGATTTGCGCCATATTTGGTCGCCAAATCGGGTTGAAACAGTATAAAAATCCTGAAAGCCTGAAGACCAATCGCCTTGGGAGGAACTGCCTGATGAAAACCCGCGCCGCTGTCGCTGTCGCCGCCGGAAAGCCGCTTGAGATCATGGAGGTCGACCTCGACGGACCGCGCGAGGGCGAGGTGCTGGTCGAGATCAAGGCGACCGGCATCTGCCATACTGACGAGTTCACCCTGTCGGGCGCGGATCCCGAAGGCCTGTTCCCGGCGATCCTCGGCCATGAAGGCGCCGGTGTCGTCGTCGATGTCGGCAAGGGCGTCACGTCGGTCAAGAAGGGCGACCATGTCATCCCGCTCTATACGCCGGAATGCCGCCAGTGCCCCTCCTGCCTGTCGCGCAAGACCAATCTGTGCACCGCCATCCGCGCCACGCAGGGCCAAGGGCTGATGCCCGATGGGTCGTCGCGCTTCTCGGTCGGCAAGGACAAGATCTTCCACTATATGGGCTGCTCGACCTTCTCGAACTTCACCGTGCTGCCCGAGATCGCGGTCGCCAAGGTCAATCCGGACGCTCCCTTCGACAAGATCTGCTACATCGGCTGCGGCGTCACCACCGGCATCGGCGCTGTCATCAACACCGCCAAGGTCGAGCAAGGCGCAACCGCCGTCGTCTTCGGTCTCGGCGGCATCGGCTTGAACGTCATCCAGGGCCTGAAGCTCGCCGGCGCCGACATGATAATTGGCGTTGACCTGAACAACGACAAGAAGGCATGGGGCGAACGTTTCGGCATGACGCATTTCGTCAATCCGAAGGAGATCGACGGCGACATCGTCCCTCACCTCGTCAACATGACCAAGCGCGGCGCCGACCAGATCGGCGGCGCCGACTACACATTCGACTGCACCGGCAACACCAAGGTGATGCGCCAGGCGCTGGAAGCCTCGCATCGCGGCTGGGGCAAGTCGGTCATCATCGGCGTCGCCGGCGCTGGCCAGGAGATTTCGACCCGGCCGTTCCAGCTCGTCACCGGCCGCACCTGGATGGGCACGGCCTTTGGCGGCGCGCGCGGCCGCACCGACGTGCCGAAGATCGTCGACTGGTACATGGACGGCAAAATCCAGATCGACCCGATGATCACCCATCTGCTGAAGCTGGAAGACATCAACAAGGGCTTCGACCTCATGCATGAGGGCAAGTCGATCCGAAGCGTAGTGGTTTACTGAGGAGAAAAGCCGCCGACCGAAGGGCCAGCGACTGAAGTTGCACGGGTTCAACAAGGGAGGAAGAAAATGCCGGAAAAACTGCATCCGAAAATCGACAATGGCTTGCCTAGGGAAAGCGCGAGCTTTGCCGGCGGCACGCTGGTCTGCGCCTGCACCAGCAAGCCGGTGAAGGTAAAGGTCAAGGGCCAGATCGCCCATAACCACGCCTGCGGCTGCACGAAGTGCTGGAAACCAGAAGGCGCGGTGTTCTCGGTCGTGGCGGTCGCCGGCACCGGCGACGTCACCGTCACCGAGAACGGCGACAAGCTGAAGGTGGTTGATCCCTCAGCGCTCATCCAGCGCCATGCCTGCACCGGCTGTGGCGTCCACATGCATGGCCCGGTCGAGCGCGATCATCCGTTCAAGGGCCTGACCTTCATCCATCCGGAGCGTTTCCAGGAGGACGGCTGGTCACCGCCCGGCTTCACCGCTTTCGTGTCGTCGATCATCGAATCCGGTGTCGACCCCAAGCGGATGGACGGCATTCGCGGCCAGCTGAAGTCGATCGGGCTCGAGCCTTATGACTGCCTCAACCCCGGTCTGATGGACTATATCGCCACCTGGACGGCGAAGAAATCGGGCGCGCTGCCGGCCTGAATGAAAACGAGAGGGCTGGCTTGCGACGCTAGCCCTTCTCCCCAGGCCACCGCGTATTGCTACCGGGTAGTTGATGAATCTCAGGGGCTTCAAAAACTGGAAGTTGAAGCTCCGCCATGGGCGGGTGAGAACCGACTTTCATCACTACACGCTGCTGGCCGACGGCGAAGTGGTGTCTCCAAACGCGGAGTACGGAACTGCCGACGCGGGACCCGCCTTCTTTGGCATGAGCGTCTGGGCTTATAACTCTGATCAAGCGACCGATATGATCCGCACCATCGGCCTACATGTCGGATTTGCTTGTACTGGGAAAATCTACGTCTATGACACCGAGGCCGAGGAACCGCCCGGCGCCGAGCCGCGCGGTTATAATTTGAAGTTCACACGCTATGAACGCGACTAGTGTCGACCCTCCCCAGATCTACGTCGACGCCGACGCCTGCCCGGTGAAAGCCGAGGTCGAAAAGGTCGCCGAGCGCCATGGCGTCGTCGTCACTTACGTCTCCAATGGCGGGCTTCGTCCCTCGCGCGATCCGATGATCCGCAACGTCGTCGTCTCCAAGGGTGCTGACGCCGCCGACGACTGGATTGTCGACAACGCAAAATCCAACGACATCGTGATTACCGCCGACATCCCGCTTGCTGCCCGCGCCGTGGCGCTCGGCGCGCATGTGCTTGGGCCCACCGGGCGCCCGTTCACGCCCGAAACCATCGGCATGGCGGTGGCGATGCGCGATTTGAAGCAGCATTTGCGCGAGACCGGCGAGAGCAAGGGCTACAATGCCAGCTTTGCGCCGCAGGACCGTTCGCGCTTTCTCGGCGAACTCGATCGCATCTTGCGGCGAGCGCTGAAATCCGTCACACCGGGCTAGAAACGGCTCCAGGGCGCCGGGCCATGACGACAGACATCCCGATCACGAACCCGCTGCACCGGCACAAGCAATTCCTGGTGTCGGCCTGTGTCGGCCTGCCGGCATTGGTTATCGCGCTGATTGCGGGCTTGCCGCTTGCCTATTCCGTCTCGATCGCTGCCGACGCCTTTTTCGTCGTCTTCATCGCACTCGTCCTCGCCAAGATGCCGCTGCTGTCCGGTCGCTATCTCAGCAAGAATGCGCGCGAGGTCGACCTGCCGGTGCTGGGCATCTTTGCCATTACGCTGGGCGTCGTCGCCATCGCCATTATCCTATTGTTTCTGCTGATCAATCATAAGGGGCGTGACCCTATCGAGCTTGGCGTCGCCATGCTGTCGATCCCGCTCGGCTGGTTCACCATCCACTCCCTGGCGGCGCTTCACTATGCTCATGTCTACTGGATGGACGGCGACGCGATCGATGCCGAGACCAAGAAGAAGATGCCGGTCAGCGGGCTCGATTTTCCCGGCAGCAAACGGCCGGATGGCTGGGATTTCCTCTACTTCGCGACGGTGATCGGCATGACCGCGCAGACCGCCGACACAGCGATAACCACCTCGCATATGCGCCGCGTCGTGCTTGTCCACTCGATCCTGTCGTTCTTCTTCAACACCGTCATCGTCGCTGCCGTGGTCAACTTGGCCGTCAGCCTCGGCAATTCGGGTCCGCAATAAGAATCTGCCCGTAATAAAAACGTGATCGCATGAAACATCGCTTTCGGTAGCGACGTATTGGGAGGAGAACGACAAGCGCGAGATCGCGCAGCCAGGAGACCAGGAAACATGGAATCCGTTGCCATGACCCAGCCCAGCATCGGGCCTGATGCCACTACGCCGAAGGATACGACGCTGATCTACCGGCAATCGCGCTGGACGCGTCTGACGCACTGGCTGTGGGCCATTTCGCTGTTCTTCATGCTTTTGTCTGGCCTGCAAATCTTCGGCGCCCGCCCGCAGCTCTATATCGGCAAGCAGTCCGGCTTCGGCTACAACAACACTGTCTTTGCCATCGGCGCCGAAAACACCGCGACCGGGCCGCGCGGCTACACCGAAATCTTCGGCCATCGCTTCGACACCACCGGCGTGCTCGGCTGGTCGGGGCCAGCGGGACAGCAGACGTCACGCGCCTTCCCGTCCTGGGCAACGATCCCGTCCTACTACGACCTCGGCACCGCCCGCGTCGTGCATTTCTTCTTCGCCTGGATACTGACCACCACCCTGGTCGTCTGGCTAGTCGCCAGCCTGGTCAACGGCCATCTGCGCCGAGATCTGGCGCCGCGGCTGGACGACATCAAGCGGCTGCCGCAGGACATCATCGACCACGCCAAGCTGAGGTTTCACCACACCCGCGAATACAACACGCTGCAGAAAATGGCCTATGGCGGCGTGCTGTTCGTGTTGTTACCGCTGATGATCATCACCGGTCTTGCGATGTCGCCAAGCATGAACTCGGTGCTGCCCTGGCTCAATGAGGTGCTCGGCGGAAGGCAGACAGCGCGCACCATCCATTTCACGGTGATGGTGCTGCTGGTCGGATTTTTCATCATCCACATGCTGATGATCCTCGCTGCCGGCCCGATCAACGAACTGCGTTCGATCATCACCGGCTGGTACCGCACCGACCCGCCGGCGCATGGTGACGAAGCCTCGAAGAGGAGCGCCTGACATGGCCAAATTCCAGATCAGCCGCAGAAAGTTCCTGACCGGCGCCAGCCTCGGTGTTTCCGGCATCATGCTGTCGGGCTGCGATGCCTTTGATAGCCAGCTCGGCATGGGCGACGGCCTACGCAGCTTCCTCGAAAACGCCAACGGCCTGACCTATCGGGCGCAGCGCCTGCTGGCCGGTCGCGACGCGCTGGCGCCGGAGTTTTCCGAGGCCGACATTCGCCAGCCGCAGCGGCCGAATGGCGTCACCGCGCCCGACGACGACACCTACAAAGGCCTGCTCGCCAACAATTTCGCCGATTGGCGTTTGGAAGTGACGGGCCTGGTTGAAAAGCCGCTCTCGCTCAGCCGCGAGCAGTTGCAGAACATGCCGAGCCGCACCCAGATCACCCGGCATGACTGCGTCGAAGGCTGGAGCTGCATCGCCAAATGGACCGGAACGCCGCTGTCGCTGGTGCTCGACCAGGCCGTGGTCAAGCCTGAGGCCCGCTACGTCATGTTCCATTGCCTGGACACGATCGACCGCAGCCTCTCCGGCGAGATCAAATATTACGGCACCATCGACCTGATCGATGCCCGCCATCCGCAGACGATCCTGGCCTATGGCTTGAACGGCAAACCGCTGCCGGTCGAAAACGGCGCGCCGCTGCGCGTGCGCGTCGAGCGCCAGCTCGGCTACAAGATGCCGAAATATCTCTACAAGATCGAACTGGTCGACAGTTTCACCAATGTCGGTGGCGGCCGCGGCGGCTATTGGGAGGACAATGGCTACGACTGGTATGGCGGGATTTGATTGAGCCTGCCGATCGAGTTCACGCAACCTTGTCGAGCAGTGGCTTGAGCGCCGGGTGAATCTCCGGCGAGGCATGCTTGATCAGAGTCAGCAGCGCGCGTTCATTGTCGTGCAGCGGGCGGTGGGTGCCGATACGCTCGGCCAGCCATTTCGCCTCGCCGGCATCGATCGTTTCGGCACGGCGCGCTAACGCTTCGGCAGCCCGGTTCTTCGATTCCCACTCGGCCTCGATATCGCCGGGCGAACGATAGGCCTCCATGATGCCGGCGAGCCCGCCCGACACCATCCGGCTGAAAAAGCCGCCAATCTCAGACTCGGCCTGTTCGAAGAAGCTGTCACGGCGCAAGGCAGCCTCGCGCGTCGGCGCTTCGTAGCCGGCCGAACACATGACGAAATTGGCGAGCGCCTTGACGAACAGCTCGTTCCAGGACGGATCGTTGTCGGCGGCGGAAGTCTGCTCGTTGATCCTGAACAGCACCTCGGCCTCGGGGCGGGTGATGGCAATGTTACCGTCGCCGCCATAGGCATAGAGGATGCGGCGCAACAGATCGACTTCGGCCTTGGCGACCAGCCCGGGAACCAGCGCGCCACCTGATATCAGCGGTCCCTTGCCATCCACAACGGCATGGGCGACCTGTTCCAGCGCATAGGCGGACAGCCGGCCCGGCGACGATTTCGCCCTCTCCAGCACATGCACCAGGAGCTCCAGCTCGGTGAGACTATCGACCATCCCGTCGCGCGAGATTGTCCGGATCAACCAGTCGGCATTGTCCTCGGAAATGTAGCCCGCCGGCTTTTCCTGGTGCACGATATAATCCGTGACGGCCTCGACGAAGAATTCAGGCCATTCCGGGGATTTGTCCCTGGCCGTGGCGTCAAGCGCGAACAGCGCCTCGGCCTCACCGCGGCTCACCACGCCATCGGCGAACACTTCGCGGCGCAACATGACGACATCTTCCGCCGTGATGCGATCTTTCGAAGTCAGCCCCGCCCCCGGTGCGCTCTGGATCCGTTCGCTCATCTGTCAATCCCGTCCGCCGTGCCCAACGCAGTTGCCCACCAAACTATCAGCAGTGTCTTGAAAAACCGGAAAACGGCGTGGTTAGCGAAGACTTGTCGGCAAATGCATGTCGCCCAAAAGTGTGCAGCGGTTTTGGGGAGAACGACATGCATCAAACCAAACATCTAAAGCGCGACGCGCCTTAGATGTCGCTGGCAGGTGACAACGTGTCGCCGACAAGCTATGGATGGCGCGTCGAGGGCTCAGGGTCTGAGTCCTACCTGTTTGCGGGAGAGAGCAGCGCGAGCTGCCGCCGAAGGGGAAATCGCCCGAAATCTCTCAGGCAAAAGAACCGTAGACGGGAAAGACACTCTGGAAAGTCGGGGCTTGCCCCCGCGCCGAAGGTGTAAGCGTCGCCGACAGAGTTCCGGTTGCGCGAGTCTCTCAGGCTTCAGACAGAGGGGCACGGACTGGTCGCCAGCAGCGGCCGATTGCGTGCGACTCTGGAGATGACATGACGGGCGACGATACCAAACACCTTCCCCTCGAGGACCTGCACACCGCCGTCGGCGCGCGCTTTGGCGCCTTTGCCGGCTGGTCGATGCCGCTGACCTATCCGGCCGGCGTCATGAAGGAGCACCTCCACACCCGCGAACATGCCGGCCTGTTTGACATTTCGCATATGAAGCTGTTCGAAGTCAGCGGCCCGGGCGTTGTCGCGCTCTTGAACCGCGCCTGCCCGCTCGATGCCGGCGCGCTCGGGATTTCGCAGTCCAAATACACCTTTTTCCTCAACGAAGCCGCCGGGATCATCGATGACCTGATCGTCACCCGGCTCGGCGATACCAGGTTCATGGTGGTCGCCAACGCCGGCAATGCTGTCGAGGACGAGAAGCATTTGCGCGCGCTGGCCGCGGATTTCGATGTGAAGGTCGAGGCGCTTGACCGCGTCTTTCTCGCCATCCAGGGGCCCGAAGCCTGGGCCGCTCTGTCCCGCGCCGGCATCGAGACCGGCTCGCTGCTGTTCATGCACGGCATCGAGCCGAAGCAGAACTGGTTCATGAGCCGCTCCGGTTACACCGGCGAGGACGGATTCGAGATCGGCCTGCCGGAAGCGGATGCGCGGACTCTGGTCGCAAAATTGCTCGAAGATGAGCGTGTGCTGTGGATCGGCCTTGCCGCCCGCGACTCGCTGCGGCTGGAGGCCGGGCTCTGCCTGCATGGCCAGGACATTACGCCGGAAGTCGATCCGGCCAGTGCCGGCCTGATGTGGGCGATCCCCAAGGATCTCCGTGCCAGCGGATCCTTCATCGGTGCCGACGCCTTGCGGGCGATCCTAGAGCGTGGCGCGGCGCAAAAGCGCGTCGGCCTGAAGCCGGAAGGCCGCCAGCCGGTGCGCGCCGGCGCTGCCCTGTTCGACGCCGACGGCAATCCGGCCGGCCATGTCACATCAGGCGGCTTCGGCCCTTCGGCCGGCCACCCCGTCGCCATGGGATACGCGTCAACTCCCCTGGCCAAGCCAGGGACAAAACTCTTCGCCGACGTTCGCGGGACGAAAATCCCGATCGATATCAGTTCCTTGCCCTTCACTCCTCATCGCTACCGCAAAGGATAAATCCCGATGGCAAAAACCTATTTCACACAAGATCACGAATGGCTGAGCGTCGAGAGCGGCATCGCCACCGTCGGGATCACCGACTATGCGCAGGAACAGCTTGGCGATCTCGTCTTCGTCGAATTGCCGCAAGTCGGCACGAAGCTTAGCAAGGGAGATACCGCCGTGGTCGTCGAATCCGTCAAGGCGGCCTCCGACGTCTATGCGCCGGTCGACGGCGAGATCACCGACGCCAACGGCGCGCTGTCGTCCGACCCGTCGCTGGTCAACTCGGCAGCGACCGGCGACGGCTGGCTGTGGAAGATGAAGCTCGCCGACGAAAGCCAGCTCGCCGGCCTCATGGATGAGGCCGCCTACAAAGCCCATATCGGTTGATATCAGGACCTATTGCCATGACCGCAGCACTTATCCCCTTCTCGGCCCGCCATATCGGCCCTGATGTCAATGATGTCAGAGCCATGCTTGCCGTGATCGGCGTTCCCTCCGTCGAGACGCTGATCAGCCAGGCCGTGCCGCAGTCGATCCGCCTCGACCTGCCGCTGACCCTGCCCGCACCGGCCAGCGAAGCCGAAGCCCTGGCCGAATTGTCCGCGACCATGGCGAAGAACACGGTGCTGAAGAGCTTCATCGGCGCCGGCTATCACGGCGTCCATGTGCCGCCGGTCATCCAGCGCAACCTGTTCGAGAACCCGGCCTGGTACACCGCCTACACGCCCTACCAGGCCGAGATCAGCCAGGGCCGCCTGGAAATGCTGTTCAATTTCCAGACCCTGGTCACCGAACTGACCGGCCTGCCGGTGGCATCGGCCTCGCTGCTCGATGAAGCGACCGCAGTCGCCGAAGCGGTCGGCATCGCGCTGCGCTATCACCGCGACAAGCGCACCAAGGTGGCGCTGGCCGGCACGCCGCACCCGCAGACGCTGGACGTCGTGCGCACCCGCGCCGAGCCGCTCGGCATCGAGGTCGATGGCGAGACCATCGACGACAACACCGCTGCGCTGCTGGTCTCCTGGCCGGATACGTTTGGCGTCTATGGCGACCACAAGGCGGCGATCGACAAGGCCCGCGCCACCGGTGCGGTCGTCGTCTTCATCGCCGATCCGCTCGCGCTCACGCTGACCGATGCCCCGGCCAAGCTCGGCGCCGACATCGCCGTCGGCCCGATGCAGCGCTTTGGCGTGCCGATGGGCTTTGGCGGCCCTCACGCCGCCTATTGCGCCGTCTCCGACAAACTGACCCGGCTGATGCCCGGCCGCCTCGTCGGCCAGTCCACCGACAGCAAGGGCCGTCCCGGCTACCGGTTGGCGCTGCAGACGCGCGAACAGCACATCCGCCGCGACAAGGCGACCTCCAACATCTGCACCGCGCAGGCGCTGCTCGCCAACATGGCGACGGCCTATGCGATCTGGCATGGCCCCGCCGGGCTGCAGGCAATTGCTGCGCGCATCCATGAGTTCGCCAATCGCCTCGCGGCAGGCCTGAAGGCATCAGGCGTTTCGGTGCTCGGCTTACACCGTTTCGACACGGTGACGGCCGAAGTGAAAGGCAAGGCTGCTTCGATTGCGGCTGCCGCTGAAAAGGGTGGCCGGTTGCTGCGTGTTATCGATGCCGACCGCGTGAGCATCGCCTTCGACGAAACCTCGACCGAGGCAGATCTGGAAGCTATCGCCGCCGTATTCGGCGCCAAGCCAGGCACCGCCGAAGCCGGCGCGATGCCCGGCAAGCCGCGCGGCAAGGAGTTTTTGACCCAGCCGGTCTTCCGCGAGAACCACTCCGAGACCGACATGATGCGCTTGCTGCGCCGGCTGGCCGACAAGGATCTGGCGCTCGACCGCACCATGATCCCACTGGGCTCCTGCACCATGAAGCTCAACGCGGCGGCCGAAATGATGCCGGTGAGTTGGCCGAGCGTCGCCAATCTGCATCCCTTCGCGCCGGTCAGCCATACGGCCGGCTATCGCGCCATGGTCGGCGAACTCGAGGGCTGGCTGTCGGAGATCACCGGCTTCGACGCCGTCAGCCTGCAGCCCAATGCCGGCAGCCAGGGCGAATATGCCGGCCTGCTCGCCATCCGCGCCTATCACCGCGCGCGCGGTGAAGGCCATCGCACCATCTGCCTGATCCCCTCCTCCGCGCATGGCACCAATCCGGCGAGTGCGGCCATGGCCGGCATGAGCGTCGTCGTCGTGCGTTGCCTTGAGGACGGCAACATCGACATGGACGATATGCGGGCCAAGGCCAACGAGCATTCGAAGAATCTCGCAGCGCTGATGTTCACCTATCCTTCGACGCACGGCGTCTACGAAGAAGGCGCGCGCCACCTCTGCGCCCTGATCCATGAGCATGGCGGCCAGGTCTATTTCGACGGCGCCAACCTCAACGCGCTGGTCGCCCTGGCGCGGCCCGCCGACATCGGCGCCGATGTCTGCCATATGAATCTGCACAAGACCTTCTGCATTCCGCATGGCGGCGGCGGTCCGGGTGTCGGCCCGATTGGCGTCAGGGCGCATCTAAAACCCTATCTGCCGGGTCATGTCACCGAAGGCTCGGCGCATGCCGTGTCGGCTGCCCCGTTCGGCAGCGCTTCCATCCTGCCGATCACCTGGATGTATATCCGCATGATGGGCGCCGCCGGCCTGAAGCAGGCGACGGAGACGGCGATCATCTCGGCCAACTATGTGGCGACGCGGCTCGCGCCGTACTTCCCGCTTCTCTATAAGGGCAGGCACGATCGCATCGCGCATGAATGCATCCTCGACACCCGCGTGCTCAAGGAAAGCGCCGGCATCAGTGTCGACGACATCGCCAAGCGCCTGATCGACTACGGTTTCCATGCGCCGACCATGTCGTTCCCGGTCGCCGGCACGCTGATGGTCGAGCCAACCGAGTCCGAGCCCAAGCGCGAGCTCGACCGGTTCTGCGAGGCAATGATCGCCATCGCTGGCGAAGCCGCCAAGGTGGCGAAGGGTGAATGGCCGCTCGAGGACAACCCGCTGGTCAACGCGCCGCACACGGCGACCGAAACGCTTGCCGGCCAGTGGACGCATCCTTATTCACGGCTGGAAGCGGCCTACCCTGCCGGAGACGCCGATACATCAGCCAAGTACTGGCCGCCAGTGTCGCGCATCGACAATGTCGCCGGCGACCGCAACCTCGTCTGCTCCTGCCCGCCGCTCTCGGAATATCTCGGCGCCGCCGAGTAACACTCTGGCCTGTCAGGCAGAACGCAAGGCCGGCCCGTCGGCCTTGCTGTTAGGGTCGTGGACAAGCACGCGGTTTCGCCCGGCGTGCTTGGCCGCGTAGAGCGCCTTGTCGGCCTCGGCCAGCACCTCGTCGAGGCTGCTGCCGCCCTCCGCGCCGAAGCCGATGCCGCCGCTGACACTGCTGCGCAGCGGACCGCGCGGTGTCGGCACCACTTCCGTACCGAAGGCGACGCCGATCTTGCTGGCGAGATCGTAGGCCTTGTTTTCAGTCATCCGCGATATGACCAGCGCGAACTCCTCGCCGCCCAGCCGGAAGGCGTGGACGCCGGCCCTGTCATACTTCTTGATGATTGCGGCGAAGCGGCACAGCACCCGGTCACCGACCGGATGGCCATAGACATCGTTGGTCCGCTTGAAATGATCGAGGTCGAACATAGCGACCGACATGAACGGTCCGAAGACGCGCTCGCCATAGAGTGAATTCAAAGCCCGCCGGTTCATCAGACCGGTCAGCGGGTCGGTCAAGGTTTCGGCCTTCAACTCGATCTGCGCCTGCAAATGGTGCAGCGACAGCGTCAGCGCGCCGAGCGCCGTCATGCAGGCTACCGCGACGACGGAATTCAGCCGCTCGGCCCAATTGTCGGGCGCGACGCCAAGCACCCACTGGCCCTTGACCAGTAGCACCGCGCCGCAGAGCCCGAAGGACAGCCCGCAGACACCGCTCAAGGCCGAAACCACCAGCAGAATGCCGCGATCATGACCGCCCTTGATCCAGAACATCACCCCGATCGAGGCGAGCAGCACTGTTGCCGTCGTGTAGGTGAGGATGAAGCCGACACCGTCGAAACCGAGATAGGTCACACCGGCGCAGACAGCCATCGCAAGCAGGGTCGGCAGGACGGCGCGACTGTAATTGCGTGCGTCGAGATACTGCATGGCCGAAAGCGAGAGGGTCATGAAACCAAGGCTGAGCAGCGCCAGCGCCGACTGGCAAAGCAAGGGGCTGGGCTGCCTGGTGTAGCGCCAGAAGACGATGACGTGGGCCACAAGCACCAGAATGCCGCACGCTACCGTCAACACGAAGCGCGCGCGCGGCGCCGTGAACCAGATCCCAAACATGGTAATGCTCAGGCATGTGCCCGATAGCGCAGCTGCCAGCAGGAGCGAACTGAAATCAAGCATGGGTTGAACGACAGCCTTCAGGATCGTCGGTTGTGCCGCATCATAGGCGAGCGGTCGCGTCGAGATACCGTTTTTGGCCAGGCTTCCAGTGCAACTTTCCGACAGGGTTTACAAACCGTCGATGGATCGCGGCCGATACCGCAAACCCCGGTTGCGGAGCCTCACCCCTTGTTCAGCAGCGCCAGATTGGCGTTGACCACGGTCGGGTCGGCCATGCCCGCCCTGGCTTCCATGAGCAAGGCCCTCGCCCTCTTCTTGTTCCCGCGCAGCAGTTGCGAATAGCCCATATTGTTGACGATCTGCGGCTTGCGCCCGGCAACCTTCAACAGCTGGTCATAGGCGCGGTCGGCGAAGTCGAAGCGACCGAGCTCATCATAGGAGGCAGCCAGCCCCATCCATCCCTCGGCACTGTCGGCCTTCAGCTCCACGGCCTTGCGGAAATGCTGTTCGGCAAGACCGTAATTGGCGTCGCGGAACTGCGCCTTGCCTTGCGCCAGGTCGGACGTGCTGACGTCATTTGCCGCCGGTTGGATCGATGTGGTCTTGGTCTTGTCGACGTTCTCAGTCGTACAACCGCTGACCGCCAAGACGGCCGCTAGCGCGGCCATTGCCGTGAAACTTCTGTGACGCATGCCCCTGCCCCAATCGCCCGATTTACCGGGTCGTTCTCTGAGGATCATTTGTACAGGAGAGCGATTAAGCTTCGGTGCTGAAATGCGCTGAAAATTTGGTTTCCGGCACACCGTCCATTAACCAGCCGAGGGCTAGTCTGGCTCCAGGGCCTTGAGCCCCGCCGGGAACTGATAGCGGCTGCCGTCGTAGCGCAGCCGGTAGGTCCGCTTCACTGCTTTGCCCGGGTGGGACTGGCACTCGCCATTCTTGTCGGGAGAAGGTTGGTCGGTATCCATCTGCTCGACCACGGTGATGTCGTGATAGCCGTGGTGGCTCGCCGGGCTCATCGCCAGGCTGACTTGGCTGGAATAAAAAGATCCGGCGCAATTGGTATCGCCTTCGCCGCCAAAGCCGGCCACGGCGAGGCCGTCGAGCACCGTCCACAAGGCATCGCCGTCAAGGGCATAGAGCCGCAAGTCGGTTTCTCTGAAGGGATTGGGCTGCGAATTGTTTGCCATGTCGATGCGCAGGCCGAAGGCCGTGACTTTGGGCGCCAGCTCATAGCGGCCGGTATCGAATTCGATGTCGCGGATAGCTATGGCATCGTCATTCATGAGCTCGGGCTGCAGCAGGCGCTGGCGCACCTGCAGGCTGTTCCTGTCGACGACCAGAAGCTCGATATCGCCGATATGTCGGTCGTCGCGGGATTGGTCCCTGTCGATCAGCGGCACTGCGACCAACAGCAGGTCGTCATGGGCAGGCCATATCTTGCAGACCAGACCAAACGGCGTATCCGGGAGCGTCAGGGCGATGCTGGTACGGGGTTCGAGCGTGAACGAGGCGCCGTCTGCGCTCTTTCGGGCCTTGGGATAGGCCTGCTGCACCAAAGCGGCAGCATCGCCGCAATCAGTGACCGCGGCTCGGGCGGGCGACAAGCTGATGGCGGCGAGGCCAAGGAAGATGGTGCTCAACAGCGTTCGCATGGGCTTCTCACTCATTTTTGGATTTGGCCTGAGACGAGGAAGGTCACAAAGCGACCAGATTGGCCGGGTTGCGAAATCCAGGCAGAGCGTAGTTGAAGTGAGTAACCGCAGAAAGCCGCCCGGCAGCCCTCTTGGTATCTATTGAACCGCCGTCATTTTGACGATGATCGGAATGACGGCGATCATCAGCACAACCGGCAGGATGCACACCACCACCGGCACCGACATCTTGGCCGGCAAGGCATGCGCCTTTTCCTCGGCCAGCGACATGCGCTTGTGGCGCATTTCGTCGGAGAACACACGCAGCGCCCCGGCGAGGCTGGTGCCGAGTTCCTTGGACTGCTGCAGGAGCGTGGCGAAGGAGCGCACCTCGTCAAGGCTGAGGCGGTCGGCGAGCGCCTTCAAGGCATCGTCGAGGCTGCGGCCAGCCCTCAGTTCCAGCGACACCAACTGCAAGTTCTGGCTGAGCGACGGATAGGTCTTGGCCAGTTCCTTCGAGACGCGCTCGATGCCGGCTTCCATGCTCATGCCGGCATCGGAACAGACGATCATCAAATCCATGAAGTCGGGAAAGCCGTTACGGTATTCGCGCATCTTTTCCCGCACCTTCTGGCTGAGCACCAGGCCGGGCGCGAAATAGCCGGCGGCTCCCGACAGGATGATGAAGGCCCAGCGGCTGGTCGCGGTGGAATCGGCGCTGGCCATCCATTGGTTGACCAGGAACGCGCCGATCGCTGCGCCCACGAGGCAGGCGAAGCGGATCAGGAAGAACGTGCCGACTGCGCGCGGCTCCATGTAGCCCGCCTGGATCAGCTTCATGCGCAGCCGGGCGACATTTTCCGGATCGCTCTTGGCGTAGAATTCCTGCGCCCGCTTCACCGCCTTCTCGCGCACGACGCTCTGGCTCTTCTTCGGCGCCGCCTCGAGCTGTTCGGGAGCCTTCCTGTCGTCGACCTTGAGCCGGCGCTTGAGATCGTTGCGGTCGCCTTTGGCCAACACCAGCGGCCATGCCACCGCGCCGCCGCCCAATGCCAGGAGCAGCGCGGCCACCGGCATCATCGAGGTCGGCGCCAGCGAGGCGAGGAACTGGATCACCTGTTCCATCTCAGAACCGGAAGTTCGACATCTTGAACATGATGATGTTGCCCAGCATCAGCCATGTCACCGAGCCGCCCAGCAGGTACCAGGTCTTCGGCACATCCCAGACCTGGCTGTAAAATTGCGGCATCAGCACCATGATTGCGGCGAACAGCAGCGCCGGAACCGCCGTCAGGATGTAGGCCGACATACGGCCTTCCGTCGAAATGGCGCGCACCTTGCGGCGCAGCTTGCCGCGCTCGCGGATGGTCGTCGACAGCCCATCGAGGATCTCGCGCAGATTGCCGCCCGAACTCGTCTGGATCGACACCGCCGTAACGAACAGCGGCAGATCCTCCTGGCCGACCCGGTCGAACAGTGAGTTCAACGCCGAGACCAGGTCGGAACCATAGGTTACCTCGTCGGAGATAACGCCGAACTCTGTGCCGATCGGATCGGGCATCTCGCGCGACACCATGGAGATCGCCACCGGAACCGGATGCCCGGCTTTAAGGCCGCGCGTGATCAACTCCAGCGCTTCCGGCAGTTGCACGCCGAACCGCTTGACCCGGCGGCTGCGCTTGGCACGCAGCACCAGCACCGGCAGCAGTGGCGCGAGCATCACAAACAGCAAGATGGCGAGCAGCAGCGGCAGACCGTACCAGAGCGCGGTGAGCATCATCGCCAGCGCCACGCCCGTCGTGATCATCAGGAATTTCGGCAACGGCATCACCATGCCCGACTGCGTGCGCAAGGCGCGAAAACGATCGGGCGAGAACAGCGAGGTGCCGGCGTCCAGGCCGCGCTCCTTGCGCAGCTGGATCAGCACCTGTTCCTGGCTGATCTTGTTTTCCTGCAGCTTCATGCGCCGGTTGATGGCCAGGCGCTTGTCGCTACGGCCGGCATAAAGCAGATAACAGCCTTCGGCGATCATGATGCCGGTCAGCGCTGCCGCGGCATAGACGACATAGATCGGGCTGAAACTCTCGAACACAAGCCTACTCCTGCGGTCGGCCGGGTTCGAAATATTTACCGGGGAATTCGATGCCCATATTGCGCAGATCCTCAAGAAAGCGCGGGCGAATGCCGGTCGCCTCGTAGTGACCGAGGATGGTGCCGTCGGCTTCCATGCCAGTGCGCACGAAGCGGAATATCTCCTGCATCTGGATCACGTCGCCTTCCATGCCGGTCACCTCGGCGACGCTGGTAACCTTGCGCTTGCCGTCGGACAGGCGCGTCAGCTGGACGATAAGGTCGAGCGCGCTGGCGATCTGGCTGCGGATCGACTGCACCGTCATCGGCATGCCGGTCATGCCCAGCATCTGCTCGAGACGTGAAATGGCGTCGCGCGGCGTGTTGGCGTGGATGGTCGCCATCGAACCTTCATGGCCCGTGTTCATCGCCTGCAGCATGTCGAAGGCCTCCTCGCCGCGGCACTCGCCGAGGATGACGCGGTCGGGGCGCATACGCAGCGCGTTCTTGACCAGATCGCGCTGTTTCAGCTCGCCATGACCTTCGATGTTGGCGGGGCGCGTTTCCATGCGCGCGACATGCGGCTGCTGCAATTGCAGTTCGGCCGCGTCCTCGATGGTGATCAGCCGCTCGTCTTCCGGAATGAAGGCCGACAGCGCGTTGAGCATCGTCGTCTTGCCGGTGCCGGTACCGCCGGAGATGATGGTCGTCTTGCGGGCATGCACGGCGGCGGCCAGCACCTCGGCCATGTTCTGGGTGATGGCGCCGAACTCAACCAGTTTGTGCAGGCCGAGCTTGTTCTTGGAAAACTTGCGGATCGACACCAGCGGCCCGTCGACGCCCACCGGCCGAATGGCTGCGTTGAAGCGTGAGCCGTCGAGCATGCGGGCATCGACCATCGGCTGCGATTCGTCGACCCGGCGACCAACGGCGGCGACGATCTTGTTGATGATGCGCAACAGGTGCGCCTCATCCTTGAACGGGATGTGGACCTGCTGCAGCTTGCCGCGTTTTTCGACGAAGCAGTTCTGGTGGCCGTTGATCAGGATGTCGTTGATGTCGGGGTCCTTGAGCAGCGGCTCCAGCGGACCGAGGCCGACCATCTCGTCGACGATGTCGTCGACCAGCGACTCGAGCTCGACGGTGTTGATCGCCATCCGCTCCTGGCGGGTCTTTTCCGACACGAATTCCTGCACCTGCCGGCGCATTTCTTCCTTGGGCAGGCGCTCCAGCGCGACAAGGTTGATTTCCTCGAGCAGCAGACGGTGGATGCGCACGCGGGCGTCGAGCACCTTGTTGGCGCTTTTTCCCGGTGTCGTATCCGGCTTCGGCGGCAAGGCCTTGCGGATCGTCGGAATGACCACGGCGTGGTGTGCAACCGGCGCCGCATCGGCCGGCTTCAGCGGGCGGACGTCACGGTTTTGCAGGGTCGAGAAGCGGCTGGTCATCCGGCTTTCCTCTTCAGGAGGCCCCTGCCGATACCGAACAGCGAGCGCGATTTCTCCGGCGTCGCCACGGCTTCCTCCGGCAGGATGATCTTCTTCAGATCGTTGACGACATTGGCGTTCGGGTCGATCTCGTGCAGCGGCACGCCGCGATCGACCGCTTCGCGCACCAGCCGATAATTGTTGGAGATGCCGCCGACGAAATGCTCGCCGAGGATTTCCTGGACATCCGCCTGCTTGATGCCGTTGTCGAACATCTTCTGCTCGAACCGGTTGACGATGACATTCGGCTTCACTTCCTTGCCGGCCGTCTCGTAGACCGCCTGGATCAGCCGTTGTGTGTGACGCAGGCACGGCACCGTCATTTCGGCGACGATGTAGAGCTTGTTGGAGCCGAGCAGCACCGTCTCCGTCCACGGAAACCAGGTGCGCGGCATGTCGATGACGACATTGTCGAAATAGGCCGAGACGAGATCAAGCATGCGCACCACGACATCGGTCTTGAACGACCGCATTTCCGATGGATGCGTGGGTGCGGCCAGCACGCAGAGCCCGCTGGCATGCTTGGACAGCATCACATCCAGCAGCTGCCGGTCGAGGCGCTCGGGCTGGTTCTCGATTTCGGTGATGTCGAAGCGCGGCTCAAGGTCGAGATATTCGGCGCAGGCGCCCTGCTGGAAATTGAGGTCGACCACGCAGGTCGACGCGCCGCGCGTCACCGAATGATGCAGCTGGAAGGCGGTCTGCAGCGCCAGCGTCGTGGTGCCGACGCCGCCGGCAGCCGGCATGAAGGTGTAGATCTGCGACTCGGTGTTTTCCTCGCGCCCCGGGCCTTGCAGCGCACGGATGACAGAACGGACCAGGTCCGCGGTGGTGATCGGCTTGACCAAAAAATCGGCGACCTGGAGCTGCACCAGGATGCGCACCGCGGCGGCGTTGAACTCCTGGGTGACGACGACGACCGGAACCCGGCCTTCGAGCCGGCGCATGATGCGCTGCAGCGACTCGATCTCTTCCAGCTTTGCCGCATCCATGTCGACGATAAGCGCGCCGAAATCGGCTTCCTGGACCTCGCCGCGCAGTTCGGAAATGTTCTTCTCGACGGTCGAAAGCTGGATCACCTCCGAGGCCGCGAATGCCGTGCGCGTATCCTGCACAAAGGTCCGGTCGCTGGACACCAGCAGGATTTTCTTGGTCTTGATGCCGCTTGCCATTTTGTCAGCCTGTCAGGTCGTTCCCGGTCAAATCGCCAGGCAAATCAATCGGTTGTCGCTGTTGGTTGCACGGCCTTGGCGGCAGCCGCCTGATCGGCGGCGTTGACCGCCGCCTCACTGCGCTGCGCCGGCACCAGCAGCCTGGTGTTCTGGACGCCGTACTTCCAGGGATCGACCATCTGCATGGCCGTATTGGCGGCTTGTGCGTTGCCGGCGGCCGTCGTCGGCCCCTCGCTGCGGATATAGTCGTCGCTGGTGCAGCCGCCGGCGAGGCCGGCGAACAGCAGGGCAATGCATGGTCCCACGCGCATGGCTTCAATCCTTCGGCAGGTCGAGGAAATGCCCGACCGTGGTGACCGGCGCCGGCTGTGCCGTGCTGCCGCTGGCCATTGCCATTGCACGGTTGGCGTCGGACGTTTTCACTTCTTCGGTGTTGTTGAGGAAATAGTCGACATTGCTGGCCGGTTGCGTGCCGTCGGTCGGCTCAAGCAACTTCTTCGACGGATCGACCGGCTTGACCAGATAGGGGGTGACGATAATCACCAGGTCGGTCTCGCGCCGCTGATAGGATTTCGAGGAGAACAGCGAGCCGAGCACCGGCAGCTTGCCGAGGCCGGGAAGACGCGACGTGGTGATATCGTTCTGCGATTGCAGCAGACCGGCGATCATGAAGCTCTGGCCGTTCTTCAGGTCGACCGACGTCCTGGCGCGCCGCACGATGAAGCCCGGCACCGAAATCTCACCGATGTTGTAGGAGGCCGAGGCATCGATCGAAGAGACTTCCGGCGCGATGTCGAGGCTGACCAGCCCGTCCTTCAGCACGGTCGGCGTGAAATCCAGGCTGACGCCGTATTTCTTGTAGCTGACGGAGATCTTGCCATTGTCCTCGGAGACCGGGATCGGGAACTCGCCGCCGGCGAGGAAGCTTGCCGTCTGGCCCGAACGGGCGATCAGGTTCGGCTCGGCCAGCCGCCTGGCAAGGCCGCGCTCCTCCAGCGCCTTGATGGCAACGTCGATCGACAGGCCGTTCGACAGCAGCCGGCCGATGATCTCGCCATTGCCCGCCGCCGGCACCGAGCCAGGCTCGATGGTGACGTCGCGTCCGCCAAGGCCGTAAGCGAAATTGGCGCTGTACTTGGCGCCGAGATCCTGTCCGGCCTGCCGGTTGATCTCGACGAAGCGGACGTTGAGCTGAACCTGCTGCGAGGACGAGATGTTGACCGAATTGATCACTTCCTCATTGCCGGAGAAGCGGCTGGCGATCTTGCTCGCCTTCTCGGCGGCGACCGCGTCGTCCGCCTCGCCCGACAGCACGACGCGGCCGTTGGCCGAGCCGACCTTGATCTTGGCGTCCGGCACGCTGGCGCGAATGGTGCTGGCCAGCTGGTCGGTATCCAGCGTCACCTCGATGTCGACGGTGCCGACCAGCTGCTTGTTCTCGTCGAACAGCGCGATGCCGGTGGTGCCGAGATTGTTGCCCAGCACATAGAAAGATTTGTCGGTCAGCGGATTGACGTTGGCGATCTCCGGATCGCCGATGACGATCTGGTAGAAGGCGGCATTGGTCATGATCGTCTTCGGCTTGCCCTTGGCCACCTTGATCGACGCATTCTTGGTCGAAGACACGTAGACGATGTCGTTGTCGGCCCTGGCCGGCGCGCTGAGGCCGAGCATTGCGGCCGCGGCGAGGCAAGCCGCCATCGCAAGCGCCCGCATTGGGCGCAGCCCTTTCGTCACCCGATATGCATGAAGTCCCGACATCTGTCCCGTCCCTCGTCCGGTCCCCACCGGCAGTTATGGCTGGTCCCGCGCAGGAACCTGGTATTCCTCGACCTGCGTGCCGCGCGTCACGATGATCGTCTTGAATTTCGGCTTCTCAGGCTCCTTGGTCGCGGCAGTGAACAGCGCGCCGGCCGCAGCCTGGACACCGGAGGCGACCGACCCGCCGAAGGATGAGATGGTGGTGACGCCGTCCTTTGCGGCACCGCCGTCGGCGGAGGAGCGCAGCGACAGCGACAAGGTGCCGACGGTGCGGGCAAGCGCCACTTTCTGCGCGCCGTCGGTCGTCACCTCGATGGTCACGGAATTGGCGATCTGCGGCGTGGTCTGGCGCTCGTCGGCGCCCTGCCCGACGGTCAGCACCTTGGCGTCGGCGACGACGATTTCGGAGGTAACGGTCGAACCGGCCGCGCCTTGCGCATTCTTGGCCACTTCCTGGATTTCGCCGGCATCGCGTGTCAGCACCACGTCGACGCGGTCGCCCGGCATCACGAAGCCGCCGACACCGGCGATCTCGTCGGTGCGGATGGTCACCGCCCGCATGCCGGGCGTCATCATGTTGGACAGGGTCGCGCGGCCGTTCGGCCCCGACAGCTTGCTGAGCAGCACCGGCTCGTTGATCTCGATCGGCGACAGCACAACGCGGCTGCCTTCGGCAAGCAACGCATTGATGGTGGTGAAGGCGCCCTGCGGCACCGACGCTTCCGACCACGGGATTTCGGTGAGCTGTGCGCGATCAAGTTCCATGCCGTAACGCAACGGTGCGTTGGCCACCACAATGGTCTTGAACTCGACTTTTGGGGTCACGGGCGCCGGGATCGCCGCCGTCTTTTCCTCGGCATCGGTCCTGGCCTGGCTCTTGACCCAGAAATCCGCGGCAAAGATCGAGATCGCGCCGAAGACGGCGGCGATGCCGATCATGGTTATGGCCTTGCCCCTCACAACTAACCCCTGACACCTGGTGGTCTTTTGTTTATTGAGGCCCACACTAGGCCGCTTTGGTAAAGATTCAGGAATCCCGGCCGGTCCGCACGGACCTATTTCCGCCGGCTTGGTTATCGAAAGGTTTTAGGATAAGAAGGGGTTAAATCCCCGAACGTAACAGGAACTTCCGTCGCTTGGCGCTGAAAAGCGTGGCAGTATCGACGGGTGATTCGCGGCACCGGATTCTATGGCAGGCATGGACGACAACAACGATCTTTTCGGCAATCTGGAAAAGCAGCCGCAACCGACCCGGACACCGGCGCGCCCAGCCGATCCGCTGGTGCAGGCCGCGAAACGCCCTGTTGCGACCAAGGATGGCAGCGAAGGCTACAGCGCTGCCGACATCGAGGTGCTGGAAGGGCTGGAGCCGGTGCGGCGCCGTCCCGGCATGTATATTGGCGGCACCGATGACAAGGCGATGCACCATCTGTTCGCCGAGGTCATCGACAATTCGATGGACGAGGCGGTCGCCGGCCATGCCACCTTCATCGACGTCGAGCTTTCGGCCGACGGGTTTTTGACCGTTACCGACAATGGACGCGGCATCCCGGTCGATCCGCATCCGAAATTCAAGAAGCCGGCGCTCGAAGTCATCATGACGACGCTGCATTCGGGCGGCAAATTCGACTCCAAGGTTTATGAGACCTCGGGCGGCCTGCACGGCGTCGGCGTCTCCGTCGTCAATGCGCTGTCGGACCATCTCGAGGTCGAAGTGGCGCGAGGCCGCCAGCTCTACCGCCAAAGATTCTCTCGCGGCGTTCCGGTGAGCGGGCTGGAGCAGCTCGGCGAAGTACACAACCGCCGAGGCACCAAGATCCGCTTCCATCCCGACGAGCAGATCTTCGGCAAGGGCGCGGCCTTCGAGCCGGCGCGGCTCTATCGCATGACGCGCTCGAAAGCCTATCTGTTCGGCGGTGTCGAGATCCGCTGGAGCTGCGATCCGTCTCTGATCAAGGAAAAGGACCAGACGCCGGCCAAGGCGGAATTCCATTTCCCCGGCGGCCTGAAGGACTACCTCAAGGCGTCGCTCGGCGACGACTTCCAGGTGACGCGCGAAATCTTCGCCGGCAAGAGCGAGAAGCAGGGCGGCCATGGCTCGCTGGAATGGGCGGTGACCTGGTTCGGCGGCGACGGCTTCATCAATTCTTACTGCAACACCATCCCGACCGGCGAAGGCGGCACGCACGAAGCCGGCTTCCGCAATGTGCTGACACGCGGGCTTCGCGCCTATGCCGACCTCGTCGGCAACAAGCGCGCCTCGATCGTCACCTCCGAAGACGTCATGATCTCGGCGGCAGGCATGCTGTCGGTGTTCATCCGCGAGCCGGAATTCGTCGGCCAGACCAAGGATCGGCTGGCGACGATCGAGGCCATTCGCATTGTCGAGACCGCCATCCGCGATCCCTTCGACCACTGGCTGGCCGACAATCCGCAGGAAGCCTCCAAGCTCTTGGAATGGGTGATCGCGCGCGCCGACGAGCGGGTGCGCCGGCGCCAGGAAAAGGAAGTGTCGCGCAAGAGCGCGGTGCGCAAGCTCAGGCTGCCCGGCAAGCTCGCCGACTGCACGCAGAATGCCGCGGCGGGTGCGGAACTCTTCATCGTCGAAGGCGACTCGGCCGGCGGCTCGGCCAAGCAGGCGCGCGACCGCGCCAGCCAGGCGGTCCTTCCGCTGCGCGGCAAAATCCTCAACGTCGCCAGCGCCGGCAACGATAAGCTGGCCGCCAATCAGCAGATCTCGGACCTGATCCAGGCGCTCGGCTGCGGCACGCGCTCAAAATACCGCGACGAGGATCTGCGCTATGACCGCGTGATCATCATGACCGATGCCGACGTCGACGGCGCCCACATCGCCTCGCTGCTGATCACCTTCTTCTACCAGGAAATGCCGAACCTGGTGAATGGCGGCCATCTCTATCTGGCGGTGCCGCCGCTCTATTCGATCCGGCAAGGCGGCAAGGTCGCCTACGCCCGCGACGATGCGCACAAGGACGAGCTCTTGCGCACCGAGTTCACCGGCCGCGCCAAGGTCGAGATCGGCCGTTTCAAGGGCCTGGGCGAGATGATGGCCGCGCAGCTCAAGGAAACCACCATGGACCCGAGGAAGCGCACGCTGCTCAGGGTCGATGTCATCGATGCCGTGGCGGCGACCAAGGATGCGGTCGATGCGCTGATGGGAACCAAGCCTGAGGCCCGCTTCCGCTTCATCCAGGAACGCGCCGAATTCGCCGCAACGGAAGTGCTGGATATCTGAGCGTCAGCCGGCCTAGCCTGCGCTTCCGATACGGAGACCAGCTTGTGATCTGGGCACGGCTGAAGAGCTATTTCGAAGCCAGTTTGGCGGGGCTGACTCAGCCGACACGCTCGGACTGGATTTTCGCGCTGCGCACCGTTTCGGCCGGCCTGATCGCGCTTCTCGTTGCCTACGCGCTAAAACTCGACCACCCGCAATGGGCGATGATGACGGTCTTCATCGTCGCCCAGCCGGTCGCCGGCATGGTGCTGGCGAAAGGCTTTTACCGGCTGCTCGGCACGCTGGCCGGCGGGCTTGCGGCGATTGGCATCAGCTCGATTTTCGGCGCCAATCCATGGCTTCTGGTGACTGCCCTGTCCGTCTGGATCGGCCTGTGCACGCTGGTTTCGTCGCTGCTGCGCAACCCGGAAGCCTATGGCGCCGCACTTGCTGGTTATACCGCAATGATCATCGGTCTGCCGGCTTTCGGCCAACCGCATGTGATCGTCGATCTCGCTGTCGCGCGTTGCGCCGAGATCGTTCTCGGCATTGTCTGCGCCGGGCTGACCAGCCGGCTGATCCTGCCCAAGCTGGCGGCCGAGGCCATCATCTCCAGGCTGAAGCGCAGCATCCTCGACCTTGCCATCTATGCCGGCGGCGCTTTTTCCGGCGGCGACCCGGCGACGCTGGCCGGCCTGCATCGCAAGCTGATCAGCGACGCCCAGACGCTGGCCGAGATGCGCACCTATGCCCGGCTCGAAGCGCCGAGCTTCGCCACCCGCGCCCATCCGGTCCGGCGCACCATTGGCCAGCTCCTGTCGGCGCTGTCGGCGGCGCGCGCGCTGCATTCGCACGCCGCGCCGAAAAACGCAGCACTCATCCCGGTGCGCTCCGAACTGCAGTCGCTGGTCAGCGAACTTGCAGCCACGCCCGAGGCGCTGGACGACACGTCACCATGGGTGACGCGGCTCGACGCGATTGCCGGCAAGGCCCGGCAAATGCCCGACGCCTCGACCGATCAAGGCGACGACAGGGTCGGAACCATAACGCGCCTCACCATCGCCGCCGATTTCGCCGAAGCCTTCAAGCAGGTGCTGCGCGGCCTCGACGCTTTGCACGCACCGGTGACCCGTCCTGGTCAAGGCAACAGGCAGCAGCCCGCGCTGGTGGTGCACCGCGACTACCCCGGCGCTTTTCGCAATGCCATACGCGCGGCCCTCGCCACGCTGGCGGTCGCCGCCTTCTGGCTGACGACGAAATGGTCCGACGCGGCCGGCACCGTCATTCTTGTTGCTGTCGTCTCCAGTCTTTTCGCCGCCCGGCCTGACCCGGTGCAGGTGTCATGGGGCTTCTTCAGGGGAACGCTGCTGGCTTTGCCCTTTGCCTTCCTTGTCGGCCAGGTCGCGCTGCCTGCCCTGCCCGGCTTCGGCTGGTTCACGCTGTTTGTCGTGCCGATCCTGATACCGACGGCGCTGGGCATGGCCAATCCGCGCACTGTTGGTGTGGCGACCGCCTTTGCCATCAATTTCCTGGCCTTCCTCAGCCCGCATCAGGCGATGACCTATGCTCCGGGCCCGTTCTTCGCCGGCTCGGCGTCGGTGCTGGTCGGCATCCTGCTGGCGATCGGCGTCTTCATCGTGGTGCTGCCCGCCGACCCATGGCTCGCGGCCAACCGCATCGTGCGCGCCATGCGTGAGGACCTGGCCCGGCTTTGCCTGCATGAGCGTGTTCCGCGGCGTTCGGCCTTCGAGAGCCTGGCCTATGACCGCATCAACCAGCTGATGCCGCTCTTGCAGAATGCCGGCAGGAAAGGCGATGCCATCCTCGGCGGCAGCGTCGCCGCCGTCACCGTCGGGCTCGAAATCCTGCGCCTGCGCACCGCGCAGCAAAGCCCGGCCATTCCTTCCGAAACCGCGCTCTCGATCGGCAATTTCTTGCGCGGACTGGCACGTGAACTGCTGTTTCGCGCACCAGGCGATCCCCAGACAGCAACAATCGCTGTCGCCCGGCAATACGCAGCCGGTCTCAGCGAGCGCAGCGGCAGTGCCGACACGCTGCAGATCGCAGCCTCGCTGCGCATCATCGCCGCCGCGATCGAGGATTTCCCGGATTTTTTCGCCAAGGATCGCGGCTAAAGCGCGTCGCGCTGAAACGGATTCAAGCGACGCGCTTTAAGTCTTTGTTTTGATGCATGTCGTTATCCCAGAACCGCAGCACACTTCTGGGCGACATGCATTAGGAAGTTATGCCGCTGCGATCGCCAGCGCGTGCCCACGCGCGTTTTCGCGCAGCGCGTCGAGATGGATCGACTTGACCAGGCCGGCGAGATCGCCCTCGGTGGACTGGCCGCCGAGTTCCTTCAGCATCAGCCAGCTGACTTCCTGGACGCCGGCGACGCGCTTGCCATTGGCGACCTCGCGCCAGATCTTGAGCGCCCGCAGGATGATGGCGTGGGTGGGAGCCGCAAGGCCGGCGCCGCGAAACAGCGCCTGCAGCGCAACGTCTTGTCCGCCGGCAAGCAGCGCCCGCACCCGTTGCTCCGACTGTTGGCTGAGCGCGACCAGAGTCGATCCGAAAAAGTCGACCTTGCCATGGGCAATGGTGCGGATGATGAAACTTGCGGTCAGGTCGCCGCGCAGGCGCAGATGTTCGATGAGTGCGGCATGTTCCTCCGTGCGCGTGCCTTCGACCAGCCGCACCGAAGCCTTGACGCAGGCATCGCGCGTGACGCGCTCGGCTCTGGCCGCCCCCATCAGCGCCATCACCAGCGGTGAACCCTTCAGCGTTTCGCCGAGCTTGACCAGCAGCATGTGCCGGCAGTCGGCGGGCAGCCTGATATCGGTGACCATTGCCTCGCGCAAATGCGCGATATGGCCATGCCGCTCGGCCATGCGGCGAAAGCTGAGCGACGCTATATCGGCGCCGTCATTGGCGAGCAGCGCGGCGCACGCTTCCGGTTCGCCGATCTCGGCAATGGCCGCGGCAACCGCCATTGAAACGACCGGCCGGTCGGCGATCAGTTTTTGCGTCGCCTTGTGACCAGCAGCAACACGGTCGATCAGGTCGGCATCGGTGAGCAGCGGCGAGCGCGCCAGCACCAGGGCTGCCACTTCCGGCTGATCGGAGGCGAGCGCACTGATGATCTGCAGCGGGGCGTGATGGCTCATCGACAGTGCCTCGGCCAGCGCCAGCCGCACCTTCGACGAGGCGTCGTCAAGCAGCAGCGTCAGCGCCGCCTCCGCAGCGCAGCGGTCCTCAAAGGGCAGTTCAGCGTTGATATAGGCCCTGGCGAGCGCGCTCGCCGCGGCCGCACGCTCCGATACCTTGGCGGTGTAGATCCATTTGAGAAAATGCGAGACAACCATACTGCCTGCTTGCGCCCCTTGCCGGAAAGCTTCCGGCCCCAGGAATGACCCTAGGCAGAAAAGGTTTACGAACGGTTCACCATGTTTATTAACTGGCTTGCGGGTGGCATGGGCAGCGCCTATCAACCGTCGGGCAGCAGAGGAGAACAACGATGGCCGGGCTTTATCTCGAAGAGTTCGTCGTCGGCCATGTCTTCCGGCATACACTGCGCAAGACCGTCACCGAGAGCGACAACATGCTATTTTCGGTGATGACGCTGAACCCGCAGCCGCTGCATATCGACTTCGACTTCGCCGCCAAAAGCGAATGGGGCACGCCGCTGGTCAATTCACTGTTCACGCTCGGCCTGATGATCGGCATCTCCGTCAATGACATCACCGTGGGCACCACGGTTGCCAATCTCGGCATGAAGGAGACGGTGTTTCCGCACCCGGTTTTCCATGGCGACACCATCCGTGTCGAGACGACGGTGCTCTCGGTCCGGGAATCGAAATCGAAGCCCGACCGCGGCATCGTCGAGTTCGAGCATCGCGCCTACAATCAGAACGACGTGCTCGTCGCCAAATGCATGCGCCAGGCGATGATGATGAAAAAGGCAGCCTGATGCGCTCGCTGCTGTTCGTGCCCGGCGATTCCGAAAAGAAGCTGGAGAAAGGCTTTGGCGCCGGCGCCGACGTGGTCATCGTCGACCTCGAGGATTCCGTCGCGCCACAAAACAAGGTGGCGGCACGCGGCATCGCGGCCTGCTTCATTGCCGGCAACAGGCAGCAGACAAGCTCCGCCATCTATATCAGAGTCAACGATCTCTCGAGCGGATTGACCGACGACGATCTGGCCGCCCTGGTCTCGGCCAAACCCGACGGCATCATGCTACCGAAGTCGAACAGCGGCCAGGACGTGCAGCAGCTCTCCGCAAAGCTGCGCGTGCACGAAGCCGAAAACCGATTGCCGGACGGCGGCATAAAAATCCTGCCGATCATCACCGAGACCGCTGCCGGCGTGCTTGCCGCCGCGAGCTATGCGGGGGCAAGCGCCCGGCTTGCCGGCCTCACCTGGGGTGCGGAAGATCTGTCGGCTGCGATCGGTGCGCGCGCCGCGCGCGACGACAATGGCCGCTATACCGACGTCTTCCGTCTTGCCCGCTCCATGACCATCCTCGCTGCCGGCGCCGCCGAGGTCGCGGCCATCGACACCGTCTTTCCGAACTTCCGCGACATGGCCACCTTCCAGGCGGAGTGCATGGAAGCCGAGCGCGACGGCTTCACCGGCAAGATGGCGATCCATCCGGCGCAAGTGCCGGTCATCAACGCCGCCTTCACGCCATCGGCCGAGGCGGTGGAACGCTCGCAGGCGATCGTCTCCGCCTTTGAGGCGGCCGGAAACCCTGGCGTGGTCGGCATCGACGGCAAGATGTACGACCGGCCGCATTTGCGGCTGGCCGAACGGCTTCTGGCTCGCGCCAAGGCGGCTGGGGTTAGTCCCGCGCCAGGACGATGACCCGGTCCTCCGGCAGGTAGGTCAACGCTTCCGACTTCAGTGGGTTGACGGTGACGCCGCCCAGCGCCCGCGCATCGGTCTGCGTGGCGCGGACGCGCCGGCAACCGATGGCGATCTCGCCACGCAACCGCGCCGATTCCGCGATCGCCCAGAACGTCACCGGCTGGTCGATGGCGACATAGTCGCCGACCGGACGCATGTAGATTTCGGAGCCCTCTTCGTCGAGCAGGTCATCGAAGATCGCGGCGAGATACTGGTTCTCCGACGCCTGCGCCAGCATCAGGCTGACCAGCTGGTTGCTGACGACGAAATCGTCGGCCTTGGTCACCCCCATCGAGTCTCGTTTCTTCATGCCGCCGACGCCCCGCAACCCCAGGGTCGATGCGCCAGCGCATCACCGAAGCCGCCCTCTTAGCGTGTGTTTGGATGAAGGGCATCGCTTTTCGCGTGTGCGCGGCTAGGGAACCCACAGAATCGTCGAACCTGCCACACACGTCTGGCAAGCCACCCTGAACCGGTCACGATGGCTTGCGGACCATTCAGCCGTTCCACGGCCCCGTATAGTCCGCATAGAGTTTTGCCGGATCGGGCCGCGGCCGTTCCGGCCCCGGTCCCTGATAGGTGCCGATATGGACGAAGCCGACGACGCGCTCCTGCGGCGCCAGTCCCAGCAGCGCCCTGCCCTCAGGCACGTCGGAATACCAGTTGCTGATCATGTTGGTGCCATAGCCCAGCGCATTGGCCGCGATCATCAGATTCATCGCCGCCATGCCGCCGGACAGGAACATTTCCCATTGCGGGATTTTTGGGTTGTCCTTCGGAACCGAGACCACGCCGATCACCAGCGGCGCACGCGAAAACCGCGCCAGTTCCTGGTTCTGGCGGTTTTCCGGCAGCGGCCCTTCGCGCTGTTCGGCAAGGGCGGCCAGCTTCCTGCCTATCTCGAGGCGCGCTTCGCCGCGATAGAGGATGAAGCGCCAGGGCTTCAGCCGGCCGTGATCGGGCACGCGGCTTGCAGCCGCGATCATGATCGCGATATCGGCATCGCTGGGCGCCGGTTCCTTCAACTCAGGGATCGGCGCGGAATTTCGGGTCAGCAGGAAGTCGATGATCGGCGACACCATGGGGGCCTGGTCTCCTTAAGCATTCGATTTTGAGCTGAAGCGCGCCATCGCGGATCGGGGCGGCTCGGGCAATTGGCGCGGACGCGCCGGACGAAAGAGCCTGTTGCCAAGGCGGATCGGACTCTTAAGCCTTGAAATTGCCACCGCCTTGGGCTTCAACGCAAGGCATGTTTGAGGGGACATTGCGCCTTTTCCTGATCTGGCTCGCCGCCGCGCTGTTGATGGTGCCGGCTTCAATGGCCATGGCGCAGAATGCCGACGGCATCTCCAATCTGAAACTCCCCGATATTTCGAGTTATACATCGCCCAAGAGCGAGACGTCGCTGGCGCTCAGTGGCGGTGGCGCCATAACGTTGTCGGCGCAGCTCACCGACAAGGGCGCCGACATCACCCGCGGCATTGTCTGGCGCGTCTTCAAGCCCGAAGCCTCCAGCGACGGCAAGCTGCCGATGGTCGCTTCGGCGCATGGCGGGACCGCCGTATTCCAGCTCCAACCCGGCAGCTATCTCGTCCATGCGTCCTACGGACGCGCCGGCGCCACCAAGCGCATCACTGTCGGCAAGGACGCCAAGCGCGAGAGCCTGGTGCTCGATGCCGGCGGCCTTAAGCTGGATGCGGTGCTGTCGGGCGGCGTACGCATTCCGCCGAAAAAGCTGCGCTTTTCCATCTATGAGGGCACCGCCGAGGCCAATGGCGACCGCGCCTTGATCATCCCCGATGTCGAGCCGAACAGCGTCGTGCGGCTCAACGCCGGCGTCTACCATGTCGTCTCGACCTATGGCGCGGTGAATGCCGTCATTCGCTCCGACATCCGCGTCGAGGCCGGCAAGCTGACCGAAGCAACGGTCGAGCATCGTGCGGCCGAGATGACCATGAAGCTGGTGCGCGAGACCGGCGGCGAAGCTATCGCCGATACATCCTGGTCGCTGCTCAACGAATCCGGCGACCCGATCAAGGAAGCCGTCGGCGCCTTCGCCTCGATGGTGCTGGCCGAAGGCCAATACACCATCATCGCCAAGAACCGCGACCGCATCTACCAGAAGGATTTTACCGTCGTCGCCGGACAGAACCAGGAGATCGAGGTGCTGGCCACGGAGGCCTCGGCGATCGATCCCGAGGAAGGCGCCGACTAGATCGTGGACTCATAAACCCGAAGCCACAGCCGGACGGATGGACCTTGCGATTCGTTTCTAGGCACCGGTTGGAGTGGCTACGATCAGGCATTCGTGGTATGTTTTTGCCGCCTTGAAAGCATGACGCGTACTGCGGATTGCCTTGGGAGATGCCAAATGCGCATGTCCTTGCTCTTCATTCCACTACTGCTTGCACACATGCCGATTGAATCGCACGCCGCCGATATTCACGACGCCGCCACGAAGGGCGATGTCGCGGCGATCACGGCGGCGCTCGATGCAGGCGCCGGCGTCGATGAGAGCGATGGGCACGCGACACCACTCTATCTTGCGGTCAGGGGCGGGCATTTTGCGGCGGCAAAACTGCTCGTGGAACGCGGTGCCAACGTCAACGCCGTCCCGGACCCGCGTTTGGGTCCTGCCCTTATGCTGGCTTTGGCAAAACGCAGGATCGATTTGATCAATCTGTTGCTGGACGGGGGCGCAAATCCAAATTCGAAGCGCAGCCGCGAAAACGCTATCCACATCGCGGTCAATCTCGGTTGTCTCGATTGCGTGAAAGCACTGGTTGAGGCCGGCGCGGACGTGAATGCGAAGACAAAGGACGGCAAGACACCGCTCCATCTGGCAAAATTCAAGGGGCAACGCGAAATCGCTGACTATCTCATGTCGCACGGCGTCGTCTTGCCAACACCAGCCCCGATCTCGATGAAGTTGGCTGCTGCCGATGTCGAGAAAGGCCGAACCTACTTCACACATGTGTGCCACGGTTGCCACAATGCCGAGCCACAGGGAGGGATCAAAACGGGACCGAACTTATGGGGCGTCGTCGGCCGCGACAAGGCATCCATGGCAAATATGCGTTACTCCGACACCTTGCTGGGCTTGGAGGGTGTATGGACGTACGAGGACCTGAACAAATATCTGCTTGAGCCCATGCTCACCACGCCGGGCGTTTACATGGAGGTGCCTGGCGTCCCGGACGAGACCGAACGGGTCAACCTGATCGCCTACTTGCGTACACTCAGCGACAAACCGCTCCCACTGCCCTAGGAGCTATTGAGCAAAGGGCCGAGATTGGTCGAAACGTTGATCGACTGATCGTCGTTTATGAGTACACGCCCTAGTTAGCGTTTCTCAGGCGGCCTTGCGCAGGCGCGGCAGGAAATGGACGCGACCGCGCGGCTGGGCCGCCGGCGCCAAGTCGAAGACGCCGCGATGCAGACGCTCGAGCAAGGTCTTGCGGTCGCGCAGCGGTTCCAGTTCGTCCCAGCGCAGCACGTTGCCGACGCGAACGTCGATCGCCTTGCCGGACAGCCGTGCGAATTCGCGGATGAGCATTGAAAGGCGCAGCGTCAGCGACGCCCTGCCGACGAATTTCGCCACCCGCCCTTCACGCTCGGCCATGTTCATCGGGCCGCTGACCAGGTGGAACAGCCGCCCATTCTGACCCGAAAAATGCATCGGCACCACCGAGGCCTTGGCATCCTGCACGAGGCGCGCGGGAAACATCTTCCACGGCAGGTCGCGCGCCCGGCCAAAGCCTTTCGGCGCGGTGGCGACGCCGCCGGCCGGAAACACGACGATGGTGACGCCCTCTTTCAACAGCCGCACCGCCTCATGGCGCACAGCCATATTGTTCTTCACCGCGTCCTTGGTCTCGGAAAAGTCGATCGGCAGCGAGTACGGTTCCATCTCGCGGATCTTGAGCAGATCCTTGTGGATCATGACCCGGAACGGACGCCCGAGCTGCTCGACCAGAGACAGCACGGCAATGCCGTCGCCAATGCCGAACGGATGGTTGGCGACGATCACCAGCGGCGTGTCCGGCAGCTTCGCCGGCGGCCATTGATCGGTGCTGCGCACCTTGACGTCGATCAGCTCCAGCATGCGGCTGAACACGCGTTCGCCCGTCGGCGCCACCTGGCGGCGCCAGAAGTCGTAGAGCGCAGCATAGCGGTCGCGCCCCGACAGGCCTTCGATGGAATGGATGAACCAGCGCGTCAGCGCCGGCTGGCTCGCATTGGCATAGGAGAGCTCGGGAAACGGTCTTTCCCGCGTTTTCAGCTTGAGCATGGGGGCTCGTTACAGGGTTGGCGTGACAGGCATGTGAAAATGGCGGTGGATCGCTCCACCGCCATTCCTGGAGATATCGATGGATCAGGCCGCGCGCCGTCTGCGGTCGGGCGAAGTGGCCTCGTCGGACAGCAACTTGAGCGCATCGGTCAGCTTGAGCGATTCCTGGTCGCGGGAGCCGAGCCGGCGGATGTTGACCGTCTCCTCCTCCGCCTCTCGCTTGCCGCAGACGAGGATCACCGGAACCTTGGCCAGCGAATGCTCGCGGACCTTGTAGTTGATCTTCTCGTTGCGCAGGTCGGCTTCGGCGATAAGCCCCGCCGCCTTCAGCTGTGCGACAACCTTTCGCGCATAGTCGTCGGCATCCGAAGTAATAGTCGCCACCACCACCTGCAGCGGCGCGAACCACAGCGGGAAATGGCCGGAATAGTGCTCGGTCAGGATACCGAGGAAGCGCTCCATCGAGCCGCAGATGGCGCGATGCACCATCACCGGCTGCTTCTTTTCCGAATCCGAACCGATGTAGAAGGCGCCAAAGCGTTCCGGCAGGTTGAAGTCGACCTGCGTGGTGCCGCACTGCCATTCGCGGCCGATGGCGTCCTTCAGCACATACTCGAACTTCGGCCCATAGAAGGCGCCCTCGCCCGGATTGATCGAGGTCTTGATGCGGTTGCCCGACCGCGTCCGGATCGTATCCAGCACGCTGTTCATTATCGCTTCGGCGTGGTCCCAGGCCTCGTCGGTGCCGACGCGCTTGTCAGGCCGCGTCGACAGCTTCACGCTGACCTCGTCGAACCCGAAATCGGCATAAGTCGACAGGATCAGGTCATTGATGCGCAAACACTCGGCAGCGAGTTGATCCTCGGTGCAGAAGATATGCGCATCGTCTTGCGTGAAACCGCGCACACGCATCAGCCCGTGCAGCGCGCCGGACGGTTCGTAGCGATGTACATTGCCGAATTCTGCAAGCTTTACGGGCAGATCGCGATAGGATTTCAACCCATGCTTGAAGATCTGCACATGGCCCGGGCAGTTCATCGGCTTCAGCGCGAACACGCGGTCGTCGTCGGTGTCGTCGCCGGCCACTGTTACCTTGAACATGGCGTCGCGATACCAGCCCCAGTGGCCTGACGTCTCCCACAGGCTCTTGTCCAGAACCTGCGGTGCGTTGACCTCCTGGTAGCCCTGCTCGTCGAGGCGGCGGCGCATGTAGTTGACCAGGTTCTGGAACATCTTCCAGCCCTTGGCGTGCCAGAAGACGACGCCCGGTCCCTCCTCCTGGAAATGGAAGAGGTCCATCTCGCGGCCGAGTTTGCGGTGGTCGCGCTTCTCCGCCTCCTCCAGCATCGTCTGGTAGGCATCGAGTTCAGCCTGCTCGGCCCAGGCCGTGCCGTAGATGCGGGTCAGCATCGGGTTGTTCGAATCGCCGCGCCAATAGGCGCCGGCCACCTTCATCAGCTTGAAGGCATTGCCGATCTGCCCGGTCGAGGCCATGTGCGGGCCGCGGCAGAGGTCGAACCAGTCGCCCTGGGCATAGATCTTGAGATCCTGGTCCTCGGGAATGGCATCGATCAGCTCGAGCTTGTAGCGCTCGCCCTTCTCGGCAAACACCTTTTTCGCCTTGTCGCGCGACCAGACTTCCTTGGTGAACGGCTTGTTGCGCGCAATGATCTCGCGCATCTTCTTCTCGATCACCGGGAAATCGTCCGGCGTGAACGGCTCGTTGCGGGCGAAGTCGTAGTAGAATCCGTTCTCGATCACCGGGCCGATGGTCACCTGCGTTCCCGGCCATAGCTCCTGCACGGCTTCCGCCAGCACATGCGCCGCATCATGGCGGATGAGTTCCAACGCCCGCGGATCGGTACGGGTGATGATTTCGACCTTGCCGGACTTGCCGAGCGGGTCGGAAAGATCACGCACAGTGCCGTCGATGGCGTAGGCGACGGCTTTCTTGGCCAGCGACTTCGAGATCGATTCGGCCAGCCCAGCACCGGTCATCGCCGCGTCGTAGTCGCGAACGGAGCCATCGGGAAATGTCAGGGAAACGGAATTCAGCATCAGGTATCTCCTATCCAGTCCCGCAAACGAGCGCGGGTGGTCGTGGTGTGAAGCCGGAGGCATCCGGCAGCGGGCGGGTTTTAGAGGCCACGCGGCATCAGGTAAAGAGCCGTCATTGGCGCAGCCGTCAGGAATTGGCGCGACAGATGTCGCAGGCCAATCGCACAGGCTTGCGAATTTCCCCGACACGAGGTTGGAATCCCGGGCATGGAAGACGCAAAACCCAGCCGAACTGCCCTGGGCGTCGCGCGCATGCGGGCCCTCCACCAGTTCTCACCGCAGGCGGCGCTGTTTCGCGATCCCTACGCGATCGCGATTCTGAGGGAAGCCGCGCCCGCAGCGCAGGAACTCGAGAAGGAAGACGAGCACGGCCGGCGCATGCGCCTGTTCGTGGCCGCACGTGCCCGCCTTACTGAAGACTGGCTGGCGTCGGCGGTGCGACGGGGCGTCCCGCAAGTGGTGGTGCTTGGCGCCGGCCTCGACACGTTTTCGCTGCGCAATCCGTATCCCGATCTCGCCGTCTTCGAAGTCGATCACCCGGCGACACAGGCCTGGAAACGCAAATGCCTCGCCGATGCCGGCCTAGCTGAGCCGCCGGCCACAACGTTCGTGCCGGTCAATTTCGAGCGCCAGCGCCCTGCGGATGAGCTGGCATCGGCCGGTCTAAAACCGGCCGAGCCAGGTTTTTTCATCTGGCTGGGTGTCGTCCCTTATCTGACCCAGGACGCAATCTTCAGCACCCTGTCCTGGATTGCCGGCATGCCCGGTTCGGAGGTCGTCTTCGACTATAGCGAGCCGGCCGAGAACCGCGATGCGGCGGGACGGGCTGCCCTCTCCTTCCATGCAGCCCGCGTCGCCGCTGTCGGCGAGCCCTGGATCAGCTTCTTCGTCCCCCATGAATTGGCGCAATCTTTGGACGAACTCGGCTTCGATGAGATCGAAGATCTCGAAAGCAGCGATATCTTCGCCCGCTTTTCCAGAGCTCCGAAGGCAACGACTGCCAAGTCCGGCGGCCACCTCATCCGTGCTCGCCGAAGCGTTTAAGCCAAGGCAATATCACTTCACCAGCTGCGGCAAATCCTTCAGGAAAGCCGCGCGTGTCGCCGGGCCTTTCGGCGTGTCGATCGGCTTGGTATCGACGACAAGCCTAGCAAAGACGATCCGGCGTCCGCCCTTTTCGGCCCAGCCGACGAACCAGCCGAGCGATCGCTTGTCCTTGCTGTTGCCGAGCCTGGTGCTGCCGGTCTTGCCCTGCACCGTCCAGTCGCCGGCCTTAAAACTTGGCAGGACAGCCCTGGTCATCTCGTGCGCCTTGGCAGAAACCGGCATTCTGTCGGCAAGCAGCTGCCGCAGGAACGCTGTCTGCTCGACCGGCGATATCTCGAGCGAGGAATTAATCCAGGATTGCGTGAGCCCGTTGTCCTTGCCGGCATCGCCCGAGACATCCATGTTGCCGTAGCCGAATTTCGAGACATAGTCGGCAAAACTTTTCGCGCCGAGCCGGCGCACGATCTCGCGCGAGTACCACACGATCGAGTCGCGCTCCCAGACCGTCGGGTCGACGGTTTTGTGGTCGCGCTTCACCGCCTTGAACTCAGGCTTGTAGTCCCAGCGCGGCGTATGCGCGTCGATCAGGATGCCGCTGTCGTAACCAATCAATGCCAAGGGCACTTTGAAAGTAGACGCCGGACTGACGCGCCGGTCGCAGACGCCATTCTGATAGAGCGTCTCGCCGCTCGCCGCGTCCTGGATCAGGGTGCACGCGACATCGCCAAGCGGCGCCGATTGCGCCCGCATCGGAAACCCCAGGAACCAGGCCAGCAGGAACAGGACCGCGGCAATGATGAAGGGATGGATTTCGATCCGACGCATGTGAGCTCTCCTGGGAATGACAGGAGGCGCCTAACGAAGTGTCTTGGCTCGATTTTGACTCAAATGCGCAGTCTTTGTGCAGGCCGTTATTAACCCTACCGGATCGTAAAGAAATGCGGCCTTGGCGATCTGAATCAGGGGCCAAGAGCGCCGCCGTCAGGCTTCGCCGCGTTTCCTGCCGATCCGCCAATAACGCCAAGGTGTGAACCAGACATAGCGTGGGGAGAGCACCTCCGGAACACGGTCTATGCCATGCGTTCCGAACGGCCCGCAGCGCAGCACCCGAAACAGTCCCATCCAGCCGCCGGCCCACAGGCCGTGTCGGGCAATCGCCTCATGCGCGTATTCGGAACAGGTCGGCAGATGCCGGCAGGAATTGCCGACAAAGCCGGACAGCGTCAGCTGGTACAGCCGCACCAGCGACGTGCCGAAAATGCGGCCAGGCGTCCTGCGCCAGGGACCGGGCCAGTTGCGCCCGCGCTGGGTCTGTCCGGTGGCATGCACATGCCGGTGCTGGTCGCCCACGGCGATCTCTTTCTGAACGTGATCCCGAACCCATTTTGCGGGATCGGCTTGCGCTTCCAAGCCGATAGATGTGAGCTTCGGCAGGCAAACGCAATCCCCGTTCACTCACTTGCTTCCCTGTCGGCTTCAGGGTCGCGAGCGGCGAAAGGGATGCCGCTCGGCTGGAGCCGCCCAGCGGGTGGCCGGCCTTTCCTCGATGCGCGGGGCGTGATGCCGCCTGTCGCCATGCCATTGAAACGTCGCGATCCGCATCACATCGCCGAAGATTTCCAGAAACTGGATCATATCCGTGTCTCCTGTGAGACGGATTAGACGCCCACTGGTCTTCGCCTTCAAACGAGTATAATTTCCGCTTCGGATAACTTTGGGTTATGCGAATGAAGCGCGGGCGGCTGCCGCTGACGGCGTTGCGGAGTTTCGAGGCAGCCGGCCGGCAATTGAGTTTCAGCCGGGCCGCCGAGGAACTGTTCGTCTCGCAGGCCGCCATCAGCCGGCAGATCCGCGAACTCGAGCAGTTCCTGCGCCGGCCTTTGTTCCACCGCCATCACCGCCGCGTCGAGCTGACCGAGGCCGGCCAGCGCTTGCTCGATCAGTTGGTCAGGAGTTTCGACGACATCGACAGGCTGCTTTCGGACCTGGTGGCGGCCCCGGCGCAGTCCGTGGTTCGCGTCAGCGTCGAGCCATCGCTGGCCTCGGTATGGCTGTTGCCGCGGCTCAACCGCTTCAGCCAGTTGCGGCCCGATATCGACGTTTCCCTCGAGGTCGACCCAAGGCCGATCGAGTTCCGCAGCGATCAGCCCGAACTTGCCCTGCGCTTCAGCGCACGCGCCACCTCTTGGCCGCGCAGCGAGGCCGAATGGCTTGCCTCGACCGTGGATTCACCAGTCCTGTCGCCGGCCTTGCTTGCGTCGGGCCCGGCTCTCGAAAGGCCGCTCGACCTTGCCCGCTACACGCTGTTGCATGAGGAAAACCGTCAAGGCTGGGCGCGCTGGTTCGAAGCGGCCGGGGTGGCCGCCGACGCCATTCCGGCGCGCGGCCCGATGCTGGCGGATGTGTCGCTGTCGAAGCAGGCGGCCCTGCTCGGCCACGGCGTGGCGCTGGGCGACCTTTTGCAGATCGGCGAGGAGATTGCGTCGGGCGCGCTGGTCAAGCCCTTCGAACTTGACGTCGCCTCCGGGGCCTATTTTTTGGTTGCCAAAAGTTTGAAGAATCTGCCGGAGCCGGCCAAGGCCTTTGCCGACTGGGTGAGAAGCGAATTTGCCGAAAGCAGACGGGCGCAGGACGGATAGGGTCAAGCCGCCTGTTCGGCGCGTTTCTTCTCGATCTGGCCGATGGCATCGACGACCGCATCGAAGGTCAGCATGGTCGAGGCGTGGCGCGCCTTATAGTCGCGCACGGGTTCCAGATATCTGAGATCAGCAAAGCGGCCTTCTGGCGGCGCCCCGTTTTCCTTGAGCATCTTAAGCATGGTGTCGCGCACCGCGCGCAGTTCGTCGGCGCTGGCGCCGATGACCTGCTGAGCCATGATCGAGGACGAGGCTTGGCCGAGCGCGCAGGCCTTCACGTCATGGGCGAAATCGGTGACGACGCCGTCATCCATCTTGAGATCGACGGTTACCGTTGAGCCGCACAATTTGGAATGGGCACGTGCCGTCGCGTCGGGATGATCGAGCCGGCCGATGCGTGCGATGTTTCCGGCAAAACCCAGAATTTTCGCATTGTAGACATCGTCAATCATATTTTTCCAATCCGTCGCCGCCAAGCGAACAGCGATTGCCGCTATGGCGTCTTTCATTCGCTGGGCACGACCATATATAATGCTGGCAGTCGGGTATCGACAAGGCAACGCAAAGCCGCCGTCCTTGCCCATTCGTTCACGCCGCTTGCGGGCTGGAAACCGGGCGGGTTTCCAACACCCGAAAGGTCGTGGTCCGTTCAACTCGTTCCTCCTGAGAGAGGAACTACGGGAGACGCCTTTAATGGATGCCGTCATCAAGAAGATCATGCCCCCCTCCGACTATCTGGAGAAGCCGGTCACCCACAGGCCGAGCGAGGCCGAGGTCGAGGCCGCCGTTCGCACGCTGCTGCGCTGGACCGGCGACAATCCGGAGCGCGAGGGCCTGATCGACACGCCGAAGCGCGTCACCAAGGCATTCCTCGAAATGTTCAACGGCTACGACATGTGCCCCGCCGAGGAGCTCGGCCGCACCTTCGAGGAAGTCGCCGGTTATGACGACCTCGTCATCGTCAAGGACATCAAGTTCCACTCGCACTGCGAGCACCACATGGTGCCGATCATCGGCAAGGCGCATGTTGGCTACCTGCCCGACGGCAAGGTGGTCGGCCTGTCCAAGATTGCGCGCGTCGTCGACATCTTTGCCCATCGCCTGCAGACCCAGGAAGCGATGACCGCGCAGATCGCCGGCGTCATCCAGGACGTGCTCAACCCGCGCGGCGTTGCCGTCATGCTCGAGGCCGAGCATATGTGCATGGCCATGCGCGGCATCCGCAAGCAGGGCTCCACCACGCTGACCTCGACCTTCACCGGCGTTTTCAAGGATACGCCAGAAGAGCAGGTCCGTTTCGTCACCATGGTGCGCGGCTAACCGTCTGCCAACACCTGCCAAAGGCGTAGCCTAAGTCGAAAATGGTGGTTTCCGTGGTCCGGAGCTGAGCGTATTTAAGTACGTGAGCACCGGAAGCGTAGGATGCAGCCATTTTGCGGGCCCGGCCTCCCCTGAATATCTTTGGATCGAACAAGGACCGGTAATGTCGGCACTGCAATTTCCCGAAGCTCCGGCAGACAAGAAAGCGCTGGAGGAAGGCGTAGTCCTTTCGCCGCGCTTCGATGCGGCCGGTCTCGTCACCGTGGTCGTCACCGATGCCGAGGACGGCATCCTGCTGATGGTCGCGCATATGAATGCCGAGGCGCTGGCGCTGACGCTGGAGACCGGCATTGCCCATTACTGGTCGCGCTCGCGCAACGCGCTGTGGAAGAAGGGCGAGACCTCCGGCAATTTTCAGCATGTTGTCGAGATGCGGACCGACTGCGACCAGGACGCCTTATGGCTTCGCGTGAAAGTGTTGGGCCACGACGCAACCTGTCACACCGGCCGGCGTTCATGTTTTTATCGGACGGTGGGGCTCAACGACGGCAAGGCAACCCTTGCCGACGATGGCAGTAAGATGCTGTTCGATGCGGACCAGACGTATCGGAAGTGAACCATTCAACAGTCACAAGCCACTCATATTCACTATTTTCAAACGTCCTTCCTTTAGAACGGACATGGGACAAGGGAGATCATGATGCTCGAATGGGCGTCATTGCGTAGCAGACCAGACGCGCGGGAGGCCAATGGCCCCTCATCGTCCGGCGGCGTGCCTGACCCGCAACCTGCGGGGAAGACAGGCATTTCGCTCGCGCTGGGCGGCGGCTGCGCACGCGGCTGGGCGCATATCGGCGTGCTGCGCGCGCTCGACGAGGCTGGCATCGAAGTCTCGATGATCGCCGGCACCTCGATCGGCGCGCTGGTCGGCGGCTGCTACATCGCCGGCAAGCTGGACGAGCTCGAGGAATTCGCACGCAGCCTGACCAAGCGCCGCCTCTTCGGCCTGCTCGATCTCAATCTGCGCGGCAGTGGCCTGTTCGGCGGCATGAAACTGGACGCCAGGCTGCGCGAGCACATGGCCGGCATCCGCTTCGAGGACCTGACGAAACCCTTCGTCGCTGTTGGCGCCGAAATCCGCACCGGCCATGAAATATGGCTGTCGAGCGGCTCGCTGATCACCGCCATGCGGGCCTCCTATGCGTTGCCCGGCGTGTTCGAGCCGGTGAATTGTAACGGCCGCGTGCTGGTCGACGGTGCGCTGGTCAACCCGGTGCCGGTTTCGGTCTGCCGAGCCTACGAGCAGCCGTTGGTCGTCGCGGTCAACCTTCACTACGATCTGTTCGGCCGTGCCGCCGTCATCAAGCACAGCGCCGGCGAATTGTTCATCGAGAAGGACGCGCCCCGGCCGGGCCAGGCCGACCCCGACCACCAAGCGCACCAGACGCGCCTCGGCATCACCGGTGTCATGGTCGAGGCCTTCAACATCATCCAGGATCGGATTTCGCGCGCAAGACTGGCCGGCGACCCGCCCGACATGTCGCTGCAGCCCAAGCTCAGCCATATCGGCCTGACCGAATTCCACCGCGCCGACGAGGCGATCAGCCTCGGCTATCAGGCGACGAAGGCGCAGATCAACGAGTTGAAGCGGCTGCAGACGGTTCTGGCTTAGGCGAATTCGGCAATCTCAGGCCTTTGCCGCGTCGGTGATGCGGAACTGCACCGTGCGGTTCCCGTTCCAGTAATTGCCCGACAACGAGCCGGCGACATGGATCGTCTTGCCGCGGTTCTTGAACAGGAATTCGCCGAGCGCGGTATCAACGGATCGAAAGGCGATGGCTTGGATGCGGCCGCCGCTTTCCGACTGGAGGTCGGCCCGGATGTGGTTGGTGCCGACAGCACGAGCATCGGCCAACCGATGACGCGGCAACGCGAACACCGGCGCGACATGGGCGGCGCCGAACGGTCCGGCCTTTTCCAGCGCATCGAGGAGAGCAAGGTTAGCGCCTTCGGCGGCAAGCGCGCCGTCAATGGCCAGGCTTTCCTCGTCCTGCAACCGAAACACCTCGGCCGCCGCGCGCTCCTCGAAGAAGGCCCGGAGTTCACCGAGCTTTGCGCGCTCCACCGTGATGCCGGCCGCCATGCCATGGCCGCCACCCTTGACGATCAGTCCGGCATCGGCCGCTTCGCGCACCAGCCGCCCGAGGTCGAAGCCCGACACCGAACGGCCCGAACCGGTGCCGATGCCATTGGCGTTGAAGGCGATAGCGAAGGCCGGCCGCCGCGCGTGATCCTTCAGCCGCGAAGCGATCAGCCCGACGATGCCGGGGTGCCAGCTGGTGCTCGCGGTGACGATGACGGCAGGGCCATTGCCGCCGGCAAGCTCGGCATCGGCCTCGGCACGCGCCGCGGCCAGCATCTCCAACTCCATCTGCTGGCGTTCCTGGTTGAGCCGGTCGAGCGTCTCGGCAATCGTGCCTGCCTCGACCGGATCGTCGGTGGCGAGCAGCCGGCTGCCAAGGGCTGCGTCGCCGATGCGGCCGCCGGCATTGATGCGCGGCCCGATCAGATAGGCGAGATGAAAGGTGCTGATCGGCTCGCCGATGCGCGACACCCGCGCCAGGGCGGCCAGCCCCTCATTCTTCTGCTGGCGCGCCATCTGCAGCCCCTTGACCACGAAGGCGCGGTTGACGCCGATGAGCGGCACCACGTCGCAAACCGTCGCGAGCGCCGCCAAGTCGAGCAGCGACAGCAGGTCCGGCTGCGCGGCATCGGGCATACGGCTGCGCAGGATCCTCGCCGTCTGCACCAGGGCGAGGAAGACGACACCGGCTGCGCATAGATGGCCCTGTCCGGAAAGATCGTCCTCGCGATTGGGATTGACGACTGCGGTCGCCTCCGGCAGCGCGCCGCCGACCTGATGGTGATCGAGCACCACGACATCGGCGCCTGCGGCTTTGGCCGCATCGATGGAGACGGCGCTGTTGGTGCCGCAATCGACGGTGACTATCAGCGTCGCGCCACGCGAGACCAATTCGCGCATGGCCTCCGGATTGGGCCCATAGCCCTCGAAAATGCGGTCCGGAATATAGATTTCAGACGGCACGGAGAAGTGCGTCAGGAAGCGTTTGAGCAGCGCCGACGAGGCGGCGCCGTCGACATCGTAGTCGCCGAAGATCGCCACTTTTTCCTTGGCCATGACCGCTTCGGCGATACGAGCGGCGGCCTTGTCCATGTCGGTCAGCGAGGCCGGGTCCGGCAACAGGTCGCGAATCGTCGGATCGAGGAAGCGCTCGGCCTGGTCGGCGGTGACACCGCGCCCGGCCAGCACGCGCGCGACAATGTCGGGCACGCCGTGGCCCTGCGCGATGGCAAGCGCCGTCATGTCCTGCCGTTCGCTCAACCGGTGTTCCCAGGAAACACCGGTCGCCGACTGCCTGACATCGAGGAAAAGGCGTTTGTCGCCCGTCATAGGAGGCGTCGTCTGCAGATTATCATTTCCGGCAATATGCGACGGCTAAACAGGAAAGTCTCAAAACTTTTCCAGATCCTGGTGACGCGCCTTGATCTCGCGCACGGTGCGCGACGACGAGCGCAGCACGATGGTGTGCGTGGTGATGGAATTGCTGCCGAACTTCACGCCGGCCAGCATGTTACCGTCGGTGACGCCGGTCGCGGCAAACAGCACGTCGCCGCGCGCCATGTCCTCGGCGCGGTAGATCCGCTTCGGATCGGCAATGCCCATTTTTGCCGCGCGTGCCACCTTTTCCTGTGTGTCGAGGATCAGCCGGCCCTGCATCTGGCCGCCGGTGCAGCGCAGCGCCGCCGCGGCCAGCACGCCTTCCGGCGCACCGCCGGTGCCGAGATAGATGTCGATGCCGGTCTCCTCCGGATCGGTGGTGTGGATGACGCCGGCGACGTCGCCGTCGCCGATCAGCCGGATCGCCGCACCCGTGGCGCGAACCGCCTCGATCAGCCTTTCATGGCGGGGCCGGTCGAGAATGCAAGCGGTGATCTCGGACACCGCGACGCCTTTGGCCCTGGCCAGGCTGGCGATGTTTTCGGCCGGCGAGGCATCGATGTCGATGACGCCTTCGGCATAGCCCGGACCGATAGCGATCTTGTCCATATAGACATCGGGCGCAAACAACAGGCTGCCCTTTTCGGCAATGGCGATGACGGCCAGTGCGTTGGGCAGGTTCTTGGCGCAGATCGTCGTGCCTTCGAGCGGATCGAGCGCGATATCGACCGCCGGACCGATGCCGCTGCCGACTTCTTCGCCGATATAGAGCATCGGCGCCTCGTCGCGTTCGCCCTCGCCGATCACCACCGTGCCCTTGATGGCGAGGCGATTGAGCTCCTGGCGCATGGCGTCGACCGCGGCCTGGTCGGCGGCCATCTCGTCGCCGCGCCCGCGCAATCTGGCGGCGGCGACCGCGGTGCGCTCGGTGACGCGCACGAGTTCCATGGTGAGTATCCGGTCGAGACCGGCGACTATGTTCTGAGCCACATTCATCGGGAGAAGTCCTCGTTCACAATGCGCCTCCGCCAGGGGCGCGCTTCTTGTGTCAAAGCTCTATGACAACGGCAAGACTTGCCGCATCAATTTTTTAAAATTGCAGCAATATCAATCGATTAAACGAAAAATATGACTGGAGCTAGCCGGCCCGCTCGATGCGGATAACTTGCGGCTTGTCTGTGAGATGGCCGTCCTTGGTGATGCCGTCGACAGCCTTACGCACCGCCGCTTCGGTCGTCTCGTGGGTGACCAGGATCACTGTCTTCTGCGCGTCGGTTTCCGGCCCGGCCGCGTGCTGGACGATCGATTCCAGCGAAATATCATTGTCGGCCATGCGCTTGGCGATTGCGGCAAACACACCAATGCGATCGTGCACGGTAAGCCGGATGAAATAGCCACCGGCATGGCTGCGCATCTGCGCCTTCTTGTATGGGCGCAATTCCTTGGCCGGCAGGCCGAAAACCGGACCGTGCTGGAAGCCCGGCCGGCTCTTGGCAATGTCGGCGATGTCGCCGACCACCGCCGAGGCGGTGGCGTTGCCGCCAGCGCCAGGGCCGGAGAGCAGAAGTTCGCCCAGAATGTCGGTTTCGATCGCCACCGCATTGGTCACACCATGCACCTGCGCAATCACCGAGGCTGTCGGCACCATGGTCGGGTGCACGCGCTGTTCGATGCCGCTGTCGGTGCGCTGTGCGACGCCGAGCAGCTTTATCCGGTAGCCGAGATCGCCGGCGGCGCGGATGTCGGCCTGGCTGATGTTGGAAATGCCTTCCATGTAGATGTCGTTGGCGGCGATCCTGGTACCGAAGGCCAGGCTGGTCAGGATCGACAGTTTGTGCGCCGTGTCATGGCCTTCGATGTCGAAGGTCGGATCGGCTTCGGCATAGCCCAGCCGCTGCGCGTCCTTCAGGCAGGCGTCGAAGGAAATGCCCTCGGCCTCCATGCGGGTCAGGATGTAGTTGCAGGTGCCGTTGAGGATGCCGAAGACGCGGTTAACCGAATTGCCGGCCATCGCCTCGCGCAGCGTCTTGATGACCGGAATGCCACCGGCGACCGCCGCCTCGTAGTTGAGCAGCACGCCCTTCTTCTCGGCGATTTCGGCCAACGCCACGCCATGCTTGGCCAACAGCGCCTTGTTGGCGGTGACGACATGGCGCCCGGCTTCAAGAGCTGCCTTGACCGAAGAGCGCGCCGCCCCTTCGTCGCCGCCGATCAGTTCGACAAAGACGTCGATCTCGGCGGTCTGCGCCATTTTGACCGGATCGTCGAACCATTTGGCGGCGCCGAGATCGACGCCGCGGTCACGCTTGGCATCGCGGGCCGAAACGGCAGTCACGATCACATCGCGGCCGCACTGGCGCGTCAATTCGGCCGCCTTGTCGCGCAGCACGCGCGCCACCGAGGCGCCGACAGTGCCGAGACCCGCAATTCCAACACGCAACGCTTCAGCCATGTCCGGCGACGCCCCTCAAACTTTGCTCAATTAAGATGTGCGGCGACCTTAGAGCAATTCCAGGAAAAGTGTGAAACGGTTTTCCGTCCGGAATTGCGTCAAAAACAATGAGTTAGAGCAGATCGTCGTTTCCGTGAAACGGTGAACTGCTCTAGCGATGCGCGGCGAGCGGCACCACATTGTTCGGCTGCTTGGCGCTGGACGCCAGGAAGCGCTTGATGTTGCGCGCCGCCTGACGGATCCGGTGCTCGTTTTCGACCAGTGCGATGCGCACATGATCGTCGCCATGCTCGCCGAAGCCGATGCCCGGCGCCACCGCCACGTCGGCGTGCTCGATCAGGAGCTTGGAAAACTCGAGCGAGCCGAGATGCTTGAACGGCTCCGGGATCGGCGCCCAGGCAAACATCGAGGCCGCCGGTGCGGGAATGGTCCAGCCGGCGCGGCTGAAGGCGTCGACCATGACGTCGCGGCGCTTCAAATAGACCTCGCGCACTTCGGCGATGTCGGCGCCGTCGCCATTCAGCGCATATGCCGCCGCCACCTGGATCGGCGTGAAGGCGCCGTAATCGAGATAAGACTTCACCCGGGTCAGCGCCGAGATCAGCCGCTCATTGCCGACGGCAAAGCCCATCCGCCAGCCCGGCATGGAAAAGGTTTTCGACATCGAGGTGAACTCGACGCAGACATCGATGGCGCCCGGCACCTGTAGCACCGAAGGCGGCGGATTGCCGTCGAAATAGATTTCCGAATAGGCAAGGTCCGACAGGATGATGATGTCGTTCTTCTTGGCGAAGGCAACGACGTCCTTGTAGAAATCGAGCGAGGCGACCAGCGCCGTCGGGTTCGACGGATAGTTGAGGATCAGCGCCAGCGGCTTCGGGATCGAGTGACGGACACCGCGCTCGAGCGCCGGAATGAAGCCGTCATCCGGCTCGACCTGCAGCGAGCGGATGACGCCGCCAGACATGATGAAGCCGAAAGCATGGATCGGATAGGTCGGGTTGGGGCACAGGATCACGTCGCCGGGCGCGGTGATCGCCTGCGCCATGTTGGCGAAGCCTTCCTTCGAGCCGAGCGTGGCCACCACCTGGGTATCGGGATTGAGCTTCACCCCGAAGCGGCGCTGATAGTAGGCGGCCTGGGCGCGGCGCAGGCCGGGAATGCCGCGCGAGGAGGAATAGCGATGCGTGCGCGGATCGCGCACCACTTCGCATAATTTGTCGACGATCGCCTTCGGCGTCGGCAGGTCCGGATTGCCCATGCCAAGGTCGATAATGTCGGCGCCGCGCGAACGGGCACTGGCCTTCAGCCGGTTGACCTGCTCGAACACGTAAGGCGGAAGCCGGCGGACCTTGTGAAATTCTTCCATGTCAGTTCCAGACGATTAGAATTGGCTTTGGCAGAGTTGGCTTGGCAAAGCGGACCTTGGCAAAGGTGGGCTTTCGGCGCGCCATATAACCCTATTTGCAGGTAGGGTCGAGGGCGGGATCGCATTTGGCCTCGATCTGCTTCAGCGTATCCTTGCCATGGTTCTTCGCCAGCGAGTTCAGGGCCGCCGGGCTGGTGGACGGGACACCGCCGCCGCCCTTGCTCTGCTGCCCCTGCTGTTCGCCCTTCAGCAGGGCAAGCTTGGCCTGGGTCTCCTCAGGGGTCAGCTGCTTTGCCGCTACCTGCGGCGGGATGTTGAGGTTTGGATAGGAGCCGGTGTCCTGCGCGCCCTGGGTCAGGCCGACATTCATCCCGTTGCCCGTGTTGGCGCTTGTGCAACCGCCTGCTGCCAACAATCCTGGCGCTAGAAAAGCTGTCGCCACGGCGATGCGGCAAAAGCGGCCTGCCCCCGAAAAAATGGTCTTGCCGGTGTTAATCGTCATATTGTTTTCCTGGCAGCCGGGGTACAGCGCATTGGACCCGGTCAGATGTCCCATGATAATATGTCAAGAAAACGCCTCGGGAGGAACCCCGCGAGCCATGTCCAAAGCACCCGATTCGAGCAAAGCGGAAGATGATCAATCTTCGACCGTCGAGCAATATCTGGTGAAAGACCCGGAACGCTTCGCGTTGAACATGGCGCGCATGGTCGAGCAGGCCGGCAAGGCGGCCTCCGCCTGGGCCGAGCCGCGCGAAAAGGGCGAGGTGCGCGATCACGTTGCCGAACCCGTGGTCGACATGGTCAAAACCTTCTCCAAGCTCAGCGAATACTGGCTGGCCGATCCGCAACGCGCGCTGGAAGCGCAGACGCGGCTGTTCGCCGGCTACATGACGGTCTGGGGAAACGCCATCCAGCGCATCAGCCCGAATGCCGAGGCGCCCGACGATGCGGTCAAGCCAGAGCGCGGCGACAAGCGCTTCCAGGACCCTGAATGGGGCCGCAACGCGTTCTTCGACTTCCTCAAACAGGCCTATCTCGTCACCTCGCGCTGGGCGGCCGACCTTGTCGAGCACGCCGAAGGCCTCGACGACCACACCCGCCACAAGGCGAGCTTCTACGTCAAGCAGGTGTCCAACGCCATCTCGCCGTCGAACTTCATCCTGACCAATCCGGAGCTGTTTCGCGAAACCGTCGCCTCGAATGGCGAAAACCTGGTGCGCGGCATGAAGATGCTGGCCGAGGACATAGCCGCCGGCAAGGGCGACTTGAAGCTGAGACAAGCCGACTATTCGCCCTTCGAGATCGGCAAGAACGTCGCGACGTCACCCGGCAAGGTGGTCGGCCGCAGCGATGTCGCCGAGATCATCCAGTACGATCCTACGACCGAGACCGTGCTCAAGCGGCCGCTGCTGATCTGCCCGCCCTGGATCAACAAATACTACATACTCGATCTCAACCCGCAGAAATCCTTCATCCGCTGGGCGATCGAGCAGGGTCACACCGTGTTCGTCATTTCCTGGATCAATCCCGACGAGCGCCACGGCGCCAAGGGCTGGGAAGCTTACATCCGAGAGGGCCTGCAATACGGCCTCGACACGATCGAGAAGGCGACCGGCGAGAAGGAGGTCAACGCCATCGGCTACTGCGTCGGCGGCACGCTGTTGGCGGCCGCCCTCGCCCTGCTGGCGCAGGAAGGCGACAACCGCATCAAGTCGGCGACCTTCTTCACCACGCAGGTCGACTTCACCCATGCCGGCGACCTGAAAGTCTTCGTCGACGAGGACCAGGTGGCGGCGGTCGAGAAATCGATGAATGAGAAGGGCTATCTCGACGGCACCAAGATGGCGACCGCCTTCAACATGCTGCGCTCGGGCGACCTGATCTGGCCCTATGTCATCAACAATTACATGCGCGGCAAGGATCCCCTGCCCTTCGACCTGCTCTACTGGAACGCCGATTCCACCCGCATGGCGGCGGCCAACCATTCCTTCTATCTGCGCAACTGCTATCTCGAGAACAATCTGACGCGCGGCGTGATGGAGCTCGCCGGGCGCATTGTGTCGCTCGCCGATGTCACCATCCCGGTCTACAATCTGGCGTCGAAGGAAGATCACATCGCGCCGGCGCTTTCGGTGTTCCTCGGTTCGCAATATTTCGGCGGCGACGTCGAGTATGTAATGGCCGGCTCCGGCCACATCGCCGGTGTCGTCAATCCGCCGGCGGCCAAGAAGTATCAGTACTGGACCGGCGGCAAGCCGGTGGGCGATTTTGGCCTGTGGTTCGCCAATGCGGTAGAGCATCCCGGCTCCTGGTGGACGCACTGGCAGCACTGGATCGAGACCCAGGACGACACCCTCGTTCCCGCCCGCAAACCGGGCAAGCATATGAAAACCCTGGGTGATGCCCCCGGCACCTATGTGAAGGTGCGAGTGTAACGGACTGTAATGTCTGGTGAGTTGACGGGCCGGCAAAACGGGGCGAAATGGTGTCGTCAACCATCAAGTAGCCTCAATTCACCTCCAACGAGCGATTAATTCAGAGGCTTGCAGAATTGACACAAGTCTCGTTTCCGGTTTGGGAACACAGGGTTATTGGACGTGAATGTTTCGACCCCGCACCAATAGCAGGCCGACCGGGCACCGAGGGGGAATTTAGTTTTGAAATCAGTAGGATCGCGTCTCGCGGGGAGAGAGGGTCGCACTATAGCGGCAGCGCTTTTCTCCGTGCTTCTGGCGTCCTGCACCTCCGCCGGCGACCCGACAATGTCCGTCGGCATGCCCGGCTACAACGCCACCGCTTCTGACATCGCCGCGGCTTCCGGCACCAGCCCTGCGACGCCAGCCGATTCGACCGCGCAGGTCACATCGACCGCGCAGATCACTTCGACGGGGCCACAGATGATGATGACGGCCGCGGGCGATGCGACGTTGCCCGAGCAGGTCGCCTATGTGCCGCTGGCCAAGCCCGGCACCGGCTTCCCCGTCAACGTACCCGCCCGCCCCGACACCATCGTCGGCCAGACGCCGCAGGCGCTGCAACAGCCGGCGCAGACGGCGGCCGCAACCGACGACCCGGCGCAGAAGATTGCCGCAGCCGATGCCGGCGTGACCGCACCGAAACCGACGGCCACTGCCCCTGCGACCAATGAGGTCTACGTGACGGCCGCGGCTCCCCAGCAGGTCGACACGCCGAAGAAGGGCTTCCTCGCTTCGCTGTTCAGCACAGCACCAGCCTCGGCTGCACCCGCTCCGCTGATCAAATCCCGCCCGGGCGAACAGCCTGCGGGTGCTGCCCAGCCCAAGGCAGCACCGGCAAAGCCCATCGTCACGCTGGCCTCGGCCAGTTCGGCCGACAAGCCGCTGCAGCTGGCCTCGCTCGGCGACGACAGCAGCAATCATATCACCGGCGCCGATGCGCTGCCCGGCGTGCGCCAGACGGCGCTGTTCGAAATCAAGCGCAAATCCGGCATCGACGACGAAAGCGACGTTGACCTGAACGAGGATGAGGGCTCGGGCGGCGCCTATCAGGTGGCCTCGGCCGCCGGCCTCGCCCGGCTGGCGCCCAACGGCCTGTTGAAGCAGAACGAAAGCGTCGATGTCGCCTGCCTGAAGCCGTCGCTGGTGCGCGTGCTGAAGACGATCGAAGGTCACTACGGCCGCAAGATGATGGTCACCTCCGGTTATCGCGACCCGGCCCGCAACCGTCGCGCCAACGGCGCCAAGAATTCGCTGCACATGTATTGCGCCGCCGCCGACATCCAAGTTCCCGGCGTCTCCAAATGGGAGCTGGCGAGCTACATCAGGACCATGCCCGGCCGTGGCGGCGTCGGCACCTACTGCCACACCGAATCCGTCCACGTCGACGTCGGCCCCGAGCGCGACTGGAACTGGCGCTGCCGTAGGCGCGGGTAGTCGAAGCCTCCGCGACTTCGTCATCCTTGGGCGTAGCGACGCGAAGCGGCGCGCAGGCAGCGGAGCAGAATCTGCACCGTAGCAACGCGTTGAAGTCGCGGCATGGATCCTCGGGTCTGCGCCGCGTCGCTACGCTCCTTGCTCCGCCCGTGGATGACGATTGCACGAGGCTTTCCGCCTAATTTTCGAGGGTGCGCCTCGCGACACCAGAAAACCTGCGCTGGCTCACCGAAACACCCGTTCTCGCCGCTTTCGAAAAAAGTTGTCGCATCCGGCGGCTGATGGGTTGCCGGTTGGCAACAACGCAATTATAAGCCGCTTCGTCTGAGCGCGCCCATCGTCTAGCGGTTAGGACACCGCCCTTTCACGGCGGTAACAGGGGTTCGATTCCCCTTGGGCGTACCAGATATTTCACTGACTTGATTATGGTTTGATGTCTGTGGACCCGAAATGCACCTCCGCGTCGGCGCAGGTGTGGCCTTAAGTCGCAAACTGTTGGCTTCAAAAGCAGGGCGCCGGGCTTCATTGACGGTGCGACCAGCACCATATGGTGATCCAAAGCCCTCCAAAATGAGAGAAGCTCGCCCGACGGGTCGCACTGCGGCTGTCAGCCAGCAATGGCTATGAACCAAGGAACCTGAAAACCATCATGCCTGAAAATGTCAGACTAACTTCGAGAGACGTTCCCCTCATTCAGCTCGGCGTCCATCAGTGCCGCTTCCCGGTGAGCGAAGACCCGTCAGTACCTGGCGGCTACCGTTTTTGTGCAGGGGCAACTTCGCCGGATCGTGTCTACTGCGATCACCACCACACCATTGTGACCGCCGTGGACCCTCGTCGAGCCCGTCCGGGTCTCCAAATCCCCCAACGGCGCGCCGCCTAGGTTAAGAGGCCCGCAAGCCGCACCCCGCTGGCGCGGGCGCGTCACATCCCGGTAGCTTGTCCAACAGACAGCCGCAGGACATCGCTGGGATGGAAACGTGCTGTTAACGTCGTTCGCGGGTGATGGTATGTCGGCGTCTGTTCGAAAGTGTAAGTTCCATTCGCTCTCAGCCGTGGAGGTCGGGAATGAACTTGCTTCGAATAGCGCTTCTATGCGCGGCCGTGATCGGCCTGGCAGGCGTAGTGTCGGTTCGCGCCGAAGATCAGCCTGTTTCGCCGAACGCCGCAGCGGTACCAGAGCAGCCGCCGGTTCATTGCGAGGGGCAAAATTGCTTGCCGCCGGCCGAGGACCACGTCGAGGAGTGCAAGGGGCAAGATTGCACGCCGGTGCCCTCGACCGACCAGGCACCTGCTCCTGAGGTCGAACAGGTCAAGTAAGCATCATCGGCCGGTATCCCCAGCGAAACCGGCGCCGCCTATCAGTTCGGAACCATTGGCGACGCCTCCTCGCACCGATAAACCCTGCATTGGCCGTCACTGGCCGGCACATACTCAGCCATTGGCAAGGAAGGAGCATCACACTCATTGCCGAATTGGCGGACATAGCGGTCATAGGTGTTTGGTCCGGTGGACAGCACAGCGGCATGCTGGCTCTGGATCGTCGCCTGGGTCTGCGCGCACGTCATTTTGCGCGTGTCAGGCCGGGCGTCGGCGAAATTTGTAGCGGCAACAGTCATTGCAGCAGCGCAGAGCATAATCTTGCCTAGGGGCATGGCGGCATCCAAGTAGAACGTCGTATCGCCAATTCGCATCTTGCGACGCAGTTGTGCAACGGTCACGCGGTCACGAATCGGCGAGCGAGGCCGACGTCGCCTGTCGGCGCAACCAATCCCAAGTCCGCAGCACGTCGACGTCCCGCAAGCGATCCTGGGTCGAGATTGCATACCATCCGCGACCGGCATCCAGGACATGGTCATACGGCTGCACGAGCAGCCCTAATGTCAGCGACGGCGTCGCCAGGAACAGGCTGCCCAGCGCCACGCCTGGCCACTCGGCGGCCGCAAGCACCAAGTCGCAGTCGCTGAAATTGCTGCCGCGCCAGGTGCCGTTCGGCTCAACGCCGGCGCTGCGCAGCCAGGCCGCCCAGCCGGTCGGGTGCTCGTCATGGATGAGCGAGGAGGCAAGCAGGTCGGCGGGCGGGCGCAGCGTGCCAGCCTGATCCTTCGTCGCAACCGGTGACAGAAAATCCCTGGCGATCAGCAGGCTTTCGCTGGGCGATGGCGCACCTGCATCTGCCGAAGGCCCTCGACCAGAAGTCGCTCAGGATGTGGTCGAAAGCCTGGGACCGCGCCAAGGGCCTTGAATAGGAACCGACGAACAAGCATCCTGCCGTGATGCATCCGCCCTTGGCAACGCCGTGTTGGCGGATGTCAGGGGTTAGCCGTCATTGTGCCTTCATCGATGACGGAGGATTGTGGCAGGCGCGCCACGGGCGGGATCGGGCAGGATGCGGGCTTGGGAGACATCGCGGGCGGACCGGCGGCAGGCCAGCGGCGGGAATGGTCTGCAAGCCTGCTTTGCCTTACTCCTCTTTACGGCCTTGTTGGTGCAGCGGGCAGAAGCGGGTGAGAAAATCTCCCATGTACTCGATAACACCAGCATAGCCTCGGCCTACTCAGTCGGATCGGACCTTGTAACCGCCTACACATCGGGCATGGCACGCAGCCGTCTCGCTCTCGCAGGAAGCGCCGACCGGAACAGCCTGGCGGTCCCGCTAGAACCATGGCTCCTGCGCGCCGAATTCAGGGCACGGACATGGCGCGCGGCGGACGGCAGCCTGCTGCAGGGTTTTGCAGGCACTGGCGGCTTCCGGGTGACCGTCGGAAATTGCCTAGCCCGCTTTTGCTCCGCCAGCGAATGCAGCGATGCCGGTTGGCCGCTCTACAGCTGCAGCGACGGCCGCAAACGAAAAATGTCGGCCACCGACTTTGTGACGGCAAGGTTCGATGGCGTCTCCTACCGGCGATTGAGCGCCGCCAGGGAGTAACGCCGCAGGCACTGCGAAAAAATCCTCACGCCTGGTCGTGCGCCACCTGCGGCCAGCGCTGCAACGCCGCATGGCCACCTTCGGTCAGCGCATAGACGCCGCGCTCGGCCCTGGCGAACCATCCATAGACATTGTCCAAGAGGATGCTGGCCGCGCGCGGAGAAATCGTTTTCAGATCGCGCGGGCGTTTCGGGCCGTCGGTCATGGCGGCGGCGCATGCCAGCGCATCCTGCCGGTAAGCGGTCATAACAGGCGCGCGCGAACCGCCGCCAGCCACCGGATCGCCACGCCGGCGCCGGTGCTCTTCCATCAGCCGTGAGCGCCGCTTCGGGTCACGGCGCGGCGGCAGAGCGGCTGGACTGAGCAGCAATTCGACATCACCTTTGGCGCTGACTGCTAACAGCCCGAAACCGAGCCGACGGCAGAGCGCGCGAAAACGGCGGTCGTGCTCGCGGCCCTTGCCGCGCGCCGACATGCGCGCCGCCAGCCACACCTCGTCGCATGCCGCGGCGCGATCGACGCCTTGCAGGACGAGTTCCAGATTGAACTGCAGTTTGAGTTCGCAAATGACCAGCACCGGCGGCTCGCCGTCGCGCAGCGCCACGATATCGCAATTGCCGACTTCGCCCTTGACGGTGAATTCCAGGCTCTCGAGAAACCGCTTCACCGGGACGTAGAGAGACGTTTCCTGCATGGCGCAGGCATAGCCGATTCGGACCGCGCCGGCACCGGGATCGCCGAGGGGCCTGGCCGCGCCGCTTCCGTGAAATCCTATGGCGAGGCCGCAGATCTCGAGCGCACGCTGTTCAAATCAGGGGAAGCCAGCCTTTTCGACGTGCTGGACGCCGAGCGTTCGCTCTATTCGGCCGAGGACGATCTGCTGCAAAGCCGCATCGCCATCGCCACCGACTATGTCGCGCTCAACAAGGCGCTGGGCGGTGGCTGGGACGGCACGATCGACAGCACCAAGCCCGAGATCGTCGACGCCGAGACCGGTCCACGGCTGGCGTCGTCGGTGCCCGCCACGCAGTGATGAGCGTGTCAGTGTGGTTCTACTTAGAGCCGGGTGCGCGTCTGGCGCTGCCCCGGTGCGGCATCATTCGCCTTGAAATGCATCTCGTCCTGGACGGCGGCAAAAAACCGGCGGACATCGTTGGCGGCCGAAGCCGCGTCGCTGCCGGCGGCGATCGCCTTGTCGAGGAGTTCGCGCGCCGTGGCCTTCCAGAAGGAATTGGCCGTGTCGCCATGCAACCTGCCCAGCCTGGCCGCCACCTCGCGCACCAGCATGGTTTGCCGGTCTAGCGGAAAGGGGCGCACATTTGCTGAGGACATATTCTGCACCATGACACGGACGCAACGAATCAGACGCTGCTCTATGGCGTCATGCCTAGCTGTGAAGTCGGAAACGGAACCTTAACGGCGCGGAGTCCGCGTCGATCCGAGCGAGTCGGGTGGTCAGCCTCCGGATCAAAAAAAGGCGCTAAATCCGCAGGCCCCTCGCCTCGCCACCGCCGCGCTTTGCCGTGACCATCATGTCTCTGGCCAGCAGGCCGCTGACCCGGCAGAACGCCATGAACGCACGGCAGGCGTCCTCGATCTTGACGACATCCACCGTGGCGCCGAAGCAAGCGTTGAACGCCGCCTCATAGACCTTGCCCTGTCGCTTCCTTGGCCACTCATGCAGGACATCCAGCGCCTGTTCGACGCTGTAAATCTCCTCTACCGGCAGCCCGGGCGCGGGCGCGATGCGCACCGGCACCTCGAATTGCAATCTGTCCATTTCCAAGTCTCCCGAACTGGTGTCGCCCCAACGCCGTTCGTCGTCAAAAGTTGCTTTGACCTGATGTCGCGCAAAAATGTGTCGTCTCTGCGGTCGCAGCTTCGGGCGTTAAAGCGCGCCCAGGCGCGCACTTTAACGCTTTCTTCCTTGAACCTTGCGGCTTCCGGTGCCAAATCTGGGAAGATTTTCGGACGGGCTGATATGCATAGCCCGCTTACAGGCAAAAACGGACACAATGGTCACTTATCTCGACGCCGCCACGGCACCCCTCAGGAACACCGGCCAGATCCGCCTCTATGGCGAAGAAGGCTTTGCCGGCATGCGCAAGGCCTGCGATCTCACCGCGCGCTGCCTCGACGAGCTGGTGCCGATGGTCCAGCCTGGCGTCACCACCGAGACCATCGACCGGTTCGTCTTCGAATACGGCATGGACCATGGCGCGCTGCCGGCGACGCTCAACTATCGCGGCTACACCAAATCGTCCTGCACCTCGATCAACCATGTCGTCTGCCACGGCATTCCCGACAACAAGCCGTTGAAGGACGGCGACATCGTCAACATCGACGTCACCTACATCCTCGACGGCTGGCACGGCGATTCCTCGCGCATGTATCCGGTCGGCACCATCAAGCGCGCCGCCGAACGCCTGCTCGAAGTCACTCATGAATGCCTGATGCGCGGCATCGCGGCCGTTCGGCCCGGGGTCCGCACCGGGGCCATCGGCGCTGCCATCCAGACCTATGCCGAGGCCGAGCGCTGTTCGGTGGTGCGCGATTTCTGCGGCCATGGCGTCGGCCAGCTGTTTCATGACGCGCCCAACATCCTGCACTACGGCACGTCGAGCGAAGGCGTCGAGATGCGGCCGGGTATGATCTTCACCATTGAGCCGATGATCAATCTCGGCCGGCCACATGTGAAAGTGCTGTCGGACGGCTGGACGGCGGTGACGCGCGACCGCTCGCTGTCGGCGCAGTACGAACACACGATCGGCGTCACCGACACAGGCTGCGAGATTTTCACGCTGTCGCCGAACAAGCTCGACCGCCCCGGCTTGCCGGCCTAGCGATGCAAATACGCAAACGGGCCGGCGGCACAGCGCCGGCCCGTTTGTGTTTCTTGTTCTTGTGGCTGGCGACCTTAGCCGACAACAGCCGGGTGAAGCAGCTCTTCGAGGCCGATGTTGCGGTAGATCTCCCGGCGCATGCGGTCGGCAACGCCGTTGACGATCTCGGCGCCGTCCTGCGACGGGTCGACATGGACGCGCAATCGAACCACGCCGGCCGAATGAAGCGCCGGCGGATCACCGCAGCCGCCTGATTCTCTGAGGCCTCGGTCGATACGACAGGCGCAGTCCGTTCACCGCCGGCATTACACCGTCTTCGAAAAGCACTCGACCGCTGCCGGCCTGTCGCTCTAGTCTTATGCCGAAGCCTTCGGGGGGATGGATGGGGAAGAGCAATGACGACGAACGAGGGTTCTTCTCCGAGCGGTGGATTGAACCGCCGGCGAAGGACAAGGCGCTAAAAGACAAATCAACCGAGAAGCCGCATTATCATGGCCATCGCGACCGCTTGCGCGAGCGCTTCGTTGCGGGCGGTGCCGACGCCCTGCCCGACTACGAACTTCTCGAGCTGCTGCTGTTTCGCCTGATCCCGCGCGTCGACACCAAGCCTATCGCCAAAGCCCTTTTGGCGCGCTTCGGCACATTCGGCGAAGTGCTCGGCGCGCCGGTGGCGCTGCTGCAGGAGGTGAAGGGCATCGGCCCCGCCGTGGCGGTCGACCTGAAGGTGATTGCCGTTGCCGCGCAGCGCATGGCGCGCACGGAGGTCCGCGACCGCGAGGTGCTGTCCAACTGGACGCAGCTTCTTGCCTACTGCCGCTCGGCAATGGCTTTCGAGAACCGCGAACAGTTCCGCATCCTCTTCCTCGACAAGAAAAACGTGCTGATCGCCGACGAGGTGCAGCAGGTCGGCACCGTCGACCACACGCCGGTCTATCCGCGCGAAGTGATCAAGCGCGCGCTGGAGCTCTCGGCCAGCGCCGTTATCCTGGTCCACAACCACCCTTCAGGGGATCCCACACCTTCCCGCGCGGACATCGAAATGACCAAGCAGATCATCGACAGCGCCAAGCCGCTCGGCATCGCCGTCCATGACCACATCATCATCGGCAAGAAGGCCAATGCCTCGATGAAGGGCCTGTTGTTGATCTAAGCCAGGCAAGCCGCAGTCCACTTGCTTTCTGCGGGTCGCGGCACCGCAGAAAGATCAAATTCGGCTGTATTTCGAAGCAAAAACTTGCCAGCCACCTTCCAACTTGAATTTTCCGCCTATCTGGGTTTCATAAGTCGGCAAATAACCTAGGGAGGAATTCAACATGATAAAAAGGGCGATTCTCGGCGCCGGTATCCTTGCCGCCGGCATGTGGGGCGCGTCGTCATTGGCGTCCGCCGAAAGCCTGACCATGTATTGCGGCGTCGACGAGGTCTGGTGTCAGCAGACGGCGCGGGCCTTCGAGGAAAAGACCGGCATCACCGTCGACATGACCCGCAAGAGCGCTGGCGAAATCTATGCCCAGTTGCGCGCCGAGGCGGCCAATCCCAAGGGCGACATCTGGTGGGGCGGCACCGGTGATCCACACCTGCAGGCGGCCGAGGAAGGTCTGACCGAGGAGTACAAATCGCCCCTGCTCGACCAGTTGCAGCCCTGGGCGATCAAGCAGGCTGAAACATCCGGCCACCGCACGGTCGGCATCTACTCCGGCGCGCTGGGCTTCGGCTACAACAAGGATCTGCTCGCCAAGAACAATCTGCCCGAGCCGAAATGCTGGGCCGATCTGACCAAGCCGGAGTACAAGGGGCATATCCAGGTCGCCAACCCGAATTCCTCAGGTACAGCTTACAACATGCTGGCGACCATCGTTCAGCTGTTCGGCGAGGACAAGGGTTTCGAGTACCTGAAAGCCCTGCACAAGAACGTCAACCAATACACCAAGTCGGGCTCGGCGCCGATCAAGGCCGCCGGGCTTGGCGAGACCACGATCGGCATCGTCTTCATCCACGACGCCGTGTCGCAGGTCGTCGCCGGATTCCCGATCGTTCCGGTCACCCCTTGCGAGGGAACCGGCTACGAGATTGGCTCGGAATCGATCATCAAGGGCGCCCGCAACATGGAGGCCGCGAAAAAATTCTACGACTGGGCGCTCGAGGCCGATGTCCAGTCCACGGCGCAGGATGCGGGGTCGTTCCAGGTTCCGTCGAACAAGGCGGCAAAAACCTCCGACAAGGCGCCGGACCTCGCTGCCATCAAGCTGATCGACTACGACTTCAAGAAGTATGGATCGAGCGAAGAGCGCAAGCGCCTGCTGAAAAAATGGGACGAAGAGGTCGCGTCGCTGCCGCAATAGCAGATGCGCTTTCGCCAAACCCGCGGGCCGCTCGAACCGATCGTCGTCCTCTGGATGGCGATCGGCTGGGTGGGCTTTGCCCTGCTGCCCTGGTACGGCATCGAAGACGGGTTCTTCGGTTTTTCCTGGCTGTTCGACGGCTACCCGGTCGATAGCAAATTCGCTCCAGCGCTGGTTCTGGCCCTCAAGGGCGAAAAACTGTGGCTGGCGCCGCTCGGCTTCCTGCTGGCGGCGCCGCTGCTGCTGTGGGGTCGCAACAAATCCGATCCGGTTTTTGGTCGGCTGCTGGTCATTGGCGGCGCTGCCGGTTTTGGCTGGCTTTTGTTCCAGGGCTTCGCTATCGGGTTGCACGGCTGGCAGTTCAGCTGGCTGACCAGCCTGTTCGGCGATCTTGGCGACCGCCAATTCGGCATGGGCTACGGCGCCCTTCTGGTCAGTGGCGCCTTTCTGTTTCTGCTCACCCTTGGCATTGCCGCGCGCGGTGCCGTCGGTGGCGACGTATTCGTCGTCAGCTCGATCGGCTTCGTCGTCGCGGTGGTTTCCATCTTCATCTTCATGCCGATCCTGATGATGCTGGCCAACGCCATGCAGACCGACGACGGTGGCTATTCGCTTGTCGTGTTCCTAGCCAAGCTGCTCAGTTCGCGCTTGTGGAGCCTGGACTGTCTCGCCGGTGGCAACCGTTGCGGCGTTGCTTGGAACTCGCTGCTGCTCGCCGTGCTCGTCGGCCTGCTGACCATGTTTCTGGGGTTGGTGTTCGCGCTTGTCGTGACACGCACGGGTTTCCGCTATGGCAAGCTGCTGCGTGCGCTGACTGTGTTGCCGATCATCACCCCGGCCTTCGTCATCGGCCTTGCCATCATCCTGTTGTTCGGCCTGTCGGGCGCGGTGACCCAGAGCGTCGCAGGTGTCTTCGGCATCCAGCCGACACGCTGGGTCTATGGCCTTCCCGGCCTGCTTATCGCCCAGGTTCTCGCTTTCACCCCGATCGCCTTCCTGGTTCTGATCGGCGTTGTGGAAGGCGTCAGCCCATCCATGGAAGAGGCCTCGCAGACGCTCCGCGCCAGCCGCTGGCAGACTTTCTGGACCGTATCCCTGCCGCTGATGCGGCCAGGCCTCGCCAACGCCTTCCTGCTCGGCTTCATCGAAAGCATGGCCGATTTCGGCAATCCGCTGGTGCTGAGCGGCAACTATGACGTCCTGTCGACGGAAATCTTCTTCGCCATTGTCGGCGCGCAGAACGATGCCGCACTTGCTGCGATCCTGGCGCTGGTGCTGCTGGGCTTCACGCTTGGGGCCTTCTATGCGCAGCGTTTCTGGATCGGCAGGCGTTCCTATACCACCGTCACCGGCAAGGGCGACGCCGGCGTCCATCCGCGCCTGCCGAACGGGCTGACACGTGCGCTCTATGTCATCGCCGGCCTGTGGACGGCGTTCACCGTGCTGGTCTACGCGGTGATCTTCTACGGCAGCTTTGTCAGGCTGTGGGGGGTCGATCAGAGCCTGACGCTGCAGCACTACAAGAAAGCGTTCGCCGTCAGCTGGAATGAATTCGGCATCCATTGGTCGGGGTCGGCGTGGAGTTCGTTCTGGACGACGATGGAGATCGCGCTGATATCGGCGCCGCTGACCGCCGGCATCGGGCTTCTGACCGCCTATCTCCTCGTCCGCCAGAATTTCCGCGGCAAGAATGCCTTCGAATTCGCCACCATGCTGTCTTTCGCGATTCCGGGAACCGTCATCGGCGTTAGCTACATCATAGCCTTCAACGTGCCGCCGATCGAACTGACCGGCACCGGCATCATCCTCGTGCTGTCGTTCATCTTCCGCAACATGCCGGTCGGCGTGCGCGCCGGCGTCGCCTCGATGTCGCAGATCGACCGCAGCCTGGATGAATCCTCGCTGACGCTTGGCGCCAACTCCTGGCAGACCTTCAGACGCGTCATCCTGCCCTTGCTGAGATCGGCGATGCTGGCGGCGCTTGTCTATTCCTTCGTGCGCGCCATGACCGCGATCAGCGCCGTCATCTTCCTGGTCAGTGCGCGTTACGATCTTTCGACCAGCTACATCGTCGGGCGCGTCGAGAACAATGAATACGGCATCGCCATCGCCTATTCGACGGTGCTGATCGTCGTCATGCTGGTGGTTATCGGCCTGATGCAACTGGTCGTCGGCAGCCGCAATATCGGCCGGCGCGGCATCCAGAAGGGCGACGGCGGCTGGAGCGTGCGCACCAATGTCAGCCTGCCGGGAACGGCAAGTGGCCCGACAACAATAGTAGGAGCCGGGTGATGGCCGAAATTCGCGGCAACGCTGCCTCAGTGACCTTCGAAAATGTCACCAAGACTTATCCAGGCGCCAGCACGCCGGCGGTCGACGACATTTCGCTTGCGATCGAGGCCGGCAAGCTGGTGACGCTTCTGGGACCTTCCGGCTGCGGCAAGACGACGACGCTGCGCATGATCGCCGGCCTGGAGATGCCGTCCAGCGGCCGTATCCTCATCGGCGGCAACGACGTAACGCGCTTGCCGGCCACCGACCGCGACGTGTCCATGGTGTTCCAGTCCTATGCGTTGTTCCCGCATATGACGGTGATGGAAAATGTCTCCTACGGCCTGCGCTTCTCCGGCCACGACAAGAAGGAGGCCGCGTCCCGCGCCCGCGCCGGGCTGGAGTTGGTCGGCCTGACCGATTTCGGGGCGCGCCTGCCCAGCGAACTGTCGGGTGGTCAGCAGCAGCGCGTAGCGGTGGCGCGCGCACTGGTGCTCGAACCGCTAGTGCTGCTGTTCGACGAGCCGCTCTCCAACCTAGATGCCAAGCTGCGCCGGCATGTGCGCGAGGAAATCAGGGAGATCCAGACCAAGCTCGGGTTGACTGTGGTCTACGTCACGCACGACCAGGAAGAGGCGCTTGCGGTTTCGGACCGCATCATCGTCATGAACAAAGCGGTGGTCGCGCAGGACGGTACGCCGCGCGAACTATACGACGCGCCAGCCAACGCGTTCGTTGCCGACTTCATCGGTGAAGCCAACATCCTGGATTGCGAGGTGGTCGCGGTGCAAGGGGACGAAGCTACCGTCCGGCTAGGCACGCTTGCCTTGAAACTGCCGGCGCGTGGCCACCAAGCCGGCCCTGCGAAGCTGGCCGTCCGTCCAAGCCGCATCGAGATCGGTCCTGCCGGCGCGCCGCAGACGATCGCAGGCACGCTCGCAAAGGTCACCTATACCGGCAGCCATCTCGAACTGGTCGTTGCCACGGCGCTTGGCGACGTGTTCGTGTTGTCGCGAAACGTCGATGCGCCGTTTCAGGGGGGCGACGCCGTCGGAATCGGCTTTCCGGAGCGCGGACCGGTCCTGATCAAAGCTTGAAGGGTTCGACGCAGAGGTCGCGAATCTGGGCGAACACACCGTTGCCGGCGCTGATAACCAGCGTGCCTTTTTCCAAAACGGTCCTCGGGTCCGGCTTGACGATTGTGCCGCCGGCTTCTTCCACCAAAAGCATGCCGGCCAGGCAATCCCAGGCGTTCATGTGCTCCTCGACATAGCCCAGCAACCTGCCGGCAGCGACATAGGCGAGCATGAGCGCACCCGAAGCGTTGCGGAAAAACACGCCGCCTTCGGCAATCAGCGAGCGGATGAGCGTAACGATATTTTGCATCTCGGCGCGGTTGGAGAAGCCGGTGCCGACCGAACCTTCGGTCAGGTTGGTGGCGGCACTTGCCTTCATCGGCTTGCCGTTGAGAAACGCGCCACCGCCCTTGCGGCAATGGAAGGTCTCCCCGGTCGAGGGCTCGTGGATGACGCCGACGACGGTATCGCCATCCTTGGCGCAGGCGATGACCACGCACCAGGCCGGAATGCCGCGCACGAAATTCGCAGTGCCGTCGATCGGATCGATCACCCAGACATGCCCGGTCGACCCGGTGACCGAGGCATGTTCCTCGCCGACGATGCCGTCGCCCGGGAAGGCAGCTTTTATCGCCGCGCGGATGAACAGCTCGACCTCGCGGTCGGCCTGCGAAACCATATCCTGATGGCCCTTGCTCTCGATGGTGAGATTGTCGAGATCGCGAAAATACTTCAGGCCGAGCTCGCCGGCGCGCTGCGCGAGATCGGTGGCGAAATGTTCACGCGCTTTGTTATCGGATGTCATGAGGTTCCTGTCACGGCGAATGCGGTCTGAAGCTAGAGATGGGTTAGGCAGAGGAGCTTAGCGTTCAAGGCGAGGATGTAAATGACGCGGTGCCTGTTTGTCGGGCCACGGGGTCATAAGGCGCCTCGCCAGGCAGGTCACGCGGCGAGGCCGCCACCATGCCGCCCCAGATCCGGCCAATCCCGCTAGCTGAGCGACCCGGCTGCTTGCGAGATGAGCCCGGCGATCACGTCGGGGTGAGAGATCAACGACAAATGGCTTGCCTTCACTTCAATGGTCTTTGCGTTCATGCGCTTTGCCATGAAGCGCTCGAGATCCGGGTTGATCGTGCGATCCTCGGTCGAGACCGCATACCAGCTTGGCTTCGAGCGCCAGGCCGCTTGCGTTGTCTTTCCTGTGAAAAGCTTGTCAGAGATCGGCCCTTGGACAGCGTAGAGGATGCGCGCCTTTGCGCGAGGAATATCGCCGGCGAAATCCCGCAGGAAAGCCTCCTCGTTGAGTTTGCCATAGCCTTCGGACCAGACGAGCCCGGCGGAGGCGGGCGGCGCCGCAAAAGTCTTGGCGAGCGCCGTGTAATCTTCGCCCGCATCCGGCGCGCGCGCCGCGACATAGACGAGCGAGGAGACCTTTGGATCCATCCCTGCCTCGGTGACAATCATGCCGGCAAAAGAGTGCCCGACAAGGACCGTCGGTCCATCCTGGAGTGCGATCGCACGGCGCGTTACCTCGACGCCAGCCTCCAGCGTGGTCAGCGGATGCTGGACAACGGTTGCGTTGAGGCCGGCCTGTTGCAGCAGGCCAACCACCTCCGACCAGCACGAGCCATCCGCATAGGCGCCATGGACCAGAACGACATTGCGAACTTTTGGGGCAGTCTGCGCTGACGTCGTGTGGGAGCCGGCCAATAGGCCCGTCGCCACCCCGGCGACGAGCGCGGTGGAGAAAGTACGCCGATTTATCATGATCGCGAATTCCTTGAGAGGTTGTCGGATCGCGCCCAGATTTCGGCTGGGGCGCGCCGCAAATGTTTCGCCCGGCGCCTTCATCCAGTCTTCGCAGCCTGCCGAGCCTTCGTTACGGCCGTCACCGCTTCGTGATCACATGCCTCTGGCTTTTTTGCGGGCTGATCCCGAACGCACGCGCTTCAGTTGGCGCGCGCCTCACGCGCGCCGCCGCCGAGCCTGCCTTCCAGAAGATCGCGCCGCTGCTGCAATTCGCCGGAGACGAATTTGGTGAAGGCATGCACGCGCGCCGTGCGGCGCAGATCGTCATGCACCAGCACCCACAGCGCCGAGCCGATCTCCTCGATCAGCCCTCCGACCCGCACAAGCCCGGGCAGGCTGTCGCCGAGATAACAGGGCAATGCGGCGATCCCCATGCCGGCCCCGGCGGCGTGAGACATAGTCACCAGGGAATCGGCGCGCATGGCTATCTCGGCATCCGGCAGTGACGACCGCATCCAGCGGGCGACGCCCGTGTTGGCGAGGCTGTCGTCGGGAGCGATCCAGCGCAGCGCGCCGAATCTCGGCTCCGCCGGCAGCGTCTCGGCATAGGCGCGCGCCGCGTAGGCGGCGAAGGCGACGCCCGAAATGCGCCTGCCGACCAGAATTTCCTGCGGCTGCGACACCGGCCGGATCGCCACGTCGGCATCGCGATGCGCCAGATTAGCGATGGAGTTTTGCGTCATCGCCTCGACCCGTATGCCGGGGTGACGATTACGAAACGCCGCCAGGATCGGCGGCAGCACCGACGCCATCAGCGTGTCGGTGGTGGTGACCCGCAACGTGCCTTCGAACCTGAGATCCTGCCCCGACAGCTTGCGCGTCAGTTCGTTGACCGTCTCGGCCATTGTGCGCGCCGCACCCAGCAGCTCTTCGCCGCCGGCGGTGAGCGCATAGCCCGTCGGCAGCCGATCGAAAAGACGGATGCCAAGCCGCGCTTCGAACGCGTTGACGCGCCTCAGCACAGTGGTGTGGTTCACGCCCAGGATCCGCGCTGCCGCCGCCAGCGAAGCGCCCTCAGCGACGGCCAGCACCATACGCAGATCTTCCCAGTCGATTTGGTCGCGTGAGCTGTGCATTCTTGCAGAAAGATAAGGGAAAACACCGAAGTTGCGAGCTAAAATCCCGACAGGGCCCTGCAGAAACGCACAGCAAATGGGCAAATCGGCAGATCGATCTGCGAATCCGCGCACGCCATATAAGCCGTCGCAACGGTCGCACGCCTCAAATTCAAGGAATGATATCGTGGAAATCCTCTTCATACCCCTGGCGCTTGTCGCAGGCAGTCTGCTCGCGGTGCAGGCTGGCGCCAACGCCCAACTGTCAAAGGCGGTCGGCTCGCCCTTTGCCGCGACGACGCTTCAGCTCGCGGTCGGCGCCATCGTGCTGCTGTCGATCACAGCCCTTACCGGAACGACGCCGGCACTGTTCGCCGTTCGCAAGACCGAATGGTGGCACGCGATTGGCGGCATGGCTTCGGCCTTCTATGTCGTTTCGACCATTCTTCTGTTCCCTCGCCTCGGCGCTGTTGTGTCCGTCGGCCTCGTCATCGCCGGGCAGATGCTTGCATCCTTCGCCCTGGACACATTCGGCTGGCTGGGGATTCCCGAAGCCGGACTGCTCCCCGGGCCAGCCTTTGGCATGCTTATCGTGCTTGTTGGTGCTGCCCTCATCGTTCTCGGACAGAAGGGCGCGGCCGACAATCTCGCGCCTTCGAAGCTGGGCTGGATCGGGCTGGCGCTGCTGGCAGGCGCCGTGCTGCCGGTGCAAGGTGCGGTCAACGCCTTGCTTAGGCACGACCTTGGCGGCGCGCCGTTTGCCGTCGGCACCATCTCATTCCTGGTGGCGATGCTGGCGATGGCCACGGTGCTTCTGGCCACGCTTGTCCTGACGAAGGCGCCTCGCCCTCGCCTTGCGGACCTGTCGTCGATGCCCTTGTGGGGTTGGCTCGGCGGGTTCGCCGGCGCCACCTATGTCACGACGATCTTCACCGCCATCCCCGTCATTGGTGCTGCGGCGGCCGTCAGCTTGACGGTGGCTGGCCAGCAGGTCGCCAGCATTTTCGTCGATACATTCGGTTGGTTTCGGCTGCCGCAGCGGTTCGTCTCAGGCATGCGGCTCACTGGTGTCGTGCTGCTATTGGCCGGATGCTTCGTCATCAAGGCGCTTTGATCCGGTGTCACCAGCCAGGCATGGACCGCCGCCGCAAAAGCGATTTTTTGCCCCTTCCACAGCCGGCTCTAGAATTTCGATTGCAAATCACGCATGATGCATTTGGTATTTTCCCGGGACGGCTTCGCGCCCCCTGAAATACCCGGAGGAACGGGACATGCCCATCGTGGTTGTACTCGTTTTGATCGTCTTGGGCTCGGTGTTGTTCCACTTCCTGAGCCCATGGTGGTGGACTCCGATTGCCTCCAACTGGGACTATATCGACAACACCATCATCATCACCTTTTGGATCACCGGCGTCGTCTTCGCCGCCGTGGTGCTGTTCATGGCCTATTGCGTCTTCCGCTTCCGTCATCGCGAAGGCAGCCGGGCTGCCTACGAACCGGAGAACAAGCGGCTCGAATGGTGGCTGACGATCGTCACCGGAGTGGGTGTCACCGCCATGCTGGTCCCCGGGCTGTTCGTCTGGAGCCAGTTCGTCAACGTTCCAAGCGACGCAACCGTGGTCGAAGTCGTTGGCCAGCAATGGCAGTGGAGTTTCCGCTTGCCCGGCAAGGACGGCAAGCTCGGCACATCCGACACCCGTGACGTCACCGCTGAAAATCCGCTGGGCGTGATCGCCAAGGATCCGAACGGCCAGGACGATGTCGTGGTCGAAGCGGCCGACCTGCATTTGCCGGTCGGCAAGCCGGTCAAGATGCTGCTGCGCTCGATCGATGTGTTGCACGATTTCTACGTGCCGGAATTCCGCGCCAAGATGGACATGATCCCGGGCTCGGTCACCTATTTCTGGTTCACCCCGACCAAGACCGGAACGTTCCAGGTCCTGTGCGCCGAACTGTGCGGCCAGGGGCATCCGATGATGCATGGCATCGTCATGGTCGACACCCAGGAAGACTATGTCGCCTGGCTCGACCAGCAACAGACGTTCGCGCAATTGTCGGCGCCCCAGCAGACGGGCTCGGCGGAACAGGCGCCGGGCAACGCGACGGTGTCAGCTTTGAAAGTTGCGGCAAAACTCGAAACTGTCGGGTCCCGCTGAAAAGGGCACGGAGGTGCTCCTATGGTCGATATCACGCCTGCAGATGCCGTCCCGCCCGCCGAGGTCGCGGAAATGGAACTCTACCATCCGCACAGTTGGTGGACGAAATACGTCTTCTCGCAGGACGCCAAAGTCATCGCCATCCAGTATTCGGCAACCGCAACGGCCATCGGCCTGGTCGCGCTGGTGCTGTCCTGGCTGATGCGCCTGCAGCTCGGCTTCCCCGGCACGTTCGATTTCATCACCCCTGAGGCCTACTACCAGTTCATCACCATGCACGGCATGATCATGGTGATCTACCTGCTCACGGCACTCTTCCTCGGCGGCTTCGGCAACTACCTGATCCCGCTGATGGTCGGCGCCCGAGACATGGTCTTTCCCTATGTCAACATGCTGAGCTACTGGATCTACCTGCTTGCGGTGCTGGTTCTGGTGTCGAGCTTCTTTGCGCCTGGTGGGCCGACCGGTGCCGGCTGGACGCTCTATCCGCCGCAAGCCATCATGACCGGCACACCCGGCGGCCAGGAATGGGGCATCATTCTGATGCTTGTCTCGCTGATCCTGTTCATCATCGGCTTCACCATGGGCGGCCTGAACTATGTCGTGACGGTGCTGCAGGGCCGCACGCGCGGCATGACGCTGATGCGCCTGCCGCTGACCGTCTGGGGCATCTTCACCGCCACCGTCATGGCGCTGCTCGCCTTCCCGGCGCTGTTCGTCGCTTGCGTGATGATGCTGCTTGACCGCGCGCTCGGCACCTCCTTCTTCATGCCCGCAGTCGTCGAGATGGGCGAACAGCTGCAGCACAATGGCGGCAGCCCGATCCTGTTCCAGCATCTGTTCTGGTTCTTTGGCCACCCCGAAGTCTACATCGTGGCGCTGCCGGCCTTCGGCATCGTCTCCGATCTGATCAGCACCCACGCGCGCAAGAACATTTTTGGCTACCGTATGATGGTCTGGGCCATCGTTGGCATCGGCGCGCTGAGCTTCGTGGTCTGGGCGCACCACATGTATGTCAGCGGCATGCACCCCTATTTCGGCTTCTTCTTCGCCACCACGACATTGATCATCGCCATCCCGACCGCGATCAAGGTCTACAATTGGGTGCTGACGCTGTGGCGCGGCGACATCCATCTCACCATACCGATGCTTTTTGCCATGGCTTTCATCGTCACCTTCGTCAATGGCGGGTTGACCGGGCTGTTTCTCGGCAACGTCGTCGTCGACGTCCCGCTGTCGGACACGATGTTCGTTGTCGCCCACTTCCATATGGTCATGGGTGTTGCCCCGATCCTCGTTATCTTCGGCGCGATCTACCACTGGTACCCGAAGGTCACCGGCCGGATGTTGAACGAGACGCTGGGCCGGTTCCATTTTTGGGTCACCTTCGTCGGCGCCTACCTGATCTTCTTTCCCATGCACTATATCGGCCTGATGGGTGTGCCGCGGCGCTACGCCGAGATGACCGACGTGACGGTCATGACCGAGTCGGCGCATCACCTGAACTCGTTCATCAGCATCATGGCGTTCATCGTCGGCTTTGCCCAGATCGTGTTCCTGTTCAATCTGATCTGGAGCATCCGCCATGGCCGCGAGGCTGGTGGCAATCCATGGCGGGCCACGACACTCGAATGGCAGACGCCGCAGACACCTCCGGCGCATGGCAATTTCGGCAAGGAGCTGCCGATCGTCTATCGTTGGGCCTATGATTACAGCGTGCCGGGCGCCAAGGAGGACTTCATTCCGCAAAACATGCCGGGCACATTCGGCCCGTCCAGGGAGCCGGCATGAGCGTCATCCTGGTCTTCCTGCTCGTGATCGCCGGCTTTGCCGGCTGGTGGCTCTCGCATCAGCGGCTGATGACCAAGCCATGGCTCGAGCAAGGTGCGGCGGGAGATTTTGTCGCCTTCGACCGGTCGGGCCTGCCGACCGCCAAGATCGGCCTCGGTGTCTTCCTCGCCGTCGTCGGCTGCCTGTTCGCGCTGTTCACCAGCGCCTACTTCATGCGTATGGCGCTGTCGGACTGGCAGCCGCTGCCCATGCCACGCCTGCTCTGGCTCAACACCGGCATGCTGGTCCTGAGCAGCATCGCGCTTCAATGCGCCTCGGTCGCAGCGCGCAAACGCCAGATGGACACGGTCAGGCTCGGCCTTGCCGCGGCTGGGCTCACCGCGATCGCCTTCCTCGTCGGGCAACTCATGGCATGGCGGGACCTGACCGCCGACGGTTATTTTCTGGCCTCCAATCCGGCCAACAGTTTTTTCTACCTGATAACCGGGATGCACGGCCTGCACATAGTCGGCGGGCTGGTGGGCCTGAGCAGGACAACCGCCGGCGCCTGGAACGGAGCACGGCCGGAGCGGCTTCGCCTCAGCGTCGAACTCTGCGCCATGTACTGGCATTTCCTGCTCTTCATCTGGCTCGCCATCTTCGCGCTTCTGGCCGGCTGGGCCGCGACGTTCATCGACATTTGCCGACAGTTACTGACCTAGGAGGTCAAGGAGCATGGCAGAGACGGCACTGACGCATACCAACCAGACGCAGGCGCGGCCCGCAGGCTTGCAAGGCATCGCCGCCGACTGGTCCTCGGATCAGCGCGCGTTCAAGAACGTGTCCTGGGGCAAGGCCATGATGTGGATCTTCCTGCTCAGCGACACCTTCATCTTCGGCTGCTTCCTGCTTTCCTACATGTCCGCTCGCATCTCCACGCGCGTGCCATGGCCCAATCCAAGCGAGGTCTTTGCGCTTCGTATCGGCGGTTCGGACATTCCATTGATCCTCATCGCCATCATGACCTTCGTGCTGATCTCGAGCAGCGGAACGATGGCCATGGCGGTCAATTTCGGCTATCGCCGCGACCGCCGCAAAACGGCAATCCTCATGCTTTTGACGGCAGCGCTGGGAGCCACCTTCGTCGGCATGCAAGCCTTCGAATGGACCAAGCTGATCACCGAAGCGGTACGGCCCTGGGGCAATCCGTGGGGCGCGGCGCAGTTCGGTTCGACTTTTTTCATGATCACCGGCTTCCACGGCACGCATGTCACGATCGGGGTGATCTTCCTCATCATCGTAGCCCGAAAGGTCTGGCGTGGAGACTACGACGTCGGACGTCCCGGTTTCTTCACCAGCCGCAGGGGTCGCTACGAAAACGTCGAAATCATGGGGCTCTACTGGCATTTCGTCGACCTGGTCTGGGTGTTCATTTTCGCATTCTTCTATCTTTGGTGAGAGGCTGACATGGCTGAAGCAACTGCAAACGGCCTGGGGCAACCCGTACTGCACGCTGGTCATGCGCATGAAGGGCCAACGACCGGCGTCGCCCAGGCGGAGGTTCATCAGGAACACCCGATCAAGCTCTATATGGTGGTCTGGGCATGGCTGTTCATCCTCAGCACCTGCTCCTACATGGTCGATTATCTAGGCATTCACGGCTATCTCAGGTGGTCGCTGATCCTGATTTTCATGATCCTCAAGGCGGGGCTGATCGTCGCCGTGTTCATGCACATGGCCTGGGAGCGGCTGGCACTGACCTATGCGATCATCCTGCCGCCGGTTCTGATACTGGTGTTCGTGGCGATGATGCTCTTCGAATCGGATTACACGCTTCTCACCCGGATATCGTTTTTCGGCGCCGGCCCCTGACGCGCTATCCGGATTTGAGGCTTCGCCCGCGGCATTTCCAGTCAGGAACCGCAGGATCCTGACTGCGATCCGGGTCGAGCTGCTGCTGCCTTGAAACAAGCGGCGGCTGATCCATCTTGCTATTATCGGAAACGATCGGAGGAGAATGATTGCCTTCGTTTCCAATGCGCCGCGAACTCCAGCAGGGAGGCCGAAGATGACGATCGCAAACAGACTGAAGGACTACATTGACAGGAGAGGAATCTCCTACGACACCGTCGCCCATCATCGCACATCGACAAGCAGGCAGTCCGCCATTGCCGCGCATGTGCCCGGCAGCATGATGGCCAAATCGGTGGTCGTTCACCACGAACTCGGTTATGCGCTGGCCGTGGTCCCAAGCACGCATAGAATCGAGCTCGGTACACTGCAGGACGTCATGGACAGGCGTCTTGGACTCGCCACCGAAGACGAGGTGGTCTCACTCTTCGGCGATTGTGATACCGGCGCCATTCCACCGATCGGCGCGGCCTATGATGTCCCGGTAATCCTCGACGACAGCCTCGGCGAAGCCGCCGACATCTATTTCGAGGGCGGCGACCACAGGACGCTGGTGCATGTGAGCGGCAAGGATTTCCGCAACCTGACCATGGACGCACGTCACGCCCGCTTCAGCCACGCTGCCTACTGAAAAAATCAACCGGCTGCACCGGCACTCTCGCCGGTGCAGCCAGCCGGATATCGTCAACTCGTCGGCCTGACCGGCGCCGGCGATTCCACGACCTTGCGGTAGACATGCCAGGTGGCATGACCAAGGATCGGCAGCACCACCGCCAGCCCGGCAAACACCGGCAGCGAGCCGATGATCAGGGCGACGGCGACGATCAGTCCCCAGACAGCCATGGTGATCGGATTGGCCAGCACCGCTCGCACCGAGGTGTGGATGGCTTCGTAGGCGCCGACATCGCGGTCGAGCAACAATGGGAAGGCGACGACCGTCGTACACAACACCACCACCGCGAAGACGAAGCCGATGGCGTGCCCCAGGATAATCAGAGTCCAACCGCGTCCGGTGGCAAATATCTCATTGATGAAGCCGGATATCGATTCTGGCGGAGCCGGGCCGAACAGATATTGGTAGAACATCTGCGCTGTCAAAAGCCAGGCGATGAAGATGGCAAACAGCATGATCCCGACCGCCGCGATGGCCGGCACGGCCGGAGAATTCCTGACCTCGAAAGCGTGCCTCCAGGAGGTGTCGAGACCAGCCTCTCGTCTGCGGCTGATCTCATAGAGGCCGATCGCCGCAAATGGACCGATCAGCGCAAAGCCGGACACCAGCGGAAACAACAGCGGCAACGCATTGGCGCCCGAAGTCCAGGCAGCAAGCACGACGCCTACAAGCGGATAGAGCAAGCAGAGAAAGGCAATGTGCGACGGTTTGACCATGAAATCGTCAACACCGCGCTTGAGCGCATCGAAAAGATCGGAAATACCGATTTTTCGAATTCTAGTGTGTTCCAGCGTCTCGCTGGCGCCTGCAATCACGTGAAAACTTGCCATGCCCGTTCCTCCAGACCAGGTCCGGTACGGTCGCGGTTTCACGGTGCTGACGTTCTGCATGACTGGCCACGCAAAACCGCGACCTGCACCGAAATCAACATACTCGATTGCCTGGAACTTGTCGCCCTTTTGTCACAAAGGCTCGGAAGGTCATGCGCTGGCTCTTGCGGCCCTTCTTCGATATCCTATCCAATCGAAGGTGGAGGTCATGGACGGAAAAACCATTCTGCTGCTCGGCCTTGGCGTCGTCGCTCTGCTGGTCCTGGGATTCTGTGCTCTGCCATCGTGAGCTGATGTGCAACGTTTCGGTGCAGCAATCACCAAATCGCCGTCTCGACCCGGTCAACCTCCGGCTGACATGAACGCGCGCATCGCGATGGTGTCGGCAAGCAGCATGGCAAAGATCGCGAAAAGATAGAAGATCGAATAGGCAAACAGCGCCTTTGCCGGCTTCATCTCCTTGTCGGGGATGACCAGAACCTTCCAGGCGGACCAGATGAAACCCGAGCCCAACGTGGCCGAAACAACCCCATAGAACCCGCTCGTGAATCCGAACGCCCAGGGCAGCACGCCGATTGGCGCCAGGAGCAGTGAATAGGCGAAGATCTGCCTTCTGGTCGAGGCCTGGCCGGCCACGTTCGGCATCATCGGGATGCCGGCTGCGGCGTAGTCGCCGGCCTTGAACAGCGCGAGCGCCCAGAAATGCGGCGGCGTCCACAGGAAAATGATCAGGAACAGGATGAGGCTCTCGATGCCGATGGCGCCAGTGGCCGCCGCCCAGCCAATCATCGGCGGAAGGGCACCCGCCGCGCCACCGATGACGATGTTCTGCGGCGTCGAGCGCTTCAGCCACATCGTATAGATGACGGCGTAGAAAAAGATAGTGAAGGCCAGCAGCGACGCGGCGAGCCATCCCACCAGCACGCCGAGCGTCATGACCGAAAACGCGGAAAGCACCAGGCCGAAGCCGAGAGCTTCGCCGGGCGCGACGCGGCCTGACGGAACCGGCCGCTTTGAGGTGCGCGACATCAGCGCGTCGATGTCCGCGTCGTACCACATATTGAGCGCCCCGGCCGCTCCCGCTCCAACCGCAATCGCAGCTATTGCGACCACGGCGATCACCGGGTTCATCGCGCCGGGCGCCACCATCAGACCGACGAAAGCTGTAAAGACGGCAAGCGCCATGACCCGCGGCTTCAAGAGCGCAAAGAAATCACCGACCGTCGTTTCCGAGCGGCGAACGCCGGTATCCCTAAGGCTTTCCTTGACCGACATTTGAGACGACCATCAATGGAAAAGGGCAGTCTGGCCGACCGAAGAGCCAAGCTACTGGGAAAATTGCTTCAGATAGGCAATGACATTGGCGACATCCTCGTCCTTCTTGAGGCCGGGAAACGCCATCTTCGTACCTTTGACCATGGCCTTGGGATCGTGAAGGTAGGTCGTCAGCGTGGGTTCATCCCATTTGACGCCGGATTTGCCGGCCGCGATCATGGCCTCGGAATATTTGAAATCCGGATGCGTGCCGGCCGTCCGGCCGATAACGCCGTGCAATGAAGGACCGATCTTGTTCGTGTCTTGGTCTGCGACGTGGCAGACCTTGCATTTGGTGAAGACCTTCTCGCCCGCCGCAGCATCCTGTGCCCGCGATGGATTGGCGATGAAGGTTGCAACAGATACGGCAGCGAAAAACACAATCAAGCGCATGGCATTTCCTCCCTGATCGTCAAATTTGCCCGAGACGATCTGCGCATGCCGATACCGCCAGCATGCGCGTTGCACGACAGAACGGATTCTCCGCTTCTCCCCCCAAATGGAATTGCGGCACCTGTGTACCACAGAATCTGGCCGGCAGGTAGAACAGGTCGACCGTACAAACGTTTAGGTGATCTGCGGTGGCTCAAGGCACATCCGCCACAACGAAAAAGGCCGCCTCGAGGGCGGCCTTTTCTGATCTTGTCGTCAAGCGCTTATTCGGCGTCCTTGGCAGCCTTCTTCTTCGGCGCGGCCTTCTTCTTGGGCTCTTCCGCGTCGTCGGCCTTTTCAGCCTTGTCGGCCTTCTTGGCGGCGGCCTTCTTCGCCGGCTTGGCCTTGGCTGTGTCGGTCTCCTCGTCGTCTGCCATCAGCTCTTCCTTGCTGACCTTGACGTCGGTGACCGAGATCTGGCCGAGCAGATGGTCGACGACCTTCTCCTCGAACATCGGCGCGCGCAACGTGTTCAGCGCTTCCGGATTGCTGCGGTAGAACTCGAAGGCTTCCTGCTGCTGGTTGGCCGGGTAGCGGCGCACCTGCTCGAACAGGCCGCGCTGCAGTTCCTCGTCCGAAACGGTGACGCCGGCCTTCTCGCCGATTTCGGCCAGAACCAGACCGAGACGCACGCGGCGTTCGGCAAGGCGCAGATATTCGGCGCGTGCCTCTTCTTCTGTCGTTTCTTCGTCGGCGAAGGTACGGCCGGCGGCTTCGAGATCGCGGTTGACCTGGGTCCAGATGTTGTTGAACTCGGCATCGACAAGCTTCGATGGCGCCTCGAACGAATAAGCAGCGTCAAGCTGGTCGAGCAGCTGGCGCTTGACCTTCTGGCGCGTCATCGAACCGAACTGGTTCTCGATCTGGCCACGCACCACGTCGCGCAGGCGCTCCAGCGATTCCAGGCCTAGGTTCTTGGCCATCTCGTCATTGATTTCCAGCGCGCCGGGCTTGGACACTTCCTTGACGGTGACCTCGAAGGTGGCTTCCTTGCCGGCCAGATGCGCTGCCTGGTAGTTTTCCGGGAAGGTCACCGTGACCTGCTTCTCGTCGCCGGCCTTTGAGCCGATCAGCTGGTCCTCGAAGCCCGGGATGAACTCCTTGGAGCCCAGAACCAGCGGCTGGTCGGTGCCGGCGCCGCCGGAGAAGGCCTCGCCGTCGATCTTGCCGACATAGTCGATCGAAACGCGGTCGCCTTCGGCGGCCTTGCCGGTCTTCGGCTCGAAGCTGCGTGCCGATTCGGCGACGCGCTGGACCTGCTCGTCGATCTCGCTGTCCGGCACTTCGAACACCTGGCGCGTCACCTTGATGTCGGAGAAATCCTTGATCTCGATCGCCGGGATAACCTCGTAGTTGAGGCGGAATTCGAAGTCGGCGCCGCCGGCCAGGATCTTCTCGGCCTCTTTCTCGTCCTCGGTCATGATCACTTCGGGCTGCATGGCGGCCTTTTCGCCGCGCCCGGTGATGATCGAACGGGTCGAATCGTTGAGGATCTCGTTGACCACTTCGGCCATGAACGACTTGCCGTAGACCTTGCGCAGGTGCTGGACCGGCACTTTGCCGGGACGGAAGCCGTTGATGCGGACCTTGTTGCGGGCGTCGGACAGCCGCGCCATCAGCTTGGCTTCCATATCACCGGCCGGCACGGTGATCTTGATCTCGCGCTTGAGACCGGAGTTGAGCGTTTCGGTGACCTGCATCGTAAAACCTTTATCTTCACCAAAGAGACTGCCACGGCCTTCTGCCGTTCACAGCCTGCCGGTACAATCTTGCCGGGAATGGCTTTTGGTACGGAACCTGGCGATTTGACCGAAATTACGGCTCAAATTCTTCCAAACTGCGTTCCAAGATGTGAATAAGTCTTTGTTTTTCCTACTTCTTATCACATTCTGCAGAAGCGGATCGGCGCGTCCCGTCACATTTGACACGCCTTTTGTCACAGGCGAGGCTAATTTTCAACCATCTTCGCGTTGCAGCGAATGGGCACCATTTTCGCCCCCACATTGACAGAATGATGGCTACATGGGATTGCCGGGCCACGCGGGTATGGCGGAATTGGTAGACGCACCAGATTTAGGTTCTGGCGTGAAAGCGTGGGGGTTCGAGTCCCTCTACCCGCACCACCCTTCGCTCCAACGAGCTTCGGGTGGCAGGCCACCTGAGGCTCGTCAGAGCAAAGGATGTCCTCCGAAGCCTTGGCATAGGAGGACAGGCGCGACGCCCTACGCTTCAAACACCTGCCCGGTGAACCACTCCGCCAATTTCGCCAGTTCAGGTCCCAGCACCCGGTCGGCGTCGACCGGTGGCACGATGTTCCTGATATCCGCGACAAAGTCCTGCAGCGCCGGCGGCGCGGCACGTTCAGTCACGTACAGCGCCTGCGAGGCGATCATGGCCAGCATCGCCATCGCCGCATCCAGGCAGCGGCCGGCGGTCGCCTCCTTGGTCCAGGCGAAGAACGCCGTGGTGGCGACGTCGTCCTGGCCGGCGCCGGCCGATTCGGTTCCCGGAATGAAGGTGCGCTGCGCCGCGAGCTTGGCTTGTTCGAGATAGCCGGTGATCGCCATCGGCACATAGCCGACATTGCCGTGGCCGTCGCTGTCGGCCCAATGCCGCCCGGTCATCAACAGGTCCGGCAGCAACGACACCTTGCCGTTGAGCAGCTTTGAGGCGTGGCGGTCGCAAAGCAGACAGAGATCGGCCCAGATGGCTGCCAGATCGTCCAATGCCGGCGTCGCCATGGCATTGTGATAGCCGCCGGTGGAGATGCAGCGCCCCAGCGGATGCGCCTCGTCGGGCGGAATGTAGACCGGATTGTCCGATATCGAAGCCAGAGACACGATGGCCGCCTGCTCGGCGCCCGCCAGCGCCCGGTGCGCGTGGCCGAGCACGCGCGGCACGATGCGGTAGCTGACCGGCGCCTGATAATTGCGTCGCCCGTCGCCGGCGCCGACCAAAAACTGCCGCAAGCCGCGCAAGGCTGCCGCCTCGTGTTCGTCGCCCCAGAGCCCGTCGAGCGCGGCGTCGTAGTGCTCAAGCGGGGCGCGAAACGCTTCGATCGACAGCGCAAACACCTTGTGCGCCATGGCGATGCGCCGCCGCGCCGCCAGGGCCGCATCGGCCACGAGGGCCGCCGCGCAAGGCGAGCCATTGATCAGCGATCCGCGTTCCTTCACCTCCAGGTCGAAGCCTGCGGTAAGCTCGGCAAACAGCGGATAGAGCGCCAGGATCTCGCCGGCGCCGCCCTGCCCCTGCGACGGAACCACCGGCATCGGTCGGCCATCCAGCATCGCCGCGACAGCCTGCGCGATACGCGGCGTGGTGGCGGCATTGCCTTCGATGAAATTGGTCAGCCGGGCCAGCACGATTGCCCTGACGACGCGCTCAGGCAACGGCTCGCCGAAGGAGGTGGCTGCAGCAAAAGCCTTGATGCGCGCATGGCGGTCGCGCTCGTCACGTTCGAGCTTGCGGCTCGCCAGCTCGCCCATGGCGGTGGTGACGCCATAGATGATCGGCGGCGGATCGGACTCGATGAGTTTCAGGAACGAGGCGCGGCATTCGGCAATGCGTTGCAAGGCCTTGTCGCTGATGGCGACCGTGTCGTTTTTCCAGGCGACGCGCAAAACCGCATCGAGATTGATGTCTTCGCGCGACGTCAGCGTAATCGTCATCGTACTTCGCCCGGCCTGGTCTGAATGCGTCGGGGCGAAGCGATCGATGTTTACCGAAATCCGTGCCCTGAGTGAATTCTAGTAGAGCGGTTCCTCGAACATTGTCTTGTCGCCGTCCATCAGCGCCTTGATCTGCGCCTCGCCATTGGCGGCGAGCGCGATGCGCACCCCGAATGGCCGCACTCGCATGTCGTTCTGGATCGCGATGCCCTGTCCCTCAGGCAGGTAGAAACGGTCGATGCCATATTGCGGTGCGATTGTGGATTCGGGATCAAGCGTCCAGCCCGGCGCGACCTGGCCGACAATATCGGCTTCGTCGGCGGCCGGCGGCATCGGCGCCTTACCGAACCAGGCTGTGGTCGCATGCCAATAGCCGTCGGCGCCCGGCTTCAGCCGGACCACGATCGGCGTGTTCTCGGTGCTGAGCTGTCCGGCCGGAATGTTGGCGATCAGCTTCACCGGCAGGCGCGATATCTCGTAGCCGAGGATAACATAGTCGCCGCGCAACAGGTCGCGCGGATCGACCGGCTCGATCTTCAGCAAGACCTCCTTGCCGTTGCGCAGTATCGCGGCCCGGCCGGCGATGATCCAGCTCAGGAAGCCGATCTGCACCAGCGCCAGCACCAGCGCCGAGATGACAAGTTTCTTTCCCGATATCATGCTGCCGCTCCTTCCGGGGCCTTCATGCGTTTTTCGACGCGGATGATGACGAGGGCCAGGATGCCGAACAGCACCGCCGCGGCCAGGAAGAAGCCGGCCGTGTCGAGCATCGACTGCAGTGTCACCACGTAGATGACGGCGAGTTCGAAGGCAAAGCCGGCATAGGCGACCCAGCGCAGCCCCCTGCTCTCGCGCCCGCCCAGCATGACCGCCGCGGCAATGCCGGCCAGTGCCACGACCGAGGCGATGGCAAAGCCGCCGTTGAAGGTGCTGTGATCGCCAAGCTCGAACTGAATCATTGCTAAGCCTGTCAGAAAGCCGATCAAGGCATGCAATGGCAGCCGCCCGCCGAGCTGCAGAACCCGCTCGACCGGATCAGCTGCGAAGATTGCCGCGGCAAACAGCAACGCCGACACCACGACCAGCGGGATGGCCAGCAGCAGCGTGTTTTGGTCCATGCCGCGCACCGCGATATAGAAGATAACCGAGAGAATGATCAGATGTCGGGCCGGCTGGCTGCGCGTCCAGAACGAGACGACAAACAGCGCCAGTGCCATGATGACGAAGAAATTCGGGAATTCGGTGCGGTTGTAGAAGTCGAACTCGCGCACGAACAGCCAGGCCACGGATATGCCCACGGCAGCGACGGTCAGCGGGTTCGAGCGCAACGCCACCGCGGCAAGTGCTGTGCCGATGCCCCAGGTGACAATGGCCGAGGCCTCGTCGCCCGCGAGATGGTACATCTGGCCGATAAGCGCGATCGAACCGCCGAAGGCCGCGGCCGCCACGATCCACAGCGCCTCGCCGATCGCCGCCTGGTCGCGGTTCTTCAGCAAGGCGCCGCCGACATAGCCGGCGAGAATGACGGCAAACAGTGCTGCGACGCGCACCAGCCGCGGGATGGCCTCCCAGTTGGCGGCGACGAAGAGCAGGATGGCGGCGCCGAACAGCAGCGCCGCCATCATCGCCAGGATGGTGCCGAAGCTCAGCGATTTGCGTTCGTTTGCGTCGATATCGCGCCTCAGCGCATCGGCCGTCTTCGCGTCGATCAGGCCGGCCTGCAGCCAACGCCCGATATCCGTCCTCACCCGTGACGAATAGCTCGCCATGCCGCTTCTCCCCCAGTTTCGGCCTTTTGTCAGCCGATGCGGTCAAACCGCTGACGCTACGACATTTTCCGATTCGGGTTTCTTTATGTCTAAGCCGTGAACGTGCGTTAATGTTGCATTGCACAATTTGCATTGCTGCCATGCGTCAATGGCACTTTTAAATCGATATAGTCCCACCTATTTTCCATTCGTACACAAACGGAATGATCCGAAGAAAGACGAAACGAGTACTACCATGAACCTGATCCGCAACTACCGCAACTGGCGCCGCTACCGGGACACCGTCTCCGAGCTGAGCCGCCTGTCGAACCGTGAACTGACCGACCTCGGCATCAGCCGCAGCGACATCCACTACGTCGCCCGCAAGGCGGTCTAATCCTCTTCGGATCGCAAATGGTCCGAACCAGATTTGAAAAAGAGAACGACAATGAACCTGATCCGCAACTATCGTAACTGGCGCGTTTATCGCGACACCGTTACCGAGCTGGGTCGCCTTTCGAACCGTCAGCTCCATGATCTCGGCATCGTCCGCGACGAGATCAAGATCATCGCCCGCAAGGCGACCATCTAACGGCAGAATTTCGCCAGGGTCGACCTCCTCCCCGACCCTGACGAATACGGCCAACCCTCACCTCCTCCCGAGGGTTGACCACCAAAACGGCGCCCGCCGCACCTCCTCCCGCGGCGGGCGCTGTTTCCAAAGTGAACGTAGTTCGTCTTCCCGAAGCGAGCGTAGTTCGTCTTCCAGGGGTTTCGCCCCCTTCATCCGGCGAAAGGAATTTCGTCAAAGCCGACCTCCTCCCCGGCGATGACGAATACGGCCGATCCCCACCTCCTCCCGAGGATCGGCCCCCAAAACGACACCCGCCGGATCCTCCCCCGGCGGGTGTTGTTGTTTCTGGGGCAGGCTTCAGCTGAGCAAGCAGTCGACCAAGGCGCTCATGCCGCCATCAAAGCATCGTCGCGGACGGACTGGACAAGAAAGTCGAGCACCGTCGTCACCCGCAGCGGCATGTTCTTGCGGGATGGATAGACGACATTGATCGGCAGCCGCGTCGGCGGAAAATCCGGCATCACCTTGACCAGCCTGCCGGCTTCGATGTCCGGCCCGGCCAGGATATGGGACAGCACCGCAAGCCCGGCCCCGGCAAGTGTTGCCCGATGAACCGCCATTGAATTGTTGGCGACCAGGCGAGGCTCAACCCGCAGAACAACATCGTCCGCCCCATCGGAGAACGACCATGACCGGCCATCGCCGGCACGGCTGTAACAAATGCAGCGGTGATCCCTGATGTCTTGCGGCGCTTGCGGCGTATCCCGTCCCTCGAGATAGCATGGCGAGGCCACGAGAAATGCAGTCGTCCAGCCGATCCGGCGGCAGATCAGGCTGCTGTCGCCGACCGGGCCGAGGCGCACCTCGAGATCGATGGCATCAGCGACGAGATCCGAGGGTTCCTCCCGCAAGATCAGTTCGACGGCAAGAGATGGATGGCTCTCCAGCAGCCTTGCAAGGCGATCGCCGATAAACAACCCGAGCGGCGTGGGAAGGCTAAGCCGCACTTTTCCCGATACGGTTGCGCCCTCAGTGCCACTCGCTTCGCTCAGCGCGTCGACCGCTTCCACCACACGCAGCGCCATCGGCAGCATCTGTTCGCCCTCCACCGTCAAGGCAAGCGCGCTCGTCGTGCGATGCAGAAGGCGGGTCTTCAGATGCGCTTCCAGCGCGGAGACCTGACGGGATACGGCCGGCTGCGTCAGGTTGAGGTCGATCGCGGCCGCCGAGAAGGACCTTGTCTGAGCCACCCGCAGGAACGTTCGCAACGCCGATACGACGTCCATCCTTACCCTCATTACCTTTCGACATATGCCTTATGTCCGCATCCTAGGCGGCAGGTGCTTTACTGTCCAGCTATTATGGATATTAATTGTCCTTAAGGACACAAAATATCCTCAAACCTTCAAAAGGACTAGCCATGACACAGCGCCTGAACGCCGCCCAACAATCGCCCGAGCTGTTCAAGAAGCTTTCCGACCTCAGCATGGCCGAGGCGCACGGCGCCATCGAGGAGAAGATCCGAGATCTCGTCCACATCAGGGCTTCGCAGATCAATGGCTGCGCCTTCTGCCTCGATATGCATGTCAAGGAAGCAAAGATCCACGGCGAGAGCGAGCTGCGGCTCTACCATGTAGCCGTCTGGCGGGAATCGACCCTGTTCATTCCGCGCGAGCGCGCCGCCCTCGCCTGGACCGAGGCCGTCACCAAGCTGCCCGAAGGCGGCATTCCCGACGATCTGTATGAGCGTGTGCGCGGGCAGCTTTCGGAGAAGGAAATCTCCGACCTGACCTTCTCGATCATGACCATCAATGCCTGGAATCGCCTCAACGTCGCCTTCAAGACCGTGCCCGGTACGGCGGACAAATTTTACGGCCTCGACAAGGCCGGCCTGAACTAACCCCTCGTCCAACCCATCCATCAATCGACGCGGCGCGACAAGCGCTACTGCAAATGGAGAGCATCATGAAAATCGTCATCATCGGCGGCACCGGTCTCATCGGTTCCAAGACAGCTGAACGCCTGCGCAGGAAGGGCCACGAGGTGATCGCCGCCGCCCCGAACACCGGCGTCAACACCATCACCGGTGAAGGCCTCGAGGACGCGCTCGCCGGCGCCGAGGTCGTCATCGATCTCGCCAATTCACCCTCTTTCGAGGACAAGGCCGCGATGGACTTCTTCGAGATTTCGGGCCGCAACCTGCTTGCGGCGGACAAGGCTGCCGGCGTCAAGCACCATATCGCGCTCTCTGTTGTCGGAACCGAGCAATTGCAGGACGCTGGCTATTTCCGCGCTAAGCTCGCCCAGGAAAAGCTGATCAAGGCTTCCGGCATTCCCTACACCATCGTTCATTCCACGCAGTTCATGGAATTCCTGCCCGCCATCGCCAAATCCGGCGCGGTCGGCGAGGCCGTGCACCTGTCGCCGGCCTATGTGCAGCCCATCGCATCAGACGATGTCGCCGATGCCATGGCCACTGTCGCACTCGCCGCGCCGATCAACGGCACGATCGAGATTTCCGGCCCGGAGCGCGTGCGTATGAGCGAGCTCGTCGCTCGCTACCTCAAGGCTTCCGGCGATCCCCGCAAGGTCGTGACCGATCCGGAGGCGCTCTATTTCGGCGCCAGGCTGAACGACAATTCGCTCGTCTCCGACAACGATCCCCGCCTTGGCCACATCAGCTTCGAGCAGTGGTTCGCCACTTCGGCGCGGAAATGACCGTCAGGCTGCGCCTCAGCCCAGGCGCAGCGCATTGCGCAAGACAAGAAAAGGAGTTTCGAAATGATCAAGTCCATCGCCGCAGCCGTCATCATGACGGCAGCCCTGGCCAACCCGGCCGGAGCCAAGGATGCTCACGCCGGCGAAAAGGCCGCCAAAGTCACGCTTGTCTATGAACATGAACTGCCGAATGTGCCAGGCAAGAGCATCAAGGGCATCCTGGTTGAATATGGTCCCGGTGGCGTCTCCGAGGCGCACACCCATCCGAGCTCTGCCTTCATCTACGCGACGGTTCTGGAAGGCTCCATCCGCAGCCAAGTCAATGACGATCCGGCGAAGGTCTACAAGGCCGGCGAGAGCTTTTCGGAGATGCCGGGCGACCGCCACAGCGTGAGCGAGAACGGCTCCAAGACGAAGCCCGCAAAGCTGCTGGCAGTCTTCGTGGTCGATACCGCCCAGAAAGAATTGACCTATACGGTCACGAAGTAGGCCGAAAGGGCCGGACGCCATCCTGGCGCCCGGCCCTGCCTGTGAAGCCGTATCCTATCGGGGACCCATGTTCGTCGATCATCTGCCTCTGGTCTTGATCAATCTGCTGGGGCTTGCCGGCATTGTCGTCTGGTATTTCCAGGGCCGTGCGCGCCCGATGGCACGCCTGATCGTCCAGATCCTGTTCTTCGCCAGCATGACCGCGGTGCTCTGGCTCAGCGGAATCCTGCCGCACTGGCTGGCTGAGACCGATCTTCAGGGCGCGTATCTGGCGAAGGCGGCGCGCACCCTTTGGTGGATACACCTTGCCTGGACGCTTGTCGGCCTTGTGCGCCTCTATATCGTCGTGGAACATCGGCCGCGAGAAGCGCGGCTGCTCCAGGACTTGGTCATCGCTGTCATCTATCTCGGCGTGGCGCTGTCGATAACTGGTTTCGTCTTCGGCGTTCCCATAGCGACGCTGGCGGCAACGTCGGGCGTGGTTGCCATCATTGTCGGGCTTGCGCTGCAGAACACGCTTGGCGACGTCTTTTCCGGCATTGCGCTGACGCTGGGGCGTCCCTACACGCTCGGCGACTGGATCATGCTGGGCGACGGCACGGAAGGACGCATCGTCGAAACAACCTGGCGCTCCACGCATCTGCTTACCGGTGCCAACAACATTGTCGTCCTGCCCAACAGTGTGTTGGCGAAGGTCAGCCTGACCAATCTCAGCCGTCCCGACGAGAGACAGCTGATCAGCGTAAACGTGCGGATCGCCAGGACACAGGCGCCGCATGTCATCGAGGGAGCTATGCGCGAGGCTCTCGGAAACTGCGAGCGGATCGTCAAGGACCCGGCACCGCTTGTCGCCCTCAAGGACATCGACGCGGCGGCAATCGGGGTGGACCTGTTCTTTTGCGTGGCCGGTCCGGCCGACCGGTTGCTTGCGAGGAATGAAGTGATCGACACTGTCCATCGGCATTGCGAGGCGAATGGTCTTTCCCTGGCAATGTCGCCGCAGAGCTATGCCGTCGTATTGCCGGCAACGACTGACCAGCCGCAAGCGAGGCTCATGGGCTCAGCCGGCGCGCTCTAGCACCCATTCGAAACTGTTCTTCCAAAGGTCCGCCGGAATTTCCTGCGCCAGCGCTTCGGTGAGATCGGAAAGCCTGACGCTGCGCAGTTTTGCCCGCCAGGCCTCGTCGGCTTCCCACATGATGCGAGACACCGCGCAGGGACCGCTTTCGCAATAGCCCTGCGGACGGCACGGATTGTTTTCGCGGATGTTGGTGCACACAAATGTGCGGGCCTTGCCCTCCACCGCTTCCACGATCTCCAGGAAAGTCAGCTCGGCCGGCGGCCGCGCCAGCCGGTATCCGCCTGACGGACCGAGCGTCGTGTCGACCAGGCCGGCCTGCGACAGGCTTTGCAGCGCCTTGGAAAGATACTCCTTGGGAAGGCCGTGGAATTCGGCGAGCGCTTTTGTCGAGAGGTAGCGCCCCGTAGGCAGGCCCGCGAGAATGGCGCAGCAGTGCAGCGCCCATTCGACTTGGCTTTTCAGGATCATCAATGGGTTCCGGGTCGATACCAATCAAGCTTATATTAAGGATATGAAATATCCCTATTTTCCTGCCGTGTAAACAGACGGTCCGGCGCAGTGGTTAGGGGACGGCAACAGTCCAAGCCGCAGCCGGCCAATTGCCAACAGCGCGCCAAGCGATTATTCCGGCGCTTATGAGCAAAAATCCCATCCATATCGTCGGCGGCGGCCTCGCCGGTTCCGAAGCCGCCTGGCAGGCCGCGCAAGCCGGTGTTCCCGTCATTTTGCATGAGATGCGCCCGGTGCGCGGCACCGATGCGCACAAGACCGACGGGCTGGCCGAGCTCGTCTGCTCCAACTCCTTCCGCTCCGACGATGCCGAAAACAACGCCGTCGGCCTGCTGCATGCCGAAATGCGGCTGGCCGGCTCGCTGATCATGAGCGCCGGCGACGCCAACCAGGTGCCGGCCGGCGGCGCGCTCGCCGTCGACCGCGACGGCTTCTCCGAGGCAGTGACGAAAAAGCTCGAAGCCCACGCGCTGATCACCATTGAGCGCGAGGAAGTGGCCGGCCTGCCGCCGGCGGAATGGGACCAGGCGATCATCGCCACCGGCCCGCTGACAGCACCTTCGCTTGCCCAGTCGATCGCCGAGGCGACTGGGGCCGATGCGCTGGCCTTCTTCGACGCCATCGCCCCGATCATCCATTTCGACACCATCGACATGGACACCTGCTGGTTCCAGTCGCGCTACGACAAGGTCGGCCCCGGCGGCACCGGCAAGGACTACATCAACTGCCCGATGGACAAGGAGCAGTATCTCGCCTTCGTGCAGGCGCTGGTCGACGGCCAGAAAACTGAATTCAAGCAGTGGGAAGGCACGCCCTATTTCGATGGCTGCCTGCCGATCGAGATCATGGCCGAGCGCGGCGTCGAAACGCTGCGCTACGGACCGATGAAGCCTATGGGACTGACCAATGCCCACAATCCGACGGTCAAGGCCTATGCGGTGGCGCAGCTACGCCAGGACAATGCGCTGGGCACGCTCTACAACATGGTCGGTTTCCAGACCAAGCTGAAGCATGCCGAGCAGGTGCGCGTTTTCCGCACTATTCCGGGCCTGGAAAACGCCGATTTCGCGCGCCTCGGCGGCCTGCACCGCAACACCTACATCAATTCGCCGACCCTGCTCGATGCCTCATTGCAGCTGAAATCGCGGCCCGGCCTGCGCTTTGCCGGCCAGATCACCGGCTGCGAGGGCTATGTCGAAAGCGCCGCGATCGGCCTGCTCGCCGGCCGCTTTGCCGCCGCCGAGCGGCTCGGCCATTCGCCATCGCTGCCGCCGATCACCACCGCCTTCGGTGCGCTGCTCAATCACATTACCGGCGGCCACATCGTCTCCGACGACGAACCGGGGAAGCGCTCCTTCCAGCCGATGAACGTCAATTTCGGCCTGTTCCCGCCGGTGGAAGCGCCGAAGACCGAAGGCAAGCGCCTGCGCGGCAAGGACAAGACGGTGGCCAAGCGGCATGCCATCACCTCGCGTGCGCGGGCTGATTGCAGGGAGTGGCTGGGATTGCCGGCGCAGGCGCAAGCAGCCGAATAGTGAGCCCTTCGGATGGACCGTCGGCAGGAAGTAGGATACTATCCTACTTATTGTCGAGGAACCGTCCCCATGGAATCCGCCGAGAAACTGTCTGTAACCGTCACTCCTGCCATGGCGCGCATGATCCGCGAAAAGGTCGAGGACGGCTCTTTCGGGTCGGCTAGCGAGGTCATTCGTGCCGCACTTCGAGCGTTCCAGCGCGAAGAGGAGGAACATGCCGAACGGATGGCGTCGATCAGGGCGCGCGTAAAAGCTTCGATCGAGGACACGAGGCCGAACCTTACCGGCGCAGAAGTTCGCGACCGGCTCCAGAAATTCGCCGAGCAATATTCGAGCCGTGTTGATGATTCAGCGGCTTGAAATCGAGTATCGCGATAGCGCCGGCAACGATCTTACCAACATTTTGAAATACATAGTCGAGGCTGGCGGAAGTCTCGACGCGGCTCTGCGATTCGTGCTGCGCATCGAAGACCGCTGCCAAAGCATCGGCAACGCCCCTCGCGGCGGTCGCTCGCGCGACGATATCATGCCGGGACTAAGGACGGTTCCGTTTGAGCACTCAGCCGTCATCGCCTATGTCATCGAAGGCGATAGGGTATTTATCGTCAATGTCTTCTACGGCGGACGCGACTACGAAACGATGATGCGCGAGGGCGGATCCAACGATCCATCTTGAGGCGCGAACTACTCCGCCGGCTCGGCCGTCGCAATCGGCAGCCCCGGCTTCCCAGCCTCGCCCGGGTTCCTCCTGACATAAGCAGCCTTCAAACTCGCCGAAGTCTCGCGCGAGCCGTCATGGCTCCAGCCCGGCGGCTTGATCAGGTAGTTGAGCCGATCGCGCATCGTCAGTCCCGGCGCAAAAGCATCCCTGAACATGCCGATCCATTCGTGGAACGCCACTTTCAGCGGGTTGAAGGTGCCGAGATTTTTCACGATGCCGTAGCGCGGCCGGTCCTCCTCCAACTCCTCGACGAAGGTGCCGAACATGCGGTCCCAGATGATCAGCGTGCCGGCATAGTTGGCGTCGAGATAGCGCGGATTGGTGGCGTGGTGAACGCGGTGATGCGAGGGCGTGTTGAAGATGAATTCGAACCAGCCCCACATCTTGCCGATCGCCTCGGTGTGGATCCAGAACTGCCAGACCAGGTTGAATCCGAAGGTGAAGGCAATGACGGCCGGATGAAAGCCGAGCAGCACCAAAGGCGCCTGCAGCACGAACATGAAGGTGAACAACCCGGTCCAGCTTTGCCGGAGCGCCGTCGACAGATTGTAGTGCTGACTGGAATGGTGGTTGACGTGCTCGGCCCACACCCAGCGCACCCGGTGCGCGATGCGGTGATAGACATAGTAGCGCAGGTCATCGAGCAGGAAGGCAGCCAGGAACACCCATACCGACAGGCCGAGATTGAAGACGCGGAACTGCCACAGCCACAGCAGCGCCCAGTAGGAAACGACGCCGAGCAGCAGGCCGGCAACGACATTGCCAGTGCCCATCATCAGGCTGGTCAGCGTGTCGCGCGTCTCGAACGAGCCCTTGGCACGGCCGGTGCGCACCAGCCAGAGCTCGATCAGGATCGCGGCGACGAAGAATGGAATGGCAAGCTGGGTCACTTCAGGAAAATTGTAGTCGGCCATCACGCGGCCTCCTTCGCCAGGCCCGGTTTCTGCGGCCCAAGCGCTGCCGCGACAGCCTTGGCGGCAGCTCTGTCGGCAAAGGCGAAGCGTCCGCCCTTCCAGGTGAAGTCGGCCAGCTTCAGCGCGACCGCGCCGGCCTCGTCGACGTCGAGGGCCAGGATATCGTGTGGCGTGACGATGCGGGTCAAGAAGCAGTCGCCGACGCTGTGGACGATGCCGCAGCGCCCTTGCCCGAGATCGAGGAACGCCGTCCTGCTATCCGCAGTCAGGCGCACGGCTGCTGCCTTCTCGTCGGGAAAATCATCGGCAAACCGGCTGAGCGCCCGATCGGCGCCGGCAAGCGTCGCAATCTTGCTGCCGCCGGTGAAATGCACGGCGAGCACCGACAGTGCAATGCCGACAACGACGAGTGCAACCAGCACAGGCAGGCTCATGAACAGGAATCTCCTCCGGACCGGTCGCGTCTTTTGGCGACGATTTCGGGCCGAAGAATCTCTAGCACGATTGACGTTTACGTCAAATGGGTGGCCAACCCCGCAGTGCGCGTCTGAGCAACAGGCAATGCCGGCGCAACGCCGAAAGCCGTGTTACGCCGGCCAGCGGCGACCGACGACCATCTGCCATCTTGCCGAGATAGGCGCTGGTCAGCGCCAGCGGCAGAAATGCCGGAAGCAGCGTGTCCGGCAGGGCCGACGCTCCTTGCTCGAAAGCGCCGAGATGCTCCTGCGCCAGCGCGACCATCGCGGACACAGCCCGCGCAGCACCTGGTCCGCCATCGCCGCTGACAAACTCTTCCGGCGACGAGCCTGCCGCGGCGAGGATATCGGCCGGCACGAAGCATTGGCGGCGCCGTCGATGCAGCGGCAACAGCAGCAAAAGGCCGGTCATGGCCTGGGCGCATCCCGCCCTGCCCGCCAGTTCGGCAAAACGCGGCGCCTCGATGGGATCGAGCACCATCGCCGCCAGTTGGATCAGCGCCGCGGCCGTCTCGCCGCAATAGCCTTCGAGATCGGTGCGCGATGGCATCGGATCGTCATAGAGGTCGAAGATGCGGGCTTCGAGCATGTTGTCGAAGGCAGCTTTCGGCAGCCCATGGGCGGAGACAGTCGCCTTCAACGCGTCGGCGAGCGGGTTGCCCGTTGCTGCGCCCTCGGCGGCGATGACATCGCGCCACCATTGCAGCCTCACCTCGCCCGGCAGCGCCTCATGGATGCGATCACGAACCGATGCGATCTCGGCATTGAAGGCGTAAAGCGAAAACAGCGCCTGGCGCTTGTCGGCAGGTGCATAGAGCGCGCTGACATAACGGTCATGGTCGCCGGCGCGCACCGCCTCCATGACGATGTTGGCGGTATCGGTCACGTCAGTCGACGGCGATGAGCGCTGCGGCCACGGCGCGGTCTTCGGCAAGCAGCACATTGTAGGTCCGCACCGCCGCTCCCGTCGACATCGGATCGGAGGCAATGCCAGCCGCTTTCAGCGCCGCCCGAAGTGCTGCCGGCAAGGGTCGCAAATCCTTGCCTGTGCCGACCAGCAGAATCTCGACCTTGCCGGCCTCGGCCAGCAGCAGATCGAAATCCGCCGCGGTCAGCGCCAGCGGATCGGCCGGCTCCCAGCCATGGATGCCCGAGGGCAGGCACAGCAGCGAGCCGCGATGCGACATATCGGCGAAGCGGAAGCCGCCATTGCCATAGGCCTCGATCGGCGCCCGTCCGGGGAAATGCGCCTCGCGAATGACAATGCCTTTTGCCACGTGAGCGGCCGTCAGGTCGCCACGGCCTTGCCGCCACCAACCGGCTTCTCCTCGTCCACCGTCGCCTGCGGTCTTAGCCTGAACAGGATCAGCAAGGGTGCTGCGATGAAGATCGACGAATAGGTGCCGAAGACGACACCGAACAGCATCGCCATGGTGAACGAACGGATCACCTCGCCGCCGAACAGCACCAGCGCCAAGAGCGCCAGGATGGTCGTCACCGAAGTCAGCGTCGTTCTCGACAGCGTCTCGTTGATGGCGTTGTTCAACAATTGCGGCAGCGGCATCTTCTTGTATTTTCGCAGATCCTCGCGGACGCGGTCATAAACGACGATCGTATCGTTCAACGAATAGCCGATGATGGTCAGGATCGCCGCCAGCGACGACTGGTTGAACTCGAGCCCGGTGATGACGAAGAAGCCGAGCGTCATCACCACATCGTGCACCGTCGCCACGATGGCGCCGACCGCGAACTGCCATTCGAAGCGGAACCAGACATAGACCAGGATGCCTATCAGCGCGACCAGCATGGCAATGGTGCCTTGCTTGGCCAGTTCGCCCGAAACCGTGGGGCCCACCACTTCGACGCGGCGGAAATCATAAGTGTCCTGCAGCTCGCCGCGCACCTTGTCGATGACGGTCTGCTCGGCGTTCTCGCCGCCTTCCTGGGTGCCGACACGGATCAGCACGTCGTTGGGGGCGCCGAACTGCTGCACCTGCACTTCACCGATGTTGAGCTCCGACAGCCGGCTTCTGATATCGCCGATATCGGCGTCGCCTTGCTTGGACTGCACCTCGATGATCGAGCCACCCTTGAAATCGATGCCGTAATTGATGTCGATGGTCAGGAATCCAACAACCGACAGGACCGACAGCAGGCTGGACAGCGCGAAGGTCCAGCGGCGGATGCCCATGAACGGGATCTTCGTGCCCGGCGGAATGAAGGTCACCGGCGCACGCGGCAATTCCTTCGGGCGCGCGCGACGCAGCCAGATCGACACCAGCAGACGGGTGAAGGTGAAGGCGGTGAACACCGTGGTCAGGATGCCGATGGCATAGGTGATGGCAAAGCCCTTGACCGGGCCGGTGCCGAGATAAAACAGCACCACGGTGGCGATCAGCGACGTCACGTTGGAATCGACGATGGTCGCCAACGCCTTCGAGAAGCCAGTATCGATCGCCTGGATCACCGAGCGTCCGGCGCGTCGCTCCTCGCGGATACGCTCATAGATCAGCACGTTGGAATCGACCGCCATGCCGATGGTCAGCACGATACCGGCAATGCCGGGCAAGGTCAGCGTCGCGCCAAGCAGCGACAACAGACCGACGATCATCGCCACGTGGACGGCAAGCGCAATGTTGGCGAGGAAGCCGAGGAAGCCGTAGGCGACGAACATGAAGGCGACGACGAGAATAGAACCGATAATGCCGGCGACCTTGCCGGCATGGATCGAATCCTGGCCAAGGCCCGGGCCCACCGTGCGCTCTTCGATCACGGTCAGCTTTGCCGGCAGCGCGCCGGCGCGCAGCAGCACGGCAAGATCGTTGGCGCTTTCGGCGGTGAAATTCCCAGAAATCTGGCCACTGCCGCCGAGGATCGGTTCGCGGATCACCGGCGCCGAAATCACCTGATTGTCGAGGATGATGGCGAATGGCTTGCCGACATTCTGCTGCGTCGCCTGGCCGAAATGGGTCGCGCCGCGCGAATTGAAGGTGAACGAAACCACCGGCTCGTTGGTTTGCGAGTTGTAGGTGGCCGTCGCCTTGGCGAGATCTTCGCCGGAAACGATGACGCGGTTTTCCACAAGATACGGAACCGGCGGATCGTCCTGCGAATAGAGCACCGAGGAGCCTGCCGGCGGGCGGCCATTGAGCGCATCCTGCACCGACATCGAGGTGTCGACCATCTGGAAGGTCATCTTGGCGGTCTGGCCGATGATTTCCTTCAGCCTTTGCGGATCCTGCAGGCCCGGCACCTGGACCAGCACGCGGTCGTCGCCCTGCCGCTGCACGATCGGCTCGGTGGTGCCGAGTTCGTTGACGCGACGCTCGACGACTTCGATCGACTGCGCCAATGCGGCCGAGGTGCGGTATTTTACGCCGGCATCGGTGACGGTGAACTTGAGCACGCCGGCTTCGGAATCATCCAGCGACATTTCCTGGATGGAACCACCGGTGAACAGGCCGGCGGCGACCGGATCTGTCAGCGGCTTCAGCGCCGTCTTGGCGGCATCAATCTGATTGGGGTCCGTTATGCGCACCTGCACGGTTTTGCCGGTGCCGCCGAGACCGGTATAGCCCAGCTTCGCGTCGCGCAGCAGCGTGCGGATTTCGTCGCGCGTCGTCTCCAGCTGCGCCTTGACCAGATCGTTCTGGTCCATCTGCAAGAGGATATGCGAGCCGCCCTGCAGGTCGAGACCCAGCGTCATCTGCCGCTTCGGCACCCAGCTTGGCAGTTGCGCCAATGTGCTGGCGGGGAAAAGGTTGGGCGCGGCAAGGATGAACGTGGTGGCCACGGCCAGCCAGATCAGGATCATCTTCAGGCGCGAAAAATATAGCATATGGCGTCGTCCGTCAGGGCATACTGGCGGATCGTTCCGCCGACAATTCGGTTATTTCTTGGCGTTGTTATTTGCCACCGGCTCGCCCTTACCCTGCACATCGTCGATTGTCGAGCGCGCTAAGGTCAATTCGGCGCTGCCGCTGGCAGCGGTTTCAGCGTCAATCGCCTCTGTCGGTTTCCATTCTAATTCTGAACGCCGCCGGGCGCTATCGTTCGCACGTCGACTATTTTCAGCTTTGCCGGCATCGGGCCCGAACGCAGAAGCAGGGCAAGAACCTGAGCGCTCTCCTTGGTGAAGTTGCCTGATATCTGACCGGTACCGCCAAGGATAGGCTCGCGGATGATGGGCGCCGAAAGCACCTGATTGTCGAGGATTATCGCAAAGGGTCTGCCGACATTCTGTGAGGTCGCCTGGGCAAAACGCGTCGTACCCTTGGCATCGAAGGCGAACGATACAACCGGCTCATTCATGGCCGAGTTGTAGGTTGCCTGGGCATTGACGATGTTGTCGCCGGAAACAATGACGCGGTTTTCGACCAGATACGGAACCGGCGGATCGTCCTGCGAATAAAGCACCGAGGACCCGGCCGGCGGACGGCCATCGATGGCGTCCTGTACCGGCATCGTCGTATCGACCATCTGGAAGGTCAAATTGCCGGGCTGCCCCAAAATGTCGGTAAGCCGGGCTGGCGTCTTCAAGCCGGGCACCTGAACAAGGAGGCGATCGTTGCCTTGCGGCTTCGCGATCGGTTCGACACCGATGCCGTCGCTGACCCGGCGTTCGACGACTTCCATCGATTGCGCCAGCGCCATCGACGTCCGCAGCTTCAAACCGTCATCCGTCATCGTAAGTTTGAGCAGCCCCGGCTCTGGCTCGTCGAGCGCCATCTCCTGGACCGGATTGTCCCCGGCGACCGGATCGGTGAATATCTTCAGGGCTGTCTTTGCGGCATCGACTTGTGCTGTATCCCTAATGTTGAGATGCACCTCTCGGCCGGACTGACCAAGCCCCTTGTAACCAACCCGAGCGTCGCGCAGCAGCGTGCGAATGTCGTCACGCACCGTCTCGAGACGAGACTTGATCAGATCGTCCTTATCCACCTCGAGCAGCAACTGCGAACCGCCCAGCTGCTCAAAGCTCGCGTGCCGCTTGGGCAGCCAGGCAAGAAGATCATCGAGCGTGCCGTCAGGCTTCAGGGAGCGCGCGCCGAGCAGCACGCCCAACACCACCACGCCCGCAACCGCCAGCCAGATCAGGATCTTCGTAAGGCGCGAAAACCGCATATGGCGTTGCCCGTTGCTGGTCTACCCTGCCCTAAAATCCGGTTCTGTTCTGGGCTTACTTCTTGGCGTTCTGGTTGGCCACCGGTTCACCCTTGACCCGCACATCGGCAATCGTCGAGCGCAGCGCCGTCACCTTGGTGCCGCCGCCGAGGTCGATCTCGAGCTCATGGTCGTCAATCACCTTAGTCACCTTACCGACGAAGCCGCCGCCGGTGATGACCGTGTCGCCACGGCGCACCGCCGAGAGCATCTCCTGGCGCTTCTTCAGCTGCGCGCGCTGCGGTCGGATGATGAGGAAATACATGATCACGAAGATCAGCACGAACGGGAGTATCATGCCGATATCCCCGAACGGACCAAGCGGAGTTCCGGTGGCTTGGGCGTATGCCGGTGTGACGAACATCAAGAACTCCTGGATACGAAAAGGGCCACAAGGCGGGCCTCGCCAAATTTGGCCGGAATATAGTGGGTAAAGTTGCCAATGCAACTGGACGGCCCGGCTTTCGGCTGCTTTTCCGGCCGGTTGACCCGTGTTAGAGCATGCTCCCGGATTGCGGGCGTGGTTTTCGCAAAAGATCATGCTCAAACAAAAGCTTGGAACCCGTTTCTATCTCGCCCGGATCAGGACGATTTCCGCCCCCGCGCACGTTCGTGCCGAACAAACAAAAGACCGAGACATGACAGACAGCACCATCGAGGCCCTGAACCAAAAGCTCGACCGCCTCATCGAGGCGGTCTCCCGCCTCGCCCCGCCGCCGGTGCCGCAAACCGACCTCGCCGCGGCCGATTGCTTCGTCTGGCAGGCCGATCCCGGCTATCTCGAGCCGGTTCGCAAGGTGAACCGCGTCGACATCGGCCTGATCCGCGGCGTCGACCGCGTGCGCGACATTCTGGTCGAAAACACCGAGCGCTTCGCTGCCGGCCACGCCGCCAACAACGTGCTTTTGTGGGGTGCGCGCGGCATGGGCAAATCCTCGTTGGTCAAGGCCGTGCATGCCGAGATTAATGCCAAAGCCAAATCCGACCTGCCGCTCAAACTTATCGAAATCCACCGCGAGGACATCGACACGCTGCCGAAGCTGATGAACCTGCTGAAGGCGGCGCCCTTCCGCTTCATCCTGTTTTGTGATGACCTCTCATTCGACCATGACGACACCTCCTACAAGTCGTTGAAGGCAGCCCTCGAGGGCGGTGTCGAAGGCCGTCCGGCCAATGTCATCTTCTACGCCACGTCGAATCGCCGGCACCTGCTGCCGCGTGACATGATCGACAATGAGCGCTCGACCGCCATCAACCCGTCCGAGGCAGTCGAGGAGAAGGTCTCGCTGTCCGACCGTTTCGGCCTGTGGCTCGGCTTCCACAAATGCTCGCAGGACGAATATCTCGACATGATCAACGGCTATGCCAGCCATCACGGGCTGGAGATCGACCCAGAGCAACTGCGCGCCGAAGCGCTCGAATGGGCAACGACGCGCGGCAGCCGCTCCGGCCGCGTTGCCTGGCAGTTCACGCAGGATCTGGCCGGCCGGCTCGGCAAGCCGCTCAACGACTGACATCGATCCGCCAAAGCTGAAAAAGCCCGCCCCTTGCGGAGCGGGCTGAGCCGGCGGGCCGGACTGGAGGTCAGACGGCGTGCAATCGTTTATTGTTCTATTCGAAACAGCTCGGCTATTCGAGATAGCCCGAGGGATCGACCGGAGCCGAGTTCTTGCGCACTTCGAAGTGCAATTTCGGCGAGTCGGTGGTGCCGCTCATGCCCGACAGCGCGATTTCCTGGCCACGCTTGACCTTCTGGCCGCGCTGAACCTCGATCGAACTGGCGTGGCCATAGACGGTGACCAGACCGTTTTCGTGGCGCACCAGCACCGTGTTGCCGAATTCCTTGAGGCCGTCGCCGGCATAGATGACGACGCCATTCTCGGCCGCCTTGACCGGCGTCCCTTCCGGCACGGCGATGTCGACACCGTCCTTGCCGCCGCCAAAGCTGGAGATGACGCGGCCACGCACCGGCCAGCGCATCTTGCCGATGCCGGTGGCATCCGGCGCAACGGCGTCTTCGTCCTCGGCCTGCTGGATGACCTTGGCGTCCTTCTTCGGCGGCGTGTAGGTCGCCAGCGTCTCCGTCGGCTTTGCCGCCGGCTGGGTGGCGGCCGTTGTCACCGGATCGACCTTTGCCGGTTTGGCGCTGGCGACCGTTGCCGTGCCGCCGGCCGGAACCTTAAGCGTCTGGCCGATCTTGAGCAGGCCGTCCTGCATACCGTTTGCCTGCTTCAGCGCGACGACACCGACGCCGGTCTTGCGTGCGATGGAGGACAGGCTATCGCCCTGCTGCACCGTATAGGTGCCGGCGCCTGCCTTTGGTGCGGCGGCGGCAGTCTGCGCCGGCTTGTCGGTCTTCGGCTTGTTCGCGGCGGCCGAAGCGTCGACCTGCGCGGCGGATTTGCCGTCCTTGACTTTTGGCTGCTGCGGCAGCACGGCGACCTTCTCCGGCGCCGGTGCCTTGGGGCTGTTCGCAGGCTTGCCGTCGGCAAGCTTCGGCTCGGTGCCTTTGCTCGAATAGGCATAGGCCGGGATGACGAGCTTCTGGCCGGTCTTCAGCCCCTTAGTGGCGCTCAAGCCGTTGACCTTCATGATCACATCGGCCGGCACGTGATAGCGCTGTGCGACGCCGGAAATGGTCTCGCCATCCCTGACCACGATCTCGGTGGCATGCGGCGTGCCGGCGGCCGGCTTCGCTGCGTAAGGCTCACCAGCATTCTTGAACGGCCTCGCCGGTTGGACGGCGCCGGTCGTCATGGTCCTGTCGACATGCGGTGCAGGCGCAAGCGCCGGTGCGGAAGCGGTGCGCATCGGCGCCGCCGCCGGCTGGCTTGGCGGCGGCAGCTGCTGCACCGTGACCGGCTCCAGGCTGGAGCGGCTGACCGACTGGCTATGGCTGCCATCGACGGGTGCAGCAGCGATCGGCTCGGCCGCCACGTCGCCCGGATAGGGCTGCGCGGTGCTCTGCTTGTCGATGATGGCGCGTTGATTGTTGGTCGAGGAGGTGAAGACGTCGTCGACACCGTTGAACCGCGAGGCCTGGGAGCTACACCCCGCCGCCACGCCGGCTAGCATGAGAACAGCGCAACCCCGCGACAGAGTACGCCCGTTTGCCTTCAAAACACTGAATTGCATCGCACTAACCCGCACAGACCCGGTACACACTGGTCATGATTAAAGCGCGTTAATGTTACTGGCGGGTTAACCCCATAGAATCCGACGCAAATTTTCTTAAAACATTTTCGAAGCCGCCGAAGGTGCGTTGAGATTCAGGTCAGGCCGAGTCGAAAATGACAGATTCTGAGAACCGGAGCGGAGCGTACTCAAGTACGTGAGCACCGGAAGCGCAGGAAGCTGCCATTTGCAGTCCGGCCTCACCTGAATATCAATGCACCTAGATCACTGCCGCGACACTGCGCAGGATCGGCTGCAGGCGCACCGTGCCGATATCCTCGCGCTCGAAACGGCTGCCGACCTTGGTCAGCTTGGCCAGCACCTGCTCGCCCTCTTCCGGCCCGATCGGCGCAATGACGATGCCGCCGGACGACAACTGGTCGAGCAGGAAGCGCGGCAGGCTGTCGAATGCCGCCCAGGCGACGATGCGGTCGAACGGCCCTTCATTGGCAAGCCCATTCGAACCGTCCGCCTGGCGCACGACGACATTGCCGATGCCGAGCGCCTCGAAGCGTTGCTTCGCCTGTTCGGCCAGCGTCTTGTAGCGATCGACGCTGACGATACGCGCCGCCAGCCGCGACATCACCGCCGCCGTGTAGCCCGACCCCGTACCGATCTCGAGCACACGGTTGCCGGGCTCTATTGCCAACGATGCGATCACCGCCGCCTGCAGGTCGGCGCCTTCGATCGCCTCACCGCATTCGATCGGGAGCATGCCGTCCGACCAGGCGATGGAATGGTACTGGCCATTGAGGAAGCCGCGCCGCGGCGTCGCCTCGAAGGCGGCGATCAGCGCCTTCGGCACCGCGCCGCGGCCACGCAGGCGCAGCAGGAAAGCGGCAAAACCCTCGCGGTCGTCGAGCGGCAAGTTCATGCAAAAACCTTCTTCATGCCAAAACCTTAATCAGACAGAGCTTTGGTCAGTTGATCGCGGATTTCATGCGCGGTGAGGTCGAGCTGCAGCGGCGTCACCGACACCAGCCGGTTGCGCAGAGCATGGAGATCGGTGCCTTGCTTGCCCTCGACCGGCTCGCGGCCGAAGCGCAGCCAGTAATAAGGCAGGCCGCGCCCGTCGCGGCGCTCGTCGACCCACAGGCTGTGCACCAGCTTGCCTTGCGAGGTGACCACAGTGCCGGCGACCTCGTCAGGCAGGCAGTTGGGAAAATTGACGTTGAGCAGCACGCCGTCGGGCAGCGGCATGGCAACGAGCTTTTTCAGCAGCGCCGGTGCCAGCGTCTCGGTGGTCTCGTAGGGAACAACGCGATCCTCGCCGACATAGGAATAGCCCTGGCTGAGCGCGATCGAGCGGATGCCGAGCAGCGCGCCTTCCATGGCGCCGGCGACCGTGCCGGAATAGGTGACGTCGTCGGCGATGTTGGCGCCGGAATTGACGCCGGACAGGATCAGGTCAGGCGCGCCGGGGAGGATTTTCTTCACACCCATGATGACGCAGTCGGTCGGCGTGCCGCGCACGGCATAATGCTTCTCGCCGATTTTCCTCAGGCGCAGCGGCTCCGAGATCGACAGCGAATGCGCATAGCCGGACTGGTCCTGCTCCGGCGCCACCACCCAGACATCGTCCGACAGCGTGCGGGCGATGCGTTCGAGCGACGCCAGGCCCTCGGCATGGATGCCGTCATCATTGGTCAGAAGAATGCGCATTATTTCGATTCGATCTTCGCCAGACCACCCATGTAAGGCCGCAGCACTTCAGGAATGGTTACGCTGCCATCCTCATTCTGGTAGTTTTCGATGACAGCAATAAGCGCGCGGCCGACGGCGGTGCCCGAACCGTTCAGCGTGTGCACGAAGCGGTTGCCCTTGCCGTCTCTGTCCTTGTAGCGGGCGTCCATGCGCCGGGCCTGGAAATCGCCGCAGACCGAGCAGGACGAGATCTCGCGATAGGCGTTCTGGCCGGGCAGCCAGACCTCGATGTCGTAGGTCTTGCGGGCGCCAAAGCCCATGTCGCCGGTGCACAGCACCATGGTGCGGAACGGCAGTTCCAGCCGCTTCAGCACTTCTTCGGCGCATTGCGTCATCCGCTCGTGCTCGGCCAGCGAAGACTCCTGGTCGGTGATCGAGACCAGCTCGACCTTATAGAACTGGTGCTGGCGCAACATGCCGCGTGTGTCGCGCCCGGCCGAGCCCGCTTCCGAGCGGAAGCACGGCGTCAGCGCCGTATAGCGCAGCGGCAGTTTTTCGTGCGCAGTGATTTCTTCGCGCACCAGATTGGTGAGCGGCACTTCCGCTGTGGGGATCAGGCCCAGCCGGCCATCGCCATGCGGCGTGAAGAACAGATCGTCCTCGAATTTCGGCAGCTGGTTGGTGCCGAACAGGACTTCGTCCTTGACCATCAGAGGCGGAATGATTTCCTCATAGCCGTGCTCGGTCGTATGCAAATCGAGCATGAATTGGCCGATGGCGCGCTCCATGCGTGCCAGCCCGCTCTTCAAGACGGTGAAGCGCGATCCCGACAGCCTTGCCGCCCGCTCGAAATCCATCATGCCGAGCGCTTCGCCGATCTCGAAATGCTCTTTCACCCAGTTCGGCCGCGTCGGTATCTCGCCGACAATATGCCTGACGACATTATCGTGCTCGTCCTTGCCGACCGGAACGTCATCGAGCGGCACGTTGGGCAGCACCGCCAGCGCGTCGTTCAACGCCTTGTCGAGCTCGCGCTCGCGCGCCTCGCCATTTTGGATGAAGGTCTTGATGTCGCCGACTTCGGCCTTGAGCTTTTCGGCAAGGGCTGCGTCGCCAGAACGCATGGCGTTGCCGATCTCCTTCGAGGCGGCGTTGCGGCGCTCCTGCTTGGTCTGCAATTCGGTGACATGCTCGCGACGCGCCTCGTCCCTGGCGATCAGATCATCGACCGTGGACTGCGACTCGTCAGCCGACCACGAGCGCTTGGCCAGTGCCTGGACAAGGGCCTTCGGGTTGTCGCGAATCCATTTGATATCAAGCATGGGTAGTACGCTCCTGAGCTAGGCCAGAGGGCGTAAACCGCATCCTTGATCGATGCAAGACGAGCGTTCAGCGACCGTCGCGTTTTTCCGCAGACGCGGACACCAGAACGGTGCGGCTAGGAGGGAGCCTGGGTCGAGGACGCTTTCGCTGCCTTTTCGGCCACGGCTTCGGCAGCTTCCTGCTTCTCGCGCGCCAGCTTCTGCTTGACCTGATCGCGCTCGATGAACCGGGCCGCCCAGATCGACACTTCGTAAAGCAGGATAGTCGGGATGGCCAAACCGATCTGGCTCATCGGATCGGGCGGCGTCAGCACGGCCGCGACGACGAAGGCGATGACGATCGCCCATTTGCGCTTTTCGGCCAGCGCCTTCGACGACAGCATGCCGACGCGTGTCATCAGGCTGGTCACCACCGGCAACTGGAATACCAGGCCGAAGGAGAAGATCAGCGTCATGATCAGGCTGAGATATTCCGACACTTTCGGCAGCAGCGAAATCTGCACCTGTTCGTCAGTGCCGGCCTGCTGCATGGCGAGGAAGAACCACATCACCATCGGCGTGAAGAAGAAATAGACCAGCGACGCGCCCATCAGGAACAGGATCGGCGAGGCGATCAGGAAGGGCAGGAAGGCGTTGCGTTCGTTCTTGTAGAGGCCGGGCGCGATGAATTTATAGATCTGCGTGGCGATCAGCGGAAAGGCGATGACCATGCCGCCGAACATGGCGAGCTTGACCTGCGTGAAGAAGAATTCCTGCGGCGCCGTATAGATCAGCTCAACCTTGTGCGGATCGAGCCCTGCCCATTGCGTCGCCCATTTGAACGGGATGACCAAAAGGTTGAACAGCTTTTTGGCGAAGAAGAAGCAGACGAGGAAAGCGACGAAGAAGCCGCCGATCGACCAGATCAGCCGCCGGCGCAGTTCTATCAGATGCTCCATCAGCGGAGCCGACGACTTCTCGATCTCGTCCTTTTCGCTGTCCGTAATGCTCACTTGGCGGCTCCGGCCGTCTTCTTGGGCGCAGGCTTTTTGGCCGGCGCAGGCTTCGGGTCAGCCTTTGTAGCTGCCTTTGGTGCAGCAGCCGACTTGGCGGCTGTCGCCTTGGCGGGCGCGGCTGACGGCTTGGCCGCAGCCTTGGCTGCAGGTGCCGCCTTTGCCGGTGCCGCTTTGATTGCCGCCTTTTTGACCACCGGCGCTTTGGATGCCGCTGCCTTCTTTGCAGGCGCCTTCCGTGGGGCCGCCGTTGCAGGAGCCGGCGCTACCACCGACTCGTCCGTCATGGCCGGGAAGATCGGTGCCAGCGGGACTGCGTCCGGCGCGCTAACGCCCGGCAGCACCGTCGCGCCATTCTTGAGTGGTTCAGCAGCTTGCGGCGTCTCTGCCGCCGGCGTTGACGGATCGGCAGCCGGCTTCGGCTTCATCACCGCGTCGACACCGGAGCGCACATCGGCGGCGGCCTGTTCGAACGGATTGAGCTGCTTCCTGATGTCGGCCATCGGATTGAGGCCCCTCAAGGAATCGACCGACTTCTTGACGTCGTCGAGTTCGGCTTCCTTCAGCGCCTCGTTGAACTGCTTCTGGAAGTCGGATGCCATGGCGCGCAGCTTCGCCGTCGTGCGGCCGAAGGTGCGCAGCATATTGGGCAAATCCTTGGGTCCGACGACCACGATCATGACGATCGCGATCACCAGCATTTCGGTCCAGCCGACTTCAAACATGGCAATCCGTTCCGACTAGAAACCGTAAGCTCAGCTCTTGCTGGCCTTTTCCTTCACTGCCGAAACGGTCTCGTCGGGGCGGTGCTCGACGGTGCGCTTGTCATCGGCGGTATCGTCGTCGGCCATGCCCTTCTTGAAGCTCTTGATGCCCTTGGCCATGTCGCCCATCAGCTCGGGAATCTTGCCGCGGCCGAACACCAGCAGCACGATCACCAGCACGATCATCCAGTGCCAAATCGAAAATGAACCCATTGTAACTCTCTCTCGAATGTTTTCCCTGGCGATGATCTATGCGTTTTCGCGTTGGGATTCAAACACAACCGCGACAAAGTTTATGAAGGCGCGGCTTATGTCACGCATTTTCGGCAAAGCTGCCCGCTACCAATCGGCGCATCTACAGCAGCAATGCAGCTTTTTGACAGCGGCTTGCGGTCAATCTTCCGTGACGCGCGGCGTCAGCAGGCCGAGTTCCTCGAGGTCGATGTCGGTCAGCGCGTCCTCATCCTCGGTCAGCGCGTCTGGATCGGCCGGCGGCAGCGGGATGGCGAAATTCGACGGCATGCGGCCGGAAAGCAGCCCCGCCCCCTTCAACTCGTCCATGCCGGGAAGATCGCGGATCTCCTCGAGCGCAAAATGATCGAGGAAAGTGTCCGTCGTGCCGTAAGTGACCGGACGGCCGGGCGTGCGGCGGCGGCCGCGCATGCGCACCCATTCCGTTTCGAGCAGCGTATCGAGCGTGCCCTTCGACGTCTCGACGCCTCTGATGTCCTCGATCTCGGCGCGCGTCACCGGCTGGTGGTAGGCGATGATCGCCAGCACTTCGAGCGCCGCGCGTGAGAGCTTCCTTTGCTGAACGGTATCCCTGCTCATCAGGAAGGCGAGATCGCCGGCGGTGCGGAACGCCCAGGCGTCGCCGACCCGGACCAGATTGACGCCGCGCCGCGCATAGATTTGCTGCAACTCGGCCATGGCGGCGGCAATGTTGATGCCGTCGGGCAGTCTGGCTGCGAGCTGTTTTTCACTGACCGGCTCGGCGCTGGCGAACACGATCGCCTCGGCCATGCGCACGGCTTCCGCCATATGCAGCCGTTCGCCGGGATTCATGGCCGAGTTCTGGGCCGAGTTCTGGGACGAATTGTGGGTCTCAGTCGGGTCCTGGGCGACAATGCCCTCCTCCGTCTCTTCTTCGACCTTGAACGGAATGACCGAAGCGTTGGCGCGCTCGCTCATGATGCCACCTCAACTGCCTTGATTGCCGATGCCCGGTGGTCGCGCAGATAGATCGGCGCAAACGCCTGCTCCTGCCGCACATCGATCTGGCGCTCGCGCACCAGTTCCAGTGTCGCGGCGAAGGAACTGGCGATCGCCGTGCGCCGTTCTTCGGGGCTCGTCATATACTCGATCAGGAAGCTGTCGAGCGTCGTCCAGTCGCGCAGCGAGCCGATCAGCCGGGCCAGGATGTCGCGCGCATCCTTGAGCGACCAGACGCCGCGCCTGGTGATCGTCACATTGGTGATTGCCTGCTTCTGGCGCTGCTGGGCATAGGCGGTGAGCAGATCGTAGAGCGAGGCCGAATAGGCGTTGCGCTTCTCAACGATGACCATTTCCGGCATGCCGCGCGCGAACACGTCGCGGCCGAGCCGGTTGCGGTTGACCAGCCTAGCCGACGCGTCGCGCATGGCTTCCAGCCGCTTCAGCCGGAACTGCAGCACCGCCGCCAGTTCCTCGCCGCTTTCGCCTTCCTCGCCGGGCTGCTTGGGGATCAAAAGCTTCGACTTGAGGAAGGCGAGCCACGCTGCCATCACCAGGTAGTCGGCGGCAAGCTCGAGCCGCAGCGCCCTCGCCGTCTCCACGAAGGTCAGATATTGCTCAACCAGCGCCAGGATCGAAATGCGCGCCAGATCGACCTTCTGGGTGCGGGCAAGGTGCAGCAGGAGGTCGAGCGGACCTTCGAAACCGGCGACATCGACGACCAGCGACGGATCGCCGGTGACGCGTGAATCGTCGTTCTCGGCCCACAGACGGTCCATCGGTGCGGCCTTCGCAGCCTTGCTGTCCAATGTTTCCGCCACTTAGCCTTGCTTCCTTTTGGTCTAGGCCACCGCGTCGAAATAGGTGGCAAACTCGGCGCGTATCTCGGTTTCGTCGGCCCGGTCACGATCCCTTATATAGGTCAGCGCCCGGTTGGCGCGTTCCAGCGACGTGCCTTCAAGTCCTGTGGTTCGCGATGCGATGCCCGCCATCTCCTCGAAAACGCCATTGCAGTGAAGGACCAGATCGCAGCCCGCCGCAAGGATCGCGGCCGCCTTTGTCGGGAAATCCCCAGAAAGTGCCTTCATCGAAGTGTCGTCGCTCATCAGAAGCCCGTCGAAGCCGATCTGACGGCGGATGATCTCGTCAATGACCTTGCCCGATGTGGTCGCCGGGTTGTTCGGATCGATGGCGCTGTAGACGACATGCGCCGTCATCGCCATCGGCAGATGGCTAAGCTCCCGGAACGGGGCGAAATCATGCCGCTGCAGGTCGCCCAGCGAGGCATCTACAACAGGCAGTTCGAAATGCGTGTCGGCAAAGGCGCGTCCATGGCCCGGAATGTGCTTCATGACCGGCAGCACACCGCCCGACATCAGGCCTTCCGCCGCGGCGCGGCCAAGCTCGATGACTGGGCGCGGCTCCTTGCCATAGGCGCGCGCGCCGATAACGTCGCTGGCGCCCTCGACCGGCACATCCAGCACCGGCAGGCAATCGGCCGAGATGCCATAGCGCAAGAGATCGAAGGCGTGCAGCCGCGCCATCAGCCAGGCGGCGCGGGTGCCGGCATCATGATCCTTGCGCCACAATGCGCCGAGCGCGCCGCCGGCAGGATAATTCGGCGCCAAAGGCGGCCGCAGCCGCTGCACCCTGCCGCCTTCCTGGTCGATGAACACCAGCGCATCGGGGCGCCCGATGCAGTCGCGCATCTCGGCGACCAGGTCGCGGATCTGCTCGGTCTCGCCGATGTTGCGCGCAAACAGGATGAAGCCCCACGGGCATTCATTGCGATAGAAACGGATTTCTTCGCGGGTGAGCGATTTCCCGGCACAGCCGAGGATCATGGATTTTGATTCGGTCATCCCGTGAGTTTAGGGCTTTGCGCCGTCAAAGGGAATCACCCCGGGCGGCAAGCGCCTAAACCCCTCGCCCATCCACATGAAAAAACCGGCGCGACACCTTGGGAACGCGCCGGCTTTGATGATTTGATCAGCTCTTAGCGCGACACGAAGCAGTTGCCGCCAGCAGCCTTGTAGCTGGTGCACAGATTGATCGCATCGTTACGCGACTGCGCCGGGACGCGGACGCGGTAGAAGGTGCCCTTGCCGGCGATCTCCGCCTTGACGATGTTGGCGGTGCGGCCGGCCAGCACATTGCCATAGCGGCGCTGCAGGTCGGCATAGTTGGCCTGGGCGCTTTCGACCGTCGGCTGCGAAGCAATCTGCATCGACCACGACCCGCCGCCTGAAGTCGAAGCCGCCGCCGGAATGGAGGCAACCTGATCGGGCTTGACCTCGCCGACCACGTCGACCGGCTGGTCGGACGGGCGCTGCGGCGCCACGGCAACCGTATCCGGCGTATTGGCGGACTGCGTCTCAACCTTCGGCGCAGCCGCCGGCTTCACCGGCTTGATCGGCTTGGCGGTCTCGGCACTTGCCTGGTCGCTATTTGCCTGATCGGTGGCAGGCGCCACGGTCCCGGTCTGCTCCGCATCGGCTGAGGGGGCGACGTGTTGGGGCGCCGGGTCAAGCGGCTCGGCCGCCGCAACCTGCGGCGCGGCGGGCGCCGGATCCTCGCGTGCCACCAGCGAGCCGTCAGGCTTGACTACCATGGTCCGCACCTTACGCGGGGCAACGGCGACCGTATCGGGGTTCTTGTCGGCTTCCTGCAGAACCTGCGCGATGCGGTCCTCGGATTTGGGCGCGGGGGCTGCAGCCGCATCGGGATTGCCGGCAGCGTCGGGGTTTCCGGCGGCATCGGTGCCCGGGGCAGCGTCGGTCTCGTCGGGCGACAGATCGACAACGCGGCTCTCCGGCTCCTTTGCCTTCACATCGACCGGCTCTTCGGTTGATGTGACCAGCTTCTCCTGCACCGGCTCGGCCGGTTTGGTGCCCTTGGCGACCGCGTCATAAACCTTGTTGTCCTGGTTCGGCACGACAGCGCCGCCCGGATTTTCCGGCTTGACCTTGATCGGGGCGTTGTCGGCCTTGACGATCACCGGGGCGTCGCTGCCACCCTTGCCGCCAAAGGACAGGGCAAAGGCACCGAGGCCACCGATAACAGCTACCGCACCAACGACCGCGGCGATAAACAGGCCGCTCCGGCGCGGCTTTGCGGCTTCCTGTTCCGCCAGGCCCGGCACGGCCATCGCTTCGTCCAGGTCCGGATCGTAGTCGAGTTCGTCGACGGCGAAATCGTCGGCCCGCGAAACCGGCTGGCTGCCGGGCAGATCGCCCATGTCGAAGCCACCGGCTGCACCGGCGTAGGCATTCTTCGTCGCCGCAAGTACTTCGGCCGGCCGCGCGGCATAGGCGCGCTGGTCGAGCTCATGACCAGAATTGAAGCCGGAGCTGTAGGAATCGTCATCATAGCCGGCATTGCGCGCCGCAGCTTGTGGCTGCGCCACTTCCACCGCGTTCATGTCGGTGAGCAGGCCGGCGAATTCGGCGTCGATATCGTCATAGGCCGCCGGCTCGTCTTCCTGGAAGTTGAGCTCGGGAATATCGAGGTCGTCGGCGATCGCCACCACGCGCTCCGGCACATCGACCGTCTCGACATCCGGCATCTCGTCATAAGCCTGAGGCGGCGCTTGGCGCGTCGGCGTCGGCGCCACATAGGCGGCCGCCGCGACCGGCTGGTCGCGATAGGTTGGCGCGGCTGCCGCAGGCATGGAAGGCTGTTCTGCAAAAGAAGGTTGCGGCTGCGCTGCAAAGGAAGGCTGGGCGGGGGTCGGGGTCACGCGGCTCCACGAACGCGCCGGCTCCGGCGGCGTCGAGCGCCAATCGCCAGCGACCGGCGCGGCTGTGTCGTCATCACCGAGATCGATGCCCTTGGCCAAGGCCGCATCGAAGGCATGATCGTCGAATTCGATCTCGGGCTCATGGCCCTCGAGGTCACCGGCAAGCAGATCGTCGAACTCGGCATCGTTCTGGGTCGCGGCGGCTTGAGGAGCCTGCGCAGGCGCGTGTTCGTCCAGGTCCCAGTCGAGATTGTCGGCAGGAGCCGCCGGCGCCGCAGCGGACCGCTGCACCGCGACGACAGGCTCATAGGCCCTTGTGGGCTCGATGACTGGCGCCGGCCGTGGTGTGGTCATCGCCCCAAGCAGCGCGTTGAGTTCATCTTCCAAAGTCCGTTCGTCAGCGGCCGGCGCAGCCGAGGTCGCCACAACGGCGGGCGCCACATAGGCATGGGCGACCGGAGCTTCCTGAACCGGCGCTGGCTGGACCGGAGCGGCGGCGACCTCGGCAGCCGGCTCGTGGTCGGCAACCGCGTCGTCGATGCTCAGGTCCAAATCGTCGAACGCTTCGTGCGCGGCCTCATCGGAGGGGCTAGCCTCCGCAGCCCAGGCCGGCATCTCATCGGCTTCCGGCGCATCGATCTCAACCGGGGCGCTGGTTTCCAGATCGCTGACATCCAGATCGCGCTCTTCCGGAGCCTCGGCTTCAACAGGCTGAGCTTCGAAAGCCTGAGGCTCGAAATCCTGGCCAGCGAAATCCCGGGCAGCGAAATCCATGTCGACATCGGCCATTGCGTCGTCGAAATGACCGGCAAAATCCTCGTCGGCAACAGCGTGGTCGCCGGCGTCGACGACCGGCGCCTGGGTTCCGGGAGCGGCATACTGGTCCTGCGCCGGCACATTTCTGTCCAGCGTCAGCTCGTCTTCCAGCGACATCGAGACGGCATTGTCGAAATCATCGTCGAACGCGACATCGTCAACAGGCGCAGCAGCAACCTCGGCGACATCGACGCCATGGGCGACGTCATCGGTCGCATCGTCATCGAGCAGCAATCCCTGCTCGAGCGACGCGGCAAGCTCGTCGTCCATCGGCAGATCGTCTTCGAGCGGCGACACGTTCTCCAGCGAACTGGCGACGGCAGTGTCGAAATCGTCATCGAACTCAGGTTCGTTAAATGCGGGCTGAGCAAACGAAGGTTCGACGGCAGAAGCCGCGGCCTGCGGGGGAGTGCCAAAATGATGATCGGCGGCATCTTCGAAGACGAAATCATGGTCCAGCGAAGCGGCAAGCACGTCGTCCATCGCGGCATCGGCGGTTTCGAAAGCCGGCTCGCGAATCTCGGCGGCAGGCTGGTGAACCTCGGGAGCTGGCTGGCTAGCCTCCATGGAGGCGAGGTCGTCGCCGAACTCGCCCATCAACTCCTTCTCGAGGTCGATGTCGAAATCGCCCTCGTCCGCAACCTTCTGGACGACCGGCGCCTGTGGTTTGACCGGCTGGCGTGGATCGAAACCCATGATCCTGGTCAGTTCCGCGAACGGATCATCCTCGGCGATGTCGTTGTTGTCGGCTGCTCTCAGCTGGGTTCTGTCTGCCATTATTGTTCCCGAACTCGCACTCATTCGGACGCCATGGACGTCGCGTAGGGTTGGCCCTTACCAGCGCAATGTGGGCAAATGGTGACAGGTGTTTTAGTCAAACCTAACGCATTTCGGTGGGCGCATCAGCCCCAATCAGCGTCAGGCCGGAGGTCAAAACATCCGAAACAGCCTGCACCAGCCCTAGTCTGGCATGCGTCAATTGTCGGTCGTTAACCTTAACAAAACGTAAGTCTGGATTATCGGTGCCCCGATTCCAGTGGCCATGAAAGCTGGAGGCCAGATCGTAGAGGTAGAATGCCAGCCGATGCGGCTCCAGCGCAAGAGCCGCGGATTCGATCAGCCGGGGATATTCAGCCAGCTTCCGGATCAGCCCGATCTCGCCCTCGTCGGTCAGCGATACCGAGGCGGTCGCCAGGCTGTTGCGGTCGAAATTGGCTTCGCCAAGCTGCTCGCTCGCCTGCCGGAACACCGAATGGCAGCGGGCCGAGGCGTACTGCACGTAGAACACCGGGTTGTCCTTGGATTGTTCGGTGACCTTGGCGAAGTCGAAGTCGAGCGGCGCATCGCTCTTGCGATAGAGCATCATGAAGCGGATCGCATCGCGACCCACCTCCTCCACCACTTCGCGCAGTGTCACGAAGTCACCCGACCGCTTCGACATCCGAACCGGTTCGCCGTCGCGAAACAGCTTCACCAGATTGCACAACAGCACGGTCAGCTGGAGCTTCAGATCATCGCCGGAAATCGCCCGCGCCAGCGCTTCCAGCCGTTTGACATAGCCGCCATGGTCGGCGCCCAGCACATAGATCAGGTCGACAAAGCCGCGATCGACCTTGTCCTTGAGATAGGCGACGTCGGCGGCGAAATAGGTGAACGAGCCGTCGGACTTGACCAGCGCCCGGTCCATATCGTCGCCGACCGCGGTCGAGCGGAACAAGGTCTGCTCGCGGTCTTCCCAGTCGTCCGGCTTCTCGCCCTTGGGCGGCGGCAGCTTGCCCTTGTAGATATGGCCCTTCAGCGTCAGATCGTTGATCGCCGAGCGGATCTTCTTGGCGTTGTCGGCATGCAGCGTGCGCTCGGAGAAGAACACGTCGTGATGCACGTTGAGCAGCGCCAGATCGGCGCGGATCATCGCCATCATCGCATCGATGGTGCGATCCTTGACGATGGCCAGCGCCTCGTCGTCCGGCATCTGCAACAGCTTGCGGCCAAATTCCGCGACCAGCGCCTGACCGACCGGAACCAGGTAATCACCGGGGTAGAGACCGGCAGGTATCTCGCCTATGTCGTCACCCAGCGCTTCGCGGTAGCGCAGAAACGCCGAACGCCCGAGCACGTCGATCTGCGAGCCGGCGTCGTTGATGATGTATTCCTTGGTCACGTCGTAGCCGGCGAAGGCCATCAGATTGGCCAGCGTGTCGCCGACCACCGCGCCTCGGCAATGACCGACATGCATCGGCCCGGTCGGGTTGGCCGAGACATATTCGACATTGGTCTTGCGGCCACCACCGATGGTAGAGCGGCCATAGTTGCGGCCCTGGCCGAGCAGCGCGGTCAGATGCGCCTGCCAGAAAGCGTCCTTGAGCCTGAGATTGACGAAGCCCGGGCCGGCGACATCGGCGCCAGCGACATCGGCGTCAGCGCGCAGCACTTCCACCAGCCGTTCGGCCAGCGCGCGCGGGTTCTGTCCGGTCGGCTTGGCCAGCACCATCGCCGCATTGGTGGCGAGATCGCCATGGCTGGCGTCGCGCGGCGGCTCGACGGCGATGCGCGACAGGTCGGGCGAAACGCCATTACTGTCTTTCAAATCAAGCGCTTCGACGGCTTTTGTGATTCGCGCGCTGAAATCGGCGAAGATGTTCATGGGTCTTGCTCTGGCGGACTGTGCAGGAGAACCGGCTCATTGGCCGGCAAATCGCGCCCGCCCTAGCTTAAATCGGGCGTATGGTCAAACAGACGGCGGTGTTCCTTCAAGGCGTAGGTGTCCGTCATCCCCGCCAGGAAATCGGCGACGCTGCGCGCCTTGATGCGATCCTCGGCCCGGTCGAGCCCTTCGCGCCAGCCGTCCGGCATGGCGCGCGGATCGGCGAAATAGACATCGAACAGGTCGCGCACGATCTGCTCGGCGTCGCCACGCACGCGCATCACCTCATCGTGCCGGTAGAGGTGCTTGTAGAGAAACGCCTTCAATTCCTTCTCGGTCGCCGCCATCCCGGCCGAAAACGTCACCATCGTCTCGCCCGCCGCCCGCACCGATTCGGCGCTGTCAGGCTTTATGCGCTCCAGATTGGCGGTGGTCGAAACGATGACATCCTCGACCATCATGGTGATCTGACGGCGCATCAGTTCATGGCCGGTGCGCACGTCGTCGAGACCGGGATAGCGTGCGCGCACGCCTCTAAGGATCGATCCCGGCAGCGCAACCTTTTCCAGCATGTCCAGCGTCAGGAAGCCGGAGCGCAGGCCGTCATCTATGTCGTGGGTGTTGTAGGCGATGTCGTCGGCGATCGCAGCACACTGCGCCTCGATGCCGGCGAAACGGTCGAGTTCGAGGTCGTGCAGTTCGGAATAATCGCGGATTGCCTGCGGCACCGGGCCCTTCAGGCCTTTTCCCTTGGCATCGGTCAGCGGGCCATTGTGCTTGACCAGGCCTTCCAGCGTCTCCCACGTCAGGTTCAGCCCGTCGAACTCGGCATAGCGCCGCTCCAGCCGCGTCACCACGCGCAGCGACTGCGCATTGTGGTCGAAGCCGCCCCATTGGGACATCCGCTCGTTAAGCGCGTCCTCGCCGGTATGGCCGAACGGCGTGTGGCCGAAATCGTGGACCAGGGCGACTGCTTCGGCCAGATCCTCGTCGCCGCGCAATGCTCGCGCCAAAGCCCGCGCGATCTGCGCCACCTCGATCGAATGCGTCAGCCGGGTGCGATAGTGGTCGCCTTCATGCGCCACGAACACCTGCGTCTTGTGCTTCAATCGGCGGAAGGCGGTGGAATGGATGATGCGGTCGCGGTCGCGCTGGAACGGCGTGCGGGTCGGGCTCTCAACCTCGTCGTAGAGCCGCCCGCGCGACTTGGCCGGATCGCTGGCATAGGCCGCGCGCGGCCGATAGCCGAACCCAATGTCGCCAAGCTCATTTGTCATGGCTGATGCCGCCGCAGTTGACTTGCCCCTTCCCGCTTCATACCTATCATGTGAAACCGAAAGCAAGGTGACGCCCATGGGCGCTGATGCCAAGACTGCCATGAAAGTCGAAATGACCGACTCCGCCGCCAGGCGGATTGCGAAAATCGTGTCTGGCGAAGCCGGCAAGACGGCGCTGCGCGTCTCCGTCGAAGGCGGCGGCTGCTCCGGCTTTTCCTACAAGTTCGACCTGGTCGATACCCGCAACGACGACGACGTCGCCATTGAGAAGGACGGTGCCACCGTGCTGATCGACGACCTCTCGCTGGTCTATATGGGCGGCTCGGTGATCGACTTCGTCGACGATCTGATGGGTCAGTCGTTCCAGATCCGCAACCCGAATGCAGTCGCCTCCTGCGGCTGCGGCACCAGTTTCTCCATTTAATCAGATGCCTGCGATCGGCGCGGTCCGTCAGGTCGCGCTGTCGGCCGGGCGCGATCTCGACGTGACCCTGGCCTTCTGGCGCGACGTGCTCGGCCTGGGTGTTCACGCCCGCTACGATCCGCCCGGCATGGCCTTCATCATGGCCGGCCCTGTGCGGCTGCTGTTCACCGACGGCGTGCCGGCCGGCACCGTCTATCTCGACATAACAGGGCTCGAAGCCTTCCACGCTGATGCGAAAGCCGCCGGCGTTCCCTTCACCGCACCGCCCGCACTTGTCCACCACGATACCGAAGGCACGTTCGGGCCAGCGGGGGAAAGCGAGTGGATGGCCTTTCTAAAGGACTCGGCAGGCAATACGATCGGGCTTGTCGAACGTCTCCCGCCCGAACATCCCTGAGGCCGCCATGAAAATCGTCACCTGGAACATCAATGGCGTTCGCGCCCGCCTCGGCAACCTCACCCATTGGCTGACCGAAAGCCAGCCCGACATCGTCTGCCTGCAGGAGATCAAGACGGTCGACGAGCAGTTCCCGCGCGCCGAGATCGAGGCGCTGGGCTACAATGTCGAAACCCACGGCCAGAAAGGCTTTAACGGCGTCGCTCTGCTGTCGAAGCTGCCCTTCGACGAGGTCATCAGAGGCTTGCCGGGCGACGACACGGATGAGCAGGCGCGCTTCATCGAGGGCGTGTTCTCGACCGATCAGGGCGCGTTGCGCGTCGCCTCGCTCTATCTGCCCAACGGCAACCCGATCGATGATGACAAGAAGTTCCCCTACAAGCTGTCCTGGATGGAGCGGCTGCAGCGCTGGGCCGAGCAGCGCCTGCTTCTGGAAGAGGCGCTGGTGCTCGCCGGTGACTACAATGTCATCCCCGAACCTATCGACGCGCGCTTCCCCGAGAACTGGCTTGGCGATGCGCTGTTCCAGCCGCAGACGCGGCAGGCCTTCCGGCGGCTGAAGAATCTCGGCTTCACCGAGGCGGTGCGCGCCGTCACCGACGCTGCCGACGTCTACACGTTCTGGGATTACCAGGCCGGCGCCTGGCAGAAGAACAACGGCATTCGCATCGACCATCTGCTGTTGTCGCCCGAAGCCGCCAACCGCTTTTCCTCAGCCTCGATCGAAAAGCACGTGCGCGCCTGGGAAAAACCGTCCGACCATGTGCCGGTGGCGATCGATCTGACGTTGCTGCCGGCCTGATAGCTGCCGAACCCTGATATCGCCACAATCGCGCCATTCAGTCGGAAATCAGCATGTCGGCTGGGGTTCCATGACCATACGATTCCTTCTTTGTCCAATCGGCCTGGCATTTGCCATGGCTGCACCCGCAGCGGCCTTCGCCGACCAGCAGTGTCTGGCCAATGGCAAGTCGTACGAGATCGGCCAGGTCGCTTGCCTGACGGTTTCCGACCAGAGCCACATGGCCCGCTGCGACCTCGTGCTCAACAACACCTCATGGACGAAGATCGGCGACACCTGCCCTGACAGCACGATGAAGCCTCACCTGCACGTCACGCCAATCTCGATGCCGGTACACAGAGCGGTGCCGGCGGAACCCACCGAGAACTGATTTTCCGATTGTTTTGAGGCGGGCAACCTTACTGGTCGCCGCCGCCCTTGGTGAGAATATCGTCGGCCAGCGATATGGCGGTGCGGCGGTCGGCTTCGCCGGCGGCGGCAAACGCCTCTTCCTGCATGCCGCGGATCCACGGCTGGTCGGCTGGCGAGGCGCGTTCGAGCGCGGCCGTCATCATCGCCAGCCCGCGCACGATCTTGCCGCTCTGGAACAGAAGATTGCCGAGCGTCGCCTGGGCGCCGGCATGGCCTTTTTCGGCAGCAAGCTGGAACCAGCGGCCGGCCTGCTTGACGCTGGCCTTCACGCCGCCCTCGCCCTTCAGGAACATCTGGCCCATCTCGAACTGGGCGTTCGGATTGCGGTAATTGGCGGCCGCGCGCATGTAATATTCCTGCGCCGCGACCTCGTTTTCCTCGACCGGGCTGCCGGGTATGCCGGTCCTGAGATAGTCGCCCAGCGCCACCAGCGCGTCGGAGACATAGCTTTCCTCCGGCGATCCTGGCTCGACATCCTGATCGACGATCTCGGAGAAGAATTTGAAGGCCGCATAGTCGTCGCGGGTCACGCCGTCGCCTTCGGCATACATGCGCGCGAGCTTCCAGGTGGCGCCGATCTGGCCGTTTTCGGCGGCGTATTTATAGGCCTCGACCGCCTGTTCCTTGTGGCCGCTCTTGTAGGCGGAGAAGCCGAACTGGAACACGGCCCACGGGCTCGATTGCGGCTTCACGCCGGTCTTGTCGTCGAACACCTTGTCGTCGAAGGCCATGGCCTGGCCCACGGCGCCAAAGATCGCAACAGCGACCAGTGCCGGAAGGACAGACGACCTCAACAACTCAGATATCCGCATAGCAATGTGTTTCTTTGGCACCGCCGGGATGGGTGACCGCGCCGTCGCGGGCAGGCCCTACCGTCTGTGCGTATTTCCAGATCGCGCCCGACTGATAGTCGGTCGTGCGCGCCTTCCAAGCCTTCGCCCTCGTCGCCAGTTCAGCCTCGGACAGGTCGACCTCGATCGTGCCTTTGGTTGCGTCGATCGAGATCACATCGCCGTCTTTCAAGAGCCCGATCGGTCCGCCGACGGCAGCTTCGGGCCCGACATGGCCGATGCAGAACCCGCGCGTCGCGCCCGAGAAGCGGCCGTCGGTGATGAGGGCCACCTTGCCGCCCATGCCCTGGCCGTAGAGGGCCGCCGTCGTCGACAGCATCTCGCGCATGCCCGGGCCGCCGCGCGGACCTTCGTAGCGGATGACGAGAACCTCGCCTTCCCTGTAGTTGCGGTGCGTGACAGCCTCGAAACATTCCTCTTCCGAATCGAAACAGCGTGCCGGGCCTGAGAATTTCAGCTCCGTCATGCCCGCGACCTTCACGATCGCGCCTTCGGGGGCAAGGTTGCCCTTCAAGCCCACGACACCGCCGGTTTGGGTGATCGGTCGGTTGGCGGGACGGACCACATCTTGGCTATCATTCCAGGCAACATGTTCCATGTTTTCGGCCAAAGTACGGCCAGTCACGGTCAGGCAATCGCCATGCAAGTAGCCGTGGTCGAGCAGCGTCTTCATCAGCAGCGGAATGCCGCCGGCCTCGAACATGTCCTTGGCAACATATTTACCGCCCGGCTTGAGGTCGGCGATGTAGGGGGTCTTTTCGAAAATCGCGGCGACGTCGAACAGGTCGAACTTGATCCCTGCCTCATGCGCGATGGCCGGCAGGTGCAAAGCCGCATTGGTCGAGCCGCCGGTGGCCGAAACCACGGTCGCTGCATTCTCCAGGGCCTTCAGCGTAACGATGTCGCGCGGCCGGATGTTTTTGGCGATCAGCTCCATGATCTTTTCGCCGGAGGCGAAATTGAAGCGGTCGCGCATCTCGTAAGGCGCCGGCGCACCACAGGAATAGGGCAACGCCAGGCCGATCGCCTCGGCGACGGTGGCCATGGTGTTGGCGGTGAACTGGGCGCCGCAGGAGCCGGCCGAGGGACAGGCGGCCTGCTCGATCTCGAGCAACTCGGCGTCGCTGACCGTGCCGACCGAATGCTGGCCGACGGCTTCGAACACATCCTGCACGGTGATCTGGCGGCCGCGATAGCTGCCGGGCAGGATCGAGCCGCCATAGATGAAGATCGACGGCACGTTGAGCCGCACCATGGCCATCATCATGCCGGGCAGCGACTTGTCGCAGCCGGCGAGGCCGACCAATGCGTCGTAGCAATGGCCGCGCATGGTGAGTTCGACCGAATCGGCAATGACATCGCGCGACACCAGCGACGACTTCATGCCCTGGTGGCCCATGGCGATGCCATCGGTGACGGTGATGGTGCAGAATTCGCGCGGCGTGCCGTTGGCGGCCGCGACCCCCTTCTTGACGACCTGTGCCTGGCGCATCAGCGAGATGTTGCAAGGTGCCGCTTCGTTCCAGCAGGAGGCGACGCCGACCAGAGGCTGCGCGATCTCGGCCGCCGACAGGCCCATGGCATAGAGATACGAGCGATGCGGCGCACGCGCCGGGCCGACGGTCACATGGCGGCTAGGCAGCTTGGCCTTGGAAATGACTCTGGCGTCCATACTCTTCCTTGCCGCGGGCGGTGCGGCCTGCCTCATCGCCGAGCCTTCTGGCGCGTGTCCCGAGACAAATTCGAGGTGCGCCGGGTTTATGGCGGGAAATAGGCAATTTCTTCGGACAGGGTCGTAGCGCAGGCGTTGGCCGGGAACTGTTGCCAAAACGTCACAATCGCGAGAGGCGAAAGTGATGAGGGATTTGCAACGCCAGCGCGTGGCGGCACGGCACCGTGCCTCAACGAAAAAGGTCGGGCAAAAGCCCGGCCTTTTGTGTGGATTTTCAGAGCCTTAGAACTTGATCTTGACGCCGCCAGAAATGGCCGTGACCAGATCGTTGCCGAAATCATAGCTGACGTCGGTGCCGGCTTGGTATCCGTTGTCGCCATTCACGACCCCTGAATGGCCGCTGGTCAGGACGCCGACCGCGCCGGCCAGACGCACTTCGATATTGCGCGAAGGCGTGTAGGCGACGCCGCCGCCCAGCGTCCAGGTGTCGGTCTGCGAGCCGTAGCCGTGTGATGTGCCACGATCCCAGGAAAGCTGGCCGGCCGCGCTCCACTGGTCGTTGAATTTGTGTCCAACGCCGCCGGAAACCGTCCAACCATCACGATACATCAGGTCGAGTGAGGTGACCTGTCCCGGACCGTTGGTGAAACAAGCTGAAGATGGAACACCTACTGGGCAGATCGGAACACTTTGCAGAACGCTCCAGTTAACCCACTTGATCGAGCCGAAGGCGAGCCATCCGGGCGCGATACCCGACTGCAGCTTCAACTCCACCACATCCGGCATGTACTGCGTCGAGCCGTAGATCGGGAAAGCGGGGACGCCAACATTCGTCAGATCCAGCGTGCCCGAGATATTGTCGAGTTTGACCTTCGAATTGTAGACGAGGCTCGCGCGCAACGCGATGTCAGGAATTTCATAGGCGATGCCGGCGCGCCAGCCCCAGCCGCTGCTCTTCAGATCGACACGACCAGTACCGCCGAAGTCGGGCACCAGCGGCGACACCAGGTCTTCCTTGAAGCCATAGACTTCCTGATAGTAGACGCCGCCTATGAAGCGAACCTGGCCTTTGCCGGCATCCATCTTGTAAGAACAAGTGCCGGCGTAGTTGTTGCTCTTGATGTCAGTTTCGATGTTGGACTCGGATCCGGCCCACAGACCCGGATTTGTGTGCGCGCCCCACGGCTGGGAATAGTCGAACATGCAGTCGACGCCCTTGACGACCTCGGCCTTGACGCCGATGCGCGGCACCCAGTAGCTCTTGCTGTCTTTCGCCGTGCTGCCCAGGAATGTCAGATTGCCGTCACTCGGATCGGTATCGACCGCGTTCTTGAGCTTACGCTCCGGCATCACATAGGTCGCCTCGGCTTCCGTGGCGAAGGGTGCCGGATCGAACAGAAGGTCGATGTCGTAGCCGCCGCGCTCGATGCCGCCGGCGTGCACGGACCCGATCAGACCCAGCGAAAAACACCCCGCCCCCAGCAGTGTTTTCAAACGCAAATTGTTCATGGAGGTCCTCCCCGAAATACTAGTGCGTCAAGCTAGAACCAATTCGGGTTAACGGCGCAACAATGAATTCAGATAACGTACTTGTACACTTGAGCCGGCTGCCTGTCCGGCTCAGCGGCAGATCCAAAAGCCAGGCCGAAAAACGGCTTTCCGGGGGTAAATCGGCGAAAAACTATGTGAAACCTGTCACAAAAAGCTCAAAAACAAGCCCTTTCGGGGCTATTTGGCCTGATTGTTACATTATGGCAACAATGGGGCCAAAACTTTCCGTTTACGTCAATATTCACGCAACGGAATGCCTGTTTTTCGGCCAAAAGCGCCGCTGCGAAGTATGCGGCGGGGCGCGCGAATCCGGCAACTCAGCCGGCGTCGCGCACCCTGGTCAAAGCCACCGAAAGCTTCTCTTGCTGATCGCGGTATTCGTCGAGTTTTTCGCGCTCGGCTGCGACGATCTCTTCCGGCGCACTGGCGACGAATCGTTCGTTCGACAGCTTCTTGTGCAGCCGCGCGATTTCCTCGGTCACCTTGGCCAGTTCCTTCTGCAGGCGCGCCGCCTCGGCGGAAAGATCGATCAGGCTGCCGAGCGGCAGGCAGATGGTTGCTTCGTTGAGCACGATCTGGGCCGAGCCCTTGGGTGCTGCGTCCTGCAGCGAGATGTCGCCGACCCGCGCCAGCCGCTTGATGGCGGAAGCATGTCGTTCCAGCCTCTGGTGGGTCTCGGCGCTGGCGCCTACCACCACCAGCGGCGCGATCGCTGCCGGCGGCACGTTCATTTCCGAACGCACGGAGCGGATGCCGGAGACCAGATCGACCAGCCAGTTGATGTCGGCGGCCGCATCCGCGTCCTCGAAGTCCGGTGATGGCCAGGCGGCGTGGCAAAGCAGCGTTGCGCGCGTCCCGCCCTCGCCTGCCGTCTGCGCCCACAATTCCTCGGTCATGAACGGCATCATCGGGTGCAGGAGCTTGTAGATTTCATCGAGCACGAAGGCGACGCAGGCGCGGCTTTCGGCCTTGGCCGCCTCGTCGGCGCCCATGAACACCGGCTTCAAGAGTTCCAGATACCAGTCGCAGAACAGGTTCCAGACGAAGCGGTAGGCAGCGCCCGCCGCTTCGTTGAAGCGATATGAGGTGATGCCCTCGGTGATCGCGTGCGACGCCCTGGTCAGCTCGGTCAGGATCCAGCGGTTGACCGGCAGCTTGGCGTCGTTCAGCCAGAAATCATCGTTGCGCGCGACCTCGTTCATCTCGGCAAAGCGCGTCGCGTTCCACAGCTTGGTGCCGAAATTGCGATAGCCGGCGATGCGCGCCGGATCGAGCTTCACATCGCGCCCCTGCGCCGCCATCACCGTCAGCGTGAAGCGCAGTGCGTCGGCGCCAAACTCGTCGATGAGGTCGAGTGGATCGATGACGTTGCCCTTCGACTTCGACATCTTCTGCCCGTTCTTGTCGCGCACCAGCGCATGCACATAGACGGTGTGGAACGGCTCCTCATGCATGAAGTGCAGGCCCATCATCATCATCCGGGCGACCCAGAAGAAAATGATGTCGAAGCCGGTCACCAGCACGTCGGTCTGGTAGTAGGTCTTCAGCTCCGGCGTGTGATCCGGCCAGCCAAGCGTCGAGAACGGCCACAGTGCGGAGGAGAACCAGGTGTCGAGCACATCCTCGTCGCGGGTCAGGATCTCGCCCGGCTTGAAATTCTCAAGCTTGTCCTCGACCCAGGCCTTCCACGGCCCTTCCAGCGCCAGATAATATTCGATGGCAGCGGCCAGCGCCTCTTCCTCGGTCTTCTCGACAAAGACGCGCCCATCCGGCCCGTACCAGGCGGGAATCTGGTGGCCCCACCACAACTGGCGCGAAATGCACCAGGGCTGGATGTTCTCCATCCAGTCGAAATAGGTCTTTTCCCAGTTCTTCGGCACGAAGTTGGTGCGGCCTTCGCGCACCGAGGCGATCGCCGGTTTGGCGAGTTCTGCAGCATTGGCATACCACTGTTCGGTCAGGAACGGCTCGATCGGCACGCCGCCGCGGTCGCCATGCGGCACTGCGTGGCGGTGCGGCTCGACCTTGTCGAGGAAGCCGCCGGCCTCCATCAGCTCGACAATCTTCTTGCGCGCGACGAAACGGTCGAGACCGTCGAGCTCGTCCCAGACGGCCTGCCGCTCCGGCGTGATCTCAAGGCCGGCGAGGAAGTCCTCGTTGTCCTTCAGTTTGATGGCCGCCTCGATGGTCAGGATGTTGATGGCCGGCAGCTTGTGGCGCTTGCCGACCTCGAAATCGTTGAAGTCGTGCGCCGGCGTGATCTTGACCGCGCCGGAGCCTTTTTCCGGATCGGAATACTCGTCAGCCACAACAGGGATCTTCCGGCCGACGATCGGCAGGACGACATTCTTGCCGACCAGATGCCGGTAGCGCTCGTCGTCCGGATGCACGGCGACCGCCGTATCGCCCAGCATCGTCTCCGGGCGGGTGGTCGCCACGGTGATGAATGTCCGAGGATTTTCCGGATCGAACGCCTCGCCCTCGATCGGGTAGCGGAAGTGCCACAGATTGCCGTTGACCTCCTGCGGCTCGACCTCCAGGTCGGAGATCGCCGTCAACAGCTTCGGGTCCCAGTTCACAAGGCGGTTGTCCTTATAGATCAGGCCTTCCTTGTAGAGCGTGACGAACACTTCCAGCACGGCCTTGGACAGGCCCTCATCCATGGTGAAGCGTTCGCGCGACCAGTCGGCCGAGGCGCCGAGCCGCTTCAGCTGGTTGAAGATGGCGCCGCCGGATTCGGCTTTCCACTCCCAGACCTTTTCGATGAACTGTTCGCGGGTGAGATCGCGGCGATGGATCTGCTTTTCCATCAGCTGGCGTTCGACCACCATCTGCGTGGCGATGCCGGCATGGTCCATGCCGGGCTGCCACAGCACGTTCTTGCCGCGCATGCGCTCGAAGCGCACCAGGATGTCCTGCAGCGTGTTGTTGAGCGCATGGCCCATATGCAGTGAGCCGGTGACGTTGGGCGGCGGGATGACGATGGTGAAGGCCTCGGCCCCCTCCTCCGAACCTGCCCCGGCACGGAAGGCGTCCGCCTCTTCCCAGATTTTGGCGATCTTGGGCTCGACGGTCTTGGCGTCGTAGGTCTTTTCAAGCATGGGAAAATGGTCCGCGCTGTCGGATTTTTTGCTGGTTCGGTGTAAATCGGAAGGTCTTGGCCAAGTCAACCGCGGGCGGCTTGGTCCTTCACCGGCAAATAGGCGTCGCCCCGGTCAACGGGAAAGCCATGCCCGTGTTTTCATTGCCGCGGCTATCGACGGCAACCTGATCGCTTTTGCCACAGCAGCCAAGGGAAGCTGAAGCTCAGAAAAAGCTCAAGGCCGCGCTTTCCTCTTCGGGATCGGCGGAATTACTGCGCGCCGCGCGCGACGCGCTCGATTTCCTCGCGCACCAGGCGCTCGACCAGCGTCGGCAGATTGTTGTCCAGCCAATCCTGAAGCATCGGCCGCAGCATTTCCTCGGCCATCTCGTCGAAGGTCTTCTTGCTGCGGCTGGCAAAGGCGTCGGAGAGCTCGCCGAAGGCTGCGGCGACCTGCCGTCCGGTGTGTTCCGAAACGATCGCCGGGCGAACCGGTGTTGCATCGGCCTGGCGCGCCTGCTCGCTGCGCGACGGGCCCGGCTCGAAAGCCGGCTCGGCCGCGAGATCGTCTTCGAAAGCCTCGATCTCCGCAGCAGCGGCCTGCCGCTTCTCGGTCTCTTCCTGCCTGATCTCTTGCTGCCTGATCTCTTGCTGCTTGATCTCTTGCGGCCTGACGTCTAGCGGCTTGGCCACATCGGCGGGCTTTGTCTGACTGCCCACGGCTGCAATTTCGCGTCGCCAATCGGTGACGATGGAATCGGTGGTTTCCGCCTTTGGCCGGGCCGGCGCTTCTGCCCTGGCCGCCGGGGCAGACTCGCTGGCTATTCTGGCGCTCACTTCCGCCAGGGTCATCGGCGCATGCGTGGGGGGCGCGACGGTGGTAGGAGCAGGATTTGCCGGCGTGGCCGGCTTCACCGGAGCCGGCTCGGAGCGCGGCTCCAGCCGTGCCACGGCAGGTTCGGCCAGTTGCGCCTGCACCTCGGCCAGGGTCACCGGCTTCTTGCTTTCGGCCGCGCTGTGCAGCTCGCTGCGGAAGGCCTCGACATCCGTCGGCGGCCCGGCGGCGGGCACAAGGTCCTGACGCAACTCATCGGCGTCACCCGGCTGCTTGCGGCCGGTGTCGCTGTCTTCGATGATCCTTCTGATGGAAGCCAGTATTTCTTCCATGGAAGGTTCGCGCTGCGCGCTGCTTGCCGTCGCCATCGTCACATCCGCCGCCCTTGTGACCCGTTTTGCAGATTCCTGTCCGACAAAGCCGGGCACGAATCATGGCGACAGCGTAGCCGACGGATCGCCATCGGAGAATCCCCAATCTCGGGAGACGCGGGATTTCAACAATTTAGACATGGCTGCGAACCGAAAACCTTCTTTCGGAAAAGATCCTGTCGCCACAAAAGGGTAGCGCCGCGCATCCCTGAGATGCGCGGCGCTCCGACACTCTAATCCTGGTGGGACTTGAAACCGCCTGGCGCGGTCAGCGGCCGTCCGGCGTGCGCAGGCCGATCCACTTGTCCTTGACGGCTCTGTAGTGCTCTTCAGGCTTGTACTTCGTCACCTGCAAGGCGAGACGCTCGACCGACAGCCGGCCCATGGCCGAAAGGATGGCATAGCTCGCCACCACCACATCGCGCTCGGAAGTGGCAAGGTTGATCTTGGCGCTGATGACATCGTTCTGGGCGTTCAGCACATCGAGCGTGGTGCGCTGGCCGACATTGCGCTCTTCGATAACGCCGTTCAAAGCCAACTGCGCGGCGGCGATCACCTGCCGGTTGGCCGCGACGCTCTCCTGTGCAGAGGTGTATTGCGTCCATGCCGATGTCACCGCCTGACGCACCTGGTCGCGGCTGACATCGACCTCGATGCGAGCCTGGCTAAGCGATTCCTTCGATTGGCGGACCAGGGCCGAGGTGCGGCCACCCGAATAGATCGGAATGGTCAGTGTCGCACCGATGTTGGCGGAACGGGTGGTGCCATTCTGCGACGTCAAGGTTTCCGGCGAGTTTTTGGAGTAGTCGTCCGAAACGCCGGCGGAAGCGGAAAGCTGCGGCAGCAGCGCACCTTCGTGCGACTTCACTTGAAATGCGGCCGCGTCGACCAGATGCTCGGTAGAAAGAATGGCCGGATGTTCGGTCGCCGCGATGTCGATCGCCGCATCGAGGCTCCTCGGCAAAAGCTTCGCCAATGGCGACGCCGCCTTGAGCTTGCCCGGCTCGTCACCGACGATCTGGCGATAGGTTGCGGCACTGGCCAGCGCCTGCGCGCGAGCCGCACTCAACTGCGCCACCGCCTCCGAGCGCGAGGCGTCGGCCTGCGCCACGTCGGTGCGCGTGCCTTCGCCGACCTCAAAGCGCGAGCGCGCCGCGCGCGCCTGCTCGGTCAGGAACTGCAAATTCTGTTCGGTCAGCACCGCCACCTGACGGTCATGGATGACATCCATGTAGGCGCTTGCCGCGTTGAACAGCGTATTCTCTTCGGTGTTGCGCAGGCTCTCGACCGACGCCTTGACCTGCGCCTCGGCTGCCGCGACGTTGTTCTTGGTCTGAAATCCGTCAAACAGCATCTGATTGATGGCGACGCCGAAGCTCCCGGTTGTCAGACGAGTGCCAGCGTTTGAACCGTTGAGGTGCCGGCTGGCGTAGCCGACGTCCGCACTCCCGGTAATGACCGGCCTGTATCCCGACTTGGCGATCGCCACGCCCTCATCGGTGACGCGCACGCCCGCACGGGCGGAATTCAGTGACGAATTGTTCTGGTAGGCCTTGGAAAGCGCGCCGAGAATGGTTTCCGCCGAGGCGGCTATCGGCGAAAGCGCTGTCGCGGAAATAAGGACGGTAGCAAACAAGCTTTTGGCTAAGGACGGCACTTTAAATCCCTCATTCGTTTTGCACGGGAACCACGCCACGCCAGCCCATCCCAAGGGATCAGCCAGCGCCGCGTCGATTTATCGTTCCCCCGCTGACGGCCTCCCGAAACACCGGTTAACCAAATCAGCAACGATTGTCCAATCGCAAGCCAACATGACAGCGCCTTTGCTGCAAGGCAAAATCACTTAGAATTCGAACGCGTGAATACGTTCAAATCCCGGTAGTGGCTTAATTGCCGCATTAAATGCCCGTCTTCCGGTTACAACCCCCCCTGCCTTGAAAAACAAGCGGGCCACACCCGCATTGCCCTGCCCTTCGACGGCGACCAGACGGCCGCCGTCGGCGAGCTGGCCGAGCAGGGCCCCCGGCACTTCCTCGACGCTGCCGCCGATCAGAATCACATTGTACGGCGCTTTGGCGGCATAGCCTTGCGGCAGCGGCCCGGCGACCACAGTGACATTGTCGCAGCCCTGCGCCGAGAGTGCGGCCTTGGCCGTCTCTGCCAGCGCGGCATCGCTTTCCAGCGCAATGACGGATTTTGCCAGCCTGGACAGGAGTGCTGCGCAATAGCCGGTGCCGCAGCCGACATCGAGCACCGAATCGCCGGCGTCGATCTCGGCCAGCTGCAAAAGCTTGGCCAGCGGCGACGGCTCCATGAGGTAGCGCGCACCGCTGCCGTCGGCGCCGTCGGAAATGCGGATATCCCCGTCAATATAGGCAAGAGCCTGTTGGCCAGCCCCGACAAATGCCTCGCGCGGTACGGCAAGCATGGCATCGAGCAATGCTGCGTCTGTCACGTCGGTGGTGCGGACCTGGCCGTCGACCATCTTGACGCGAAGTTCGGAGAAATCAGCGCTCATATCCCAACCAATCCGTCAAAAACCAACGCGCTGAAATGCGCTTGCCGCGCCAACACTGCGGCGCATTCGACCGGAACTCAAGCCCCCGCCGCGCGGGAGCTGAAGCAACTGGAGGCCTCGCCCGGAATCGAACCGGGGTGCAAGGATTTGCAGTCCTCTGCGTAACCACTCCGCCACGAGGCCTCGTCGCTCCCGGCGAGCGAACTCAATATGGTGACGGCGAAAGGTCGTCAAGCGTCCGCGCAGCATTCCGGCCCGCTTTCCGCGTCAGCCTCCGCAACGTGGTTCCCGAGCGGTTTAATCGCTCGGCACGTCAGCATATTAGCCGGTCATTAAGCATGATCGAGCGGCAGACGAAACTCGAACCCATGGCTCTACGTAGCGGAAGATGGAGGTAATCCATGCGTCGGGCCGCGGCAGACAGGGAATCCGGCACATCGGGCAGATTGTCGCTGCTGCGCTGCGAAAAGCTTGTGCGCTACGCGATCGACCGCCTCGCCATCGAGGGCGCAAGCCGGCTCTCGCCGCACGATCGCGCGCGGCTGGCTTCAGCGGCTGCCGTCCTCAAGGAAATCTGCGAGGGGCTGGAAAAGCGCAGCGAGCGTTGAGCCGGGAACCCGCGCCTTTCAACCCGGCCGCCGGCGTCGTTCCCACCAGACGACGAACCGCCGCCGCTGGCGGCGCACCGCGGAAAACTCGTAGGAAAGCACCAGAAGGCCGAGCGGAATCATCCAGAAACCGAGAATCGGCAGGAAGCCGAGAATGCCGAAAAACACCAGCACGACGCCGATGGCGATCCTGAGGCCGCGTGAGCGCGGCATGGTGAACTCGCGGCCGAACACCGAAATTTTCCGCGCCGGTGCCTGGTTCTCGCCTGCTGCAGTCATGTCGAACGTCGATCCGGTTGCCATCAGTTAAAGCCGTATGCGGTAAAGGCTGCAATCGCCCTTTCGGTTCCGCCGACCAGGGCCGGACGGCGCCCGAAACCGCTCATATGTGGTGTCATCGGGCGATTGCCAAAAACCATTGCATCAAAAAGCGCTAAAAAATGCGAAATGCTTCTTTGCAAAGCCGAAAGGGGTTTGCTATAGGCTGCGCCACTTGCTGAAGAGCCTCTGTTCCCCGGTAGCTCAGTGGTAGAGCAACCGGCTGTTAACCGGTTGGTCGCTGGTTCGAATCCGGCCCGGGGAGCCACCGCCTTCTCTACGCTATGGCGCGATGCTGCACGCCAACGCCGTCCGAAGGCCAAGAAGATAGCCGCTTTACGTGGAACTCTGAGGTTTCAGTGCTGGCGCTCAATTGGATGAATCCAAGCATCCCAGTTCAAGTCGCAGATCAACTCCGTTAAACTTCTGGGGCGAACGGCTGGGGGCGAACGGGTTGTGAACACCACAACACATCCCGCGGTTCCAGCCCGGAAGCGCGGGAATCGACACTCCTCAGCTCCCGGATCGGCTTGTTGTCGCCGGCGTGAGGAGACAGCGGACTTTTGGAGATGGAGCGCAACCAGAGAATTCGTACGCCGAGCGACACGAGAGGCGCTGGTCGCGAACTAGTGCCGGCACGGCTGGAGGTCCGACTTCTTGGTGCAGTCGAGATTATCTTGGACGGTCGCCGTCTTCGTGCCTTCGACTCTCTTCGCTTGCAACGGTTTCTGGCGTTGATCGCGTTACGGAGAGACCCGCAGCACCGTTCACGACTCGCGTTCGAGCTCTGGCCCGACTCCGACGAGCGTCAGGCGCGCACCAACCTCAGGAAGCTGCTCCACGACTTCCGTCATTCCCTTCCCGATATCGGTGAATTCGTCGAGATCGACAACGAGACTGTGCGCTGGATTCCGACTGGGCCGACCGAGGTCGACGTGCTGAGGTTCCGCGATGCCATGGCGGCCGGTGATTTCGAGCTCGCCGCGCGCCTCTATTCGGGCGATCTCCTTCCAGCTTGTTATGACGACTGGGTCCTGGACGAGCGAGCCAAACTTCGAGCTGAGGCGTATGGGGCCCTCGTGCGGCTGACTGAAGAGGCCGCGGGACGCGACGACCACCAAGCGACGATCAGGCATGCCCAACGCATCATCGACCTGGAGCCGACCGACGAAGCGGCCGCTCGAATTCAAATGGAAGCACATCTCGCGCTTGGCGATAGAGCCGCGGCGCGGCGCTGCTACCACCGGTACGCGGAGGTGCTTGAGCGCGACCTTGCGGTGGCACCGGGCGAGGCGATCGGGGCCATGTACCAACAGCTTCGGGCCGGCGCACCGAACCGCGACGAAGTGCAGGGCAAGGACCTACCCATCGCCGAATCGCCTTTCGTCGGCCGCAACCTCGAATGGAACCGGCTCATCGAGGCATGGAACACCGCGCGGGAGGGTGGGGCACATCTCTTCTTGGTGACCGGTGAACCGGGGATCGGAAAGTCCCGTCTCGCACTGGAACTCGGCCGTCGTGTTCGAGCAGACGGACACGTGGTGGCATCGGCTCGTGCGTACGAGGCTGCGGGTAGACCGCCGTGGGGTCCCGTCGTCGACCTGCTCCGATCGGATGCTATCCGAAGCCACATCGACACGCTCGACACGGTCTGGAGGGCCGAGCTCGCTCGTCTCCTGCCCGAACTCCGCGACGTTTCCCAGCCAACTGGACCGAAACAGTCGGGCGACGTGGCTCAGCGCCATCGGTTGTTCGATGCTGTAAGCCGAGCCATCGTGGCTGGCGACCGCCCGCGTTTGCTGATCATCGACGATCTGCAGTGGTGTGACGCCGAGACCATTGAGTTGATCGGTTTCGTTGTTCGTTCCGGACATGCGGCACCAGTCCTCATCGTCGGTACTGTCCGGTGGGAGGAGATCCCACAGCATCATCCCCTCGTTGGTCTCGTGGACGCCTTGGGCCACGACCAGGCAGTGGCCACCGTGTCACTCGACCGACTCGACGAAACCACCACTGCGAGGCTCGCTGCTCGGCTACGCGGTGAAGACACGATTGATCCGGAATTGGCGGCACGACTCTGGAGCGAGACCGAAGGCAATCCACTCTTCGTCATCGAAGCGCTCCGAGCCGGGATCTCCTCTGACGGAAGTCAGGCAGTGCTCACTCCGACGATGCGGGCGGTACTGCGCGCTCGACTGGGCCAACTGACTGACGGCGCTCGGCGACTCGCCGAAGTGGCGGCCGTCATCGGTCGGCCCTTCTCGGTCGGTCTGCTGGTCTCGGCCACCGGGACCGATGAAGACGAGCTGGTTGACCACGTCGACGAACTCTGGCGTCGTCGGATCATCCGAGATCAGGGGCTCACTTACGATTTCGGCCACGACAAGCTTCGGGCGGTTGCCCTGGAGATGGTCAGCCCGGCTCGCCGACGTCAACTCCACCGCGCCGTCGCCGAGGCGATCGCGGTCGAGCGCCACAAGGACATCGACGCGGCCAGCCCGCAGTTGGCCGCACACTATGACCAGGCCGGCATGGTCGAACCGGCCATCGATGCCTACCGCGTGGCGGGGGGCCGAGCGGTGGCCGTGTCGGCCCTCGAAGAAGCGGTCACCATGTTTCGGCGAGCGCTCGCACTGCTCGCCGACCTGCCACCGTCACCCGACCGCGATGCACTCGAACTCGACATCCGGATCGCCCTCGGATCCCCCCTTGTTGCCCTGGAGGGCTACGGGTCCAACAGTGCGCACCAACTCTACGAGAGAGCCCTTTCGCTTTGCCGCAAGCTGCACAGACCCGTGGACCCCCCGATCCTCCGTGGCCTCGGTCTCGCCCGGCTGCAGGGCTGCCGCTTCGACGATTGCGATGAACTCGCCCGGGCCCTCCTCGACGATGAGAGTCATGACGCGATGGCCGGGACAGAGGGGCGATATCTCCTCGGCGTGAGCGCGTTCTGGCGGGGCGATCTGGCCAGAGCCTGCCACTATCTCGATGGCGCTATCGAAGCCTATGACGTATCCCATCGCCACGAGCATCTGGCGTTGTATGCTCAGGACCCGAAGGCGGTTTGCCTCGTACGGCTGGCCTGGGTCGAACTGTGGGCCGGAGATGCCGGCAAGGCCGACGAGACAGCCCGATCCGCTCTTGAGCTGGCTGTCGATCTCAATCGTCTGATGACGTTGTGGTACGTCATCACTTACGCGGCGATCATCGCGGCCGAATCCGAAGATCGCGCCCGCCTCGCCGAACTCCTCGCCGACGCCGACCGTCATTGGAAGCGTCATTCGGAGCGCTACCTCATGGTCGTCCTGGAAGCCCTTCGGGGCTGGCTGGACGTCTGCGAGGGATCGACTGGGGGCATCGAGAAGATCGTGCGGTCGGTGGCGCGCTCGCGCAGCGAAGGGGAGACCCTCCACCTGACCTACACACTCCTTCTTCTCGCCCGAGCTCGCGGCATGGTCGGCGAGTTCCGCGAAGGACGAGCCGCCACGCGCGAGGGGCTTTCGTGGTCACACAAGTGGAACCAGCGCTATCTCGAGGCCGAGCTGTGGCGAGTCGATGGTGAGCTGGCTTATCGCAGCGGGGAAACCGAAGCCGCCGCTGCTTCTTTGCGCAGTGCCGTCGAGACCGCCAGCGCTCAAGGGGCAGGCTGGCTGGAGCTTCGGTCGCTCCACTCCTTCGCCAGTCGATTCCCCGACCAGGCACTGCGTGAGCAACTTGCGGACCTCATCGAGACCATTCCGTCGGGCCATGATCTCCCGGCGTTCCGGGCAGCAACCGGCCTTCTGAGCGAGTCCGGTTGAGAGGGAACGCTTTCGGAACGCCCGAGGGCGCATCCTTTTGCGAGACGGAGCAGAGGAGCGCCCAATGAGCAACAAAATCGAGGCGTTGACCGAAACGGTGCGAGGTCGCGTCATCACCCGCTCGGGTTCTGACTACGACGAGGCTCGCGCTGTCTACAACGCCATGCATGACCGCAAGCCCCGCGCCGTCATCCAGTGCGTGGATTCGGCCGACGTGATGGCCGCGGTCGCTGCTGGCCGCGACGCCGGCCTCGACGTGGCAATTCGTGGTGGGGGCCACAGCGTTCCCGGGTTCGGCACGGTGGAAGACGGTCTGGTCATCGACCTGTCGAAGATGAAAGACGTTCGAGTCGACCCGATCAAGAAGGTCGCCCGGGTCGGGGGCGGCGCGACGTGGGGTGATGTCGACCATGCGACCTACCCGTTCGGCCTGGCGGCGCCCGGCGGGATCATCTCGACGACCGGGGTTGGTGGCCTGACGCTGGGCGGCGGCATCGGCTATCTGACCCGCGGCGTCGGTCTCTCCATCGACAACCTGCTGTCGGCCGATGTCGTTCTCGCCGATGGTCGGCAAGTCACCGCGAGCGATTATCAGAACGAAGATTTGTTCTGGGCCTTGCGCGGCGGCGGCGGCAACTTCGGTGTGGTCACCAGCTTCGAGTTTCAGCTCCACGAGGTCGGTGACATCGTGGGCGGCCCCATATTCTACGAGTTCGACGATGCCGCGGCGGTCCTGCAGTGCTACCGCGAATTCATTGCGCAAGCGCCTGAGCAGCTCGGATGCTTTTTCGGCTGGCAGATCGCGCCCGACCTGCCGTTTATCCCCAAGGACCGGGTCGGAGACCTGTTCTGTGTACTGGTCACTTGCTGGAACGGCCCACACGAGGAGGCTGAGCGAGTACTCAAGCCGCTACGCGACGTCGCCGAAGTGAAAGCCGAGCAGGTCGACGTTATGCCGTTCCCGGCTCTGCAAAGCGCCTTCGACGGGATGGTTCCAAAAGGCATGCAGCATTACTGGAAGGCTGACTTCATCACCGAGCTTACCGACGAGGCGATCGCTGCTCACGTCGAGCACGGCAAGAAGACACCGCACATCAGCTCGAGCATGCATCTGCATCCGATCAACGGTGCGGCGCAACGGGTCGGCGCCGACGAGACCGCCTTCGGACACCGGGACAAGAACTTTGCGCCGGTCGTTGTCGGAATATGGTCCGACCCTGCCGATAGCGAGGCCAACATCCGGTGGGTGAAGGACTACTACGCGGCTATTCATCCCCACTCGGGCAGCGATGGGGGCTACGTCAACTTCATGTCCGGCGACGACCACCACCGTGCGCCCGCAAACTATGGCGCCAACTATGAGCGGCTCGCAGCCGTAAAGGCGACCTATGACCCGGACAACCTCTTCCACATCAACCAGAACATCGCTCCGGCGAACGGGAGGCGAGCGTGATGACCGGACTTACCTTGACGCAAGGAACAAGGCATATGCATTGGGAGCCCGACACGTCGCTGATCGACGCGGCGCGGGAGATCGCTCCGATCATTCGGGAGCACAGCGAGGAAGCAGAGCGCGAACGACGCCTGTCCCAGCCGGTCTTGGATGCACTGCGCGAGACGGGCCTCCTGCGAATGACAACTCCCCGTTCACTCGGGGGGTTGGAAACCGACCCCGTCACTCGGGCCCTCGTCGGTGAGGAAGTCGGTCGCTACGACTCTGCCGCGGCGTGGACTCTGGAGAACCCTCTGGACTGGGCCTTCTTTTGTTGTCGTCTCCCCGACGAGGGAGCCGAGGAGATCTACCGCCGCGGAGCCGACATCCTCATCGCTGCCCAGTTCGGCCGCCCACTGAAGGCGACGTCGACCAATGGCGGCTACCGCATCTCCGGTCGAGCGCCGTTCGTCAGCAACTGTCATGACGCCGACTGGATCTCGTCGACGGTCCTCGTGGATGACGACGAATCCGCCGGAGGCGAGCCCGAGGTGCGCATGGTCTACTTCCCCAGCGAGGAGTGCGAAATCATCGATACGTGGAACGTCATGGGGATGCGGGGCACGGGCAGCCACGACATCTCGGTGACCGACATGTACGTGCCCAAGTGCAGGACCTTCCCGATGGTGCCGGACTTCGAGCCAGGCTCGCACTATCGGGGCCCGCTGTATCGACTCCCGCTCGTGGGCGCGGCGGCGTCCGGTATCCCGACGCCAATGCTGGGGGTGGCGCGACGAGCTCTCGACGAGGTGACCGAACTGGCCCGGACCAAGACTCCGGTGGCATCAAGCGGCCCACTGAAGGAACGCGCGTTGGCCCAAATCCAGCTGGGCCGCGCGGAAGCGATCCTGCGCTCAGGGCGCTTGTTGCTTCTTGACACACTGAGCGAAGCCTGGCGTCGATGCATCGACGGCGACGCCCACTCGCTGGAGCAGAAGGCGGACATCCTGCTCGCGATGGCCCACGCGATGAGCAGCGCCGTCCAGGCGGTAGATCTGGCCTGCAGCATCGCGGGAACGACGGCGTTTCGAGCCACCAACCCGCTAGAACGTTGCTTCCGGGATGTTCAGACGATGAGACACCATGTCTTCGCCTCGGAGCTTCGATATGGGACCTTCGGACAGGTGTATCTTGGGGTTCCCGCGGACTTCCCCGTGGTTGCCTTCTAGCGACCCTCGCTTCAATGATGGTCTGGCGCCCACGATGACATCGACGGACGCGCTGCCTCAGACCAGCGCGCCTTCCCTGCCCTCGAAAGTGCCCCTACCACCGATCCGGCCTCGAAATACGCGGTGACCGCCATCAAGCAAACAATGCCTCGCCATTCGTGCGGTCATACTCTTGCGTGCGCGAGACCGTTGCGGACTTTGCTACACTTGGCTGCCGCGTTTACCAGTGCAGCGCGAGACACCCTTGCACAAATATTCACTTTAAGAGATGCTTAACCCTAAGCCGTGGGAGGGCTGGGGGATGAGAATAAAGGCTTTGATGGCACTTTGTGCCAGTGCCGCGCTGTGCGGCTGTCAGACTAGCAATCAAGCAGACTATATGCAGATCGGTTACGGGCCGAGTTTCGACGTCGCCCATGCTCAATGCGAGATGCACAAGGGGTCGGTAGACCAAGGCTATATTGCCATCGGATCTCCGGGCTTTGTGGCAGGGGCCGGGATTGGCAATGCTCTCGGCAACCTAGCCGCCGAAGATCAGTACATGAAGAACTGCCTTATCCTGAGTGGATGGAAACGCGCGCCTCACGGCCAGGGAACCGCCGCCGTGGCAGCGGTCGCTGCTGGTGCGCCACCGACACCCTATGGGATAACTCGCGCGCCTGGTAGCTGGATCAACACGGCGCTTCTGGACTGGAAAGATGCCAACAACAAATGCGTCGCCGGCGACAAGGCTGCCTGCGCGACCCGCGCAAATCTCGGCGCGAAGTTAAGGGCTGCGGGCATCAACCCGTCGGTCTAAAGAATAGGAGGATAGCAATGAAAGTGGCCGGCGTGCCGCGCCTCGAACTTGTCGCCGGCGGTGTCGCTGCTGGCGCCGTGCAGCTTTCGGCTGCGCTGTAAAAATGGCGTGAAATGGGACCGTGAGACGATCGAGGTCGGGCCGAGGTCCGTCGATCTCATGGACGGTCCGGCGCGTCACGAATGGGAACACAGCATTCCGCCGGTCGCCGGGCACCGCTATTCCATCACGCTGCGGACGCTAAAATAGGCGCCGCTCCAAGGCACGCAGCAGCCGCTCTGGAAGGCAGCGCCCAGTTGTGCTTCGATTGCATATGAGCGTTGATCGCAGCAAATCCCTGGGCGTCCGCGCAACGCTCGTTCTATGGGCGTGTCTGTCCTGCCTGCTGGCTTTGCAATGGCTCGTCGACCTTGGGATGGTTGGCTTTCCCGACGGATACATAACGCCCTATGCGAGAGCGACCAGCACGCTGTTGCATGTCCTTGTCTGGGCATCCTTGGCGCAAAGCCTCTACTTCGCTTGCCGGGCCTTGTTCGGCAAACGGTTCGAGCCTTCTCTCTTCCTGCAAATGCTGGTCGCCGCCGCACTGACTGCCGTCCCGGTGCTCATCGTAAAACACTGCCCGCGGTCTCAGACATGCAGCAACATCTATGAGAAACTCACGAATACGATGATGGATGATGGCACGGGTGGATGAATTTATGTCTCCATCAATCGCTAACTGACGACAGGTAGAACTTTGGCGCCGCGCGGCGTGACGGCAGAAATCGGAGGAACCATGCGAAAGATTCTGGCATCGGCACTGCTGCTCACGGCAGCGTTGTCTGCAAACCCTGCTGCGGCACTGGACAGTTCCAGCCCACCGGTCGTCGTGACGCCCCTGGCCGATCGCACCCAGACCGCCTCCGGCCAGCCGATCGTGCTGCCGCAGAAAAATGTCCAGGTGCTGGTCTCGACCTACGATATTGCGGTGGGCGCCACGCTGCCGGTGCACAAGCACCCGTTTGCCCGCTACGCCTATGTCGAGGCCGGAACGCTCAAGGTGACGAATGTCGAGACCGGCAACAGCAACACCTACAAGACTGGCGATTTCATCGTCGAGATGATCGGCCAGTGGCACCAGGCGACCAATATCGGCGACGGCCCGGTCAAGCTCCTGGTCATCGATCAGGTCGAGCAAGGCGCCAAGAACACGGTGCTGCGCCAATAAAAGCGGCCGGGTTGCCGGCTGGCCCAAGCAGCGATTGGCTGTTCCGCTTTCCCGGCAACCGAGCCGATGCTAGGGCTGGCCGTCTGTAATCACGAAGGATCGCCCCTTGGCCGGAAATGCTCGCCCCCTGATCGAAATCTGCGTCGAAGGCATCGACGGATTGCTGGCGGCGCAGGCCGCCGGCGCCGACCGGGTCGAGCTCTGCGCCAGCCTGGTTGAAGGCGGCATCACGCCCAGCCTCGGCACGGTGCGCGCCGCACTCGAGAGCGCGACCATTCCCTTCCATGTCATCGTGCGGCCGCGCGGCGGCGATTTCCTCTACAGCGAGACCGAATACCGCTCGATGCTCGCCGATGTCGCAGCACTTCGCGATCTCGGCGTCGCCGGCGTCGTCGTCGGCTGCCTCAATGCGGACGGCACCATCGACGAGGCGCGCATGGGCGCATTGGTGCAGGCGGCCGGTCCGCTCGCCGTCACCTGCCACCGCGCCTTCGATATGACTCGCGACCCCGCCGAGGCGCTGGAAGCGCTGATCCGCTGCAAGGTCGGCCGCGTGCTGACCAGCGGCCAGAGAGACACCGCGGTGGAGGGCGCCGGCCTGTTGGCGGAGCTGGTCCGCCAGGCCGGCAGCCGCATCATCATTCTCGGCTGCGGCGCGCTCGACCCCGACAATATCGGAGGGGTGCTGGCTGAAACCGGGCTTGCCGAAATGCATTTCGCCTCACTCAAGGACGTACCGAGTGCAATGGCCTACCGCAATCCGCAAGTCGGCATGGGCGGCACCGATCTCGACCGCGAGTACCGCACCACGGTGACCGACGCGGCGCTGGTGGCGGCGACGATTGCGGCGGCCAGGACATGACGGCCGCGCCGATCAGCCGCGTCTCGCCCCAGGACGAACCGGCGACCCTCGCGCTCAACAATGAGCATGCGGCCGAACTGTCATGGCTCGAACCCGAACGGCTGTCCTTCCTGCTTGGCGAAGCGTTTTACATCAGGCGCATCGGCGCGCTTGAAGCCTTCATCATGACCTTCGATCAGGATGCCCGCTACGACAGCCCGAATTTCCTCTGGTTCCGATCGCGCTATCCACGCTTCGTCTATGTCGACCGCGTCGTCGTTGCCGGCGAGGCCCGCGGCCGCGGCCATGCCCGCCGGCTCTATGAGGATCTGTTCGCAGAGGCCGCCCGCGCCGGCCACAGCATCGTCACCTGCGAGGTCAATGCCGACCCGCCCAATCCGGCTTCGGACGCCTTCCACGCCGCGCTCGGCTTTGCCGAGGTCGGCGGCGCGGTGATCCATGGCGGCAAGAAGGCGGTGCGCTACTACCTCAGGCAGATCGCCGGCTGACACAGGCGGCTCTGGCGCCACAAGCAAGCCAAGGCTAATATAACGGCTTCCGCCAGCCGGGGGCGAAACACCATGCCAAGCAACGTCTTCCGCTTCAACGAAAGCTGGGACATTCCCGAGGCGACGCCGCAACAGGTCTGGGACGTACTCTCCGATGCCGAATTGCTGCCGATGTGGTGGGGCGACGTCTACAAGGAGGTCGTGCCGCTCGACCGCAAGGTCAAGGGCGTCGTCGGCTCGCGCGCCAAAGCCCGGGCGCGCGGCGCCCTGCCCTATGAATTGAACTTCATCGTCGAGGCGGCCGAGCTCGAGCCCGGCCGGCTGGTGGTGGTCAAGACCTTCGGCGATTTCGATGGCTTGTGGCGAGCGGAACTGTCGCCTTCGGGAACCGGCACCCACGTCGATCTCGTCTGGCAGGTGACGGTCGAGAGGCCGATCCTCAAATTCCTGGCGCCGTTGCTCAGGCCGGCCTTTGCCTGGAACCATCGCTGGACGACGCCGCGCGGCGAAGCCGGCCTGCGCCGCTATCTCGCGGCGCAGAACAAGGGCGAAGCGGCCTGATGCCGCCTCGCTGACCGCTACTGGAACAGCGCCATGGCGCTGTTGATGGTCATCCAGAACCCCCACAGCAGCGGAAAGCCGACGAGCAGCCAGGCGAGCGTAAGCTTGAGCGTATAAAAAGGGGCCGCGAAGGCCCCTTTCCAGTCACTCATGTCAGAAAAACTCAGGCGCTGGCGGCCGCCACCGCGCGTTTTGCCATCACTGCGATCAGGCTGGCGCGGTATTCGGCCGAAGCGTGAATGTCGGTCATCAAGTTCTTCGCCGGCACTTTCAAGCCCTCGAGCGCCGATGCGGCAAAGTTCTTCGCCAGTGCGGCCTCGATCTCCTTGGAGCGGAACACACCCTCATCGCCGGCGCCGGTGACGGCAACGCTGACCCCGTCCTTGCCCTTGGCCACGAACACGCCGACGATCGCGTAGCGCGAGGCCGGATTGCGGAATTTTTCGTAAGCCGCCCTGGCCGGCGCGGTGAAACTGACCGCGGTGATGATCTCGCCGTCTTTCAGCGCCGTCTCGAACAGGCCGGTGAAGAATTTCGCAGCCGCGATCTCGCGCTTGTTGGTGACGATGGTGGCGCCGAGCGCCAGGAGTGCCGCCGGATAATCGGCGGCCGGATCGTTGTTGGCGACCGAACCGCCGATCGTGCCCTTGTGGCGCACCGCCGGATCACCGATCAGCGACGCCAGATGCGCCAGCGCCGGACAGGCCTTTCGCAGCTTCTCGTCATTGGCGACGTCGTGGTGGGTGGTGGCGGCGCCGATGGTGACGGTCTTGCCCGATACCTTGACGCCCTGCAGATCCTTGATTCGCGACAGGTCGACCAGGTCGGAAGGGGCGGCAAGCCGTGTCTTCATCGCCGGGATCAGTGTCATGCCGCCCGACAAAAGCTTGGCGTCGCCGCTTTTCATCAGCTTGGCGGCGTCAGCGACCGAGGCGGCGCGGTGGTAATTGACTGCGTACATGGGATCCTCCCCTGAAGTGGTTAGGCAGTAGTGAGTAGGGAGTAGTCGGTAGGGAATGGTCGCTGCTGCGTGCTTCCCTATTCGCTACTCACTACTCCCTACTCACTCATTTCGCCGCCCTAATCGCCGCCCACACCGTCGACGGCGAGGCCGGCATGGCAATGTCGACAATCCCGATGGCGTCGGTGATGGCGTTGATGACTGCCGGCGGCGAGCCGATCGCGCCGGCCTCGCCGCAGCCCTTGATGCCGAGCGGATTGCTCGGGCACGGCGTGTTGGAGGTCGAGACCTTGAACGACGGCAGATCGCCCGCGCGAGGCATCGTATAATCCATATAGCTCGCGGTCAGCAGCTGCCCGCTGGCGTCGTAATGCGCACCCTCCAGAAGCGCCTGGCCGATGCCCTGGGCGATACCGCCATGCACCTGGCCCTCAACGATCATCGGATTGATGATGTTGCCGAAATCGTCCGCAGCGACGAACTGGACGATCTCGGTCGTGCCGGTTTCCGGATCGATCTCGACCTCGCAGATGTAGCAGCCGGCCGGGAAGGTGAAGTTCGCCGGATCGTAGAAGGCTGTTTCCTTCAAGCCGGGCTCCATGCCTGCCGGCAGATTGTGGGCGGTGTAGGCGGCAAGCGCCACCTGGAACCAGGGTAGGCTCTTGTCGGTGCCGGCAACCTTGACCTCGCCATTCTCGATGACAATGTCGCCCTCGTCGGCCTCGAGCAGATGCGCTGCGATCTTCTTGGCCTTGGCCTCGACCTTGTCGAGCGCCTTGGCGATTGCCGACATGCCGACGGCGCCCGAGCGCGAGCCGTAGGTGCCCATGCCCATCTGCACCTTGTCGGTGTCGCCATGGACGATCGAGACCGAGTCGATCGGCACGCCAAAACGCTGGTTGACCAACTGCGCGAAGGTCGTCTCATGGCCCTGGCCATGGCTGTGCGAGCCGGTCAGCACTTCGATCGTGCCGACGGCGTTGACCCGCACTTCGGCCGATTCCCACAGACCGACGCCGGCGCCGAGTGAACCGACCGCCGCCGACGGCGCAATGCCGCAAGCCTCGATGTAGCAGCTCATGCCGATGCCGCGCAGCTTGCCTTGCTTGGCGGCCGCCGTCTTGCGCTTGGCAAAGCCGGCATAGTCGGACGCCTTTGTCGCCGCATCGAGCGAAGCGCCATAGTCGCCGGCGTCATAATTCATGATCACCGGCGTCTGATGCGGGAAGGTGGTGATGAAGTTGGTGCGCCGAAGTTCGGCCGGCGACACGCCGAGTTCGCGCGCCGCCGTCTCCATGGTGCGTTCCAGCAGATAGGTCGCCTCCGGCCGCCCTGCCCCACGGTAGGCATCGACGGGTGCGGTGTTGGTGTAGACGGTGCGCACATTGGCGTGGATCGTCGGGATGTTGTACTGGCCCGACAGCAGCGTCGCGTAGAGATAGGTCGGCACGCAGGACGAGAACAGCGACATGTAGGCGCCGAGATTGGCAATGGTGTCGACCTTGAAGCCGGTGATCCGGTTGTTCTTGTCGAACGCCATTTCGACCGTCGAGACATGGTCGCGGCCATGCGCGTCGGTAAGGAAGCTTTCGGTGCGGTCGGCCACCCATTTGACCGGCACGCCGGTTTTCTTCGATGCCCACAGGCAGACGATTTCTTCCGGGTAGATGTAGATCTTCGAGCCGAAGCCGCCGCCGACATCGGGCGCAATGACGCGCAGTTTGTTTTCCGGCGCGACATTGTAGAAGGCGCTCATCACCAGCCGCGCGACATGCGGGTTCTGCGAGGTTGTCCAGCAGGTGAAGTGGTCCTCGGCCTTGTCGTAGTGGCCAAGGGCGGCACGCGGCTCCATGGCGTTGGGAACCAACCGGTTGTTGACGATCTTCATGCGGGTGACATGGGCAGCGGCTTTGATCGCAGCATCGGTCGCCTTGGCGTCGCCGATCTCCCAGTCGAAGATAAGATTGTCCTCGGCCTCGGCATGGACCTGCGGGGCGCCTTTTTGCAGCGCCTTGGTGGCATCGACCACCGCCTTCAATTCCTTGTAGGTGATCTCGACGGCCTCGGCCGCATCACGCGCCTGGCCCTTGGTTTCCGCCACGACGATGACGATGGCGTCGCCGACATAGCGCACCTTGTCGACGGCGAGCGGCGACCAGGCCCCCATCTTCATCGGCGAGCCGTCCTTGGAGTGGATCATCCAGCCGCAGATCAGGTTGCCGATGCCGTCGGCCTTGAGTTCCTTGCCGGTCAAGACACCGATGACGCCGGGCATGGCCTGCGCCTTCTTGACGTCGATCTTCTTGATCTGCGCGTGCGCGTGCGGGCTGCGCACGAAAGCGGCATGCTTCATGCCGGGCACCACCATGTCGTCGACATAACGGCCGGCGCCGGTGATGAACCTTTTGTCTTCCTTGCGCGCAACGCGTGCGCCAATACCTTCAATGCCCATAGGAATTCCTCCGGAATTTAAGAGAATAGGCAGTAGGGATTAGGCAGTAGGGAAATAGGGCCGCGGTGTCGCATCGCCGTCTTGCCCTACCCCCTATTGCCTACTGCCTAAGCTGCCTGTTTCGCCTTGCCCTTCGACGCCTTCGCCATCGTCTTCGATGCGGCGAGGATCGCCTTGACTATGTTGTGGTAGCCGGTGCAGCGGCAGATGTTGCCTTCGAGCTCGGTGCGAACCGTTGCCTCGTCGAGGCCTTCGGGATGACGCGCGATCATGTCGGTCGCCGTCATGATCATGCCCGGCGTGCAGAAGCCGCATTGCAGACCGTGATGTTCCTTGAACGCAGCCTGCACCGGATGCAGGTCGGCGCCGTTGGCGAGCCCTTCGATCGTCACCACGGTCGACCCGGAGGCCTGCACGGCCAGCATCGAACAGGACTTCACCGCCCTGCCGTCGACATGCACGACGCAGGCGCCGCATTGCGAGGTATCGCAACCGACATGCGTTCCGGTGAGACCAAGATTTTCGCGCAGGAAATGAACCAGAAGCGTTCGGTCCTCGGCAGCGCCGCTGACCCGTTTTCCGTTCACGACAAACGAAACGTCCGACATGCATCCTCCCTGGGTATAACCTCGGTAATCATGCTGCCGATGCGGCTTTGGCGCTCGGCCATGCGCTATTCGTACACCGCACAACACGCAAAAAACACACGGTGCTCATTGTACTTTCGGACATGGACAAAACGAAAATCATGAGCCCGTCCGCCCCATTGCCAAAGCGCGGATTGAAGGCAACAATACCATCGACGCTGGCGCCAAAAGACATAAAAACAGGCGCACACCAAAATGCGTCGGAGGAATGCGGAGAAAGCTGCTGGCCAGTTCACGGACGAGCTATGCATCCGGTCTGTCGGCGCTCACCACAGACGAGCCTGACATGGATGCATTCGCCCGGGCGGTCGCCACCGAGGCCGCTGCCATCAACGCAGGCTTTGCGCTGCTGTTCTTCTCGCAGAGCCTGGTCGACGCTGCCGCCCTGTCGCAAGCGCTGAAGACCCATGCGCCCACGTTGGCCTATGCCGCCTGTTCGACCGCCGGCGAGATCACCCCGGAGGGCCTGGAGGAAGGCCATGTGCTGGCTCTTCTGCTTCCTTCCGCGTCATTCTGCGCGGTCAGCGCCATGGTCGACAATCTCTCCTCGTCGGGCATGGACAGGATCACCAGTGAAGTCGAGGCCTTGCGGCGCCTGCTGCGCGGGCGCATCGGCAGTTGCCATTCCAACAGCACCTTCGCGCTCTGCTTCATCGACGGCCTGTCCTTTGCCGAGGAAGCGGTGACCTCGGCCATCCATTGGGGGCTGGACGACATCCCGCTGATCGGCGGTTCGGCGGGCGACGATTTGAAATTCGAAACCACCAGGCTGATCTCGAACGGGAAGGTGGCTTCCGACAGCGCCATCATCGTGCTGATATCAACCGAAATTCCCTTCCATGTCTTCAAGACCGACAATTTCGTCCCCACAGACGAGAAGCTGGTGGTGACGGCATCGGATCCCGACCACCGCACCGTGCGCGAATTCAACGCCACCAATGCGGCCGAGGAATATGCCGCCTCGGTCGGCATCGTCGCGCAGACCCTGACGCCGATGAGCTTCGCCTCGCATCCGGTGGTGGTGAAGGTGGGCGGCGAATATTACTGCCGCTCGATCCAGAAGATGCATCCCGACGGCTCGCTGTCGTTCTTCTGCGCCATCGACGACGGCGTTGTGCTGTCCATCGCCCAGCCCAAGGACATGGTGGAATCGACGCGTGCCGCACTGCGCGACGTCGAGGAGCGGCTGGGTGGCATCGACATGATCCTCGGTTTCGATTGCGTGCTGCGAAGGCTCGATGCACGCAACCGCCAGGTCTTCCGCGACATTTCGGAGCTTTACCGGACCAGCAACGTCATCGGCTTCGGCACCTATGGCGAACAGTACCGCTCGATGCACCTCAACCAGACCTTCACCGGCATCGCTTTCGGCGAACGCCAGGCGGCGGAATAGGCCCATGCCGCTCAGGGACATCGACGACGTCGACAGGCTGAAGAAGATCAACGCCGCCCTGGTCAGCCGCGTCGAGCGCTCGATGGACCAGCAAGGCAACGCCTTCTCGCTGTTCCAGACTGCGATTTCGCTGGAAAACCGGGTGCGCATCCGCACCGAAGAATTGCATTCCACTTTGCGCCGGCTGGAGCAGTCGAACATCGACCTCAGCGCCGCCAAGGAAAACGCCGAGCTGGCGAACCTGTCCAAGACCCGGTTCCTCGCTGCCGCCAGCCATGACGTGCTGCAGCCGCTCAACGCCGCCCACCTCTCGGTCTCGGCGCTGGCCGAAGTGCAGACCAGCGACGAGGGCAAGAAACTCGTCCGCCAGGTCGAGCGCTCGCTGGAGACGATGGAAGACCTGTTGCGCACGCTGCTCGACATTTCCAAGCTCGATGCCGGCGTGGTCCAGCCCGACATTGGCGACGTCAATCTGGAGACGCTGTTTTCCTCGCTGCGCTCGGATTTCCTGCCGGTGGCCGAGATGAAGGGCCTGGCGCTGAAGTTCCGCCCGGTCAGCGCGGTGGTGCGTTCGGACCGCACGCTGTTGCGCCGCATCCTGCAGAACATTCTGTCCAATGCGCTGCGCTATACCCGTTCGGGTGGCGTGCTGGTCGGCACAAGGCATCGCGGCGACACCATCCGCATCGATGTCGCCGACACCGGTTGCGGCATTCCTGAAGACCAGCGCGAGGCAGTGTTCGAGGAGTTCCATCGCGGCTCCGCCTTTCCGGCCGATACCGGAATCTCCGGCGGCGGGCTGGGGCTCGGCCTTGCCATCGTGCGGCGTATGGCCGCCGCGCTCGGCCATCCCGTGACGTTCTCCTCGAAGGTCGGACGCGGCACGATCTTCCACATCGACGTGCCGGTCGGCATCGGCGCCAGCGCCGACGCCATCGCCAGCCTTGCCGAGATGGAGCGTCCGCGCGGTTACGGCCTGTTCGGCACCAAGGTTCTTCTGGTCGAAAACGACGCCGATGTGTTGCAGGCGATGACCTTCCTGCTCGAGCGCTGGCAATGCCTGGTGCGCGCCGCGACCTCGACCGAGGATGCACTGAGCCTGCTCGGCGATACCGACTGGGTGCCCGACATCGTCATTGCCGACCAGCATCTCGACGACGGCGACCTCGGCACCGCAACAATAGCCGAAGTGCGCGACTATCTCGGCCGCGCCGTGCCGGCCCTGATCGTCACCGCCGACGCCTCCGAAGCCGTAGCCAAAGCCGCCCGCGCCGCCGGCATCGAGCTAATGCGCAAGCCGCTGAAGCCGGCGCAGCTAAGGGCGCTGCTGGCGCATTTGCTGGCTTAGGGGTGGCTGATGCGCCTTCTTGATTACCTAGGAAAACCGGCAACGCACCTTTTGACCTCGCTGCCATTCAAAGATTGGGATTTTGAACGATCGATTGATGATGACCTGCCGGAGCAAAGCATAAACTATGAAGCCGGTCGCCACGGATTTTCGTTCACTTGCGACAACGACGAAACAATAAACACCATATTTGTAGAGTCAGACGATTTCGATCAATCGCTGCTCGACATTCCCTTTTCGCTAGGCCGATGGGAGGTTCAAAGCATCCTTGGCGCCCCCTCGAAAAGCGGCAAGTCCCATAGCGACCCAGTTCTGGGCGAATATGGCCCTTGGGATAGATATGACGAGGAGCGTCATTCGATACACATCGGGTACCAGCCTTACGCCGACAGGATACGGAGAATAACACTTACGCGCGCCGACATGGTGTCAGGCACGTTCAGGCGATCAAACTGAACGGGATTTATACCCCCTCAAAACCCCGCCTGATCCCGAAACAGCTCCGCATTGTCCAGCTTCGACACCTCGATCACCGCTTGCGTCCTGCTGTACACATTGAGCTTGCGCAGGATCTCCGAGACATGCGCCTTGACCGTCGTTTCGCCGACCTGCAGCTCGTAGGCGATCTGCTTGTTGAGCAGGCCCTGGCGCAGCATCTGCAGCACCCGCAGTTGCTGCGGCGTCAGTTTCGCCAGCCGCTGCACCATGTCGGCGCGGTCTATGCTGTCGGCGTCCGGCGGCTGTCCCTCGTAGTTTTCCGGCACATAGATGGCGCCCTCCATCACCGAGCGGATGGCGGCGGCAAGATCGCTTTTGCGCGCCGATTTCGGAATGAAGCCCGCCGCCCCGTAAGACAGCGCCTCGGAGATGATTTTCGGCTCCTCGTGGCCTGACACCACCACCACCGGCAGCCTTGGATGGCGGGTCCTGAGCTGCAGCAGCCCTTCGAAACCCTGCACGTCGGGCATGGACAGGTCGAGCAGCGCCAGATCGAACGGCTTTATCCCACCCAGAAGATCGAGCGCCTCGGCGATCGAACGCGCCTCCACCGTGTCGACTTCGGGATAGGCCATCTGCACGGCACTGTGCAGCGCCTCGCGAAACAGCGGGTGGTCGTCGATGATCAGGAACCGGGCACGATCGTTGATTGCTGTCATGGGGCTCGTTTCAGTCCTCCCTAGGCACGATACTCCCGCTGGTATGGCCAGCTTATTGGCAAATAGTCTATCGCCATCTTAACCCCGGAGGCGGAGCCGACTTTTCAGGCAAATGAGGCGAAGCCGACTTCTTCCAACAATCAAGGCCGAGCCGGCGCTTTTGCGGACGCTCATGCCTTGCCCGGCGGTTCAAATCGGTCAAATGTGCCGGCAGCTGAAGCAGAAAGACCTGGCATGACAGACTTCGTCCTTCCCTTGCCCGCTACCCCGTCGGTCGCCATTGCCGGTTCGCCGGCCCGTTTTGCGGTGCGCCGCATTTTCTGCGTCGGCCGCAACTACGCCGCCCACGCCCGCGAACTCGGCAATGACGAGCGCGACCCGCCCTTCTTCTTCACCAAGCCGGCCGATGCGGTGGTCGACAGCGGCAGCACGATCCCCTACCCGCCGCTGACCAAAAACCTGCATCACGAGATCGAGCTGGTCGCGGCGATCGGCAAGGCCGGCTTCCGCATTCCTCGCGCTGAGGCGCTCGACCATATCTGGGGCTACGGCGTCGGCATCGACCTCACCCGCCGCGACCTTCAGGACGAGGCCAAGAAGGCAGCCCGGCCCTGGGACTGGTCGAAGGCTTTCGACCGCTCGGCGCCGTGCGGGCCGCTGGTCCCTGCGGCAAAATCCGGCCATCCGCAAAAGGGCCGCATCTGGCTCGCCGTCGACGGCGCGGTGAAACAGGACGGCGACCTCGCCGAGCTGATCTGGCCGATATCAGACATCGTTTCGATCTGCAGCGAGTCGGTTGCACTACAGCCGGGCGACCTGATCTTCACCGGCACGCCGGCCGGCGTCGGCGCGGTGGCGCCCGGCCAGACGATGACCGGCGGCGTCGACGGCATCGGCACGATCGAGATCACCGTCGGCCAAGATCCCATCGGCAAGCCGTGATCCGATGAGCGATCTCGTCCTCCATAACTACTACCGCTCCTCCACCTCCTACCGCGCGCGCATCGCGCTGGAGATGAAGGGCCTGGCCTACGAGTACGTGCCGCATCATCTGCGTCATGGCGACCATCTGGAGCCAGCCTACCGCGCCGTCAATCCACAAGCGCTGGTGCCGGCGCTGATCCTTGAAGACGGCACGCTTTTGACGCAGTCGCTGGCGATCATCGAATATCTCGACGAGACCAATCCCGAACCGCCGCTGCTGCCGAAGGACGCGCTCGGCCGTGCCCGCGTGCGAATGCTGGCGCAGATGATCGCCTGCGACATCCACCCGGTGAACAATCTGCGCGTGCTGACCTCGCTGCGCACTTTGTTCGGCGCCGGCGACCAGGACGTCGTCAACTGGTTCCGGCACTGGGTGAACGAAGGCTTTCAGCCGCTTGAAAAGATTCTGGCTTCGTCGCCAGAGACCGGCACATTCTGCCACGGCGACGAGCCGGGCCTGGCCGACATCTGCCTGGTTGCCCAGATCGCCAGCAACGCCCGCTTCGGCGTCGACCTGACTCCCTACCCGACGATCTCGCGCATCCACGCCGCCTGCATGGCGCTGCCGGCCTTTCAGAAGGCAGCGCCCGAGAATCAGATAGATGCGGAATAGCAGCGCAATGTTGCTGCCGCAGAGCATGAGGACCACCCGATGAAAGCCGTCGTCTTCGAAAAATTTGGCGAGACGCCGATAATCCAGACCGTGCCCGATCCGAAGCCGGCGCCGGAAGGCGTCGTCATCAAGGTTGAGGCGACGGGGCTCTGCCGCAGCGACTGGCATGGCTGGATGGGCCATGACGACGGCATCACCCTGCCGCATGTACCGGGCCACGAACTGGCCGGAATCGTCGTCGCTGCCGGCAAGCGGGTGACACGCTGGAAAGCGGGCGACCGCGTCACCGTGCCGTTCGTTGGCGGTTGCGGCCGCTGTTTCGAATGCACATCGGGCAATCATCAGGTCTGCGAGCATCAGTTCCAGCCGGGCTTCACCGCATGGGGCTCGTTCGCCGAATATGTCGCCATCGAGCATGCCGACACCAATCTCGTGCGCCTGCCCGAGGAGATGGAGTTCGCCACCGCCGCCAGCCTTGGCTGCCGTTTCGTCACCTCGTTTCGCGCCATCGTCGACCAGGGGCGAGTGACGCCGGGTGAATGGGTGGCGGTGCATGGCTGCGGCGGTGTCGGCCTGTCGGCGATCATGATCGCCAGTTCCATGGGCGCCAATGTCATTGCCATTGACCTCACCGACGAAAAGCTGGAGTTCGCCAAAAAGATCGGCGCCGTGGCCACCATCAATGCGGCCAAGACGCCGAATGTGGTCAAGGCGGTCAAGCAGATCACCAATGGCGGCGTGCATATGTCGATGGACGCGCTCGGCCACCCGACGACATCGTTCAACTCGATTTCCAATCTGCGCCGGCGCGGCCGCCACGTGCAGGTCGGCCTGATGCTGGGCGAACATGCCCGCCCGCAAGTGCCGATGGACAAGGTGATCGCCTTCGAGCTCGAAATCCTCGGCAGCCACGGCATGCAGGCCTACCGCTACCCCGCGATGATGGAGATGATCCGCACCGGCAAGCTCAAGCCGGAACTGCTGGTCGGCAAGAAGATCAGCCTCGACGAGGCGCCGGCGGCCTTGATGGCGATGGGCGGTTTTGAGGGGATCGGCATTGGGGTGGTGACGAAGTTCGGATAGCCATCCGACAAAAAGATTTGCTCTACAGCTTTACAACCAAAGCAAGACTGTCATACAATCTTGAGTAGATATAAACCAAAGAACACGCATAGGTTGATGCCATCCTGTGTCTTCACCAAGGCCGGAAATGAGACTTTTTCTGCTCTGCCTTTTGCTGCTGTGGGCTACGCTCAGTGCCTGGGCACAGGACAGTGGAGTTGCGGATGGGGTCCAGGCGCCAAGTCAGGGCGCCTCCACTTCCAACAATCCGGAAACGGCGAAGGAATCCACCCTGCGGTTTGAAGATTTTCCGGCAAAGATTTTTCAAAAGAAGGCTGCGAAGAACATCCAAATTCACCCTAATGATTCTTGGGTGAAGGCAGTTAAACCGGATATTCGCGAAGCAATGAAACACGGCGCCGATTTCGCCGGCCACTTCTCCGTCGTACTGGTCAATTGCGGTACCGCTTGCATTGCTGCGCGCATGATTGACTTGCGGACCGGTCAGCTCTTTTGGATTCCGGGGGGCTACCAGTTGGATTTGGAATACCACGTGGGAAGTCGGTTAATGAGGGTTGCCTGGGTGGAACCTTCCGAAAATGCCGTGTGCGTGCGTCAAGATTTTGAGTGGACGGGGCGCAAATTCGTCAAGCGTTATGAGGATCGCGAGAAAGCCGCCGACTCCTCCGAATGTCCTGGCTTAGAGTACATACGCAAGCCGCCTCAGTGAGCACAGCAGTAAACTTAGCGCGCAAACTTCTTCGCGCCGAACACGCAGGCCACCACGCCGAGCGTGACCACCACCATCAGCGGGCTGACCTGTTCGTGCAGCAGTGTCGCCGCCAGGGCCAGGCCGAAGAAGGGTTGCAGCAGTTGCAGCTGCCCGACGGCGGCGATGCCGCCTTGCGCCAGACCCCGATACCAGAACACGAAGCCGATCAGCATGCTGAACAGCGAGACATAGGCGAGCCCGATCCAGGCGTTTGATCCGACCGCGGCAAAGGATGGCGGCAGCGTCGCGAACGTCAGCACCAGCATGATCGGCAGCGAGATCGCCAACGCCCAGCAAATGACCTGCCAGCCGCCGAGCCGGCGCGACAGCGCGGCTCCTTCCGCGTAGCCCAGTCCGCAGACGATGATGGCGGCCAGCATCAGGCCATCACCGACCGGTGACGCCGTCACGCCTTGCATCAGGGCAAAGCCCGCGACCAGCGCGCTGCCGATGCACGAGAACAGCCAGAAGGCAGGCCGCGGACGCTCACCACCGCGCAGCACGCCGAAGATCGCAGTGGCCAGCGGCAGCAGACCGACGAAGATGATGGAATGGGCAGAGGTTACGTGCTTGAGCGCCAGCGCCGTCAGCAAGGGAAAGCCAACAACCACGCCAAGGGCCACGATCACCAGCGACACAAAGTCGCCGCGCTCAGGGCGTTTCTGCCGGAACAGGACGAGCATCGCCAGACCGAGCAGTCCGGCAATCGCCGCGCGGGCCGAAGTCAGGAAGGTCGGATCGAAATCCGCCACCGCCACACGCGTCGCCGGCAGCGAGCCGCTGAAGATCAACACGCCCACGAATCCGTTCACCCAGCCGCTCGCGCTCTTGTCCATTCCAGGCTCCATTGCTTCCGCCCTCTATCGGGCCGGAGGGTATGGAACTGCCAGAGACAATGCGGTACAATTTTTCAAAACTGTAATGGTCGATTGAGCAATACAGATGACCGAACTCGCTCTCGAAACCAACCGTGCAGACGCCCTTGCCGCGACCACGCTGGTCGAAACTGTCATGGCGACCATTCGTCAGCGGATTGCCGCGCGCAGCCTGACGCCGGGCGCGCGATTGCCTTCGATCCGCGCTTTCGCCAAAGCCATGCAGGTGTCCAAGTCAACCGTCGTCGAGGCCTATGAGCGGCTTGCCGCCGAAGGCGCGATCCGCTCGCGGCCGGGCTCAGGCTTTTATGCCGCCGGGTCGCTGGCGCCTTTGTCGCTGGCCGAGATCGGCCCGCGGCTCGACCGTGCGGTCGACCCGCTCTGGGTGTCGCGCCAGTCCCTGGAAGCCGGTGCCGAAATGCTGAAACCCGGCTGCGGCTGGATGCCGGCCGCGTGGATGCCGCAGTCCGCCTTGCGCCGGGCGCTGCGCACTGTGGCGCGAGCCGACGATGTCGACCTCGCCGATTACGGCACGCCGCTCGGCCTGCCGCCGCTCAGGCAATTGCTGACGCGGCGTATGGCCGGGTATGGCATCGACGTCTCCCCCGAGCAGATCATGCTGACGGAATCCGGCACGCAGGCCATCGATCTCCTGTGCCGGTTCCTGATCGAGCCCGGCGATACCGTGCTGGTCGACGATCCCTGCTATTTCAATTTTCACGCGCTGCTGCGTGCCCACCGCGCCAAGGTCGTCAGCGTTCCCTACACGCAATCGGGGCCGGACATCGAGCTGTTCGCGCAGGCGCTAGCCGAGCACAAGCCGCGCCTCTACATCACCAATTCCGCCATCCACAACCCGACCGGCGCGATCCTGTCGCCGGTCACGGCGCACCGGCTGTTGAAGCTCGCCGACCAGTCGGACCTGACCATTGTCGAGGACGATATTTTCGCGGATTTCGAGCACAGTCCCGCGCCCCGGCTGGCGGCATTCGACGGCCTCAACCGCGTCGTCCACATCGGCAGTTTCTCCAAGACGCTGTCGGCCTCTGTGCGCTGCGGCTTCATCGCCGCACCGCGCGACTGGATCGAACAGCTCACCGACCTCAAGATCGCCACCACTTTCGGCGGCGGCCGGCTGGCGGCCGAGCTGGTGCTGGCGCTGCTCAGGGACGGCAGCTACCGCAAGCACATGGATCTGCTGCGGGCGCGCCTTTCCCGCGCCATGGGCGAGACGGGCGCGCGCCTGAAGGCGATCGGCATCACCCCCTGGATCGACCAGCCCGCCGGCCTGTTCCTGTGGTGCAGCCTGCCTGACGGTGTCGATGCGGCCCACATCGCCCGCCGCGCACTTGCCGACAACATCGTGCTGGCGCCGGGCAATGCGTTCAGCCTGTCGGGCACCGCCAGCCGCTTCCTGCGCTTCAACGTTGCCCAGTGCGGAGACGAGCGGATTTTCAAAGTGCTTGAGACGGCAATGACGCGCTGATCGCTCACCGAGAGGCCGCGCAGACCTCGCGCACGCAGTCGCGCAGCCAGCGTTGCGCCGGGTCGGCATCGAGCCGCGGATGCCACAGCATCGAGATGGTGACCTCGACGGTTGCGACCGGCAGTGGAAAGCTGACCATGCCGGCGCGTGCGCCTTGCGTATGCCGTTCGGGGATGCTGGCGATCAGACCGGAAGCGCGCGCCATGGCGAGTGCTGCCGAGAAACCGGAAACCATGCATACCACGGTCCGTTGCATGCCAAGCTGTGCCAGCGCCTCATCGATCGGTCCCCTCTCCCGGCCGCGCCTTGAAACGCTGATGTGGCGACCGGCGGCATAGCGTTCGAGCGTCACCACGCCTTCGCTCAAGGGGTGACCCGCTCGCACCGCGCCGACGAAGCGGTCGCGAAACAGCGCCTGTATGCGCACTTCAGGTCCGGTTTCGCCTGCAACGCCGATTTCCAGGTCGATCGCAGCGTCGCGCAGCGAGGCGGCGTCCTTGTCGGCTTTGGGCGCAAAGCGCAGCCGCACGCCGGGCGCCTCGGCTTGGATGAGGGCGACAAGACGAGGTCCAAACTCCTCGACGAACCCTTCATTGGTGCGCAGCGTGAAGATCCGGTCCAGCTTCGCAAGATCGAGAAGCCTGGCAGGGCGCAGCAACGCCTCGGCATCCCCAACGACGCGGCCGGCCTGCTGCCGCAATTCCTGCGCGCGTGGGGTCGGAACCAGGCCCCGGCCGGCGCGAACCAGCAGCGGATCGCCGGTTGCTTCCCGCAGTCGCGCCAGCGTGCGGCTCATCGCCGACGGGCTGAGCCGCAGCCGGGTAGCGGCGCGCGCCACGCTGCCTTCGGCCAAAAGGACGTCGAGCGCGAACAGCAGATTGAGATCGGGCGATGTCATCAGCGGATTGTAACACATGACATGGCGTTTGATGCACGAATAAGATGCAAATGCTGCGCCTTTCGCCATGCCGCTGAAGAAATTAGATCTCCAACAGGTCCGTTTCCCGGACCGGAAAGAAGGAGATCGCTATGGCAATTGCCGAACAGACTGGAAACGAACGCGCATCGGCGCCGCAGCAGGTCCAGTCCGCAGTCCTGGCGCTGGCAAGCCTGTCGCTGGCCACGCTGCTGTCGTCGCTTGGAACCAGCATTGCCAGCGTCGGCCTGCCATCGCTGATGCAGGCCTTCGGCGCGTCGTTCCAGTCGGTGCAATGGGTGGTTCTCGCCTACCTGCTCGCCATCACCACCCTGATCGTCAGCGCCGGACGGCTGGCCGACATGTTCGGCCGCCGGCCTCTGCTGCTTGGCGGCATCGCGCTGTTCACGCTGGCCTCGGTACTCTGCGGCCTGGCGCCGACGCTCTGGCTGCTGATCGCGGCGCGCGCCGTGCAAGGGCTTGGCGCGGCGCTGATGATGGCGCTGACGCTGGCCTTTGTCGCGGAGACCGTAGCCAAGGAGAGAACCGGCAGCGCCATGGGCCTGCTCGGTGCCATGTCGGCGATCGGTACGACGCTCGGCCCGTCGCTCGGCGGCCTTCTCATCGCCGGCTTCGGCTGGCGGGCGATCTTCCTCGTCAATATCCCGCTCGGCGTCGCGGCCTTCGCCCTCGCCTGGTTGGCCCTGCCTGCCCGCGGCAAGGCTACCGAAGTCGATCGAGGCAGCTTCGATGCGGTGGGCACCGTGCTGCTCGCCTTTACGCTCGCCGCCTATGCGCTGGCGATGACGCTCGGCCGGGGCCATTTCGGCACGCCCAACATCGGCCTGCTGATCGCCGCCGGCATCGGCGTCGTTCTGTTCGGCGTTGCGCAAACGAGGGCGAAGAATCCGTTGATCCGGCTTGCCCGGTTGTACGACATCGGGCTCAGTGCCAGCCTCGCCATGAACCTCATCGTCGCCACCGTGATGATGGCGACCCTGGTGGTCGCGCCGTTCTATTTGTCGCGCGGGCTCGGGCTCAACGCCGCGATGGTCGGCGTGGTGCTGTCGACCGGTCCGCTGGTATCGGCGCTCTCGGCGCTCATCGCCGGCCGCCTCACCGATCGCCTCGGCACGCACCGGATGATGGTTGCCGGGTTGCTCGGCCTCGCCACCGGCACTTTCCTTTTGTCGCTCGCCGCGACAAAACTCGGCATTGCCAGCTATGTCATGCCGATCGCCGTCACCTGCTTCGGCTACGCCCTGTTCCAGACATCCAACAACGCCGCCGTCATGAGCGGTGTCGCCGCCGGTGAGCGCGGCGTCGTGTCCGGCCTGCTCAATCTGTCACGCAATCTCGGCCTGATCACCGGCGCATCGCTGATGGGCGCCATTTTTGCGGTAGCCTCGGCTGGAGGACGGGAGAGTCAGTTGGCCTCAGCGACAGCCGCCCACGGCATGCAGGTCACCTTTCAGACGGCGACAGCCCTGGCGGTGGCTGCACTGTTCCTGGCGCTGCTGTCGGCCCGCGCCGCCGGCAGGTCATCGTCGCGGCAACAGCCATCGTGATCGAAGGTAGGGTGCTTAAGTTGCAGCCCGCTTGCGGCGCTCATAGAGCATGACCAGCGTTTCGGCGGTCAAAGCCGGCCTCTGCTCACCCTCGATCTCGACGGTGTTGGCGGCCTTCATCAGATACTGGCCCGGCCCCCTGTCCTCCACCGACAAAAGTGTCGAGCGCAGCCTGATTCGTGCGCCGACCCTGACCGGCGCCAGGAAACGCACCTTGTCGAAGCCGTAGTTGAAGGCGGCCTGCGTGTTTTCGGGCACGACGCCCAGATTGAGCGCCAGTGCGCCGATGATCGACAGCGTCAGATAGCCATGCGCGATCGTGGTGCGAAACGGGCTTTGCCGCTTGGCGCGCTCCGGATCGACGTGAATCCACTGATGGTCGCCGGTGCATTCGGCGAACTGGTTGATGCGGCTCTGGTCGATCGTCGTCCATTCCGACACGCCGAGCTCCTGCCCGGCCATCGCCCTTAGCTGCTCAAAGGTCGGCGGCGTTTTCGGCCGTATTTCCGTCATTCCTGCTTTCCCGATGGCTCCAAATGCCTCGGACCACGAACCGACCGCCCCTGTCAATTCGCCTGTTGCGATTCCGTTCCGTCATTTTCCGCCGAACGGTACGCCTCATCCATGGCCATGCGCCGCAAACGGCCGTCTGTGCAGAGGCGGTGGGCGCCGGGTCAGGCTGTGCCCAAGATCACTTCTTCTTCTCGTAACCGGAGCGGATTTCCTCCATCGCTTCCTTGATGCGATCGCGCAGGATTTCGACGGATTCGGTGCCGGATTTCTTCACCAGCTCGGCCACTTCGCCGGCATTCTTCAGCGCCGCCTCGAAGGATTTCTTGGCAAACTCCGCCTGTTTCGACATCAGTTCCTGCGGATTGCCCGGCACCTTGTAGTTCTGCGCCATGTCGCTGATTTCGCGCAGCGTGTCCTGCAGCATCTCGCGCTGCCGGGACAGAAGCGAGGTCGCGCCGGCAGCCCCCGCCCGTGCCGATTTCTCCAGCGCCTCGAGGTTCTTGAGGTGATGCGCGAGGATCGCCTCGACATTCGGCACCTTCAGGTCGCGGCCGAAGCGGCTGAACATACCAAGGAAAGAATCGGATTCGGGTTGTTTGGCCATTGGTCGCTTGCTCCCCAGTTTGCGCAAATGCTGAACCCTGTTGTGGACAATAGCACTCGCGCGCCGCGTGTCCATTCGCCCGCGCAACGCAATTTGGCGGTGCAAAGGCGAAGCGCCCGCTTCAGCCGGCGAGGAACAACAGCTCCGCCGTGTAAAGCACCAGGCCGGCAAGGCCGCCGATGATCATGCCGTTGAAGCGGATATATTGCAGGTCCCTGCCGATGTTCATCTCGATCAGCCTGGTCAGCTGGGCAAGGTCCCAACGCTTGACCTGGTCGGCGATGAATGTCGACACGCCACTCTTCTGGCTCTCCACGAACGAGACCAGCGCCACGACAAAGCCCTGGTTCATGTCGGCCCTGATCTGCGGATCGCCGGCAAGATGGCGGCCGACCTCCACGAACATGTTGGCGAGGTGCTCGCGAACAATCGAATTCTCCGCCTTGGCGTCCTGTTCTATGAACAGACTGAGGCTCTGCCACATGTCGCCGGCCAGCGCCTTGACCTCCGGCCGTGCCAGGAAATCGCGCTTCAGTTTCTCGGCCCGCTTGGCATATTGCTTCGAGGTCCTGAGCCGCTCGATGAAGCTATGCGCGAAACGGTCGAATTCGGCGCGCATCGGGTGATCGGGATCGGCCCGCACCTCGTCGAGCAGCGAACCGGCGGAAGCGACGATTTTCTTCAACAGATAAGCGTCGGCGCGGAACAGGTTGAACAGTGACGGCAATTCCTCGCGGATTTTTTCGCGCATGGTCGCCAGCGCCTCATCGTCGTTCAGGAACCTGCCGATCACCCGGGTGAACTCATCGAACAGTTTCTGGTGGCGGCGGTCGTCGGTCAGCGCCGACAGCAGCTCGGCCGCCAGCGGCGCCAGCGGCACCTTGTCGATCTGCTCCAGCATGCGGCTGGTGACGAAACCGCGCAGGCCGGATTGCTCGATTGCCGCAAGCGTCTGCGGTACCAGCCGCACGACAAAGCGCGACAGGCCGGCAGAGCGTTCGGCGTCAGTCAGCCAGTCGGCGACAAGCACCGCAAAATCGACCTCGGCGAGTTTTTTGCGCACCGGGTCGGGCGCCAGGAAATTGACCTCGATAAAGCGGCCGAGATTGTCGGCGATGCGGTTCTGGTTCGCCGGGATGATGGCGGTGTGCGGAATCGGCAGGCCGAGCGGTCGCTTGAACAGCGCCACCACCGCATACCAGTCTGCCAGGCCGCCGATGGTCGCCGCCTCCGCGAAGGCCGCGACAAAGCCCAACCACGGATAAGTGCCCTCGAACGATTTGGCGACGGCAAAGACCACGACGCAAAGCGCTAGTGCTGCCGTGGCGAGGAACTTTGTCCACCGCAGAGCGGAAAGCTTGGCGCCCGCCTCGGTGTCGAAAGAGCCGGACGCCAGGGACGGAGCCGATTGAGACATTGTGGGCCGATCCTCGTCGATCTCAGGGGTATTTAGGGACTGTTTCGGCCCGTGACATGACCGGACGGCCGATTTTGCCTCAAGACATGCCGATTACGCACACAAAGTTGACAGGAATATTCATCTATCATGCAATCCCAGTCTGGAATTGTTCCAAGGTATAGGCCATATTCCCAAGAGGCCAGTGTGGGCGAATCCGAAACTCCCGGTGAGAAAGCCGCACCAGCACAAATCTAAAATCTGGTGCAGTGCCAATGCGCCAGCACTTGGGTGAGGAATGAGATGCGGCTAACGCGCCAGACCAACTACGCCATGCGCATCCTGATGTATTGCGCGGCAAACACCGAACGGCTGAGCCGCATTCCGGAGATTGCGGCCGCTTATTCGGTGTCGGAGCTTTTTCTGTTCAAGATCCTGCAGCCGCTGGTCGAGCATGGTCTGGTCGAGACGGTGCGCGGCCGCAATGGCGGCGTCAGGCTTGGCCGTCCCGCCGAGCAGATCAACCTGTTCGACGTCGTGCGAGTGACCGAAGAGAGCTTCGCCATGGCCGAGTGCTTCGAGAACGACGCGGCCGAATGTCCGCTGGTCGACAGCTGTGCCCTCAACTCGGCGCTGCGTGAGGCGCTCAACGCATTTTTCGCCGTGCTCTCCCGCTACACGATTGCCGACATGGTGGCAGCGCGCCCGAATGTGCGCCATCTGCTCGGCATCGACATGCTGGAACGCCGCGCCCCGGCCGCCTGAGATTCTAGGCGGCTGACTGCGGCAGGATGAACGGCACGTTTCCCGGTGGCAACACGCCGACACGCAGCCGGCAATCGAACACTTTCTCGATCAGATCGTCGCTCAGCACCTCTTGCGGCAAGCCGTTGGCGGCGAGCCGGCCGCGATGCATGACGAAAACCCGGTCCGCATACATGGCCGTCAGATTGAGGTCGTGAAGGATGGCGATCACGCCGCCGCCGCGCCGGGCGAAATCGCGGGCGATGTTCATGATGATCAGCTGGTGCTTGATGTCGAGGCTGGATACCGGCTCGTCGAGGAAGAGATAACGCGGCTTGCCGTCGAGCACCGGCGCCCACACCTGGCACAGCACGCGTGCCAGCTGCGCGCGCTGCTGTTCGCCGCCCGAAAGCTCCTGGTAGAAGCGGCCGGCAAAGCCGTCGAGATCGACCCGCGCCAGCGCCCGCTCAGGCAGCCTCCCGTGTTCGCCCGGCAACACGCCGGAACGACCGCCGACAAGGCCGAGCCTGACCACTTCCCGGACGGTGAAGGGAAAGGACAATGTCGTTGCCTGCGGCAGCACGGCGCGCGCTGTCGCGGCCTCCACCGGCTTCATCGCGACGAGGTCGCGACCGTTGACAACAACCGTTCCGGTAAACGACAGATCGCCTGACAAGGCTTTCAGAAAGGTCGTCTTGCCCGAACCATTGGGTCCGACAATGGCGGCGATCTCGCCCGGCCGCGCGGTAAAATCGACATTGGCGACGATGCGCTTGCCGCCGATCGCCACCGAGACATCGCGTGCTTCGATCATGCCAGCCTCACAGGTTTCAAGTCTCACAAGTCGACTACGCCGCGTTTGCGCAGCAGGATCCAGAGGAAGAACGGCGCGCCGGCGATCGCCGTGACGATGCCGATCGGCAGTTCCGCCGGCGCCACGATGACGCGGGCGATGGCATCGGCAATCAGCAGCATCGAGGCGCCGAGCAGCGCCGATGCCGGCAAGAGATAGCGATTGTCCGGGCCGATCAGCAGCCGCAACAGATGCGGCACGACGATGCCGACGAAACCGATGCCGCCGCTGACCGCGACCGAGGCGCCGACTGCCGCCGAGACGCCGACGATCGCGGTGTATTTCAGGCGCTGGACCGGAATGCCGAGATGGCCGGCCGTCGCCTCACCCAGCGCCAGCGCGTTGAGACCGCGGGCCATGAACGGCATTGCCGCCAGGGCCAGAACGATGATTGGGCCGACGGAGGCGATCTTCGGCCAGGTTGCACCGCCAAGCGAGCCGAGTTGCCAGAAGGTCAGGTCGCGCAACTGCCGGTCGTCGGCCATGAAGATGAGGATGCCGGTCAACGCCATCGCAAGGGCAGCCAGTGCAATGCCGGCAAGCAGCATGGTGGCCACCGAGGTCCGCCCCTGCCGTGTGGCGACACGGTAGAGCACCAGCGTCACCGAAAGGCCACCACAAAAGGCGGCGAGCGGCAGGGCCATGCTGCCGAGCGCCAAAGTGAGCGGCGCCAGCCAGGTCGTACCGAGCACGATGACCGCAACCGCGCCGAGGCTCGATCCGGCGGAAACGCCGATCAAGCCGGGATCGGCAAGCGGATTGCGAAACAGGCCCTGCATCACCGCGCCCGACACAGCCAGTGCCGCCCCGATGAGCACGCCGAGCAGTACGCGCGGCATGCGGATGGCGTAGACGATCAGCCGGTCGCGAGCGCCGAGCGCGGCATTGGCCGGCACGGCGCCGGTCAGCCAGTCCCGGATGACGCCGACGGCCGACGCATCGGAGGCGCCCGATGTCAGCGACAGGAACATGGAAAGCGCAAGCACCAGGCACAGAAGCAAAATAACCAGACGCGCGCGCCCCGAACGATCGCCTTCGGCCACCAACTTGCCCGCCGCGCCGGCGATCGACTGATCCACCATCCGCTCAGTCCGTGACCTGACTGCCATAGAGCGAGACGGCGATATCGTGGATGGCGTTGGCCGTGCGCGGCCCGAAGCCAAGGAGATAGCTGCCGTCCATCAGGATCAGTTTACGGCCTTCCCCGGCCGGCGTCGAAGTGATCGACGGAATGGCGAACAGCTCAGCCTCTGCAATCGGCGGTCCGGCATTCTTCATTGCCAGGATCACGTCGGGCCTGGCGGTGACGATGGCCTCGTCGGACATCGGCTTGTAGCCGGAAAAGCCTTCGACCGCATTGACCGCGCCGGCAAGCTTGATGATGCCGTCGCCGGCAGTGTCGCTGCCGGCGCCGAGGATCTTGCCGCCCTGGATAGACAGCACGAACAGGATGCGCTTGCGCTCCTTGATCGATGCCGTTTGTTTTTCGGCCGCCTTCAGCTTGGCATTGGTCTCGGCAGCAAGCGTCTCGGCCTTGGCGTCGACGCCGAGCGCCTTGCCGACGATGCGGATCTTTTCCAGAATGCCGTCATGGCTGTAGTGCTCGGGCACGTCGATGAACGGCACGCTCGATTTCTTCAGCACATCGACCGCTTCCTTGGGGCCGCTGCCATGCAGCGCCAGGATGCCGGACGGATTGACCGACAGAACACCTTCCGCCGACAGCTGGCGCATGTAGCCGACGTCGGGCAGCGCCATCGCGGCGGCGGGGTAGCGGCTGGTCGAATCGCGGGCGACGAGATGGCCCTCTTCGCCAAGCGCGTAGACGATCTCGGTGATGGAGCCGCCGATCGCCGCGATCCGCGACGTATCGTCAAACACGGCCACAGCCTCGCTGGCCCGCGCCGGCGCGGCGGCAAGCAGCGAAAGGCCCATGGCCGCGGCAACCGTTGGGCCCAACAGCCTGAACAGTGAATTCATCGTCGTCGTCCTCAGGCTGCGGTCGGGCTTGGAATGCGCGGCAGGTTTTCGGCGAGGAACCGCCAGTCGTCGCGCTCACCTTCGCCTTCATGGCGCTTGCCGAAGAACTGGATGATCATCTTGCCGTCGGCGCCATAGGCTTCGAGCGAGGTGACATGACCGTCCTTGGTCGGCTTGCGCACAGCCCAGACCTCCTGGATGTGATCGGTGCGCAAATGCAGGTGGAAGGTCTCGTCCAGCACGTTGATCCAGGGACCCATCGGTTTGATCGACTTGACCGGGCCGGAATGAATCTGGATGCAGCCGCGGTTCCCCACGAAGCACATGATCGGCATGCCGCCGGCGGCCGCATTGTGGAACATGGCGCTGACGGCGTCATTGTCGAGCAGCCAGGCATAATCCTGGCCGACCATGCGCACGGCCTGGCGGCGGCTGAGTTTCAGCGCCTTCAGCATGCCGAAGAACTGATGCACGTCGGTCAGCCGGCTCCAGCGGTCGCGCAAATCGTCGATGCTGGCCGCAGCGCCTGGGGTTTCGGCGTCGTCCTCGGCCAAACCTGCGACAGAAGCGGTCGGCTCCTGGTTCGATGATTCGAGTGCCGCCACCAGCTTCTGGTAGGCGTAGAGATTGGACGCCGGCCGCAGATGCACCTTGTGCACGGCATCGCCCGCCGCGTCGAAGAATTGCAGGCTGCGGCGGATGTCGCCGCCGTCGCGCTTTTCCACGGCAAAGCCATGCGCCCAGACTTTCGGAAAGATGCGCAGGTCGATGTTTTCGCCCAGCACCATGGCATTGTGCGTGCCGGGCACGACCTTGTCGTAGACGCCGATCTTCTCGTGCACCGCGCTTTCGTTGCGGGTCAGCGCCATCACCTCGCCGACGGCTTCGAGACCGGACAGCAGATCGTTGACCCGCGGCTCGACGCGCACGACGCCGTCGCCGCAATGCGCGGCGACCAGTTCGGCCTCCGAAATGCCAAGCTCGGCGGCAAGATCGCGCTCGCGCGCTTTCGGATTATCTGCCCGCGCCCGTCGGATTTCATGCGGAGCGGGTTTTACGCGCTGGTCCATGTCCTGCTTACCTGTCTGCCCTAGTTGGTGTGTTGGCCTGTCTGGTTCGTCACTTGTTGAGGATGAGCTTGCCCTGACGGGTGATCTTGAGCCGATAGAGCGCGCCATGGTGCTCGATGCCGATCTCGTGCTCGCCCTGGAACAGCGTGTTGGACGACAAGGTCCGCACCGCCAGCGGCACCCGGTCGAAACGGGTTGGCGCCTCCTCGGAACGGCGGACGCGGTAGCGGAAGTCACTGGGATTGTGGGTGTTCATCTCTGTCGATCCCTTTCCTGTGCCGGGCGTCTGGCTAGGCGTTGCAAAATGCCGATTCATTTCTTGACTCGAATAGTCATGTTTATTAGTCAATGCATTACCGGACCAAATGAGTCAACATTTAAGACGCCGGACGAAATGAAAAATGCCAGCGAGCGCCACCGCCAGCCAGCATCGAACCTGGATTTGGAGTTGGGGCAATGGGGTTGGCAAATCGTGAACGACTGGATCTGGCAAACGCCGATCCGGCGCATCGGCCTATGGCAAAGGCAGTGGCCATTTTGCTTGCAGGGGTCGCAGTGATTGCGCTGCTGACGACGCCGGCCAGCGCTCAACAAACCGCTCAGCCAGCCGCTGACCAGGCGGACCCCTCCAAGAAGACCGAGGACACCAAGCCTGCACCCGCCGGCGTAACGCTGCTCGACAAGATCCTCGTCATCAGCCGTACCGGCGAGACGGCGATCGAATCGCTGGCTTCCGCCAGCCATGTCGACCAGGAACAGCTCGAACGCCGTATGGCGACGACACCCAACGAAATGCTGCTCGGCGTGCCGGGCGTTACCGTGCAAGCCGACGCACGGCGCGTCAGCTCCAGCATCAACATCCGCGGCCTGCAGGATTTCGGCCGCGTCGCGGTCATCGTCGACGGCGCCAGGCAGAATTTCCAGCGCTCCGACCACGGCACGCAGTCGACCTTCTATGTCGATCCCGAACTCATCAAATCCGTCGATGTAATCCGCGGACCGGTCGCCAACACCTATGGCTCCGGCGCCATTGGCGGCGTCGTCTTCTTCGACACCAAGGATGCTGAGGACTTCTTGAAGCCCGTAGAGACCTGGGCCGGCTCCGTCACGGGGCGCTACGAAAGCAACGGCAAGGGCTGGACCACCAGCGCCAGCGGCGCTTACAAATTCAACGACAACTGGGACGTCCTGGGAAACATCGTCTACCGCGACTACGGCGACTACAAGAATGGCAGCGGCGACACCGTCGCCGGCACCGGCTTCGACGTGCTGAGCGGCCTGCTCAAGACCACCATCCGCCCGAGTGAAAACAGCGAATTGAAGCTCGGCTGGGTTGGTTCGAGCGATGGCTGGACGGAAACCAGCGGCGGCGTGCCCGCGAATGACGTCGAGCTGAAGTCGAACACCTTCACCGCCCGCTACAATATCACCGACGACGCCAAGAGCTGGCTCGATCTCCACATCAACGCCTCCTACAACAAGACCAATCTCGACCTGACCACGCTTGTGCCGCAAAACCGGTTCGATCCGGTCACCGGTCTCCCCGTCGTGCTGCCGGCAGGCTCGACATCGACCTTCGATGTCGGCACCACCGGAATCGACATCTGGAACACGTCGCGCTTCCAGACCGCCGGCATCGCGCATGAGTTGACTTATGGCGGCGACTGGGTCGGCGACAATGTCGAGACCGGCGGCACGTCGGGCGGCGACAGTTTTTATACGCCGTCGGGCAAGCGCAACGTCTCGGGCGCCTACATCCAGGACAAGCTGAGCTGGAACTGGCTCGAAGTCATCACCGGCCTGCGCTACGACAATTACAGCCTGAAGGATTCGGACAACGAAACCTCAGGCGATAGGTTGTCGCCGCGCATCACCGTTGGCGTCTCGCCCTTCGAAAGCGCCAGCCTGGCCGGCCTGCAATTCTATGGCACCTACGCCGAAGGCTACCGCTCGCCGTCGCTGACCGAAACGCTGATCAGCGGCAACCATCCGGCCGGCGTCACCTTCCCGTTCCTGCCCAACCCGAACCTGCGGCCTGAAACCGGCAAGACCACCGAATTCGGCGTCAACTACAAGCTGAACGACATCCTGGAATCCGGCGACGCGTTCCGGCTCAAGGCGGCCTACTTCCACAACGATGTCGACGACTATATCGAGGGCGTGACGCTGTCGGCATTCGACCCGACCAGCGGCTGCCCGTTTGGCCCCGGCATCCCGATCTGCTTCCAGTACCAGAACTTCGCCCAGGCCAAGATCAACGGCTTCGAACTGGAAAGCGTCTACGATGCCGCCTGGGGCTATGCCGGGCTCTCGGCCTCCATCATCAACGGCCACACCATCTCCTATGAAGGTGAGCGGGCCGACCTTGCCACTATCCCGTCCTCGCAGGTCACCGGGCAGCTCGGCTTCCGTTTCCTCGAAGACAGGCTGACCGTCGGCGGCGAGGTGCAGTACAACGGCAAGCCGAAGGGCAATCCCGTGGCCAAGGATTATACGCTGGTCAACGCCTTCGCCAGTTACCAGGCAACCGACAATTTGAAGGTCGACTTCCGCGCCGACAATTTGTTCGATGTCAAATACACCAACCCGCTGAACGGCGGGACCACCGCCGTCATCTACGAACCCGGCATCACGCTGAAGCTGGCCGCAACCATGCGCTTTGGAGGCTGATGTCAATGATAAAGTTGACGACATCGCTTCGTCTCCTCACCTCGACGCTGGCGATGTCGCTTGGCTTGGTGCCGGCGTGGGCGCAGTCCGCGCCGGCGCCGCAACTCAGCCTCGAGCTCAATGCCGCGCAGCCCTCCGACAAGGGCTGCCGCCTGACTTTCGTCGTCAACAATGCGCTCGGCACCGATCTGTCCAAGGCGGCCTTCGAGATCGCGCTGTTCAACGAGGCCGGTGTCGTCGACCGCCTGAGCGTGCTGGACTTCAAGGAGCTCCCGGCCGGCAAGACCAAGGTGACCCGCTTCGACCTCGCCGGCACCGACTGCACCAAACTCAGCCGCGTACTGATCAACAGCGCCACCGAATGCGCCGGCACCGGCGTGGAGCCGGGAGCCTGCATGAGCGGTCTGAAGACCGAAACCAAGACCGGTATCGCATTCGGCGTCTGAGGTGGGCCTGCATCCGACCTTCCCTGAGAACACTGCGGGATGGCCGGTCTCTGCTCCATTGCCATGGCCGGCAACCGATCTTGATTTGACAATCCGGCCTCGCTCGCGGCAGGTCTGGCCGCGAACCATGCAGGACATCAACCCCCTCCCCGACGCCGGCAACGAACTGGCGATTGCGCCCCCCGTGCCGCTTGCGCGGCCGGCGGCCGATCGCAAATGGACGGTGGCGATTGTTGCCTCCTGCCTGCTGCACGCGGCGGCTGCGGCCGCTTTCCTGGTCGCACCCGCCGGAACGTTCGATACCGGAGATGCGATACAAGCCGAAGGCTCCCAACAATCGGGCGCCGACGTCGTCGGCACCGCTTTGAAAAACCTGCCGCCTGACGCGATCGATGTTGCCTTGGTGGCCGATCCGCAGCCGGCCAAGCCCGAGGCCGTTCAACCCGCGCCGTCAACCGAGGCGGCCCAACCCGTCAAGGAGCCGCCGGCACCCAAGCCTGCGCCGGAAGCCGCCAAACAGGCAATCGTCGCTCCAAATACACTGACGGCCGCGATCCCGAATGATCAAAGTGTCGCCCCAGCGGCTGAGAAGCCGACATCGTCGGCCGTTCAACCGCAAAGTTCAGAGGCGCCGCCCGCCGACGAGCCCCCTGTTGATTTGCCTGATGCCAAGGCCCCGGTCCCGAGCCCGAGGCCTAGCCCATCAGAATCGGTAGACGCTGGCGCGACAGATGGCGAGGAACGTGACGCGCTGGCGGCGGCCAGCAAGGGTAAAAAACAGGGCGCAGCCGGCAATGCGATGGAATCCGGTTACAGCGTTGAAGTTCAAAACAAGCTTGCCCGCGCCAACCGCCGTGTTTCGAAAGAGATTCAGGAAAAGGCTCTCAACAATGCCAGGGTCGTTTTCGTCGTCATGGCCGATGGCAGCATCAGCGACCTGCAGCTTGCCGAAAGTTCAGGATCCGCAGAACTCGACCAATTCGCTTTGAAACTGGTACGCCAGCAGGCCCCGTTCCCGCCCATTCCACCCGAGACCGGCATGTCAAGCTGGGTGTTCAGGGCGCGGATCGGCCCGTTCTAAGCACCTCGTAGACCTTCGCCAAATGTTGTCCACCAATTCAAGAGGAAGCCAATGTACATCGCCATGAACCGTTTCAAGGTCCAGAATGGCTCGGAGGCCGCCTTCGAGGATGTCTGGAAGAACCGCGATTCCAGCCTTTCGGAGATGAAAGGCTTCAGGGAATTCCACTTGCTGCGCGGCCCGGTCAACGAGACCGAGGGCTACACGTTGTTTGCCTCGCACACGGTGTGGGCAAGTCACGAGGATTTTGTCGCCTGGACCAAATCCGAGAATTTCCGCGCGGCCCACCGCAACGCCGGCACCTCGAAGGTGCACTATCTCGGCCATCCGCAGTTCGAAGGCTTCTCGGTCGTCGAGGGCGCCTGAGATATTTTAGCCTCAGGGCAGCCGCATTCAGGGCTGCCCACTGTCAGGCCCGACCAAACAATCGCCGCAAAGAGCGGGTGACGCGCTTGCGCAGCCATCGCAACCGGCTTCTGCGATCCAGAAAAGGCCTCACGCGCGGATCATCTCCCAGGCGGCCAAAGCGTCTGATGTGCTGCGCCAGGAATCCAGGCACGAAATCGCGGCCATTGACGGCACCGAGCCGCTCCGCATTGGCGAGCACATAGTCGAGAACATCCGTACCCAACGGGATCTCATGCCTGCGATAGGCCGCCGATTGCTGCACATGGCCTCCGGCATAGGAGACGCCGGCAGATGCGTTGGCGCCGTGCAGACGATAGAGGCCCAGACATTCCGACAAGAGCAGGCTGCCGGCCGACAGATGCGCGCATGTTGCAGCTAGATAGTCAGTCCCTATCCTGGTCTTGAAGGGGAACGCCAGAACCGGTTCCAGTGCGCCACGTCTGAAAACCATCGATGATGTCGGCGCCCACATCCAGCCATAGACCCCTGGCCCAAAATAGGTGACCGGATGATCCGATGTATAGGCGAGATCGGGCGCCATCTCGCCAAGCTGCTTGCCGGCCGGGATGATGGTCCCAAGGCCATCCGGCTTCGGACGCGGCTTGCGCAGCAGGGCATAGGTGCCGCCCAGCAATGTTCGGTCGCCTTCGACCAGGAACACGTCCGAACTGGACAGCGCCGCAGAGCGCACTGCATTGAGATGGGCCGAAATATGCGCCAGGAGAAAATTCGGCAGCCAGACATCGTCGGCGTCAAGGAACGTCACAAAAGGCGCGTCAGCAGCGGCAAAGCCGTCGCGGAAGGCCGCCAGTTGGCCGCCATTTTGTGGCCGCACCAGGAGACGCAGGCGCGGGTCGCCGATTGACTGGAGAAGTTGGCGGACATGCTCGGCCGAGCCGTCGGTCGAGGCATCGTCGACGATGACGCAGTCCCAATTCCGGTAGGTCTGCGCCAGCACTGAACGGATCGCCTGTTCGACATAGGGCCGGTAATTGTAGCAGGTGATGACCACGGCCACGCGTGGTAGCTCAAACGGTGGGCGCTTCTCTTCCATCTGTTCGGCCTGGCCCACTCGAGTTGCTGTCTATATCAGCGCATATCCTTGCAACCCGACGCAAGCAAGCGAGCCACGAAAAGTCCCCTACGCCGCCGCCAGCAGGCTGGCATTGCCGCCGGCAGCGGTGGTGTCGACGCAGACGGCGCGTTCATGCGCATAGGCCGCCGGGTTAAGCACTTCGCTGACCAGCGGCACGATCGGGCCGCTCCGGTTGGCGATGACCTTGCGCACGATGCGGGCTGCTTCCGGCTTGCCCGAGAAGGCGACAACATCGACGCGCAGCGAACGCGCCTCGACCGGGTCGGGCCGGCCGTCTATGGCCGCCAGCGGCAGGCCTTTACCGGTCAGCGCCGACAGGGCTGCCGGCGCGCCCGGAGCCACGGCCAGCACCGCATTGCCGGCGGCCAGCGCCTGGATCGTCTGCGCAAGCAGCGTGTCGGCGTCAGGTCCGAGGCACAGCACCCGGCCGCGCGGCGACAGCGACAGCGTGTTGGCCTCGCCGGTCGGTCCGGGCAGATCGACCTGGCCGAAATCGATGCCGGCGGCAGCGCCTATCGCTGCCGCACCCTTGCCGCGCAGATGCTTTCTCAGAATGGCGATGCGGTCCGGCCGCGTCGACCAGCCGCCAAGGTTCGGATCAGGCAGGTTGTCGGCGAGCTCGGTCGCCGTCACCTTGTGGCCGTCGGTAATCTCGGTGCCGGCCTCCGGTCCCTTGCGGAAACGCCGAAGATAGTGCGGACCGCCGGCCTTCGGCCCGGTGCCCGAAAGCCCCTCGCCGCCAAAGGGCTGCGAGCCGACGACGGCGCCGATCTGGTTGCGGTTGACATAGATGTTGCCGGCATGGATGCCGTCGACGAAATGCTGGACGCGGCCCTCGATGCGGGTGTGCAGGCCGAAGGTCAGGCCATAGCCCTTGCGGTTGATGGCGGCGATGACGGCATCGATCCCGTCGGCTTCGAAGCTCGCGACATGCAGCACCGGGCCGAACACTTCGCGCTCCATCTCCTCGATGCCTTTGACGCGGAACACATGCGGCGCGACGAAGCGGCCATCTTTCGGCGCTTCGAGCTTGGCGATCAGCCGCCCCTGAATGCCCATCGTGGTGCAATACTCGCGGATCGAACTCTGTGCCTCGTCGTCGATGACCGGACCGACATCGGTCGATATCTGCCAGGGATCGCCGATGGTGAGTGCTTCCATGGCGCCCTTCAGCATCTCCAGCATCTTCTTCTCGACGTCCTTCTGCACATAGAGCACGCGCAGCGCCGAGCAGCGCTGGCCGGCACTCTGGAAGGCAGACGCCAGGATGTCGCGCACCGCCTGTTCGGGCAGTGCGGTGGAATCGACGATCATGGCGTTGAGGCCTCCGGTCTCGGCGATCAGCATAGCGTCGGGCGCGGCCGTCTCGGCGAGCTGTTTCTCGATCAGTTTTGCAACCTCGGTCGAGCCCGTGAAGCAGACGCCGGCAATGCGCGGATCCGCAGTCAGCGGCGCGCCGACCGACGGGCCATCGCCAGGCAGAAGCTGGATGACGTCTTCCGGCACGCCGGCTTCGCGCAACAGTTCGACGGCGCGGAAGGCGATCAGCGGCGTCTGTTCGGCTGGCTTGGCGATGACCGAATTGCCGGTGACGAGCGCGGCCGCGATCTGGCCGGTGAAGATGGCGAGCGGGAAATTCCAAGGCGAGATGCAGACTATGGCGCCCCGCGCCTCGGTGCCCGCTTCGTTGTTCGCTGCCTCGGCAGCGTAGTAGCGCAGGAAGTCGACGGCTTCGCGTACTTCGGCGACGCCGTCGGCCAGTGACTTGCCGGCCTCACGGGTGGCGAGCGCGAAGAACTCGACGGCATTGGCCTCATAGAGATCGGCGGCGCGGTTGAGGATCGCGGCACGCTCGGCGACGGGCCGCTTTGCCCAGGCAGGCTGCGCCTCCACCGCAAAGCGCACGGCCGTCGCGACCTGCTTGGCGGCGGCTTCGCTGACCGTGCCGACGACCTCGTCGGGTCTTGCCGGATTGATCACCGGGCGCTGCTTGCCGTAGCCGGCCGCACGCGTGATCGGCTTGGCATGCCAGCGCTCAGGCCCGGCGAAGGCCGCCCTGGCCTTGTCGATCGCCGCCAGCGTCACCGGATCGGTGATGTCGAACCCCTTCGAATTGCGGCGGGCGGCGCCGAAGATCGTCGCCGGACGCGCGATTGCCGGATTGGCGGCCGGACCCTGGTTCTCGACCGTTTCGAGCGGATCACGTGCAATATCCTCCGGCTCGACATCCTCGTCGGTCAACTGGTGGACGAAGGAGGAATTGGCGCCATTCTCGAGCAGGCGGCGCACCAGATAGGCAAGCAGATCGGAGTGCGCGCCGACCGGCGCATAGATGCGGCAGCGCGTGCCTTCGGACTTGCGCACCGTCTCGTGTAGCGCCTCGCCCATGCCGTGCAGACGCTGGAACTCGAAGGCGTCGCGGCTGTCAGCCATCGACAGGATGGCGGCAACGGTGTGGGCGTTATGGGTCGCGAATTGGGGATAGATGCGGTCGGTCATGCCAAGCAGTTTTTTGGCGCAGGCGACGTAGGAAACATCGGTGTTGGCTTTGCGGGTGAAAACGGGGTAGCCGGAAAGCCCGAGCGTCTGGGCCCGCTTGATCTCGGTGTCCCAATAGGCGCCCTTGACCAGCCGCACCATGATGTTGCGGTTGTACTTTTTCGCCAGCGCATAGAGCCAGTCGATGGTGAAGGCCGCACGCGGCCCATAGGCCTGGACGACGACGCCAAAGCCGTTCCAGCCGGCGAGCTCCGGTTCGGACAGCACGCGTTCGATGACATCCAGCGACAGATCCAGCCGGTCGGCTTCCTCGGCGTCGATGTTGAGGCCCATGCGCGAATGCCGCGCGGCCAGCGCCAGCGACAGCAGCCGCTCAGCCATCACCGGCAGCATCTTTTCCTTCTGCGCCTCTTCATAGCGCGGATGCAGCGCCGACAGCTTGACCGAGATGCCGTGGTTCTGCCGGATATCCGGACCGTTCGAGCCTGAATCGAGCGAGGAAATGGCGTCGGCATAGGCCTTGAGATAGCGCAGCGCGTCGGCCTCGGTGCGGGCCGCCTCGCCCAGCATGTCGAAGGAATAGAGATAACCTTTCTGGATCATCGGCCGGCCGCGCTTGATCGCCTCGGCAATGGTTCGGCCGAGCACGAACTGCTCGCCCATCTCGCGCATGGCGGCGGCGACCGCCTTGCGGATGACCGGTTCGCCCAGCCGCCGAACCATCGAGCGCAGCGTGCCTTCGATGCCGCCCTCGCCCTCGTCGAGCACACGGCCGGTCAGCATCAGCGCCCAGGTCGAGGCATTGACGAAGATCGAGCTCGAACCGCCCGAATGCGCCGACCAGTCATGCGGCGCGATCTTGTCGGCGATGAGGTCGTCCATGGTCTCGGTGTCGGGCACGCGCAGCAGCGCCTCGGCCAGGCACATCAGCGCCACGCCTTCCTTGGTGGAAAGGCCATAGGCCGAGAGAAAAACCTCCATCAGCCGCGGGTCGGACGAGCCGCGCACCGCCCGCACCAGATCGGCAGCGCGGGCCGAGATCGCATCGCGGTCTTCGCTGGAAAGCCCGGTTGCTTCGGCAAGCCTCTTCACCGCGGCGTCTTCGTCGGGCAGGTAGTTGGCGCGGATCTGCTGGCGGATGGTGTCGAGCGGCATGGCGGTCCCTGCGGAGCGAGCATCTGGGAGCGGGCCGGCGGTCGCCGGACCGAATGGCGCAAGCTAGCACAGAGCCGTATTTTCATCCGGTCTAAAGAAATCGACATGACAGGCCGATCGATCTATCATTGCGATCAATTTCCATCAAATGGACTGCAATGTCGGTGACAGAAGACCAATTGGACCGCATCAATAAAAACATCCTGTCGGCGCTGGCGCGCGACGGGCGGTTGTCGATGTCGGAGCTGGCCGGCAAGGTCGGCCTCTCGAAGACGCCGGTGCAGGCGCGGGTAAAGCGCTTGGAGAAGGACGGCTACATCAGAGGCTACCAGGCGATCATCGATCGCGAGCGCATGGGCGAAGGCCATGTCGCCTTCGTCCAGGTCAAACTGTCGGATACGCGCTCGGCCGCCCTCGACGCGTTCAACCGCGCGGTGCAGGCCGTGCCGGAAATCGAGCAATGCCACATGATGGCGTCGAGCTTCGACTATCTGCTGAAAGTCCGCACCACCGACATCGCCGCCTACCGCCGCGTGCTCGGCGAGCGCATCTCGGCCCTCCCCCACGTCGCCCAGACCTCGACCTTCGTGGCGATGGAGACGGTGAAGGACCGCTGACTCCTCAGTCCGACAGCGTCTTCAAAAACGCCACCAGCGCCGCGCGCTCGCGGTCCGACAGCTGCAGCGGGTGGACCTCTGAGGTGCCCTCGACAGCAGCGGGTGCCGCCGAATAATGCGCCACCACCTCCTCCAGCGATGAGAACTGTCCGGCATGCATGTAGGGCGGCCTCGTCGCCGCGCCCCGCAACGACGGCGTCTTGTAGGCGCGCATCAGTTCGGGCGCGTCCTTGACCATGAAGCGCAGTTCGCCGCAGGCGCCGGCGTCACCATCGCGGAACGCGCCGAAGCAGTTGAACGGATCAGCTTCAACCTGCGCCACTGCATCGAAGCGGCCGCGATCCAGCGGCAAATCCTTGACCGGTGGCACGCCGGTGTTGTGGAAACTGTTGTCGGTGAAGCGCGGACCGTTATGGCAGGTCACGCAATTGGCCTTGCCGATGAACAGTTTCAGCCCGAGCATTTCCTCCGGCGAAAAGGCATCGTCGGCTTTCGGCTTGGCGCCGGACGCCAGGTCGATGGCGAAACGGTCGAAGCGCGTCTGCGCCGGTTCGATCGACCGTTCGAAGGCGGCGATCGCCTTGCCGATGTTGGCAAAGACGCGGTTGACGTCGTCCATTTGGGCCGCAGTCATCGCCTTCCATGCGGCTTGCTCGGCTTCATTGCCAAGCGGGCTGGCGTTGGCCGGCACAGCGGAAAGGTCAGGCAGCGGCCCGAAGATGCGCTCGTAGCGGGCGCCGAAACGCTTCTGGATGTAATGCGCGAAGGCGGCGCGGTTTCCCGCCTGCTCGAGCGGGTTTTCCAGCGGCGTCAGCGCCTGCGCCCACAGGCTGTCGCGCCGTCCATCCCAGAAGAACCACGGATTGCGCGCCACACCGGCCAGCGGCATCGAGCGCCGGTTGGTGCGGCCGACGCCGATGGCTTGCGGCAGGTCGTCCTGGAACTGCCGGTCGATCTTGTGGCAGGTCGAGCACGACACGTTGCCGTCATGGCTCATGCCCTGGTCGAAGAACAAAGTGGAGCCCAAAGCCGCTGCGGCCGGCACGTCGGCAAAGCGGTTGGTGGCATCGGGCTTCAGCGCCGGCAAGGCGTTCAGCGCCAGCGCGGCAATGGTCTTCTTCTCGGCATCGGAAAAATCCGGCTTGCCGCAGGCGGCAACCTGCAAAACCGCCGCCAGTGCCAGAAAGCGCAACAGGCGGTTCATCTGGTCACAGCACCACGTTGAAGACGACCGTGTCGGAACCGGCTGCGGCTGAAATGGCGAAGCGCAACTGCCACACGCCGCTCATGGTGAATTTCAGCCCCTCGATGCGGTATCGCCCCTCGCCCAGATAGTCGGTCGCCTGCGGACTGGTCGGCAGGCCGTGATTGTGCTGCGGCATGCCGCCGGAGACCGAGATCGCCGCACCTTCCACAGGATCGCCTTTGACCGTCTTCAGGGTGAGCAGCCAGGATTGCAGCTCGCCTTGTTTGATAACGCCCCGCTCCGGCTGGAAACTGGCGACAAACAAGCCGTTCGCCGTTTTCTTCGAGCGCGAAATATCCGGGCCTGGCGCCGATTGCGGCGCGGTCAGATAGACGATCGCCAGTATGCCGGCCAGCAAGGCGGCCAGACCAAGGCCCGCAAGAAGATAACGCCATAGTGATGCCAAACCGGTTCCTCTTCAAACATAACGTCACGGGAAGCAGTTCGCGTCCCGCCGCTGCTGTGGGAAAACGCTTCTGGCGCAAAAAACCGCCGCCGCCAAGCATGGCGCTGCCGGCCGCAAAAAGCTACAGGACCGAAACCAAACCCGAGGGAGAGTTATGGCAGCAGACGGCGTCGCTTCGATCGGTGAATGCATGCTCGAACTGTCCGGCCAGACCGGGCCCAACTGGCGCATGGGCTTTGCCGGCGACACGTTCAACACGCTGTGGGCACTGCATGCGCTGAGCGGCGAGAGGCCCGCCACTTACGTCTCTGCCTTCGGCGACGATCCGTTCTCGCAGGGTCAGATTTCCTTTTTCGCAGAAAACGGCATCGGCATCGGCGCCAGCCCGGTCATCCCGGGTGCCCGGCCCGGCCTTTACGCCATCACCTTGACCGGCGCCGAACGCGCCTTCACCTATTGGCGCAGCGACGCGGCGGCCAGACGGCTTGCCTCGGACCCGGTTGCCTTGGCAAAAAGCCTTGAAAACCAGGCTCTTGTGTATTTTTCCGGAATCACTTTGGCAATTCTGGACGCCGCCGCACGCAAGACGTTGCTGGCAGCGGTGGCCAAGGCCCGCGTTGCCGGTTCGCTGGTCGCCTTCGACCCCAACTACCGGCCGCGCCTCTGGCAGAGTCGCGAAGAGGCGCAAGCTGCGATCCTCGATGCGCTTGCCGTCACCGACATCGCGCTGCCAACCTTCCCGGACGAGCAGATGCTGTTCGGCGACACCGCGCCGCAAGCGACCGCAGCGCGGTTTGGAAAACTGGTCGGCGAAGTCGTCGTCAAGAATGGCGAGGAGCCGGCATTGATCGCCACTGGCGGAACCCTGCAGCCGGTTCCGGCCCAGCATGTCGCCACCCCGGTCGACACCACCGGCGCCGGCGATTCCTTCAATGGCGGCTATCTCGCCGCCCGGCTTGCCGGCCACGCGCCGGCAGAGGCCGTGCAACGCGCCCATCGCGTTGCCGCCGCTGTCGTGCAGGTCCGCGGCGCCCTGGCGCCGTTCGAGACGCTTAGGACGGCGTTCGACAGTTGAGTTCTCAAGGTAGGCGGAAGCGGTATTCCGTCACCTGATGATAGATCTGGCCCGGCCACAGCGTGGCCTGCGGGAAATAGGGCCGGTTCGGCGCATCGGGCCAGGCCTGTGCTTCCAGACAAAAGCCGGAAAATGCCTTGTAGCGCCGCCCGTCCAGGCCGCCTGAGGTCGGCGTGACATATTGGCCGGTGTAAAGCTGTAGGCCAGGCTCGGTGGTCCAGACCTCCATCTCGACGCCTGAATTGGCGCCTTGCGCCCACGCCACCTGGTGAAGCGGACCACGGCTGGACGCAAGGCAGAAATTGACGTCGTAGGGGAGCTGCTCGCCCTCCGTTTCCATGCGCAGCGGCCGCGCCTGGCGGAAGTCAAAAGGGGTATCGTCGACAGGCTTGACGACGCCGGTCGGGATCATCTCGCCATCAACCGGCGTGTAGGCGCCGGCATTCAGCATCAGGCGGTGGTCGAGGATGTCACTGGTGCCGCCATCGTCGAGATTGAAGTAGGAATGCTGCGCCAGATTGCACAGCGTCGGCTCCTCGCAGGTCGCCGTCAGTTCCATCGAGAGCGTGCCGGGGATCTTCAGCCGGTAGGTGCAGGTGACGTCGAGCGCGCCGGGGAAGCCCATCGTGCCGTCGGGATCGTGCAGCGTCAGCGTGACAAAATCCCGGCCGTGCAGCGAAACCGTCCATGGTCGGTGGAAAAAACCCCGCGAACCGCCATGCAGCGTGTGCTTGCCTAGGAAATTGCGTTCGGTCTGGTAACGCTGGCCGGCGATGGTGAAGCGGCCGTCGCGGATGCGGTTGGCATAACGGCCGACGACCGCGCCGAAGAAGGCCCGGTCGGTTTCGTAGGGCTCGAAGCGGTCATAGCCCAGCACCAGCGGCGCATCGTGGCCGGCGAGCCGCAGATCCTGAATGATCGCCCCGAGCCCGATGATGTTGGCACTGATACCGCCGCCACGGATGGTGAAACGACGGACGGATTCGCCCGCCTGCGTCGTGCCGAAGACTTCGCCGTCCTTCATCGCTATGCCCAAATGCTAATTCGTCGATCTACGGACTTAGAGCAATTCCAGGAAAAGTGTGAAACGGTTTTTCCGTCAGGAATTGCATCAAACAAAGAAAAAGAGCGGTTTGACGTTTCCGTGAAACGGTGAACCGCTCTAGGCCGGCTGAACGTGGTCTGGCAAGGGCAGGCACGCGGCCTGCCCCTGCCCGTCAATGGTTTAGAGGCCGAGGCCGCCGAGGCAGACATATTTGGTGTCGAGATAGTCCTCGATACCCTGATGTCCGCCTTCCTTGCCGAGGCCCGATTCCTTGACGCCGCCGAACGGCGCTTCCGGCGTGGTGATCAGGCCTTCATTGACGCCGACCATGCCGTATTTCAGACCCTCCATGACCCGGAAGGCGCGGCCGAGATCGCCGGTGTAGAAATAGGCGGCAAGGCCGAACTCGGTGTCGTTTGCGAGCGCGATGGCCTCCTCCTCGGTCTCGAACTTGAACACCGGGGCGATCGGGCCAAAGATCTCTTCCTTCATGAAACGCATGTCAGGCTTCGCGTTGGCGATGACGGTCGGCTGGAAGAACGAGCCGCCAAGCGCATGGCGCTTGCCGCCGGCAACGACCTTGCCGCCCTTGGACGTGGCGTCGGCGATGAATTCCTCGACCTTCTCGACCGCCTTCACGTCGATCAGCGGTCCCTGCTGGACGCCCTCTTCCAGGCCCGAGCCAACTTTCAGGCCATTACTGGCTGCGACCAGCTTCTCGACAAACTTGTCATAGATGCCGGCCTGCACGAGGAAGCGGTTGGTGCAAACGCAGGTCTGGCCGGAATTGCGGTACTTGGCGGTGATGGCACCGGCAACGGCACGGTCGAGATCGGCATCGTCGAAGACCAGGAACGGCGCGTTGCCGCCAAGTTCCATCGACACTTTCTTGACGGTGACCGACGACTTCTGGATCAGGATCTTGCCGACCTCGGTCGAGCCGGTGAAGGTGATCTTCGATATCAGCGGGTTGGCGCAGATCTCGTCGCCGATTTCGGCAGCCGAACCGGTCAGGATGTTGACGACGCCCTTGGGGAAGCCGACTTCCTCGGCAAGCGCGCCCCAGGCAAGACCGGAATACGGCGTCTGCGAGGCCGGTTTGACCACGGCGGTGCAGCCGGCGGCAAGCGCCGGGCCGAGCTTGCGGGCAAGCATCGAGGATGGGAAATTCCATGGCGTGATCGCGGCGATGACGCCGACCGGCTCCTTGGTCACCAGGATGCGGCGATCGCCCCACGGCGACGGCACGACGTCGCCATAAGTGCGGCGGCCTTCTTCGGCGAACCACATGATGTAGGCGGCGGCAGAGCCGATCTCGCCCTTGGATTCGGCCAGCGACTTGCCCTGCTCGATGGTGAGCAGTTCGGCCAGCACGTCCTGATTGTCCATCATCGCGTCATGCAGCTTGCGCAAGAGCTTCGAGCGTTCGAGCGCAGTGGTCTTGCGCCAGGTCTTGAAGGCCTCGGCGGCGGCTTCGATGGCGCGGCGGGTTTCCGCCTTGCCCGACTTCGGCACGGTGCCGATCTTGAGGCCGGTGGCCGGGTTGTTGACGTCCACCGTCTGGCCGCTGTCGGCCTGCACCCATTCGCCGTTGATGAGATTGGCCTGGCGCATGAAATGGCTGGTTTTCTGAAGCATGGTCTAGCCTCCGTTCGGCGCACTGACGGGCCGGTTTCTGGATCTCTTTGACGAGCGTGCACAAGGCGGCGGTGCCGGCACGCTGGAGCCACTGCTCTTTACCTAGGGCAAGCCCCGCAAGCAATTGCAAGATGGCATATAGGGGTTGGGCCAGCGCAAGACGAGAGCCGCACGCAAGTTAGCCCCTAACCAAAGACATGAACCACCACTGTCAGCCAGAAGGTCGTCGTGAAAGCGGCACAAGCCGTGGCGATGGTCATCTGGTTCGACGCCAGCGCCTGGCCAGTGTTGAACTGCACGGCGATCAGATAGGAATTGACCCCGGATGGCATCGCGGCGACCATCACAGCCACCTTGGCCGTCAGCGGCGGCAGGCCGAGCAGCCAGACGAAGACCAGCACCAGCGCCGGCATCAGGAAAAGTTTCAGTGCCGAAAGCACCAGCGCCGGCCTGACATTTCCCGAAATGCCGAAGCGGCGCAGGCTGAGCCCCATGGCAAACAGCGCCACCGGCGCCGCCGTAGCGGCCAGCGCATCGACCAGGCGCATGGCGACATCAGGTAGCGGCGCACCGGTGATGCGCCATGCAAGCCCCACCAGAATGCCGATGACCAACGGATTCATGAACAGCCGCCTGAGGAAGCTACGGACAACGCGCCAGGGATGCATGGGTTCGCCACTGCCGCGGCCGAACACTTCGAACAGCACGATCGAGGCCATCAGCATGATCGGCAGATGCACCGAGACCAGCAGAGACAGCACCTCGAAGCCATCCGCTCCGAATATGCCGAGTATAAAGGGCGCGCCGAGCAGCACAACATTGGAAAACGCCGACGACACGCCGCCGACGACACCGGCGCGGGCATCCCTGCCGAAAATGCGCGTGGTGACCAGATGGCCGGCGGCCCAGGTGATGGCGACTGCCGCGAAATAGGCGAACCACAGCGGCCATGGCGCCACGCCGTGGAAGTCGGACCTCACCATCGTCTGGAACAGAAGCAGCGGCATCGCCACGTTGACGGCGAATTCGGAGATGCCGTCGCCGCTCGCCGGCCTGAGATAGCCGGTCCACCCGGCGATATAGCCGAGCGCGACAAGACTGAAGACGAAGAGGACGGTTTCGGTAAGCGGCGACATTTCCCGAGGGATAAGCGAGCCATGGTCGCGGCGCAATCGCGCCCGAATTTGATCATCGTCGGCCGGCAGGCTTATAGAGGGTTTGGAGCATTGGGCGGACGACACGACAAATGGCCTTTGTTGCCACCTCGAAAGGCAATCTTGTCCGGCAGCTGGCGGCTTTCGTCACCGTGCTGCTTTGCCTTGCCGTATCTGTGGCTGAGGCCACTGAGACCAAAAGCCTCAAGGGCGTGGCGCTGATCATCGGTCAGTCGAAATACGAACATATCGCGGCCCTTGCCAATCCGGCCAATGACGCCCGAGACGTGGCCAAGATGCTGACCGACCTCGGCTTCGACGCCCGCAATGTCACCGACCGCGATGCCGCCAAGCTGAAGCGCGACCTCGACCGCTTCGTCGAGGACGCCGAAGGCGCTGATGTCGCTTTCATCTACTATTCCGGCCACGGCATCGAAGCCGGCGGCGAGAATTATCTTGTGCCGGTCGACGCCGATCTCTCCTCGCTGAAGAATGCCGGTGAGGCGCTGGTGCCGATTTCCACCGTCATGGACGAGCTGAAGAAGACCGTGCCGGTGACGATCGTGCTGCTCGACGCCTGCCGCACCAATCCGTTTCCGGCCGACGCGGTCGTGCGCCGGGCGCCGACGGCTTCCGCCGAGCCCATCGGCACCGGCGGGCTGGAACCGGTGCGCGGCGCCAAGGCGCTCGGCAATGCCTCGGCCGACGATGCGAGCCTCGGCACGGTGGTGGGCTTTGCCGCCGAACCGGGCCGCCCGGCACTCGACGGCGCCGCCGGCGAAAACAGCCCCTACGCAACCGCCCTGCTGCGCCATCTCACGGCGATGAAGGGTACGGAATTCGGCTCGGTCATGCGCATGGTCACCGAAGAAGTCTATCTCGACACCAAGGCTAAGCAGCGCCCCTGGGTCAGCGAGAGCCTGCGCCGGTTGCTCTATTTCGGCGTCGCGCCGCCGGAGCCGACCGGCGATGACGGGCTGATCACCGGCGAGAGGCGGCAATTGCTGCTGACCATTTCGGACCTGCCCGACCCCAAGCGGGCGCAGGTGGAACTCGCCTCGCTTCAGGACGGTGTGCCGCTCGACGCGCTCTACGGCGTGCTCAAGGCGCTCGGCACGGAAAAGATCCCCGAAGATCCGAACGACCTGCAGAAGGTGCTGGACGGCCAGGCCGAGCGCCTGAAGAAGATGATGGCCGAACGCGCGGCGCTGCGCACTGACGACCCCGAAATCTCGCGCCTCGTCGCCTCCGCCGACAAGGCCATCAACCAGGGCGCCATGGTGACGGCACGCAAATTCCTTGATGACGCGGTCGGCCGGGTCGAGGAAAACAGCGGTGCAGTTGACGAGGCCGAGGATCTGGTCAAGCAAAAGCGCATTGCCGACGCCGCCGTCTACGCCAAACGCGCCGACGCCGCCGCGCTGGTCTTCGACTACAAATCCGCCGCCAGTGACTACGCCAAGGCGTTTTCGCTGGTCGAGAAATGGGACGACAAGCTGCGCTGGAACTACAAGAACCAGGAGGCCGAGGCGCTCAACGCTCATGGCTCAGCTTCCGGCGATCTCGATGCGCTGCAGCAGGCAATCGAAGCCTACCGTGTCATCCTCAACTTCATTCCTGATGGTGAACAGAATCGCGATTGGGCAATCACTCGCAACAACATGGCGGTTGTGCTGCAAACCATCGGTGAACGCGAAACCGAGACCACGCATTTGGACGAGGCGGCGCAGATCTTCCGCGATTCACTTGTCGTCTTCGAGCGCGAGAAAGACGATCGCAACTGGGCTGCGGCGCAGAACAACCTTTCCAACGTGCTGCTGAAGATAGGGGAGCGCGAAAGCGATCCGAAGCGCCTCAACGATGCGGTGGTGGCCATGCGCGCCGCCCTGGAGAAGCGCCCGCGCGACAAGCTGCCGCTCGACTGGGCCGCGTCGCAGAACAATCTCGGCCTGGCGCTCTATGCCCTTTCCGAGCGCGAGCCCGGCGGCGAGCATCTGAAGGACGCGGAAGCCGCCTACCGCCTGGCGCTCGAGGAATACACGCGCGAGAAAGCTCCCGTGGAATGGGCGATGGTCCAGAACAATCTCGGCAACACGCTGGTTACGCTCGGCATCCAGCTCAACGAAAAGGCCAAGATCAATGAGGCGGCCGACGCTTTTCGCGCCGCACTCGAAGTGCGAACCCGCGAAACCTTCCCGGTGTCCTGGGCCACCAGTCGCCTCAACCTCGGCAATGCGCTGAGCGGTGTTGCCCGCTTCGATATGGGCACGGCCACGCTCGACGAAGCAGCGGCTGCTTACGACGACGCGCTGACCGTGTTCACCCGCCAGCGCTTCCCGATGGACTGGGCGTCGGCCCAGAACAATCTCGGTTCGATCTATCAGACGCTTGGTCAGCGGACGCGTGATGCGGCCAAGCTGGAACAGTCGGCCGCGGCCTTCCAAGCCGCTCGGCAGGTGTATGTCAGGCGGAAGTTCCCGCAGGACTGGGCTATGAGCTACTACAATCTTGGCAACACGCTGCAGCTGCTGGGCGGCGTGACCGACAAGCCCGAGCACTATAGCGATGCGGTCGACGCCTACGGCAATGCGTTGCGCGAGTACAAGCGCGAGACGAACCCGCGGCAATGGGCACTGGCCCAGGCCGGCCTGGGCTCGACGCTGCACTGGCTGAGCATGAGCAATGGTGATGCCAAGACCCTGCAGGATTCGATCGATGCGCGGCGGGCAGCGCTTGAAATACTCACCCTCGAGGCGGCACCGGTCGACTGGGCCAATGCTCAAAATGGCATCGGCATGAGCCTGCTCAACCTCGGCAATCTCCAGCGGACCGACAAATATCTCAACGACGCCGAAGCGGCGTTCACGGCGACGCTGAAGGTGTTTACGCGCGAAAGCCAGCCGCTGCAGTGGGCCTTCGAGCAGAACAATCTCGGTGACGTCCACTGGAACCGCGCCAGCTACGGCGCGGGCAAGCCGGAATACCTCAAGGCAATCGAATTCTTCGAGAACGCCAAGCAGGGCTTTACTGAAGCCGGCTACACGATCCCAATCTCGCTCACCGACCAGAAGATCGATCTGGCGAAGAAGCAGATGGCGAAAAAGTGAAGTTGCGGATGGAGCGTCCGCCTTTCGCTTGTCTTTGTGGCGGCTTTCCGATCCCTATATGCGAATGACCGGGGCCGACATCCGGCTCTCGGAAGGTTTCAGATGATTCGATTTGTGCTGGCGCTATTTCTGCTTGTTCTCCCCGCCGTCGCCCATGCGACGGACGCCGGCTGGGCGCTGCTGCGTGACGGCGGCCGTGTCGTGCTGCTGCGCCATGCGCTGGTCACCGGCACCACCGATCCGGCCAATTTCGACATCGACAACTGCGCCACCCAGGTCAATCTGTCGGCGCGCGGCAAGCAGCAGGCGAACAAGATCGGCGCCTTGTTCGGCGCCCGCGCCGCCCCTGTTGAGCGCGTGCTATCCAGCCGCTACTGCCGCTGCCTCGACACCGCCCGGATCGCTTTCGAAGCCGACCCCGAGCCTTTCGCACCGCTCGATCTGCTGCAGAGCGATCCGACCGAGAAGGCCGCGCAGCTTGCCGCGGTCGTGAAGGAAATCCGCGCCTATACCGGCTCGGACAATCTGGTCATGGTCACGCACCTCGAAAACATCGTGGCGCTGACCGGCGTGTCGCCGCGCGAAGGCGAAGCGGTGGTGGTCGAGCTGCAAGGCGACGGCCTGCGCGTGCTCGGCCGCGTCACTTTCTGACAAGCCCGTCGGCCCCGCGCACTGTTGCCGAAATGCCACCACCGAAAGAAGCCGCAAAGAAGCCGCCACAATGCCGCTTGCGACAACCCGTCGCAGGGTCTATAGGCGCGCTCCCGGTCACGAAAACCGAAGCGAGCACAACGGTTGGAGCTTTCGTCTCCGCCCGTGCAGGCGGCTTTGCCGCCCTGCATACGGCGCCGTTTCGGGTGGAGGGATTGCGGGTGTAGCTCAGAGGTGAGAGCGCCGGATTTGGGTCCGGAGGTCGAGGGTTCGAGTCCCTTCATCCACACCACGGATAGCTCAGTTGGGTAGAGCATCAGACGGTTAATCTGATTGTCGAAGGTTCGAATCCTTCTCCATTGGCCTGATAAGCCAACACCTTTGGGTGGTGTTATCTGAAAAACGGTCCGGGGACCGGAATGCTGAAGACCTGACGAGCCGCCGAAGTCTTCGGGCCAAGGCAGATCGAAAGATCCGACGCCATCGGCTCGCGGCCAGGCCCGCGGTGATGATCAAGGCGCAGTGTCGCCGGCAAGGGAGGCCAAGGCTTGCCGAGCCCGCTTCGCTACCCCGCGATCCGCTCCCGAAGGCCCGCCACGGATCGATGTCACCGGTCCCCGGATCATTCATGCCGGGCTGGAAGTACGAGACGATTTGAAACGAGAAACGAAGGGAAGATCGAAGCATGACGTGACGCCTCGCATGGGGCCATGCCCGACAGGAGTAAGACAATGACGACTATTCTCGACAAGGTTCTTGGACGCGAGCGCGTCCTCGTAAGGGAAAACGAACGTGCCCTCACCCTCTACAGGGGGGAGATCAAGGCTGTCCTGCTGCCGGGCGAGCATTCGCTCGCCAACCGGCGCGGCAACCTTGAAGTGTCCCGGCACGATCTGAAGAATCCGGAATTCGTTTCGGCATACGAGAAGGCGTTGTTCGACAAGCTCCCGGATGTGGCCGCGCGTCATTTCACTGTCGTTCGCACCGGACGCACGGAGGTCGCCGTCATCGAGCGCGACGGCAATCTGCACGCCGCCCTCGCGCCGGACCGCAAGCTGGTGCTGTGGACGGATGCCGGGCCGTGGAAGGTGACGCTGGTCGACACCGCAGTCGATCTCGCCATCGATCCGGCGCTCATGCGCCGGCTCGGCCAAAGCAGGAAGACGGAATTGATGTCCGTCCATCCGGTCGTCGATGGCCAGGCCGGACTGCTGTTCGTCGACGGTGTGCTGGTGCGCACGCTTGACGCCGGCGTGCATGCGTTCTGGAATGTCGGGCGCATGGTGCAGGTGAAGGTCGTCGACCTCAAGCGCCAGTCGCTTGATGTCGCCGGGCAGGAAGTGCTGACCAAGGATCGGGTGACGATCCGCGTCAACATCGCCGCCGAATACCAGGTCGTCGACCCGGTCAAGGCGGTGAGCACGGTGAAGGACTTCTCCGAAGCCCTCTACCGCGCCCTGCAGTACGCCTTCCGCAAGACGCTTGGCGCGCTGACGCTCGACCAGATCCTTGAAAAGAAGGTGACGGTCGATGAGGAGGCGGCGGCCAAGGTCCGTGCCGACATGGCCGCGATCGGGGTCGAGGTCAGCGATATCGCGCTCAAGGATGTGATCCTGCCGGGCGAGATGCGCGAAATCCTCAACCAGGTGGTTTCGGCCGAAAAGCAGGCCGAGGCCAACGTCATCCGCCGCCGCGAGGAGACGAACGCAACGCGTTCCCTCCTCAACACGGCCAGGGTGATGGCCGAGAACCCGGTGATGCTGCGGCTGAAGGAGCTTGAGGCCCTGGAAACCATCGCCGGCAAGGTCGAGCGGTTGACCGTCCACAACGGGACGGGCGGACTGCTCAACGACATCGTCAAGCTTCGCGAAAACTGAGCTGACTTTACGTCAATCGGAAGGGCCGCCGGCCTATTGGGCGGCCCTTCTTGTCTTTATGGGAAGGCCATCCCATCTGCGCCCGGCGCATCAGGCCTTTTCCTGCCGGGAAAAACCGATTAGACAGCGCCCAAACCAGATGCGGACAGATTCCGCCCGCAACCGAAGGAAGAGCCCTTGTCCACCACGTTCGACAAAGTCGCCAAGATCATTGCCGACACCAGCGAGATCGATATCGACACCATCACCCCCGAGAGCCACACGATTGACGATCTCGGCATCGACAGCCTGGATTTCCTCGACATCGTCTTTGCCATAGACAAGGAATTCGGCATCAAGGTGCCGCTGGAAAAGTGGACCCAGGAAGTCAATGACGGCAAGGCCTCGACCGACGATTACTTCGTCATGAAGAACCTGTGCGCCAAGATCGACGCGCTGGTCGCTGCCAAGAACGCCTGATATCGGCAAGCGCGCGGCCTTGACGGGCCGCGCCGCCTGACCCACAAAGCCGCTCATGAGCAGCCCCCGCGACGTCGTCATCACTGGCATTGGCCTTGTCTCCTCGCTGGGAGAAGGCCCAGACGCCCACTGGCAGAAGCTGGCGCAGCCAGGCCTGCAGCCGGTGCTCGAAGCCGCGCGCTTTGCGCCCTACACCGTCCATCCGCTGCCCGAGATCGACTGGAACCTGCAGATCGCCAAGCGCGGCGACCAGCGGCAGATGGAGACATGGCAGCGGCTCGGCACCTATGCCGCCGGCCTTGCGCTGGACGACGCCGGCATCAAGGGCAATGACGAGCTCTGCACGACCATGGACATGGTGGTGGCCGCCGGCGGCGGCGAGCGCGACGAGGCGGTCGATGCCGCCATCCTTGCCGCTTCGGAAAGCCGCAACGACCGCGACGTGCTGCTGAACGAGAAGCTGACCACCGAATTGCGGCCGACCCTGTTTCTGGCCCAGCTTTCCAATTTGCTCGCCGGCAACATCTCCATCGTCCACAAGGTCACCGGATCGTCCAGGACCTTCATGGGCGAGGAAGGTGCCGGTGTCGCCGCCGTCGAGACGGCTGCCGCGCGTATCCGCTCGGGACAGTCGACGCATATTCTGGTCGGCGGCGCCTTCCAGACCGAACATTCCGACATGCTGCTGGGGTATGAACTGGCCGGCTATCTGCATCGCGGCCCATGGAAGCCGGTCTGGCAAAGACAGGGTGCCGAGGGTGGCGGCCTGGTCTCCGGCTCCGGCGGCGCCTTCCTGGTGCTGGAACAGCGCGAACACGCGACAAGCCGCGGCCGCAAGATCTATGCCGAGCTCGGACCGGTCGTCTCCGGCCGCGCCCGGCGCTCGCGCGGCGAACTCGACGCCGAGATCGCGGCGTTGCTCAAACAGGCAGCACTCCCGAACGGTAAGCTGCTTGCCATGTCCGGCGCTTCCGGCGCGCATACAGCAACATCTGCCGAGAAGGCAGCGCTCGATGCCAATCCGGCGATATCGGCGCGCGGTTTCGCGACGCTGACCGGGCATATGAAGGAAGCGCAGTTTCCGTTCGCTGTGGCGCTCGCCGCACTGGCAGTCGACCGCAAGGCCGCCTACCCCGTTTTCGACGCCGCGACCGAGAAGCCGTTCGAAGGCATCCCAGAGACCGTGCTTGCAACGGCGATCGGCTATCACCAATTCGAGGGCATGGCGCTGGTCAACACCGCCTGAGGCGGCGCTGCGCGATCATGCTGCAAAGTTAAGAGGTTCCGGATGGCCAATCTCAGAGATCACATGGGCAGGCCGATCGTCGCCGTCACCGGCATCGGCGTGGTGACCTCGCTCGGCGTCGGCAAGGCAGATAATTGGGCAGCGCTGACCTCCGGCAAATCGGGCATCCACCCGATCACTCGCTTTCCCGTCGACCACCTCAACACCCGCATCTCCGGCATGGTCGACTTCCTCGACTCAAGCTCGAAGGGCGCCAGCCTGCTGACCTACGAGTTGGCTGAGACCGCAGCAAATGAGGCCGTGGCCGAATCCGGCCTCGACTCCTCTGATTTCGGCGGCCCGCTCTTCCTTGCGTCGCCGCCGGTCGAGCTCGACTGGCACGATCGCTTCTCGCTCTACAATTCCGACGGCCAGGGCGCCGGCGCCGAAAGGCTGCTCAGGGTGGCGCGCGGGCTGAAGGAAACAGATACTTTCGCAACGACGCAGTTCGGCGCGATCGCCGACCGGCTGGCTGACCGGTTTGGCACGCGTGGCCTGCCGATCACGCTGTCGACCGCTTGCGCATCAGGCGCCACGGCCATCCAGCTCGGCGTCGAGGCAATCCGCCGCGGCGAATGCGACCGGGCGCTGTCGATCGGCGCCGACGGCTCGGCCACCGCCGAGGCGCTGATCCGCTTTTCGCTGCTGTCGGCGCTGTCGACCCACAACGACATCCCGGAAAAGGCCTCAAAACCCTTTTCCAAGGACCGCGACGGATTTGTGCTCGCCGAAGGCTCCGGCGCGCTGGTGCTGGAATCGCTCGAGGCTGCCCTTGCCCGTGGCGCCAGCGTTCTCGGCATCCTGCGCGGCTGCGGCGAAAAAGCCGACGATTTCCACCGCACCCGCTCCAAGCCCGACGGTTCGCCGGCAATCGCCGCCGTGCGCGCAGCCCTTGCCGATGCCGGCCTCAGCAAAGACGAGATCGACTACGTCAACGCCCACGGCACCTCGACGCCGGAAAACGACAAGATGGAGCATCTGTCGCTGTCGACCGTGTTCGGCGAGCGGTTCGGCTCCATGCCGGTCTCGTCGAACAAGTCGATGATTGGCCATACGCTGTCGGCGGCGGGTGCTGTGGAGGCGGCATTTTCTCTGATGACCATGCGCGAAAGCGTCATTCCGCCGACCATCAACTACGACAATCCCGATCCGGCGATCGTGCTCGACGTGGTGCCGAACAAGAAGCGCAATGCCGAAGTCGGCACCGTTTTGTCGAACTCCTTCGGCTTCGGCGGCCAGAACACCTGCCTTGTCATGGCGCGGGAACCGGTCTAAGCGAGCCCTTCCGCTCAAACAGAACCGACAGGCCTTATGCGCGCACTGCAACTTATCGAGGATCGCCGTCTTGAAACGGTGGACCTGCCGCCCCCGCCGCCGCCCGCACTGGGCGAGGTCACACTGCGCATCAAGGCGGTGGCGCTGAACCACATCGACGTCTGGGGCTGGCGCGGCATGGCCTTTGCCAAGCGCAAGCTGCCGCTGGTCGTCGGCGCTGAAGCCTCCGGCGAAGTCGAGGCCGTCGGTCCCGGCGTTTCCAGCCTGCTGCCCGGGCAATTGGTGTCGATCTATGGCGCCCGCACCTGCGGCCTCTGCCGTGCCTGTAGCGAAGGCCGCGACAATCTCTGCGAACATGTATCGGGCGTGCACGGCTTCCATCTCGACGGTTTTGCCCAGGAGAAGATCAACCTGCCGGCGCGCCTGCTGGTCCCTGCCCCGCCCGGCGTGACCGATGTCGGAGCGGCGGTCGCGCCCGTCACCTTCGGCACGGTCGAGCACATGCTCTTCGACAATGCGAAGCTGCAGCCCGGCGAGACGATCCTCATCCATGCCGGTGGCTCTGGCATCGGCTCGGCGGCCATCCAGCTGGCCAAGCGCATGGGCTGCACCATCATCACCACGGTCGGCTCGAACGACAAGATCGACAAGGCCAGGGCGCTCGGCGCCGACCACGTCATCAACTACCGCGACGACCGTTTCGAGGGCGTCGTGCGCAAGCTAACCAAGAAGAAGGGCGTCGATGTCGTCTTCGAACATGTCGGCGCCGACACCTTTGCCGCCTCGATGCTCTGCCTCAAGCGCGGCGGCCGCCTGGTCACCTGCGGCTCGACCTCCGGCGTGTCGACGCAGATCAACCTGATGCAGCTCTTCCAGCAGCAATTGAAGCTGCTCGGATCCTTCGGCTGCCGCATGGAGAACATGGCCAACGCCATGCAGAAGATGGCGGCCGGACAGGTCGTCCCGGTCATTGACACCGAAGTCGGCTTCGACGGTATCGACGCCGCGCTGAAGCGCATGGAAGGCCGCGACGTGTTCGGCAAGATCATCCTGCGCGTCTCCTAGGCCAATGGTCGGCAAGGTGTTCAAGAAAGCCCGCCGGGACTTCATGTTCCGCTATGGCCGAAGACTGCGCCAGATGGAGCACTGGCTGGTGGCGCGTGCGGCGATGACGATCATCTCGCTGCTGCGTCTGCTGCCGGCCGACAGCGCGCTCAATTTCGCCGACCGCGCCGCCCGCCGCATCGGCCCGCGGGTCGGACGCCACCGCGTTGCCATCAACAATCTGCGTCTAGCCTACCCCGACAAGAGCGACGCCGAGATCGAGGCCATCGCCTCCGACATGTGGGGCAACATGGCCCGGCTCGCCGCCGAATACATCTTCCTCGACGCGCTGTTCGACTACGATCCGAAGGCGACAAAGCCCGGCCGCATCGAGGTTCGGGGCGCAGAGCATTTCCTCGATATAGCCGGCGAAGAAAAGCCGCATATCCTGTTTACGGGCCATCTCGGCAATTTCGAGCTTTTGCCGGTGGCGGCCGCCACCTTCGGCATGCAGATCACGGCGCTGTTTCGCCCGCCCAACAACCCGTACCTCGCCGACTACATCCACTCGACCCGCCGTTCGAGCATGGGCGCTCTGTTGCCCTCCTCCACCGGCGCCTCCTTCGCGCTGGCGTCCATTCTCGAGAACGGCGGCAATATCGGCGTTCTGGTCGACCAGAAATTCTCAAGCGGACTGGAGACGACCTTCTTCGGCCGCCCGTGCCAGAGCAATCCGGTTCTGGGCATGCTCGCCCGCCACTATGACTGCGACGTCTACCCGGCGCGCTGCGTCAGGCTGCCGGGCAACCGTTTCCGCCTCGAGATCGAGGACAAGCTGACCTTGCCGCGCAACGACAGCGGCAGCGTCGACGTTGCCGCCACCACGCAGTTGCTCGCCGACGTGGTCGAGCGCTGGGTGCGCGAGGACCCAGGCCAGTGGATGTGGTTCCACAAAAGGTGGGAAATCTCAGGCCGGCGCCGCCGCCGGCGCGGTCAGGCAAAGGACGCTGCCGGCCAGCGGCAGCGTCAATCTTAGGTCATCAGTTCGTAACCACGATCCGGGTGTTGCCGAAGCCGACTTCCCGCACCATCGAATAGAACATCGCGGCGTTGGCCGTGTGCAACCGCACGCAGCCATGCGAGGCCGGGCGCCCAAGCTGCCGGACTGCGCCGGTGCCGTGGATGGCGTAGCCGCCATGGAAGAACACCGAATAAGGCATTGGCGACATGTGGTATTTTTTCGAATACCACATCCGCGCCGTCCGCTGCGGCCGATAGGTGCCCCGCGGCGTGAAGTAGCCGCTGCGGGCGGTGGACACGCTCCAGCGATAAAGCACCTGGCCGTATTGGCTGACGGTCATGGTCTGCGATGAGACGTCGATGCTGGCCACCAGCGAAGCGGCCCTGCTTTCGATGGACGTGCCAAACAGCATCGCCGCAAAAGCTGCCGCCATGAGAACGATTTTAGTCATGAGATCAAACCCCTTTGATGCCCCTTGCCTGCTCTGTCATCACGCGATTTTTCATCTTTTTAACGACAGGTGAGTGATCTAACACACACTCCTTGATAAAATCGCCAATCTAAAGCAGCGAATTTGAACGATTTTCCCGCTATAGTTGCTGCGGCGACACGTAGTTTCGACGCCATTGGCGTGACGCTTGCAAAACCATCCCCTTGCCTGCTCAACTCCCGGCATGAACGAACGACTCCTCAAGGCGATCGACGCCCGCACCGATGATCTGGTCCAGCTCACTGCCGACCTGATCCGTTTCCCGACCATCAACCCGCCGGGCGAAGCTTATCGTCCTTGCGCCGAATACATCGCTGCCCGGTTAGGCAAGCGCGGCTTCGAAACCGAGTTCATCCGTGCCGAAGGCACGCCCGGCGACACCGAGCGCTACCCGCGCGTCAATGTCGTCGCCCGCTTCGACGGCCGCTCGCCCGGCGCCTGCGTCCATTTCAACTCGCATATCGATGTCGTCGAAGCCGGCGAAGGCTGGAGCGTCGATCCCTTTGCCGGCATGGTGAAGGACGGCAAGGTTTACGGCCGCGGCGCCTGCGACATGAAGGGCGGCCTCGCCGCCTCGATCATCGCGGCCGAAGCGTTCATGGAGGTTTTCCCCGATTTTCCCGGCGCCATCGAAATCTCAGGCACGGTCGACGAGGAGTCCGGCGGTTTCGGCGGCGTCGCTCATCTGGCCAAGCTCGGCTATTTCTCGAAACCGAAGGTCGACCACGTCATCATCCCGGAGCCGCTGAACAAGGACCGTATTTGCCTTGGTCACCGCGGCGTCTGGTGGGCGGAGATCGAGACCAAGGGCGAGATCGCGCATGGCTCGATGCCGTTCCTAGGCGACAATGCGGTGCGCCACATGGGCGCGGTGTTGCAGGCCTTCGAGGACGAACTGTTTCCAGCGCTCGACCGCAAGGTGACGCGCATGCCTGTCGTCCCCGAAGGGGCAAAGCGCTCGACCATGAACATCAATTCGATCCATGGCGGCCAGACCGAGGATTTCCGCCCGGGCCTGCCCTCACCTAACGTGCCCGATGCTTGCCGGCTGACCATCGATCGCCGCTTCCTGCTTGAGGAAGATCTTGCCACGGTCAAAAGCGAGGTGACCGATATCCTCGACCGGCTGAAGCGCGAGCGCAAAAAATTCGACTACGAAATCCGCGACCTGATGGAGGTGCTGCCGTTGATGACCGAACGCGATGCGCCGGTGGTCAAGGCGGTGGCGCAAGGCATCATGGCGATCTTCGACCGCGAACCGGATTATATTATTTCGCCAGGCACTTACGACCAGAAGCACATTGCCCGCATCGGCCACCTCTACGATTGCATCGCCTATGGTCCGGGCATTCTCGATCTCGCCCACCGGCCCGACGAATGGGTCGGTATCTCGGACATGGTGGAATCGGCCAAGGTGATGGCAATCGGGCTCAACGTGCTGCTCCGGGGCACGGCTGCCGGCTGAACCATCGGCTTCGCTGAAAAAACATTCCTCCCGGCGCCACCACAGAGCACGAAACGCAATTTACTCCACCTCGAAATCACGCTTCTATCGCACCAGGGTTCGAGCATTTGGGAGTTGCACGATGAAATTGTGGAAAACCATTCTTGCCGCCGCGCTGTTGGCGCTGGCAACCGGCAGTCAGGCATTTGCCGCGCGCACCGACCTGGTCATCGGCATTCCGCTCGAACCGCCGCATCTCGATCCGACCGCCGGTGCCGCCGCGGCGATCGACGAAGTGCTCTATGCCAACGTCTTCGAGGGCCTGACCCGCATCGGCCCGAACGGCGAAGTGTTACCGGATCTCGCCGAGAGCTGGGCCATTTCCGATGACGGCAAGGTCTACACCTTCAAGCTGCACACCGGCGTGAAATTCCATGACGGCACCGATTTCGACGCCAGCGACGTGAAATTCTCGCTCGACCGCGCCCGCGCGGACAATTCGGTCAACGCGCAAAAGGGCCTCTTCGCTGCCATCGACACGGTCGAAGTCGTCGATCCGGCGACGGTGAAGGTGACGCTGAAGAACCCGCAAGGGTCGTTCCTCTACAATATGGGCTGGGGCGACGCGGTGATCGTGGCGCCGGAGAGCGCCGACACCAACAAGGAAAAGCCGATCGGCACCGGCCCGTTCAAATTCCAGAGCTGGGCCAAGGGCTCATCGATCACGCTGGTGAAATCCGACACCTACTGGGGTGCCCCGGTATTCCTCGACAAGGCCGAGTTCCGCATCGTTCCCGATGCCGCGGCTGCCGTGCCGGCGCTGCTCTCCGGCGACATCCAGGCCTTCCCCTTTTTCGATCCCGACAGCGTCGCGCAGGTCAAGGACGACCCGCGCTTCCATGTGGTGATCGGCTCGACCGAGGGCGAGACCATCCTGTCGATCAACAATAAGAAGCCGCCTTTCGACAAGCTCGAGGTACGCCAGGCGATTGCCTTCGCGCTCGACCGCAAGGCGATCATCGACGGCGCCTCGGCCGGCCTCGGCGTGCCGATCGGCTCGCACATGTCGCCCGCCAGCAAGGCCTATGTCGACCTCACCGGCCTCTATCCGCACAATGTCGACAAGGCGAAGGAACTGTTGAAGCAGGCCGGGTTTGAGAACGGCTTCAAGGCGACGCTGAAACTGCCCCCGCCCTCCTATGCCCGCCTCGGCGGCGAGATCATCGCCTCGCAACTGCGCGATGTCGGCATCGATCTGGAGATCATTCCGGTCGAATGGGCGCAGTGGCTGGATCAGGTGTTCACCAAGAAGGATTACGACCTCACCATCGTCTCCCACACCGAGCCCAACGACATCGATATCTATTCGCGCAAGGACTATTATTTCAACTACGACAACCCGGCCTTCGACAAGATCATCGCCGAGCTGAACCTCACCTCCGACGACGCCAAGCGCAACACGCTGCTCGGCGAAGCGCAGAAGATCCTGGCCGACGATGCCGTGGTTGGCTTCCTCTACGAACTGCCGAAGGTCGGGGTGTGGGATGCCAAGCTGCAAGGCCTGTGGGAGAACGCGCCGATCCAGGCGAATGACCTGACCAAGGTGAAGTGGACGGATTGACCGCCTACCTCCTAAAACGCCTCGCCATCGCCATCGCCACCTTGATCCTGGCCTCGATGGTCGTCTTCGCCGTGCTGGAAATCCTGCCCGGCGACCCGGCGCGGTTGATGCTTGGCCTCAACGCCAGCGCCGAACAGGTCGAGCAGCTGCGTAACCAGATGGGCCTCAACGCGCCGCTTGTCCTGCGCTATTTGCACTGGGTGGGCGGCCTGCTCAGCCTCGATTTCGGCCGCTCCTACACCTATTCGGTGCCGGTCATCGACCTTGTCCGCGAACGCATGGCGGTTTCACTGCCGCTGGCGCTGATCGCGTTGGCGCTGTCGACCATCATTGCCATTCCGGTCGGGCTCTATTCCGCCAGCCGGCGCGGCCGGGCCGGTGACACCATCGCCATGGGCGCGGCCCAGCTCGGCGTCGCCGTGCCGAACTTCTGGTTCGCGCTGATGCTGATCTACCTGTTTGCCGTCTGGCTGCGGCTAGTGCCGGCCGGCGGCTTTCCCGGCTGGAGCGCCGGTGTGTGGCCGGCGCTGAAATCGCTGCTCTTGCCGGCCGTAGCACTTGCTCTGCCTCAGGCGGCGATCCTGGCTCGCGTCGCCCGCTCGGCGCTGATCGAAGTGCTGAACGAGGACTATATCCGCACCGCCCGCGCCAAGGGCCTGCCCTACCGCGCCGTGCTGTGGCGGCACGCGCTGCGCAATGCGATGATCCCGGTGCTGACCATTCTGGGTCTGCAATTCGCCTTCCTGCTCGCCGGCACCATCATCATCGAAAACGTCTTCTATCTGCCCGGTCTGGGACGGCTGGTGTTCCAGGCCATCACCCAGCGCGACCTGATTGTCGTCGAAAGCATCGTCATGCTGCTGGTCGTCGCCGTCATTGCGGTCAACCTCGTCGTCGATGTCTCCTACGCCATCGTCGACCCCCGCCTGCGAGGCCGGCAATGACGCTGCACATCGACATCCCAGAGGAGACGTTTGGCAGCATCCTGGCCAAGGCATTCCGCAACCGCTCCTTCCTCATCGGCTTCGCCATCACTGTGCTGGTGGTGGCAATGGCACTCATCTCCTATATCTGGACGCCTTACGACGTGACCAAGCTGGTGATCTCGGAAAAGACGCTCGCGCCCTCTTCGGCGCACTGGTTCGGCACCGATCATTTCGGCCGCGACATCCTGTCGATGATCATGGTCGGCGCCCGCAATTCGATCGCCGTGGCGTTGGTCGCGGTCGGCATCGGCATGGGCGTCGGCGTGCCGCTCGGCGCCTTCGCCGCCGCACGCGGCGGCTTTGTCGACGAGGCGCTGATGCGGCTGAACGACCTCGTCTTCGCCTTCCCGGCGCTGCTGTCGGCTATCATGATCACTGCCATCTTCGGACCGGGCGCGATCAACGCCATCATCGCCATCGGCATCTTCAACATCCCGGTGTTTGCGCGGGTCGCCCGCGCCGGCGCGCTGGCGATCTGGCCGCGCGAATTCATCCTCGCCGCCCGCGCCGCCGGCAAGAGCAAGACCCAGATTACAATCGAGCACGTGCTGCCCAACATCGCCACGTTGCTGCTGGTGCAAGGCACCATCCAGTTCGCGCTCGGCATCCTCGCGGAAGCCGGGCTGTCCTATGTCGGCCTCGGCGCGCAGCCGCCAATGCCGAGCTGGGGCCGCATGCTGTTCGACGCCCAGACGCGAATGGTGGTGGCGCCGTGGATGGCGATTTTCCCGGGCATGGCCATCGTCATCACCGTGCTTGGGCTCAACCTGCTCGGCGACGGCATTGCCGACATACTCGACCCAAAATCGCGGCGGCAGCGATGAGCCTGCTGGAGATCGAAAACCTGTCGCTTATGATCGGCGACACGCCGATCCTGAAGGCGGTCGAACTCTCTGTTGCGCCCGGCAAGGTGATGGGCTTGGTCGGCGAATCCGGCTCCGGCAAGTCGATGACGGCGCTGACCATCATGCAGCTTCTGCCATACGCGGCGCGCGCCAGCGGGCGCGTCTCTTTCGACGGCATCGACATCCTGGCGGCCACCGAGGACCAGATGTGCGCGCTGCGCGGCGACGATATCGGTATGGTTTTCCAGGAGCCGATGACGGCGCTCAATCCGGTGAAAACCATCGGCGAACAAGTCGCCGAAGGCATACGCTGGCACACCAAGGCAAGCCGCGCCGACGCCGAAGACCGTGCTCGTAAAATGCTCGACCGGGTCGGCCTGCCCGAAGCGAAATTCCCGCTGTCTCGCTATCCGCACGAACTGTCCGGCGGCCAGCGCCAGCGCGTCGTCATCGCCATCGCCTGCGCGCTGAAACCCAAGCTACTTATCGCCGACGAGCCGACGACGGCACTCGACGTGGTGCTGCAGGCGCAGATTCTCGATTTGCTGCGCGGCCTTGTCAGCGAAAACCGCATGGGCCTGCTGTTGATCTCGCACGACCTCGGGGTCGTGACCGAGATGGCCGACCGTATCACCGTCCTGCGCCATGGCGAGGTGATGGAGACCGGTGACACTGCACGCACACTGTCGGAACAGCTGCATCCCTACACGCGCCAGCTGGCGCTGGCCTCGATGCATGTGCCGGCGCGCCCCAAAACCCATGCAGTGAGCCAGAGCAAGCCGCTGCTTGAGGTCGAAGGCGTGACGCGGGATTATTCCGGCCGGCGCACTTCCCTGTTCCAACGCCCGACGCCAATCCGCGCTGTCGATGACGTCTCCCTGTCGTTGGCGCCCGGTCAATCGGTGGCGCTGGTCGGACGCTCCGGCTGCGGCAAGTCAACGCTCGCGCGCATGATCCTGGCGCTCGACAAATCGACATCGGGAACGATCCGCTTTCGCGGCGAGACCATCACCGGCAGGAGCGAGGCGGAGCTCAAAGCAGCGCGGCGCGACATGCAGGTGGTGTTCCAGGACCCTTACGGTTCCTTCGACCCGCGCCTGAGGGTCGAGAAACTGGTGGCCGAGCCGCTGCATGTGCTGGAGAAAAAGCCGACGCCTGCCGAGCGCCGCGAGATGGTGGCGCATGCGCTTCACGAAGTCGGCCTCGGCGTGAGCGACATGGACAAATATCCACATGAATTCTCCGGCGGCCAGCGCCAGCGCCTGTCGATCGCCCGCGCCATCATCACACGCCCGAAATTGGTGGTCGCCGACGAGCCGGTCTCGGCACTCGACGTCTCGATCCGCGCCCAGATCCTCGATTTGTTCGCCGAGCTCAATCAGAAGCTCGGCATCGCCTATCTCTTCATCACCCACGATCTGACCGTCGCCCGCGCCATCACCGACGAGGTGCTGGTCATGCATGACGGCAGGATCGTCGAGCGCGGCAAGACGAGCGACGTGCTCGATCATCCGCAGTCGGAGGCGGCCAAGGCGCTGGTCGCGGCAGCCCCGGATTTGCATCGGGCGATTGCACGGAGATTACAGGAACAAGGCTAGCGGCCAGGCGGCCGGCTTACTCCTCCGGCTTCACCATATCGACCGGGCTGATGTCGAGCAGGTCGAGCGTGCGGCGCAGCAGCCGCACCTCGCTCTCGGCCAGTTTCGAATCGGCCTTGGCGATTTCCGCCATGTGGCGTGCCAAAAGCTTGCGCCGTTCGACATCGAGATCACGAAACAGCGCGATGGCCTGCGAGCCGTTGGTCTCGTAGCCGAACTCGTTGAGATATTCGATGACCGCGTCGATGCTGGTTTCCGGGATGCCGAAAGCGTCCTTGCAGATGCGCCGGAAGGCGACCATCTCGCTCTCCGACACCGAGCCGTCGGCGAGGATCATGCGAAACAACATCAGCAGTTCCGCCGACAGCACCGGGTCGTCGGCCACCTTGCGCACGCCGGGGTCGCCATCGAAGATCGAGCGTATCTGATCGAGCAATGCCATCGCCAACAGTGTCCCTTCCCCGAGCCCGCCCCAGTGCATATGACCCAAAACTGCGCAGCGGCTTTGGGATAATGACATGCACCACAGGAAATCCAAGCGCAACGCGCCCTGATAGAGGTAGCGCGAAATCGGCCTTGCGCAAAGCGGGTTGCCGTGGTCGAAGGCGCGGCGCCACCTTTCCCGCCGGAATGCTCAGAAAATCCCGATGATCGACCTCGCTGCCCAGACCGTTGTCATGCTCGCCTTCGCCGCCTTTGCAGCCGGCTTTGTCGATTCGATAGCCGGTGGCGGCGGCCTGATCACCATTCCAGCGCTGCTGCTAGCCGGTTTCCCGCCGGCCGCGGCACTCGGAACCAACAAGCTGCAGGGCATTTTCGGCACCGGCTCGGCGACCATACACTACGCCTTGAATGGCCATGTCGAATTGCGGCGCCAGCTGCCGTCAGCCCTTCTCGCCTTTGCCGGCAGTGCCGTGGGCGCCTTGCTGGCGGCCTTCGTGCCGGGCGACCTCTTGCGGGCGCTGCTGCCGCTGCTGTTGATCGCCATCGCGATCTACTTCGCCGTGAAGCCCAACATGAACGATGTCGACCGCGCCGAGCGCCTGTCGCCCTTTCTGTTCGGACTGACCGTTGCCCCTTTGGTCGGCTTTTATGACGGCCTGTTCGGGCCGGGAGCCGGCTCCTTCTACATGCTGGCCTTCGTCAGCCTCGCCGGCTTCGGCGTGCTGAAGGCAACCGCACACACCAAGCTGCTCAATTTCGCCTCCAACATCGGCGGCTTCGTCGTCTTTGCCGTGGCCGGCGTCATATACTGGAAGATCGGGCTGATGATGGGCGTCGCCCAGTTCCTTGGCGCGCGCCTCGGCGCCAGCCTTGCCATCCGCATCGGCGCACGGCTGATCAAGCCGCTGCTGGTGATCATCTGCCTGGCGCTGGCGATCAGGCTGCTGGCCGATCCGGCAAACCCATTGCGCCAGCTAATTGGTGTATAAGCCCACGCCCTGATAGAATGTGGTCGTACGAATCATGTTGGAGGGACCACACATGAATCTTAGTGCACCCACTCAGCTTATTTTCATTATTTCCCTTGTTATCGCCATCATCGGCGTGCTCGCCGCGCTTGGCGTTCTTGCGTTTATTCCCGTGGCATCGGTCTGGATTATGCTCATCGCCTACATCGTGCTTGCCGCCGGCTGCATGATGCGCGGCGCCTGAGCATCCAACTCTCAGGTAACCGAGGCGCCCGGCCAAAAGCCGGGCGCTTTTGATTCCGGCCCCTTTTGATTCGGATCGGGGCTCTGCTAGATTTGATCGGCAAAGGATGGCCTATGCCGATCGAGATGCAGCGCCGCAAGGAACAGGACCTCTCCATCGCCGGGCGGTTCGAGATGCGCCGGCGGGCTCCGCCGCCCGCGCTCGAGGGCATTGTGTCGGACATTTGCGGCTATCGCGAAACCGCGCCCGGCCATTTCCGCAACATCGAATATGCCTCGCTGACCGTGCCGCTGGTGGTTAGCTTCGCCGAGCCGTTCGCCATCGGGCTCGGCCGCAACCCCGGCGATAATGACCGTTTCGCCAGTTTCGCCGCCGGCCTGTTTGCCGGCCCGGTAATGATCGAGTCCTTCGGCGCCTGCTGCTGCGTGCAGATCAACTTCACCCCGCTCGGCGCCCGCCGCTTCTTCGGCTTGCCTATGAGCGAGCTGACCGACAGCATGGTCGCGCTCGACGATGTGCTTGGCCCCGAGGGCATGGCGCTGCGCGAAAGGCTTGGCAATGCATCGGATTGGGCGGCGCGTTTCGACCTTGCCGAGGCCTTCGTCGCCACCCGTCTCGGGCATGCCGCCGATACGTCGCCTGAAATTGCCTGGGCCTATGAACGCATCGTCACATCTGGCGGCCGGACCCGCATTTCGACCATCGCCGAGAAACTGGGCTGGAGCCGCAAACATCTCGCCGGCAAGTTCTCCGATGCGACCGGCATCAGGCCGAAGACGCTGTCGCGCATCGTGCGTTTCAACCGGGCGCTCGGCCTGTCTCGGCAGGACCAAAGCGACTGGGCCGATATCGCCGCCGATTGCGGCTATGCCGACCAGGCGCATCTGGTGCGCGAGTTTCGCCAGCTCGCCGGCGATCCGCCAACGGCGCTGAGGTAACATTTCTTCAAGACCGGCGAGCCGCCTTCGAACAGAGTGGGTTGTCGACCAACCCGATTGAAGGAGATTTTCATGCCAGCCACCAATGAAGCACCCCGGCTCTACCCGGCGCTGCGCTACAAGAATGCAGGAAAAATGATCGACTGGCTGTGCGAGGCCTTCAGCTTCGAGGTCCGCGCCCGCTATGGCGAGGGCGACATCGTGCACCACGCCGAACTCACTTTCGGTTCCTCCCTGATCATGCTGGGCACGGCGCGCAGCGACGATTACGGCAAGATGGTCGGCGAGCCCGGCTCCGGCGGCGGCAAGTCGATCTATGTCGCCGTCGATGATGCCGACGCCGCCCATGCCCGGGCCAAAAAGGCCGGTGCCACGATCATCCAGGAACTGACCGACCGCGACTACGGCAGCCGCGAATTCATCTGCCGCGACCCGGAAGGCAATGTCTGGTCGTTTGGCACGTATTGGCCGAAGGCCGGCGAGAAGGCGTAAGTCGGAAGCGCTGCGGACCTGAGATTTGCCGCCGAAGTTTGAACTTCGTCATCCCAGGGCGAAGCAGGAGCGAAGCTCCGTCGCGGAGACCCTGGGATCCATTCCGTGACCTTGACCGTGGAATGCAACGGAGCAAAATTCTGCACCGCAGCGGCGCTCATCTGTCGCGGCATGGATCCTCGGGTCTGCGCCGCGGCGCTACGCTCCTTGCTCCGCCCGTGGATGACGACCTATGGGAGAGCTTCAATCTCAAAGGTATGCGGCTTGCTGCTCACCTACCTGGCCAGCCCGAAGATGGCATCACAATCGAGATGGGTCTCCAGCTCGGCTGCGATGTCGTCCAGCGCCTTTTCCACCTCGGCGCGATAGTCGATGCCGCCGCCCTTGACGCCAAGGCCGGCAAGATACGCGGCCCGGAAGGCGTCGGCGGAAAATAGGCCGTGCAGATAGGTGCCGAAAACCTTACCGTCGGCGGATATGGCGCCGTCATCGGCGCCGTTGATGACGGCGGACGGCCTCGCCGTGTCCGGCCCCGTGGTGCGGCCGAGATGGATTTCGTAGCCTTCGAGCGGCAGGCCGAACGGCACCGAGCGGGCGCTGACATTGCGCACTGTTTTTTCCGGCTCCATCACCGTCTCTATGTCGAGCAGGCCGAGCCCTTCGGCCTCGGTGACGCTGCCTTCGATGCCGTCGGGGTCGCGCACCATGCGGCCCAGCATCTGGAAGCCGCCGCAGATACCAACGACATGGCCACCGCGTTTGCGATGCGCGAGGAGATCGCGATCCCAGCCATTCTCGCGGAACTTTATGAGATCGCCGATCGTCGATTTCGAGCCGGGAATGACCACCAGGCCGGCATCCTCCGGCAAGCGGTGCCCCGGCGGCACGAACACCACTTCGACCTGCGGCTCGGCATTGAGCGGATCGAGGTCGTCGAAATTGGCGATGCGGCCGAGCATCGGCACGGCGACTTTCAACGCCCGCTTCTCGCCGGACGCGAGACGTTCGAGCACGACGGAATCCTCCGAAGGCAATCGCGCCGCCGCCTTCAGCCACGGCACGACGCCAAAACACCGCCAGCCGGTGAATTGATCGATCGCCCTGATGCCGTCGTCGAACAGCGAGACGTCGCCGCGAAACTTGTTGATGAGGTAGCCGACGATCATGCGCCGGTCTTCCTCCGGCAGGATCAGATGCGTACCGGCGACCGAGGCGATGACGCCGCCGCGGTCGATGTCGCCGACCAGGATCACCGGCACATTGGCGCGCGTGGCAAAGCCCATATTGGCGATGTCGCGGGCCCTCAGATTGATCTCGGCCGGCGAGCCCGCCCCTTCGACGATGACCAGATCGGCGCCCTCACCGACCTTGCCCCAGGAGCCCAGCACGGCGTCCATCAGCCCTGCTTTCATAGTCTGGTAGTCGCGCGCTCGCGCCTCGCCGAACACCTTGCCCTGCACGATCACCTGCGAACCGATGTCGCTCTGGGGTTTGAGCAGCACCGGATTCATATGCACGGTCGGCTGCACACCACAGGCCAGCGCTTGCAGCCATTGCCCACGGCCAATCTCGCCGCCGCCGGCGCGGTTGTCGCTGGGAATGTCGGCAACGGCGGCGTTGTTCGACATGTTCTGCGGCTTGAACGGCCTGACCCTCAGCCCGCGATTCCTTGCCGCGCGGCAGAGCCCCGCCACCAGCACCGTCTTGCCAACATCCGAGCCGGTGCCTTGCAGCATGATTGCTTTGGCCATGGCTCAGCCCCTGCCCTGCGCGCCGGGAACGGTCGACTTCTGTGCCAGCGGCCCGCCGCGCCAGATGTAGAGCGCCAGCAGCGGCTCGTCGCCGGTGCGCATGGCATGGCTGACATTGGAGGCGTGATGGATCACCTCGCCCGCCTGTCGGACATGAAAGTCGCCCTCGCCCATCCGCCATTCGGTGCCGCCGGTCAGCGGAATGTAGATCTCCTCGGCAATATGATGGTGGTCGGGATAGGTAATATCAGGTCCGAGGATCAGCAGGCCGGCCGCGACTTCGTCATTGGCGAAATGACCGCGCAGTCCAAAAACCTCCAGCCAGCCATATTTCTGCAGGAACGCCTCGCCGAAATCCGCTGCGTTGTAGGTCTGTCCCCAGCGGAGATCGTTACGGTGCTCCGCCAGTAGCCGCACCAGAGGCTGCGCATCCGGCGGCGCCAGTTCAGCGATTCGGTCGAGCTGATCGAGGCACGGCTGTCTATGCGGTTCGAGCGCACGGGCCGGCATTGTCCAGTCGATTCGGGCGACAGCGTCCCGCACCAGCGCATTGTCCACGCCCCGGAGATAGGCATGGAAGCGATCGAGCAGTTCATCGAAATATGTCGGCACTCTCTGCTCCGTTGATCCATTCATGCACAGCCGCTGCGCGGCAGGCCGGGTTGCGCGGCGGCATCATTGGTCTAGATTGGGCGGCGCGCAAAGCCAAAAACAACAGGCCAGCAAGCCAACCCCCAGCAATGGGAAACACAGGGAGCACGCCATGGACGCCGCGGTCGATGCGAGCACCAGCCAGTTCGAACTCAACGAGGAGCAGCGCGCCATCCAGGAGATGGCGCAGGCCTTCGCCGCCGATCGCGTCGCGCCCAATGCACTCGAATGGGACCGGGCAAAACACTTTCCCGCCGATGTGATCCGCGAGACAGGCCCGCTTGGCCTCGGCGGCATCTATGTCAGGGACGATGTCGGCGGTTCGGCACTCGGCCGGCTCGACGCCGTGCTGATCTTCGAAGCGCTGGCGCACGCCGATCCAGCCTTCTCCTCCTTCATCTCGATCCACAACATGGCGGCGTCGATGATCGACCGCTTCGGCAATGACGAGCAGCGCCAGCGCTTCCTGCCGAAGCTGACGTCAATGGAATGGCTGGCAAGCTACTGCCTGACCGAACCGGGCTCCGGCTCCGACGCCGCGGCGCTGAAGACGCGCGCGGTGAAGAACGGCGACGACTATGTGCTCAACGGCGCCAAGCAGTTCATTTCCGGCGCCGGCGACAGCGACCTTTATGTCGTCATGGCGCGCACCGGCGCCGATGGTCCGAAGGGCATTTCCACCTTCGTCGTGCCCAAGGATGCGCCCGGCCTCGCCTTCGGCGCCAACGAGCACAAGATGGGCTGGCACATGCAGTCGACCCGCCAGGTCATCTTCGAAGATTGCAAGGTGCCGGCTGAAAATCTGCTGTCGGGTGAAGGCGCCGGTTTCGGCATCGCCATGGCCGGGCTCGACGGCGGCCGCCTCAACATCGCGGCCTGTTCGCTCGGCGGCGCGCAATCGGCGCTCGACAAGGCGCTGGCCTACACAGGCGAGCGCAAGGCCTTCGGCTCCAAGATCAACCAGTTCCAGGCGCTGCAGTTCCGGCTGGCCGACATGGAGACCGAATTGCAGGCAGCGCGCATCTTTCTCTACGCCGCTGCCTCGAAACTCGACCGCAAGGCGGCGGACGCCGGCAAATGGTCGGCGATGGCCAAGCGCTTCGTCACCGATATCGGCTTCAACGTCGCCAACGAGGCGCTGCAACTGCATGGCGGCTATGGCTATCTGCACGATTACGGCATCGAAAAACTGGTCCGCGACCTGCGCGTCCACCAGATCCTCGAAGGCACCAACGAGATCATGCGCGTGATCATAGCGCGGGCACTGATCGGCCGGTAGCCAGTAGGCAGTAGGCAGTAGGCAGTAGGCAGTAGGCAGTAGGCAGTAGGCAGTAGGCAGTAGGCAGTAGGCAGTAGGCAGTAGCGAAAGATGACCGGCGCGATCAATTCGTACAAGGACCTTATCGTATGGCAGCAAGCGATGGATTTGGCCGTCGCCACCTACTCGTTGACTAAGAAGTGGCCAAAAGAGGAACTGTACGGACTGACCAGTCAAATCCGCCGCTCAGCAACTTCTATCCCTGCAAACATCGCGGAGGGCTATGGCCGAGACAACCGAGGCTCCTATCAGCAATTTCTCAGGATAGCCCAAGGGTCGCTGAAGGAGTTCGAGACGCATCTCCAGATTGCTGAACGTATTGGCCTTGCCACGCACGATGAAGCTGGTCACCTGCTGCTGGCTACCGAAGCCATCGGAAAGATGCTTCGCCAACTTATTCTCAAACTCGCACCTGAATAGACCACCCTACTGCCTACTGCCTACTGCCTACTGCCTACTGCCTACTGCCTACTGCCTACTGCCTACTGCCTACTGCCTACTGCCTTACCCAGATCAAGGAGCACCGCTATGACCACCATCGCCTTCATCGGCCTCGGCAACATGGGCAATCCAATGGCCGCCAATCTGGTCAAGGCGGGGCATGTTGTGAACGGCTTCGACCTGATCCCGGAGAATCTTGCGGTAGCGCGCGAGCATGGTGTCACCGTCATGGCAAATGCCTTGGCGGCGGTGGAAGACGCCGATGTCGTCATCACCATGCTGCCGGCCGGCAAACACGTACTATCGGTCTATGACGATATCGCGCCCAAGGCTAAGCAAGGCGCGTTGTTCATCGATTCCTCGACCATCGACGTCGACTCTGCCCGCAAGGCCCATGCGGTGGCCAAGAAGCATGGGCTGCATTCGGTCGACGCGCCGGTCTCCGGCGGTACCGGCGGTGCTGCCGCCGGCACCCTCACCTTCATGGCCGGCGGCGCCAAGGACGCCTTTGCCAAGGCTGAACCGATCCTGAAGCCGATGGCCGGCCGCATCGTCCATTGCGGCGATGACGGCGCCGGCCAGGCGGCAAAAATCTGCAACAACATGATGCTCGGCATTTCGATGATCGGCGTTGCCGAGGCCTTCGTGCTGGCCGAAAAGCTGGGCCTCTCGCATCAGGCGCTGTTCGACGTCGCCTCGACCTCGTCGGGCCAGTGTTGGTCGCTGACCACCTACTGCCCGGTGCCCGGTCCGGTGCCGGCATCGCCGGCCAACCGGGATTACAAGCCCGGCTTTGCCGTGGCACTCATGCTGAAGGACCTGAAACTGTCGCAGGAAGCCGCCCAAAGTGCCGGCGCGGTGACGCCGATGGGGGCCGAAGCAGCCCAGCTTTATGCGTTGTTCAACGCCCAGGGAAATGGCGGCGCCGATTTTTCCGGCATCATAAATTTCCTTCGCGGCACTTCTCTATAACTTTCGAATTTTGCAACGTTTTTCTCGATTTTTATTGCGCAGAAAAATTGCAAATTTAGATTTGCTTAAGCTCTCGATAACCCGACGGTAACGATGTGCCTATACAACGGACAGCGAGGCGGACATATCGCATCCGCCCGGCGCTCCGGATCAGGTCTCGCGTACCGGAGCCCGTAAGTTTCGCAAGTGTATTGTTAGCGAAACGCCATGCGTATCTGGCAAAGCCGCGTTCCCGATGGGGCGCGGTTTTTGCGTTTCTGGGAACTATTGCTGCGACTTCCAATTATATTTTGGTTGCCGCACCAGGACTGCCGATGTGATCCTCGTCAATGAGCACCATCGGCGCCCCTCCGGCCATGATGACAAGCAGGCGCAGGTTCCATTTTCCCGCGCTGCGCACGGCATGCGACATCACCCAGCCCCATCCATGGCTGCCGTGGACGGGAATGCTGAGTTGCGCGTCGCCCGAGCTGTCTCCGACGACCTGAACGCTGCCGACCACCCAATAGCCGGCGTCAATATCTTCGCCCAGTGCGGACTTGACGCGGTCATCGGCGCGCACCGTCTCCATGGTTAGCCGGTAGGCGTCGCTGTTCTTCATCATGCGAGGAACGACGAGAGCTACGGCCGCGATACTGAGAAGCGAGACCACGAACAGGCTGAACCCGGCGATCGCCCAGTTGCGTTGCACCCTTCGAAAATGCTCGGCATCGCGCCAGGACACATTCTGCCAAGCCCAACGGCTGCCCTTGGCGCCCAGCACGAAGAGCATGACGATGTTGACCAGCGGGACAAACATCAGCAACGCGATGAAGGTGCTATTGCCGATGCCCCAGATCCAATTGAGGAAAAACGCGCCCCAGTTCCAGCGATCGAGTTCGGGTGGAATTTCAGCGGGCTGGTTAAGCGGCTGTACGGCCATCATGTCCCCCATCGGCATTGACTGCCTTGCGGGATTCTAGCGCAGGCGCCGCAAAACCGGAAACCGGTTTCGCCTCAATTAGTCCTTTGACGACAGCCGGCGGAAATTCGCTTTCACCGCGCGGCTGGCGGGCTTCAGCGCCGCGCTGATCGACCGTTCCACGGCTATGCCGTTGAACAGCGACGGCGTGCGGCCGGAAAAAACCTCCGGCCAGAAGCGCGCCGCCGATTGGAACAGCGCCATTTGCGCGGCAAACGCGCCTTCGGCAACAGCCGCGGCTTTCTCATTGATGGCGCGTGCAGTCTCGGAGCCAAGGCCTCTGCCGTTTTGTGCGTCGGCTGCCATCAGCGGCAGGCGCATGGCCATCACCAGTGGCGCCAGCATCAGGTCGGCTCCTATGGCGCTCGCTCCTCGCGTGCGCAGTGTCTTCGTGATCTTTTTCATGAACCCCTCAACTGCAGCCGATCCTGCCGGCCCAGACACTACGCGCGATGGCGGCTATCGTTCCCTGAAATCACGAAGTTGCCGGAGCGCCCTGACCGCAGGGCGCCCGGCGATCGTTCCGCCTACTTCTTGCGCAAATCGGCTTGTGCCAGATCCAGCGCCCTGGCGATGCGTTCGCAAGCCATGTCGATCGTGTCGCGCGTCCAGATCAGCGGCGGCGACAGGATCATTGTGTCGCCGGTGGCGCGCAGCATCATGCCTTGCGCGATCGCGTGGTCACGGACGGTGACCGCGGCACTGCCCGCCGGCAGGAAGCGCTCCTTGGTCGTCTTGTCCTTGACGATCTCGATCGCTCCCATCAGGCCGATCGAACGCACCTCGCCGACCAGATCGTGGCCGGCAATGCGCTCCTGCAGCGCCTGGGCGAAGTAAGGTCCGGTGTCGTTCTTGACCCGATCGACCAGGCCTTCCCGCTCCATGATTTCCAGGTTCTTCAGCGCCACCGCGCAGGCCACCGGGTGACCCGAATAGGTATAGCCGTGATAGAACTCGCCGCCCTTTTCGACCAGCGTCGCCGCGATGCGGTCGCCGACCAGCAGCGCCGAAAGCGGCTGATAGCCTGAGGTCAGCGCTTTGGCCGTGGTGATGGTGTCGGGCTCGATGCCGAATGTTTGCGCGGCGAACCATTCGCCGGTGCGGCCATAGCCGGTGATGACCTCGTCCAGCATCAGCAGCACATCGTATTTGCGGCAGATGCGCTGCACTTCCGGCCAGTAGCTCATCGGCGGGATTTTCACTCCGCCCGCCCCCATCACCGGCTCGCCGATGAAGGCGGCAACCTTGTCGGCGCCGGCCTGGAGGATGGCGTCCTCCACCGCCTTGGCGGCGCGCAGGCCGAAATCATGGTCGCTTTCGCCAGGCAGAGCCAGCTCATAGGCATAGGGCATCATCACATGGACGATGTTGGGGACAGCACCGCCGAGCTGCTTGTGCATCAGATCCATGCCGCCCAGCGATGTGCCGGCGACAGTCGAGCCGTGATAGCCCATCTTGCGCGAGATGATGCGGTTCTTCTCCGGCTTGCCTTCCAGTGCCCAATAGTGGCGCACCAGCCGCAGCGCCGTGTCGTTGGCCTCCGAGCCGGAGGAGCCGTAGAACACCTGGGCAATGCCCTTGGGCGCCAGTTCGGCGAGCTTCTTCGACAGCAGCACCGGCGTCGGCGTCGAGCATTTGAAGAAGGAGTTGTAGTAAGGCAGTTCCTTCATCTGCGCATAGGCCGCGTCGGCCAGCTCGTCACGGCCATAGCCGACATTGACGCACCACAGCCCGGCCATGCCGTCGAGAATCTCGGTGCCATCGGCATCGTAGATGAACGGGCCGTTGGCGCGAGTGATTATGCGCGAGCCGCTCACGCGCAATTCCTTGTGGTCGGTGAAGGGGTGCAGATGATGCGCGGCGTCGATCTGCTGAAGCTGCTTCAGCGAATAGTTCTGATAGGTCATGTCTGGATCTTTCCTCTGAAATCATTCCGGCGGCGCCGGGGCGAACTCGTCAGAGGACGGCAGGCGGTGAATAGCCGATGCGGGCGCACAGGCGCAAAAGCTCGGCGCGCAGCGTGCGCGGTGACGGTGTCACCGCGACCCGAAATACGCGAGCCCCAAAGGCGCTGACCAAGATCCTGACAAGAGCCATGGCCGGCACCTTAGAGCAAAGGCTGGTCGAGGTGAACCATCCTTTGCTTGGCCCACGAGGGGTCTAGGCCTTGGCGGACAACGCCTTTTGCAGGAAAACATACTTCATCGCCGTCTGCGCCGCCTGCGGCCGGCGATCGCCGCGCCCGCCATGGCCGCCTTCGGTCTCCTCGAAGAACAGCGTCCCGTCGTGGCCGGCTTCCTGCAGCCGCGCCGCCATCTTGCGCGCATGGCCGGGATGGACGCGGTCGTCGGCGGTCGACGTCGTCAACAGAACCGGCGGATAGGCAGCGTCGCCCGAGACATGCTGATAGGGCGAGTAAGCCGCCAGCCACTTGGCCTCTTCCGGTTTCGACGGATCGCCATATTCGCCCATCCACGAGGAGCCGGGCGGCAGTTCGGTGTAGCGCAGCATGTCGAGCAGCGGCACTTCGATGATGACGGCGCCGAACAGCTCGGGATGCTGCGTCAGGGAAACGCCGGTCAGCAGACCACCATTGGAACCGCCCTGGATGCCGAGAGAACCGGCTGTTGCGATGCCACGTTCGACGACATCCTGCGCCACCGCGGCGAAATCGTCGAAGGCATTCTGGCGGTTGCCCTTCAGCGCTGCCTGATGCCAAGCGGGGCCGAATTCGCCACCACCGCGGATGCAGGCTTGCACATAGGCGTTGCCCTTTTCCAGCCACAGCCTGCCGCGCACGCCGGCATAGCCGGGCAGCAGCGGCACTTCGAAGCCGCCATAGGCATAAAGCAGCGTCGGCACCGGACCCTTCTGGTCGCGTCGCCTGACGACGAAATACGGGACCATCGTGTCGTCCTTCGAGCGTGCCTCGAACTGTTCGGAGACCAAGGGCGCGGCATCGAAACGCGCTGGCTGCGACTTCACGGTCGTCAGCATCTCGCCATCGTCGTCCGACCAGATGATCGAGCTCGGCGTCAGGAAATCGGTGAAGGAGAAGGAGACGCTGGAGCCGAAATGCTCGGCGTGCGCGATGCCGACATTGCCGTTTTCAGGCAGCGCCACCGGCTTCATCGACCAGCCTTCCCCCTTGCGCTCGGCGACGATGACCTTGCCGCGCACATTGTCCATCAGGTTGATGAACAGTCGGTCCTGCGTGCGGGTTAGTCCCGCGATCGACACCCGATGCGCCGGCTCGAGCATGGTTTCGACAGGCCCTAGTTCGTCCGTGTCGATCCAGCGTTCGAAATCCAGGGAATAGAGGCCGTCCGGCAAGCATTCAGTGCCATCGGGCGCCGTCCACGGGCTGCGCACGCCGAATACAAACCGACCCTTGAACAAGGCCGTATCGGTGACATCGTCTGGCAGCGGGACGCGCCGGTTTTCGCCCGATGGCAGGCGCAGAAAACTGTGCGAGGAGAAGAAGGCGATCGCACGGGCCAGAAACAGATACTGCCTGTCGCCGTCATATTCGACCCCGACGCCGGCCGCGAGATCCTGTTTCTCCGCCTCGAAGATCGGCGTCGCGTCTTCCAGGCGGCTGCCGCGCTTCCAAAGTTTGACGACGCGCGGATAGCCGGACTGGGTCTTGTCCTCTTCCTCGAAGGCGGCCGAGACAAGGACGGTGTCCTTGTCCAGCCAGGAAAAGCCGGATTTGGAGGCTGGGGCGCTGAAGCCGCCTCGACAAAGGATTTGGCCTCAATGTCGAATTCGCGCATCTCGCTGGCATCGCCGCCATCCGGTGACATCGCCACCAGGCATAGATTGAAGTCGGGATAGAGACGGCTGGCGCCGCTGAACACCCATTTCACACCCTCCTTGGCGGACAGGACATCGAAGTCGATGATCGTCTCCCAGTCGGGCTTCTCGGTCTTGTAGGAGGCGACCGAGGTGCGGCGCCACAGACCGAGCACATTGGTCTTGTCCTGCCAGAAATTATAGACGTGGCCGTTGAGCGCAGCGCCCACGGCGATGTTGTCTTCCGCTGTCATCAGGTCGAGCGCCGTCTCGAACGCCGCCTGGTAGGACGGATCGCCCTGCAGTTCGCCGACCGTGACCTCGTTCTGGCGATGCACCCAGTCGAGCGATTGCTTGCTGGTCCGATCTTCCAGCCAGAGGAAATTATCCTCGGCGGCGGTCTCGGTCTGGCGTTTTATCGTCGATTGGGTCACGCATGGTCTCCAAGCTATTGGCGGGCGGCCCTGCCTACATCGCGTCCCAGGCGGTTTTATTCAAGATGGTGACGTTGGGTCATCGAGACTGATGGGGGTTAGCCCCTGCTCCAGACAACCCCTGTCAGGAGTTTTGGCGCTTGAAGGATCGGTAGAGCGCGAAGCTCACCAGCAGTGCGTCGAGGCCGGCGATGACCACCGGCAGGCCGAGCGGGCCGATGACCTGCATCAAGGCACCAGCGCCGAGCGGGCCGACAATGCCGCCGGCGCCCCACATCAAGGCGAAGGCGGCGTTGCCGGCGACCAGCACTGTTCCCTTGAAGCGGCTGCCGAGCTCGACCAGCGCCATGGTGTAGACGCCGTAACCGACCGCACCCATGACCACCAGCACCGGCCAGACCAGCGGCGTGGTGATGAGTACCGGCAGCGACAGCGCGCACGCTGCTGTCGCCAGTGCGCAAAAGACGATCATCGCCCGGCCGCCGAAACGTTCGGCCATCAGCCCGAGCGGGATCTGCAGAAGGATGTTGCCGGCCGACAGCGCCGTCACCAGCGCCGCGAGCTTTGCCTCGGGAAGCGCATAGCCGGCGCCGAACACCGGGATCAGCGCATAGGTGCTCTGCTGCACCGCCGCTGAAACCAGCACCGCCAGAAGCAGTGCCGGCGCCAGCGTGGCAAAGCCGAAAAGGCCGCTGGCCGGCTGGCCGTCATCCTCGAAACCGGTCAGCTTCGAGGACACCGCGCGCAGGATCAGCGCACAGAGCCCAAAACCGGCGATCGCGGCAATGAAAGGCGGCCATCCCGAGGCGCCCACGGTGATCAGGATCAGCGGCCCGGCCGCGTAGCCGGCACCCATCAGCGCATTGAACACCCCCATCACCCGGCCGCGGCGCGACGGCGGTGCCAGCGACAGCGCCCACACTTCGCCGAGCACATAGAGCGGGTTGATGACCGCGCCGACAAGAAAGCGGATGACGAACCAGGCGACCCAGTCCTGCAGATAGCCGATACCTAGAAAGCACAGCGCTCCGATCAGCGAACAACCTACGGCGAGATTGCGGGCGCCGAACAGCCGCACCGCGGCCGGCACGAAGGACGCCGACAGGATGAGGCCGACCGGCATCATCGCCGCGGAAAGGCCGATCAACGCCGGCGACATACCTTGGCGCTGCATCAAAAGCGTAAACAGCGGATAGCTTAGGCCTTGCGCCGCCCCGAACATGGCCAGTGCCGCAGTGACGCCGGCAAGCGCTGCCCATTGCGTCTCCGCTTCGCCATCGCTCGAACCGGTCGCGGCCATGCTGTCTTCCCAGTGAATTGCCGGCCCTGCGGCAAATCACTTGAGCTAGCGGTTCGATTCAGGGAAAGGAAGGGCCGCGGATGAAATCAACTTGCGCCAAGGGCCGTGGTGGGCGCGTCCTGTCCGCCAATCCTCCGCAAGGTTGTCAGCTATTCAACTGCCGTTCCGGGATGTCGCTTCCCTCGTCCTAGTGGTCGCCGCCTCCGCAATGGCCGGACAGCCGCCGGTTCATTATGCCGCCCGCTACCCGCATCGTACGAGGACCATCATGACCGCCGCCCTGCATCCAGCCGAACCGCCTTTGGCAACCGACCGCGCCCGTCGTGGTGGCCGTGCGGGCAAGCGCGCCGGCGGCTCGGCCGCCTTCGAACAGCCGGCTTTTCGACAGTTGAGAAACCCGCTGACGCCGACCAAGCTGGTCTCCGACGATGAGCTGGAATCGATCCACCTCGCCTCGCTGCGCGTGCTTCGGGAGATCGGCGTCGACGTGCTGCACGACGAAGCCCGCCGCATCATGAAGGAAAACGGCGCTGACGTGACCGCGGGCAGCGAGCGGGTCCGCTTCGACAGCGACATGATCCTCGATCTCATCTCGAACTGCCCGTCGGAGTTTACTCTGCATGCCCGCAACCCGGCGCACAATGTGCGCTTCGGCGGCAACAATCTGATCCTGTCGATGATGGCCTCGGCGCCCAACTGTTCCGACCTCGATCGCGGCCGCCGCCCGGGCAATCAGGCCGACTACCGCAATTTCCTGCGGCTGGCGCAGATGCACAACATCCTGAACTGCACCGGCGGCTATCCGGTCGAGCCGACCGACATCCATCCGTCGGTGCGTCACCTCGAATGCATCCGCGACCTCGCCACGCTGACCGACAAGGTGTTCCACATCTATTCGCTCGGCAAGGAACGCAATGTCGACGGCATCGAGATCACCCGCATCGCGCGTGGCATCAGCCATGAGCAGATGCTGGAAGAGCCATCCGTCTTCACCATCATCAACACCAATTCGCCGCTGAAGCTCGACGTGCCGATGATGGAAGGCATCATCCAGATGTCGAGCAAGGGCCAGGTCGTCGTCGTCACGCCCTTCACCCTGTCGGGCGCGATGGCGCCCGTCACCATCGCCGGCGCGCTGGTGCAGCAGAATGCCGAGGCGCTGTCCGGCATCGCCTTTGCCCAGATGGTGCGCAAAGGCGCGCCGGTCGGCTATGGCGGCTTCACCTCCAATGTCGACATGAAGTCCGGCTCACCGGCCTTCGGCACGCCCGAATACATGAAGGCGCAGCTGGTCGGCGGCCAGCTTGCCCGTCGCTACAAGATCCCCTACCGCACCTCCAACACCTGCGCCGCCAACACGGTCGACGCGCAGGCCGCCTATGAAAGCGTGTTTTCGCTGTGGGGCGCCATCCAGGGCGGCGGCAATCTGATGATGCACGGCGCCGGCTGGCTCGAAGGCGGCCTGCGCTGCTCCTACGAAAAGACCATTCTCGACATCGACCTGTTGCAGATGGTGGCGGAGTTCCTGACCCCGCTCGACCTTTCCGAAGAGGCGCTCGGCTTCGACGCCATCCAGTCGGTCGGCCCAGGCGGCCATTTCTTCGGCACCCAGCACACGCAGGACCGCTACAAGAACGCCTTCTACTCGCCCATCCTCTCCGACTGGCGCAATTTCGAAACCTGGGCCGAAGCCGGCTCGCCGACCGCACTGGAAAAGGCCAACAAGGTCTGGAAGGAACGGCTGGCGTCCTACGAAGAACCCTACATGGACCCGGCGATCCGCGAAGAGCTCAACGACTTCGTCGAAAAACGCCGCTCCGAAGGCGGCGCGCCGACCGATTTCTGATTGGCGTGCTGGTTTGATGTGCTGACCATTCGTATGGATTTGATGAACAGTCGACCCCCACTCCGTCGAGCTTCGCTCGACACCCTGCCGGGGCGAGCCACGGGTCTCGCCCGTCCTTCGGACCCCCCGATCGACGGGGGAGAGGAAGGGCGCGAGCTTCTGAAGGCTGGCTCCTTTCCTCTCCCTCCGGAGGGGGGAGAGGTGGCGCCGCGAAGCGGCGACGGAGTGGGAGAAGCCCTCCGCGCAACCCGCAGCCGCCGCAAAACAGGAACAACGAAGCGAGCGCGTACTCTCAGACAGGCGGGCAACCAGGCGGAGGCATTGCTCTGGCTTGAACTGAAGTCACGCAAGCTTGGCGGCTATCGCTTTACACGTCAGTTTTCCATCGGCCCGTTTTACGCAGACTTCGCTTGCCGCGAAAACTGGCTTGTCGTTGAGATCGATGGTCACCAACACGCTGACAGCTCATATGATCGCCGCCGCGACGACTTCATGCGCACCGAGGGCTATTCCATCCTGCGTGTCTGGAGCCATGACGTCCTGAAACACCGTACTTCCGTCTGTGAAACCATCCTTGCCGCGCTTGATGGCAGGCTGGCCGAAAGCACCACCGCGTCCGATCTGCGCTTTGTTTTCACGCCTCGATCAATCGATTCAGTCTCTTTAAAAACGGATCCATCTTCATGAAATCTCACGTCAAAGCGGTTGTTATCGGTGGCGGCGTCGTTGGCTGCTCGGTTCTTTACCATCTGGCCAAGGCCGGCTGGACCGACATTATGCTGATCGAACGTTCGGAGCTCACCTCCGGCTCGTCGTGGCATGCGGCGGGCGGCTTCCATACACTGAACGGCGACCCGAACGTGGCCAAGCTGCAGGCCTACACCGTCCAGCTCTACAAGGAGATCGAGGAGATCTCCGGCCAGTCCTGTTCGCTGCATTTGACCGGCGGCGTCATGATGGCCGATACGCCCGAGCGCATGGATTTTCTGCGCCTGGCCCACGCCAAGGGCCGCTATCTCGGCATGGACACCGAGCTGATCACGCCCTCCGAAGCCAAGGCGATGTTCCCGCTGATGGACGAGACAAATTTCGTCGGCGCCATGTGGGATCCGGTCGAAGGCCATCTCGATCCCTCGGGCACCACCATCGCCTATTCCAAGGCGGCCAAGAAGCTTGGCGCCGAGATCGTGCTGCGCAACCGCGTCGTCGACCTGACGCAGCAGCCTGACGGAACCTGGAACGTCGTCACCGAACAGGGCACGGTTCATGCCGAGCATGTCGTCAACTGCGGCGGCCTGTGGGCGCGCGAGATCGGCCGCATGGTCGGCGTCGAACTGCCCGTGCTGGCGATGGAGCACATGTACCTCTTGACCGAGCCGATGCCGGAGGTCGAGGAGTTCAACAAGTCGACCGGCCGCGAAATGATCGGCGTGCTCGACTTCAAGGGCGAGATCTACACCCGCCAGGAGCGCAACGGCATCCTGCTCGGCACTTATGAAAAGGCCTGCAAGCCGTGGTCGCCGGTCAACACGCCGTGGGATTTCGGCCATGAACTGCTGCCGCCGGACCTCGACCGTATCGCGCCATCGCTGGAGATCGGCTTCAAGCATTTCCCCGGCATCGAGAAGGCCGGCATCAAGCAGATCATCAACGGCCCCTTCACCTTCGCGCTCGACGGCAACCCGCTGGTCGGCCCGGTGCAGGGCCTGACCAATTTCTGGTGCGCCTGCGCGGTCATGGCCGGCTTCAGCCAGGGCGGCGGCGTCGGCCTCGCACTGTCCAACTGGATGGTGCATGGCGATCCGGGCTTCGACGTCTGGGGCATGGATGTCGCCCGCTTCGGCGAGTGGGCTGGGCTGCGCTACACCAACGCCAAGGTGCGCGAAAACTATTCGCGCCGCTTCTCCATCCGCTTCCCCAATGAAGAGCTGCCGGCGGCGCGCCCGGCACAGACGACGCCACTCTACGACACCATGCTCGCCAACAACGCCGTCATGGGCGACAGCTGGGGCCTCGAAACCCCGTTGTGGTTTGCTCCAAAAGGCAAGGAGCCGAAGGACATCGTCTCCTTCCACCGCTCCAACGATTTCGGCCCTATCGGCGAGGAAGTCCGCGCCACACGCGAGAAGGTCGGCGTCACCGAAATCGCCAACTTCGCCAAATACGAAGTGTCGGGACCTGCGGCTGAGGATTTCCTCAACCGGCTGATGACCAACCGCATGCCGAAGATCGGCCGCATAGTGCTGACGCCGATGATCAACGAATTCGGCAAGCTGATCGGCGACTTCACCATCGCCAAGGCCGGTGAAGACCGCTTCATGATCTGGGGCTCGTCCGCGGCGCAGAAATACCATATGCGCTGGTTCGAAAAGCACCTGCCTAGGGATGGATCGGTGCGCATCCATCGCTTCGACCAGACGCTGGTCGGTCTCTCCATCGCTGGTCCGAAATCGCGCGACCTGCTGCAGAAGCTGGTCGATGTCGACATTTCGACCAAGGCCTTCCGCTTCATGGATTTCCGCGAAATGGCGGTCGGCGGCGCCCCCTGCATGGTCAACCGCATCACCTATACCGGCGATCTCGGCTACGAGATCTGGATGGCGCCGGCCTATCAGCGTCTGGTCTACAAGGCCATCAAGGACGCCGGCGAGGAGTTCGGCCTGGTCGATTTCGGCATGCGCGCTTTGCTCTCCATGCGCCTGGAAAAGAACTTCCCGACCTGGTTCCGCGAGCTGCGCCCGATCTACGGGCCGTTCGAAGGCTCGATGGACCGCTTCATCAAGCTCGAGAAGAACGACTTCATCGGCCGCGAGGCCGCCGCCAAGGAACAGGCGGAAGGGCCGAAGCTGCGCCGCGTCTCCTTCATCGTCGATGCGACCGACGCCGATGTGATGGGCGATGAGCCGATCTGGGCCAAGGTCAGCAAGGACTATGGCACGGTTGAAAAGCCGCATGGTTACGGCGCGCCGCGCTTCGACACAGCGGGCAAGGAGGTCCGCGGCTCCAAGGCGGCGGAAGGCGCGTCCGCCGTACGCGGCATCGTCGATGGCGACTGGCGCGTGGTCGGCTGGGTCACCTCGGGCGGCTATGCGCACACCGTGCAGAAGTCGATGGCGCAAGGCTATGTGCCGGCAGCGCTGGCCGAGGACGAACGTGCCGGCCTGTTCGAGATCGAGATCCTCGGCCATCGGCGTTCCGCCCGCATCAATGTCGAGGCGCCCTTCGACCCCAGCGGCGAGAAGATGCGGACCTAAAAAGGCGACAGCGTGTGTGAGATCGTGTAAGGGGCCATCGGCAGTGGCCGCAGGCTTTTCCCTCGATGAGAAGACGATCCCCTTGCAGTATCTAGAAAAATGGACGGACTGGCTGTGCGAAGGCAAGGTCGGTCCTTTCAACGCCGCGCTGGCCTGTCTCGCGGTCTATTGCCTCGTCCAGATCGTGGTGATGGCGCTGTTGTCCCACATCGTGGGAACCGGCGTCGGCGTCGACGATTCCGAACAGCTGATGTACATGCATTACCTCTGGGCCGGCTATGGCGGCTCGCAGCCGCCTCTCTATACGTGGCTTGCCCGCCTGGTCGCCGGCGTGCTCGGGACGAACATACTCGCGCTCAAGATCGTGAAGTATCTTCTGATCGGCGTGGCGCTGGCGTCCGCTTTCATCGCTGTCCGCCGTCTCGGCTATTCCAGCCGGGCTGGCGCCGCCGCCATGTTCGGCCTGTTGTTGTTTCCGCAGATGGTGTGGGAGATGCAGCATGCCCTCACCCACTCGATTGCCGCCTTCTGTTTTTCAGTGGTGCTGTTTCTTGCGCTCGTCGAACTTGTGCAACGCCGATCGCTGTTAGCTTATGTGCTTTTCGGTGTGGCTATCGCTGCCGCGATCCTGTCGAAATACAACAATGTGATTTTTCTCGCCGCGCTGATCCTGTCGACGCTTTCGCTGCGCGAAACACGCGGCGTCGTGCTGAATCGCAGGTTTTTGATCAGCGTGGCGGTGGCTGTGCTGCTTTGCCTGCCGACATTCTACTGGAGCCTGACGCACACCGACCAGCTGCTGTCGCACGCCGGCGGCTTCGGCATGGCAAGGGAAAATGGTGTGATCCAGAAGGCGCTCACTGGAGTATGGGGACTCGGCAAGGCGATGCTGAATTTCGCCGGGCTGCCGGCCGGCATATTCGCGGTGGCTTTTCTCATCGCAAGGAACAGGCCGGCGCCATCCCTGCAACCGCCGCCATGGGCCGAAAAGCTGGTATGGCGCACCATCGCTTTTGCCTTTGCCATCACCATCGTGCTCGTCCTTGCGAGCGGCGCCACGCAATTTCGCGATCGCTGGATGCTTCCCATACTCGTGCTGCTGCCCACAGCACTGGCCATACACATGGACGCCAGGGGAGACCGCGGCAGGAAGGTGCAGGACATCGCCGTGTTTGTCGGCGCGACGCTTGCCATCCTTGTGTTGCCATTGACCTGGTATGCGCATCTTTATGGCGGTGACAGCCGCGGCAGCGTTGTGCGCATGGACTACACGGCGCTTTACGCTCAGCTGACGGCAAACGGACCGATCCGCACAACGGTATCGAGCTGGCACTGGTTGGGAAATCTGCGTCTGATCGATCCCGATCTCATCGTCCTCGATGAGGAATTGCCGGACTTCAGCCATCTGCTGAAAGAGCCGGCAGTGCTTGTCACGACGAACGACAAGGAAGATGTCGGCGCCGTCCTCGAGCTGCTGGATCAGGCTGGCTATGTGGCAGATGGACCGCCGCAGCAGCTTGCTGTGCCGCAGCTGTTCGGCAGCGACCCGCCAACCCGCATAGTGACGGTCACGCGGTTGAAGAAGGTAACGGCCGCGGCAGGCGCAGCACCACAATAGCATCGGCAGGGAGGCCTCGGGTGGAGAAGCAGGGGTTCGGTCGTCACCGCAAGATCATGCCGTTCGAGCCCGGCTCGGTCGAGGCCTTGCGCGATGCCTCGCGCCAGAAGGCGGCGTCGCTGAACCAGCACGTGCTGGGCTATGGCGCGCTGGCCGAGGCCGAGTGGGCCGCGGCAGCCATCGCAGCACCCGACCTTGACGCGATGCGTCAATACCGGCTCGGCCGCATCCGCGCCGAACTGAAGCGCCGTGGCTATGCCGGCGCCCTGCTCTACGATCCCGTCAACATCCGCTACGCCACCGATTCGACCAACATGCAGCTGTGGGTCGCGCACAACCCGACCCGCCACTGCTTCGTCGCCACTGAAGGACCTGTGGTGCTGTTCGACTATTTCTCCTGCGAGCATCTCTCCGACCATTCCGGCGTTGTCGACGAGGTGCGGCCGGCGGTGTCGTGGATGTATCTCTATGGCGGCGAGTTGACCGACCAGAAGGTCCGTCGCTGGGCCGCCGGCATCGCCGATCTGGTCAGGGAGCATGGCGGCGGCAACAGCCGCATCGCCGTCGACCACATCAATCCCGAAGGCGTCGAGGAGCTCGCCCGGCTTGGTATTGCCATCGGCAATGGCGAAGCGGTGATGGAAAACGCGCGGCTGATCAAGTCGCCCGACGAGATCCTCGCCATGCGCCGCGCCATCGTCGCCTGCGAGGCGGCGATGGGCGAGATGGAAGCGGCGCTGAAGCCGGGCATTTCCGAAAACGAACTCTGGGCCGAGCTGCATCGCGGCAACGTTGCGCGCGGCGGCGAATGGATCGAAACCCGACTGCTGGCGTCAGGGCCGCGCACCAATCCGTGGTTCCAGGAATGCTCATCGAGGGTCATCGAAGCAAGTGACCTCGTCGCCTTCGATACCGACCTGATCGGCCCCTACGGCTTCTGCGCCGACCTGTCGCGCACCTGGCTATGCGGCGACGAAAGGCCGTCGAACGAGCAGCGCGACCTCTTCCGCATCGCCGCCGATCAGATCGCCCACAACACCGAGCTTATGCAGCCCGGCATGTCCTTCCGCGACCTCGTCGAACGCTCGGTGGTTCCGCCCGGAGACTGCTTCCCGACCCGCTACGGCGTGCTCTATCACGGCGTCGGTCTGGCCGACGAGTATCCGACACTACCGCATGCCAGCGACTGGACGCCAGGCACGCCCGACGGCGTGCTGGAGCCGGGCATGGTGCTGTGCGCGGAAAGCTATATCGGCAGGCTTGGCGGACACGAGGGCGTCAAGATCGAGGAGCAGATCCTGATCACCGCGACCGGCAACGAGCAGCTCTCAACCTACCCGCTGGATGCGAGGCTGCTCGGCTGACTGACGGCGGAGCTCTCAGTAATCGCAGTCGATCTTGCGCTTTGCCCGGTCGAAGACGCTATCGAACCGCCCCCGACCAATGGTCTGGTCCTTGGCCGAGACAGCCTGCCAGGTCCGCTCCTTGTCGGCACCCATGCCGGCCAGCGTGTTGATCGCCAAGTCGCCGTAGCTGGCATAAAGCGGGATGGTTCCCGCCCGGATACGCCCCAGAAATGGCTCCACGGCGGGTGCGCCCCGCTCTCCAAGTTGGCAAAGGCCCAGCACGCCAGCCAGATAGGAATGCTGCCAAAAATTGCCCTTGTCGCGTGGCTGCAGCGCAGCGTCGTCGATCAGATAGAGCATCGTCGGGATGGCATCGGCACCGAGCGCCGACAACCTCGTCAAGGCACGATAGGCGGCCACGCGCCGGGGCATATCCCTCGCCAACCTTTCGAGGTCGGCACGATGCGCCGGAATCACGTCGTCCGGCAGGTGTTGGATAGCGAGAGCCAGGTCGCCGGCTTGCCGTGCATCGATGTTGCCGACTTTGCCGACCTTGATGTCCAGCTCGAACAGCCTCGCGAAGAGCACTTCGGCAAGCCGCGCCATACTCTGCGGCGTCGCGTCCTTCGCATGACTGGCGGCCATGTAGACATGCCTTGGGATGTCCAACCGCCTGTCGTTGAGCACGGCTACGGCGAGATCGATATCGTCCTGCGACGCAGTCCGATTGTCACCCAGCCTGCTGAAGAAATCCTCGGCGAGGGAATTGGTGACGGCGTCGATCGGCTGAGGCTGACCGAGCTTCGCAGCCAGGACAACGGCGGCATCCGCCGAACCAGCCGGCAGCGCAAGCTTCATGCCGAGCGCGTGGACGACGAACCCGCTCCAGTCGGGTCGTGGGCCGAACCGGTCGAGGTGGGTGAGCCGAAGCAATCGCGGGAAGCCGATGCGAATATCGAACTGGTAGCCCGTCACGTAGCTTGGCAAGAGCAACGGCAGCAGCCGATAGGAAGCAACGCTGGTCGATCGATAGACTTCGGAAAAACGGCCTCCCACCTTGCTCTGCACGGAGATGCGGTAGACCGACATCGTGTCTGCCGTCGGATCGAGCCCCTGATAGTCGTCCAGCCCGCGCTTGACCTGCCTGGTGCTGACCACGGTATCGGCTTCCGACAGCGGGGCCTCGGCCTCGATCAGGCAATTGCCCTTGGCAATCTCGATCCGCATGCGCTCCGAGGCTTTAGGCGCTTTGAAATCCCGGGGACCACCGAGATCGAGGAGACGCGCATCGATGAGTTCGACCAGCGGACAAGAAGCTCGGTGCTCCATGTGGAAGGTCCTGGCAGTGGCCGAAAAATCGACCTCGGGCATGTCCTTGTCGTAGTCGAGCACCATGATGCGCTGGACGCTGCCGGTCAGCAGCGCGCGCATGCAGAAATCGTCGCAATGCGTCTGGGTTTTCGTCCAGAAGACGGATTGATCGGAACGAACCGCCAGTGTCCCGGTCTGGAAAGGCCGCAGAACCTGGTCGTGGTCGCCCGACACCAGCGCCGTCGTGGTCTGGTCCATCGATCTATTGATCAGGAAAGGTGGCACGGCAAGCAGCGCCGCCGCAATCAAGGGGCTGGTCAGCCAGGCCAGCCGAGCTGGAATGCGAAAGCTGATGGCCCAGGTCAACAGCACGAACAGAAACACCGGTGGGATCAGCGCCATCAGTATGGCGATCGGGATGCCGACGATGCTCATCGCCGCGACGATCGCCATCTGCGGAAAGAGCAGACACGGTATGGCCGCCAGTCCCAGGACCAGCAACACGGCTCGGAACGTCCATCTCTGCACAGTTGCGGCGGCCATATGCACCATCCGGCGAAGTCCCGTGCAGGCTGCACGAAGATGGTGATGGTCGCGTAAAGATCGGCCTCGGGCCGGGTCTATCGACGGGCAGAGTTAGCGAACGGTTGCGCCCGGCAACCAGCAGCTTTCAACCTACCCGTTGGATGCGAGGCTGCTCGGCTAGACCGGCCAGGGCTTCGCGCAGCGCCCTGACTGTTTTTTCCGGCGTCGTCCTGGCAGTGATGTATGGCAGGCCTTTGCGCCGCGCCGTCCAGCCGACAACCGCCACCTTCTGGGCGGCAGGCTCGAAACGCTGCGCCAGCGCCCAGCTCTCGCAGTCGATCGCGGCGACGTCCGCTTTGCCCTCGGCAACCGCGATGATCGAACCGCGATGGCCGCCACTCTCGCTGCGCGACGAAAAGATATCGAGACTTTCGTCGGCCGCTTGCAGGTCTCGCGTCAGCGCAATGACGCCCGACATCGAATCGAGACTGTTGAAGGTGAAGCGCTTGCCACGCATGAGATCGAGCGGCAGCAAGGCTTTGCCGTCCGTAGGCGAACGAACCTGTGGCCCCTCGCCTGTCCGCATCACCAGCGCGCTCGAATAGAGTTCGCCCTGACCGCCCTCGCAAGCGTCGTAGCTCGGCTGCCCGACCACCTGCACCTGCCTGGACAGGCCCAGTTCCATCGGCCCCCAGCAGGTCTGCGCGAACAGCAGCGCCGGATGCAGCCAGAGCTGGTGACGGTCGAGTTCGTTCGGCGACAGCGTTGCCGGATCGGGCGCGATCAGTCTGCCCTCGGCGTCGTGGATGCCGCCCGGCACCGGCGGCAGGTCACCATTGCGGCGCACGATGGCCTGCGGCGCATCGATGCCCTTTTGCCTGAAAGCCTCGCGCAACCCGGCCCATTGTGCATCGACCTCGTTGCGCACTTCGGGCCAGTCATACATCGGCAAAGCCGCAACCAAGTCACTCATGCCGACACTCAATCATCATGTCACAGGAAAGGATCGCAAAAACGCGGCGTCCAATCAGAATTGGCCGACACGGGTCCTGGGATGCCCCGGATTATTCCTTGGGCGGCTCGGCGGGAACCGGCGCGCTGCCGAGCCCGCTAATGCTGCGCGCCCTGACGCGCGGCTTGAACGCCCTGCCCGGCTCGGCCTGGCGGCGCAGCACCGGGTGAACGATCGGCTCCTTGGCCTTGAAGGCGTAGGCTTTGATCAGCGCAAAATAGTTCGGGTAGGCATAGCCATTGTTCATCCGCAGCCACTCGTCGCGGCGGTCACGAAACAGCTTCGGCAGCTTGTACCATGCAACCGTCGGTGTCTTGTGATGGACGAAGTGCAGATTGTTGTTGAGGAACAAGAACGACAGCGGCGAGCGCTCGATGATCACCGTGCGGCCCTCCGGGTGCTCGGACCACTGATGCTCGGCGAAGGTGCGGACAGCGATCAGCGACTGGCCGAGCCAGACCGGCACCAGAATGTAGAGCCATACGGGGATGCCGAAGCCGAACTGCACGACCGGCAGCACGATGGCGAGACCGATCGCATGCAGCAGCCATGCCTTGCCGATCACCTTGTCGCCGGCAATCATTTGCTTGGCGTCGTCGATGAAGAAACCGATGCAGGACAGCCATGGGCCGAGAAAGAAACGGCCGACCATGGTGTTGTTGATCTTGAGCAGGAATTTCATCGTCGGCGGCAGATCGTCATGCATCCACAGCGCCTGGTAATAGCTCTCGGGATCGTCGAGCGGATCGGTCAGTCGCTCGTCGGCGTGGTGGCGCAAGTGAAGCGTCTTGAAGCGACGGAACGGCCAGACCAGGCCGATCGGCAGGAAGACGAAGGCTTCATTGATCAGCGCGCTGCGCGTCGGATGGCCATGCAGCACTTCGTGCATGATTGACGACTGCAAGGCCAGGATGAAGCCGAGGAGAATGAGAGCCAGGATTGGATAAGAGGGCCAGAACAGCAGACCGACAGCAAGCCATGTTCCGTAACAGAAGAAAGCGAGGATCACGGTCGGCCATTCGATGGCCGCTGCGTTGCGTCGCTTGATGCTCTTGCCTGCCATGCTATCGACCACTGTCCTTCAGTCGCCGGAACCCCAATTGGTTCCTGACAGCATAGTGTCAGGAGAAGCGATTCCACTCAACGAGACAAAGTGTACAAAATGTTGCGATTGCGCATTTTTGACTGCACATGTTACACATTGTAAACAACCTTAGGGATTCATTTACGCCTGGAGCCCTGATTCGGCGGCTCTGGCGCAAATTTTTCCTCAAAGAGCGCGGAGAACGAACAGTGGACAAACGGGACCTGTCGGGCATCTTTCGGGAGCGTCTGAAGCTGCTCCTGACACGATCCGACCTCAACCAGTCGGCCTTCGCGTCAGCAGTCGGCATCGATCGGTCGGCGCTGTCGCAACTGATGTCCGGCGCTTCGACGCGGCTGCCGCGCGCCGAAACGCTGCTCAACATCGCCGCCGAATTCAAAGTGTCTCTGGATTGGCTGCTTGGGCTGAGCCAGGACGAAGGCGTCACCGGCGAAATTCGCGAAAGCCTGGAGATCGAGGAGGCGCCCGACGGTTTCGACCGCACGCTCTTGGCCAAATGGTTTGCGGAAGCCGCGGGCACCAAGATCCGCTATGTGCCGGCCGGCATTCCCGACCTGCTGCGCACACGCCAGCTGGTCGATTACGAAGCCAACATCACCAACCGCAGCCGTCTGGCGCAGGCCAGCGAGACCCAGTACCGCATCGAGTACAACAGGCGCCCGGAGACCGATATGGAGGTCTGCATGCCGCGCCACACGCTGGAGATTTTTGCCCGCGGCCTCGGCGTCTGGGATCGGTTTCCCGAGGCAGACCGGCGGCAGCAGCTCGCCCATATGGCGACGCTGCTTGACGATCTCTACCCGACCTTCCGCCTGTTTCTCTATGACGGCCGCATGCGCTACTCGATCCCGCTGACCATCTTCGGTCCCTACCGCGCCGCCATCTATGTCGGCGACATGTATGTGGTGCTGAATGCCACCCAGCCGGTGCAGGCGCTGACCCGGCATTTCGACAATCTGATCCGCGCCGCCGACGTCAACCCGCACGAAGCAGCCGCCTTCGCGCGCAATCTGGCCGGCGCGTCGTTTCCGTCGGGTTCTGCCTGATCGTCAACGCCCCGGAAAGGTTCGCAGCGCGGCGACCGCGGGCCGCAAACACATTGACTGGACATAAAGACTTCTTTATATCCTTATTCCATTCGAAGATTTGAAAGCCGATCCGATGACCACGACCAATCCCATCGACGCATTGCTGGCCGAAAAGGGCGTGCTGCTGGCGGACGGCGCCACCGGCACCAATCTGTTCGCCATGGGACTGGAGGCAGGCGAAGCGCCCGAGCTGCTCAACGAGTCAGCGCCTGACACCATCACCAGCCTGCACCAGAATTTTGTCGATGCCGGCGCCGACATCATCCTCACCAACTCCTTCGGCGGCACCCGCCACCGGCTGAAGCTGCACCATGCCCAGGACCGCGTGCATGCGCTGAACAAGCGCGCCGCCGAGATTGCCCGCGCTGTCGCCGACAAGGCCGGCAGAAAAGTCATCGTGGCTGGCTCGGTCGGCCCGACCGGCGAGTTGCTGGTGCCGCTCGGCGCCATGACTTATGACGAGGCGGTCGAGGCCTTCGCCGAGCAGATCGAAGGTCTGAAGGAAGGCGGCGCCGAAGTCGCCTGGATCGAGACCATGTCGGCGCCGGATGAAATCCGCGCTGCCGCCGAAGCCGCCATCCGCGCCGGCCTGCCCTACACCTATACCGGGTCGTTCGACACCGCCGGCCGCACCATGATGGGTCTGTTGCCCAGGGATATCCATGGCGTCATCGACGGGCTGTCGCAAAACCCGCTCGGCGTCGGCGCCAATTGCGGTGTCGGCGCCTCCGACATCCTGGCGTCGCTGCTCGACATGACCGAGGCCAAGCCGGAGGCGACGGTCATCGTCAAGGGCAACTGCGGCATCCCGGAATTCCGCGGCACGGAGATCCACTATTCCGGCACGCCGGAACTGATGGCAGACTATGTCAGGCTGGCGGTCGATGCCGGCGCCAAGATCGTCGGCGGCTGCTGCGGCACCTCGTTCCAGCACCTTGCCGCCATGCGCAAGGCGCTCGACGCGCACACCAAATCCGAACGCCCAACCGTCGAGACGATCGTCGAGCGCATCGGCCCGATGCGCAACAAGGTGGCGACGGAAAACACCGCCGAGACCAGCGAAGCCCGCCGCGAACGTCGCCGCAGCCGAGCCTGATATCTGGAGTTTATTCGCTGTTTTCAGCGTAGCGCGACTGCGCGGTCCTGAAATCCTGTGCGTTGCTGTCGCCATTGCCGGCCATCGTCACCAGGTCACCCGATGACTGCGGATTGCCGATCTGCTCCAGCATGACGCGGAAGCGGTCGTTGTTCAGCGCCGACATGGCGGTGTTCCGGGCCTGTGCGACATCGTCGCTGATGCGCCTGGATTCCGGCGACAACGCCGCCGATCCCGACGCCTGCGTGTCTCTAACCGCCGGCGTCGTGTTGCCAATGTTCATGATCTGCAATTTCCGGCCCCCTCAAGCCCAGTCTCGAGCCATGGAATAGCATCAAGGGAATTGCGATCACGTTCTGGAATAGCAACGCAATTTAACGATCGACCGAGCAATCGTTAGGATCTGTTGAGATTCAGGTCAGGCCGAGCCGAGAATGGTGGTTCCCGAGAACCGGAGCGGAGCGCACTTGAAGTACGTGAGCACCGGAAGCGCAGGGAACCTCCATTCGCAGGCCGGCATCACCTGAATATCAATTGATCCGAAAAAAGGCCGGCAAGGTTTCCCTCGCCGGCCTGCCTCACCCGCCCGTAGCCGGTTCCCCCGTATCAGAACGACCCCCGTCTGAAAGGAACCGGCTGTATTGCCACTACCGGTTACCGCCCAGCGCCGAGGCAAGGCGCACAAGCGAAAGGAACTCGGACCTGTACCCAAACGGGTCGGCTCCTCGGGCGGCGGTGGCAATCTCCATGATCTTGTCGTAACCGAACTTCGCGGTCGCATCCTCGTCGCGCAGCTTCTGGCCGAAGGCGGCGACAGCGACGGAGAAGCGCTGGTCGGTGCTGGCCTGGTCGAAGGACTGGACCTCGTTGGCCGACGTCACCGGCGTGGTGATCAGCTTCGAGACATCTTCGTTCGGCAGCTTGTAGCGGATCTTGACGAAGGCATATTCGTCGGCATTGGCGACGCCGCCATTGTTGACCGTTGCCTGGCCGTAGCGCAGCGGATCCATCTGCTCGCCGCCACTGCCTTTCGGCGTGATCTCATAGATGGCGGTGACCGAATGGCCGGAGCCGATATCGCCGGCATCGACGCGATCATTGTTGAAGTCTTCACGGTTCAAGGCGCGGGTTTCGTAGCCGATCAGCCGGTATTCCGAGACCTTGTTCGGGTTGAACTCGACCTGGATCTTGACGTCCTTGGCGATGGTGAACAGCGTCGAGGAGGCATCCTCGACCAGAACCTTCTCGGCCTCGGCCAACGTGTCGATATAGGCGGCGGTGCCGTTGCCGTTCTGGGCGATGGTCTGCATCATCTGGTCGTTTAGATTGCCGCGGCCGAAGCCGAACACCGACAGGAAGACGCCGGTCTTGCGCTCCTGCTCGATCAACCGCTTCAGGTCCTCGTCATCAGTCTGGCCGACATTGAAGTCGCCGTCTGTGGCCAGCATCACACGGTTGATGCCGTCCTTGACGAAGGATTGCTGGGCAAGCTTGTAGGCTTCCTTGATGCCCGCCTCGCCGGCCGTCGAGCCGCCGGGCGTCAGATTGTCGATGGCATTGAGGATCTTGTCCTTCTCGGTGACCTTGGTCGGCATCAGCACCGTGCCGGCGTCACCGGCATAGGTGACGATCGAGATGGTGTCGTCAGCCTTCAGCTTGCTGACCAGCAGCCGGAAAGCCGACTTGAGCAGCGGCAGCTTGTCCGGCTCGTCCATCGAGCCCGAGACGTCGATCAGGAACACCAGATTGGCCTTGGGCTGCTCGACCGGCTTGATGTCGAAACCCTTGATGGCGACGTGCATCAGCTTGGTGTGCCCGTTCCACGGCGTCGGCATGACGCTGACCGTCGAGTTGAACGGCGTCGAGGCCGAATCCGGACCCTTCCAGTCATAGGGGAAGTAATTGACCATCTCCTCGACCCGCACCGTGTCGGCCTGCGGCAGGTAGCCCTGCTTCAGAGAGCCGCGCACGAAGGAATAGGAAGCGGTGTCAACGTCGATCGAGAAGGTCGAGACCGGATCCTGAAGGGCTGCATGCACCGGATTGGTTTTGAAATCCTCGACGCGGTCGCGGTTTGGCTCCTGCGGCGCAATCTGGTCGGCCGGCAACGTGGAAGGCTGCTGCGGCGCCACCAGCTTGGATTCGGCGGTCCCCTGGACACGGCTTGCCCGCGCGGCATCGGCTGCTGGCGCAGGTGGTGCCAGCTGCATGATAACTCTGCCACCCGATGGTGCGGCCTCGGTGCTTGGCGCAGGCTCGGGCGCCTGCTGGTAAGTCTGCAAAGTGCCGCTCTCGCGTTGGTTCACCGTCGCCGGAGCCTCGGTCTTCGGGGGCGCGGTCGGCGTAACAAGCGCATCGTTGACGTCGCGGCTTCGCACCTCGGCGTCGGCATCGGCCTTCTTCAGGTCGCCTTCGGGCGCCTGCTTGTCTTTTGCCGGCGCGTTGGTTGCCGGCTTGTCGGCCAGCGTTTCGGTGATCTTCTCGTCGTTGCCGAACGGCGACGGCTGTTCCCTCAGCATGTGGAAGGTGGCGTATCCGGCGATCGGCAGGGCGACGAGCCCGGCAATGGCTGGCGTGGCGATGAGTTTCTTTTGCATGATCTCGCTCCAGAGCTTTTGTGCTCGCTCTGTGAGACGCAGCCCGCCAACCGATCCTTGGGTGGCGGCAGAAATATTTTCTTGATCATAGGCGCGCATGGCGGCTTCGAAGGCGCGTGCCTTAGCGCTCTCGCCCGGCGCCGGTACTGCTGCATCGCGCAGCCTGTTGAGTTCGTTGTCGTCGACCATTGTCACACTTCCCCGGCTGAACGCATCAACGTCTTCAGCCGTTTCTTCGCTTCATGGATGTGCCAGGAAACCGTCGTCTCCGAGATTGCCATCGCCTCGGCGGCGGCCGCGTGGCTCAAACCTTCGCCATAGACCAGAAGCACTGCATCGCGCTGCTTGTCCGGCAATTGCCGCACCGCTGCCCAGAGCGCCTCCGTGGGATCTTCGGGTTCGGCCGAGGCCTCGCCCGATATCATGCTGTAGGCGCCGTACGCCTCGGTCTTGACGTTTTCGCGCGTGGTCTTGCGCATCATGTCGCGCGCCGCATTCATCGTCACGGAATAGAGCCATGTCGTGAACACACCGCCGCCGCGATAGTCGCGAATGGCCTTGCCGAGCCGGACGCAAACTTCCTGGGCAATGTCTTCGGCATCGGCCTTTTTTCCGCACCAGCGATAGGCGGCGCGATAGACGAAGTCGTAGTGCCGCTCCAGCAATTTGCCGAAGGCACCCCTATCTCCGCCCTTCGCCCGCCCGATCAACTCGGCGTCGGAGGCTTCGCTTTCATCCAGCATCATCGCCATCATTTGCCTGTTGGACGAAGGCTAATGGCCAATCCTTGGGGTTATGGAAAGATTTTTTTCCGGAGCAACGGATTCCAGATGCGCCATGCGCGACAGGTGTGTGGAGATTCAGGTCAGGCCGAGCCGAAAACGGTGGCTTTCGAGAACCGGAGCGGAGCGTACTTTTGGTACGCGAGCACCGGAAGCACAGAAAGCCGTCGTTTGCAGGCCGGCCTCACCTGAATATCAACACACCTGGCCTGCGACCCAGCCGGACGACCATGCCCACTGGAAATTGTAGCCGCCAAGCCAGCCCGTGACATCGACGACTTCGCCGATGAAAAACAGTCCCGGCACCGATTTCGCCTGCATCGTCTTCTGGTCGAGCCCGTTGGTATCGACGCCGCCAAGCGTCACTTCGGCGGTGCGGTAGCCCTCGGAGCCGGCCGGCTTGATGCGCCAGTCGTTGACGGCGGCTTCGACGGTTTTCATCTGCAGGTCTGTCAGGTCAGCGAGATTGCCGTCGATGCCGGTGCGCTCGGCGACCGCTTGTGCCAGGCGCTTCGGCAGATGGTTTGCCAGCACCGTCTGCACCGCTTGCCTGCCATTGACGCGCCGGGCGGCGCGAAGCAGCTCGGCCACATCCATTCCAGGCAGCATGGCGATGCGGATCTCGTCGCCCTCGCGCCAGTAGGACGATATCTGCAGGATGGAAGGCCCGCTCAAGCCCCGATGTGTGATCAGCATCGCCTCCGAAAACCGCGTCTTGCCGCAAGCGACTTCGGCATCGACGGCGTTGCCGGCCAAGGGCGCCAGCCGTTCGAGCGTCCTGGCGTCGAAGGTGAGCGGCACCAGCGCCGGCCGCGTTTCCACCAGGGCGAGGCCGAATAGTGTTGCAACCTCGTAGCCAAAACCTGTCGCGCCCATCTTGGGGATCGACTTGCCGCCGCAGGCAACGACCAGAGACTGGCATGCGATCGCACCGCTGGAGAGGCTCAGGGTAAACCCTTCCGCGGTCCGGCTGACATCCCTCACCTCGGTCGACACCGCTAGTTCCGCACCCCGGTCCTGCATTTCGGAAACCAGCATGTCGATGATCTGGCGCGCAGAGCCATCGCAAAACAGCTGCCCCAGCGTCTTCTCGTGATAGGCGATGCCATGGCGTTCGACGAGTGCGATGAAGTCGCGCTGCGTGTAGCGGCTAAGCGCCGAGATGCAGAAATGCGGATTGCCCGAGATGAAATTCTTCGGGCTGGTATGAATGTTGGTGAAATTGCAGCGGCCACCGCCCGAGATGCGGATCTTTTCGCCGGGCTTTGCCGCGTGATCGAGCACCAGAACCGAGCGGCCGCGCTTGCCTGCCTCGATGGCGCACATCATCCCGGCCGCACCGGCGCCGATCACCACGACATCATAGGATTGCATCAGGCTGTTCGTTCCCGCTCGACCTGCGGTGTTCTAGAGCAATTCCAGGAAAAGTGTGAAACGGTTTTCCGTCCGGAATTGCGTTAAAACAAAGAGTTAGAGCAGGTCGCCGTTTCCGTGAAACGGTGAACTGCTCTAGCAGGCCACCAACGGTAAGAAGTCAAGCCAGCGTTTCGGCAAAGAACGCCAGCAGCCGCTTCCAGTGGCGTTCGGCGCCGGCTTCATCATAGGAGCCGTGGTCCGGCATGCACCAGCCATGGCCGGAGCCGACATAATTCTCGATGACGTGGTCGACCTCGGCGACCCTGAGCGCTTCGGCCAGCCGCGCCGACTGCTCCGGCGGAAAGCTGCGGTCGACGCCGGCGGTGCCGATATAGACACGCGCCTTGATCGAGGCTGCCTTGCGGTGCGGGCTGTCGGGAGCCTCGCTCGCCAGATTGCCGCCATGGAAGCTCGCCGCGGCAGCGATCCGATCGGGATAGGTGGCCGCCGCATTCAGCGCCCGGCCGCCGCCCATGCAATAGCCCACGATGCCTACCGGCCCGGTAATGCCTTCCGCGGCCAGCGCGTCAAGGAAGGCGCCGCTATCGCGGATGGTCATGTCCTGCGTCGTGCCGGTAACCAGCGCCATCAGGGCTACTTTGGTCTCCTCCACGGCAAACGCCGTTTTGGCATCGAACGGGCCATAGGGCGCACTGCGATAGAAAAGGTCCGGCACCAGCGCGGCATAGCCGTGCCCCGCAAGCCGCTCCGCCATCTCATCGAGCACGGGGCGTGGTCCGAAGGCGTCCATATAGAGGATCACGCCTGCCTTCGCCGGGCCGGCTGGGCGAAACAGCCCCGCTTTGGCCACGCCATCCTTGGTCTCGATCTCGATATCTCGCTTGGCCATGGCCCGCTCCGTTTGAGTGTCGCGCGATACATATCCGGGACAGACGGCTGGGCAAGTCAGTCCAGGACCCGCCGCGTTCACAAATCCGTATCGCCGGCCGGAGATGGTCGCCTCAGCGGATGAACGCCGCCATGTGAAAGGCCTGTACGTCAGGGGGATAGCGATAGACCGTGCCATAGGGACAGGCGTTGCGGTCGAGGCAGCCGCCGCTCCGGCAAGGCGAACCGTTCGCTCCGCGCACATGCGCGAGGCACGACTGATAGGCAAACCCTTCAGTCGAATAGGCGTCGACCGGACAGGATTTAATGCAGGGTTTTTCGACACATGTGTCGCAAAGGTGAATCGATGCCTCAGACGCCTCAATCGAGATCTCGTCCTCGAACAGCAGCGCGCCGCGATAGGCATGCCAAAGCCCGTACTTCGGATGCATGAGAATACCGAGCGGCGACGGTTTTAGCCCCTCAGCCCGCATCGCCCATTGCTGGAACGGCAGATACGGCCTGTCGGATGGCGACACGGCGCGCGCGCCAAATTTTTCCGCCACCGCGCCGATCACCTGGCGTGACCACGTGTCCAGCGGATTGGCGATAGTTTGCGGTTGTCGCTCGCGCCAGCGCAGGAAATGCGGCCACGGTGCCGCACCCGCCTGCCCCACCAGAAGGGCTGATTTGGCGAAAGCGCCTGACAGGCCAGAGGGCGGCTCCTCGCCTTCGGCGAAAGTGACGCAGCCGCGAAGAATGAGGCCGTTGGCGGAAAGCGCGGCCGCTATTTCGTCAGCCCGGTCGCGCACAATCATCCCTTCTGGTCCGGGTCGGAGAATGCGCTCCGCCAGACTTCCTTGTGGATGATGTTGGCGACTTTAGCCCCGCCTGACTCGGGCTCCTTTCAAGTGAAGGCGTCAGCCATCGACGCCTTCTTCGTCGCGATGTAGTCCTTCAGGCCGTCGTCGATGCCCGGATCGAGATACGGCGCCTCGTAGGTTTCCAGCCAGCGGCGGGCGAGATCGTTGGCGCGTTGCGGCGCGGTCTTTTCGCCCTCGGCCAGCCACTGCTCGTAGGAATTGTTGTCGGCGATGCTGGAACGGTAGAAGGCGGTCTGGAAATTCGCCTGCGTGTGGTCGCAGCCGAGATAGTGGCTGCCCGGGCCGACCTGGCGGATGGCGTCCATCGCCTGGCCATTTTCCGACAGGTCGACACCCTCGGCGAACTTCTGCTGCATGCCGAGCTGGTCGATGTCCATCATGAATTTTTCGTAGCAGGATGCCAGTCCGCCTTCGAGCCAGCCAGCCGAATGCAGCACGAAATTGGTGCCGGCCAGAATGGTCGAGTTCAGCGTGTTGGCGCTTTCATAGGCTGCTTGTGCGTCCGGAACCTTGGACGCGCAGAGCGAGCCGCCGGTGCGGAACGGCAGGCCAAGACGGCGGGCCAGCTGTGCAGCGCCATAGGACACCAGCGACGGTTCCGGCGTGCCGAAGGTCGGCGCGCCCGACTGCATGGAGATCGACGAGGCGAAGGTGCCGAACAGCACCGGCGCGCCGGGACGGATCAGCTGCGTGAACGATGCGCCGGCGAGCACCTCGGCCAGAACCTGCGTGAGCGTGCCGGCGACCGTGACCGGGCTCATGGCGCCGGCAAGGATGAACGGCGTGACGATGCAGGCCTGGTTGTGACGCGAATAGACTTTCAGTGCACCCAGCATGGTTTCATCGAACACCATCGGCGAGTTGGCGTTGATCAGGCTGGTCAGCACGGTGTTGTTTTCGACGAAATCGTCGCCGAACACGATCTTGGCCATGGCGACCGTGTCTTCGGCCCGCTCCGGCGCCGTCACCGACCCCATGAACGGCTTGTCGGAATACTTTATGTGCGAATAGACCATGTCGAGATGGCGCTTGTTGACCGGCACGTCGACCGGCTCGCACACCGTGCCGCCCGAATGGTGGATGGATGGCGCCATGTAAGCGAGCTTCACGAAATTCTGGAAATCCTCGATCGTTGCATAGCGCCTGACGCCGTCGAGATCGCGCACGAAGGGCGGGCCGTAGACGGGCGCGAAGACGGTGGCGTTGCCGCCGATCTGCACCGAACGCTCTGCATTGCGCGCATGCTGGGTGTAGATGGGCGGCGCGGTCTTGAGCAGCGAACGGCAGAGACCCTTGGGAAAATGCACGCGCTCGCCCTTGACGTCGGCGCCGGCCTCTTTCCACAGTTGCAGCGCTTCGGCGTCGTCGCGAAAGATGATGCCGATCTCTTCCAGCACCGTATCGGTGTTGTTTTCGATAATCGCCAGGCCTTCCTCGTTGAGGACCTCATAGATGTTGATCTTGCGCTTGATGTAGGTGAGCTGCGTGCCCGGTCCGCCGCCCGAGCGGGCCGCGCGCCTTGCCGCCGCGCCGCCGCTGGCCGCACGCCCGCGCCGCGCATTGGACGCTTCTTGGTCGACTGACGCGTTCTCACTCATGATCGTTTTCCCTAAAAACCGTTTGCGGCCGCATATCGCAGCTTCTCGCCCGGATCGTAGCCATGCACCCTATTCGAAACGGCCCGCCAGCGCCAACGCCTGTCGCAAAATCGACAAGAATTCCAATAGATTTGCGGTCGCTTTCCTTTTGCGGGAAGTCGCAAATCAGCTATGGATACACGCCCCCGCCGGGTTAGGTATTGACGCGATAAATTTGAGCCGCCGCGATCTCATCCCCGCGCGGCAAGGAGCCTGAGAAAAATGTCCGACGACGAGATCATCCTCTCCGAGCTTTCCGACGACGAGTTGGTGCAGCAGATGCACGACGATCTCTATGACGGGCTGAAGGAAGAGATCGAGGAAGGCACCAACATCCTGCTCGAGCGCGGCTGGGCGCCCTACAAGGTGCTGACCGAAGCGCTGGTCGAAGGCATGCGCATCGTCGGCGAGGACTTCCGCGATGGCATCCTGTTCGTTCCGGAAGTGCTGTTGTCGGCCAACGCCATGAAGGCCGGCATGTTCATCCTGCGCCCGCTGCTCGCCGCCACCGGCGCCCCCAAGCAAGGGAAGATGGTGATCGGCACCGTCAAGGGCGACATCCACGACATCGGCAAGAACCTCGTCGGCATGATGATGGAAGGCGCCGGCTTCGACGTCATCGACCTCGGCATCAACAATGCGGTCGAAAAATATCTCGACGCCATCGAGCAGCACCAGCCAGACATCATCGGCATGTCGGCGCTTTTGACCACGACCATGCCCTACATGAAGGTCGTCATCGACACGATGAAGGAAAAGGGCATTCGCGACGACTACGTCGTGCTGGTCGGCGGCGCGCCGCTCAACGAGGAATTCGGCAAGGCCGTCGGCGCCGACGCCTATTGCCGCGACGCGGCGGTGGCCGTCGAGACCGCCAAGGACTTCATGAAGCGCAAGCACAACGTGCGCGCTTCAGCCTGATCTTTTCGGCAAGGCGCCTGGCCAACAATCGAAAGCCGCGCCTTGCAGCGCGGCTTTTTTGTTCCCAGCTATTGGAACGGTAGCGGCGTCAGGGTTTGGTGACCGTGTCGTCGATGGCTTTCGCGGTCGATTTGAGATCTCGGCCGACGCCGCGGACGGTGTTGGCGCAGGCCGTAAGCGCCAGGGCGCAGGCAAGGATTGCGATCGGCGCAACGCGTAACAGTTTCATGGACGGTTTATCCCTCTCTCGATAGATTCGCCCCACAGCAACGAAGGCCGCTTCGACCGGGTTCCATGGCAAGGATGCAAAAAACGAAACCGAATCAAGACGACAGGCTGCTGGTCATCGCCTGCGGAATGATTGCGCGCGAAGTTTTGGCCGTCAAGGAGCAGCTCAAGCTCGACCATCTCGACCTGACCTGCCTGCCGGCGGAGTTCCATTTCTATCCCGACCGCATCGCCCCGGCGATGGACAAGGCAATCGAAAAGGCCAAGGCGGAAGGCTATGAGCATATCTTCGTTGGCTATGCCGATTGCGGCACCGGCGGCCTGCTCGACCGGGTGCTGGAGAAGCACGGCGTCGAGCGCATGGCCGGACCGCACTGCTTTGCCTTCTACCAAGGCATGGACGCCTATGCGAAGGTCGCCGACGACGACATGATGTCGTTCTACATGACCGATTTCCTGTGCCGCCAGTTCGACGCCTTCTTCATGAAGCCGCTCGGCCTCGACAAGCATCCGGAGCTGATCAAGGACTATTTCGGCAATTACCAGAAGCTGATCTACATCGCCCAGACCGACGATCCCGAACTCGACAAGGTTGCCGAGAAGGCTGCGAAACTGCTCGGCCTCACCTATGAGCGCCGCGCGACCGGCTATGGCGACCTTACAGGCGAACTCGCGCAGGCTGCCGCACACGTCTGAAGCAATTCTCGAGCAGAAACGCTTTCAAGCACGGATGACAGGCCGCCGCGAACGGATAAGTTGTGCGCCTCAAGCAAACAGGCTGATTCAGCCATTTGAAACATGGAAAAGCCCGATGACCCCTCGCATGCTGATCGCCGCCCTTGGCCTGCTCTGTTTCGCCCTGCCCGCTCACGCCGACGGCGAGGTGCAGAAGTTGATCACGCCAGCCGACAAGGCGCGGCTCGACAAATATGGCGAGACCCGGAAAGCTGCCCTTGAAGAGGCGAAGGCCGGCGACCCGGCCGAGGTTAGCGAACTCAACGCCTTGCTGGCCAAGCCCCTGGTCGCCTTTTCCGACAAGGATCTGACCGGCAACTGGCAATGCCGCACCATCAAGGTCGGCGGCATCAGTCCGCTGGTCATCTACGGCTGGTTCAAATGCAAGGTGAGCGACGACGGCTTCGGCTGGCGGCTGGAAAAGACCAGTGGCTCGCAGCGCACCACGGGCCGTTTCTTTGATGATGGCGAAAAGCGCGCCATCTATCTCGGTTCCGGTTATGTCAATGACAACAAACCAAAGCGCTATGGCAGCGGCCTGGAAAGCGACCAGGTCGGCTATGCCTTCCGCAACAGCGCCAGCGCGTGGCGCATCGAATTCCCGGCGCCCTATTACGAATCGCATCTCGACATCATGGAATTGAAGCGCTGATACACAAGCTTTTCGCCGGCCGGACGGCTGGCGCGGTCATCAAGATTTAACCCCGCCTGGCACAGAATTGAGCCAGGCAGCGCACTGGAAGATGGTTGCGCGCCGGCAAGAGGGTGCGCCATGGCTTCAGCGATTGGGAAAAGCACTGCGATCGTTGTCGTCACCGAAGGTGGGCCGCACATCTGGGCCATCGTCAACGCCATCGCCGACCGGCTCGGCGCTGTCAGCGTCATCCTCGAAAGCCCTGAATCCAAAAAGCAATTGCTGCTTGGCCGCGCCTGCCGCCAGGGTTGGTTTTCCGCCATCGGCCAGCTCGGTACGATGGTGCTGACCAGACTGGGCAAACGCTTCTTTGCCAGGCATGCGGCGCGGCTGATTGCCGGGCAGAAATTGCAGACCGAGCCGAAGCCGGGACAAAAGATCATCCACGTGGCTTCGGCCAACGCGCCCGACTGCCTGCAGGCGATCGCCGATATCCGACCGGGCGTGGTGCTGCTTGCCGGCTGCCGGCTGTTGTCCAGGCAGACACTGGCGCAAATGCCTTGCCCGGTGCTCAACTATCATGCCGGCATCGCGCCGAAATACCGCGGCATGAATGGCGGCTACTGGGCGCTGGCTTCCGGCGATCCCCAGAATTTCGGCTCCACGGTGCATCTGGTCGATGCCGGCGTCGACACGGGCGACGTGCTGAAACAGGCGCGCGGCAGGCCTGAGCCCGGCGACACCATTTCAAGCTATGCGTTGCGCCAGGCGGCCTTCTCGCGCGATATCTGTATAGAGGCGGTCCGCGATGCGCTGGACGGCAAGCTGGCGACCATCAAGCCGGATCTGCCGTCGAAACAATGGTACCACCCGACGATCTGGTTCTATCTCTGGACCGGTGTGCGCCGAGGCGTGTGGTAGGCGCTGTCAATCTGACGTTTTGTATGCTATTGTCATACAGAAAGTGAGTTTTGCCGATGTCGAACATGGCCCCCCTCAGCGTCCGCGTCACCTCTGACGAACGTGACATTCTTGAAGCCGCTGCCAGTCAGGCAAACACCAATCTCAGCGACTTCATCCGGCGCAAGGCGGTCGAAGCCGCCGAAATGGAGGTGCTGGACGGACGTATCGCGACGATCCCGGCAGCCGATTGGGAAAAGTTCGAGGCGTGGGCAAAGTCTTCCCCGAAAACTCTTGCGGGGCTACGGAAGCTCGCCACCTCACGACCTGTATGGCAGGACTGACGCCTCCTCGGCCTCTTGCGACCGATGACGACAGAGACGCCTTCGATTGCGGTCGCGAGTCGCTCAACAACTGGCTTCGCCGTCATGCCTGGCGTAATCAACAGGATGGGACCTCGCGTACCAGCGTCATCTGTGATCTCGCGACCGGAGTTATCGCCGCCTATGTCACCTTGAGCACGGGTCAAATCGAGCGAGCCCATCTGCCAAAATCAGCACAACGCAACCGCCCCGATCCCATTCCAATCATTTTGCTCGGCCAGCTTGCCGTGGATCGGCGCTATCAAGGTCATGGCTGCGGACGCTCGCTTCTTCTCTTCGCCCTGAGGACCGCGGTGCGATTTTCAAGGGAAATAGGCTGCTTCGGTGTCCTGACACATCCGCTCGATGATGCCGTACGAGGGTTCTATCGCACCTTCGACTTTGAAGATCTCCCATTCGACCCAAAACGCAGCATGATTGTTCGGGTCGCGGATTTGAAACAAAATGGTTTCGAAGACGAATGACGACGCTGTTGGAAAAGCGGCGATGTTTAACCCTACCAGGCGGTTTGTAGGCCCCCACTTACCGTCGCCTCAGGCCATCTCAGCCCGCAACAAAGTCAAAGATTCTCGCCTTTCTTTTTGCGACGTCGAATAGCGTCGCTTTTGAATGCGCGCGCGTCGTCCCATAACAAGCAGCCCCACTGCGCATCCGGCAATGCTCGCACCTGCTGAATAGAGTGGTCGAGCGTCCTTCGTGCGTCCAAGCGGACGCACGGCGCTCGACAGGGAGTGAGAATTCATGGCCGATCTGATCGTCGTCTATTGGCGCGACATTCCCGCCCAGGTCATCGTCAAGAGGGGCCGGCAGAACGCCAAGCGCGAACTGCCGCTGCGCTTCACCGAGGCGATCGACATGTGCGCCATGCGCACCGGCGCCGGCGGCACGGATGATTATCTCGCCGAATGGCGCAAGGCCGAACCGGTTCCGGTCGGCGACGATCTCGAAGCCGAGGTCGAGAAGGCATTCAACGACATCGACGCGAAATATGACCGCGAGCGGCTGGTCGCTCTGGTCAAGGCGGGCGGGAAAGAACATGTCTGAGACCCAACCGGCGGTTACCCAGGCCACTCTGGTCAAGAAGGCAGCGCCGAAATCCGACTACAAGCCGGCCGACGTGTCGCCGCAGCGGCGCGTGCAGCGCTCGTTTGCGGTGCGGCTGTGGTCGATCCGCCATTCGCGCCTGCTCGAATGGTTCTATTCCCGGTTTGCCGACATGTTCTTGCTGCTGCATCCGCTCTGGAAGGGCATCGGCTATGGCCGCGTTGAAGCCCCGATCAAGTTCGTCGAAAAGCGCGTCAAGGGCTTCATGTTCGACTGCCGCATGTGCGGCCAGTGCGTGTTGTCCTCGACCGGCATGTCGTGCCCGATGAACTGCCCGAAGCAGTTGCGCAACGGCCCCTGCGGCGGCGTGCGTGCCAATGGCAATTGCGAGGTCGAGCCCGACATGCCCTGCGTCTGGGTCAAGGCCTGGGAAGGCTCCAAGAACATGGTGCATGGCGACAAGATCCTCGACGTGCAAAAGCCAGTCGACCAGTCGCTGCGCGAAACCTCAGCCTGGCTGCGGGTCACCGCGCAGGCCGCAACTGCCCGCGAAGCCGCCCAGGCGCCCAAGACCGGAGCCTCGGCATGATCGCCCGTCAGCGCGACGAGAACCCCGCCGGCATCCACCTGCCGCTCGATCCCCTGCCCGGCCACTCCTCCCGTGGCCGGCTGGAGCGCGTGCTGCGGCGGGGCGAATTCGCTGTTACCACCGAGCTCAACCCGCCCGACAGCGCCGATCCCGAAGACGTCTATAACAGGGCGAAAATCTTCGACGGCTGGGTCGACGCCATCAATGCCGTCGATGCCTCCGGTGCCAACTGCCACATGTCCTCGGTCGGCATCTGCGCGCTTTTGACCCGCATGGGCTATGCCCCGATCATGCAGATCGCCTGCCGCGACAAGAACCGCATCGCTATCCAGGGCGATGTGCTGGGTGGTGCTGCGATGGGCGTCGCCAACATGCTGTGCCTCACCGGCGACGGTGTGCAGGCCGGCGACCAGCCCGGCGCCAAGCCGGTGTTCGATCTGGATTCCATGTCGCTGCTCGAAACCTGCCGCATCATGCGCGACAACGGCAAGTTCCTGTCCGGCCGCAAGCTGACGACACCGCCGCAGATTTTCCTCGGTGCCGCCGTCAATCCGTTTGCGCCGCCCTTCGATTTCCGTCCGATCCATCTCGGCAAGAAGATCGCCGCCGGCGCGCAGTTCGTGCAGACGCAGTACTGCTTCGACGTGCCTATGTTCAAAACCTTCATGCAGAAGGCGCGCGATCTCGGCCACACCGAAAAGGTCTTCATCCTGTGCGGCGTCGGCCCGCTGGCCTCGGCCAAGACGGCCAAATGGATCCGCTCCAACGTGCCCGGCATCCATATCCCGGACGCCATCATCAAGCGGCTGGAAGGCGCGCAGGACCAGAAGAAGGAAGGCAAGCAGCTCTGCACCGACATCATCAATGAGGTGAAGGAAATCCCAGGCGTCTCCGGCATCCATGTAATGGCCTACCGCCAAGAGGAATATGTCGCCGAGATCGTCGATGAATCGGGCGTGCTGAAAGGCCGCCAGCCGTGGAAACGTGAGATCCGCCACGACGACCAGATGGTCGCCGACCGGCTCGACCGCATATTGCATGACGAGATTACCGAAACGCAGGTGGACATGGTAAAGACCGCGCACTAAGCCCGGCCGAGCACCAGACCCTGGAACGAAACCAGACACGATATAAAGAAGCACTTTATATCAGGCGGAGAGACTTCATGACCCGGACCATCGTCGCCTCGGCGACACGAGAGATCATCATTGGCTTCGACCAGCCCTTTTGCGTCATCGGCGAGCGCATCAACCCGACCGGCCGCAAGAAGCTGGCCGCCGAGATGATCGCTGGCAATTTCGAGACCGTCATCAAGGACGCGCTGGAACAGGCCGCCTGCGGCGCCACCATGCTCGACGTCAATGCCGGCGTCACCTCGGTCAATCCGAACGAAACTGAACCGGGCCTCCTCGTGCAGACGCTGGAGATCGTGCAGGGTCTGGTCGACTTGCCGCTGTCGATCGATAGCTCCGTCAGCGCCGCCATCGAAGCCGCACTGAAGGTCGCCAAGGGCCGTCCGCTGGTCAACTCCGTCACCGGCGAAGAGGAGAAGCTCGAAGCCATCCTGCCGCTGGTCAAGAAGTACAATGTGCCGGTCGTCGCCATCTCCAATGACGAGACCGGCATTTCGATGGACCCGGACGTCCGCTTTGCCGTCGCCAAGAAGATCGTCGAGCGCTGCGCCGATTTCGGCATCCCGGCGCATGATGTCGTCGTCGACCCGCTGGTGATGCCGATCGGCGCGCTGGGCGATGCCGGCCGCCAGGTCTTCGCGCTGTTGCGTCGGCTCCGCGAAGAGCTCAAGGTCAACACCACTTGCGGCCTCTCCAACATCTCGTTTGGCCTGCCGCACCGCCACGGCATCAACGCCGCCTTCATCCCGATGGTGATCGGCGCCGGCATGACGAGCGCTATCATGAACCCGGTGCGGCCGCAGGAAATGGAAGCCGTGCGCGGCGCCAATGTGCTGAACGGCACTGACGAGAACTGCACCAACTGGATCAGGACCTACAAGGACTACAAGCCGGCCGAAGGCGGCCAGGCGGTTGCCGCGCCGACGCAGGTCAACGCGCCGGGCGATGCCGCTGCCAATGGTGGCCGCCGCCGTGGCGGCCGCGAAGCCCGGATGGGTCGAGGATAAGCGCGCAATCGTGAACTCGCCTGCAAACATTACCGATCCGCTCGTGCTGTTCATGCCGTCGGGCAAGCGCGGGCGGTTTCCTGTCGGCACACCGGTGCTGGATGCCGCGCGCCAGCTCGGCGTCTATGTCGAAAGCGTCTGCGGCGGCCGCGCCACTTGCGGTCGCTGCCAGATCGAGGTGCAGGAAGGCAATTTCGCCAAGCACAAGATCGTTTCCTCCAACGACCACATTTCGCAGAAGGGCGCCAAGGAAGAGCGCTATGAGCGCGTGCGCGGCCTGCCCGAACGCCGCCGCCTCTCCTGCTCGGCACAGATCCTCGGCGATCTCGTTATCGATGTGCCGCAGGACACCGTCATCAATGCCCAGACCATCCGCAAGGATGCCGACACCCGCGTCATCGCCCGCGATGCGGCGATCCGCATGTGCTACGTCGAGATCGAAGAACCCGACATGCACAAACCGCTCGGCGATCTCGACCGCCTGAAGACCGCCTTGATGAAGGATTGGGGCTTTAAAAACCTCGAATTCGATTTCTACCTGATGCCGCAGGTGCAAGGCATTTTGCGCAAGGGCAACTGGACCGCCACCGCCGCCATCCACAAAGATGCCGAGAGCGACATCGCGCGCGTCATCGCGCTTTGGCCCGGCCTCAAGAACGAGGCCTATGGGCTGGCCTGCGACATCGGCTCGACCACCATCGCCATGCATCTGGTGTCGCTGCTGTCTGGCCGCGTCGCCGCTTCGTCAGGCACGTCGAACCCGCAGATCCGCTTCGGCGAGGATCTGATGAGCCGCGTCTCCTATGTGATGATGAACCCGGACGGCCGCGAAGGCATGACGGTCGCCGTGCGCGAAGCGATCTCGGGCCTCGTCGACAAGGTCTGCGCCGAAGGCAATGTCCAGCGCAATGACATCCTGGACAGCGTCTTCGTCGGCAATCCGATCATGCACCACCTGTTCCTCGGCATCGATCCGACCGAGCTCGGCGGCGCCCCCTTCGCGCTAGCTGTCTCGGGTGCCGTGCGCATCAAGGCTTCGGATATCGGCCTGAAGCTCAACCAGGGCGCCCGCCTCTACATGCTGCCTTGCATCGCCGGCCATGTCGGCGCCGACGCAGCCGCGGTGACGCTGTCGGAAGGCCCGCACCGCCAGGACGAGATGATGCTTATCGTCGACGTTGGCACCAATGCCGAGATCGTGCTCGGCAACCGCACGCGCGTCGTCGCGGCCTCCTCACCCACCGGCCCGGCCTTTGAGGGCGCTGAAATCTCCGGCGGCCAGCGCGCCGCGCCCGGCGCGATCGAGCGCGTGCGCATCGATCCCGACACGCTGGAACCGAAGTACCGTGTCATCGGCTCGGAACTGTGGTCCGACGAACCCGGCTTCCTCGACAGCGTGCAGGCCACCGGCGTCACCGGCATTTGCGGCTCCGGCATCATCGAGATCGTGGCCGAAATGTACCTCGCCGGCATCATCTCCGAGGATGGCGTCGTCGACGGGTCGCTGGCCGAACGTTCGCCGCGTGTCACCGCCAATGGCCGCACCTTCTCCTATGTGCTGAAGGAAGGCGAACCCAAGATCACCATCACCCAGACCGACGTGCGCGCCATCCAGCTCGCCAAGGCGGCGCTCTATGCCGGCACCAAGCTGTTGATGGAAAAGCAGAACACCGAGCACGTCGACCGCATTCATTTCGCCGGCGCCTTCGGCTCCTTCATCGACCCGAAATACGCCATGGTGCTCGGCCTGATCCCCGACTGCGACCTCGACAAGGTGTCAGCCGTCGGCAACGCCGCCGGCGCTGGCGCCCGCATGGCGCTGCTCAATCGCGGCTACCGCCGCGAAATCGAGGACACGGTCAGCCATATCGAGAAGATCGAGACCGCGCTGGAACCGAAATTCCAGGAGCATTTCGTCTATGCCATGGCGCTGCCCAACAAGGTCGACCCGTTCCCGAAACTGTCGGCGGCGGTGAAATTGCCGCCACGCAAGACCGTCAGCGAGGATGGCGTCGCCGGCGACGCCGCCCCACGCCGGCGCTCCCGCGAAGGCCACGCGGCCAGGCGCAGCCGGGAATAGGCCGGCCGCCAAGGCCGGCGAATTCTTTCAATTTCGTTTGCATGCAAATGTTTCCAGATCGCCCCGATCTGGAAACCCAAGCGCTGTTTTCGCGCAATCCACCTGATACAGACGTGAAGCATTTAACGGACACCGAAAGGCGGCCGGACTATTGCGCCGTCACAACGCTTCAAAGGAGAATGAAGATGTCGATGTTCGACAGCCTCGGCCGTTTTCGTGCCGCCATCAAGCATGCCCAGTCCGTGCGTGCCATGAACAGCCTGCCGCCCGAAGTGCAGAAGGACATTGGCTGGCCCGTGTCGCCGCGCATCGACGCCCAGGCCAACCTGACGCGCCTGATCCTGGGCTCGGGCCGCTGATGACCTTCGCCGACAAATGCAAATTGCTGACAAAACGCCGGGACCGCCGCGTGGTCCCGGCTGCGCCTGACATCAAGCTGCGCGCCGCGCTGCTGCCGCGGCGCTGAGCCCATTTGCGGGAAAACCGCTAACTCGGTCGATCAAACAACCGTGTTGCGTTGGCCAAAATCTTGACATTTCGGCTGGAGGCACGATCTTCGAAATAGTGGGGGAATTCTCTTAGTCGGCTGCGGCCGAGCTTGTGTACGCGAATGCCCAGTTTCAAAAGCCATCTCGTTTCGTTCATCCTCCGGCACAGCCGGAAGAAGGCATTTGCCAGCCCCGAAAACCTGCAGCGCTGGATCGCCTATGCGCGCAAGACCGAGGACCACCATCCTCCGGCATTGCTGCGCGAGCGCCTCCATATCACCGAGCGTAGCGTCGACGGCTTCCCGGTCTACGAGATCGCGCCGAAGGCCGGCGAGCGCAGGCGCATCCTCTACATGCATGGCGGCGCCTTTGTCTTTCAGATCACCTCCTATCATTGGGGGCTGATCGCCGAGATGGCGGAACGGTTGGGTTTCGGCCTCACCATACCGATCTACCCGATCGCGCCCGAACACGATTTCCACGCCATGTTCGGCATGGTCGGCGGCGTCTACCGCCAGATGCTGGGCGAGACGGATGCCGAAGACATCGTCTTCATGGGCGATTCCGCCGGCGGCAACATGGCCGTGGTGCTGACCATGATGGCGGCCGAAGAAGGCCTGCCCCTGCCATCGCGCCACGTGCTGATCTCGCCCGGCCTCGACATGTCGCTGTCCAACCCGGAAGTGTTCGAGGCGGAACGCAACGATCCGTGGCTCGGCATTCCCGGCGGGCTGGAAGCGATCCGCATGTACAGCGCCGGCATCGATCGCAGCGACTGGCATATCAGCCCGCTGTACGGCGACCTCTCGGTGCTGCCGCAGACCCTGCTTCTGACCGGCTCGCACGACCTGCTCAGCCCCGACAATCTGATCTTCGCCAAAAAGGCGCGCACTGCCGGCGTCGATATCGACGTCGTCTATGAGGAAGGCATGTTCCACGTCTGGCCGCTGATCGAGATGCCGGAGGCGCGTCGCGCCAGGGACAGCATCGTCACTTTCCTCGCCGGTGAGCCCTCCAAGCGGCGCGCAACCGCGCGGCGCAGAGCGCGAACCGCCTTCGCGGCGCGCCCTGCCGAAGCAGCGGAATAAGCAACTCCAGGAAAAGTGTATAGCGGTTTTCCGTCCGGAGTTGCGGCAGACAAAGAACTGTCAGAACTTCCCGGTTTCCCGGAACAGTTCGAAGGTCGCGCGGATATGGTCGGCGACCGCCTTGACCGGCGCGCTGGCGTCCGGCGATACCACCATCGCCAGATTGTAGGTGCCGATGTCGGGCATGCCGTCCTTCGGGCACAGCTCGACCATGTCGTTGCCGAGGAACGACTTCGGCAGCGGTGCGACCGCGAGATCCGACATGATGGCGGCGCGCTGGCCGGCCGTGTGCGCGCTCATATAGGCGATACGGTAGTTGCGGCCCTCGCGGCTCAGCGCATCGAGCGCGCCGGCACGCCAGGCGCAGCCCTCTTCCCACAGCGACACCGGCAAAGGCTCGCGCAGATGCGCGCTGCCGCCCTTGGCGCCGGCCCAGACGATCGGCTCAGTGAGCAGCACCTCGGCGCCGAGCGCGCTGGTCTTGTAGGAATTGGTCAACAGCGTGATGTCGAGCGCGCGGTCGTCCATGCGGCGGCGCAGATTGCTGCTCTGGTCGATGGTAACGTCGACAGCGATCGATGGATGCGACTGCGCGAAACGCTTCAGCACATGCGGCAGCACGCGCTCGCCGTAGTCGTCCGGCGATCCAAGCCGCACTACGCCGACGATCTCGGGGATGATGAACTTCGACACCACCTCGCGGTTGATCGACAACAACCGGCGGGCATAGCCGAGCAGCATTTCGCCATCGGTGGTCAGCGTCACCGAGCGCGCATCGCGCGCAAAGACCGAGCGGCCGAGAATGTCCTCGAGCTTCTTGATCTGCATGGAGACCGCCGACGGCGTGCGGAACACCGCATTGGCCGCAGTGGTGAAGCTACCGGTCTCGGCAATGGCCACAAAGGTGCGCAAAACGTCGAGATCGAGCAGCGGCAGCGGGTGATTAAGGGGGGCGTTCATCGGGATCGACCTTCAATTTTTCTGATGTGAAGCATCATTCCATTTCGTTTGATTGAACATCAGATTGGGAGGATAGTCAACTCCATCGAAGGCAGGACGTGCCCCGGATCGAAAAGCTCCTGACACGAAATTGCATTCGATGCGGAATATCCCGGTCACAGAACGCGTTCATGCGGGACGTGCCACATCCAAAGGAGAATGAAATGTCTATCCTGTCATCCATCGGTCGGCTTGCGACCGAGTTCAGCGCGGCCCGCGCCCGCTTCCAGACCGAACGTGCGATCCGCTCGCTGCCGATCGAACTGCAGAAGGATATCGGCTGGCCTGAAGCTGCCGACACCAAGACCGGTGCACGCTACGCCGTCGGATCCTGGGCTGGAGCAAAGTAAACCATTGTGTACCATGTGCTGAAGGCCTGCCGCGCGGACCAGCCCGGCAGGCCTTCTCTGTTTTACCCGCAGGCCTAACTTATTTGCACTCAAATGATTTTCAGAGCCATGTCGCCCTTGCATGGCGCATATGAGCAAGCTGCATAGCAGCTCAAATTTCCATTAATGCCTTGTAAATAATCACAAATCTCGGGCAGTCTGCCGAAAAATGTCGCAATTGATGTCGCTTTTCATATCAAGCGCTTCGCATTTGCGATTTAGTTTCTGCTCACACCCGCCTATATCACCGTCAGCAAACGAGCTGCCCCACTCCATCAAGCGAAGGCGACCCGTCTGAGCAACCGATAGGAGATGATGATGAAGCTTTTTGCCCGCCTTTTCCCCCGCCGCGAAATGAACCTGACGACCGCTCTCGAGCGCCAGCGCCTTGCCAACACCATGCCCGGCCAGACCGGCGCCATGAATGCGGTGCGCCTCGGCTTCGTCGCCTGAGATAACGGCTACCGCGCAGCGCTCCCTGCCGCTGCCGAAAGTCGATAACAGCGCCGCTTCGGTTTGTCCGAGGCGGCGTTTTTCGTTCTGAAGCCTATATAGCGATGCTCAATCCGGCGGCAGCCCGTGCCCATCGTCCCGGACCATTGCCCATTTGCGACCCATGTCGCAAATTTAGTTGCCGCTTGGACGCCTAGCCAATTGACAGGAATGGTTTTTCCTGATGACGCTATGCTGTTCGCGACATCCTGTTCGCGCCATGGCTGCGTGAGGTTCCCTTGAACGCCGTAAAGCATCCGATCAAGCGATCGTTTGTATTCTTCCTCGTCCCCGACTTCACCATGATCGCCTTTGCGACGGCGCTCGACCCGCTGCGCTCGGCCAATCGCATGCTTGGCTATGAGGCCTATTGCTGGCGCCTCGCCAGCATCGACGGCAAGCCGGTGCGCGCCTCCAATGGCGTCGAATGCGCGGTCAACACCTCGCTCGAGGAAGAGCGCAAGAAAATGGCCGGACCGGACCGGCCGAACATGGCCATTGTCTGCAGCGGCGTGAATGTCGAGCGCTACCAGAACAGGTCGGCCTTCGCCTGGCTGCGCGAGGAGTATAACAGAGGCGTCGCCGTCGGCGGCCTCTGCACCGGCGCGCATATCCTTGCCGCCGCCGGCCTGCTCTCCAACAAGCGCTGCGCCATCCACTGGGAAAACCTGCCGGGCTTTTCCGAGGCCTTCCCGAAGGCCAACGTCTTTGCCGACCTCTTCGAAATCGACCAGAACATCTACACCTGCGCCGGCGGCACGGCAGCACTGGACATGATGCTGAAGCTGATCGGCGACGACTTTGACGACAATCTGGTCAACCGCGTCTGCGAGCAGGTGTTGACCGACCGCGTGCGCAGCCCGACCGACCGCCAGCGCCTGCCGTTGCGCGCCCGCCTCGGCGTGCAGAACTCCAAGGTGCTGACCATCATCGAGCTGATGGAAGGCAACCTCTCCGAGCCGCTATCGCTGATCGAAATCGCAGACCATGTCGACCTGTCGCGCCGCCAGATCGAGCGCCTGTTCCGCACCGAGATGGGCAGGTCCCCTGCCCGCTACTATCTCGAAATCCGCCTCGACCGCGCCCGGCACCTCTTGATCCAGTCGTCGATGCCGGTGGTCGAGGTAGCGGTCGCCTGCGGCTTCGTCTCGGCCTCGCATTTCTCCAAATGCTATCGCGAGCTCTACGCCCGCTCGCCGCAGCAGGAGCGCGTCGACCGCAAACAGCTTTTGGCCGCCTGATCCGAAAGGATCAGGCCTCGGCCGGTTGCACCTCGGCCGTGCGCATGGCCTCGACGCGGATATCCTCGGTCAGCCGCGCCTTGAGCGCGGAGAATTCCGGGCTGGTCTTCAGCGTGTAATGGCGTGGGTGCGGCAGATCGATGGCGACATCGGACTTGATGCGCCCGGGCCGCGCGCTCATCACGATCACCCGCGAGGCCATGAAGATCGCCTCCTCGATGTCGTGGGTGACAAACAGCACCGTCTTCTTGCGCCGTTCCCAGATGCCGAGCAAAAGCTCCTGCATCAGGCCGCGCGTCTGGTTGTCGAGCGCGCCGAAGGGCTCGTCCAGCAACAGGATCTCGGGATCGTTGGCGAGCGCTCGGGCGATTGCGGTGCGCTGCTGCATGCCGCCGGAAAGCTGCTTCGGCCAATGGTTCTCGAAGCCTTTCAACCCGACGAGATCGACATAGGACGCGACGATCCCGTTTCGCTCGCTCTCGGCCATTCCCCGCTCGCGCAGGCTGAAGGCTATGTTCTGCGCCACCGTCAGCCAGGGAAACAGCGTGTAGGATTGGAACACCATGCCGCGGTCCGGACCCGGCCGCGTCACCGGCTTGCCGTCGAGGAGCACGCGGCCTTCGCTCGCCGCTTCAAGCCCGGCGACGATCCTGAGCAGCGTCGACTTCCCGCAGCCGGAAGGCCCAAGAATGGTGATGAAGTCGTTTGCTGCGACTGAAAGGTCGACCGGCATCAGCGCCCTGACCGGCTGCCCGCCGCGCACGCCGGCGAAGGTGCGGGAGACGCCTTCGATCAAAAGCTTGCTCAAGCCAGGCTCCACGGAAAGAGCCAGCGGTTGAGCGCCTTGAAGGCGAAATCGGACAACAGGCCGATCAGCCCGATGACGATGATGCCGAAGATGATCTGCCCGGTCGCCAGCCGCGACTGGCTGTTGATGATCATGTAGCCGATGCCGGACGACGAGCCGATCAGTTCGGCGACGATGACGTAAGTCCAGGCCCAGCCGAGCACCAGCCGCAGCGTCTCGGCAATTTCCGGCGCATTGGCCGGCAGGATCACACGGCGCACGATGCCGTTGTTGGTCGAACCCAGCGTATAGGCGGCTTCGACCAGATCGCGCCGCGTCGAGCCGACCTTGAACGCGACGATCAGGATGATCTGGAACACCGAGCCGACGAAGATGACGAGCAGTTTTTCCAGCTCTCCGATCCCGGCCCACAGGATGAGCAGCGGAATGAAGGCCGAGGCCGGCAGGTAACGGGCGAAGGAGACGAACGGCTCCAGAAACGCCTCCACCGGTTTCCACGCCCCCATGGCGATGCCGATCGGCACGGCGACGATCGAAGCCAGCACAAAGCCACCGAAGACGCGCCAGATGGTGATCAGTATGTCGAGCCAGAAGCGGTCTTCGACCAGCAGCCGCCAGCCGTCCCTGAGCATCGACAATGGGTCGGCGAGGAAGATGCGGTTGACGTGGCCGCCAAACGTGATCCACGCCCAGAAGGCGACGAACAACATGAAGAAGGAAAAGCCGAGCACGGTACGCAGGCCCGGCGACACTGGATGCAAGGGGCGCATCGTCAGATCGTCCGCATCTTCAAATGGTCCCCTGCTCAAATCCGCGCTTTGTCTGGGAAGGGGGGGGCTCGCGCCGCCGCGCAACAGTCAACGGCCGGGCTATCAGTTCGACACCGCGCTGGTGTCGGCCAGCGTGGCGACATCGGGGGCTTCCTTGATCAGCCCCATCTGCAGGAGCAATTCGCCGGCGGTCTTGGAAAAATCCTGGAATTCCTTCGTGAAGAACTGCTTGTTCTCCGCCTTGTCCGCCCACTTCAGATACTTCGCTGAATCCTCGAATTCCTTGGCCGACTGTTTCACGTCGGCACCCATGATCTCGTAGGATTTCTGCGGGTCGGCCTTGATCAGATCGAGCGCCTCGAAATAGCTGTCGGCCAGAGCCTTGGCCGCGTCGGGGTTGGCCGTGAGGAACTCGGGCGTGCAGCCGACCGTATCGAGCACCATGGGATAGTCGAGTGTGGTCGCCAATATGTGGCCCTGATCGGTCTTGTCGCGCACCGCCGAGATGAACGGCTCGTAGGTGACGGCGGCATCGTTCTGCCCGGCAAGGAAGGCCTGCGCCGCCGCATCCGGTTCAAGGTTGACGACGGTCACATCCTTGGTCGACATGCCGTTCTTGTTAAGCACCCAGGCCAGCATGAAATAGGGCGAGGTGCCCGGCGCCGACGACGCGACATTCTTGCCCTTGAGATCGGCGACCGTCTTGATGTCGTTGCGCACGACGATGCCGTCGGCGCCATAGGATTTGTCGAGCTGGAATATCTGCTTGGTGACAACGCCGCTGGCGTTCCACACCAGCCAGGTTTCGACCGTGGTCGCGGCGCATTGCAGGTCGCCGCTGGCAATGGCGAGCGGACGGCTTGCTTGCGGCACCTTCTTCAAGGTCACGTCGAGGCCATGCTTCTCGAAAATACCCGCCTGCTTGGCGAGCGTCAGTGGCGCAAAGCCGGTCCAGCCGCTGATGCCGATGGTCACCGAGGTGGCGGCCTTGGCCGGAGCGGACAATCCCGCTGCAAGCGCCAATGCCGCGGCGAAGACGATGGTCCTGTTCATGTCAGTTCCCCTTGTTTTTTTCGGATGGGGAATTGTGTCACAGACGCCCATGGGCTTGTCAATGAAACTGATGCTGCATTGCGGCAAGGGCCAAAGGTCTAGCGGGCGTCGAACATCCAGCTGCGGTCGCGCCACATTTTTTCGCCGACCTGGCAGTCGGTGGGCCGGTCCTGCGCCAGCACCACCGGCGGATGCTCGGCCTCTTGCCTCGCCCATTGCGGCGAAGCGGGGCCGGCCAGTTCCAGCACCAGCTTGCGGCGAATGGCTTCGGGAAACTGCGTCCAGTCATTGACCGGGATCATGAAGGATCCGGGCCCGCCGATGACGCAGTCGCTGTAGTAGCGGTCGAGATTGTTGACATCATAGGCGCCGCCGAACCCGCCGCCGCGCGTCATCAGCGGAAGACCGTTGATGATGATGCCTAGCTTGACCACGGCGTCGCGGGCGACGTCGACGGGCGCGCCCTGGTTGTTGGGCCCGTCACCGGAAATATCGATGACGCGCTTTGTCCCCTGGAAGCCGCTTTCGGCAAAAAGGTCGCTGCCGAATTCCAGCGCGCCGGAAATCGAGGTGCGCCGGGCGCTGGCCGGCGGATGGGCGGAAAGCTGCGCCGCCACCCGCTCGGCATCGGCCCGGCTGGCGATCACGGTCCACGGCACGACGACCAGCTGCGTGGTCGCGCCCGCCCATTCGACGTAGGTCACGGCGACCTTGCCGTAGGCGCCGTCGGCGATAGCCTGCAGCACATTGTCGTGGGTCAGTGCCGCGGCATAGCCGTGACGCTGGATTTCGAGTTCGGTGGGCGACATCGACAGCGACACATCGACGGCCAGCACCAGCTCGACATCGACCGGCTCGGCGGCATGGATCGGTGGTGTCAGCCAAAGCACCAGCGCCAGTGCGGCGCTGCCTGAGAGGAAATGTCTTGCGCGCGAAAAAGCAGACATGCCGCAAGGTAAGCGAGAATCAGCGGCTGACAAAGGGAAAAGCCCGGCCATGAGCCGGGCTCTGCATTCAGGATTCCCCCTACGCCGATTCTCTGCTGGGATCAGCTCCTCGGCTTCAAATTCTCCGGGTCGTAGAGCGGCTTGTAGCCGACGCCGGCAACCTCGACGGGATAGGTCTCGCCAAAATACTCGACACTGAGCTTACGGCCTTCCTGGGCATAGGCCCGAGGCAGATAGGCGAGCGCGATGTTCTTGCCGATGGTCGGGCCATAGGCGACGGAGGTGGTGAATGAGCGGCGGCCGAGTTCATCGACCAGCGTCTCGCCGGTCTTCGGATCCATCACCGGCATCGTGCCGACGGGATAGCGGGCGACGCCTTTGGAATCGACGTTCTCGGTCATCACCAGCGTGCACAGGATCGCTGGCTGGTGCTCGCGGGCACGGTACTCCACGTGCTTCGCCTTGCCGCAGAAATCGTTCTCCTTGACCTTCGGGCGGGCAAGATCGGCTTCGAGCAGATTATACTCGGTCAGAAGATCGGCGTTCTGCAGGCGCAGGCTCTTTTCCATGCGCCGCGTGTTGGCGTAGGTCTCGACGCCGAACGGCATCACGCCGGTCGAGCGCAGCGCATCCCAGACGGCGAGACCGTCCTCGTAGCGCATGTGCAATTCCCAACCCTGCTCGCCGACATAGGAGATGCGGAAGGCCGTGACATCCCTGCCGCCGATCCTGACCGGCTTGATCGCCGCGAACGGGAAGTTCTCGAGCGACAGGCCGTCCGGATTCTCGACCACCTTCTGCAGCGTCGTGCGGGCGTTCGGACCCCAGATGCCGATGGTGACAAACTTCTCCGTCACGTCGGTGATGGTGACATCAAAACCTTTGTCCTGCGCGGTGCGCTGCATGTAGCGGAAGTCGCGCGGGCCGGCGTCGGCGCCATCGATCAAGCGGCAGCGATCCGCCATGCGGATCACCGTGAAGTCGGCGCGCACCATGCCTTCCTCGTCGAGGAAGTGGGTGTAGATGCCTTTGCCTATGTTGTTGTCGCCGCCGATCTTGGCCGCGCACAGCCACTCAAGCAGCGCGACATGATCGGGTCCCTCGATGTCATACATCGAGAAATGCGACAGGTTGACGATGCCGCAATCCTCGCTCATCGCCAGGTGCTCGGCATTGGAGACGCGCCAGAAATGGCGGTTGTCCCATTCGTTCTCACGCACGGGAACCCGGTTGCCATACTTCTCCAGCAGGTGCTCGTTTGCGGCGTAGCCATGCGCACGCTCCCAGCCGCCCAGCTCCATGAAGTAGCCGCCGAGTTCCTTCTCGCGCTCCCAGAACGGCGAGCGGCGGATGTTGCGGCCCTTGGAGAACGGCTCGCGCGGATGCACCGCCGGATTGTAGACCTTCATCGCCGTTTCGGTGCAGCGATCCCAGATGAAATGTTCCTTGGTCTGGTGTGGATAGAAGCGCGCATAGTCGATCGCGTGATGGTCGATCTCGGTGCGGCCGTCGGTCATCCAGTCGGCGATCAGCTTGCCCATGCCGGGCCCGTCCTTGACCCAGATGGCGACGGCGTACCACAGACCCCTCACCTTCTGGCTCTCGCCCATCGACGGGCCACCATCGGCGGTCACCTGCAAGAGGCCGTTGAAGGAATGGCTTTCATTGTAGCCGAGTTCGCCGAGGATCGGCGTCAGCTCCATGGCACGTTCCAGCGGCGCCAGGATCTGCTCCATGTCGAGGTCGCGCTGCGACGGCGACAGCCGCGCCTGATCCTTTTCCAAGAGGTCGCGCGGATGGCACAGACGCGGATTGGTCTCCTCGTAATAGCCCCACTCGATCTGCCCGCCTTCGGCGGTCTTGGGATCGCCGGTGTCGCGCATATAGGCCGAATTGCCCTGGTCACGCAGCAGCGGCCAGCCGATCTCCTTGCCGGTGCCGGCGAACTCATTGTAGGGACCGAAGAAGGTCAACGGGTGGTCGATCGGCATCACCGGCAGGTCTTCGCCGACCATCTCGGCGATCAGCCGGCCCCAGATACCGGCGCAGACCACGACATAGTCGGCCATGATGGTGCCACGGTCGGTGACGACGCCCTTGATGCGACCCTCTTCGACGATGAGGGATTTGGCCGGCGTGTTGGCGAAGGATTTGAGTTTCCCCGACGCTTCCGCCTGGTCGACCAGCTTGCCGGCGACAGTCTGCGAGCGCGGAATGACCAGGCCGGCATCCGGATCCCACAGTCCGCCCTGCACCATGGACTCTTCGACCAGCGGGAATTTTTCCTTGATCTCGGCTGGCTCGATCAGCCGGGCGCGGGTGCCGAAGGATTTGGCCGAAGCGATCTTGCGCTTGATCTCGTCCATGCGGCCGTCGTCGCCGACACGCGCCACTTCGAGGCCGCCGATGCGGGCGTAGTGGCCCATCTTCTCGTAGAAATCGATGGAATAGAGCGTCGTCCAGCAGGACAGGAAATCATGGCTCGTCGTGTAGCAGAAGTCCGAGGCATGCGCGGTCGAGCCGATATCGGTCGGGATGCCTGACTTGTCGATGCCGACAATGTCGGTCCAGCCGCGTTCGATCAGGTGATGGGCGATCGATGCGCCGACAATACCACCGAGGCCAACGATGACGACCTTCGCCTGTTTCGGAAACTCTGCCATTGACCGCTGCTCCAAAGGAATAAAGCGGGCGCGTCCGCGCCCGTTCGAATGGCGCACAATATGCAGACGACGCGGATGGAGCTACCGCCTGTTTGCGACACGTCGCAGATGCGGCGCGACCCAGCGCGCCGGCGTGTCGTCTGTGGCGATCTATCTCAGGCGAAGGCCCAGATGTCCTCGGCCTGGAAGCCGACCTGATAGCCCGCGGTCTTCAGCTTGACCACGACCTGGCCGATTTCCGGGGCAGGCAGCGCGCCGACCTCGACCTTGATCATGCCCGGACGATAGCGCATGAGGTCGAGCTGCTCGAAGACGATCCAGTCGGCGCCCTCGCAATCGACCAGAAAGGCGTCGATGCAGGTGATGCCGTTGCGATCGAGCAGCGTCTGCAGCGTTTCCGACGGCACCTCGATGTCCCTGAGATGCGGCGCGAATTTGTTGAAATTGGCATCGGCCTCGCCCCAGGCATTCTTGCCCGACATCAAATTGGTGTCGGTGACCGACGAGCAGCCTATGAACTCGATCGGCAGCGTGCCGGCCTCAAGCGCTGCGGCATCGAACGTGTGGACGGTGATCGTGCCCTTGGTCTTCGTCACCGCGACCGGCTCGATAATGAAGCGTTCCGTGTCGGGGTAGTTGGCGCGCAGCCGCTTCTGATTGTAGGGGATCGGCTCGACCAGCACGGCCCGCGCCCGCGGGATGCGATGCAGCCACGGGGTGACGTCGTCGAACAGCGCGCCGTCGCAAGCGCCGACGTTGACCATCTGGAACGGTTGCCCGCCGCCGCTAAAGCGCGCCTTCAGCGCCGCCTTGGCCAGGAATTTCGTGCCGCGCAGCGACGGTCCGCGATCGAGCAGACCGGCGGGCAGGCCAAGCGAAAGGGCAATGCGCGCCAGGCCGGATACAGAACTCAAGGCTTATCTCCTGGTATGGCCTGCAAGGTGATGGACCGCCTTCCATCTGGGCTTGCCGACGCCCACAGCGCCATGATCGGCCCCACCAGCAGCAGGAACGGCGGCAAAAGGTTGGGGAAATAGATACGGGTGTCGTGGATTGGGAAGACGGTGAATTTGGCCAGCACGCCGAGTACAAGTGCTGCCAGCAGAATGCCGGCGCGGCGCTCGAGCTGGAAGCCGGCGCGGCTGAGCGCAAACCACCCGGCCAGCGCGAGCACGCAGACGCCGACCCAGCTGTTGATGCTGATGGCGCGAATGAAGGATGCGGCAAACGCTTTGAGATAGGCGCCGACCGAAAACGGCGGCTCGAAGCCGTCCATATTGTAGTGCTGCTCGATGCTGGAGAACCACAGATGCGGCCACCAGCCAGGATGGTGCGCCCAGTGCGAGATGGCGAAATAAGCTATGAAGGACGCGGCAAAGCCGGCGAGCACGCCCCATGCCCGTTGCCGGAAAACCAGCAGCAGCACAGCGAAAATGGCCAGGAAAACAATATTGTCCGGCCGCCCCATGAAGGCGAGGAAGAGCAACATAGCCGTTGCCACTTCGCGGCCACGCACATAGGCAAGCAGCCCGCCGAGGAACAGTGTGGAGCACAACAGATCCGGCGTCAAGGCGCGTGCCGCATCGCCGAAATCGGCCACGATCAGCACCGCGCCAACCACGGGCGCCAGCGCCAGCGCGCCTTCGGTTCGCAGCCAGAGCAGCGTGATCGCCCCGAACAGCAGCTCCGAGACCACCTGCAGCAGCCGCATCGCCTCGACCGGCAACATCAGCGCGCTCATTGTCGACAGCATCTTGGCGTAGAGGAACTTGATCCGGTACATGCCAAGCAGCGACTGGAAGTCGGCGGCATTTTCAGCCATATGGCTGCGGAAGCCGCCACCATCGTCGGTCAACGCCTTGTAGTCGGCGGCCGACACGCCGGATTTGACCGCGCTGTAGGCGTAGTCATGCAACGCCTGCGCATCGGGATAGTTGCCTTCCTCAGCGATGGCGAGATAGGGCAGCATGTCCCAATTGGCGTCGGGCATCGTCCAGGCGGTAAAGGCCGTGAGCAGGATGTAGAACGAAAACGCGATCGCGCCGATCGGCGCCGCCCATCGCGCATAATTCCCCTCGCCCCACGCGAGAGCGGCCACCGTCAGCCGGTCGAGTGTGTTTTGCGAGGCGGGAGACTTGCTCAGCATCGTCGGGCTCAGGACTTAACGGACTTGGCTTTTGACGAAATCCTTCACGATCGACACGATACCGCGCGACAGCAGGCTGTCGAAGGCATCGACGAAACGGTCGACATGCTCGCGCTGGCAGATCAGCGGCGGCTCGAGGCGGATGACGTTGCGGTTGTATTCGGTGAAGGCGACGAGCACGTCATAGTCGCGCAGCAGCAGCGCGCCGACGAAGCCCGACAGCGAGCCCTTCAGCTTGTCGTCGAGCACGCTGACGATCGGACGCAACACCATCGGCAAGGTCTGCGAGAAGTCGTGGAACTCGAGCCCGACCATCAAGCCCTTGCCGCGCACGTCCTTGATGATCTTCGGATATTTTTCCTTCAGCGCCTGCAGCCGCTGCAGCAAATAGTCGCCGGTCGAAGCGGCATTGTCGATCAGCCCCTCGTCATAGAGCACGTTGATGCCCTCGATCGCGGTGATACAGGCCTCGCCCATGCCGCCGAAGGTCGCCATGGCATGAATCATCGCCGTCTTCGGCGTGCCATAGGCCTTCATGTAAACCTCGCGCCGGGCGATCATCGCGCCGACCGCCGCCTTGCCGGCGCCGAGCGACTTGGCCAGCGCGGTCACATCGGGCACGACGCCGTAGTGCTCGAAGGCATAGAAGCGGCCCGAGCGGCCATAGCCGCACTGCACTTCGTCGGCCACCCACAGCACGCCATACTGGTCGCACAGCGCGCGCAGCTTCTGCCAGTATTGCGCCTCTGCCTGGATGATGCCGCCGCCGCCCTGGATGGTTTCGAGCACGATGACGCCGACCTCAGGATCAGAGCGGAACAGGCGCTCGACCGCCTCGATGTCGGCGAACGGGATGCGCACCGTATTGTCCGCTACCTTAAAGTCGGCGCGGTAGAGCTGGCCGTCGGTGATACCGAGCACACCCTTGGTCTTGCCGTGGAAAGAGTTCTCGGCATAGACGATTTTGGGACGCTTAGGACCGGCAGCACGCTCGGCGAGCTTCACCGCTGCCTCCATTGCTTCCGAACCGGACGAGCCCAAAAACACCATGTCGAGATCGCCGGGCGAACATTTGGCGATGTTGTGCGCAAGTGCGGCCGCATATTGCGACATGAAGGCGATGGCGATTTCCTGGCGCTTTTCCTCCTGGAACTTGCGGCGAGCCTCCAGGATGCGCGAATGGTTGTGACCAAAGGCGAGCGAACCGAAGCCGCCGAAAAAGTCGAGAATCTTGCGGCCGTTCTGGTCGACGTAGAACATGCCTTCTGCGCGCTCGATCTTGATCTTGTGGAAGCCGAGCAGCTTCATGAAATGCAGCTGGCCCGGGTTGAGATGCGCCTTGAACAGGTCCGTCATGCGGGCGAGATCCATCGACTTCGCCTGTTCGACGCTGATCAGTTCGGGCTTGGCAATAGCGGTGGGCGATAGCGCCGGCGCATTGACCATGGTGCGCGCGTTCGTCTGCTCAGGCTTGGCCATGACGGTCATCTCGGAGTTCTCCTGGTCGTCCCATCTTATTCGGCAGGGACATGATTGGCGTTCACGGCAAGGCCGTCCTTCTTGGCGCGGTACTCGCTGTAGGCGGCGATCAGCATGTCCTCGTCGCGATATTGCGGCACCCAGCCGAGCTGGCGCTCGGCCTTGGACACATCGAGCACGCACTCCTCATCGGCGATCAGATATTGTTCCGGATCCATGATCGGCATGTTCATGAGATCGAGCAGGTCGAGCGTGCGCTTGACCGCCCAGCCGGGCGTCGGGATCAGCAGCGATTTCGAACCGGCATGCTTGATCAGGTCGCCGAGCAGTTTCCTGACCGGCGGCGGATTGAGCGAGCCCAGATTATAGGCCTCGTTGGGCACGCCGGCCTTCCAGGCCGCGCGAGCGGCCTCCGCGCAGTCGAACACCGAGATGAACTGATAGGGGTTCTTGCCCGAACCGATCATCGGCACCGGAAGGTTCCAGTCGATCAGCTTGAACAGTTTTTCCAATATGCCGAGACGGCCGGGGCCGATGATCAGGCGCGGCCGGAACAGCGAGATCGACATGCCGCGCTTGCGCCATTCGGCGGCGAGCTCCTCGGTCTTCTGCTTCGACCAGCCATATTCGCCGAGCGGCGCGACCGGATGCTCCTCGGTCATCGGCTGGGTCACCGTGTGGCCGTAGATCATGTCGGTGGTGTAGTGGACGAGCTTCGGTGCGCCGGCCTTGCCCATGGCCTGCATGATGTGTTCGGTGCCGTGGAAATTCACCGGGAAGAAGAAGTCGTGGCGCTTGGCCCGCACCTGGATCGGCGACAGCATCTTGGCCGACAGATTGTAGACCATGTCGTCGGCCTTCAATCCGACTTTGGCCACTGAGGCCGGATCGGTGACATCGCAGGTGACGAAGCGAACCGAACGATAATGCGGCAGGTCACTCTTGACGATGTCGGCAACGACGACCTCTTCACCGTCGGCCACAAGCTTCGGGGCAAGATGACGGCCGACGAAGCCGTCACCGCCGAAAATTACATGTCTCATCGAACGATCTCGTTTGTCTGGATCTTGTCGGGGTCAATGGAAGCCGTCTGATCGTCATGCCCGCGTCCGCTTTGCGCAATCAGCACAGTGCCGACGCAGATGAAGGCGATGCCGGCAATGCGCCAGGCGTTGAGGTCCTCGCGAAAGATGAAATAGGCGAAGATCGCGACCGCGACATAGGCAAGGCTGAGGAACGGATAGGCAAAACTGAGCTCGACCTTGGACAGCACATAGAGATGCGATGCCATCGAGATGACGAAGGTGCACAGGCCGAGGAACACCCAAGGGCTGAAGACGATCTGCAGGAGCTTCAGAAGCGGGTTAGTGCCTTCGAACGAGATCGGGCCGAGCGACATCATGCCTTGCTTCAGCATCAACTGCGCGGCGGCATTGGTCATGACTGTGAACAGAATAAAGACGATATATTTCATATTTTCCATCCGCCACTTGGCACGGTCCTACTACCAACCTGCAAACATTTCGTGAAGCCACGGCAATGTTTGAATTACCCTGGAATTTACGGTCTATTTACCATAAACTATTCGAATTCTACCTGTTCCGCCGCCTCGACGCGCCCCAGCCGCATGGCGAGTTTTTTCGCTGTCCGCAGCCAGAAACTGGACATGAACGCCGGGTCGCGCAGCGCTTCCAACCGCTGCCAATCCGGGAAGGAGGCGGCGAAAGTCTCCGCGCTCATGCGCGCATCCTTGTAAGGGTTGACCGCGCCGCCGGCCGCAACCGTGATGCTGTCGAGTTCGCCAAGCAGTGCCAGCGTCCTGCCGCCGCGATTGGGGAAATCGAGCGTCAGCGTGAAGCCGGGCCGCGGAAATGACAGCAGACCCGGCGAGCGGATCGACCCGAAGCGCTTCAGCACGGTGAGGAAGGAGCCCTGCCCTGCCCGCCGTGCCGCGTCGAGCAACGCCGGCACGGTCTGGCGCGCGGCATTTTCCGGCACCACGCTCTGGTGCTGGTAGAGACCTTTGGGGCCATAGAGCCGGTTCCAGTCACCGATGCCGTCGAGCGGAAAGAAAAAGCCCTGATAGCCGGTTTGGCGCGGTTCTGATGAGCGACCTTTCTTCCACCGGTAGGCGGCGTTGAAGGCAGTCAGGAACGGCCGGTTGAGCACATTGAAAGGCGGCTGGATCGGCACCGAAAGGCGCGAGCCGGCGCGAGACGCCGCATGCGAGCCATGTTCGGCATGATTGCCGGTCAACAACAAACCGCGTCGGCGGCCATGGCCGCCGGCCAGCTGGTCGATCCAGGCGACGGCATATTCATTGGCCTGGTCGGCGGCCTCCGCCAGTTCGAAGAATTCACCGAGATCGGCAAACCGCGCTGCCGTCTCGACGATGTCGAGCGAAGGCACCCGCATCAGCCGGATCGAGGCCGACAGGATCAGGCCGGTCAGCCCCATGCCGCCAATCGTCGCCGCAAACAGCCGGGCATTGTCGGTTGCCGAGCAGGTGTAGGTCCGCCCGTCGGAGCGCAGCAGCGTCAGCGATTCGACATGGCAACCAAAGGTGCCGCGCCGATGATGGTTCTTGCCGTGGACATCGTTGGCGATGGCGCCGCCAAGGGTCACGAACTGGGTGCCCGGAACCACCGCCGGAAAGAAGCCGTAGGGTGCGGCGTGCGCAATGATGTCGGACAGCAACACACCGGCTTCGGCCTCGAGCAGGCCGGTCTCGGCATTGAAGGCGCCGATACGGTTCAGCGGCCGCATATCGACGACCGCGCCGGCGTCGTTCTGACAGGAATCGCCGTAGGAGCGACCGTTGCCGTAGGCGAGCAAGCCGTTTGCCTTCGCCTTGCCGCTCTTCATCAGCTCAACAGCCGTATCGGCCGCGATGGTTCGCTTTGCGGCCGGCGTGGCGCGGCCGAAACTCTGGAACCGTTCGCCCGCCATGCCTACCAGCCTCCGGCGACCAGCAGTGCTGCGCCGATCGCCACGATGATCTGGCTGCGCCAGTCGCGGATGATGAAGACGACGGGATCGTCGTTCATCTCGTCGCGGCGCGCCAGGATCCAGACGCGCATGGTCAAATACAGCACGATCGGCGCCAGCGGCCAGACCAGCCAGGGATGCGGATAGAGTTCGCGCACGGCGGCGCTGTCCATGTAGAGCGCCAGCACCAGCGCCGAGGAGAAGGCCGACGCCATGCCAGCCTGGGCGACGATCTCCTGGTCTTCGATGCGGTAGCCGCGCCCGGCAATGCGCTCGCCCACCGGAATGGCCGTGGTGCGCAGTTCGACATAGCGCTTCACCAGCGCCAGCGACAGGAAGAAGAAAATCGAGAAGGCGAGCAGCCAGAACGATACCTCGACGCCGGTCGCCGCAGCGCCTGCCAGCACGCGCACCGTGTAGAGGCCGGCCAGCGTCAGCACGTCGACCAGAAGCATGCGCTTGAACGACAGCGAATAGGCCGTCGTCACCACGATATAGCCGGCGAGCACACCCAGGAACTCAATCGGCAGCAGCAGCCCGGCGGCGATGCCGATCGCCAACAGGGCGGCCATCGCGCCGAGGCCGAACGGGATCGACAGCGCACCGCTGGCGAACGGCCGGTTATGTTTGGTCGGGTGCTTGCGGTCGAGCGCAAGGTCGAAGAAATCGTTGAGGATGTAGATGGCCGAAGCCACCGCACTGAAGGAGACGAACGCCAGCATGCATTGCCAGATCATGTTGGCGTTGAAGTATTCGTGCGACAGCACCATCGGCACCGCGATCAGCGAATTCTTCAGCCACTGATGCATCCGCAGCATCTTGACGAATGTCTTCAATGTCCTTTTTGGCGCAGGCACCATTTCGGCGCTATGCGCCGTCTGCCAGCGCTTCGCGTGGCGGTCGGGCGCCACGACGATGGCGTCGCACGCGGCTTCGAAAACCTTGAGATCGTGACGGCTGTTACCAGCATAGTCGAAACCGCCATCGCCATAGGCGGCGATGAGCGCGTCGCGCTTGCGGCCTGAGGTCATGTTGTGTGGACCGTCAGTCGCCAGCACATAGTCGAAGATGCCCAGATGGGCGGCAATCGCCTCGGCGAACTTGCGTGGCGTACCGGTCGCCATCACGATCTTGCGGCCGTCGGCATGCTCAGCCCGTAGGCGCTGCAGAAGTCCTTCGCGATAGGGCAGCGAGGCCGGATCGATGTCGATGCGGTCGGCGATGGCTTGCTTCAGCCGCACCGGGCCGGCGGCCAGCCAGAACGGAACCAGGAAGATATAGAGCGGATTCTTCTTGAGAAGGATGAACAGGCCTTCCCACAAAAGGTCGGTCGCAATCAGCGTGCCGTCGAGGTCGACCGCAAGCGGGATTGCGTTCTTTTCCGACCGCGCATCCATGTCTGTCCTGTCCTGCTTATAAACCCGTCGCGCCGTGTTTCGGCGTCTTCGTAAGGGTATAGCGGCGGAACGGCGTAGTGAACGTTAAAACGCCTGGTTGCATCTGGTAGGCGCGACGATATTTCCCGCGTCATTGTTAAGCAATCACTACCACCAACAATAAAAGGCCGGGCATTTGCCCGGCCTTTGCAAGAACTGCCCGCCGACTTTACTTGATGCGAGCGACGCCACCCGAAATTTCGACCGTTTCCGAGCCGGTCAGGGCCTCGAGGTCACCATTGGGCAAGGTGACGAAACAGCCGTTGGGGCAGAATTCCACGGTCTCGCCGGCGGCCAGCGCCAGCTCCGTCTTGCCACCGCCTTCCGTCACGATCAGCGTACGGGTCTCAGCGTCCTTGTTGACCGCGCTGGCGGCAAAGGCCGAGCCACTCGCTGCGGTAAGAGCGATGGCGACGACAAGCGACTTCCACATTTTGCAATATCGGTGTTTCCACACCGCCTCTGTTGCATTTGGCAAGGCATTCTCGCCTTTGCATGTGAGCTTATATGAGATGCAAGCTGAACCGCAACTGAATGCCGCATTCATGCCGCAATTGGTTTGGGAGGAGCCCGGGCCCTAGCTTGGATCGGGTTTGCGTGCCTTGCGGCCCGATTTGGCCAGGCGCGCCTTCTCGGCGGCGGCTTCGGCCTCCGCCTGCTCCTTCTCGGCGAATTCGACTTCGATCTTGTCGTCGTCGAGCGGCCATGCCTCGGTTTGCTTGACCTTGACCTCCGCGCGCGGCGTCGAGGGGATTTCTATGTGCTCGGCGCCAAACGCATCGAGCACGGCAAAGCGGATATCGTTCTGCACGATGGCCCCGTTCAGCACATCGGCAAGAAACACGCGGATCTCGAACTCAAGGGCTGCCGCACCGAAATTGGTGAACAGCACGAACGGCTCCGGGTTCTTCAGCACCAGCGGATGGCCGCGGGCGATCTCGACCAGGATGGCGTGCACCCGCTTGACGTCGCTGCCATAGGCGACGCCGACCTTGATCTCCACACGCCCCAGCTTGTTGCGGTGCGTCCAGTTGCCGACGGCGTTGTTGATCAGGTTCGAGTTGGGCAGGATCACCGATTGCCGCTGGAAGGTCTCGATCTCAGTGGCGCGCACGCTGATCTTCTTGACGGTGCCTGAGGTGTCGCCGGCGACGATCCAGTCGCCGACCTTGAATGGCCGCTCGGCCAGCAGGATCAGGCCGGACACGAAGTTGGAGACGACATTCTGCAGGCCAAAACCGATACCGAGGGAAAGTGCGCCGGCAACGAGCGCCAGGTTGGAGAGATCGATACCCGCCGCCGAGATGCCGACGAGGCCGGCAACGGCGACGCCGGCATAGCCGACCGCCAGCCGGATCGAATTGCGCACGCCGGTATCGACCTTGCCGCGCGCCATCACCGAGCCGTCGAGCCAACCCTGGAACCAGCGGGTCAGAAAATAGCCGATGATGAAGACCACGATGCCGCTGAGGATGCCGGTGACCGAAATCGTTACCGAGCCGATGGTGATGCCTGTCGCCAGCTTGTAGGCCCAAGCCTGGATGTCGCCGGGCTGGAACCCCCACATAAAGAGGATCAGAGGCAGGAACACCAGAACGATCATCAGGTTGATGGCGACGCTGACCACCAGGCCGAGCTGGTCGAGCGCGGTGTCCTCGTAGCCGGCATTGGTCGACAGCCAGCGCCCGATCGAGGTGCCGGCGAAACCGCCCTCCTCGCCGATCTCGCGCGCCGACAGGAAGCCGATATAGGCGGTGACCAGGATGGTGCCGGTGACCACGACCTGCAGCGAGACGAAGATTGCAAGGCCGATATAACCGAAGAGCGCCGCCGTAATCGTGGATAGGCCCAGCGCAACGGATGTGTAGCGTAGCCAAGCCGGCCACGGGCGCCAGCTTCCGTCGGTGCCCTTGTACGGCCTCAGCAACGCCATCAGAATCAGGATGACGCCGACGATGAGGGTGGCGACAAAACTTCTGGCGATGGTCAGCGACAATGGCGAACCCATCTTGTCGTTGACTATCGACAGAAAGTTGTTGACGCCGATGACGACCGCCATGGCCGTCGTCAGCCGCACCAGCCAGCGCGCCGGGCCGGTCTCGACCTGGATCAGGCGCCAGTTCGGCATCCGTGGCTCCAGCGCAGCATTGGTCAGGCGGTTGACGCAGAACACCACCGCGATGACGGCAGCCAGCGCGTTGAGGAAGACGCCGATGTCGCCGCGCAGGACATTGTAATAATTGTATAGAAAGACAGTCGAAACGAGGAAGGCGCCAACCGCCAGCGTCGGCAGCAAGGTCGACCAGAACGCCACCGACAGGCGGCTGAGATAGGTGGGGTCCTCGACCGACGGATCGGCTTCGAAGATGCGCCCGAACAGGCGGCGTCCACCTACCAGCAGGATCGCGGCCAGAGCCAGCGACGTGAAGGTCGCCGCGAGGATGGCCTTGAACTTGAACTTGAAAGCGAAGCTCAGCCAGGACGACACCGCTTTGTAAAAGTTGGCGTATTCGTCCTGAGCGTCGGAGAATACCTGCGGGCTCAGCGCGTCGGACAGTGCGTAGTGCTTGGTCAAAAAGTTGCGGAACTGCTCGCTGCGCATATTGCCGATCCTGTCGATCAGCCCGCTGATGCGGATTGACAGGTTCTGGGCGCTGGCGACGACCGCGTTGATCTCGGCCTTTTCCGATGCCAGCGCCTGGCGCTCGCCGGTCACGATGTCGGGCTCCTGCGGCTGGCCCGCCGCCGGCGGCGGACCCAGAACTTCGATGCGATTGTTGATGTCGGTGAGCCGCGAACGGAACGCCAGCGCACTGGTCAGCGCCGCCCGCGACAGATCCTCCAGCTGCAGACGGATATCGACTAGGGAGGCATCGTCCTGGCCGTCCTGCTGTAATTTCTTCTCGAGACCGTCGGTCTTGGCCGTCAGGCCCTGGATGACCTTCTGCTGATCGGTGATCAAGCCGGCGGAGCCCTGGCCCAGCGCCTGCGCCATCGCCTCGAACGAAGGCGACGCCGAAATGATCAGCGTGAAAGCCAAAATGAGGCGAAGCAATCTCAAAAGCATGACTATTGGCGACTCACGGGCGGCAAAGGCATTCAAAAACCCTGTCCTTGATAAAGACGGCTATATCGCGGGGCAAGCCATCGCATCGCGGAGTCGGCCAGTCGAAAAGCCATGGCGCAATCTTGGCTTTGCGCCCGCCGCCTGCTCTATAGTCTGCCGCATCGCACCAAGGATGGCATGAAGAATGGCGGAGTATTCAGCCCTTTCGCTTCTCACGAACGCGCTCAAGGGAAACCAGGACTGGAAGCCGGCCTGGCGCAAGCCGGACCCCAAGGCTTCCTACGACGTCATCATCATCGGCGGCGGCGGCCATGGCCTGTCGACGGCCTATTACCTGGCCAAGGAGCACGGCATCACCAATGTCGCGGTGCTTGAGAAGGGCTGGCTGGGTTCCGGCAATGTCGGCCGCAACACCACCGCCGTGCGCTCCAACTACCTGCTGCCCTCCAACACCCGCTTCTACGAACATTCGATGAAGATGTGGGAGAACCTGTCGCACGACCTCAACTACAACGTCATGTTCTCGCAGCGCGGCTGCCTGAACCTTGCCCACACGCCCGCCCAGTTCGACGACTATGCCAGGCGCGGCAACGCCATGCGGCATCTCGGCGTCGACGCCGAACTGATGAGCACCGCCGAAATCAAGCGGCTGGTGCCGGCGCTGGACGTTTCGGCCTCGGCGCGCTTTCCCATCGTCGGCGGGCTGATGCAGCCGCGCGCCGGCACCGCCCGCCACGATGCTGTTGCATGGGGCTATGCGCGCGGCGCCGATCGGCGCGGCGTCGACATCATCGAGAATTGCGAGGTCACCGGCTTCCTGCGCGATGGCGACCGCATCACCGGCGTGCAGACGACGCGCGGCGAAATCCGCGGCAAGAAGGTTGCCGTGGCGGTTGCCGGCAGCACCGGACGGGTGATGCAGCTTGCCGGCGTCGACAGGATGCCGATCGAGAGCCATGTACTGCAGGCCTTCGTCACCGAATCGCTAAAACCCTTCATCGATACGGTGCTGACCTTCGGCATGGGTCATTTCTATATGTCTCAGTCCGACAAGGGCGGCCTCGTCTATGGCGGCGACATCGACGGCTACAACAGCTACGCCCAACGCGGCAATCTTCCCATCGTCGACGAGGTGATGAGCGAGATGCTGGCGCTGTTTCCCGGCCTTGCCCGTGTGCGCATGCTGCGCTCCTGGGGCGGCGTCTGCGACATGTCGATGGACGGCTCGCCGATCATCACCACCGGGCCGCTGCCGGGCATGTATCTCAACTGCGGCTGGTGCTATGGCGGCTTCAAGGCGACGCCGGCCTCGGGCTGGTGCTTTGCCTACACCATCGCCAAGGACGAGCCGCACGACTTCAACGCGCCCTTCACGCTCGACCGCTTCTACCGCGGGCTGGTGATCGACGACAAAGGCCAGGGCGCAACGCCCCGGCTGCACTAGGGTTCAAACAAATGCTTATCACCTGTCCCTATTGCGGCCCGCGCGACGTCATCGAATTCACCTATCAGGGCGACGGCAACCGCGAGCGCCCGCAGCCCAACTCGCAGGATCTCGACGCCTGGAACGCCTATGTCTACGACCGGCTGAACCCGGCCGGCGACCACAATGAGATCTGGCAGCACTCCGGCGGTTGCCGCACCCATCTGCGGATGGTGCGCAACACGGTCACGCACGAGATTTCCAGCACCAGTTTCGCGCGCGGCGACCACAATGCCGCCGCCCGGCACAAGGCGGGGGGCAAGTCGTGAGCCCGCGCCGCACCGAAACCGGCGGCCGCATCGACCGGCTGCGCACCATCCGCTTCACATTTGACGGCACGCCTTACACCGGCCATGCCGGCGACACGCTGGCTTCGGCGCTGCTCGCCAACGGCGTCACGCTGTTCGGGCGCTCGTTCAAATACCACCGCCCGCGCGGCCTGCTGTCCGCCGGCGTCGAGGAGCCGAACGCGCTGGTGACGGTGCTGCGCGGCGAAGTCCGCGAGCCGAACATCGCCGCAACCATGGTCGAGATCTATGACGGGCTGGTGGCCGTCAGCCAGAACCGCTTTCCCTCGCTCGCCTGGGACGTCAACGCCATCAATCAGCTCGGCGGCAAGATCCTGGCCGCCGGCTTCTACTACAAGACCTTCATGGGTCCGGTCTTCGGCCCGCTCAAAGGCACCCGCTTCTGGATGTTCTGCGAGCATTTCATTCGCCGCGCCGCTGGTCTCGGCAGAGCCGGCATTGCCGCCGACACTTCGCGCTACGAGCGCATGAACGCGTTTTGCGATGTGCTGGTGGTCGGCTCCGGCCCGGCCGGCCTATCGGCTGCAAAGGCCGCAGCCGATCAGGGCGCGCGCGTCATCCTGGCCGAACTCGAGCCGCGTTTCGGCGGCTCGGCCAACTGGTCGGGCGAGACCATCGACGGCGCGCCGGCTGCCGACTGGGCGGCGCGCACCGTCAGCCAGCTCGAAGGCCACGACACGGTCCGCCTCCTGCCGCGCACCACGGTGTGGGGCTATTATGACGGCAACACACTGGCCGCGCTCGAGCGCGTCACCGACCACAAGGAAGTGCCTGGGAAGGGCGAGCCGCGCCATCGCTACTGGGCGATCCGCGCCAAAACGGTGGTGCTGGCCACCGGCTCGTTCGAACGGCCGCTGGTGTTCCCCGGCAATGACCGGCCGGGCGTAATGCTGGCGCATGCCGGAGAGCGCTACGCCAATGACTATGGCGTTCTGCCCGGCGACAGGATCGCGCTGTTCACCAACAATGACGCCGCCTATCGCTCGGCGCTGGCGCTGAAGGAGGCCGGCGCGGCTATTGTCGCCATCGTCGACGTGCGCCCCGAGCTTTCCTCTGAGATGCGCAGCCTGGCCACCGAGGCCGAAGCCGAAATCCTCTCCGGCCATGCCGTGGTCGCCACCGAGGGCGGCAAGGCGCTCTCCGGTCTCAAGGTGCAGCGCTTCGACATGAACTCCGGCACGCTGAGCGGAGACGCCCGCAGCATCCACGCCGATTGCCTGCTGATGTCGGGCGGCTGGTCGCCGACCATCCATCTCGCCAGCCAGGCTGGCGCCAGGGCAGAATGGAACGCCGACCGCCAGGCCTTCCTGCCGCCGAAGCCAACGCAACAGCGCTGGATCGGCGCCGGCGCTTTCAACGGCAGCTTTTCGACCGTCGAGGCCATCAATGAGGGCCGCGCCGCCGGCCTGTCCGCGGCAGGCGGCGCAAGCGCGCCGGCAGCCTTGCCCGATGTCGAAGCAGCCCCTGGGGATCCCAATCCGGCGCCGGTGTTCGAGATCAGGGCGAAAGGCAAAAGCTTTGTCGACTTCCAGCATGACGTGACCGCCGAGGACGTGCGGCTGGCGCATCGCGAAGGCTTTGTCTCGGTCGAGCATTTGAAGCGTTACACCACGCTCGGCATGGCGACCGACCAGGGCAAGAACTCCAATGTTCCGGGCCTCGCCATCATGGCCGAGGCGCTGGGCAAACCGATCCCGGAAGTCGGCACGACGCGCTTCCGTCCGCCCTATTCGGCGGTGTCGATCGGCTCGCTCGCCGCCGAACGTTTCGGCGATTTGAAGCCAGAGCGGCTAACGCCGATGCATGACTGGCATTTGGCCAATGGCGCGACGATGTATTCGGCCGGCCTCTGGTTCCGGCCGATGATCTACGGCCATGCCGGCGAAACGATCGAGCAGGCCTATGTCCGCGAAGCCAAGGCGACGCGCGAAAGTGCCGGCATCGTCGATGTCTCGACGCTGGGCAAGATCGCCGTGCAGGGACCGGATGCGGCCGAATTCCTCGACCGCGTCTACACCAACATGTTTTCCACGCTTGCCGTCGGCAAGGCCCGCTATGGGCTCATGCTGCGCGAGGATGGCCTCGCCTTCGATGACGGCACCACCTGGCGGCTCGCCGAACAGGATTTCCTGATGACCACCACCACGGCCAACGCCGGCAAGGTGATGCAGCATCTGGAATATTTCCTCGACGTCATCTGGCCGGATCTCAAGGTGCACGTCACCTCGGTGACCGACGAATGGGCGGGTGCCGCCATCGGCGGGCCGAAGGCGCGGGCTATCCTTGCCGCCTGCGTCACCGGCACTGCCGTCGACAACACAGCCCTGCCCTTCATGGGCATCGTGCACGGGCAAATTGCCGGCGTTCCGGTGATGATTTGCCGGCTGTCTTTCTCCGGCGAGATGGCCTTCGAGGTCTATTCCGGCGCCGGCCACGGCACCCATGTCTGGGAAGCGCTGGTCGAAGCCGGCAAGCCGTTCGGCCTAGTCACCTATGGGCTGGAGGCGCTGGGCACGATGCGTATCGAAAAGGGCCACGTCACCGGCGCCGAGATCGACGGCCGCACCACGGCGCGCGACCTGCATCTCGACTGGATGCTGTCGAAGAAGAAGCCGTTCATTGGCTCGGCGATGATGGACCGCGAAGGCCTGATCGCGCCCGACCGGCTGCAGCTGGTCGGCCTGGTCTCGCTAGACAATCTGCCGCTCAACGGCGGCGCCCACATCGTGGCGGAGCTGGACGAGGCCAACCCGCACGATTCGCTCGGCCACATCACCGCCTGCTGCTACTCACCGGCGCTGGGCAAGCACATCGCGCTGGCGCTGGTCGAGGGCGGCAAGGCGCGGCACGGCACGCGCGCCTTCGTTTCCGATCCGCTGCGCAAGCGTTTCGGGCCGGTCGAGATCGTCTCCAACCATTTCTACGACCCGGACGGGAGCCGCATGCATGGCTGAGCGCCAATCACCCGAACGCCTTTCGCCGCTCGAGCCGGTATTTCATCCGGGCTCGCATGGCAATTTCGAGCATGGCGTCGATGTCATCCTGACCGAGACCAGGCCGGGCTCGATCCTCCAGCTCGCCGCATGGCCGGGCGAGGAGAAGAAGCTCATGGCCGCTATCCGCAGTGTCACCGGCCTCGCTCTGCCCGATGGCGCCGGCGGCGGTGTCGCGAAGGACGGCAAGGCCGTATTCGGCTTCGCGCCCGGAAAATTCACGGTCGTCGATGAAGCCGAGGGGCTGGCTTCGGCCTTTGCCAAGACCGTCACCCCGGCCGTTGGCACCGTCACCGACCTGTCGCATGGCCGCACCGCCATCCGCATCGCCGGGCCGAAGGCCGAATGGGTGCTGGCGAAATTCTTCGCCATCGACTTCGCGCTGCCCGCCTTCCCCGTCGGCGCCGGCCGCTCGACCACGCATCACGACGTCTTCGCCCAGATCCAGCGCACCGGCGCCGACCAGTTCGACATCTATGTCTTCCGCTCCTTCGCCCGTTCGTTCTGGAAGGCGCTTTGTCACGCCAGTGAGGAAGTCGGCTACGAGGTGCAGTAGGTGGCCGAATAGCCGTTCTGGCATCAAGGCCAGCCGGTTCTGCCGCTAGAGAATCCTGCCGCGTGCGCCCATGGTAGAAGATGTGACCGCCCAACCGGTCCAAGGGATCAAGAAATCCCGTCTCAGAGTCGGCATAGTCGTTTGGTTCGAACATCCCCATGACCGCAGAACTATCCGCCGGCGCCACGGATCGCGCCGATGTGTCGGCCAGAGCCTTGCTCCTACTGCCGCTGACGGTCGCCTGCGGCGTGTTCATGACCAGCCTCGACCAGAATGTCGTGGTCACCGCGCTGCCCGGTATCAGCGAAAGCCTCGGCCGCCCGCCCAGCCAGCTCGGCCTGCTGATCACCGTCTATGTCGCCAGCCTGATCATCTCGATGCCGCTCGGCGGCTGGGCCGCCGACCGCTTCGGCCTGCGCAATGTCTACTGCTTCGCCTTGCTGGTGTTCGCGGCGTCATCGGCGCTCTGCGGGCTGTCCAACGACATCTGGACGCTGGTCGGCGCCCGCGCGCTGCAAGGGTTCGGCGGCGCCCTGATGGGGACGCTCGGCCAGGTCGTCATCCTGTCGACCTTCCCGCGCAGCCGGACGCTGAAGATCAACATGTATATATCGCTCGCCGGACAGTCCGGACCGCTTGTGGGGCCGCTCGTCGGCGGCGCGCTGACCACCTACATCTCCTGGCGCTGGATCTTCTTCATCAACGTACCGTTCGCGCTGGCGGCGGCTGTCCTTGCCGCCTCGCTGTTTCCGACGGTCACCAAACCGGTGCGCACGCCGTTCGATTTTCCGGGTTTCCTGCTGGTCGGCACCGGCATGGTCCTGCTGGTCTTCGGCATGGATTCGCTTGCCGCCAAGGATGCCACCGGCAGCATGATCGCGGCCGAGCTATCGCTGGCGATCGTTATCCTGATGGTTGCCTCCTTCTACTGCCTGCGTGCCCGCAACCCTTTGCTTGACCTGAAACTCTTGCGCATCCGCACCTTCCGCATCTCCTTCCTCACCGGCGGCGGGCTGGACACGATTGGTCTCAGCTCCGTCGTCTTCCTGCTGCCGCTGATGTTCCAGCTCGGCTTCGGCATGAGCGCGGTGCAGGCGGGCTCGCTGACCTTCGTCGCGGCGATCGGCTCGCTGATCATGCGTGTCTTCATGCCGCCCCTGCTCAACCGCTTCGGCTTTCGCCGCGTGCTGGTCGTCAACACGCCGATCGTCGCCGCCATGGTTGCGGGCTTCGCCTTGATAGAGGCAACCACGCCGGTCTGGATCGTGCTTGCCTATATCTTCGCCTTCGGTGTTCTGCGCTCGGCGCAATGGGCTTCGACGGGCAATCTCGCCTATTCCGACATTGCGCCCGACCAACTCGCCCGCTTCAGCGCCCCCTACTACATTCGCTGGCAGCTGGCGGTGGCGATCAGCGTCGGCCTGGCAGCTGCACTGCTGTCGTTCCTGGCCGGCGGCGGGCCGGCCGTGACCAACGATTTCCGCATCCTGTTCGTGGTCGAGGGCGTCATCACGCTGTGCGCGCTGATTGCCTATCTCAAGCTGACGCCGCAGGACGGCGCCCATGTCAGCGGCCACGGCGCGCAATTGGGCGTAGACTAGAACCAGTAAGCCGAAGCTCGCCTTACTCGCTGAACGTCACCCACTCTTCCAGCGGCACGCGATCGGTGCGGAAGTCGTTTTCGGGCTTGGACGTGTCCTCATGGCCGAGCGCCATGCCGCAGACGACGATCTCCTCGTCGGGAATGTTGAGCACCGGCCGGATCTGCCGGTGATAGGGCGCAAAGGCCGCCTGCGGGCAGGTGTGCAGGCCCCTGCCCCGCGCCGCCACCATGATGTTCTGCAAAAACATGCCGTAGTCGATCCACGAGCCCTGGTTCAGCCGCCGGTCGATGGTGAAGATCATGCCGACCGGCGCATCGAAGAAGACGAAGTTGCGGTCGTGCTGGGCGCGCATCTTGTCGACCTCGCGGCGGCCGATGCCGAGCGCGCCGTAGAGCCCGAAGCCGTTGGCGCGCCGGCGAGTGAGATAAGGCTCGAAGAACTGGGTGGGATAATAGCGATACTCGTCCCAATCGGCCTTTTCGGCGCGAATGCCGGAATTGAGAATGGCGTCCGTGATCTGCTGCTTGACCTCGCCCTTGGTCACATAGACGCGCCAGGGCTGCATGTTGGTGCCCGAAGGCGCCCGCGCGGCGACGGACAGGATGGCGCGGATCGTCTCATCATCGACCATATCGGGCAGAAACGCGCGCACGGAGCGACGCGTCAGGATCGCCTCGTCGACAACAGCGGCTTCCTCAGCGCTCAGGGCGTTCTTTTCCAACATGGGCCGTCCCTTTGCGCATACCCGGAGAGCCGTTGCGGCTATCGGAGAAGACCTTGCGCAGATTTCAATCCTTGGTCGCCGACCGGACGTCCCCACACCCGCCTTTCGTGGCCGAGCCTTTGCATGAACCGTCAAAATCGTGCAAGCAAATCTTGTGGCCTCATGAAAATCCCCTTGATTTTTTCACGAGCGTGGCCTCTCATGAAATTCACTTTCAGATTTTCATCATGTGAGCGTTTTGCCCCCAGCTATAACAGGAACATTGCAGGGACCTGACGAGCGCCTGTTGGCGAGCGATATCCGTGCGCTACGCAAGGCGCGCGGGCTGACGCTGGCCGAGATCGCGCTGAAGCTAGGCCGCTCAGTCGGCTGGGTCAGCCAGGTCGAGCGCGGGCTGTCGATCCCTTCACTCGGCGACCTCAGGGCCTTCGCCGACCTGTTCGGCGTGCCGCTCAGCCTGTTCTTCAGCCACGATGTGCCGATCGAGAAGGAGCGCGGCGTTGTCGTGCGCGCAGGCAGCCGGCGCACGCTTGGCACAAGCGAATCCGGCCTGGTGGAGGAGCTTCTATCGCCCGATCTCGGCGGTAGTTTCGAGATGGTGCGCTCGATCTTCGCGCCGGGCGCGGAGATGAAGAGCGAGCAGCTGCGGCCGACCGAGGAAGCCGGCTACATCGCCTCGGGCATTTTCGAGATCGAGATCGCCGGCGTCTGGCACCGTCTAGTCGAAGGCGATTCCTTCCGCTTCGAGCGCAAGCCGTACCGCTGGCGCAATCCCGGCACCGAGCCGGCCGTGGTCATCTGGGTGGTTTCACCACCTGTTTATTGAATGAGGGGGTTGATATGGCCGGTTTGCCGACCACGGCACGCGTGGTGATCATCGGAGGCGGTGTCGTCGGCACCTCCTCGCTCTACCACCTTTGCAACGCGGGCTGGACCGACTGCGTGCTCTTGGAAAAGAACGAACTGACATCGGGCTCGACCTGGCATGCCGCCGGCAATGTGCCGACCTTTTCGTCCTCCTGGTCGCTGATGAACATGCAGCGCTATTCGACCGAGCTCTATCGCGGTCTCGCCGACGCGGTCGACTATCCCATGAACTATCACGTCACCGGCTCGCTGCGGCTCGCCCACTCAAAGGAGCGCATGCAGGAATTCCAGCGCGCCAAGGGCATGGGCCGCTACCAGGGCATGGACATCGACATTGTCGGCCCCGACGAGATCAAGCGCCGCTACCCCTTTATCGAAACGCATGATCTCAAGGGCGCGCTCTACGACCCGAGCGACGGCGATATCGATCCGGCACAGTTGACGCAGGCGTTGGCCAAGGGCGCGCGCGACATGGGCGCCAAGATCGTCCGCTTCTGCCCCGTGTCAGGCGTGCGCCGCGAGAATGACGAGTGGGTGGTCGAGACGCCGCAGGGCGAGATCCGCTGCGAGATCGTCATCAACGCCGCCGGCTACCGTGCCGCTGAAGTCGGCAAAATGTTCGGCCGCGACGTGCCGATGATGGTGATGAGCCATCAGTACATGTTGTTCGAGGAAATCCCCGAACTGATGGCCTGGTCGAAGGAACAGGGCAAGAAGCTGCCGTTGCTGCGCGACGTCGACACCTCCTACTATCTGCGCCAGGAAAAGAACGGCATGAACCTCGGCCCCTATGAGCGCAATTGCCGCGCGCATTGGGCGACGCATAACGATCCGATGCCGGAGGATTTTTCCTTCCAGCTGTTCCCCGACGATCTCGACCGTCTCGAGCACTATCTCGCCGACGCCGTCGCCCGCGTACCGATCCTCGGCACTGCCGGCCTGTCCAAGGTCATCAACGGACCGATCCCCTACGCGCCGGACGGCAACCCGCTGATCGGGCCGATGCCGGGCGTCCCCAACGCTTTCGAGGCCTGCGTCTTCACCTTCGGCATCGCGCAGGGCGGCGGCGCCGGCAAGGTGCTGGCCGAATGGGTGACGCAGGGCCAGACCGAATGGGACATGTGGTCCTGCGATCCGCGCCGTTTCACCGCCTTTGCCGCCGCACAAGACTACAGCGTCGCCAAGGGCATGGAGATCTACGGCAACGAATACGCCATCCAGTTCCCGCGCCACGCCTGGCCGGCAGGCCGCGACCGCAAGCTGTCCCCGATCCACGATCGCATCAAGGCGCTCGGCGCCCAGTTTGACGCTTACAATGGCTGGGAGCGCGCCACCTGGTATGCGCAGCCGGGCGATGACACGTCCGAGGAAGCGACGCTCACCTTCCGCCGCGACGGACCCTGGCAACACCGCGTCCGCGAGGAGTGTCTGGTGGTGCGCGATGCCGCCGGCATCTTGGACCTGCCCGGCTTCTCGCGCTTCAACCTCGAAGGCCCTGGCGCAGCCGAATGGCTGGCGCTGCAGGTCACCGGCCTGGTGCCCAAGCCCGGCCGCATCGGCCTCGTCTATTTCGCCGACGACAAGGGCCGCATCGTCACCGAGATGTCGGTGGTGCGCCATGCCGAAGAGCAGATGACGCTGATCACCGCGGCGGTAGCGCAGTGGCACGATTTCGAATGTCTGAAGTTGCGCATGCCGAGGGACGCGGCTTTCACGCTCACCGACAGGACCGAAGACTATTCGACGCAAATCCTCGCCGGTCCCAACTCCCGCGAGATCCTGGCCGAGGTCTGCGACGCGGATCTCTCGCTGCCCTGGCTGACGCATCAGGAAACCACGATCGCCGACCGTTGGGCGAAGCTTGTGCGCGTCTCCTTTGCCGGCGAACTCGGCTGGGAAATCCACACCAAGGTGGAAGACACCGCCGCCATCTTCGATGCCGTCTGGGCGGCGGGACAAAAACATGGGCTGAAACCGTTCGGCATGTATGCGCTGGATTCGCTGCGTCTCGAAAAAGGCTACCGCACCTGGAAGGGAGACCTGTCGACCGACTACACGATCCTGCAGGGCGGGCTCGAGCGCTTCGTCAAATGGGACAAGCCCGACTTCCGCGGCAAGGCAGCCTTGCAAAACGAGAAGCAGCAAGGCGTGAAGAAGCGCTTCGTCACCCTGGTCGTCGAAAACCCCGGCGATTGCGACGCGCCGTCGGTGTCGACACTGTGGCATGACGGCAAGATCGTCGGCGAGACGACCTCGGGCGGCTGGGGTCATCGTATCGACAAGTCGATCGCGCTCGGCATGCTGCGCGCCGACCTGGCTGAGCCCGATACCGCCATCGAGATTGAAATCTTCGGCGACCGCTTCAAGGCGGTCGTGCAGAAGGATGAGCCGCTGTGGGATCCGAAGAACGAGAGGCTGCGGGCGTGAAGACTGTTATTCTCACCGATGGCGGTATGGGCCAGGAGCTGGTCCGCCGCAGCAAATCCGAGCCGACGCCGCTGTGGTCGGCCAGGGTGCTGATCGACGAACCGGATCTGGTGCGCGACCTGCATGCGGAATTCATCCGTGCCGGCGCGCGCGTCATTACCATCAACACCTATTCGGCCACGCCGGAGCGGCTGGCGCGCGAGGGCGCGGAGGAACTGTTCAAGCCGCTGCAGAAGCGCGGCATCGAGCTTGCAAGGCAAGCTTGCGAGCAAGCCGGAGAGGCAACCATCGCCGGCTGCCTGTCGCCGCTGTTCGGCAGCTATGCGCCGGCACTGACCATTTCCTATCAGGACACACTCGACATCTACCGCCGCATCGTTGCCGAGCAGGTGGACGGCGTCGATCTCTTTCTGTGCGAAACCATGGCCTCCGCCGATGAAGCGCGCGCGGCCGTCACGGCGGCATCGGAAAGCGGCAAGCCGGTCTGGGTGTCATGGACGCTGGCTGACCACGGTACCCCGCGCCTGCGAAGCGGCGAAGCGATCGCCACGGCCTCCCGTGCACTCGACGGCCTGCAGCTCGCAGCACGGCTGGTCAATTGCTGTCGGCCCGAAGCGATCGCCGCGGCACTGCCCGAGTTGATCGATCTCGGCGGCCCGGTCGGCGCCTATGCCAACGGCTTCACCTCTACCGAAGCGCTCAAGCATGGCGGCACCGTCGATGTGCTGCACGCCCGCCACGACCTTGGTCCTGATGCCTATGCCGACCAGGCGCTCGGCTGGGTCGGGGCCGGCGCCAGCATCGTCGGCGGATGCTGCGAAGTCGGCCCTGCCCACATCGCTGCCTTGCGTGACCGGCTCGAACAGGCCGGTTACCAGATTTCGGGAGTTCAATGATGCCCAGACCGTCAAAGCGCATTTCCGGCATCGTGCCTTCAGGCAAGGATGGCTGGGAGGTTCACACCGAGGCCTGGGCCCGCAAGGAGGCCGGCCAGGACATCATCATGCTGTCGGTCGGCGACCATGATTTCGACACGCCGAGCCAGACGATCGAAGCCTGCGTGACGGCGGTGCGCGGCAGCAATCACCACTACACCCCGCTTCCCGGTGTTCCGCGCCTGCGCAGGGCAATGGCGGCGGCATCGACCGCCTGCACCGGCATCGAGACCGGCCCCGACCAGGTGATCGCCACCCCAGGCGGCCAGGCAGCACTTTACGCCGCCGTGCAGGCCGTGCTCGACCAGGGCGACCACGCCATCGTCGTGGCGCCCTACTACGCCACCTACCCCAACACGTTCAGCGCCGCCGGCGCCAGCTTCACCGTAGTAGAGACCCCAGCCGAGGACGGCTTCCAGCCACGCGCCGACAGGATCCGCGCGGCACTGAAGCCCAACACGCGCGCCATCCTGATCAACACGCCCAACAATCCGACCGGTGCTGTCTATTCGCGCGAGCGGCTGGAGGAACTGGCCGAAATCTGCCGCGAGCATGATCTCTGGCTTTTGTCGGACGAGGTCTACTGGACGCTGGGCGGTGGCGAGCACATCTCGCCCCGCGGCCTGCCCGGGATGGCCGAGCGCACGCTGGTCATCAATTCCATGTCCAAGAGCCATGGCATGACCGGTTGGCGCATGGGCTGGCTGACCGGCCCGGCTGAGATGATCACGCTGTTGACCAACCTCAACCTGGTGACGACCTACGGCCTGCCGGCCTTCATCTCGATCGCATGCGCCGAGGCGCTGGAGAACCGCTACGGCGTCAAGGAAATTGCCGAACGCTATGCGGCCCGGCGTACCGTCCTGCTCGATGCGGTGCGCGGCATGAACAATGTCAGCGTGCACGGCTCTGAGGGCGGCATGTATGTCATGCTGGACATCTCTGCCGTCGAGCCCGACGACGAGAAATTCGCCTGGGCTTTTCTCGACAAGGAGAATGTCGGCGTCATGCCTGGCTCCAGCTTCGGCCATGCCGCCGCGGGCCATATCCGCATCAGCCTCTGCCAGCCTGAACCGGTTCTTAAGGAGGCAGCACTACGCCTGCGCCGCTTCGCATCCAGCTATCGCCGCGAGGCCGCATGACCAAGACAGTCCCGACCAAAGCCATTCCTGGTAAAGCGAGGGCGGTCATCATCGGTGGCGGCGTTTCCGGCTGTTCGGTCGCCTATCATCTGGCCAAGCTCGGCTGGACCGACATCGTGCTGCTCGAACGCAAGCAGCTCACATCGGGCACGACCTGGCATGCCGCGGGCCTGATCGGCCAGTTGCGCGGCTCGCAGAACATGACGCGGCTGGCGAAGTATTCGGCCGACCTCTACGTCAAGCTCGAGGCCGAGACCGAAGTTGGCACCGGCATGCGCCAGGTCGGCTCGATCACCGTGGCGCTGACCGAGGAGCGCAAGCACGAGATCTACCGGCAGGCATCTCTGGCTCGCGCCTTCGATGTCGATGTGCGCGAGATTTCGCCGAACGAAGTCAAACAGATGTATCCGCATCTCAACGTGGCCGATGTCGTCGGCGCCGTGCACCTGCCGCTCGACGGCCAGTGCGATCCCGCCAACATCGCCATGGCGCTGGCCAAGGGCGCCCGCCAGCGCGGCGCTACCATCGTCGAGAATGTGAAGGTCACCAAGGTCCACACCAGGGCCGGCCGCGTCACCGGCGTGTCGTGGGCGCAAGGCGAGGACCAGGGCACGATCGAGGCCGACATCGTCGTCAACTGCGCCGGCATGTGGGCGCGTGAGCTCGGCGCACAGAACGGCGTCACCATCCCACTGCATGCCTGCGAGCATTTTTACCTCGTCACCGAGCCCATCACCGGCCTCGGTCGCCTGCCGGTGCTGCGCGTTCCCGACGAATGCGCCTACTACAAGGAAGATGCCGGCAAGATGATGCTCGGCGCCTTCGAGCCGGTGGCCAAACCCTGGGGCATGGACGGCATCCGCGAGGATTTCTGCTTCGACCAGTTGCCCGAGGACATGGAGCACTTCGAGCCGATCCTCGAAATGGGCGTCAACCGCATGCCGATGCTGGCGACAGCCGGCATCCATACCTTCTTCAACGGCCCCGAAAGCTTTACCCCGGACGACCGCTACTATCTCGGCGAGGCGCCGGAGTTATCGGGATATTGGATGGCGACCGGCTATAACTCGATCGGCATCGTCTCCTCCGGCGGCGCCGGCATGGCGCTAGCGCAATGGATCAACGATGGCGAGGCGCCGTTCGATCTCTGGGAAGTCGACATCCGCCGCGCCCAGCCGTTCCAGAAGAACCGCCGCTATCTCAGGGAGCGCGTCTCCGAAACGCTCGGCCTTCTCTATGCCGACCATTTTCCTTACCGGCAGATGGCGACGTCGCGCAATGTCAGGCGCTCGCCGCTGCACGAACATCTGAAGGCGCGCGGCGCCGTGTTCGGCGAGGTCGCCGGCTGGGAGCGCGCCAACTGGTTCGCCCGGGAGGGACAGGAGCGCGAATACCGCTATTCCTGGAAGCGGCAGAACTGGTTCGGCAACCAGCGCGAGGAGCACCTGGCGGTCCGCAACGGGGTCGGTCTGTTCGACATGACCTCGTTTGGCAAGATCCGCGTCGAGGGCCGCGACGCCTGCGCCTTCCTGCAAAGACTCTGCGCCAACGACATGGACGTGGCGCCGGGCAAGATCGTCTATACCCAGATGCTCAACCAGCGCGGCGGCATCGAAAGCGATCTGACCGTGTCGCGCCTGTCGGAGACAACCTATTTCCTCGTCGTTCCCGGCGCCACGCTGCAGCGCGACCTCGCCTGGCTGCGCCGGCATGTCGGCGAGGAATTTGTCGTCATCACCGATGTGACCGCAGCTGAAAGCGTGCTCTGCCTGATGGGGCCGGATGCGCGGAAGTTGATCCAGAAGGTCAGCCCCAACGATTTCTCCAACGAGAACAATCCGTTCGGCACCTTCCAGGAAATCGAGATCGGCATGGGCCTCGCCCGCGCCCACCGCGTCACCTATGTCGGCGAACTCGGCTGGGAACTCTATGTCTCGACCGATCAGGCAGCGCACGTCTTCGAGGCGATCGACGAGGCCGGCGCGGATGTCGGCCTGAAACTCTGCGGCCTGCATACGCTGGATTCCTGTCGCATCGAAAAGGCCTTCCGCCATTTCGGCCACGACATCACCGACGAGGACAATGTGCTGGAAGCCGGCCTCGGCTTTGCGGTCAAGACCGCCAAGGGCGACTTCATCGGCCGCGACGCCGTGCTCAAGAAAAAGGACGCCGGCCTGTCACGCCGGCTGGTGCAGTTCCGCCTGAAAGACCCGGAGCCCCTGCTCTTCCACAATGAGGCAATCCTGCGCGACGGCAAGATCGTCGGCCCGATCACCTCAGGCAATTACGGCCATTATCTTGGCAGCGCAATTGGGTTGGGTTATGTGCCAAGCAAGGGCGAGAGCGAGGCGGACGTGCTTTCCTCATCCTACGAGATCGAGATCGCCGGCGAGCGTTTTGCGGCCGAGGCCTCGCTGAAGCCGATGTACGACCCGAAGGCGGAACGGACGAAGATGTAGCGCGCCCTCTTCCTTCTCCCCGTTCACGGGGAGAAGGTGGCCCGAAGGGCCGGATGAGGGGCGGCGCTAGCATTCGAAAGTTCGCTCTGCCCCTCATCTGCCTGCCGGCATCTTCTCCCCGTAAACGGGGCGAAGAAGGCTAACCTCAAAACCGCTCAAGCTTCGCCCGCACCTTCCCCAGAAACGCTGCCCGGCTTTTCGGCGTCGAGGCATCCATCAGGTAATGCGCCAGGAAAAACGTCCGGCAGCGGCGAGCGCACAGCGCGCGCATGCCGCGAAGCAAGGTCTTGCGGCCGGGCTGGCCGACGACGACGCTCCACCAGGTCGGCGCGCCGCAGGTGGTGATGACGCCGACCTTGGTGACATGGGTCATCAGCGACTGGATCCGTCCCTTGCCCGCCGGCAGCTTGAAGGCGACATCGGTCGCCCACACCCGGTCGAGCCAGCCCTTCAGCATCGCCGGAAGGCCGTACCACCAGGTCGGGTATATGAAGAGGATCGCCTGCGCCCAGGCGAGATGCTCGAAATGCGGCTTCAGCGCGGGATCCTGAGGCGCGCGGTCATTGTAGACGCGCCGCTCCTCGCTTCCCATCACCGGATCGAACTTTTCCGCATAGAGGTCGAGCACCCGAACCTCCCAATCACGGGCCTTCAGCACGTCGACCGCTGTGTCGCGGATGGCCGCGCAAAAACTTTCGGGCACCGGATGGCAATAGACCACCAGCACGCGCATCAGAATTCATCCATCCCGGCCGCGACCTTGGCCATGAAGGCCGCCCGCGTCTCATTGGTCGACAGGTTCATCGAATAATGCGCGAGATAGGACACGGAAGCGCCGGGCTTGATCGTCGCGCGCAGCATCCGCTTGACCAGCCGGCGTGGCGGATCGCCCATCAGCATGGCGCGGAACCGGCTGCCGCCATAGGTGGTTATCGCCGCGAGCTTGCCGATGTTGTGCAGCGACGGCTGCGCCTTGCCGTCGACCAGCTTGAACGACACTCCAGGCAGGAAGACGCGGTCGAAAAAGCCTTTCAGGATGGCCGGAAAGCCATAATTCCAGACGGGGTAGGACAGCACCAGCGCCTCGGCCTTGAGCAGGCGCTCGACATAGGGTGCGGCCGGGTCCGCGGGGCTGCGCTGGTTGTGATAGTCCAGCCTCTCCCCGCGCGTCAGCCTGGGGTCGAAATCCTCGGCATAGAGGTCGCAGTCATCGACGTCATGGCCGGCCGCCGTCAGCCGCTCGACGATCGCGCGGTGCAGACCGGCATTGAAGCTGGTCTCCACCGGATGCGCATGGAGGACGAGGACTTTCATGGGAGAATCTCCCCCCCTTGAGGGGGAGGGTCGCCGAAGGCGACAGAGGGGGTCGTCTCGCGTGGAACGCCAACTTTCTTTTTCTTCGAAATGCCGGACCGCGTCGCGCCAACCGAACCGACCCCTTCTGGCCTGCCGGCCATCTCCCCCTCAAGGGGGGAGATTCGACGTCGCCGCAGCTTTCGCCAATCGCCAGGCCAGAGGGGGGTGGGCGCGCGCAACCCTCTCATCACCCTGCCCTTTGCAGGCCCTTGAACAAAAAAGTCCGGCCCGAGCGATAGTCATAATCCGGATTTTCCCAGGCGATCATTTTGCCGGGGTTGAGCAGGCCTTGCGGATCGGTCTCGCGCTTGAAGGCGAGCTGGATTTCGTCGGTCTGCTTCATGCCGCCTTCTTCCAGCGTGTAGCGATGCGGGTTGAAGATCGGGCAGCCATTCTCCTCATGCAGCCGGATGATTTCGTCGAGCCGCGCCTCCGTGGTGAATTTGACCAGCGGCAAGCCGAAGCAGGTGATATTGCCGTCGAGCCGCACGAATTCGAGATGCGAAAAAACCTCGCCCGGAAACATCGCATCCATCTTCTCGACCAGCGCCAGCTGGTTGGGAAACGGATAGAGCGACTGCAGGTAAGTGATCGCGGGATCGACGCGCAGCGCCCGCAGCGTGGTGTGGTTCCAGGCCAGTTCGAAGCCCGGCGGCAGGCCCTTCTTCTCCTCGTCCGTTACTGTTGCCGCATTGAAGATGATTTCGCCGCCGGCGCGACGGGTGAACGCGAGGAAAGCGTCGAGCCCATGCTTTGCAACCATCGCCACGCAGATGCTCTGCCCTTCCCTGAAAAACTTCTGGTGCCGCTTGAAATAGAGCTGCGGCACGGGCGCGGCTATCGGCGTGATCAGCTTGGTCAGGATGCCGTCCTGACAGGCCAGCGCATTGCCGTAACGGGCTGCCGGCATGAAAGCGTCGAAGCCGACGATGACGTCGATCCACTCATAGGCCGCCGTCAGCGGCATCTCGACTTCCGCGATGATGCCATTGGTGCCATAGGCGTGGGTCACCTTGTGCAGATCCTCGCCGGTGAGTTCGAGCGCCTTCGGCTCGGCCTCCATGGTGACGACGCGCAGGCGCAGCACATTGCCGAAATCGCGCAAGCCGCCGAAATTGATCGAGCCGACGCCGCCTGACCCGCCGGCGATGAAGCCGCCGATCGACGCCGTGTTGTAGGTCGAGGGCGACAGCCTGAGCTCCTGCCCGGAATGCGCCCGCGTCGCTCTGTCGATGTCGGCGAGGATCGCGCCCGGCCCGGTGACGACGCGGCCCGGCGCGATGGCCTTGATCTCGTTCATCTCGGCCAGATTGAGCACCACGCCGCCTGATAGCGGCATCGCCTGGCCGTAATTGCCGGTGCCGCTGCCGCGCGGCGTCACCGGCACGCCATGCCGGTGGCAGGCGGCGAGCACGCGGATCAGTTCGGCCTCGTTCTTCGGCGTCACGATCAAGTCGCCGGTGACATGGTCGAGCTGCTGTTTCAGCACCGGGCTGTACCAGTAGAAGTCGCGGCTCTTCTGCTGGACGATGGCCGGATTGTCATCGAGCTTTATCCCATCGAGATCGCGTTTGAGCGCCGAAACATCCATTAGTCCACCATCAGTTCGTCGAGCTCGGCATAGTCGGGCAATTGGCGGTCGATCGCCTTGCCGTCGCGCACGACGATGCGATCCGATTCGGGCCGCGACAGCAATTCCGTCCAGCTCCGCCCTTTGAAGATGATGAAGTCGGCGCTGCCGCCGGCAGTTAGCGTGCCGGCACCATCGAGCCGCATCACCTTGGCCGGCGTCGCCGCCACCGTTTGCGGCCAATCGCCGACCGGATGGTCGAAATGCAGGATGCGCGTCGCCATACGGTAGACCTCCAGCATGTCGAGATCGCCATAGGCATAGAACGGGTCGCGGGTGTTGTCGGAGGCGACAGCGACCGGAATGCCCCTCGCCTTCATCTCGTGCAGCAGCGTTACGCCGCGCCAGCGTGGCGTGGTCAGGTCGGCGCGCCGGTCCTGCAGATAGAGATTGCACATCGGCAGCGACACCACGGCCAGCCCGGCCTTGGCCACCTTGTCCAGCGTGTCCAGCACGTCGAGATCCGGCTGGCGCGCCAGCGAGCAGCAATGTCCGACGAGGATGTTGCCCTCAAAGCCATTCCAGAGGGCAGCCTCGGCGATCTTCTTCAGCGAGATCGCCGCGACATCGTCCGTCTCGTCGGCGTGGAAATCGAGGTCGAGCCCATGCTTGATCGCCTCGGCGAATACTTTGTCGAGCAGCACCTCGAGGTCCGGCACCATATAGGTGACGACGCCGAGCACACCCTTGGCCGCAGCCACGCGCTTGGCCAGCCTTTCGAACCATTTTGTGTCGCGCACGCCTTCGATGCCGAGCAGGCAGGCCGCCTGCAACTCGATGCGACCGCGCCATTTCTCCCGCATCGCCTCGAACACCGGCCAGGAGATTTCTTCCTGCGGCGGCACGCTGTCGAGATGCGTGCGCAGCGCCTTGGTGCCATGCGCATAGGCCGAGCGCAGCGAGAAATCCATGCGCTTCGCTACGTCCTCGGCACTCCAGCGCGCCGCGCGGTCGGCGCCGGTGGCATTGAGTGCGCCCATGAAGGTGCCGTCGGGATTGGGTTTTCGCGGCCAGATATGGCCCTTGTCGATATGGGTGTGGCAGTCGACGAAACACGGCAGCACGATGCGGCCGGCAAGGTTGATGGCACCGGACGACGCCTTTGATTTCTTATGCGCGGCGACACCCGAGATATTGCCGTTGGCGACGGTGATGTCGGCCAATGCGAAACCGTCAGTATCGAAGGTGGCGGCAAGACCGGGCGTTAGTGACCGGTGGAGACGAACGTTGCCAAGTACAAACTGGCCGGAATCTGGAATCTGTGAGGTCACCGCTGCCCCTCATCCGCCTGCCGGCACCTTCTCCCCGTATAGTGACGGGGAGAAGGGGCTGTCGCGGCCGTCAGCGCTCGTGTTGCGAGGTTGACGATTGGCGAAACCATACGTGATGGCGTCTTTCTCCCCGTCTCTATACGGGGAGAAATGTCCGGCAGGACAATGAGGGGCAGCACCAACGTTGGCACCGACGACAGCCAGCCTTTGTCCACAGCGCAAAACATCATCACCGCTCCTGCTTCAGCGCGCTTTCGTGCCAGCGCCGCAAGATGAGATGCGACACCAGCGACAGCACCAGGAAGATCAAGATGCCGGTGAGCGAAATCAGGATCAGCGCCGCGAACAACCTTGGCGCGTTGAGGCGGTAGCCGGCCTCGATGATGCGCGATGCCAACCCCGACGATTGCCCCTGCGCGCCGGCGACGAACTCGGCCACGACGGCGCCGATCAGCGACAAGCCGCCGGCGATCTTCAAGCCGCCGAGGAAATACGGCATCGCCGCCGGCAGCCTGAGATAGCGCAATTGCTGCCAGTGCGTGGCGCCATTGAGCTTGAACATGTCGCGCAGATTGCGATCGACCGAGTTGAGGCCGAGCGTGGTGTTGGACAGGATCGGGAAGAAGGCGACGATCCAGGCGCAAAGCAGCAGCTTCACCGTCTGGTTGTTCACATAGATGTTGATCAGCGGGAAGATCGCCACGATCGGCGTCACCTGCAGGACGATGGCGAAGGGGAAGAACGACATCTCCACCCATTTCGATTGCGCAAATAGCACCGCCAGCCCGACGCCGCCGATGACGGCCAGCAACAGGCTGAGGAAGGTGATCCGCAGCGTCACCAGCAGCGACGAGAACAGCAGCCCGGCATCGTCGTAAAGCGTCTGCAGCACCACGCCCGGGCGCGGCAGGATGTATTTCGGGATCTCGTTCCAGACGCAGACGCGGTCCCAGAACCAAATCGCCAGGATCATGATCGCCAGCGGCAGCACCCACCGGCCGATCCGCTCAAGCCGCTCCTGGCGCACGCGGCCCGCCTCCTCCGGATCGAGAGTTAGCGAAGATTGATCAATGGCCGTCATGGTGCGGTCCGGCTGATGTGTTGATGGCGTTGACCAGAATATCCGAGGCCTGGCGGCAGAGCGCGGCATAATCGGGCGAGGTGCGGAACACCTCGTCGCGCGGATACGCCGCATCGATTGCCAATTCGGCATGGACGCGTCCCGGCCGCGCCGCCATGACGACGACACGGTTGGACAAAAACACGCTTTCGAAGACGCTGTGGGTGACGAAGACGACGGTGAAGCGCTCGTCCTGCCACAGCTCCAGAAGGTCGTTGTTGAGCTTGAAGCGGGTGATCTCGTCGAGCGCGGCGAACGGCTCGTCCATCAACAGGATGCGCGGCTTGGTCACCATGGCCCGCGCGATCGAGACGCGCATCTTCATGCCGCCGGAAAGTTCGCGCGGCACGGCATTCTCGAAACCTGTGAGGTGCACCCGCGCCAGCATTTCCGTCACCGCCGGCATTGCCTTGGCGCGTGAAATGCCTTTCAACCTCAGCGGCAGCCAGACGTTGTCGAAGACATCGGCCCAGGGCAGTAGCGTCGGCTCCTGGAAGACGAAGCCGATGTTCGAACGGTCGATCGAACCGCGCCAGTCGAGCACGCCTGAGGTCGGCGTCGACAGGCCGGCGATCAGCCTGAGCGCCGTCGACTTGCCGCAGCCGGACGGCCCGAGCAGGCTGAGAAAATCGCCCTCGCGAATGGCAAGATCGACATCGCTCAGCGCCGTTACGCCGTTGGAAAACACCTTGCCGACATGGCGCAGCGCCAGCAGCATCGGGCTTTCACCCGATGCCGTCATGGGCGCCTGCGCCATTGTCTCCAGTCTCACGATTACTTCTTCAGCTCGAGCCCGACGCCCTTGTTGATGAAGGCCAGCGTATACGCCTTCTTGATGTCGATGCCGGGCTGCGCCACCTTGGCCTTGACCATCTTGTCGTAGAAACTCTGGATGCGTGCGTCGGTCATGGCGCCGATGCCGAGTTTTTCCGAATCGCCGGAATCGACCACGCCGAATTTTTTCAGCTGTTCGATCGAGAAGGCGATCTGCTCATCCGTCATGTCAGGATTGTCCTTCTTGATCATGTCGTTGGCGGCCTTGTTGTCGCCGTAGAGGTAATTGTACCAGCCCTTGGCCGAGCCATCGACGAAGCACTGGACCACCTCCGGCCGTTTGTCGATCGTGTCCTGCATGACCTCGACGGTGGTCGCATAGGTTTCCCAGCCATAGTCGGCGAGCAGGAACTGGTTGGGCAGGAAGCCCCCCGCTTTCTGCACCGCGAACGGCTCCGAGGTGACATAGCCCTGCTGGATCGACTTCTTGTTGGCGATGAAGGGCGCCGGATTGAAAGTGTAGGGCACGCGCTTGGCGGCATCGAAGCCGAGATCGGTGACCATCCACTGGAAGAAGGTCTGCGCGCCCTCGTCACCCAATATGTACTGGTCGGCGTTCTTCAGGTCTTCCCATTTGTCCAGCCCCTGCCCCGGCTGGGACATGATTACCTGCGGGTCCTTCTGGAAGTCGGCCGCCACCACGCGCATCGGAATGCCCTGCTGGACGGCGTCGAAGGCCGACAGCAGATTGCCGCCCATATAGAAATCGAGCTTGCCGGCGAGCAGCAGCGGCCGGCCGCTGACCTGCGGGCCACCCTGCGAAATCGTCACGTCGAGTCCGCAGGCGGCATAGGTGCCGTCGGCCACGGCCTGATAGTAGCCGCCATGCTCGGGCTCGGCCAGCCAGTTGGTGCCGAAGGTGACCTTCTCGTTTGCCGCAGCCCCTAGCGTGCTGGCTCCAAGCAGCGCGAGCGCGAGCGCTGAAATCTTCTGTTTTCCGTACATCGACACCACCCTTTGTTGGCTCCGGAGCGTCACGCGCCGGGCTCGACACCATTGGTCCAAGAAGCAAGACACATGCCACCGCCCGGACCGCCTGCTTCACGCGGCAGTCATTGCCAAGACCGGACGGGTCATGCTGTGCGGAAGGCATCGTGCCTATTTTTTGGACGCCTGTCCACAATCGCCCGGGCGACATGCACCACATCTTGAGGGTCCAGCCATACGGTTCTAGGCTGATCGTAAACTGGAGATTGCCATGTTCAGATTCCTCACCCCCAAGTCGATCAAACCGCCCTTCGCCCGCTACAGCCACGGCGTCGAAGTGCCCTCGGGCAAGCGGCTGGTCCTGTGCTCCGGCCAGGTCGCCATCACGGCGGACGACCAGATCCCCGAAGATGCCGGCGCCCAGGCCGAACTGTGCTTTCAAAACATTTCCGCTGTTCTGGCCGAGGCCGGGCTCGGGCTTTCCGACATCGTTCGCATCAACACCTATGTCACCGACCGCGCACATCTGCGCCCCTATATGGACGTCCGCGACCGGCTGTTCTCCAGCCCGGCGCCGGCCTCGACGCTGATGATCGTCTCGGGCTTTGCGCGGCCGGAATTCAAGGTCGAGGTCGAGGCGATTGCTGCTGGGTGATCGACAGGCGGCATCTGGCGCGCTAGGTCTGCCCTCACATCAAAGAGACATGACATGACCGTTGCAAACAGACGCGTTTGGTGGGGCGACTACCGGACCACCGAATACGCAGGGATCGACCCGGAGGCAACGATTGCGGTGTTGCCGGTGGCGGCGATCGAGCAGCACGGCCCGCATCTGCCGGTTTCGACCGACACATCGATCATGAACGGCATGCTGGAGACGGTGATCGCCCGCCTGCCAGGCGATCTCGACATCCGCATTCTGCCGGTCCAGGCGGTCGGCAAGTCGAACGAACATCTGCATGCGCCGGGCACGCTGACCTTGCCGGCGACGACCCTGGTCGATGCCTGGACCGAGCTTGGCCTGTCAGTCGCCCGCGCCGGGGTAAGAAAACTGATCGTCGTCAACTCGCATGGCGGCAATGAGGAGATCATGGGCATCGTCACGCGGGAGTTGCGCGTTGCCGCCAAAATGCTGGCGGTGAAGACCAGTTGGCAGCGCTTTGGTCGCCCGGCCGGCATGTACACCGAGCTGGAAGACCGCCACGGCATTCATGGCGGCGATGTCGAGACTTCGTTGATGCTGCATTTCCGCCCGGACCTCGTCGACATGGCCAAGGCCGACAATTTCGTCTCCAAGGTCGCCCGCGCCGAGACCGAATTTGCGCTGCTGCGCCACACAGGCACACACGCCTTCGCCTGGATCGCTGGGGATCTCAACCCCAACGGCGTCGTCGGCGACGCCTCCATCGCCACTGCGGAAAAAGGCCGGCTAACGGCAGAGCATCAGGCCGACCGTTTCATCAGCCTTCTCAGGGATGTGCGCAAGGCCAAGCTTGCCGAGTGGCTGGCTTAGCACCGTTGCCTGGTGCCGGTGCTCTGACGGTCCGATGGCAGATTGCGCCTTTCTGAGATTGGCCAAAGCCTTTCTCCCTCGTCATCCTGGGGCGAAGCAAGGAGCGAAGCGACGCGACGCAGACCCCAGGATCCATGCCGGGACTCCTGAGCGCCGCCACAGTGCAGAATTCTGCACCGCTGCAACCTTCCCTGATGTCGCGGCATGGATCCTCGGGTCTCCGCGACGGAGCTTCGCTCCTGCTCCGCCCGTGGATGACGAACGCGGTGAGGCTTCGGCTAAACTCCAACGGTTGCATCGGTCCATGTAACGAATGGATGAAGTCTTATGAACGATTTGGAGTCGTCAAAATCACGAAGCCAAACGACTACGCATCAATCTTTAGGGCAAACGGCGTGCCCTCGAACGCATCGGCGCCACGCCCGATCGCTTCGATCGCTTCGATCATCCTCCCGTCGCGCCCGAGCAGCGCATCGGCAACGGCAATCAGCCGTGGATTGGGCGTCGCAGACGGTGACAGCTTCCGCAATGTCTGCGCCAGTTCCACCTCATCGCGCTTCGGCGCCAGTGCCGCGGCAATGATGTAGGCCGAGGCGGTCGAGCGGCTGATGCCGGCATAGCAATGCACCACCATGGGCTTGGCGCGGTCCCATTTGCGGGCGAAAGCCAGCAGATTGCGCACATGGTCCTCGCCCGGCATGGTCATGCCGTCCTGTGCCACCGCGATGTCGTGCATAACCAGATGCAGATGGTTTTCCCGCGCAATCGAGGCCGGCCGCGTCACCTCGGTGCCGGCGGCGAGCAGCGACAGCAGGCGATCGGCGCCGCTTCTGGCCACCGTATCCTCGAGCTTTGCCAGCGAACAGACATGGATCATCGCGCGATCTCCCTGGCGCTATCGTCGCGCCGCGCGTGCCAGTCGGCAAGCGCCGATTCGAGCCGCTGCCATTCCTTCTGACTTCCAGGCAGCCCCGCGCGCAACACCTGCGGGCGGTCGGAAAAATGCCGGAGCAGGATGCCGCGCTCGCCAAGCGCCGAAAACAGACCGGGCGCATCGGCAAATCGCAGATAGCGAAACAGCGTCGTCCCGCCGGCGACGGGAATGCCAAACCGACCGAACAGCGCGTCGAGCCCCGCAGCATCCTCGGCCAGCCGGCGGCGCATGTCGGCCTGCCAGCCGCTGTCGGCAAGAGCCCGGATGCCATATTCGAGCGCCGGACCGGCGACGGCCCACGGTCCGAATTGCGTCTCCAGCCGCTCGACCGTCAGCGTGTCGGATAGCGCAAAACCGAGCCGCAGGCCAGCCAGGCCAAAAAACTTGCCGAAGGAGCGCAGCACGACGATGCCGCCCTGCCCGACATCGCCGGCCAGGCTTTGGTCGGCCGGGCCGACATCCATGAAAGCCTCGTCGACGACCAACAATCCGCCTTTGGCGCGCATTTGCCCGGCAAGCCGCAGCAACGTCTCCCGCGAAACGACCCGCCCATCGGGGTTATTGGGATTGACCACGATGGCAAGGTCGGCACCGGCAAGCGCCTCGACATCCTCGACCTCCTTCACGGCATGGCCGGCGATCGTAGCCGCCCTGGCATGCTCGGCATAGGTCGGCCCGAGAACCAGCGCCTTGCCTGGGTTGACCAGTGAAGCCACGCGCGGCAGCAGGATTTGTGTGCCTGGGGCTGCCGCCACATGGGCCGCCGACGGCGCGCCATAGGCGCCGGCCGCGATCCTGGCCAGATCGCGCATACGCCCGGCTTCCGGCAATCGTGACAGAGCGGTGGCGGGCAGCTCGAAAAGCGGGTAGGAGTGCGGATTGATACCTGTCGAGAGATCGACGAAAGGCTGTGGCGCGTGGGGGAAGAGCGCGCTCGCCCGGCCAAGGGATCCACCGTGATCCACCGCAGCAATCGCTCCATCAGAAAGCTTCATGTCGGTCCTGATCGCTTTCCTGTCGCTGGCCATTGAACGCATCCTGGGCTACCCGGACTGGCTGTTCCGTGCCGTCGGCCATCCCGTCACTTGGTTCGGCAGGCTGATAGCCTTTCTCGACCTCCGGCTCAACCGCGCCACTGATTCCGACGCGCAGCGTCGTCGCCGCGGCATGCAGGCGCTGCTGGTGATCGTGCTGGTGCCGGCGCTGATTGCCTTCGCCGTGCAAATCCTCCTCTGGCAGCTCTTTCCTGCCGGCATGATCCTCACCGCGATCTTGGCCTCGTCGCTGCTATCGCAGAAGAGCCTCACCGAACATGTCGAAGCGGTGGCCGACGCGCTGGACACCGGCGGACTGGCGCTCGGCCGCATTGCGGTTGCCCGCATCGTCGGTCGCGATCCCGAAAAGCTCGACCACGCCGGCGTCAGCCGCGCCGCCATCGAAAGCCTGGCCGAGAATTTCTCCGACGGCATCGTCGCGCCCGCCTTCTGGACGGGCGTGTGCGGGCTGGCTGGCGGCGTCGCCTACAAGGCCGTCAACACAGCCGATTCGATGATCGGCCACCGCACGCCGCGCCACGAGGCTTTCGGCAGGGCGGCGGCACTTTTCGACGACTGGATCAACCTGCCGGCCTCCCGGCTGACCGCATTGCTGATCGTTGCCGCGGCCTTTCTTGTCGACGGCGCCGATCCCCGCAATGCCTGGCAAGCGGTGCGGCGCGACGCCAAAAAGCACCGCTCGCCCAATGCCGGCTGGCCTGAGGCAGCGATGGCCGGCGCCCTCGGCCTGGCGCTCGCCGGTCCGCGCAGCTATGGCGGCGTTGTCGTCGAGGATGAGTTCATGGGCGAAGGCGGCCGGCGCGAGGCCGAGAGCCTGGACATCCGACGGGCGCTGAAGGTTTATCAGGTGGCTGACTATTTGCTGATCGGGCTGTTCGGGTTGCTGTCGGCGGTGCTGATCGCGGCGACGTTTTGAGCTTTACCGCCGCCCTTTCCTTACCCTCCCCCTTGTGGGGAGGGTCGATCCGCATAGCGGATCGGGGTGGGGGTCCTCGTAGGGCGCTGTCCCCCACCCCGGCGCTTCGCGCCGACCCTCCCCACAAGGGGGAGGGTAAAAAGAACCTCAGAACTCGATCCCCTGCTGCGCCTTCACGCCCGCGGAAAAATGGTGCTTGGTCACGCCCATTTCGGTGACGAGGTCGGCAGCCTCGACCAGCGCCGGCTTGGCGTTGCGGCCGGTGACGACGATATGCAGGCCTTCACGCCGCGCCTTCAGCGCCGCCACGACCTTGTCGAGATCGAGATAGTCGTAGCGCAGCGCAATGTTCAGTTCGTCGAGCACGACAAGGCTGATGGAGGGATCGGCGATCAGTTCCAGCGCCTTGGTCCAGGCGGCTTCGGCTGCCGCGATGTCGCGCTTCAAATCCTGCGTTTCCCAGGTGAACCCCTCGCCCATCGCGTGCCAGACGACGCGGTCGCCGAACGCAGCAAAGGCATCCTTTTCGCCGGTATGCCATTTGCCCTTGATGAACTGGATGACGCCGACGCGCTTGCCATAGCCGAGCATGCGCAGTGCCAGGCCGAAGGCCGCCGTGGTCTTGCCCTTGCCGGGTCCGGTGTTGACGATCAGCAGCCCCTTCTCGACTGTCTTTTCGGCAACCTCGGCGTCCTGCACCGCCTTGCGCTTGGCCATCTTGGCGCGGTGACGTTCCTCGTCTTTTGCGTCGATATCGGTCATTATTTCACCTTGAGCGGCAGCCCGGCCACCATCAATAGCACCGTATCAGCTAACGCCGCGACCTGCTGGTTGAGTCGGCCGGCAGCGTCGCGGAACCGGCGTGCCAGCGCATTGTCCGGCACGATGCCTTGCCCGACTTCGTTGGAGACCACGAACCACGGCCCGCGCGGTCGCGACAGCACATCGGCCAACCGCCGGCATTCTGCGTCGAGGTCATGGTCGGAAAGCATATGGTTGGTCAGCCACAGCGTCAGGCAATCGACGAGCACCGGCTGGTTGTCGGGTAGCGCTTCGAGCGCGCCTGCAAGATCGAGCGGCGCATCGATGGTCGCCCAGCCTTCGCCGCGCCGCGACCTGTGTTGCGCGATGCGCTCGCGCATTTCGTCGTCATAGGCGTCAGCGGTGGCGATATAGGCCCATGGCGGCGGCAGTGCCGTCGCCAGGGTTTCGGCATGCGCGCTCTTGCCGGAGCCCCCACCGCCGATGATGAAGGTCAAAGACCCCCTGCTATCAGGCAAAGCTGCGCGATCAGGCAAAGCTGTCGCGCAGGCTGGTCGCCGTACCGGTAAAGCGTCCGCGCACCACGCCGACAACCGCGCCGAGCACCAGCCAGAACACCAGATTGGTCACCGTCACCGCCACCACGAACTGGTGATGCAGGCCTTCCGGGATCGGCGTCTCGAAGCTGTCCGGCTGCGGCGCGCCGACAACATGCGGTGCCACGATCAGGGCCACGGCCAGGATCGCCAGCGGCAGCGATTTGCGGAAGGCGATCAGGCCAAGACCGGCCGCGGTCGCCGCCACCGTTGCCCACCACCAGATCTGGCGCTGGGTGAGGTCGGCCGCCGGCATCGCCGGCAGTTCCGGCGGCAGGCCGAGGCCCGGCGCGAGCGTGAACGCGGCAAAACCGGCCAGACCCCAGAATACACCCTGGCGCCAGTTGCCGATGCCGCCGGCGAATTCGGAAACCGCTACCAGGACCAGCGCGAAACCGATGCCGGTGACGATATTGGCCAGAATGCTGAAGGCGAAGCGCTCGAAGCCGTCGGCCGGCGCCCAGCCTTCGTCCTCCGCCGGCGCGGCTGCTTCAGCCGGTGCTGCGGTGCTCATGGCATTGGTGTCCGTAGCGTTGGCGGCGGGCGCTGCGGCATGCTCATGTTGATGGCCGCCACCGGCCTGTTCGTAGACTTCCGCCTTCAGGATGAGCGGAACGGTGGCATAGGCCTGCATGCAGGCGAGAACGACGCCGGCCACGAGCCCGGCGATCGCCGCGACGAACACGACGTTGCGAAACAGGTTCATGATGTCAGACCCTCGTCAGTGGCAGGGAAACGCCATCGAATGGCGATAGTCGTGCGCGGCATTGTGGACCGCATCGATATGCGAGAAGCCGACAACGCCGATGACGAAAATGCCCAGAAACGCGCTAAGCACGAGCTGCATGAAGCGCGACTGCGAGGAGACGGAAGCGCCGAGGGAGACGGAAGCGGTATTCATATGTCTTGTCCTTTCGCCCTCCACCCGAGGGCATCGAAGTCAGTTCCCTGTCGCCGGCAGGTCTCCTGGCTCACGGAATAACGCCCTTCCCCACCTTCCCGAAGAAATCCTTCAGTGGCTTGGAGAGGACTACCGCACACAGTTGCGGGGGCAGCCACGGCATTGGGCAACAACTTAGCCCTCACCGCATTCCCTCTTGGTCCCTAATGGAACCGACGACATGCATGACTATAGGCTGAAACAGCCGCGTCCGGCAAACCAAATTCCGCCGGCCAACAGCGCGAATGCGCCATGCGGCATTACGGGTTCAAGGCGGTGATCCGCTCGGCAACCAGCCGCTGCAGCCGCCACAGATGGCGGTCGTGAATGCCGCGCGCCTCCAGATTCTTCACCGTGTTGTAGAGATAGTCGGCGCCCGACCCCCAGTGCCCGCAGGATGTAGCCAGCCTGTCGACGATCTTCGCCTCGTCGAGCGGGCCGGAATAGGTCAGGCCGTTGCGGTTGATGACGAAAGCCAGCGCCCTGAGCGGACCGGCCTCGCTTGCAAGCTTCAGCATGCGCGGCCGGTAACTTGTCGGCTTCAGCGTGACTTCGCGCCGGAACAGGCGGCCCAGCTGTTCTCGCCTGTTGTCATCCCTCAGCCGGAAGGCCACGCCTTTGCACTGTCCGCCGCTGTCGAGCGCCATCATCAGACCGGGGCTTTCCTTGGTGCCGCGCCAGCGCGTCATGTTCATGCAAAAGGACCGGTGCCAGCCGCGCGCCAGTGCGACGCGATCCTCGACATAATCGATTTCCGGTTTCCAGATCAGCGAGCCATAGCCGAACAGCCACAGCGGCTCGGTGTCCGGAAGCTCGGCCTGCAATGTGTCGAGCAGCGCGTCGTAGTCGCCGTCGTCCATATGCGTCGCATCGGGGTCGGGTCCGCTGTCGCTGATCTCGCGCCAGCAGCGCGCCACCAGTTCCGGCGTAAGCGACATCTGTCGTGCGGCCAATTCGCGAATCCCCATGACCTGATATGATTATGCGCCGCGCCCGCAACCGGCAATGTCAGCCGTGATTGACAAACGATTTGCCGGGGTGTCGGCTGGCGTATCCTGCAGGAAGCCAGCCATGCAACCCATTCCGAGCCAGCGCGACCCCTATAAAGGTCTGACCCGGGCCGAGCCGACGCTGCCGTCCTCGGCTTATTGGGATACCGTTGCTTACCAGCGCGACCTCGACGCCATCTGGTACAAAAACTGGCTGCTCGTCTGCCGCGAGGCCGACCTCGCCCAGCCTTTGGCGTTCAGAACCTTCCGCGTCGGCACGCAGGAGATCGTCGTGCTGCGCGACGACACCGGGCAATTGCGCGCCTTTCACAACACCTGCCGACATCGCGGTTCGCAGCTTTGCCAGGAGAGCGAGGGCCGGTTGAAGGCGCGGCTCATCACCTGCCCCTACCACGCCTGGTCCTATTCGCTGCGCGGCGATCTCGTGCGCGTTCCTTCGAAATCGCTGCCCGACGGTTTCGACAAGGCCGACCATCCGCTCTACCGGGTGGCGCTGTCGGTGTGGCGCGGTTTCGTCTTCGTCAACCTGCAGGAGGGTGCGGCGGGCTCGGCGCAGGCATCCTTCGATCCGGCATCCGGCAACCTCGGCAACTGGCCGCTGGAAACGCTGGTATCGGGCCATGTGCTGCGCAAGGTGATGAACTGCAACTGGAAGATCTTTTGGGAGAACTTCAACGAGTGCCTGCACTGCCCCGGCGTCCACAAGGACCTGTCGCGGCTGGTGCCAATCTACGGCCGCGGCCTGATGAGCCGGCATGACGACCCCGACTGGGTGCGCCATGCCGACAATGACGCGCCGGAATTTTCCGGCGGCCTGCGCGCCGGCGCCGAGACCTGGTCGCGCGACGGCCAGACGCATGGTCCCATATTCACCGGCCTGACGCCGGCCGAACGCGCAGCCGGCCAGACCTATGCCACCAACCTGCCGTCGATGTTCATCGTCGGCCATGTCGACTATGTCCGCACCGTGCGGCTGACACCGCTCGGCCCGGAACAGACCGAACTCACCGCCGAATGGCTGTTCGCGCCCGAGGCGCTGGCTCAGACCGATATCGACAATGTCGTCGCCTTCGGCACCCAGGTGCTCGAGGAGGATGCCGCGATCTGCGAGGTCAACCAGAAAGGCCTGCGCTCGATGCGCCACCAGGCCGGCGTGCTGATGCCCGAGGAATATGACCTGCACCGCTTCCACAACTGGGTGCGCGAACGGCATGCGGCGCTCTGATCAAAGCGATTTCGGTAAGTAGCGCTAGGTGACGAAGCCGCAGACGGCCGCCAGCATGCTGGGCGTGGCGAACACCGATCCGTTCCCGGCAGAAAGCGAATTCGGTCAAAGGCCTTCCGCCCGCCGGCCTAAAGTGCCGGCTGATGCAGCATGCACGATACAGCCCGCAGGCAAGCCCGCACGGCCTTCTTTTGTCCGGTGCAACCGTGATAGTCGTCTTCAGGGGCTGAATCAGACTACGAGACCATGAGCATCCAAACGCCGATCGCACCTGTTCCGGATCAATCGAAGCGTATCGCCGCCATCGACATCGTGCGCGGCGTCGCGCTGATCGCCATGGCCAGCTACCACTTCACCTGGGATCTCGAGAACTTCCATTACACCGATCCCGGCCTCACCGCCTTCGGCTGGTGGAAGATCTATGCGCGCTGCATCGCCTCGACCTTCCTGTTCCTGGTCGGCGTCAGCCTGTTCCTCGCCCATGGCAGGCAGATCCGCTGGAACGGCTTCTGGAAGCGCTTTGCCATGGTCGCGGTGGCGGCGGCCGCCATATCTGCAGTCACATACTTCGTGACGCCGGGCAGCTTCATCTTCTTCGGCATCCTGCACGAGATAGCGCTGGCCAGCCTGCTTGGTTTGCTGTTCCTGCGACTGCCGTCCTTGCTGACGCTGGTCGTGGCGGCGGTGGTGATCGCAGCGCCCCTCTATCTCCGATCCGAGGCCTTCGATCATCCGGCGCTGTGGTGGGTCGGCCTGTCGGCGATCAACCCGCGCTCCAACGACTATGTGCCGCTGTTTCCCTGGTTCGGCCCGGTGCTTGTCGGCATTGCGACGGCAAAGCTGGCGTCTACCACCGGCTTGCTGGCGCGGCTGGCGACGCTGACGCCGGGAAGCTGGGCCAAGCCGCTCACCTTCATCGGCCGCCACAGCCTGGCGTTCTACCTGATCCACCAGCCGCTGCTGTTCGGCTGTGTCTGGCTGTTCTCGCAAATCTCGCCGGCGCCGGTCGAGACACGGGAAGTGGTCTTCCTCAAGGAATGCCAGGTATCCTGCGAACAGCAGCGCGACACGGAGTTCTGCGCCAGCTATTGTGTGTGCATGCTGGACACGCTGCAAGGCGAGGCAGCATTCGACCGGCTCTATAATGGCGACCAGACCCTGGAGTTCAAAGCGCATCTCGCTGAACTCGCCGGCATCTGCACCGCCAAAACGGAGGAGAGCCCGATGACGCAGGGAGGGCAACAATGACCGACAAGCTTGCAAAACCCGGGCCGGCAAAACCCGGGCTACCGAAATCAGGGCTGATTCCCTGGCCGCCGCTGATCTACTGCGCCGCCATCGCCATCAGCATCGTGCTTGGCCTCTTCTATCCCCTGCCCTGGATCGGCGATCTCCTGGGCGACCTGTTGTTCGCGGCCGGCTTTGTGGTGCTGTTTGCTGTCGCCGCCCTCTGGTTCACCGCCATCCGCGCCATGATGCGGGCCAGAACGACGATGAACCCCAACGGCGTGCCCGAGCATCTGGTCACGTCAGGCCCGTTCGGTGTCACCCGCAACCCGATGTATCTCGCCAACACGCTGATGCTCATCGGCGTCGCCTTTGTCTCGGGGATCGTATGGTTCCTGCCGCTGGCCCTGATCGCAGCCTTCGCCACCCAAAAGGTCGCGATCGAAAAAGAGGAAAAAGTGCTGGCGGCCAAATTCGGCAAGAAGTACCGCGATTATGCGAAGCGGGTCAGGCGCTGGATCTGAGCCGGCGCGTGGTCGCCGGCAGGGGTCGCATGCCTTGGCGATTGGCAGGCACGCCCGTCTCTTCGTCATCCACGGGCGAAGCAAGGAGCGCAGCGACGCAGCGCAGACCCGAGGATCCATGCCGCGACGTTAAAGCGTTGCTACGATGCAGAATTCTGCACCGCTGCACTCCACAGCCAATGTCACGGAATGGATTCTAGGGTCTCCGCGACGGAGCTTCGCTCCTGCTTCGCCCTAGAATGACGAGGTTCGGGAGACTCCGCTAACCTCCAACGTTTGCCGCTGAACCGCCCAGAGTCCGCTCAGGTATTCACACCCAGTTCCACCAACCGCTCGACGCAAGACTCCTCCGCCTGGTCGAGCTCCGCCAGCGTCTCCTCAAGATCCCGCCGCTTCTGCCTGAGATCCTCGCGCTTTTCCTCGATGCGCTTGATCATCAGGTTGAGTTGACCGACCTCGCCGGGCGGCTCCTTGTACATCTGGATGATTTCGCGGATTTCGTTGATCGAGAAGCCGAGCCGCTTTCCGCGCATGATCTGGCGGATCAGATGCCGATCCGAAGGTCGAAACAGCCTTGTGCGGCCGCGCCGCACCGGCTGCACCAGCCCCTCATCCTCGTAAAAGCGCAGTGTGCGCGTCGACACATCGAATTCGCGCGTCAGCTCGGTGATCGTATAGTATTCCCGCATCATTGCTCCAAATGCCGGAACATGAGTCAGCGGCCGCTGGCGCGGCACCTCCCCCAATTCCGATCAAACCCGCTCCATACCGGACTCGGCAGGAAACCCCGAGACAGCGTCGCACGGCATTTACGTAAAAGTCAATTGACAGAGCAATGCCTTGTTTCTTCAACGGATGGCGAACCACCAGGTCGCCAGTCCGAGAAAGGCGAAAAAGCCGACGACGTCGGTGACCGTGGTGACGAAAACCGCCGAGGCCACCGCCGGATCGATCTTGAAGCGGTCGAGCAGCAGCGGGATCAGGATGCCGGCGAGCGCTGCCACGAACATGTTGATGATCATCGCGGCCGCAATGATGCCGCCCAGATTGGGATCGCGGAACCAGGCCGCCGCGACGATGCCGATCAGAACGGCGAAGATGATGCCGTTGATCGAACCCACACCCATTTCACGGCGGATGATGCGTCCGGCATTGTAGATGTCGAGGTCTTTCGTCGCCAGCGCCCGCACGGTGACGGTCATGGTCTGCGACCCCGCATTGCCGCCCATGCCCGCCACGATCGGCATCAGCACAGCCAGCGCCACGATATGCTCGATGGTGCGGTCGAACAGGCCGATCACCGAAGCCGCCAGGAACGCCGTCAGCAGATTGACGAGCAGCCAGGGCACGCGCGAGCGCGAGGTCGACAAGATGCTGTCGGACAGCTCTTCGTCGCCGACGCCGCCCATGCGCAACAGATCTTCCTCGGCCTCCTGCTGGATGACGTCGACGACATCATCAATGGTCAGCACGCCAACCAGCCGCTCGTTCTCATCGACGACGGCGGCGGAGAGAAGATCGTACTGCTCGAAATCCCGCGCCGCCTCTTCCTGGTCCATGGTGGCCGGGATGGCGTGACGCGTCTCGTGCATCACCTCTTCGACCTTGATCGCGCGCTTGGTGCGCAGGATCTGGTCGAGGTCGATAGCCCCGAGCAACTTGAAGCTCGGATCGATGACGAAGATCTGGCTGAAGCGGTCGGGGAGGTTCTTGTCCTCGCGCATGTAGTCGATGGTCTGGCCGATGGTCCAGAAGGGCGGCACCGCGACGAACTCGGTCTGCATGCGTCGCCCGGCCGATTCTTCCGGGTAGTCGAGCGAGCGGCGCAGCCTGATCCGCTCGGTGAACGGCAGTTGCGACAGGATATCGTCCTGGTCTTCCTTTTCGAGGTCCTCGAGAATGTAGACCGCGTCATCGGAATCGAGGTCCTGCACGCCCTGCGCGATCTGCTCGTTGGGCAGGTTGTCGACGATGTCGCGGCGGATCGCCTCGTCGACCTCGGTCAGCGCAGAAAAGTCGAAATCGGCGCCAAGCAGTTCGACCAAAGCGCGGCGCTGTTCGGGGTGCAGCGCCTCGATGAGATCGCCGAGCTCGGACTGGTGCAGGTCGTCGACTTCGCGCTTCAGCGTCAGCGTGTCGCGATCGGCGATCGCAGCGCCGATCTGCGCCAGGAACGACGACAGAACGACGCCGTCCTCGCCATAGATGTCGACGTGGGGATCGTCGGCGGCTTTGGCGCCGGTCGTTTGTTCGTCCTGGCTTTCCACCAGCGCCTCCCGCCATCATCCCTTGGGAAAAGGTGTCCGTCAGGTCTAGACCATGATCTTGAAAACTGGAAACCGGTTTTGGGTCCGGCGCTCAAGCAAAACTAGATAGGGCCGCAACACGATTCGACAATGCAAGCTGTCGCTCTAACGCACGGGAATTTCAAGCGAAACGCCCGCTTGGCGGTTGGCGTCATTTTGCCGTGAAGCGACCGTGCCGGCCACACCGGAACCCTGTCGTTGCCATCGAAACAGCACGCGTTCCGGCTTGAGGCAGCGCGACAGCGCATGTCGCTGGGGAAAGAGCACCCCCGCACGGTTGGGGCAGAATTGTCATGATGCAGGTCCTGACAACGGCCGGACCCGCCCAGGCCGTAACCAGAACAGCCGGAAGCCCTTGAAGATCAGGTCGCAGATAGAACCCAAGGTATCAGCGGAACGGCGCGTGCGCGTGGTCGTGGCCGAACGCAATCCGCTCGTCATATCGGCCTTGCGCGACATGCTGGACTGCGACGGGCGCTTCGAGCTCCTGGCCTGCGTGCAAAGCGGCAGGCATTTCCTCGAGCTGGCAGCGGAAGGCGAATTCGACGTCGCCGTCATCGGCTGGAAGCTCGCCGACATGGACGGCGCCGATGTGCTGGCCGAGGTTCACAGCCGCAAGCTCGGCGTGCGCATCGCAGTGTTCTCCAACGACCATGACATCGGCATTCTGAAGCAGTGCGTGCGGCTCGGAGCGCAGGGCTACTGCTTCCAGTTCGACGATCCCTCGATCATCTTCGAGACGATCCTGGCGGTCGCGCATGGCCGCATCTGCATCCCCTATATCGACATCAACAAGGTCAACGACACGCCCTTGTCGCAGCTAACCGTGCGCGAACGCGAGCTGCTGGCGGTGCTGTCCGACGGCTGGACCAATTTGCAGATCGCAACGCGGACCGGCATTTCCGAAAACACCGTGAAGTATCACCTCAAGAATCTCTACGACAAGCTCGACGTCCGCAACCGGGCCATGGCTGTCGCCCTCTATTCGAGGGAAAGGCGCACCTCCAAGCAACCTTTCGGGTAGGGCAAGCACCGTGCCACCCGGGTAGGCCGATCGGGTAGGCCTTCCCCACCCGCACGCGTCGAGATGTTACCCGGCAAGGTGTTGTTGCCTTTAGCCGCCGAAACGAAACTCCCCATCACCGCTTTGCTGGATCAGGAGGAGTTCGCGACATGGCCGGTTTCACCCATCTTTTCATTCCAGGACCGACCAATATCCCCGAGCAGGTCCGGCAGGCGATGAACCTGCCGATGGAGGATATGCGCGCCGCAACCTTCCCCGATCTGACTTTGCCGCTGTTCGAAGACATCAAGCGCGTCTTCAAGAACGAGACCGGCCGCGTCTTCATCTACCCCTCCTCCGGCACCGGCGCCTGGGAAGCGGCGATGACCAACGTGCTCAGCCCCGGCGACCGCGTGCTGATGTCGCGCTTCGGCCAGTTCTCGCACCTGTGGGTCGACATGGCCGAGCGCCTTGGCTTCGAGGTCGATGTCATCGACTGCGAATGGGGAACCGGCGTGCCGCTGGAGCTCTATGCCGAGCGGCTGAAGGCCGACAAGGCGCACCGCATCAAGGCAATCTTCTGCACCCAGAACGAGACGGCGACCGGGGTAACCAGCGACGTCGCCGGCTGCCGCGCCGTGCTCGACGACGCCAAACACCCTGCTTTGCTCTTCGTCGACGGTGTCTCGTCGATCGGCTCGATCGACTTCCGCCAGGAAGAATGGGCCGTCGACTGCGCCGTCAGCGGTTCGCAGAAGGGTTTCATGATGCCTGCCGGCCTGGGTTTCCTGTCGGTCAGCAAGAAGGCGCTTGTCGCTTCGAGAACCGCCACCCATCGCCGCTGCTACTTCTCCTTCGAGGACATGATCCGCGCCAATGACGCCGGCTATTTCCCCTATACGCCGGCTACGCAATTGCTGCGCGGCCTGCGCGCCTCGCTCGACCTCATCGCCGAGGAAGGGCTGGAGAACATCTTCGCCCGTCACCATCGCCTTGCCGAAGGCGTGCGCAAGGCGGTCGATGCCTGGGGCCTGAAACTCTGCGCCAAGGCGCCGAAATGGCATTCCGATACGGTCAGCGCCATTCTGGTGCCCGAAGGCATCGACAGCGGCGACGTCGTCAAGCGCGCCTACAAGACTTACCAGACCTCGCTCGGCGGCGGCCTCAACAAGGTGATGGGCAAGGTCTTCCGCATCGGCCATCTCGGCTGGCTGAACGAGGTGATGGTGCTGGCCTCGCTGTCGGCCGCCGAAATGACGCTGCTCGATTGCGGCGTCAGGCTGGCGCCCGGCTCCGGCGTCGGCGCCGCCATCCAGCATTTCCGCGCCTCGGCCGCCGTGCCGGTCGCCGAAGCCGCCTGAGGAACCGACGATGAGCCACACCATCAACCATCTGAAGAAGCTGCGGCTGCAGCGCTCAGAACTCGCCGTTCCCGGCTCCAGCCCGGAGATGATCGACAAGGCGGCGAACAGCGCCGCCGACTTCATCTTCCTTGACATCGAGGATGCCGTCGCCCCGCCCGACAAGGAGCGTGCCCGCAAGAACATCATCCAGGCGCTCAACGACATCGACTGGCGCGCCAAGGGCAAGACCGTCTCGGTGCGCATCAACGGCCTCGACACGCACTACATGTATCGCGACGTGGTCGACGTCATGGAACAGGCCGGCGACCGGCTGGACACGATCCTGGTGCCGAAGGTCGGCGTGCCGGCCGACCTCTATATGGTCGAGGCCATGGTCAACCAGATCGAGATGGCCAAGGGTTTCAAGACCCGGGTCGGCCTCGAGGCGCTGATCGAGACTGCGCTCGGCATGGCCAATGTCGAGGCTATCGCCGCGACACCCGGCCGGCTGGAAGCCATGCATTTCGGCGTCGCCGACTACGCGGCGAGCTGCAAGGCGCGCACCGTCAACATAGGCGGGCTGAACCCCGACTATCCCGGCGACCAGTGGCATTTCGCGCTGTCGCGCATGACCGTCGCCTGCCGCGCCTATGGCCTGCGCGCCATTGACGGGCCGTTCGGCGATTTCTCCGATCCGGAAGGCTACATCGCCGGCGCCAGGCGCGCCGCCGCTCTCGGCATCGAGGGCAAATGGGCAATCCATCCCTCGCAGATCGCGCTCGCCAACGACGTCTTCTCGCCGCCGGAAAAAGAGGTCACCCGCGCCAGGCGCATCCTTGAAGTGCTGAAGGAGGCGGAGGCGCAGGGCAAGGGAGCGGCCGCCCTCGACGGCAAGATGATCGACGCCGCGTCGGAGCGCATGGCCCGCAATGTTCTGGTGGTCAACGAAGCCATCGAGCGCGCCGGCCACGCCCGCGTCGCCACGCACTGACTTTTTTGGGAGGACAAAATGGACATCCACGAATATCAGGCCAAGGAACTGCTGGCGCGCCATGGCGTGCATGTGCCGCGCGGCGGGCTGGCCTACAGCCCCGAGCAGGCGACTTACCGGGCGCGTGAGATCGGCGGCGCCAAATGGGTGCTGAAGGCGCAGGTTCATTCCGGCGCACGCGGCAAGGCCGGCGGCATCAAGCTCTGCGCCAATGACGAGGAAATCTCCAACGCCGCCGAGGCCATGCTCGGCCGCAAGCTGGTGACGCAGCAGACCGGTCCCCGCGGCAAGCTGATCTCCCGGCTTTATCTCGAGGAAGCCGTCGACATCGCGCAGGAGCTCTATGTCGGCTTCGTCCTCGACCGCAAGGAGGAGCGTGTCATGATCGTGGCCTCCGCCGCCGGCGGCATGGAGATCGAGGACATCGTCGAGAAGGCGCCCAATTCCATCCTGCGCACCTCGGTCGATCCCGGCGTCGGCATGCAGCGTTTTCAGGCGCGCGAAATCGCCTTCGGGCTTGGCCTCGACCACAATCTGATCGGCAAGGCGACCGAGACCATCTTCAGCTGCTACCAGGTGTTCCGCGACTACGACGCCTCGATGCTGGAGATCAATCCGCTGGTGGTGACCCGCGACGGCAATCTGATCGCGCTCGACGCCAAAATGTCGTTCGACGAGAATGCGCTGTTCCGCCGGCCGGAAATCTCGGAGCTGCGCGACAAGAGCCAGGAAGACCCGCGCGAGACCTTCGCCAGCGACCGCGGCCTCTCCTATGTCGGCCTCGACGGCAATATCGGCTGCATCATCAACGGCGCCGGGCTGGCCATGGCAACCATGGACATGATCAAGATCGCCGGAGGCGAACCCGCCAACTTCCTCGACATCGGCGGCGGCGCCTCGCCCGAGCGTGTGGCGAAATCCTTCCGCGCCGTGCTCGGCGACAAGAATGTCGAGACCATCCTGGTCAACATCTTCGCCGGCATCAACCGCTGCGATTGGGTCGCCGAAGGCGTCATCAAGGCAATCCGCGAGGTCGGCGTCAACGTGCCGCTGGTGGTGCGGCTCTCCGGCACCAAGGCTGAGGAAGGCCGTCGTATCCTGGCTGATTCCGGCGAGGCGGTAATCGTTGCCGACACGCTGGCCGAAGCCGCCGAAAAAGCCGTCGCCGCCTGGCGCGCGGCCGCCAAAAAGAAAAAAGCAGCCTGAGGGAGGTCGAACAAAATGGCAATTCTGCTCAACCGCAGCACCCGCGTGATCGTGCAAGGATTCACGGGCAAGATAGGCAGCTTCCATGCCGAGGACATGAAACGTTACGGCACCAAGCTTGTCGGCGGCGTTACACCCGGCAAGGGCGGCCAGAAGCATCTTGGCCTGCCCGTCTTCAACACGGTGAAAGGCGCGGTGCGCGAGACCCGCGCGGAGGCGAGCATCGTGTTCGTGCCGCCGCCCTTTGCCGCCGATTCGATTATGGAAGCGGCCGACGCCGGCATCAAGCTCTGCGTCTGCATCACCGACGGCATCCCCTCGCAGGACATGATGCAGGTCAAGCGCTACATGATGCGCTACCGCTACGAAGACCGCATGCGCCTGATCGGCCCGAACTGCGCCGGCGTCATCACGCCCGGACAGGCGCTGATGGGCATCATGCCTGGCAGCATCTACCTGCCCGGCCGCGTCGGCATTGTCGGCCGCTCCGGCACGCTCGGCTACGAGGCCGCGTCACAGATGAAGGCGCTCGGCATCGGCGTATCCACAAGCGTCGGCATCGGCGGCGATCCGATCAACGGCTCCTCCTTCAAGGACATGCTGAAGCTGTTCGAACAGGATGACGAGACCGACGCCGTTGTCATGATCGGCGAGATCGGCGGGCCGCAGGAAGCCGAAGCCGCGATCTGGGCGCGTGACAATATGAGGAAGCCCCTGATCGCCTATATCGCCGGCCTCTCCGCCCCGAAAGGCCGCCGCATGGGCCATGCCGGCGCCATCATCTCTGCCTTCGGCGAGTCGGCGCAGGAGAAGGTCGAAATCCTGAAGGAAGCCGGCGTCACCATCGTGCCGACGCCGTCTTCCTTCGGCGAGGTCGTGGCCGACACGCTGTCGCGGATGAAGAAGGCGGCGTGAGGCCTGGGCGGACGAAGCCCGCATAGAGCAATGTGAAATTGGGGCTGGCGCCAGGCATCGCCAGCCCCCTCGACCGGCAGGATGTCAGATGAAACCGCGTTTGATTGTTACCCGCAAATGGCCGGCGCCTGTCGAAGCGATCCTCGCCGAACGCTTCGACACGACGTTCAACGCCAGCGATACGCCATTGAGCCCGGCAGCGATGACATCCGCCTTCGCGGATTACGACGCGATCCTGGCGACGGTCAGCGACCGCTTGCCTGACACGGTGTTTCCCGACAGTTCCGCCCGCACCCGGATCATCGCCAATTTCGGCGTCGGCTTCAGCCATATCGATGTCGCCGCCGCCCGCGACCGCGACATCGTGGTGACCAACACGCCGGGCGTGCTGACCGATTGCACCGCCGACCTGGCGCTTAGCCTGATATTGGCCGTCGCACGCCGGACCGGTGAAGGCGAGCGCCAGTTGCGGGCCGGAGAATGGCGCGGCTGGTCGCCGACGCACATGGCCGGCGCGAAAGTGTCGGGCAAAACCCTTGGTATTGTCGGCATGGGCCGCATCGGCAAGGCAACGGCCAGGCGCGCGCATTTCGGCTTCGGCATGAAGATCGTGTTCTTCAATCGCTCAGCTGTCGACGACGAGGAGACACGCGCCATGGGCGCGGTGCAGATGCAGACTATGGAAGGGCTGCTCGCGGCATCCGACTTCGTGTCGCTGCACTGTCCGGGCGGCGCGGAAAACCGCCATCTCATCGATGCCCGCAGCCTGCGTCTGATGAAACCCGGCGCATTCCTGATCAACACGGCGCGCGGCGATGTCGTCGACCAGGATGCCCTGATCGGCGCACTGGAAAGGCATGAGATCGCAGGCGCTGGTCTCGATGTCTTTGCCGAGGAACCGGCCGTTCCGGAGGCGCTGAAGCGGTTGGAGAACGTCGTGCTGTTGCCGCATCTCGGCAGCGCGACCGAGGAAACGCGCGTGGCGATGGGCATGAAGGTGGTGGAGAACCTGATCGCCTTCTTCGAGGGTCGCCCGGTCCCCAACCGGGTCGCCTGACAGAAGGCGCCGCCCTCGGCCCCGGAGGAAAGCGTTTTGGAACAAAGCAAACCTATCAGGTTTCGCGAGGACGAGCGCAGCCTGCTGTTGCGGCTGCTGCTTCAGGTCGCCAGCGCGCGCGAGCCCGAGATCGCCGCGGTTCTGAGCGGGCGGAGGTCGCTTGTGTCGCTTGCCCCGCAACAGCGCATCCCGGCGTTGCAGGCTAGCGGCGTATGGTTCCAGTTGCTGGCGATCGCCGACGAATTGCTGGCCATGCGCACGCGCCGCGAGCTCGAACAGGGCGCGGGCGCCGACGACGTGCCGGGCTCCTTCGCCAGCGTGATCGCGCAGATGGCGGCGAACGGGCACTCGGCCGCGGACGTGCAGACTGCACTTGATGAGCTTTGCGTCGGGCCGACCATGACCGCCCACCCGACAGAGGCCAAACGCGTCACGGTGCTGGAGATCCACCGCCGTATCTATCGCAAGCTGACCGAACTCGACCAGCCACGCTGGGCTCCGCGCGAACGCGATCTGTTGGTCGCCGATCTTGAAAGCGAGATCGAGCTGCTGTGGATGACGGGCGAGCTCAGGCTGGAGCGCCCAACGGTCGAACGCGAAATCGCCTGGGGCCTGCATTTCTTCCGCGAAGTCATTTTCGAGGCGACGCCACAGCTCTACGGCAAGCTTCAGGACGCCTTCCAGCACCACTATCCCGGAGCACCGGTCAGAATCCCTTCCTTCATGCGCTATGCCTCGTGGATCGGTGGCGATCGCGACGGCAATCCGAACGTCACCACCGCCATGACCGCTCATGCCCTGGCCGAATACCGCAACACCGCCATTGGCTGGTACCTGACGCAAATGCAGCGGCTGGTGACGGTGCTCAGCGCCAGTTCGAATGTCGTCGATCTGCCGGCCAGTTTCACGCCGCTTCTGCGAAAGGCCCTCGACAAAAGCGGACAGGCGCATGACATCGCCGCGCGCAACCCCGAAGAACCGCTTCGCCAGTTCGCTTCGGCCGTGTTGGCCCGGCTTGTGGCCACACGCGACGGCGGGGTCGCCGCCTACCCCTCCGCGGAGGCGTTTGGCGCTGATCTCAGTGGGCTGGCTCTCGTCCTCGAAGCGATCGGAGGGCGCGCGGTAGCCAGACGTTTCGTCCAGCCGCTGCTCTGGCAGATTGGAAGCTTCGGCTTCCGGACGGTCTCGCTCGACATCCGGCAAAACTCCACTGTCGTCAATCGGGTACTGGCCGAGCTTTTTGCGCTGGAAGACCCAGTCATGCCAGCCACGCCGCAATGGTCGGCGCGCATCCGCGCCGCTCTTGGCCAAAGCGAGCGGTTGGAGATCGACGCGGACCGGCTCTCGCCCGAGGCAAGGGAGCTGCTTGCGACACTCTCTGTCATCGCCGACCACGTCTCGGGCTCCGATGCCGATGCCGTTGGCTGTTTCATCCTCAGCATGACCCGCTCGGTTGACGATCTGCTCGCGGTTTATCTCTTGGCGCAATATTGCGGTCTCTCGACCGGGCCCGGCAGCGACGGCACGATCAGCCTGCGGATCGTGCCCTTGTTCGAGACCATCGCCGACCTGCAGGCCGCCCCCGGCATCCTGAGCGGATTGCTCGACACTGCCCTGGTGCGGCGCACGGTGCGGGATTTTGGCGCGCGCCAGGAGATCATGCTCGGCTATTCCGATTCCAACAAGGATGGCGGTTTCCTCGCCTCCAATTGGGAACTGGCCAAGGCGCAAAAGCGCCTCACCGCCGTCGGCCGCAAGCACAAGGTCAGGATCAGTTTCTTTCACGGCCGTGGCGGCTCCGTCAGCCGTGGCGGCGCGCCAACCGGCCGGGCGATCGCGGCGCAGCCGGCAGCCACGGTCGCTGGAGCCATGCGGGTGACGGAACAGGGCGAGGTCGTGTCGTCGAAATTCGCCAATCGCGGCACCGGCCTCAACCAGCTCGAGATCCTCGCCGCCGCCGTGCTGGCTCACAGTGCCGTGTCGCCCGGCGACGCCGAAACGAAGCAGACACCCGAATTCGACGAAGCGCTGGAAGCGCTGGCCGGCATGTCGCAGGCCTCCTACGCCAGGTTGATGGCGGAGCCGGGTTTCCTCGACTATTTCAATCAGGCGAGCCCTGTCGCGGAACTGGGGCTCCTGAAAATGGGCTCACGGCCGGAGCGCCGCTTCGGCGCCAACGGCATTGCCGACCTGCGCGCCATTCCCTGGGTGTTCGCCTGGAGCCAGAACCGCCATCTGCTGACCGGCTGGTATGGCATCGGCAGCGCGCTGAGCTCCTTCGTTACCGTACGCGGCGATGCCGGGCGAGACCTTCTGGCGCGCATGTTCGAACACTCGCGCTTCTTCCGCCTGATCGTCGATGAGGCCGAGAAGACACTCTACCAGTCCGACATGGAGATCGCCCGGCTCTATGCCGGCCTGGTGTCCGACAGCGATGCGTCGCAACGCATCTACATCCGCATTCTTGCCGAATACGAATTGACACGACGCCTGATCCGCGACCTCACCGGGGGCGATCTTTCCGTGCGCTTTCCGATGTTCAAGCGGCGTTTCGACAGCCTGCGGCGTCAGATGGACGACATTCACCGGCTGCAGGTCGATCTGCTGCGTGAAGTCAGGGCAAGAACCGGCACGGCGGATCAAAAGCGGGCGACCGACGCCCTGCTCGTATCGATCAATTGCATCTCGGCGGGGTTGGGCTGGACGGGATAGGCCCGGTTTCGCTGACTGTGCTCTGGGTCCCTCACATACGCCCGCGCGCGCCTTCCGGGTCATAGGTAGAGTCGGCGATCACCCGTGCCGGGCGCCGCTCGCCGAGAATTGAAACCTCCAGCGCCGTGCCCGGCGTGCCAAGCTCCAGCGGCAGCAGCGCCAATGCTATGTCGTGGCCAAACGTGTAGGAGTAACCCGCCGATGTGACGCGGCCGACAAGGCTGCCGTCGCGATAGACGCCCTCATAGGCAAAGGCGCTTGCCCCATCCGTGTCGATGGACAGCGTCACGATCCGGCGTGCCGTGCCCTGCTTTTGCTTCGCGACCAGGGCGGCGCGGCCGATGAAGTCTCCCTTGTCGAGCCTCACGAAGCGGTCGAGACCGCTCTCCCAGGCCGACAGTTCGAGATTCATGTCGCGGTACATGGCGCGGAAAGACTTGTCGAGACGCAGCGATTCCAGCGCCTGCAGCCCGACCAGCCTGAGCCCGTGCGCCTCACCTGATGCCAGAAGCGCATCCAGCAAATGCCGTTGATAACAGAGCGGATGATAGAGCTCCCAGCCGAGCTCGCCCGAATAGTTGACGCGCATCAGCCGCACGTCGCTGGCGAGAGCGACGGTCGCCGACTGCACGCTGAACCAGGGGAAAGCGTCGTTCGACAGATCGATCTCCGTCAGCGGCTGCAGAACGTCGCGCGCCATGGGCCCGACCACGGTGAAGCTGCCGCGATCGTTGGTGACATTGCGCAGTTGCACACTGCCGTCCTGCGGCAGCAGCCGGTTCAGGTCGTCGTAGTTCCAGCGCTCGGCACGCGGCGTCGAGACCAGGTAGAACAGGTCTCTCCGTAGCCGCGCCACGACATACTCAGCCTGCACACCACCGGCCGGCGTGAGATGATGGGCGAGCGCGATGCGGCCAAGGCGCGGCAGGCGATTGGCGAGAATCCCGTCGAGCCAGCGCTCGGCACCCGGGCCGCCGACCTCGAATTTCGTCATCGGCGTCATCTCGACCAGGCCGACGGCCTGCCGGACAGCCTGGACCTCTTCGCCGACATAGCTGCCCTTGGCGGTCCAGCGCCAACTGTACGAATTGCGTGCCTCGACGCCCGAAGGTGCGAACCAGCTTGGCATTTCCCAGCCGTTCAGCACATCCCACACGGCACCGAGCTGGCTCAGGCGGTCGTAGGACGGAGCTGTTTTCTGCGGACGTGCCGCCGGCATGTCCTGGCCCGGATAATGCTGTGTTGCGTGGGTGCCCCAGGCTTCCCGCACCTTCTCCCGGGTCCAGCTCTTGTTGGCATGGTCGCCGAAGCGCCGCGGATCCAGCTCCGCCGTATCGATACTGTTGCCGCCTTCGACAATCCGCTCCGAAAGATAGTGGCCGATCGCTCCGCCCCACAGGATGCCGCCCGGCACGCCTTCGGCGAGCCAGACATTCTGAAGCCCCCAGGCCGGCCCCATCAACGGCAACTCGTCGGCCGTCATCTGGAACGGTCCGCGTACATTTCTCTTGATGCCGGCGCGCCCGAGCGCTGGCACGAGTTCGCTCGCCCGTTCCCAGTTCCAGGAGACAGCCTCGAAATCCTCATCGAGCAGGTCGGCGCCGAACCATTCCGGCACGCCGTTCTCGGCGAACAGCTTGAGCCGTTCGGTGCGCTCGTAGGGGCCGAACAGCAGCCCGTCTCCCTCTTCGCGCAGGTACCCCTCGTAACCCTCGTCCCTCAGGATCGGCATTTCCGGAAGGCCCTGCCGCTTGCGCTCCGCGACTTCGGGCACCGCGTCGGTGATCCAGTACTGATGCACGATCGGAATTGCCGGAATGTCGAGGCCCAGCATGGCGCCGGTCTGGCGTGCATAATTGCCGGTGGCGAGGATTACGTGTTCGCAGACCATGTCGCCGCGGGAGGTTCTGACCTTCCACTCACCGCCCGGCATCCGGTCGAACCCCGTCACTTCGGTGCCGAGATGGATCTTCGCGCCGAGGTCGCGTGCACCCTTGGCCATGGCCTGGGTCACGTCAGCGGGCGCGATGTGACCGTCATCGGGATGATAGAGCCCGCCCAGCATGCCGCTGTTGTTGAGCAGCGGCCAGATTTCTCGCGCCTCGGCGGGCGATACGATCCGCGCCCGTATGCCCTGGACCTCGGCAACATCGATATAGCTGCGGTATTCGTCGAGCCGGTCGCGCGTGTTGGCGATGCGCAGCTGGCCGCATTTGCGCCAGCCGACCTTCTGGCCGGTTTCGGCTTCGAGACCCTCATAGATCTCAATGGATTTGGCGATCATCCGCCCGACGCTGAGACTGCGGGCATAGGAGGGTATCAGCCCCGCCGCATGCCATGTCGAACCGGCTGTGAGCTGCGTCCGCTCAAGCAGCGCGACATCGCTCCAGCCGCGCTTCGCCAGGCCGTAAAGAATACCTGCGCCGACACAGCCGCCACCGACGACCACCGCACGAACGTTGCCCAACATACGCGATGCCCCTGAATGAAATTGTCATGGGCACTATAGGTAAGCGCGACACCGTCGGTCACGCCATTTGCGACGCCGACGTGGCGGTTGGAATGCTTCCTTCGGTGGGTGGTGGCCGAGACACTGTCGCGGATGAAGAAGGCCGCCTGTACGGCGGCCCTCGAGTTCAACCGCTCTCGGGCGGCCCAGAGGTCAAGCAGCCCAGGCCTTAGGCAGCCTTGTCGGTCGCGGGCTTCGCAACCTTAGTGCGGGTGGCGCTGCGGCGGCCGTCGACGCTGACGGGAATGTCGCCGTCGACCGTGGCGCGGCGCACCACCCGGTGCTGATCGCCATAGTCGTTGACTGCATAGTGCTGCGTGGCCCGGTTATCCCAGATCGCCACATCGCCGGCTTTCCAGCGCCACCGGATGGTGTTCTCCGGCGCCGTGACATAGGACTGGAACACCTCGTAGAGCCGCGCTGAATCGCTTTTGGAAAGACCGATCAGCCGTTGCACGAAATTGCCGAGCAAAAGCGTGCGCTCGCCTGTTTCGGGATGGACGCGGACGACGGGATGCTCGGTCTCGTAGATCGTCGAGGTGAAGACCTCCTCAAAGTGCTTCTTTTCCGCAGCGCTCGCACGCGGCCGGACCGCGGCGTAGTCGTAGACGTTGCTGTGAACCGCCCAGAGATTGTCCGCCAGCAGCTTCAACGGCTCGGGCAGGTCCTGGTAGGCGGCGGCGGTGTTCGACCAGATGGTGTCGCCACCGGCCTGCGGTATGACGACGCCGCGAAGAACGGAGAATTTCGGATAGGCGTCAACGAAGGTGACATCGGTATGCCATTGGTCGGCGCGACCGCCGCCGCGGCTTGAATCGAGCTCAAGAATGGACGCCGTTCCCTTGACGGGACCTTGGGTCGGATGCGGCACTAGGTCGCCGAGACGATGCGCGAAGCGCTCCTGCTCGGCATCGTCGAGATGCGCCTGATCGCGGAAAAACACCACCTTGTGTCGCAGAAGGATCTGGTTGATCGCCGCTACGGTCTGCTGCGGCAGGTCGCCGGAAAGCCGTATGTTTCTGATCTCCGCGCCGACACGTCCCGTCAGCGGGACAACATCGGCTTCCGGGATGATCTGATCGACGAGTTTGGTCATGGGAACCTCCATTCGCTAAAATCGCTGGCGCAATTTTTGCCGAGGAGACGAAGGCCCCGTCAGAACTTAGCGACCAGTAACGAGATCACATCCAAACATAATTCTACAAATTCCATAGAAAAAGTCTTTCAAAGTTCAGCGGCTCGGAGAAAAATGCCATCTGCTCAAGCTCGTTCTCGTAGCCATCGGCGGCATGAAGCGCGCCGGCAATGGGCGATTCCAAATCGTACCGACTTTGCCAGGGAGGCATATGGGGAAGCTTTTCAACAGCGTGAGAAGCCGTTTCAGGACAGAGGAGCTGCGCTGATACGAGAATACATCGCCCGTTGGGATGATGTCGGTTTGCTGACTCTGGATAGCGGCGGTCTCGATCGCCTTGTCGTTAAAAACAACAAACCGAGAGCGGCTTACGCTGCTCGCATAGGGTTACAATTTGAGCGGCTTCTTGCGAAGTGAATGTAAACGCCGTCACTGCACGCCTCCCGTCGTATCAAGCCATCGGTTGAGATAGCTTTTGTCGATCATATTGCTGGTGACTCGCCGCATGGCTTCGTCTAACCGCATCCAGTCCGGGCGTTTCGTCTTGTCTGTAATAAACCAGTAGTTCACCACAAGGTCTCCGTGGACCCAATACTGTATATTGCACTCGGAAGAATATACTGACGGAAAGCAAAAAAACTGTAGCGGAATGCCACTCGGCTCTGTGTAGGATTTTGGTGCTATATATTCTCCGGAATCGTCTCCCGAGGGATTGAGCCTCGTAAATCCTTCCGGCGTGATCCCCGTTTTCCCCTCGGCAGCTGCACTACTGGCCCTCTGCAATTTCTTTTCATAGAGCGATTTTTCGATACCCTTGCTGTAGTACAGCTCGAATCGCCGTACAGTTGGCTCGTCAGCCCGGAAGCCAAGCGCAATGTTGAGCTCCGGGAGATGTCCTGGGTCGAAGTATAGCGACCGGGCGAGGATCGGCTCCTCGGCACAGGTCGATTCAGTTTGTCGGACTGACTTCCGGGATCGCGGTGGATAGACGACCGGGTTGGCGTTGACGGGCACGTGCAGAAGCACCTTGGGCTCGCCCGACATCTGATTGACAAGGTAGACGTCCACGGTATCACCGAAGCACTGCTGATCAATTTGAATGCTCTCTTCGAGAAGCGATTCAGCTGCAAGCAGACGATCGCTATCGGTTATCACCCAGAGACCGACGAGCATCACCGGCGCGCCGATTATCGACGCGAGTCTGCTGATGCTCATGCGAGCCCCTCCCCAAAACAATAGAACCTCGCCGACCGTTGCTATCAGGTCGCGCATGTCATGTCTTGGAGGTGGTGTGTCAGTCACGCCGGCAGTTTTGCATAGGCCTTTGGGCAAAGCCAATTCGGTGAAGGGACTTAGAAACGCAAGCCGCGTTCTAGGGAAAGTTTTGGTGCGGTCGAGAAGACTCGAACTTCCACGGGTTGCCCCACAGCGACCTCAACGCTGCGCGTCTACCAATTCCGCCACGACCGCCCGTGGTAGGAGCCGGAACGAACCGGCTCGCGGCGTGTAGCAAATCGTTTCCGGCGAAACAAGGGCGCGGCGCGCAATAATCGCCGGGAATTGGCATAACGGTCGGGAAGGCCAAAGTGCAGGGCGAACTGGACGTTTCAGCTGGATACCGCCATATGAAAGGGCAAATGCATTCCGCCCCAGGCCTGAAGCGGTTTTGGAAGCCGGCGTGCATTAGAGCGTGATCCCGAAAAGTGGGAACCGGTTTTCGCAAAAGATCACGCTCCAGCAAAGAGACTGATCAGGATGACGATTCAACGAAACGTCATTTTGATCGAGCGAAAAACGAAAAGCCATGACAGAACGCAGCCAGATCGCCACGTCGTTCCTGCCCTTGCCCGGCTCAGCACCGGTCGAATGGCGCATCGAGCCCGGCCTGACCGGCTACACCGATGCGCTTGCCCTGATGGAAGCACGTGCCGACGCGATCCGCACCGGTGCCGCCGCCGAATTGGTCTGGCTGGTCGAGCACCCGCCGCTTTACACCGCCGGCACCAGCGCCCGCATCGAGGACTTGATCGATCCCGACCGTTTCCCGGTCTTTGCCGCAGGACGCGGCGGCGAATACACCTATCACGGACCCGGCCAGCGGGTCGCCTATGTGATGCTTGACCTGAAGCGCCGGCGCGAGGACGTGCGCGCCTTCGTCGCCGCGCTCGAACAGTGGATCATCGGCACGCTTGCCGCCTTCAACGTGCGCGGCGAACGCCGCGAGGACCGCGTCGGCGTCTGGGTGGTGCGGCCCGACCGCCCTTCCCTGCCCGATGGCTCGCCGGCCGAGGACAAGATCGCGGCCATCGGCATCCGCCTGCGGCGCTGGGTCAGCTTTCACGGCATCGCCGTCAATGTCGAACCGGATCTCAGCCATTTCAGCGGCATCGTGCCCTGCGGCGTGCCGGACCACGGCGTCACCAGCCTCGTCGATCTCGGCCTTCCCGTGACCATGGCCGATTTCGACATGGCGCTGAAATCCGCATTCGAGGATGTTTTTGGCGCGGCCGAGGGCATGTCTGCCGAACCGGCGCGCAAGGCCGGCTGACCTCTCGTCTCGATCAAACGCTCAAAGTAGCTTCGCCGACGCCCACAACAGCCCGTAACCGTGGATGGCGAACACCGCCAATAGCGCGCCGGCCATGGCGAAACGGTCGAAGGTGCGGATCGGCTTCAAGTCGTGGCGCGGCTTTACCCCGCTGCCCACGGTCAGCAGGCTGAGGATGGCAAAGACAGCGCCCGCCACCAGCAGAAAGCTTTGTGAAAAACCGGCCAGCCAGCCGATTGCCAGCAAGGCCGAGAGCAGGGAAAACGAGGCCAGTGCCAGCATGATCGGACCCGGACAGATCTGGCGCAGCACTTGGCCGCCGTCGAATTTCCACACCGGCACCAGATTGGCGATGTTGAACAGCGCGGCAAAACCGGCAAGCGTCGCCAAAAGGGCGGCGGCCAGCCGATGCCCCTCGCCTGAAGCAAGCCCGCTGGCTACGATCAACAATGGCACCAAAAACGCGGAAAAGCCCGCCCCCATCAGCGCCACGAAGGCGACCTCGAACCGGCTGTCATAGGGCCGGCCGCCAATGGCGATGCCGCCAAGCAGCGGGATGAAGATCATCCGCGCCTTGCGATGACCGGTCAGCCGGAAGGCCGCCATGTGGCCGAGCTCGTGCAAGGCGACGACCGAGGTCAGGATCGCAGCCAGCGCAAAGCCACCGAGATTGAGCCCGAAGAACGGCCACAGGATGAAGGCCGACAGAATGGCGAAGCCGACCTGGCTCAGCGGATGCTCGAACCAGCCCCCCTTGCGATATTCTCCGGTCCTCGCCCAGTGCTGCAGCTTGCCAAGCTCGCGGCGCATGGCGAAGTAGCGGAACACCAGGAAGGCGACGCCGCGATAGCGGTCGGTCTGGCTGAGCGTGACACGCGTACCCGCGCCTTCCGAGACGAGTTCGGTGGTCTCGTAAAAATCCTTCCAGAACGAAGCATCGAGCGCGGTATCCTCGATGACGCGCATCGAAAACCGACTGCCCTCGACGACGTCCTCGAAGCGCGACCTGCGCTCGATCGGCTGGCCGTCGCGACCTTCCCAGGACAGCATGATTCGGGCCGTGCCCTGCCCGTCCAGCGCTTGCGCCGACAGGATCTCGCCGGACCAGCCGGCATCGCTGCCGAGCGGCCACAGCGCCTGCCAGAGGCGCTGCCGGTCCATGGCAACCACGCGGCTGAGCCTCACCGTACGCAAACCGAGCGGCGCGGTCATCAAAAGGAAAATCAGTCCGAGATTGCCGGCCACGAGAAGGGCCGTGATGATCGGCGACACTTGGGCGTTTGCTCCCTGTCTTGACAGGGCACTCTAGCGTCATGGCGGCAAGAAAGGCTTAACGGCGTAACGCCCTCCTGCTCGCCCTAAAACACTGCGGCGGACCGCAGATCATCACATGGCGCCGATCCAGACCGCCATGGAAACCAGAAACGCACTCATGCACACCAACGAAACGACGTCCTGAACAAGATCGCTCATAACTCTCTCCTGTTGTTGCTATGTTCGTAATTTGTTCTAATTTTGTTCGAATGTCAACGACCGGAAAGCGGCATGCCGACGGATACTGACAGCCGGTTTGGGCAGGGTTAAGAAAGCGTTGATGGGATGACGTTGCAGATCGGAAGACGAAAAGCTATCCACTGCTTCAGGTGGCGAATTGTTCGCGAATGTCGGCGCCGCCCCTCACCTGCCTGCCGGCATCCTCTCCCCGTATAGTGACGGGGAGAGGGGCGCTGTCATCGATGACTTCGCCAATCGCCAGCGTTGCAGGATTAAGCGCCGAGGGGGGCGGCAGGCCCCTTTCTCCCCGTCACTATACGGGGAGAAATGTCCGGCAGGACAATGAGGGGCGGCACTGCCTTCGGCGATCTTGCTTGCCCTGAGAACCTCGCCAAGGACAGCATGGGCATCCGCAGGCCGGCCGAGTATCGCCGTGCCCTAAAGCGGCACCACCTTGCCCTCGTGCAGCGTCACCCGACGATCCATGCGCGAGGCCAGCTCGTGATTGTGGGTGGCGATCAGCGCGGCAAGGCCGGACTGCCTGACCAGTGCGCCCAGCGCCTCGAACACATAGGAGGCAGTGACCGGGTCGAGATTGCCGGTCGGCTCGTCGGCCAGAAGAAGCAATGGCGCGTTGGCGACCGCACGGGCAATGGCGACGCGCTGCTGTTCGCCGCCGGACAGCTCCGACGGACGGTGCGACGCGCGCTTGCCGATCTGCATATAGTCGAGCAGCTGCGCCGCGCGCTCCGCTGCCTCCTTGCGCGACAGCCCTTTGATCAGCTGCGGCATCATGATGTTTTCCAGCGCCGAAAACTCCGGCAGCAGATGATGGAACTGATAGACGAAGCCGACATCGTTGCGGCGGATCGCGGTGCGTTCGTCATCGGACAGCCGTCCGCAGGCGCGGCCGGCCAAAATGACGTCGCCGGCGTCGGGGCGCTCGAGCAGGCCCGCTGTATGCAGCAGCGTCGACTTGCCGGTGCCCGACGGCGCCACCAGCGCCACCATCTCGCCGCGCTTCAGGGAAAAGTCGGCGCCGTTGAGGATGGTGAGCTTGCGCGGCCCCTGGACATAGTGCCGCTCGACGCTCTTCAGCTCGATAATGATCTCGGACTTCATTCGTATCTCAAGGCCTCGACCGGATCGAGCCGTGCGGCCCGCCACGCCGGAAACACGGTGGCCAGGAAGGACAGACCGAGCGCCATCAGGATGACGTAGGTGGTCTCGCGCGGGTCCATCTTTGCCGGCAGCTGGCTGAGGAAGTAGAGCTCCGGATTGAACAGCACCTTGCCGGTCATCCAGGAGAAGAACTGGCGGATGGATTCGATGTTGGTGCAGATGAGCACCCCGAGCAGCACGCCGGCGATGGTGCCGGTGACACCGATCGCCGCGCCCGTCATCAGGAAGATGCGCAGGATGGCGGCGCGCGAGGCGCCCATCGTGCGCAGGATGGCGATATCGTGGCCCTTGTCCTTCACCAGCATGATCAGGCCGGAGATGATGTTGAGCGCCGCCACCAGCACGATCAGCGTCAGGATCATGAACATGACATTGCGCTCGACCTGCAACGCCGAGAAGAACGTTTCGTTGCGCTGGCGCCAGTCGACCATATCGATCGGCCGCTGCGCCGCAGCATCGACCAGCGGTTTCAGCGCGTCGACATTATCGGGATTGTCGACATAGATCTCGATCGTCTGCGCCCTGCCGTCCATGTTGAAATAGAGCTGTGCCTCCGAAAACGGCATGTAGACGATGGAGCTGTCATATTCCGACATGCCGACTTCGAAGATAGCGGCCACCTTGTAGCCCTTCAGCCGCGGCGTCGTGCCCATCGGCGTCACATCGCCGTCGGGCGAGATCAGCGTGATGGTGTCGCCGAGCACAAGACCGAGATTTTCGGCCATGCGCTTGCCGATGGCGACGCCCTCGCCGGAGTCGAAGCCGTCAAGCGTGCCTTGTTTGACGTTTTGGGCGACGATGGCGATCTTGCCGAGGTCTTCGGCGCGTATGCCGCGAACCAGCGCGCCCATGCCGCCGCCGACATTGCCTTGCGCCAACACCTGGCCGTCAATCAGCGGAATGGCGTATTTGACGCCGGCCACGCCGTTGATGCGGGCGGCAACCTGCGCGTAATCTTCAAGCGGCGAATCCAGCGGCTGGACGATCAGATGGCCGTTGACGCCGAGGATGCGGGTCAGAAGCTCAGCCCGGAATCCGTTCATCACCGCCATGACGACGATCAGCGTGGCGACACCGAGCATGATACCGAGGAAGGAGATCGAGGCGATGACCGAGATCACCGTCTCCTTGCGGCGCGACCGCAGATAGCGCCAGGCGACCATGCGTTCGAACATGGAGAACGGGCCAGCGACCGGAGATTTGGCGACCGGCGACTTGGCGACCGGAGATTTCGCTGCCGCGGCTTGGCTCATGCGGTTGCACCGAAGCGTTTCCTGGCCTCCGCGACCGGCAGCGTCTCGCGCTCGCCGGTCCGGCGGTTCTTGATCTCGATCTCGCCGGCGGCAACGCCGCGCGGTCCGACGATCACCTGCCAGGGCAGGCCGATCAGGTCGGCGGTGGCAAACTTGCCGCCAGGCCGCTGGTCGGCGTCGTCGTAAAGCACATCCTTGCCGGCGCCGGTGAAGGCGGCATAGAGTTCGTCGCAGACACGGTCGCAGTCGGCATCGCCCGCCTTCATGTTGATCAGGCCGATATCGAATGGCGCCACCGCTTCCGGCCAGATGATGCCGTTATCGTCATGGCTGGCCTCGATGATCGCCGCCACCAGGCGCGACGGGCCGATGCCGTAGGAGCCGCCGGAGACGAAATGATCCTTGCCGTCTGGCCCGGTCACCTTGGCGCCCATCGGCTTCGAATATTTGTCTCCGAAATGGAAGATGTGGCCGACCTCGATGCCGCGCGCCGAGACCCGGTCCGCTTCGCCGAGTTTGTCCCAGGCCGCCTCGTCATGCATCTCGTCGGTGGCGGCATAGGGCGTCGTCCATGTCTTGACGATGTCGGCGATCTCGCCGTCATTGGCGAAGTCGGTGTTTTCGCCGGGCACCTGGAGCGACAGATACTCGCGGTCGCAGTAGACCTGGCTCTCGCCGGTGTCGGCCAGGATGATGAATTCATGGCTGAGGTCGCCGCCGATCGGCCCTGTGTCGGCCCGCATCGGGATCGCCTGCAGGCCCATGCGCGTGAACGTCCTGAGGTAGGAGACGAACATCCTGTTGTAGGCTGCCTTGGCGCCCTCGAAATCGAGGTCGAAGGAATAGGCGTCTTTCATCAGGAATTCGCGCGAGCGCATGACGCCGAAGCGCGGCCGCACCTCGTCGCGGAACTTCCATTGGATGTGGTAGAGGTTGAGCGGCAAATCCTTGTAGGACTTGACGTAGGCGCGCACGATCTCGGTAACCACTTCCTCATTGGTCGGACCGTAGAGCATGTCGCGGTCCTGCCGGTCCTTGATGCGCAGCATCTCCTTGCCGTAGTCGTCATAGCGGCCGCTTTCGCGCCACAGATCGGCCGACTGGATGGTCGGCATCAGGATTTCCAGCGCGCCGGCGCGGTTCTGTTCCTCGCGGATGATGCGGCAGACCTTGTCCAGCACCAGCTTGCCCAGCGGCAGCCAGGAAAAGCTGCCCTGCCCCTGCTGGCGGATCATGCCGGCCCGCAGCATCAGCCGGTGCGAGACGATCTCGGCCTCACGCGGATTTTCTTTCAGGATGGGCAGGAAAAACTGCGACAAACGCATGGACAGGTCCGTGAGAGAGGTGGCTGCACCGGAATCGGCGCGGCTGGCTTGCTTGCCCCGGCTTCATAGCTATTTCGTGACGGAATGGAAACCCGACCCGCGGTATCGGCCCGAAATCGCAAAAATCGATTCTTCTTCTTCCAAAGACCTTCAAACCGAAAACGATAATCCTTAGGCGCAAAGTGCTCCGCTAGGCTGGAAAGTGCTGATACACGCCTTGCGCGTCTGAGCGACGCAGCACACCTGGTCACATTAATGCGGCAGCGCCGGCGTTGTTCGTTTCGCAAGCAAAGCCTGCCGTACTATTGTGCAGTGCAGCACAGGATTGCCCGTTTGCGGGCAAAATTCTGCGTGACAATTTCATCGGGGTTAGGCTAGTGTGCCCCGATAACCGAGAGGGTAGAGAAAAATCTGCTCTCCTACGCGGTCAAAGTCTTGGGAGGATGCGATCTAGGCGCGGTTACCCGCTGCCGCCGGAAACCGGAAAACAGATCGGAACGCGTTTAAATTGCAAGGCCTTGTGCCTTGCATTTTTTTTGCGCAATCATCTGGTTAGATCTACACATTCCCAAATCACATGAGCTTGCGCCGGCGTGATCTGGTCGCGATTCTATCAGGATTGGCTATGCTTGCGTGCGGGGTTGCTAACCTCAAGCCGAGCGCGCCGAAACTGGAGTTCGATGCTCCGAAAATAGGCACAAACAGCAGCATGCCGCCCGCCCGATCTGTCGGCGGAAAAGGTTTTAGTTAGCCGGTGCCTGGCTGGCTTCGGGGATGATGTGCGGGACTTCGTCGAGGCTGTAACCCAGCCCGTGCGTCAGGCCGTAAAAAATACCCATGACTACCGCCGTGACAATGGTGGTGCGGATCACGGCGCGCAGCATATGCGGCCCGCGCGGCGCACTGGCAACCGTGCCCAGCGTCACGTCGTGATCGTCGTCCTGCGTGCGCACGCTGAACGGCAGCACGATGAACAGCATCAGCCACCAGGTGATGAAGAACAGCGCGGCAAACGAAATCCAGCTCATGCCTGCTCCAGTTCGACGAGCGTGCCGAAGAAATCCTTGGGATGCAGGAACAGCACCGGCTTGCCGTGGGCGCCGGTTTTGGGATTGCCGTCGCCCAGCACGCGCGCCCCGCTCGCCTTGAGATGATCGCGCGCGGCAAGGATGTCGTCGACCTCATAGCAGACATGATGCATGCCGCCCGAAGGGTTCTTTTCCAGGAAGGCCGCGATCAGCGAGCCCTCGCCCAGCGGCTCCAAGAGTTCGATCTTGGTGTTGCCGACATCGACAAACACTACCGTCACGCCATGCTCCGGCAGCGCCTGCGGCGCGGTGACCTTCGCGCCAAGTGTATCACGATAGGCGGCAATCGCCGCAGCCAGATCCGGCACGGCAAGCGCGACATGGTTCAGGCGTCCCAGCATGAAACCTCCAGCTTCGATGCTGGCGTCTTACGTCAAATCAGCCGACATCAATAGTCTTTGCCGAGGCGCGCAAGGTCGCACTTGGGTGAACCGCCGCCTTGTTCCAATCGATGTCTGCGAAGTACAAACGGCAATGTCCGATACCCGCCCCCGCGTTTTCAGCTTCGATCTTGGCTCATTCAAGGTCGCCGCCCTGCTCGACGCCGTCGATGTCAGAGACAATCTCGCGGCTGCCTTCGCCCCTGGACAATCGCCGCGCGCCGTACAGGAACTCGCCGTCTCGAACTCCATCGATCCCGTTCGATACGACCATTGCTTCATCCCGACACTGGTCGACACCGGCACCGAAAAGATCCTGTTCGACACCGGATTCGGCGACGACGACAGTGCACTCCTGCAATGCCTGCGGGACCTCGGGCTCGAACCCGGCGACATCGATTTGGTGGTCATCACGCATGGCCACCCCGACCACATCGGTGGTCTCATGAACAATGGCGAAGCTGTTTTCAGCCGGGCGCGCTACGTCTTCGGCGCGGCCGAATTCGTCTTCTGGATCGAGGCCGATACGGTGCGCGAAGCCAGGCTGAACAACCGCGACCTGTTCCGGCGCATCTGCGCCGGCCTTGCCGACCGCGCGACATTCGTGGCGCCGGGCGACGAAATTGTGCCGGGCGTCACCGCCATTGATGCCGCCGGCCATTCGCCGGGGCTGCTGGCGTTCCACGTCGAAAGCGACGGGCAGCAATTGCTCATCTGGTCGGATGCCTTCCTGCACTCTGTCGTATCGATCCAGCGGCCGGATTGGCATGCCGATCTCGACGACGAGAAGGAGCAGTCCGTCGAGACCCGCAAGCGCCTGTTGAACATGGCCGCCGACCACCGGCTGCTGGTCGCCGGCTATCACATGCCCTTCCCCGGTATCGGGTACGTCGAGCGGGTGAACGGCAGCTTCCACTGGCTGCCCGTAGGCGACCAGCTCAACGTGTAGCCGCGTTAACGCGTCACGAACACCGTCACCAGCGGCTTCTTGCCCCAGGCTTCGTTGGCTGCACCGCGCACGGCACGGCGCACCGCTTCCTGCACCAGATCGAGGTCTTTGCGGCGCTGGCGAGGGATAGAGTCCACCGCGCCGACGGCCGCGTCGAGCATCAGATCTTCCATGTTCTCGCCACGGGCATCCGCTTCGGCGACGCCGATGGCGACCAGGTCTGGATCGCCGGCGAGCTCGTATTTGTCGTCGAGCACGACATTGACCGCGACATGGCCGGCGAACGACAATTTGCGCCGGTCGCGTATGCCCATCGCCTGGTCGGTGCCGATCAGCCTGCCATCCTTGTAGATGCGGCCGAACGGCACCTGGTCGATGATGGTCGCAGGGCCGGGCGCCAGCCGCAGCATGTCGCCGTCGCGCACCTGCGCCACCTGGCCGATGCCGGAGGTCGACATCAGCGATCCCTGCGCCACCAGATGCGCGGCTTCGCCATGCACGGGGACGCCGATCTGCGGGCGCACCCACTCATACATCTTGCGCAATTCGCTGCGGCGCGGATGGCCGGAGACATGCACCAGCGCGTCGCCATCCTCGATGATCTTGATGCCGAGATCGATCAGGCGGTTCTTGATCTCGAGGATCGCCTTCTCATTGCCGGGAATGGTGCGCGAGGAAAACACCACCGTGTCGCCTGCCGTCAGAGACACCGATTTCATCTCTTCGCGCGACAGTTTGGCCAGTGCAGCCAGCGGCTCGCCCTGGCTGCCTGTGCAGATGATGACCAGGTTTTCGCGCGGGATGAAGCCGAAATCCTCTTCGGCGATGAACTCCGGCAGCCCGTCCATGTAGCCGAGTTCACCGGCGACATCGATGACCCGCTTCAGCGAGCGTCCCAGCACCAGGCACTGCCGGCCGGCATCGCGCGCCGCCTTGGCGATCGACACGATGCGCCCGACATTGGAGGAGAAGGTGGTGACCGCCACGCGGCCGACGGCACTCTGGATCACGCCCCTCAGGCCCTCGCCAACCGCCACTTCCGACGGCGATTCACCTTCGCGCAGCGCATTGGTCGAATCGCAGACCAGCGCCAGCACGCCCTTGTCGCCATAGGCGCGAAAGCGCGCCTCGTCGGTTTTGGGACCGATCGTCGGTTCCGGATCGATCTTCCAGTCGCCGGTATGGATGACCGTGCCGGCCGGCGAGGTGATGGCCAGCGACATCGGTTCTGGGATCGAGTGCGCCACCGGGATGGCCTCGATCTCGAACGGACCGACGGTGAACTTTTCGCCCGCCCGGTAGATCGTCACCGGGATTTTCGGCGCGCCCTGCTCGCCCTGGCGCTTGGCATCCAGCAGGCCGGCGCTGAACGGTGTCATCCACACCGGCGCCTTCAGCTTCGGCCAGGTGTCGAGCAGCGCGCCATAATGGTCTTCATGCGCATGGGTAATGATGATGCCGCGCAGATCTGCGAGGTTCTCCTCGATGAAGCGCGTATCGGGCAGGATCAGGTCGACGCCCGGATGCGCCGCGTCGGGAAAGGTCACGCCGACATCGACGACGATCCATTCGCGCGCACTGGGCGGGCCGTAGCCGTAAAGGGCGAAGTTCATGCCGATCTCGCCGACGCCGCCGAGCGGCACGAAGACGAGTTCGGCGTTTTGCGCTTTCGCCATCAATTTTCCCTTCCCGGCCCTTGCGGCCAGCCCCTTAAACAATTCCAGGAAAAGTGTGTAACGGTTTTCCCACAGGAATTGCGCACAACAATCAGACTCTTGCCGAAGCGACCGCGCCGAAATGCACGTCGCCGGCGGCTACCGTCACAACCGACCCCTCATCATCGCGGATCACGAAACGGCAGTCCGCGTCAATGGTCTCGAAGGTACCGCGCACCACATTCCCGTCAATCCTGACAGCAACCTCGCCGCCGAGCCCCGCCGCGCGCGCCAGCCAGCGCCGCCGGATGGCGTCGAGCCCGCGTCCTTCATCCCACAGCCTGGCATTGTCGGTCCACGCATCCGACAGCGCCAAAAACAGCGTTTCGGCATCGCATGTCGCGCCAAGCGCCCGCAGCGATGTCGCCGGATAGGGCAAATCCTCGGGATGCGCCACCACATTGACGCCAATGCCGACCGCCACCGCGAAACGGCCGCCCTCGAGAATGGCCGATTCCAAAAGGATGCCGGCCAGCTTGGCGCCGGACGCCAGCACGTCGTTCGGCCATTTCAGCTCGAAGCGGTTTTGTCCCTGGCTGGCGCCATCGAGGCCGATGGCGATCCTGCCCTTCGGCACGACGGCATCGAGCGCGTCGGCCAGCGACAGGCCGGCGACGAAACCGAGTGTCGCCGCTAGACGCAACTCACCGCCGGTGATGACGAGCAAAGTCGCGGCCAGATTGCCTTCGGGCGATACCCAGGCTCGACCCCGCCGACCGCGCCCGCTTTCCTGCTTTTTGGAAACGACCCACAATTTGCCGGGGTCGCCTGCCCTTGCATGGTCGAGCGCCACCGTGTTGGTGGAGCCGATACTGTCATGGGCCTCGAGCCGGAACCCTTCCGTCTCAGAGGTTGGAGCCAGCCGAAATGCCATCCCGCTCAGAAAAATGTCTTGGCGGCGGCTTCGGCGTAGGTCGCGATCGGACCGCCGATCAGCACATAGAACAGCACGAAGGCGCCGGAGACGCCGAGCACGAGACGCAGTTCGCTGGCCATTGGCACGAAGCCGCCGGCCGGTTCGTCGAACCACATGATCTTGATGATGCGCAGATAGTAATAGGCGCCCACCACCGAGGCCAGCACGCCGATGATCGCCAGCGCATAGAGGTTGGCGTTGATGGCGGCGAGGAAGACGTACCACTTCCCCCAGAAGCCGGCGAGCGGCGGGATGCCGGCCAGCGAGAACATCAGGATGGTCAGGATAGTCGCCATGATCGGATTGGTCGACGACAGACCGGCAAGATCGCTGATCTGCTCGACATTGCCTTCCTTGCGCCGCATGGCGAGGATAAAGGCGAAGGTGCCGAGCGTCATCACCAGATAGATGAGCATGTAGATGGCGACGCCGCGCACGCCGGCCTGGCTGTTGGCGGCAAGGCCGACCAGGGCGTAGCCCATATGGCCGATCGAGGAGTATGCCATCAGTCGCTTGATGTTGGTCTGGCCGATGGCGGCAAACGCGCCGAGCGCCATCGAGGCGATGGAAATGAAGACGACGATCTGCTGCCACTCCGAAGCGATCGGCTTGAACGCGCCCATGGTGACGCGAACGATCAGTGCCATCGCCGCCATCTTGGGGGCTGCCGCCAGGAAGGCGGTGACCGGCGTCGGCGCGCCCTCGTAAACGTCAGGCGTCCACATATGGAACGGCACCGCCGAGATCTTGAAGGCAAGGCCGGCCAGCACGAAGACGAGGCCGACAACGAGGCCAAGCTGGCGCTCGCCACTGCCGAGCGCCGAGGCGATTTCCTGAAAGCCGACATTGCCGGTGTAGCCGTAGACCAGGCTGATGCCGTAGAGCAGCATGCCCGACGACAGCGCGCCGAGCACAAAGTACTTCAGGCCGGCTTCGGTCGAACGCAGATTGTCGCGATTGATCGCAGCCAGCACGTAGATCGCCAGCGATTGCAGTTCGAGGCCGAGATAAAGCCCGATCATACCGTTGGCCGAGATCATCAGCATCATGCCGAGCGTGCAGAGCAGGATCAGCACGGGGTATTCGAACTTGTCGAAATGCTCCTGCTTGGCAAAGCGCATCGACATCACCAGCGTCACCGCCGAACCGACCAGCGACAGCACCTTCATGAAGCGGGAAAAGGGATCCTGGATGAAGGCGTTGCCGTAGGCGCTGCCCTGCCCCGTGGAAAAGACCAGCCATAGGCCTGATATCACCAGCACGGCGACGGCAAGGCCGGTCACCAGGTTGACGGCGCTGGCGCGCGAATAGGCGCCGACCATCAACAGCGCCAGCGCGCCGATGGCGAGGATCAGCTCCGGCGTCGAGAGCGAAAGGCTGGAGTAAAGGTCCGGCGTCATGGTTCGCAAAACCTCTGGTCAGTTCGCCGCCGCGGTCTGCGCGGCGCCGATGGATGCGGTGACATTGGTGACGAGCGCCTTGACCGACTGGGCCGTGGCATCGAAGACGGGAGCGGGATAGACGCCGAAGAAGATGACCAGCACGACCAGCGGATAGATGATCGCCTTCTCGCGCGTCGAGAGATCGAGCAGCCCCTTCAGGCTTTCCTTGGTCAGCGCGCCGAAGATCACCCGGCGATATAGCCAGAGCGCATAAGCCGCCGACAGGACGACGCCGGTGGCGGCGAAGAACGCCACCCAGGTGTTGACCCGGAACACGCCAAGCATGGTCAGGAACTCGCCGACGAAGCCTGAGGTGCCGGGCAGGCCGACATTGGCCATGGTGAAGATCATGAACACGGTGGCGTATTTCGGCATGTTGTTGACCAGACCGCCATAGGCGTCGATCTCGCGTGTGTGCATGCGGTCGTAGATGACGCCGACGCACAGGAACAGCGCGCCGGACACCAGGCCGTGCGAAAGCATCTGGAAGATCGCGCCCTGCACGCCTTCCTGGTTCATGGCGAAGATGCCCATGGTGACGAAGCCCATATGGGCGACCGAGGAATAGGCGATCAGCTTCTTCATGTCCTCCTGCATCAGCGCCACCAGCGAGGTGTAGATGATGGCGACGACCGACAGCGTGAACACCAGTGGCGCAAACATCTCCGACGCCAGCGGGAACATCGGCAGCGAGAAACGCAGGAAACCGTACCCGCCCATTTTGAGCAGGATGGCGGCCAGGATCACCGAGCCCGCCGTCGGCGCCTCGACGTGCGCGTCGGGCAGCCAGGTGTGCACCGGCCACATTGGCATCTTCACGGCAAAGGAGGCGAAGAAGGCGAGCCACAGCCAGGTCTGCATGCTGGCCGGGAAGTTGTGGGTCAAAAGCGTCGGGATATCGGTGGTGCCGGACTGGAAGAACATCGCCATGACGGCAAGCAGCATCAGCACCGAGCCGGCCAGCGTATAGAGGAAGAACTTGAACGAGGCATAGACGCGCCGCTTGCCGCCCCAGACGCCGATGATGATGAACATCGGGATCAGGCCGGCTTCGAAGAAGACATAGAACAGTACGATGTCGAGCGCGCAGAACACGCCGATCATCAGCGTTTCCAGGAGCAGGAAGGCGATCATGTAGGCCTTGACGCGCTTGTCGATCGCTTCCCACGACGCCAGGATGCAGAGCGGCATCAGGAACGTCGTCAGGATGACGAACAGCATCGAAATGCCGTCGACGCCCATATGGTAGGAAATGCCCGAATCCAGCCAGGCGTATTTCTCGACGAACTGGAAGCCGGCCTGCGAGTTGTCGAAGCCGGTCCAGATGAACAGCGACACGAGGAAGGTGAACGCCGTCGTGGAAAACGCGATGGCGCGGATGTTGCGACGCGCATTCGGGCTGTCATCCCTGATGAACAGGATGAGCAGCACACCCACCAGCGGCAGGAAGGTGACCAGCGAGAGAAGGTTGGACCAAGCGGTCATCAGAGCATCATCCAGGTGACGAGTGCGGCAACGCCGATCAGCATGGCGAAGGCATAGTGATAGAGGTAGCCGGTCTGCAGCTTGACGACGCGGTTGGTGACGTCGACGACGCGCGCCGAGACGCCGTCCGGCCCGAGCCCGTCAATGATGGTGCCGTCGCCGGTCTTCCACAGGAACCTGCCCAGCGCCTTGGCCGGCCGCACAAACAGGACATCGTAGAGCTCGTCGAAATACCACTTGTTGAGCAGGAAGGCATAGAGCAGGCGATGGTTGGCGGCGACACTCCGGGGCAGTTCCGGCGAGCGTATGTAAAACTTCCAGGCGACGGCAAAGCCGATGACCATGGCCACGAACGGTGCCAGCTCGACCCACAGCGGCAATTCGTGGATATCGTGCAGGATGTGGTTGTCCGGCAGCGTGAACAGCGACGCCTTCCAGAACTCGGCATAGCCCTCGCCGATGAAGGCGCCATGGAAGATGATGCCGGCAAACAGCGCGCCCGCGGCCAGGATGAACAGCGGCACCAGCATTACCGGCGGCGATTCATGGACATGGTGCATGACGTCGTGGCTCGCCCGCGGCTCGCCGTGGAAGGTCATGAAGATCAGCCGCCAGGAGTAGAACGAGGTGAAGCAGGCGGCGATGACCAGCAGGATGAAGGCGAGGCCGGCGACCGAATTGTGCCCGGCAAAGGCAGCCTCGATGATGGCGTCCTTGGAGAAGAAGCCGGCGGTGCCGATAACGGTCACCGGAATGCCGACGCCGGTCAGCGCCAGCGTGCCCATCACCATCATCCAGTAGGTCTTCGGAATAAGCGTCCTCAGGCCGCCCATCTTGCGCATGTCCTGTTCGTCGGAGACGGCATGGATGACCGAGCCGGAGCCGAGGAACAGCAACGCCTTGAAGAAGGCATGTGTGAACAGATGGAAGATCGCCGCACCGTAGGCCCCAAGGCCGAGCGCGACGAACATGTAGCCGAGCTGCGAGCAGGTCGAATAGGCGATGACGCGCTTGATGTCGTTCTGCACCAGGCCGACGGTCGCCGCGAAGAAGGCGGTGAAGGCGCCGATGAAGGTGACCACCGTCAGCGCCGAATGTGACAGCTCGAACAGCGGCGACAGGCGCGCCAGCATGAATACGCCGGCGGTCACCATGGTGGCGGCATGGATGAGCGCGGAAACCGGTGTCGGGCCCTCCATGGCGTCCGGCAGCCAGGTGTGCAGCGGCACCTGCGCCGACTTGCCCATGGCGCCCATGAACAGGAGCAGACAGACGATGGTCATGGCCGAGTGCTTGTCGAGCGCATAGCCAAGGAAGGTGAGCACGGCCGCACCGTGCTCAGCGCCTTCAGCCGGAATAAAGGTCGCGGCGTTGGCGAAGATGGTGCCGAGATTGACCGAGCCGAACAAAACGAAGACGCCGAAAATGCCGAGCGCGAAGCCGAAATCGCCGACGCGGTTGACGATGAAGGCCTTGATGGCGGCGGCATTGGCCGACGGCTTCTTGTACCAGAAACCTATCAGCAGGTAGGAGGCGAGACCGACGCCCTCCCAGCCGAAGAACATCTGCACGAGATTGTCGGCCGTCACCAGCATCAGCATGGCGAAGGTGAACAGCGACAGAAAGGCAAAGAAGCGCGGCCGGTTCGGGTCGTGGTGCATGTAGCCGATCGAATAGATGTGAACCAGCGCCGACACGGTGTTGACCACCACCAGCATGACCACCGTCAGCGTGTCGATCCTGAGCGCCCATGACGCGTCGAGACCGCCCGACTGGATCCAGCGCAGCACCGGCACGGTGAACACCTCGCCCTCGCCGAAGCCGACGGAGAAGAAGGCGACCCAGGACAGCACGGCCGAGATCACCAGGAAGCCCGAGGTGATGTATTCCGATGCCTTTGCGCCGAGCGAATTGCCGAACAGGCCGACAATCAGGAAGCCCAGCAGCGGAAGGAAGACGATCGCTTGATACATAACTGCCTCGTCAACCCTTCATCTGGTTCACGTCTTCGACCGCGATCGAACCGCGGTTGCGGAAGAAGACGACAAGAATGGCAAGACCGATGGCCGCTTCAGCGGCCGCGACCGTCAGCACGAACAGCGCAAACACCTGTCCCACGAGATCGCCGAGTGCGGCCGAGAAGGCGACGAAATTGATGTTGACCGCCAAAAGGATCAGCTCGATCGACATCAGGATGACGATGATGTTGCGGCGGTTCAGGAAGATGCCGAACACGCCGAGCGTGAACAGGATCGCCGATACGGTGAGGTAATGTGCGATGCCGACGACCATCTCAGAGCCCCTCGCCCGACTTGACCTTGCGAATTTCCATGCCCGTCGCCGGCGTGCGGCCAACCTGGGCTGCGATCGACTGCCGCTTGATCCCTTCCTTGTGGCGCAGCGTCAAGACGATCGCGCCGATCATGGCGACCAGCAGGATGAGGCCCGAAATCTGGAAGTAGTAGAGGTAGTCGGTATAGAGGATGTCGCCGAGGGCGGCGGTGTTGGTTCGCGCGGCGAGGTCCGGGATCGGCTTTGAGACCGTCGACGCCAGCTGCGGCGCGAATGTGTACCCGCCAAGCACGACGATCAGCTCCGCCGCCAGGATCAGCCCGACCATCGCGCCGATCGGCGCATATTGCAGAGCGCCCTCCTTCATCTCGGCGAAGTCGACATCGAGCATCATGACGACGAACAGGAACAGCACCATCACGGCGCCGACATAGACGACGAGCAGGATCATCGCCAGGAACTCGGCGCCGGTCAGCATGAACAGGCCGGCAGCGTTGAAGAAGGTCAGGATCAGGAACAGCACGGAATGCACGGGGTTACGCGACGAAATGACCATGAAGGCCGACGCCACCGCGACAAAGGCGAAGAGGTAGAAAAAGGCCGCCTCTAGTCCACTCAGCATTGGGGATCCCCCGGGTTCCTGTCCGAAACAGGACATCCGTCCTGTTCGATGTTTGCGACCGCCTCCGGCCGGCAAGTTGCGTTGTCCTTAGACGAGGCCCCTCGCCCCGTCCATGCGTCAAATGTCAGCGGTAGGGCGAGTCCAGCGAGATGTTGCGCGCCAGTTCGCGCTCCCACCGGTCGCCATTCGCCAGCAGCTTGTCCTTGTCGTAGTAAAGCTCCTCGCGCGTCTCCGTCGCGAATTCGAAATTCGGTCCCTCGACGATGGCGTCGACCGGGCAGGCTTCCTGGCAGAAGCCGCAATAGATGCACTTCACCATGTCGATGTCGTAGCGCACGGTGCGGCGCGTGCCGTCATTGCGGCGCGGGCCGGCCTCGATGGTGATCGCCTGCGCCGGGCAGATCGCTTCGCACAGCTTGCAGGCGATGCAGCGTTCCTCGCCATTAGGATAGCGGCGCAGCGCATGCTCGCCCCGGAAGCGCGGGCTGACCGGCCCCTTCTCGTGCGGATAGTTGATCGTCTCCTTCGGCGCGAAGAACTGGCGCATCGACAGGAAGAAGGCGCTGACGAAATCCTGCAGCAGCAGCGATTTTGCGGCTTGGCCAAGAGCGGACATCACGCAAACCCCGTGATCTTGAGAAAGGCAGCGACGATCACCACCATCGCCAGCGAGATCGGCAGGAAGACTTTCCAGCCAAGGCGCATCAGCTGGTCGTAGCGGTAGCGCGGCACGAAAGCCTTCACCATCGAGAACATGAAGAACATCAGGCAGATCTTGAGCACGAACCAGATCACGCCGGGCACCCAGGTGAAGGGCGCGAAGTCGAAGGGCGGCAGCCAGCCGCCGAGGAACAGGATGGTGGCCAGCGCGCACATCAGCACCACGGCAACGTATTCGCCGAGGAAGAACAAAAGGAACGGCGTCGAGGAATATTCGACCATATGGCCGGCGACGAGTTCCGACTCGGCTTCCACCAGGTCGAAGGGCGGGCGGTTCGTCTCGGCCAGCGCCGAGATGAAAAAGATGACGAACATCGGGAACAGCGCCAGCCAGTGCCAGTCGAGGAAGCTGTTGGGCAGGCCAAGCCTGGTGCCCAGCCCATCCTGCTGCGAAAGCACGATATCGGACAGGTTGAGCGAGCCGACGCAAAGCAGCACGGTGACGATGACGAAGCCGATCGAGACTTCGTAGGACACCATCTGCGCCGCCGAGCGCAGCGCACCGAGGAACGGATATTTCGAGTTCGATGCCCAGCCGCCCATGATCACGCCATAGACCTCGAGCGAGGAGATGGCGAAGACGTAGAGGATGCCGACATTGACGTTGGCGATTGCCCAGCCGGCGTTGACGGGAATGACCGCCCAGGCGGAGATCGCCAGCACGGCCGACACCAGCGGCGCCAAAAGGAACACGCCCTTGTTGGCGCCGGACGGAATGACCGGCTCCTTGAAGACGAATTTAAGCAGATCAGCGAAGGCCTGCAGCGTGCCCCAGGGGCCGACGACGTTCGGGCCGCGGCGCAACTGCACCGCCGCCCAAATCTTGCGGTCGGCGTAAAGCAGGTAGGCGACCCCGATCAGCAAAACGACGATCAGCACGACCGACTGCAAGAGGATGATCAGCGCCGGCAACACGTAGAAGGAGAAGAAAGTGTCCATGTCTACTCTGCCGCCTGCCTGAAGCCGTTTTTCGCCAGCGCCGAGCACTCAGCCATCACGGCCGACGCCCGTGCGATCGGGTTGGTCAGATAAAAGTCCGTGACCGGCGAGGTGAAAGTGCCCTTGTTCAGCCGCCCGCCGAGCTTCGCCACCTTGGCGATGTCGTCGGCGTTACCGGCCTCGACATGATCGTTGCGGGCGAGATGCGGGTATTCGCCATAGAGCTTGGCGCGCAGCTGCTGCAGCGAATCGAACGGCAGCTTCTTGCCGAGCACATCCGACAGTGCCCTGAGAATCGCCCAGTCCTCGCGCGCATCGCCCGGCGCGAAGCCGGCGCGGTTGGTCTGCTGCACGCGTCCCTCGGTGTTGACATAGGTGCCCGACTTCTCGGTGTAGGCAGCGCCCGGCAGGATGACGTTGGCGCGGTGCGCGCCGGCGTCGCCATGGGTGCCGACATAGACGACGAAGGCCCCGCTGGTCTTGCCCATGTCGATCTCGTCGGCGCCGAGCAGGAACAGCACGTCGCTGTCGCCCAGCATGCCGGCGACATTCTTGCCGCCCTCGCCCGGCACGAAGCCGACATCGAGGCCGCCGACGCGCGCGGCGGCGTTGTGCAACACGGCAAAGCCGTTCCAGTCGGCGCGAGCAGCGTTGACGGCAGCGGCGAGCTTCGCCGCCTGGCCGAGCACCGCCGCGCCATCGGCGCGCGACAGTGCGCCCTGGCCGACAATGATCAGCGGATGCGTCGCCTTCTTCAGCACCTGGAAGAACTTGCCATTGCCGTCGGCCAGATCCTTCAGCGATTCCGGACCGGCGCCGAGCTGTTCATAGTCATAGCGTGTGTCGCCGACTTCGCCGATGACGCCGACCGGCAGATTGCCGATGCGCCAGCGCTTGCGGATGCGTGTGTTGAGCACCGAGGCTTCGAAGCGCGGATTGGCGCCGATGATCAGCACCGCATCGGCCTGCTCGATGCCCTCGATGGTCGGATTGAAGATGTAGCTGGCGCGGCCAAGCGCCGGATCAAGTGCGGCGCCATCCTGGCGGCAGTCGATGTTCTTCGAGCCCAGCGCAGCCATCAGCTGCTTCAGCGCGTAGATTTCCTCAACCGCCGCGAGATCGCCGGCAATGGCGCCGATCTTCTCCGGCGCAGCCTTCGACACCGCATCCTTGATCGCCGCGAAGGCTTCGGCCCAGCTGGCGGGCGCCAGCTTGCCGTCCTTGCGCACATAAGGGCGGTCGAGGCGCTGCGTGCGCAATCCGTCCCAGATGAAGCGGGTCTTGTCGGAAATCCACTCCTCGTTCACCGCTTCGTTGACGCGCGGCAGGATGCGCATCACTTCGCGGCCGCGGCTATCAACGCGGATCGCCGAGCCGACGGCGTCCATGACGTCGATGGATTCGGTCTTGGTCAGCTCCCACGGCCGCGCCTGGAAGGCGAAAGGCTTCGAGGTCAGCGCGCCGACCGGGCAGAGATCGATGACATTGCCCTGCAGCTCCGAGGTCATCGCGCTTTCGAGATAGGTGGTGATCTCGGCGTCCTCGCCGCGGCCGATCAGGCCGAGCTCGGAAATGCCGGCGACTTCCGTGGTGAAGCGGACACAGCGCGTGCAGTGGATGCAGCGGTTCATCACCGTCTTGACCAGCGGGCCGATGTACTTGTCTTCGACCGCGCGCTTGTTCTCGTGATAGCGCGAGGAGTCGACGCCGAAGGCCATCGCCTGGTCCTGCAGGTCGCACTCGCCGCCCTGGTCGCAGATCGGGCAGTCCAGCGGATGGTTGATCAGCAGGAACTCCATCACGCCTTCGCGGGCCTTCTTGACCATCGGCGTGTTGGTGAAGATCTCCGGCGGCTCGCCGTTCGGGCCGGGGCGCAGGTCGCGCACGCCCATGGCGCAGGAAGCCTGCGGCTTGGGCGGCCCGCCCTTCACCTCGATCAGGCACATGCGGCAATTGCCGGCGATCGACAGCCGCTCGTGGAAGCAGAAGCGCGGCACTTCCGCGCCGGCGTCCTCGGCCGCCTGCAGCAGCGTATAGTGGTCGGGTACAGTGATCTCTTTCCCGTCGACCTTGAGCTTTGCCATCAATTGCCCCCGGCGGTCTGCGCCGTCTCATATGCCTGAAACAGATCGCTCAGCTTGATGCCATTGATCATCATGCCGGCGACTTCAGCGTTTTCTATCTTCAAATTGCTCATATTCACATTGGTGAAAAACGCGTTCGAGAGGTTCGCGTCTTCGACCCGGACGGCCGACAGGTTGACGTTGCGAAACTGCGTGTTCGACAGGTTCACATCGTCAAATCTGGAGTTGCTGGCGAAGGCATTGCGCACATCGCGAACATCGCTCCTGTCGTGGACATCCATACCTGCCCCCTACCTCTTCGCCTTGGCGGCGAGCGTCAGCGCCGCCGCCTGGCGGGTCCACTCGTCGCGGCCGACGCGGCCCTTGAGCGACAGGTAATCCTCGATCCAGGCGATCTCTTCCGGCGTCCATGCGGCGATCTGGGCAAAGGTCCAGATGCCGAGGCCGTTCAGCACCTTTTCCAGCTTCGGCCCGACGCCCGCTATCGCCTTGAGATCAGACGGCTTGGACGGGCGCGCAATGGTCTTGGGCTGCCTGAAATCCTCCGGCATCAACCCGGTCGTCGCGTCTTCGGCGACCGGATCCGCCTTCTCCGGCTCGGCATCGACGGTGCGGGCGGCAATATCGGTCACGTCCTGGGCAAAAGTCTGCGCCTCGGCGATCAGGGTCTTGGTCGCCGCGCGCGCCTTGGTGGCGGGGGCGGTCTCCGTATAACGCTCGGCGCGCTGCTCGAAATCGTCGATGATCGGCTGGAAAATCCGCTGCGATGCCTCGGCCGCACCCGACCATGCGCCGAGCCAGACGCCAAAGGCATGGTTGGCAAGGCCGAGGCCAAGCGCCGACATGGCCGCAGCACCGGCGACAGGATGCGCGAGAAGGTTGACGGCGCTGGCCATCTCCTTCGGCATCATTCTGGTCAGGTCGCGGTTCATTTTCTCAAGTTCATCCAATTTGGGCATCAAAGGGTTCGAATACGGCGCCATAGAAATCTCCTGGTCGTTTCTTCGTCTGCCCCGCCCCGATATGTCAGTCCCGGGCTTCACGCCCGTATTATCTATTCCGCCGCCACCATCACCGGTTCAGCCCGGTGCGCGTTGCGCGAAAACTCGTCGATGCGACGCTCCACCTCGCCGCGGAAATGCCGCATCAGGCCCTGGATCGGCCATGCTGCCGCATCGCCCAGCGCGCAGATCGTATGGCCTTCCACCTGCTTGGTCACGTCGAGCAGCATGTCGATCTCGCGCTTCTGCGCCTCGCCGCGCACCAGCCGCTCCATCACCCGCCACATCCAGCCGGTACCTTCGCGGCACGGCGTGCACTGGCCGCAGCTCTCGTGCTTGTAGAAATAGGAAAGCCTGGCGATCGCCTTCACGATATCGGTCGACTTGTCCATGACGATGACAGCCGCCGTGCCGAGGCCCGACTTGAGGTCGCGCAGCGCGTCGAAATCCATCGGCACATCGATGATCTGCTCTGCCGGCACCAGCGGCACCGAGGCGCCACCCGGAATGACCGCAAGCAGATTGTCCCAACCGCCGCGAATGCCGCCGCAATGCGTCTCGATCAGCTCGCGGAACGGGATCGACATCGCCTCTTCGACGGTGCACGGATTGTTGACGTGGCCCGAGATGCAAAACAGCTTGGTGCCGACATTGTTGGGCCGGCCGAAGGACGAGAACCAGGCTGCACCACGGCGCAGAATGGTCGGCGCCACCGCGATCGATTCGACATTGTTCACCGTTGTCGGACAACCGTACAGGCCGACATTGGCCGGGAATGGCGGCTTCAGCCTGGGCTGGCCCTTCTTGCCTTCGAGGCTTTCGAGCAGTGCGGTTTCCTCGCCACAAATGTAGGCGCCGGCGCCGTGATGCATGTAGATGTCGAAATCGTAGCCGGACGTGTTGTTCTTGCCGATCAGCTTGGCCTCATAGGCCTCGTCGATGGCGCGCTGCAGCGCCTCGCGCTCCCTGACGAACTCGCCGCGCACATAGATATAGGCGGCGACCGCGCCCATGGCGAAGCCGGCAATGAACGAGCCCTCGACCAGCGTGTGCGGATCGTTGCGCAGAATGTCGCGGTCCTTGCAGGTACCGGGCTCGGATTCGTCGGCATTGACGACGAGATAGCTCGGCCTTCCATCGCTCTGCTTGGGCATGAACGACCATTTCAGCCCGGTCGGGAAGCCTGCGCCGCCACGACCGCGCAGGCCCGACGCCTTCATCTCGTTGACGATCCACTCCCGCCCCTTGGCGATGATGCCGGGCGTGTTGTCCCAGGCGCCGCGCGCCATGGCGCCGGCCAGCGACTTGTCGAAGAGGCCGTAGATGTTGTTGAAGATGCGGTCTTTATCCTGAAGCATTTTTCGTCCCTCAGACCGGCTTCTTGCCGAAGACGCGGATGTATTCGGCGACGCCGCCCTTGGCGAGCGCCTTGGCTTGGCCGACCCAGTCGTCGCGGTCGATGCGGCCATGGAAGGCGAGATAGCCGTCCACCCACTCGCGCTCGGCCTTCTTCCACGAAGAGACCTGCGCGAAGGTGAAGATGCCGAGCGTGTGCAGGATGCCCTCGATCTTCGGGCCGATACCGGAAATCAGCTTGAGATCGTCGACCGCTGCCGGCCTGTCGATGCCGGCTGGACGGTTCTTGTCTTCCAGCGACGGTTTTGCCGGCTTGGCGGCTGGAATCTTGACTTCCGGCGCCTTGAAGGCAGCCGCCGGCTCGGCTTTGTTCCTGGGGCCGCTACGCTGTTTCGAGACCTCCTCGACTTCCGGCGCAGCCAGATTGGCATTGGCAGCAGAATGCAGCGGTGCGGCAACGCTCGCTGCTTTTTCCACCTCGGGCGCGACCTTGACCGGCGATGGCGACTTCAGAGCCGGACTGGTCTCTGGAGCATCGGTCTTTGGCTTGCCGGCCTTGGACGGCGCAACCGGCGCTGCGGCCGGCGCCTGCGAAACCGTTGCGGCCGGCGCAACTGCGGCCGGCGCCGCTTTGGCAGCCTTGGTCGCCGCTTTGGCTTCCTTGTCGCGGGTCGACTTCAGGATCGCCTTTTCGCTCTTCAGCGTCGTCAGGCCGGGCGCCGGCTCGGAGCCGGTGCGGCCGTTCTGCGGTCCCGTAGGAACCGTGGAACCCTTGCCCGCATCGTAGAGATCGATGATTTCGGCCAGCCGTTCCGGCGTCAGGTCCTCGAACGTGTCCTTGAACACCATGACCATCGGCGCGTTGACGCAGGCGCCAAGGCATTCGACCTCCTCCCACGACAGCGTGCCTTTGTCGTTGGTGTGGAACTGGTCGTGATGGATTTTGGAGCGGCAGACATCCATCAGCGCTTCCGAACCGCGCAGCATGCAGGGTGTGGTGCCGCAGACCTGGATATGGGCGCGGGTGCCGACCGGGTTGAGCTGGTACTGCGTGTAGAAGGTCGCGACCTCGAGCCCGCGAATGCGGGGCATGCCTAGCATATCCGAGATGGTCTCGATCGCCGCCTTGGTGACCCAGCCTTCCTGCTCCTGCGCGATCATCAGCAAGGGAATGATCGCCGACTGCTCGCGGCCCTTCGGATATTTCTTGATCCATTGCTTGGCCACGGCCGCATTCGCCCGGTTGAAGGCGAAGGAGGCTGGCTGGACGCTGGCTTCTGCGAGGCGGCGGACTGACATTTAGCGATCGACCTCACCAAACACGATGTCGAGGGAGCCGAGAACGGCGGTGACGTCGGCCAGCATGTGGCCGCGGCAGAGGAAATCCATGGCTTGCAGATGCGCGAAACCGGGGGCGCGCAGCTTGCAGCGGTAGGGCTTGTTGGAGCCGTCGGAGACGAGGTAGACGCCGAACTCGCCCTTCGGCGCCTCGACCGCCGCATAGACCTCCCCGGCCGGCACACGATAACCCTCGGTGTAGAGCTTGAAGTGGTGGATCAGCGCTTCCATCGAGCGCTTCATCGCCTGGCGCTTCGGCGGCACAACCTTGCCGTCGAGGTTCGACACCGGCCCGGCGCTTTCCTTTCCGAGCAAAAGGTCAACGCACTGGCGCATGATCTTGGCCGACTGGCGCATCTCTTCCATGCGCACGAGATAGCGGTCGTAGCAGTCGCCGTTCTTGCCGATCGGAATGTCGAAATCCATCTCGGAATAGCATTCATAAGGCTGCGACTTGCGCAGGTCCCAGGCTGCACCCGAGCCGCGCACCATGACACCGGAAAAGCCCCAGGCCCAGGCGTCGGCCAGCGACACGGTGCCGATATCGACATTGCGCTGCTTGAAGATGCGGTTGCCGGTGAGCAGCTTGTCGAGATCGTCGAGCGACTTCAGGAACGGATCGATCCACTTGCCGATGTCCTCGACCAGTTTTTGCGGCAGGTCCTGGTGCACGCCGCCAGGGCGGAAATAGGCCGCATGCATGCGCGAGCCGGAAGCCCGCTCATAGAACACCATCAGCTTTTCGCGTTCGACGAAGCCCCACAGTGGCGGCGTCAGCGCGCCGATATCGAGCGCCTGCGTCGTCACATTGAGGATATGCGACATGATGCGGCCGATCTCGCAATAAAGCACGCGGATCAGCTGGCCGCGCTTCGGCACTTCGATACCGAGCAGCCGCTCCGCGGCGAGCGCGAAGGCGTGCTCCTGGTTCATCGGCGCGCAATAGTCGAGCCGGTCGAGATAAGGCACCGCCTGCAGATAGGTCTTGTGCTCGATCAGCTTTTCGGTGCCGCGATGCAGCAAGCCGATATGCGGATCGACGCGGTCGACCACTTCGCCGTCCAACTCCAGCACTAGGCGCAAAACGCCATGCGCGGCCGGGTGTTGCGGGCCGAAGTTGATGTTGAAGTTGCGGACGGAGTGCTCGGTCATGCTAGATTCCAAGCCTTTCCTTGGCTGACGGCGTCACTTCCATAAAGCGGATCGTCTGCGGCCCGGCCAGATATTCTTTTGCTCTCTGCTCGCATTGCTCAGCGGTCTCATTGGAAGGCTGGAGATCGGCCAGCTCTCCGGCATCGCGTAAGGCGTTCAAAATCTGGTCCAATTCAATCTGCATCGCCGGCTTGATACGAAATATCGTCGGGCAATTCTTCACTGTGTAATTCGCCACGACAGCTCGCGACGCCGAATAGCAATCCACTCCAGCTACTTTACAGTCGTTCGCAAATGCATTCGGCGCAACGCCGCAGCAAAACAAACCCAGGAGCGCTATGCGGATCATCGCCATGCCACTCTCTACTGCCTCTACTGCTTCGCTTTTTCATCCCCGGGGAGAACGTAATCCGTTCCTTCCCACGGGCTCAGAAAATCAAAGTTTCTAAACTCCTGCTTGAGCTCGACCGGCTCGTAGATGACACGCTTGGCTTCGTCGTCGTAGCGCACTTCGACGAAACCGGTCAGCGGGAAATCCTTGCGTAGCGGATGACCCTCGAAACCATAGTCGGTGAGGATGCGCCGCAGGTCCGGATGACCTGAAAACAAAACGCCGTAGAGATCGTAGGTTTCGCGCTCGAACCAGTCGGCGCCGGGATAGACTGATGTCAGCGAGGGCACCAGCGTCTCTTCGTCGGCCTGGACCTTGATGCGGATGCGCAAATTCTGCTTCGGCGACAAGAGGTGATAGACGACGTCGAAGCGTTTGGCCCGCGACGGATAGTCGGCGCCGCAGACATCGATGATCGAGATGAACTGGCAGCCCTGATCGTCGCGCAGGAAGGTCGCTACGTCGATCAGGTCGCCGGGCTCGACGGATATGCCGAGCTCGCCATAGGCCAGCACCGCGTCTTTGACGCGGCCCGGCAGCTTTTCGCCGAGATAGGTCGACAGTTCGCTAAGGGATGCGGCCATGGATTTACCGTTCGATCGTGCCGGTGCGGCGGATTTTCTTCTGCAGCAGAAGAATGCCGTAGAGCAGCGCTTCGGCGCTCGGCGGGCAGCCGGGCACATAGATGTCGACCGGCACGACGCGGTCGCAGCCGCGAACCACCGAATAGGAATAGTGGTAGTAGCCGCCGCCATTGGCGCAGGAGCCCATCGAGATGACGTAGCGCGGCTCCGGCATCTGGTCGTAGACCTTGCGCAGCGCCGGCGCCATCTTGTTGGTCAGCGTGCCGGCGACGATCATGATGTCGGACTGGCGTGGCGAGGCGCGCGGCGCAACACCAAACCGCTCCGAATCATAGCGCGGCATCGAGGTGTGGATCATCTCGACGGCGCAGCACGCCAGACCGAAGGTCATGAACATCAGCGAGCCGCTGCGCGCCCAGGTGATCAGCGCCTCGGTCGAGGTGACGAGAAAACCCTTGTCGGCGAGTTCATTGTTGATCTCGAGGAAGAACGGATCGTCAGAACCGACCGGACGACCGGTATTGGGATCGATCAGGCCCTTGGGCTTCGGCGCGACGAGCGTTCCGGAACTGTCGTTCAATCCCATTCCAGCGCTCCTTTTTTCCATTCATAGGCAAAGCCGATGGTCAGCACCGCCAAAAACACCATCATCGACCAGAAACCGAGCATGCCGATCTTCGAGAACGACACCGCCCACGGGAACAGGAAGGCCACCTCCAGATCGAAGATGATGAACAGGATCGACACCAGGTAGAAGCGGATGTCGAATTTCATGCGGGCATCGTCGAAAGAGTTGAAGCCGCACTCATAGGCGGAAAGCTTTTCCGGGTCGGGACTGCGGTAGGCCACCAGAAACGGCGCTATTATAAGCGCCAGGCCGACGACCGCCGCCACGGCGATGAAGAGGACGATGGGCAGGTACGAACTGAGCAGTGCGTTCATTCTGCGGCTTTCCGTTGGCGGCCAATCCACGTTGATTACAGCAACCAACCCTAATGCGGAAGCGTGACAGTTTAACCGCTGAACCGTTTTAGGTGCCTTTGCTGCAACGCGGCGAGGGTTAGCGCAGGGCTTTCGGCGAAGCAAGTCAAACCTTGTTCAAAACGCAGTGCTGGACGGCAGGTCGGGAAAAACTGGTCCGATCTCCTCCTGTTTGATTTCCTTCACTTTTTACTCCACTTTTGTCTCCTGACATGTCTCCCGCCTTTTGCCTGCTAGCATGGTCGGAATCACCGGCTAAAAATACGCGAACAGGACCAGGGCAAAGTCATCTGATGAAGGACAAAATATCGCTCGCCATGGCCAGGCGGATCGCACTGGCTGCGCAGGGTTTTACCGACCCGCGGCCGGGCGGCACACCCGACCGCCGCCACCTCGCCCGGGTACTCTCGCGCACCGGCCTGCTGCAGATCGATTCTGTCAGCGCCGTGGTGCGCGCTCATTATATGCCGCTCTATTCGCGCCTTGGCCCCTACCCGCTGGCCCTGCTCGACAATGCCGCGGTCACCCGCAAACGCACGGTGTTCGAATACTGGGCGCATGAGGCCTCGTTCCTGCCGGTCGAGACCTGGCCGCTGATGCGCTGGCGCATGCAGCGCGCCGAGAGCGGCGATGAAATGTATCTGGGACTGGCCAAATGGGGCCGCGAGCACGCCGCCTATATCGAAGAGATCTACCGCGCGGTCGCGGATCGCGGCCCGATTGCCGCTTCGGCGCTCGAAGGCCAGAAGGGCTCGGGCGGCTGGTGGGGCTGGAGCCATGCCAAGCATGCCTTCGAATGGCTGTTCTGGGCCGGCCGCATCACCACGGCGCACCGCCGCGGCTTCGAGCGCTTCTACGACCTGCCCGAGCGCGTGCTGCCGCAGGCGATTCTCGATCTGCCGGTGCCGGCGGCCGAGGACGCGCATCGCGAATTGCTGCGCATTTCCGCCCGCGCCCATGGCGTCGCGACAGCAAGTGACCTGCGCGACTATTTCCGCCTGTCGCCGGCCGACATGAAGGGCCGGCTGGAGGAACTGGTCGAGTCGGGCGAACTGCTGCCGGTGCGCGTCGAAGGCTGGGACAAGCCGGCTTACCTCCACAAGGACGCCCGGTTACCGCGAAGAATCGAGGCCCGCGCTTTGCTGGCGCCGTTCGATCCCGTCGTCTTCGAGCGTTCGCGCAGCGAGCGTCTGTTCGATTTCCACTACCGCATCGAGATCTACACGCCTGCCGACAAGCGGCAATACGGCTATTACGTCCTGCCGTTCCTGCTCGACGACCGGATCGTGGGGCGCGTCGACCTCAAAGCCGACCGTCCCGCCAGCGTGCTGCGCGTCCACGCGGCCTATGCCGAACCCAAAGCGCCACCTGAAACCGCCGCTCAGCTGTTCGAGGAATTGAAGCAGATGCAGGGCTGGCTTGGGCTTGAGCGGATCGAGGTGACGCCGGCCGGCGATCTTGGACAGCCTTTGGCCGACATTGTCATGTCGTAGCCGTGCGTTGACACCGCTGCCCGCAAAAGCCTAAATCCGCTCCAGACGGTCCCCTGCCCGCAAAGGCTGGGGCCAAGAGGGAATGCGGTGCGGGGCAAAATCCCAAATCCGCGGCTGTCCCCGCAACTGTAAGCGACGAGCCAAGGCCGAAAGCCACTGGGTAACACCGGGAAGGCGGCTACCCAAGGCGATGACTCGCGAGCCAGGAGACCTGCCGTCTGCGACATTAGAATCCGATCGCCTGGCGGGTTTCCGGGCAAGGAGCCCGGTTTTTGGACCAGAACAGCAGTTTTTCGGCTGGCACAGCGGACGTTTCGCCCGCCGATAGCGACGCCTTGACCGGCGTGACCGTCATCGTCTGCGCCTCCTGCCGCGACGAGACCGGCTCGGACGCCCATCCCCGCGCCGGCGAACTGCTGGCCGATGACACGCGCCGCGCTGCAGCCGATGACAACATTCGCGTCGGCACCGTCGAATGCCTCGGCAATTGCAAGCGTCGGCTCAGCGCCGCCATCCTGCGCGACGGCTGCTGGAGCTATGTCTTCGGCGACCTGACCGCGACAAGCGGCGCCGATCTCGTCACCGGCGCCAAACTCTTCGCCACCTCGACCGATGGCCTCATCCCCTGGCGAGGCCGCCCCGATAGCCTCAAGCGCGGCCTCGTTGCCCGCATCCCGCCCCTCGACATGCTGAAGGACTTGACATGACCGCTTCCGTTTCCCGAGTTCCCTGCACCGTCGTCACCGGCTTTCTCGGCGCCGGCAAGACGACGCTGGTCCGCCATCTCCTGGAAAACGCCGGCGGCAAGCGCATCGCCATCATCGTCAACGAGTTCGGCGATATCGGCATCGATGGTGAAATCCTGAAAGGCTGCGGCATCGACACCTGCCCGGAGGAAAACATCGTCGAACTGGCCAATGGCTGCATCTGCTGCACAGTCGCCGACGATTTCGTGCCGGCGCTCGACCAGATCCTGGCGTTGACACCGAAGGTCGACCATATCCTGATCGAGACTTCGGGCCTGGCCCTGCCCAAGCCGCTGGTCCAGGCTTTCCAGTGGCCGAGCGTGAAGAGCCGTGTGACCGTCGATGGCGTCATTGCCGTGGTCGACGGCCCGGCGCTGGCCGAGGGCCGCGTCGCCAACGACATGGACGCCCTGCAGGCGCAGCGTGTCCAGGACGAGACGCTCGACCATGACGACCCGGTCGAGGAAGTGTTCGAGGACCAGATCGCCTGCGCCGACCTGATCATCCTGTCGAAGAGCGACCTGATGGATTCAGCCGGTTCGGCCCGCGCCAACGCCATCATCAGCGAACACTCCGCCCGCGCCGTGAAAATCGTGCCGACGTCGCAGGGCAAGGTCGATCCTTCCGTGCTGCTCGGCCTCGGTCTCGCCGTCGAGGACGACATCGAAAACCGCAAGTCGCATCATGACGGCGCCTTCGACCACGAGCATGACGACTTCGACACGTTCATTGTCGACATTGCCTCGATCGCCAATCCGGACGAGCTGGCAAAGCGCGTCGCCACCATCGCCGAGGAAGAGAATGTGTTGCGCGTGAAGGGCTTCGTCGATGTCGGCGGCAAGCCAATGCGGCTTTTGCTGCAAGCCGTCGGCCCGCGCGTCAATCACTACTACGACCGCGCCTGGACGGCCGAGGACGACCGCCGCTCGCGCCTCGTCGTCATTGGCCTCAAGGGGCTGAACCGCCCGGCGATCGAGCGTATACTCGCCGGCTGATCTCAGGCACGAGCCGCGATGCACATCCTCACCACCACATCCGCCTCGCTCGACGATCTCGCCGAGCCGGTCGATCTCCGGCAGACGCCGGCGGATGTCGTGGCGCTGTCCTTCACCGACAGCGATCTGGCCGGACTGGCGGCAGCGTGGAAGGCCGACGCGGCACGCCTGCCGTCGATGCGGCTGGCAGCACTGCGCGACCTGCGCCACCCCATGTCCGTCGACCTCTGGGTCGATAGCGTCGCCCGCCACGCCAAGATCATCCTGGTGCGCATCCTCGGCGGCTACGACTGGTGGCGCTATGGCTGCGACCAGCTGGCCGCGACCGCCCGCGCGCGGGGCATAAAGCTGGCGCTGTTGCCGGGTGAGAGCCACGACGAGGATCTGCGCCTGATCGAAGCCTCGACGCTGCCGCGTGCGGAACTGGACGCCTTGCTCGGCTATTTCCGCGAGGGCGGCCCGGCCAATATGAGCGCGTTGATGCAGAAGCTGGCGGGGTTGGCTGGGGCCGATGTGGCGGCAGCTGAGCCGGTCGCGGTGCCGAAAGCCGGCTACTACGAGCCAGGCCGCGGCGTCGTCCCCCTCCCCCTCGAGGGGAGGGTCCGGCCGCAGGCCGGGGGTGGGGTCGCCGGTGAAGTGCGCCGACGCTATGAGGCGCCGCAAGATAAAGCGTCGAACCCAGTCGTACCGACCCCACCCGGCCCTTCGGGCCACCCTCCCCTTGAGGGGGAGGGAAAGGTCGTGCCCATCCTCTTCTACCGTTCGATGCTGCTCGCCGCAGACGTGGCGCCTATCGACGCACTCGTCGAAGCGCTTCGCCAGCGCTGCATCGCGCCGGTCCCGATCTTCGTCTCCAGCCTGAAAGACACCACCTCCCTCGCCTTCGTCGAGACCGCGCTCGCGACGTTCAGGCCCGCCGCCATCATCACCGCGACGGCCTTCGCCTCGGGCGCCGAGCCCGGCGTCGAAACCCTGTTCGACCGCGCCGGCGTGCCCGTCTTCCAGGTCATCGTCGCCACCACCCGCCGCGACGTCTGGGACAAGAACCAGCGCGGCCTGGCGCCGGCCGACCTCGCCATGCATGTCGTGCTGCCCGAACTCGACGGCCGCATTCTGGCCGGCGCGATTTCCTTCAAGGGCGAAAGCGAGACCGATCCCGCCCTCGGCCACCGCGCCTTCGCCAACCGGCCGGAACCGGACCGCGTGGCGCAGGTGGCGGATAGGGTAGCGGCGTTTATTCGCCTGCAGGAGACGGCTCGAGGCGAACGAAAACTGGCCATCTTGATCCCGGACTACCCAAGCGCGCCCGGCCGCACCGGCTATGCGGTTGGCCTCGACGTCCCGTCCAGCGTGCTGGCGATGCTGCATGACCTTAAGGCACAGGGCTATGCGGTTGAAGGGATTCCGCAAACGCCGCGCGGGTTGCTGGATGCATTGGAGCGGAGCGGTGATGGCTTGGGGCTAGCAGACTATCAAGAATTCTCGAAGGACCTGCCGGCTGAGGCAATTGCCAAAGTAGAAGCCGCATGGGGTCAGGCAGAAGTGACAGGTTTGCGCGAGGCGATCGCGACAGAACGCCGGCCTTTGCCGCACGCTGGCGAAAACCACTTCCCCTTCCGCGCCGCCACTTTCGGCAACATCACCGTGGCGCTGGCCCCCGATCGCGGCCGCTCGGCCGACCGCCGCGCCGACTACCACGACCCGACGCTCCCCCCGCGCCACGCCCTGCTCGCCTTCGGCCTGTGGCTGCGCAAATCGCTCGGCATCCATGCGCTGATCCATGTTGGCGCCCATGGCACGCTCGAATGGCTGCCCGGCAAGACCGTCGCTCTGTCGCAAGCCTGCTTTCCCGAGATCGTCACCGGTGGATTGCCCGTCATCTATCCGTTCATCGTCTCCAACCCCGGCGAAGCGGCGCAGGCCAAGCGGCGCATTGCTGCCGTCACGCTCGGCCACCTGCCGCCGCCGCTGGTCGGCGCAGGACTGGACGAAGAACAGAACAGACTCGAACGGCTGGTCGACGAATACGCCCAGGCCGACGGCCTCGACCGCCGCCGCCGCGACCGCCTCGCAAAACTGATCGTCGACACCGCGCAAAAGACCGGCCTTGCCTCCGAAGCCGGTGTCGCCAAGACCGATGCGCCCGACGAGGCGCTGCGTCGCATCGACGCCTGGCTCTGCGACCTCAAGGATTTCGCCATCAAGGACGGGCTGCACATCTATGGCCGCGCACCGGAGGGCGAAACTGACGCCATGCGCAGCCAAAGCGCCGAGGCCGAAAAGGCATCGCTGCTGGCCGCGCTCGACGGCCGTCACGTCAAGGCCGGTCCGGCCGGTGCGCCGGCGCGCGGCCGCTCTGATGTCTTACCCACAGGCCGCAACCTCTTCACCTCCGACCCGCGCACCATGCCGACGCCGACCGCCTACGATCTGGGCAAAGCAGCGGCGGAAGAAGTGGTGCGCGGCTATATGCAGTCGCATGGCGACTGGCCGCGTTCGCTGGTCATCGATCTCTGGGGCTCGGCCTCGCTGCGCACCGGCGGCGAAGAAATCGCGCAAGGCCTGGCACTGATGGGCTGCCGGCCGCAATGGGATTCTGCCACCGGCCGCATCACCGGCATCGAGGTGCTGCCGCCGGCCACCCTCGGCCGCCCGCGCGTCGATGTCACCTGGCGCATATCAGGCCTGTTCCGCGACATGTTCCCGACCCAGATCGCGCTGATCGACGCCGCCGCCAACGCCGTTGCCGCGCGCGACGAGGACGATTCGGAAAATCCGCTCGCCGCCAAAACCCGCGCCGATGGCAAGATCAGCCCGCGCATATTCGGCACCTCGCCCGGCACCTATGGCGCCGGCGTCGAGGACCTGTTGTCGAGCGGCGACTGGGGCGTGCGCCAAGAGATCGGCCGCGCCTATCTCGATGCCACATCGCATGCCTATGGCGGCGCCGAGGGCGAAGGCATCGCCTCGCCCGGCGCTTTCGAAACCCGCATCGCCGAGGCCGATCTTCTCGTCCACACCGGCGACGACCCCGGCCGCGACATTCTCGAAGGCTCCGCCGATGTCGCCTTCATCGGCGGCTTTTCGGCCGCACTGGCAGCGCTGGGCAGGAATGCCGACGTGATCGTGCTCGACACGACGGATCCGCAGAAACCTAAACCGCGTTCGGTGAGCGAAGCCGTATCGCGGGTGGTGCGAGCACGAGCGGTCAACGCGCGGTTTATATCGGGCCAGATGCGCCACGGCCCGCGCGGCGCGTCCGAATTCGCCGAGACGGTCGACCGCCTCATCGGTTTTGCCGAAACCACGCACGCCATTTCCGGCGCGCTGATCGAGGCCGTGCATGACGCCTATGTCGGCGACCCCGACGTGCGCGCCTTCATCCTGCGCGAAAACCCGGCCGCCGCAAAAGTCATCGCCGAGCGCTTCCTGTCGGCGCGCCAGCGCGGGCTGTGGCACCCCTTGCGCAATTCGATTGACGACGATCTTGCCGCGCTGATCGCCGAAGCCGAGGCGCTCGGGGTCGCGGCATGAACGCCTTCTCAAGGCGCGGCGCCTGCCCGGCCCTGTCGGCGCCGATGCAGACCGGCGACGGCCTGCTGGTGCGGCTCAATCCGGTTGCTGGAGGATTAGCGCCCAAACTGTTGATCGGACTCTGCGAAACCGCCTTGCGCCACGGCAACGGCATCATGGAAGTGACCGCGCGTGGCAGTTTGCAGATCCGCGGCCTGACGGCGGAGAGCGCTGCCCAACTGGCTGGGGAGGTGAATGCGCTGGGCATTGCGGTGCGTACTGGGGTCCCGGTCGAGACCGGACCGCTGGCGGGTTTGGATCCGCAGGAGATTGCCGATCCGCGAGCTCTGGCTGATCGGATCAGGGCGGAGGTTGAGGAGGCCGGGCTGACGGCGAGGCTGGGACCGAAGGTTTCGGTGGTTGTCAATGGCGGCGGGCAGTTGTCGATGGATGCGGTGACGGCGGATGTGCGGTTGAGGGCGGTGTCGATCGGCGATGGCGTCGTGTGGGCTGTGTCGGTTGGCGGCGACGGTCGAAGCACGAAGCCGCTCGCGACGGTCGACGCGGATGCCGCGAGGGATATCGCGGTGGCTGCGCTCAGGATGGTTGCCGAAAAGGGTCGCGAGGCGCATGCGAGGGATTTGTCGGAGAGGCAATTGGCCTCTCTCGCAGGTTGGCACTCCGTCACACCCCCCTCTGTCCTGCCGGACATCTCCCCCGCAAGGGGGGAGATCAGCAGTTCCAGCGCTGCCTCTCGTTCTGAAATGTCGGCGGTAGCTGTGACGTCGGCGATTAGCGAAAACACCGATGACAGCTCAATCTCCCCCCTTGCGGGGGAGATGTCCGGCAGGACAGAGGGGGGTGTGCAGGATCGCCGGCCCATCGGTCTTTTCCTCATAACCGACGACGCCACCGCCCTCGGCATCGCCCTCCCCTATGGCAGCATGCCGGCCGACAAGCTCATCGCCCTCGCCCAAAGCGCCATCACCCTCGGCGCAACCGAAATCCGCCTCGCCCCCGGCCGCGCGCTCCTCTTCCTCGGCCAACCCTCGACCGCCAACGACCCCCTCCAGGCCACCGCCGCCGCCCTCGGCTTCGTCACCTCCGCTACCGACCCGCGCACCCGCATTGCCGCGTGTCCCGGCACCCCTGCCTGCACCTCCGGCCGCATCGCCACCCGCGACATCGCCGAAACCATCGCCGCCGAAAACGCCGATATCCTCGACTTCACCTTGCACATTTCCGGCTGCGCCAAGGGCTGCGCACACCCCGGTCCGGCTGCGCTAACAATCGTCGGCGGCGAAAACGGAGCCGGACTTGTCGTGAACGCGACGGCAAAGGCCCTTCCTGCGGGCTACAGGCCGGGCTATGACGCCGCGCGCGGCATCAGTCACGTCGCGGCAGAGATGCGCAGCGCACGATTTCAGGGCGAAACCGCCGCCGCTTGTCTGACAAGACTTGGGCCGGCGGCAATCGCCGAAACCTACCGACAGGCCCAAACCAAAAAACGGAAATGAGCATGGCCGCCTACGACTACATCCATGACGGCAACGCGATCTACGAGCGCTCCTTCGCCATCATCCGCGCCGAGGCCGATCTGTCGCGCTTTTCCGAAGCCGAGGCCGATGTCGCCGTCCGTATGATCCATGCCTGCGGCCAAGTCGAAGCATCAAGTCATTTTGTTTTCTCGCCCGACCTCGTCGCGGCCGCCCGCACCGCCTTGGCGGCCGGCGCGCCGATCTTCTGCGATGCCGAAATGGTCTCGCATGGCGTCACCCGCGCACGCCTGCCGGCCGGGAACGAGGTGATCTGCACCTTGCGCGACGCACGCACACACGACATCGCCAAAGACATCGGCAACACCCGCTCGGCCGCCGCGATCGACCTGTGGGGCGAACGCATGGCCGGTTCGGTTGTGGCCATCGGCAACGCGCCGACGGCGCTGTTCTATCTGCTGGAAAAACTGCGCGATGGTGCACCGAAACCGGCGGCAATCATCGGCATGCCGGTCGGCTTCGTCGGTGCGGCTGAATCCAAGGACGCATTGGCCGAGAATTCTTATGGCGTGCCCTACGCCATCGTGCGCGGCCGTCTCGGCGGCAGTGCCATGACCGCTGCCGCCCTCAATTCGCTGGCGAGGCCCGGCCTGTGAACGCGCTTCCCCAAGGCCGCCTTGTCGGCGTCGGCACCGGTCCCGGCGACCCCGAACTGCTGACGCTGAAAGCCGCGCGCGTCCTGGCGGAAGCTGATGTCGTCGCCTACTTCGCCAAGCGCGGCAACAACAGCAATGCCCGCGCCATCGTGGAGGCGCGCTTTAGGCCGGACATGCTGGAACTGCCGCTGCTCTACCCCGTCACCACCGAGATCGACAAGGATCACGACGACTATCGCTCGCAGATCACCGATTTCTACGAGCAGTCGGCCGAGCAAGTCGCCGAACACCTCGAAGCCGGCCGGATGGTGGCTGTGCTCTCCGAAGGCGACCCGCTGTTTTACGGCTCCTACATGCATCTGCATGTGCGCCTCGCCCATCGCTTCCCGACCGAGGTCATCCCCGGCGTCACGGCCATGTCCGGCTGCTGGTCGCAGACCGGCGTGCCGATCGTCCAGGGCGACGATGTGCTGACCGTTTTGCCCGGCACGATGAGCGAATTCGAATTGAGCCGCCGGCTGGCCGACACCGATGCCGCCGTGATCATGAAGGTTGGCCGCAATCTGCCCAAGATCAGGCGGGCGCTCGAGGCTACCGGCAAGCTCGGCCGCGCCGTCTATGTCGAGCGCGGCACCATGGCCGGCAGCGTCTCGATGAGGCTCGCCGACAAGCCGGACGACAAGGCGCCCTACTTTGCCATCGTACTGGTCGCCGGCTGGTCCGGCCGGCCTGGCGTTATGGGGATGGGAGCCAAGCCATGAGCGGCCGTCTCACCGTTATTGGCCTCGGACCCGGCAATGCCGATCAGGTGACGCCGCAAGCCAGCCGCGCCGTGGCGGAAGCAAAATTCTTCTATGGCTACAAGCCTTACCTCGACCGGCTCGACTTGCGCCCTGACCAGACCCGCGTCGCCTCCGACAATCGCGAGGAACTCGCCCGCTCCAAGGACGCGCTGGTCAAGGCGGCCGAGGGCCATGATGTCGCCGTCGTCTCCGGCGGCGATCCCGGCGTCTTCGCCATGGCGGCCGCCATCTGCGAGGCGATCGAGGCCGGCCCGGCCGAATGGCACGCGGTCGATGTCGCCGTCGTGCCTGGCGTCACCGCCATGCTGGCGGTCGCGGCCCGCATCGGCGCGCCGCTCGGTCATGATTTCTGCGCCATCTCGCTGTCGGACAATCTTAAACCGTGGGATCTGATCGAGCTGCGCCTTTTGGCGGCGGCCGGCGCCGGCTTCGTCATTGCGCTCTACAATCCGATCAGCAAGGCACGCCCCTGGCAGCTTGGCCGCGCCTTCGAGTGCCTCACCGCCATCCTGCCCGGCACCACGCCGGTGATTTTCGGCCGCGCCGCCGGCCGCCCGGACGAGCGCATCGAGGTGTTTCTGCTGGCCGATGTCGAAGCAGAAAAGGCCGATATGGCGACTTGCATCATCATCGGCTCGCCGGAAACAAGGATCATCAAGCGCGGCGACAAGCCGGCGCTGGTCTACACGCCGCGTTCCGCGACAGGGTCGAGACCATGATCGACCAGCGCGGCGAGCTCATCGACGGTTTCAGCCGACGGCACGCCCGGCAGGACGGGCCTGCGCACCATCACCACCTCGATGCCGAGCGCCCGCGCCGCAGCGATCTTGCCATAGGTCGCCTCGCCGCCGCTGTTTTTGGACACGACGACATCGATGCGATTCTCCAGGAGCAGCGCGCGTTCATCCGCCTCGCGGAATGGCCCGCGCGCCAGCAGGTAAGTCGCGTCCGGCACCGCCAGTTTTGGCTCGACCGGATCGACGCTGCGGATGAGATAGTGGTGCTGGGGCGCAGCCTCGAAAGTCGCGACCTCTTGTCGGCCAAGCGCCAGGAAGACCCGGCGCGGCGCCCGTCCAAGCGCTTGCACGGCATCGCCAACCGCATCCACCAACGTCCAGCGGTCGCCTTCGACAGGCGCCCAACCGGGACGGCGCAGCGCGAGGATCGGAACACCGGTCATTTGCGCGGCTTGCGCGGCATTGGCGGAGATTCCCGCTGCATAGGGATGTGTGGCGTCGATCAGCAGCTCAGTGCCCGTCTCCTTGAGATAGGCCGCCAGCCCCTCGACGCCGCCAAAGCCGCCGGTTCGCACCGGCACGCCTTGCGCGACCGGGCTTTCGGTGCGGCCGGCCAGCGACAAAGTGAGCGACAGATCGGCGCGCGCTGCCAGTTTTCCGGCCAGTTGCCGGGCTTCGCTGGTGCCGCCAAGGATCAGAATGCGGTGGGTCATCATGCCTGCTAAAGGTCCGCGCGACGCCAAATGGCTCACCATCGTCGGCATCGGCGAGGACGGTTTAGCGGGTCTCGGCGACGAGGCCAAGCGGCTGATCGCAGAGGCCGAACTCATCTTCGGCGGCAAGCGGCATCTGGCGCTGGTCGCCTCCCTGGCAAAAGGCGAAGGCCGCGCCTGGCCGGTTCCATTCGATGCCGGCATGACTGACGTGCTGGCGCTCGCCGGCCGGCGCGTCTGCGTGCTCGCCTCGGGCGACCCGTTCTTCCACGGCGTCGGCGCCACCCTGGCCCGCAAGGTGAAGCCTGAGCAGATGCATGTCATCTCTGCACCCTCGGCCATTTCGCTAGCGGCGGCGCGGCTTGGCTGGCCCTTGCAGGACATCGAGACCGTCTCTCTGCATGGAAGGCCGCTCGACCTGATCCGGCCATTGCTGCAGCCGAAGGCGCGCATCCTGGCGCTGACATCGGACGGCGATGCACCGGCGACAATCGCGCGCCTGCTCGTCGAGCTCGATTTCGGCGCTTCGCGGCTGACGGTCCTGGAAGCGCTGGGCGGCCCAAACGAGAAGCAGCGCACAGTCCGCGCCGATGCCTTCGATCTTGGAGATATCAATCCGCTCAACGTGCTGGCGCTCGAACTTGAATCGACACCGGAGGCACGCATCCTGCCGCTGACCGTCGGCCGCGCGGATCATCTGTTCGAGCATGACGGCCAGATCACCAAGCACGATATCCGCGCCATCACGCTTGCGGCGCTGGCGCCAAGACGTGGCGAGTTGCTGTGGGACATCGGCGCCGGTTCCGGCTCCATCGGCATCGAATGGATGCTCGCCCACCCTTCGATGCGCGCCATCGCCATCGAGGCCAACAGCGAGCGCGCGGCCCGCACCACCCGCAACGCCGCGCATTGCGGCGTGCCAGGCCTTGTCGTGGTCGAAGGCAAAGCACCCAAGGCGCTGACCGGGCTGGCCACGCCGGACGCGATCTTCATCGGTGGCGGCGGCAGCGACACCGGCGTGATCAATGCCGCCATCAAGGCACTGCCATCTGGCGGCCGTCTGGTGGCCAATGCGGTGACGCTGGAGATGGAAACGTTGCTGCTCGCAGAGCACACCAAGCGCGGCGGCGACCTCACCCGCATCGCCATCTCCCGGGCTTCCCCGGTCGGCTCGATGCAGGCCTGGCGACCGGCCATGCCGGTCACCCAATGGAGCTGGGTGAAGCCATGATGGTCGCGGGCATCGGCAGCAGGAAGGGCGTAAGCGTCGAAGACGTGCTCGCGGCCATCGAAACCGCGCTCGAAGCGCACGGGCTGGCGATGACGGCGATTTCGGCACTGGCAACCGCCACGCTCAAGAAAGATGAACAGGCGATCGCTGCCGCTGGTCGCGCGCTTAACCTTCCGGTCATCATCGTCGATGACTCAGCGCTTCAGGCCACATCGCCGGGGACGCTAAGCATCTCCAGCCTTTCGCAAGACCTCGCCGGCACGCCATCAGTCTCCGAAGCGTCAGCCCTTGCCGTTGCCGGCGCGGGTGCAAAACTACTCGGCCCGCGCACGCTACTCGGCCCAGTCACCTGCGCCATCGCCATCAGCGGAGACGCGCCATGACCGTGCACTTCATCGGCGCCGGCCCGGGAGCCGCCGACCTCATCACACTGCGCGGCGCGAAGCTCCTGGGAAGCTGCCCGGTCTGCCTGCATGCCGGCTCGATCGTCGCCCCCGAATTGCTGCAGCACTGCGCGCCGGGGACAAAACTGATCGACACCGCACCGATGTCGCTCGACGAGATCGAAGCTGAATATGTGGCTGCCCACCAGGCCGGCCACGATGTCGCCCGCCTGCATTCCGGCGACCTGTCGGTGTGGAGCGCGGTTGCCGAACAGATCCGCCGGCTGGAAAAGCACGGCATCCCGTACACGCTGACGCCGGGTGTCCCCTCCTTCGCCGCCGCTGCCGCAGCCCTTCGCCGCGAACTGACCATTCCCGAAGTGGCGCAAAGTCTGGTGCTGACCCGCGTCTCCGGCCGCGCCTCGAAAATGCCGCCGGGCGAAACGCTGGCCGGTTTCGGCCGCACCGGCGCCACGCTCGCCATTCATCTTGCCATCCACGCCATCGACCGCGTCGTCGCCGAACTGACGCCGCACTATGGCGGCGATTGCCCGGTGGCGATCGTCTTTCGCGCCTCGTGGCCGGACGAGCGCGTGCTGACCGGCACGCTGGCGACGATCGAGGCACTGCTCGCCGCCGATCCGATGGAGCGCACGGCGATCATCTTCGTCGGCTCTTCGCTCGCGGCGGAAGGCTTTGGCGAGAGTTCATTGTACGACGCCCATTATCAGCGGCGTTTTCGCGGACGGGACGGATTGTGAGCGGCAAGACCAAAAGCGAAAACGCCAGGCTCGAACAGGCGCTTGCGCGGCTGAACTTCAAGCCGCGTGCGCTTGAGCCCGGCCATGTCTGGCTGGCCGGCGCCGGCCCCGGCGATCCCGGCTGCCTGACGCTGGAAGTGCTGGCGGCTTTGGCCGAGGCCGATGCGCTGGTATACGACGCGCTGGTTTCCCCCGACGTCGTCGCCGTTGCGGAAAATGCCGAGCTGTTCTTCGCGGGAAAACGCGGCGGCAAGCCGTCCATGAAGCAGGACGACATCACCGCTCTGCTGGTGCGGCTGGCGCGCGACGGCCGCCGTGTCGTCAGGCTGAAAGGCGGCGATCCCTATATTTTCGGCCGCGGCGGCGAAGAAGCGTTGGCGCTCGCGCGGGAAGGCATAGCCTTCCGCGTCCTGCCCGGCCTGACATCGGGCCTCAGCGCGCTGGCCGCCACCAGCATTCCCGCCACCATGCGCGGCATCAACAAGGCGGTGATCCTGGCCACCGGCCACGCCGCCGGCACCGATGACGATCTCGACTGGGCAGCGATCGCCCGCACCGGTCAGCCGGTGGTCATCTATATGGGCATGGCCAATCTGCCCATCATCGCCGCCTCCCTGCTCGAAGGCGGGCTGCCGCCTTCGACGCCGGCGGCGGTCATCGTTTCGGCGACGACACCGCAGGAGCGAACCGTCGTCGCCACGCTCGCCACCATTGCCGAGGCGGCGGCGGCTGCCGGGCTCGCCTCACCGGCGCTCATTGTCGTCGGCGGCATTGTCGCCATGCGCGCGGCATTGGCGGGTGAGCAATGACCCGCGCCATCATCATCGGCGCGCCGCGCTCGGGCTCCGGCAAGACCAGCGTCACCATCGGCATTTTGCGCGCGCTTGCCCGGCGCGGTCTGAAAGTGCGCGGCGCCAAATCCGGTCCCGACTATATCGATCCCGGCTTTCACACAGCAGCGACCGGCCTCTCCGGCGTCAATCTCGACAGCTGGGCGATGTCGCCCGACCTGCTCAATGAGCTGGCCGGCAACGCCACCGAGGATGCCGACTTCATCTTCCTGGAAAGCGCCATGGGCCTGTTCGACGGCATCCCTGCCGGGCAAGGCCGCACCGGTTCGGCCGCCGATCTGGCCCGGCTCTACCACCTGCCGGTGCTTTTGGTGCTCGATGTCTCGGGACAGTCTACGACGGCGGCCGCCGTCGCCAAGGGCTTTGCCACCTATGACCCAGACGTGCGCATGGCCGGCGTCGTGCTCAACCGTCTCGGCAGCGAACGCCACCGCAAGCTGTGCAGCGAGGCTATCGAAGCGCTCGGCCTGCCGGTCGTCGGCAGCATCTTGCGCGATCCATCACTCAATCTGCCGGAGCGCCATCTCGGCCTCGTCCAGGCCGGCGAATATGCCGACCTGATGGCGCATCTCGACCGCTTGGCAGATATGGTCGAGAAATCCCTCGACCTCGACGCCATCATGGCGCTGGCAGCACCCTTTTCGCCGGCGCCGGGCAGTTTCGAAAATGCCTTGCCGCCGCCCGGCCAGCGCATCGCGCTGGCGGAAGACGCAGCCTTCACCTTCCTCTATCCGCATGTCGCCGCCTATTGGCGCAAGGCCGGTGCGGAGATCGTGACGTTCTCGCCGCTCGCCGACGAAGCACCGCCTGCCGATTGCGATGTCTGCTGGCTGCCTGGCGGCTATCCCGAGCTTCACGCCGGCCGTCTTGCGGCGGCAATGAATTTCCGCGCGGGCATGGCCCGTTTCGCCGAGACAAAGCTCATCCATGGCGAGTGCGGCGGCTTCATGGTGCTGGGCGAAGCACTGGAGGATGCGGCCGGCGAGACGCATGCCATGCTCGGCCTGCTCGGCCATTCCACCAGCTTCGCCAAGCGCAAGATGAACCTCGGCTACCGCGAAGCGAGGCTGCGCGCCGCCTGTCCGCTGGGCGCGCAAGGTGCCGTGATCCGCGGCCACGAATTCCACTATGCGCAGATGATTGCGACCGGCAATGACGAGCCGCTGGCAGATCTTGCCGACGGCCAGGGCAATCCGCTCGGCGCCTCCGGCTACCGGCGCGGCCTTGTCAGCGGCACCTTCTTCCATGCCATTGCGAGGGGTGCATGACCGCCGTTCCCTCGCCCCGGCAAGCGCTTGACGACATCGCGCTTAGCCTCGTCTTCTTCACCCGGCTGCCACTACCGGTCTTCGACTTTCGCGGCCGCAGCCTTGCCGATGCGATCTGGGCAGCGCCCGTCGCCGGCTTTGCCATCGCGCTGATTGGCACCGTCGTCTACGCCGCGGGCACAAGGCTCGGGCTTGCCGGCGGCCCGGCGGCAGCCCTTACCGTTGCCGCGACCCTGCTCGTCACCGGCTGCCTGCACGAAGATGGTCTGTCTGACGTCGCCGACGGTTTCGGTGGCGGCAAGACGCGAGAGCGAAAACTGGAGATCATGCGCGACAGCCGCATCGGCGCTTACGGCGCCGCATGCCTTAGCCTGTCGCTGCTGATCCGCTGGAGCGCGCTTTCGCAACTCGCCAATCCGACAAGCGTCCTCTTCGCCCTCATTGCCGCCCATGCCGCCTCTCGCGGCCTGCTCGGCGCCTTCATGCATCTGGCGCCGCCTGCACGCAGCGATGGTCTGGCGGCCGGCGCCGGCACGGTCTCGATTGAAACCGCCATTCTCGGCGCAGTGCTCGGCGCAGCAGCACTTCTGGCGCTGGGACTTGGCGGCGCTTTTGCGGCGCTCATCCTGCTGGCGCTTGTGTTCAGCGCGTTTCGCGCGCTCTGCCTCAACCAGATCGGCGGCCAGACCGGTGACACGATCGGCGCCCTGCAGCAACTCGGCGAGATCACTGTCCTGCTCGTCGCTTCCGTTTCCCTCACCTGAATCACTTCCGGAGATCCTGTCCCCATGCCCTTCAAATCATTCGATGAACTGCGCGCCGCTTGCCTCGACCTGCCCACCGGCAGCGATGCGGCCGCCAATGCCGTCGCCCTCCGTCAGGACACGCTGACCAAGCCGCAAGGCAGCCTTGGCCGGCTGGAGACCATCGCCGCGTGGCTGGCGCGCTGGCAGGGCCGCGACATGCCGAAGCTCGACCGCGTAAAAGTCTTCGTCTTTGCGGGCAATCATGGTGTGACCGCGCAGGGCGTGTCGGCCTTCCCCTCGGAAGTGACCGTACAGATGGTGGCGAATTTCGCAGGCGGCGGCGCCGCGATCAACCAGCTGGCTCGCATCGCCGGTGCCGAACTCGACGTCATCCCGCTCGACCTCGACCACCCGACTGGTGACTTCACACAAACGCCGGCGATGGACGAAAAGGCATTCCTTGCCGCCGTCTCTGCCGGCTACGATGCTGTGACTGGCGATATCGACCTCGTCTGCTTCGGCGAAATGGGCATCGGCAACACCACGCCGGCGGCCGCCATCTCGACCGCCCTGTTCGGCGGCGGAGCGGAAAAATGGACCGGGCGCGGCACCGGCGTCGACGATGCCGGGCTGAAGCGCAAGGTCACGGCCATCGAAGCCGGCCTCAAGCGCCATACCGATGCGCTGTCCGACCCGCTGAAGATCGCCGCCGCCCTCGGCGGACGCGAACTCGCCGCCATCTTCGGCGCCACGCTTTCTGCGCGTCGCAACAATGTCCCGGTGCTGCTCGACGGCTTCGTCTGCACGGCCGCCGCGGCACCCTTGGCGCGGCTGCACCCAAGCGGCCTCGCCCACACCATCGCCGCCCATGTCTCGGCCGAATCCGGCCACCGCCGCCTGCTCGAAGCGCTCGGCCTGCCGCCCCTGCTCGATCTCGGCATGCGGCTCGGCGAAGGCTCCGGCGCCTGCCTCGCCGTCAACATCGTCCGCTCGGCGCTGGAGTGTCACGCCAGGATGGCGAGTTTTGCTGAGGCCGGTGTATCGGAGAAGTAGCTAGGGCGATTTGACGGGAGCGCGCCGGCCCGAACCTTCACTGATGATCGTCGGGCCGGTCGCTGGCACTGGTGGCTCGAGCGGCACGGCCGCTGAAAGATTCACCACCTAGGGGGAACATTGGCCCCCTGCTTCTGCGGTGGGCTCTTTTTTACTGGCACTATTCGCCGTCGTTGCCGACAAAATGTGGATTGACGTGACGTTAACTAGGCGCAATCATTACGGATTGTGCAGGGTGAGGGCGTTCCAATGAAACTCGTTGTCTTTGGCGTAGCAATGGTATTGGCTGCCACTGGAGCAGCTGTTGCGAAAGAGAAGAAAAAGGTGGCCACCGCTCAGGCAACCTCGTGTTCCACAGCTCATAAGAAGGCTGGCAGCAAGCCGACCCCGAAACCGGATTGCAAATCGACAGGCACCGTTGTTGCGCAACCGTCAAATAGGGCCGCAAACTTCCTGGATCATTATAATCCGCGCTTAGGGTATGAGACCAGTCCGTGGTTTCAAACTGGCTTTAATTGATGGCGGCTTCGGCTTCCGGGCCTTTCTTTATCCAGCGCGGCCTTCCCTCCTTCGTCAGCTTGCCTTCCGGGCCAAATAGCGCACCGGCCTTACCGGCCGCCGAGCCTTTAAAGCCTAATTGGAGGGTCTGGTGCAGTTCGAAATCAGATTGTAGCTGAATCCAACGCGAACGTCATTGGTGGTCAGACCAAGCCTGACTTGTTCTGTCGGGAAGTTGAACGGCGCAGGTTGCGATTTGCGGCCATAGTCGGAACAGCGATATTCGACGCGCGCAATCAAATTGTCGGTCACTGCATAGTCAAGTCCGGCGCCTGCCGTCCAACCCACCATGGTTTCGCTGTTCCCCATCGACCCACCAAAAAATTGGTTGCGCCGGGGCAAAACTTGAGTGCGCGCTCGTGCCACCATCGACGCATGGCAAAGACGCGTTAACGCGTCTCTGATTCCAAGGTCTGCCACCAATTTTCTCGAAAAATTTGGTGGGTGCGCACAGGATTGAACTGTGGACCCGCTGATTAAGAGTCAGCTGCTCTACCAACTGAGCTACGCACCCACTCGACCGGTAAAACCGGCGTCGGCGGGCATATAGCCGCCGATACCGGTCCTGTCCAGCCCTGCCGGAATCATTTCCCGACAAATAGCTGAACTGCCGCAGGCGGTCAGACGAACAGTCTGCCTTCCGCCACCTTCACGGCATGGCCGCCGATGCGGGCGGAGGCCAATTTTCCGCCTTCGACAGTGAGTTCGAGGCGGATGCGCGACGGTCGGCCCATCTCCAGCCCCTGCTCGATCCACAGCTGCGAAATGCCGTCGGTGGGGGCGTCGAAATGCATGATTGCGCCGGCAAAGGCCGCCGCGGCCGAACCGGTCGCTGGATCCTCATATGATGGCGTGCCCGGCACGATCATGCGGACGTGGAAGGCGCTGTCATGGCTTACCGTCTGGCGGCAATAGACATACGGACTGGCGAAGGCCCATTCGCTCTTGCGCGGCGCCAGTTCCGACCAGGCCTGGTTATCGAGCTTGATGCGGGCTGCCGCCTCCAGATTGGCGACCGGAATGGTGACGTAAGGCACGCCGGCGGACCAGAACGACACCAGGTGATTCTCGAAGCCGATCTCATGCGGCGCGAGGCCAAGGGCCGCACCAATCGCTTGCGGATCGGCTTCGAGCTTCAACGGTTCCGGCAGCTTCGCCAGATCGAACTCGGCAAAGGTCGCGCCGTCGTGCTTGCTGACGGCGCAGCGAACCGGGCCGATGTTCTCCTCCAGCACAAAGAGGCCGGCGTCGCCCTCGCCTGCCAGTTCGGCGAGCGCAATCGCCGCGCCGACGGTCGGGTGGCCGGCAAACGGCATTTCATAGTCGGGCGTGAAAATACGAATGCGGTTGCGGTGCTTGGGATTGTCCGGCGGCAGCACGAAGACCGATTCCGACAGGTTGAACTCGCGCGCAATCGCCTGCATGGCTGCCGTATCCAGCCCCTTGCTGTCCAGCACGACAGCCAGCGGATTGCCGGCCAGCCGTTCGGTCGTAAACACATCATAAAGCAAGTAATTGCGCGTCTGCATCTTGGAAAACCTTCCGCCTCAATCCGAACATGGCCGAAATTTAATTTGATATTCGAACCACCAAGCCTGATCTGTGCACGTATAGGGACATTACGCTTCATAGGGGTCCGGCGTGGACCAGCTTGTCAATCTGCCAAAGACGGAATCGGATTCCGCCATCGAAGCGGCGCTCGGACTTGACCGCAACGGCGTGCGCAAGAAGCGCCGCCGCTTCTGGCTTTACGCGCTGCTGGCGCTGATCGCCCTTGCCGGTGGTCTCGTCGGCTACCAATGGTATGCCGGCTCTCCCGCCAAGATCGACTACACCACCACGCCGGCCACGATTGCCGATCTCACCGTCGCAGTGTCGGCAACCGGCACGCTGCAGCCCCTCACCCAGGTCGACATTTCAAGCGAACTGTCCGGCATCATACGCTCCGTCTCGGCCGAGGAGAACCAGCAGGTCAAGAAGGGCGACGTGCTGGCGACGCTCGACACGGTGAAACTAGAGGTCCAGATCGAACGCGCCGGGGCTTCGGCCAAGGCTGCCGCCGCCAATGTCGAGGACGCCACGGTCACGCTGGCCGAGAACGAGAAGGCGCTGGTGCGCGCCGCCGAGCTTACCAAACGCGGCATGGCGACCGATCAGTCGCTTGAGGCCGCAACCGCCACGCGCGACCGCTCCAAGGCGGCGCTCGACAGTGCTCAGGCAAATCTCGCCATCGCCCAGGCCGACCTCAAGGCGCAGCAGACCGACCTTGCCAAGAGCACGATCTACGCCCCGATCGACGGCATCGTGCTGACGCGTTCGGTCGATCCCGGCCAGACGGTCGCCTCCTCGCTGCAGGCGCCGGTGCTGTTCATCATCGCCGCCGATTTGAGGAACATGGAGCTGGTGGCGGCAGTCGATGAAGCCGATATCGGCGCGGTCAGACCCGGCCAGCATGCGCGCTTCACCGTCGACGCCTTTCCCGAGCGGCCGTTCGACGCCGAAATCCGCGACATCTCCTACGCCTCGGTCACCACCGACGGCGTCGTCACCTACAATGCGCGGTTGGAAGTCAACAACAACGAGCTGCTGCTGCGGCCCGGCATGACCGCCACCGTTTCGGTCGTCACCAAACAGGCCAAGAGCGTGCTCACCGTGCCGTCCACCGCTTTCCGCTACCGGCCGGCGCAGCAGGCCGCTCGCGGCTGGAGCCTGAGCGACCTGTTTACGGGCCGCATGGGCCGTCCCGGCGGCAACCGCCGCCAGCAGGTGGCGGCGCCCACCGATGGCTCACGCACGCTCTATGTGCTGGAGAACGGCCGGCCGCATCCCGTCAACGTCAAGGTCGGCTCCACCGACGGCGAGCTGACCGAGATCACCTCCGGCCTCGACGAAGGCGCTCAGGTGATCACCGCCTCGCACCTGCGGAGCTGACGCCGTGGCCGCGACCCTCATCGGTTTCGACGCGGTCTGGAAAAGCTATGGCCAGGGCGAAGCCAAGGTGCATGCGCTGGCCGGCGTCGACCTCACTATTAAGCGCGGCGAATTCGTCGCCATCATGGGTCCGTCGGGCTCGGGCAAATCGACGGCGATGAACATCATCGGCTGCCTCGACACGCCGACCGCCGGCACCTATTCCTTCATGGGCATCGATGCGGGCCGGCTCGACCGCAACCGCCGCGCGCTTCTGCGCAATCTCTATATCGGCTTCGTCTTCCAGGGCTACAATCTGTTGCCCCGCACCACGGCGGCGGAAAATGTCGAGCTGCCGCTGATCTATCGCGGCGCCCCAGCCCGCGAGCGCCGCGAGCTTGCCATGCAGGCGCTGGCCGAGGTCGGGCTTGTCGGGCGCGAGCACCATACGCCAGCCGAGCTCTCCGGCGGCCAGCAGCAGCGTGTGGCGATCGCGCGCGCCATCGTCACCAGGCCGACGCTGCTCGTCGCCGACGAGCCGACCGGCAATCTCGACACCGCCCGCACACACGAGATCATGGAGCTGTTGACGCGGCTGAACCGCGAGCTTGGCCTTACCATCGCCATGGTCACCCACGAGGCCGACGTCGCCGAATATGCCGAGCGCACCATCCGCTTCCTCGACGGCCACGTCGCTTCCGATTCCTCGAAACTGGAAGTGGCCTGACCATGATCTGGGAAACCGTCCGCCTGTCGCTGCGCTCCATCCGCCGCAACGTGCTGCGCTCGTTCCTGACGCTGCTCGGCATCGTCATCGGCGTCGCCGCCGTCATCGCCATGCTGACCATCGGCTCGGGCACCACGGCCAAGGTCAAGTCCGACATTGCCAAGCTCGGCTCCAACCTGCTCGTCGTCCGCTCTGGCCGCCCGGCAGGCACCGGCGGACCGGGAGGGCTCGACCAGGCGATGCGGCCGCTGGCCGACAAGGATGTTGCCGCCCTCGTCGCGCATCTGACCGGGGCACGCGCCATTTCGCCGGCCTCGCAAAAGCAGGTGCGCGTCATCTTCGGCACCGAGAGCCTGACGTCGGGCGTCACCGGCACCGACAGCGCCTATCTCGACGCCCGCGACTGGAAGCTCGTTTCAGGCCGGCCGTTCAGCGATTCCGAAACACGCTCTGGCACTGGCGTCTGCCTGATCGGCGAGACCGTGCGCCAGCAATTCTTCGGCGCCGGCGAGCCTGAAGGCGAGATCATCCGCGTCAACCGCACCTCGTGCGAGATCATCGGCCTGCTCGAACCCAAAGGCTATACCGGCTTTGGCCAGGACCAGGACAATGTCGTCTTGATGCCGCTTGCCGCCTACCAGCGCCGTATCGCCGGCAACCGCGACATCGACAACATTTATGTCGCCGCCGACAACCGCACGCCGACCACCGAATTGCAGCCGCGCGTCGAGGACATTCTGCGCGACACCCGCCGCATCACGCCCGACCGCGAAGACGATTTCTCGATCCGCGACATGACCCAGATCGCCGACGCCATGGCCAGCGCCACCACCACCATGACCGGCATGCTCGGCGCCGTCGCCGGCGTCAGCCTTCTGGTCGGCGGCATCGGCATCATGAACATCATGCTGGTGTCGGTCACCGAACGCACGCGCGAGATCGGCATCCGGCTCGCCATCGGCGCGCATGAAAAGCACATCCTCATCCAGTTCCTGGTCGAGGCGACGGTGCTGTCGCTGCTCGGCGGCATCATCGGCATCCTGATCGGTCTCGCATTGGCCGGCCTCGCCTCGGCGACGCTGACCATACCGTTCGCGCCGAGCCTGGCCGTCATCCTGCTTGCCGTAGGCTTTTCCGCCCTGATCGGCATGGTGTTCGGCTTCTTCCCGGCGCTGCGCGGCGCCAGGCTCGACCCGATCGACGCACTGCGGCACGAATAATTGCTATCCACAACTTGGGTGCTTGCCGACGCTGGCAACGCTGTCATCGTCCGATCTGCGATGCTAGGGCAATGCATCTCTGGTCGAGGAATGGGCAATGAGCAAGAAAGCGCGATTGATCCTTGCAATGGTGATCATCGAAGGCGCCCTTGCCGGCATATGGTGGTATCTCGCCAGCTACGGCGCGGCCAATCCTGATCGCGTCACAGCCGATTTCCAGGGTGTCGTCGGCCAGACGATGGGCACGGCGATGGGTGGGTTGCTTGGGCTCGGCCTTGTCTTGTTTGTCGCCGCCGCCCGCAACGACCGCAAGGCGGCGCAGGAAAAGGCGAAGCGCTGAGTCAAAACGGCAGCCTTGCATTCTCCTTGACCTCCTTCATGACGAAGAAGGTTCGGGTTTGCCGAACGCCCGGCAGCGCGATCAGCTTCTGTCCGTGCAGCTTGTTGAAATCCGCCATGTCGCGGACCCTTATCTTCAGGAGATAGTCGAAGTCGCCGGCGACGAGATTGCAGTCCAGCACCTCCTTGAGCTCGAGCACGGCCTCTTCGAAGGCAGCGAAGCTTTCCGGTGTCGAGCGGTCGAGCACGACGCCGACCATGACCAGCGCGCCGAGACCGACCGCAACCGGCGCGATCTCCGCCCTCACCCCGGTGATGTATCCCTCTTCGAACAGGCGTTGCGTGCGCCGATGGCAGGTCGCGGCGCTGACATTGACGCGGGCCGCCAGCTCCGCATTGGTCAGCCGTCCCTCGGCCTGAAGGGCGCGCAGGATTTTCACGTCGATGCGGTCAAGGACCTGCGCGGAAGATTCTTCCATTTTAATAAACTTTATGGACGATCTGGCCAATCACGTCGCCTATCTGTGAAGCATGTAAAAATCCTCGGCGCAAGTTTGAGAGCACCTTTCGCATGAGATCGCCTATCCTCCGCCTATCGAAACCGACCCCTGGCGGAGACTGATCGGTGTCACTTCTGGCAAAATTCGAACGCTATCCCCTGACCTTCGGCGCAACGCCGATCGAGCATCTGCCGCGGCTGAGCGCGGCGCTGGGCGGGAAAGTACAGATCTACGCCAAGCGCGACGATTGCAATTCCGGGCTCGCCATGGGCGGCAACAAATTGCGCAAGCTCGAATACATCGTGCCTGATGCCATAGCCTCGGGCGCCGACACGCTGGTGTCGATCGGCGGCGTCCAGTCGAACCACACGCGCATGGTCGCCGCGACGGCCGCCAAGATCGGCATGAAGTGCGTGGTGATCCAGGAAAAATGGGTGCCGCACTACGACGCCGTCTACGACCGGGTCGGCAACATCCTGCTGACGCGGCTGATGGGTGCCGACAGCCGGCTTGTCGATGACGGTTTCGACATCGGCATCCGCAAGAGCTGGGAGGACGCCATCCAGTCGGTGAAGGATGCCGGCGGCAAGCCCTATCCGATTCCGGCCGGCGCCTCGGTGCACAAGTACGGCGGGCTCGGCTATGTCGGCTTCGCCGAAGAGGTGGCGCGCCAGGAAGCCGAGCTCGGATTCAAATTCGACTACATCATCGTGTGCGTGGTGACCGGCTCGACGCAGGCCGGCATGATCGTCGGCTTTGCCGCGCAAGGTCGCGCCGACCGCGTGATCGGCATCGACGCCTCCGGAACGCTCGATCAGACGCGCGCGCAGGTTCGCCGCATCGTCGACGACACCGCCACCCTTGTCGGGCTCGGCCGCGCCGTGCGCGACGACGAAATCGTCATCAACCCCGACTATGCCTATCCGGCCTATGGCGTTCCCTCTGGTGAGACCAACGACGCGATCCGGCTAGCAGCCCGCACCGAGGCGATGATCACCGATCCGGTCTATGAGGGAAAGTCGATGCAGGGCCTGATCGATCTTACCCGCAAAGGCTTCTTTCCCGAGGGGTCGAAAATTCTCTACGCCCATCTCGGCGGCGCGCCGGCGATCAACGGCTACAGCTACTACTACAAGGACGACGGCGCCCCGACCCGGCCGCAACCGGAAGCGAGTTCCGCACCTCGGGAAGGCACTGCGCGGGAAACGCTGCCGCCACTCTTTCCCTGATCAGGGATCCTCGCCGCTGCGGGCAAAATGCCACTCGACTAGCGGCTTCATATGCGGCGCCAGCCCCTCCGGCAGATCGGTGGCATGGCGGATGATCACCGGTCCCTCGATCTCAGGCTCGGTCTCGGTCGCAACGAAGGCATTGATGCGCCGGGCAATCTCATCGGCCGGCTCGTCGACATGATAGCGGCGGAACAGCACCGTGCCGGTCGAAGTCGACAGCGCATGGTAGCGCCTGCCGCGCGCAGCACCTGTCAGATCAAGCCCGGTCTCCTCGCGCACTTCGCGGATCATGTTGAAATCGACATCGACGCGGCCGTCGCGAAAATCGATCGGCTCGAACGAGCCGGCGGCGAAATAGACGCGCCCGGCCATGACCGTGTGCGAGCCCATGCGGATCGCCACCAGCGCGTTGTCGCCGGCGACCAGCATGGCGTGGCCGTAGGCATGCTCGGCGCCGGTTCCCTGCCGGTTCTTTCGCCACAGCATGAAGGTCGAGTATTTCACCGCATGGCAGCGCCCGGCGAGACGGTTGTCGCGCCAGGCGAGCGCTGACAAAAGCACCACGGTGCCATCGAATAGCGCCGGTTTGGCTTCGGTCTCGAGCCGCCAGTTCTCAGTGATGGCCCGTGCATTGTCGCGCTCGAACGGATGCGGGCCGGGATCGAGCCGCACGTCGATCTCGTCGACCGGCAGGATGACGTTGCGCGGCAGGTCGAAGCTCACGCTCAGGTCCCCCACTCAGGCCATGTCCAAAGTGATTGCCACCGGACAATGGTCCGAGGCCTTCGGCCGGTCCCAGCCGGCGCGCGGAAAACGCTCCACCGCCTGTCCGGGCGGAAAGATGGTGCGCCAGGGCTGGCCGTTGCGGATGATGTCGGGAACGGCGGTCGCATTCTTCGCCGCCAGCCCTTTCGACAACAGGATGTAGTCGAGCTGGCACAGATGCCGCTCCTGCGGCCCGCGCGTGTGATAGAAACTCCAGCGGTCCATCTCCGGCCGGCGCTCGACGACATTCTCGCAAAAGCCGCCAGCGGTCAGCACGTTGATGCAGGACTGGCTCTCGTCGATTACCTGGAAGCGGTAGCCGTCGAAGGCGTCGCCCTCGATCTTCACCCGCTGCCGGTAGTCATTCATGTCGCCGCAGATCGCCCAGCGCTTGTCGGCGGCATGGTCCTTGCTGAAGCGGTCCTCGATGATGCGGCGCACGGCCTGCGCCTCGGCGACGCGCAGCGGCATCGTCGCTTCGCGCCCGTCGAGCCCGTTGCGTGGCGAGCCCATCGATTTGAAATGCACGAGATAGAGCGTCAACGGCACGCCGCCGACCTTGACGTCGACCTCCAGACAATCACGCCGGAAGATGCGCTCATTGGCCTGATGTCCGAGTTCGGCCAGTTCCGGCGTGAACAGGCCGAACTGCTCGAAGGTGGCATAGGCATAGCTGGTCATGCGCACGAATTCGATCGGCTGTCCCTGCGCGGTCTCGTTACGCATCATCACGGCAACGTCGATGCCGCGCGAATCATTGCCGGCGGTGGTGTATTTCTGCCGGTAGCCCTCACCCACCATTTTGAAGAGATAGCCATATTCGAAGGCCTTCAGCGCCTCGATATTGTCGACCTCCTGCATGCAGATGATGTCCGCACGCGTGGCAGCGATGGCGAGCGCCGTCAGCTGGCGCGTGTCGTCGGACTGCGCAATCGCACGCGCCTGCTCCAGCATCTTGTATTCGGCCTCGCTTTGGATATCGAAAAGCGCCAGCGTACGGTCTTCGTTGAGCTGATTGCGGTAGCCGGAGAAATCGAACCTGTTCATCAGGTTTTCGACATTGAAGGTGGCGAGGCGCAACGACATGGCCGTGACCTTTGCCCGCAAGCGGTGTCGAAAACAAGGGCCTCGCCCTTGCTCGCCAGGGAACCTTTCCGTTCATCCTCCGTTCAGATGAAAAGTCCCATCATCAGGCTTCTTCCCAGGGTATTCTGGGCGTGGGGCCTGTATCTCTTGGAGAGTGCAATGAACTCGCTCTTTTCTTCCACGGTCAAATCCGGGCTGATAGCGCTCGGTATTGTCTCGGGTCTCACGGCGCCGTCCGCCGCCGGCCCGATCCTGCAGCCGGACTTGTCAATTCCGTCAAGCACCGCAGCCCCGACGATCACACCGGTTCGCGACGACTGGGCGGGCGGCAATGACCGGCGCTCCTTTAACGATTGGCGGTGGCGTCGCCATGACGGCCGTCGGTTTGCCCGGTCAGGCAACTGGAACAACGACAACTGGAACGGCGGCGACAACTGGCGCTGGCGTCATCATCGCCATCGTCACGGTCGCGATTTTGATACCGGCGCCGCCGCAGTTCTCGGCCTCGGCCTGGGTTTCGGCCTCGGCAGCATCTACAACAACGGCTATTATAACAACCGCTACTACAATGACGGCTACTACGTGCAGCCGGCGCCCCGCCGCTACTACCGCACGCAGCGTCTTTCCAGCGCCCATGTCCAGTGGTGCTACGACCGCTACCGGTCTTACCGAGCTTGGGACAACACGTTCCAGCCCTACAATGGCCCGCGCCAGCAATGCTGGTCGCCCTATAGCTGAACTATAAGCGACAATGCATGACGGCGCCGCCCATCGCGGCGCCGTTTCCATTTGGCAGAGACGGCTGGATACGATCGCCGCTAACCATATGTTTATCGGCTCGGACTATCCATGATACGGTGCTCCCATCTGACGATCGCGTCGATCCGATCGCGAAGGACGTGCCGTCATGGCCGACAACGAACTGAGAAACAAACACCGGCAGCGCGTGCTGAAAGGCGCGACGATCCTGACCGGCCTCACCAATTCCGAGATCAAGTGCACGGTGCGCAACATGCATCCCGGCGGCGCCGAGCTGAAGGTGCCGATCGACGCGCGCGTGCCGGACGAATTCCTGCTGTACGTGCCGGTCGACGGCATCGGCTACAAGTCCATCGTGCGCTGGCGCAGAGAAGACCGCATCGGCGTCGAGTTCACCGGCACCGAACCAAAACCGCACTGGCACTATGGCTGAGCGTTTTACCGCTGATCGATAACAGGCGTGAAAAAGCCGGCGGATCGCTCCGCCGGCCTTTCCTGTTCAACGATGAAATCGCAGATCAGTTCTTGGCCTTGTCGACCAGCTTGTTCTTCGAGATCCACGGCATCATGGCGCGCAGCTTGGCGCCGACTTCCTCGATCTGATGGCTGTCATTGTTGCGGCGGATGCCCTTGAAGCGCGACATGCCGGCGCGGTATTCCTGCATCCATTCCGAAGTGAACTTGCCGGTCTGGATGTCCTTCAGCACGCGCTTCATCTCGGCCTTGGTCTCGGCGGTGATGATGCGCGGACCCGAGACATATTCGCCCCATTCGGCGGTGTTCGAGATCGAGTAGTTCATGTTGGCGATGCCGCCTTCATAGATCAGGTCGACGATCAGCTTGACCTCGTGCAGGCACTCGAAATAGGCCATTTCCGGCGCATAGCCGGCTTCCACCAGCGTTTCGAAACCGGCGCGGATCAGTTCGACCAGGCCGCCGCACAGAACGACCTGCTCGCCGAACAGATCGGTCTCGCATTCCTCGCGGAAATTGGTCTCGATGATGCCCGAACGGCCGCCGCCGACGCCACAGGCGTAGGACAGAGCGAGATCGAGCGCATTGCCCGACGCGTCCTGGTTGACGGCGACCAGGCACGGCACGCCGCCGCCCTTCTGGTACTCGCCGCGCACCGTGTGGCCGGGGCCCTTCGGCGCGATCATGACGACGTCGACGGTCGACTTGGGCTCGATGAGTCCGAAATGCACGTTGAGGCCGTGCGCGAACGCGATCGCCGCACCATCGCGGATGTTCGGCGCGATCTCGTTCTTGTAGATGTCGGCCTGCAATTCGTCGGGCGTCGCCATCATCATCAGATCGGCCCATTTGGCGGCATCCGCCACGCTCATCACCTTGAGCCCGTCGGCCTCGACCTTCTTGGCGGTCGCGGAACCGGCCTTGAGGCCGATGGCGATGTCCTTGGCGCCGGAATCCTTGAGGTTGAGCGCATGCGCCCGGCCCTGGCTGCCATAGCCGATGATGGCGACCTTCTTGCCCTTGATCAGGTTGAGATCGGCGTCGCGATCGTAATAGACACGCATTTTTATTTCCTTCCCGTTTGACGATCAGAGGCCTTGCGGCCCGGTTTTTGCTCCGAAAAGAGCGAGAAACTGTTGCGTTGCCCGGACGGCATCGCCGCCGATCGCCGCTTCAGTCAATTCCAGCCGGTCGCCGAGCAGCAGGCGGATCTGCACGTCACGGGCGACCAGCCCGAAAAAGCTGCGGAATGCCGTTTCGGCATCCGCAAAGTCGAGCAGTCCGGCCTGCTTGCCGGCCAGAAGCACAGGCTTAAGTCGCCTGGCCAGCGCAAAGCGGCCATTCTCAAGCACGATGGCGCCGAGATCGTCCTTGCCGGAGCCGGCATGGCCAACCGCGACGCGGTTCAGCGCGATCGACGTGTCGCTCGAAATTACCTTGAGCCAGTCGGAGGCAAAGCCTTCGAGGCTGGCCGTCAGCGAGGCAAGATCGAGTTTTTCACCGTCAACCGGCACCACGCGCACTTTCGAGGCCTGCCATTGCACAGTCGCCGTCAGCAGCCCGTCGCGGTCGCCGAACCATTTGTAGAGCGTTTCCTTGGAGCAGCTGGCGCGGCGCGCCACCGCGGTCATGGTCAGATTGTCGCCTTCCTCAACCAGCAGCCGCAGGGCCGCGTCCAGAACGGCCTTCTGCCGCTCCGTCAGCGTCGCGCTGGTGTCGATGTCGGCGCTTGCCTGCAACACGGTCGTTCCTCGGCGGCAGGCGAGCCAGCAAGAGCGGCAAGCCGTACCGTACGTTACGGTTCGCCATTCTATGCCGTATTGCACTCAGCCTTGCAAGCCCTATTTCTGTCTCAACGGTTCGCCGCTGGACCGTTTGCCGGGGGAAGAAGATGCTGGTCGGATTGCTCGCCTTGACGGTCGCCGCTGTGTTCTCAGGCGCCGCGATCTATGTCAGCGTCGCCGAGCAGCCGGCGCGGCTTGGCCTCGATGACAAGTCGCTGCTCAAGGAATGGCAGCCCTCCTACAAGCGCGGCGCCGCCATGCAGGCCTCGATTGCCATTGTTGCCTGCGTCCTCGGCCTGATCGCATGGTGGCAGACCGGTGGCTTCGCCTTTCTGCTCGGCGCAATTCTGATCATCCTGCCCTGGCCGTGGACGCTGATGGTGATGTTGCCGACCAACAAGCTGCTGGAAGCGATGGACGCGAGCGCCGACAACCCGCAAGCCAGGGCCCTGATCGTCAAGTGGGGCACCCTGCACCTGGTGCGCGCCGGACTAGGCGTGCTGGCGACGCTGGCCTTTCTCTGGGGCAGCCATCTGGCCTGATAGCCGGATATCGTCAGGCCCGCAGCGCGGCTCTTTCAGTCCATTGCAGGCGGCAGGCGTAGACGGCCGAGCAACGCCGACACCGTGCTCAGCTCGTCCGCCGAGAGCTTGTGGCCGACCAGTTCGGTGATCGAGCGTCCGTAGACCGCCCACATCCGCCGCCGCGTCTCACGGCCCTTAGCCGAAATACGGATGGTCTGGCCGCGGCCGTCATCGGCGACCTTCAGCTTCTCGACCAGCCCATCGGCCTCTAGCCGCGCCAGCAGCCGCGAGATGTTGTACTGCGCAAACAGGGTTCGCTCGGTCAGCTGGAACGGCCGCAGCCCGCCCTCGCCCGCCTCGGCAAGCTCGTGCAGCACGTCATACCAGGCAAGCGGCGGCAGGCCACTGTCCTTCAACGCCTCCTCCCCCTGCTCGATGAGCTGGCGCGAAACCCGCATCAGGCGCGCCCAGACCTTGATGGCTTCGGGCGAAGGCATGGCTGTTTTGGTCATGGCTCATCCTAGATTATAGATGCAATTGCATCAAGCTTGACGATTAATGCATCTGCATCTATATACATGCAACCGCATCAATCCGAGAAAAATCCATGAGACACGAAATCTGCAAAGTCGACGACATCCCGCAGACGGGCAGCCTGATCGCGCCGTTCTTCGGCCGCGAGGTCCATGTCTGGCGCAGCGGTGATCGCATCCGCGCCGCCGCCAATGTCTGTCTGCATTTCGGCGGACCACTCGACTGCAAGGACGGCAGGCTGGTCTGCCAATGGCACGGCGCCGTCTTCGACATGGCATCAGGCGACCGGCTCGAAGGCCCGGCGCCAAAAGCGTCGCGCCTGATGTTCCTGTCGACGCGCGTCGAGGACGGTGCATTGAACTATGTCTGGGGAGAGTGACATGCCTGAGAAGAATGAAATGACCGACAAGCTCATTCTCGTCAGCCATCATCTGTGCCCCTATGTCCAGCGCGCCGCGATCTCGCTGGCTGAAAAGCGCGTGCCGTTCGAGCGCGTCACCATCGACCTCGCCGACAAGCCGGACTGGTTCAAGGCGATCTCGCCTTTGGGCAAGGTGCCGCTGCTCATCGTGAGGGCGCATGGCAAGGAGACGGTGATCTTCGAATCCGCCGTCATCCTCGAATTCCTCGAGGAGACGCAAGCCAATCCCCTTCACCCGGCCGACGCTCACGCCCGCGCCCGGCACCGTGCCTGGATCGAGTTCGGCTCGGCGACGCTGAACGCCATCGGCCGTTTCTACTCCGCGTCGGCAGAGGCCGCCTTCCTGACGGAATCCTCGGCATTGTCGGCCATGTTCGATCGTCTGGAGAACGAATTGGCCGACCAGGCCGGACCGTGGTTCGATGGCGAACGCTTTAGCCTCGTCGATGCCGTCTATGCCCCGGTCTTCCGCTATTTCGACGCCTTCGACCGGATCGGCAAATTCGGCCTCCTGGACGGCAAGCCGCTGGTCCAGGCCTGGCGCAAGGCATTGAGCGAACGCGGCTCGGTCAAGGGCGCGGTGGCGCCGGACTATCCGCAACGCCTGCGTCAATTCCTGCGGGCGAGAAATTCGTTTCTCTCGACCATGATCCAGCCGGATGATCTCGCCAGTGCGCCTCCCTTAGCCCGATCCGCCTGAACGGATCGATCAGCGTGCCGGACACGGCCGAGGCGAGAGACTGCGGCGCCGGCGGATTGTTGGAGAACTCGTAGCATTTGAAAAACCATGAGACGGAAACGTTCATCAATTTCGCTTCATAAAGTCCCGAAATGAAGCCGGAACTAACCAATGGGAACATCTCTCGGCACGGATGACGTTATCCTCATTCCGGGGATGCCAACGTTTCGAAAATCCATTGTGCCGCCATTGTCCGTTTGGCTCCCCCTCGCGGCTAATCGTCGCCGAGGCATGTATATCTTGATGGGCCTTTTTTGGTCGTTCTGTGCTCTTGCAATGCTGGCCACCGTCCTGACCTTCTTCGTCAGCGATCCCGAAGGCAATCGCACTCTCTTTGAGAAGATGGCGATGGCGGCGATCCAGCTGTTCGCGCTCTACTGGGCACCATTTCTGGCTGCGGCAGCGGTATTTGCCTTCGTGGACGCCAATCTCGGCAAACCAGCCTTGCTTCTCGAAAGAGATGGCTTGCTCGACAATCGCTCTAGCCTGTCGGCCAGGTGGACCGACGTTCTCAGTGCAAAACCAATAATGGGTAGGTCTGGCTATTGGGGAGTGTCCTTGCAGATGCGGGATCCTGCGCTCCTGCCCCGATCATTCCGGCTCGGCTATCCACTGTTGCGCAGACGCAAGGCTGGCGAAGCTCATATTCAGTGTACCTTCCTGAGCGTACCCGAATATGAAATTACGAATTCGATACTGACGCTCGTGCACAAAAATGGCGGCGAGCTTCTGCCGGCTCATCCCATATTTTGGAATTCTGTTCCGCCGGTTGTCCCTCAGCGATAAGTCCGGCGGCTGCTACTAGGGGTTTGCAATCTCCCGGCTTCGACTGTCCAGCCCTGCCCATCGCGCCTCTGTCAGCCCGATCCGCCTGAACGGATCGATCAGCGTTCCCGCCACCATCGACGCAAGCACGCTTGGCACTGGCGGGATTTTTGCGATGGTCGCCACCAGCCTGTCGCGAAAAAAGGGCATCGCCATGGAGTCCGACTGGTAGAAGGGCGTCAGCGCCAGCGACAGCAACTGGAAGATCCGGACATGCCATCGCCGCGCCTTGGCGTAGGTCTCCAGCGCCGTCTCGACGCTGCCCGTCTTTGCCAAGGCATGGCTGAGTGCTGCCGCGTCGAGCAGCGCCATGTTCGCGCCTTGCCCAAGCTGCCGGCTGGTCGAATGCGCGGCGTCGCCGATGACTACCAGACGCCGTCCCGCCGTCAGCTTCATCGTGGGGCGTCGCGCGAGCCATAGTCTCAAGAGGCGTGATCTGTGGTATCATAGGCCGGTAAGGGCCGGAGACGCCGGTCCTGCCTCTGACCTGCGGCTAGCGAGTCGTGAATCTTTACTGAGGCTCAACATGGAGCGGAAGCTCGCTGCAATCCTTGCCATCGATGTTGTCGGGTATTCGGCGCTCATGGAGGCGGATGAAGCGGGCACCTTCGACCGGCTGAAACGTGGCCGCCAAGAGCTGTTCGAGCCGGAAATCGCGACTCGACACGGGCGAATCTTCAAGCTGATGGGAGACGGCCTGCTGGCGGAGTTCGGCAGCGTAGTGGATGCGGTCGAATGCGCGGTCACGCTTCAGCGCGGCATGGCGGAGCGTAACGCGAGCGTCGCCGAAAACCAGCGCTTCGAAGTCCGGATCGGAATCAACCTTGGAGAAGTGATCGTCGAAGGGGACGATCGCTATGGCGAGGGCGTGAACGTGGCGTCGCGTCTCCAACAACTCGCCGAGCCCGGTGGCATCTGCGTTTCGGAGAAGGTGTCCAAGGAGGTAAGGCAGAAGTTGGCGTTTGCGTTCGAGCCCATGGGCGAGCAGCGGGTGAAGAATATAGCCGAGCCGATATACTGCTATCGTGTGAACCTACAGCTTCCGAGAGCCGCTCCGGTCGGCCGACTCGCATCGCTGGAATTGCCCGACAAGCCCTCGATCGCGGTCTTGCCTTTTACCAACATGAGCAACGATCCGGAGCAGGAAACCTTTGTCGACGGCTTGACCGAAGACCTGATCACCGACCTGTCTCGCTCAGCCGGCCTCTTCGTCATCGCGCGCAACTCAACCTTTGCTTACAAGGGGCGGTCGGTCGATGTGCGTTTGACCGCGCGCGATCTTGGGGTGCGCTATGTGGTTGAAGGCAGCGCCCGGCGCGCCGCGGCGCGCGTACGCATCAATGCGCAGCTGATCGACGCGATCGGCGGCGATCATATCTGGGCTGAGCGCTACGACAGCAGCCTCGAGGACATCTTTGCAGTGCAGGACGAGGTCACGGCCAAGATCGTCGAAGCCCTTGTCGGCCGATTGGCCGGACAGCCGGCGCGCAAACGGCCGACGAGTCTCGAAGCCTATGACCTTTGTGTGCGAGCTCGCGGCGTCAGTTTTCAGACCGGGTTAGGCGCGCGGGAAGCGCGCATGCTCCTGGAAAAGGCGATCGGACTCGATCCTGACTATGCCGAGGCACATAGCTTGCTGGCCCTCAACCTTTGGCTCGGCTGGCTGTTCTGGAACGAGCCGAAGCAAACCAACCAGCCTCGCGCGCTGGCGGAAGCGCAGCGGGCTGTGGCGCTCGACCCTAACGATGCGGGGAACCGCTGGGGGCTGGGCATCATACTTGGTCACGAACGGCGTTACGCGGAGTCGGATGCCGAGTTCGAGGCAACCTTCAAGCTCGATCCTAATCATGCCGATGCCTGGGCGATACGCTCGGATCTCATCACCCTGAGGGGCGACGCGGTCAAGGGCGTCGAATTCGTGAAGCGGGCATTGCGGCTCAATCCGCACCCACCGGGATGGTACTATTGGATGGCAGGCCAAGCCTATTATGCGCTCGGCGACTATCAATCTGCGGTTGAGGCTTTGCGCAAACCGGAAACCTACCGCACCACGTCGCGGCGCTTGCTTGCCGCAGCCCTCGCGCAGCTCGGGCGCCTGGATGAAGCCCGTCAGGAGGCGGAATTCTTCATGATGAACGATCCCCATTTCAGCATCAGGCACTGGGCAACATCGCAGCCATTCGACAACGAGGAAGTGCTCCAGCGCTTCGTCGAAGGCTACCGCAAGGCTGGCCTTCCCGACTAAAATCACATCTCATCGCCCTCGCAACTGGCGAATTTCCTTTTCCTTCGCGTCTTGTTTGATTGCCTCCGAACTAGATCACGCTGCGGCGCTGATCGGCGCCCGGCAGGTTCCTCCGCGCGTCATGATCGCCCAGGCCACGCGCGCCGTCCGGTTGGCGGCAGCCACCGTTACGAGACGTGCCGGTTTGCGCGCCAGCAAAAGCCGGATCTATATTCGCCGTAACTTATTGAGCGGCGTCGAAAGCAGCCCGTGCCTCACGCACCGCATCGTGGTTGAGTTCGGCCCACAAGATCAATTGATGAAAGGCGCCGAACATCGAGCGCCCGAGATCGGTCAGGCTGTATTCGACGCCCGGTGGCTTGGTCGGGAACACCTCACGATGCACGTAGCCATCGCGCTGCAAATCATGCAGCGTCTGGGTCAGCATGCGCTGCGAAATGTCGGGCACAAGGCGCCGCAACTCGCCGAAGCGATAGGGTTGTTCAGCCAACGCCATCATCAGCAGCGATCTCCATTTGCCGCTGAAGCCCTGGATGACATCACGAACCGGACAATTGGCAATATTGCCGCCGTCGCTGATCGCTTTGTAGATCTCCATCTTCGATTTCAGATTGATGACCTTGCCGTCCATGGCTGGTTCCCTGCGCGTACCTACCTCCCGAAAAACTGCCTTCTTTACGGCACCGGGTCAATTCCTATTTTAGTGCTGGTCTCTTTTTGAGACCGACAAAGCACCCGCCACATCGGCGCAAAATCAGGATTTCCCGATGACCGAAACCCTTCTCGTCACCGGCGCCTCCGGCCAGCTTGGCCGGAGCGTCATCAACCACCTGCTGGACACGCAGAAGGTTCCCGCGAACCGGATCATCGCCACCACCCGCACGCCTGCCAACCTTGCCGATCTCGCGGCGCGCGGCGTCACCGTCCGGGCGGCCGACTTCGACGATCAGGCCTCGCTTGCCAAGGCCTTTGCCGGCGCCGACCGGGCACTGATCATCTCGACTAATGTAGTCGAGGTTCGGGGAAAGCGGCGCGAACAGCAGCTGGCGGCCGTTGCCGCAGCCAGGCAGGCAGGCGTCGGCCATTTGCTCTACACCTCGATGCCCAATCCGGAGCCGGGCTCGCCCGTGGTTTTCGCGCCGGACCACTACGACACCGAACAGGCCATCAAGGCGAGCGGCATCCCTTATACAATCTTCCGCAACGGCTGGTATGACGAGAACCTGTTCATGGCGCTGCCGCAGGTCCTGTCGTCGGGCCAGTGGTACACATCTGCCGGCGACGGCGCCATTTCCTACGGCACGCGCGACGACTTCGCGGCGGCTATCGCTGCCGGGCTTGGCTCGGAAACAGGCGAGAGCACGACCTACACGCTGACAGGCCCCAAGGCGTACACTGCCGCCGAGGTCGCGGCGTTCGTCACCGAAGTCACCAGCAAGCCGATCCAAGTCATCCAGCTGTCCGACGAAGCCTTGACCGAGGGCATGAAGTCGGCCGGCTTGCCCGAATCCTTCGCCAAGGTCCTGGTCTCGTTCGATGCCGCCGCGCGCGCCGGTCACCTCGGCATGGTGACCGATGCAGTCGAAAAGCTTTCAGGCCGCAAATCGGTCCCGCTGAAGCAGTTTCTGGAGACGAACAGGGCCGCGCTGGCAGGCTGAGCCGCGACAGTGTTGCAATGCGACTTGCAAAGGCCATGCCGCTGGCGCGGCCTTTCTTTCCAACTGTCAGATCGCGACCTGCGTGCCGATTTCAACCACGCGCCCGGTCGGGATCTGGAAATACTCCGTCGCATCGGCCGCAGTGCGGGCGAGCCCGATGAACAGCTTGTCCTGCCACACTGGCATGCCGGAATTGGGCGAGGCCTTGAGCGAGCGCCGCGACAGGAAGAACGAGGTCGTCATGATGTCGAACTTCCAGCCCTGCTTGCGGCAGATGGCGAGCGCGCGCGGGATGTTGGGCTGTTCCATATACCCGAACGTCAGCGTCACCCGCATGAACAGGTCGTTGACCGTCTCCATCTTGACCCGTTCGCTGTCGGGCACAACCGGCTGCGGCGCGGTAACCACCGAGAGAATGACGTTCTGCTCGTGCAGCACCTTGTAGTGCTTCAGGCTGTGCATCAGCGCGGTCGGCGCGCTCTGCGGATCGCTGGTCAGGAACACGGCGGTGCCGGACACCAGCTGCGGCTTCTTCTTCAACAGATTGCCGGCGAGGAAATCGAGCGGGATCTCGTTGCGGCGGGTCTTGTCGAAGAGATAGCGGCTGCCGCGCACCCAGGTCCACATGCCGAGCACGATGGTAAAGGCCACCGCCAGCGACGCCCAGCCGCCTTCGAACACTTTCACGATATTGGAGGCAAAGAAGCCGACATCGATAAACGCGAACACCGACGTCATCGCCACCGCCACCCACAGCCGCCATTTCCAGATGCGCGTCATGACGACATAAAGCAGCACCGTCGTCACCAGCATGTTGCCGGTCACCGAGATGCCGTAGGCCGACGCCAGCTTGCTGGATTCGCCGAAGCCGACCACCAGCATCATCACCACCAGCGCCAGCAGGAGGTTGACGCGCGGCATGTAAATTTGGCCGGATTGCTTTTCCGACGTGTGCAGGATTTCCAGCCGCGGCAGCATGTTGAGCTGCACCGCCTGCCGGGTCAGCGAATAAGCGCCCGAAATCACCGCTTGGCTGGCGATGACCGTCGCGGCGGTTGCCAGCACCACCATCGGGATCAGCGTCCAGCCCTCGTTCATCTCGAAGAAGGGATGGCCGACAACGCCATTCTTGGCCAGCACGAAGGCGCCCTGCCCGGCATAATTGAGCAGCAGGCAAGGAAACACGATGGCCAGCCAGGCCAGCACGATCGGCTTGCGGCCGAAATGGCCGAGATCGGCATATAGCGCCTCGGCGCCGGTGACGGCGAGGAAGATGGCACCGATGGTGACGAAGGCAACGTCCGGCGAATGGATCAGGAAGGCGACGATGTAGTGCGGGCTGATCGCCCACAGAATTTCCGGATCGGCGACGATGTGATTGAGGCCGGAAAGGCCGATGGCCAGGAACCACACCGCAGTCACCGGGCCAAACACCAGTCCCACGCCGCCGGTGCCGAAGCGCTGCACCGCAAACACCATGGCGAGGATGACAAGCGTCAGCGGCACGACATAGGGCTGGAAGGCCGGGGTGACGACATTCATGCCCTCGACCGCCGAAAGCACCGAAATCGCCGGCGTGATGACGGCATCGCCGAAAAACAGCGAGGCGCCGACGATACCGACGCCAAGGATCAGCGCCGAGCGCGTCGGGAAGGTGCCGCGCGCCAGCGCCATCAGCGACAGCACGCCGCCCTCGCCGCGATTGTCGGCACGCAGGACGAACATGATGTATTTGATGGTTACGATGATGGTCAGCGACCAGATGATCAGCGACAGCACGCCGAGAATGTCGCCGCGCTCGGCGATGTTGCCGCCGGACGAGGCATGCAATGCCTCGCGGAACGCGTAGATCGGGCTGGTGCCGATATCGCCATAGACCACGCCGAGCGCGCCCAGCATCAGCACCTTGGTGCTGTGCTGCTCGATTTCGGGATGGCTCTGATGTTCGACGGGTTCTGCCTCACTACCAGTATTGGTAAGGGCCATGGACGACACTCCGATAAGCGCGCGGTCCTCTACGCTTGCTGCGATGCAATATCAAGTGCCGTAACGTTATGGCTCTCATGCTTGCAGCGCGGGGCTTCTCGCGAGCTGCACCTTTATGGCAGCTTCGCAGCCTCGGCGGACTCCGGCGAAGAACATCTGTCAGATGGCGACTTGCGTTCCGATTTCAACCACGCGTCCGGTCGGGATCTGGAAATACTCCGTCGCGTCGGCCGCCGTGCGGGCCAGCCCGATGAACAGCTTGTCCTGCCACACCGGCATGCCGGAATTGGGCGACGCCTTGAGCGAGCGCCGCGACAGGAAGAACGAGGTCGTCATGATGTCGAACTTCCAGCCCTGCTTGCGGCAGATGGCCAGCGCGCGCGGGATGTTGGGCTGTTCCATATAGCCGAAGGTCAGCGTCACCCGCATGAAGAGGTCGTTGACCGTCTCCATCTTGACCCGCTCGCTGTCAGGCACCAGCGGCTGCTGCGCCGTCACCACGGAAAGGATGACGTTCTGCTCGTGCAGAACCTTGTAGTGCTTCAGGCTGTGCATCAGCGCGGTCGGCGCGCTTTGCGGATCGCTGGTCAGGAACACGGCGGTGCCGGACACCAGCTGCGGTTTCTTCTTCAACAGATTGCCGGCGAGGAAATCGAGCGGGATTTCGTTGCGGCGGGTCTTGTCGAAGAGATAGCGGGTGCCACGTATCCACGTCGACATGATCAGCCCCATCAGACAGGCGACCGTGATCGATACCCATCCGCCTTCGACGATTTTTACGACATTTGCGAGGAAGAACCCGCTGTCGATCGTGCCGAACAGCAGCGCCAGCCCCAGCGCCAGCGCAAGCTGCCATTTCCACAATTTGCGCATTACCACGAAGAGCAGGATGGTCGTCATCAGCATTTCGCCGGTCACCGAAATTCCGTAGGCGGAAGCCAGCGAGCTCGAACTGCCGAAACCGACCACCAGCAGCATCACTCCGAGGGCGATCAGTAGGTTGACGCGCGGCATGTAGATCTGGCCGAGTTGCATTTCGGATGTGTGCTGAACCTCGATGCGCGGCAGAAGATTGAGCTGCACGGCCTGACGGGTCAGCGAAAAGGCCCCGGAAATGACCGCCTGGCTGGCAATGACGGTCGCGGCAGTCGCCAGGCCGACCATCGGCACCAGAGCCCAATCCGGCAGCATCTGGAAGAACGGATTGGTTGGCCTGCCGCCATTGGCCAGCACAAAGGCGCCCTGACCGAAATAGTTGAGCAGAAGGCACGGGAAGACTATGGAAAACCAGGCCAGTACGATGGGCTTGCGGCCGAAATGGCCGAGATCGACATAAAGCGCCTCGGCACCGGTCACCGCCAGGAAGACGGCGCCGACGGTTACGAACGCGGCGGTGGGCGTGCCGGCGAGATAGGCGATTGCATAATAGGGATTGATCGCCAGGAGCACGGATGGATCGTCCGTCAGGTGATAGAGCCCGGCGACGCCGATCGCCAGGAACCATAGTGCCGTAACCGGCCCGAACACGGCGGCCACTTTTCCGGTGCCGAAGCGTTGCACCGAAAACAGCACTGCCAGGATGATCAGCGTGATGGGAACCACATAGGCGTCGAGCGTTGGCGTCACCACCTCCAGGCCTTCGACCGCCGAAAGCACGGAGATGGCCGGCGTGATGATCGCGTCGCCGAAAAACAGCGCCGCCCCGCAAAGCCCGATGGCGAGGATGAGCGTGGCACCTTTTGGATAGGCACTGCGCGCCAACGCCATCAGCGATAGCGTGCCGCCCTCGCCCTTGTTGTCGGCCCGCAGCACGAAGGCGACATATTTGATCGTGACGATGATGGTCAGCGCCCAGACGATCAGCGAAAGCACGCCAAGCACGTCGCTGCGCGTATCGGTGCCGGGCGATGCGTGGAGCGCCTCGCGGAAAGCGTAGATCGGACTGGTGCCGATATCGCCATAGACCACGCCGATCGCGCCCAGCATCAGCACCTTCGTGCTGTGCTGTTCGATCTCGGGATGGCCAGATTGTTCGACGGCTTCTGCCTCGCTGCCAGAATTGGCAAGGGCCATCAACGACACTCCAATAAGCGCGCGGCGTCTGCTCGCGATGCAGTAACCGCCGCGTGACGCCAGTCGCGCGAGGCTGCCGTCATCACCACCCACAGGCCTTCAGGAACCGGCCCACCGTGCCGGCCATGCCATACTCCAACGCATCGGCTGTCAACCCATGTCCGATAGACACTTCGGCCAATGCCGGGATGCGCTTTGCCAATGCCGGCAAATTGCTCACAACCAGATCGTGCCCGGCATTGACTGCAAGCCCGGCGGCGAGTGCGGCGTCAGCGGTTTTTCCCAATCTTTCCAATTCCTTCTGCGCCTTGGCGGAATCGGAATGGTAGCCCCCGTACGGCCCGGTGTAGAGTTCGATACGGTCGGCGCCGGTGTCGCGCGCGGCATTGACGCCGGCGGGGTCGGGATCGGAAAACAGCGACACGCGAAAGCCCCCCTTTTTTAGGCGCTTGACGATCGGGTTGAGGAACGCGGCCTCGGCGGCAAAGTTCCAGCCATGGTCGGAGGTCGCCTGCGCCGGATCGTCGGGAACCAGCGTCACCTGTTCGGGCTGGTGCTTTTCCACCAGCACCAGGAAATCCTCGGTCGGATAGCCTTCGATGTTGAATTCCGCCTTAGGGAACTCGTCGTCGATCAGCGCCCGGATCTCCGGCAGGTCGGAATGCCTGGTGTGGCGCTCGTCCGGCCGCGGATGCACTGTCAGCCCGTGCGCGCCGGCGGCGAGGGCCAGTCGGCCGAGCCCGGTGATGCTCGGCCATGGCAGATCGCGGCGGTTGCGCAGCATGGCGATGGCGTTGAGATTGACGGAAAGCTTTGCGGGCATGGCGTGAGGTCCGGCTGTTTGTGCAGCGCATCTATACTGCCTTTGACGGGAACAGACAGGGGGTTTCGGGTGTTCCAGTCATGACATCTGCTCGCAGAGGGAGGCCCAGCCAATGAATTTTCTCCAATCCGTACCGGCGATCCGCCGTATCGAAACCGACCGTGAGGATCTTTTCGCCATCGACGTTGTCGGCCATATCTCGGCGGCAGACGGTGAAAATCTTTTTGGATTGCTGGAGGCCGCCTACGCGCTTCACCCGCGAATCGACGTATTGATGCGGCTGGTCGATCACGAGGGTGTCGACTGGGCGGATGTCGCCGACGAGACGCTGAAACAGGGCACGGTGCACGCCCTGGAGCATGTCGCCCGCTGCGCGACGATCGGCGAGCCGAACTGGATAGCGGATGCGCAAAGCTTCCTTTCGGCTTCGTCACCCATCGAGTTCAGGCATTTCAAGGCCGAGGACGAAGGGGACGCATGGCGCTGGCTGGGCGCGACGCCACTCAGCCCTGCTACGCCAGCTGCTACCTGACGCCAGCTATCTAACGATGGTCAGCCGCTCGGCGGCGCGGGTGATGGCGGTGTAAAGCCAGCGCTGGCGGGTTTCCTTGAACGCCCAGCTCTCGTCGAACAGCACGACGTCGTTCCATTGCGAACCCTGCGCCTTGTGCACGGTCAGCGCATAACCATAGTCGAAATCGTCGAAACGCTTCTTCTGCTGCCAGGGGATATCGGCGTCGGGGTCCTCGAAAGCCGCCTTGAGCAGCTTGATCTTGGCGACGCCACGGTCGGGATCGTCCTCTTCGGGCGAGACCAGCAGATTGATGCCGGGTTTTATCGTCTCGCGCGACGAGGTCATCACCTTCCACAGCGAGCCGTTGAGCAGGCCCTTGGCCGGATCGTTGCGCAGGCAGACCAGCTTGTCGCCGGCTTGCGGATAATCGGCATTGAAACCTTTCAGCTCGCGCAGGCGCTGATTGTAGCGGCGCCGCGTGCGGTTGGTGCCGACCAGCACCTGGTCCGCCTTCAGCACCAGCTCCTGGGTGACGTCCTCCTTGCCGATCACCTGCGCGGTGCCGTAGTCGCCGCGCATGAATTCGCGGCCTTCGCGCACGTCGAGCGCCAGCTGGATGATCGGATTGTCGCGCGCCTGTCGGTGGATTTCGGTCAAGAGCACATCCGGCTCGTGCTCGGTAAAGAAGCCGCCGCCCGAAATCGGCGGCAGCTGCGCCGGATCGCCAAGCACCAGGATCGGCGTGCCGAAACTGAGCAGGTCGCGGCCGAGCTGCTCGTCGACCATCGAGCATTCGTCGATGACGACCAGCTTGGCGCGCGAGATCGGGCTTTGCCGGTTGAGCGAAAAGGTCGGCGACATCGAGGTCTTGCCGGTCACCTCGTCGGCAATCGATTCCTCGCCTTTCGGCCGGTAGATCAGCGAATGGATTGTACGGGCATTGACGGCGCCCTTGGAGCGCAGCACCTGCGCCGCCTTGCCGGTGAAGGCGGCGAACTGCACCTGCCCGTCGACATGTTCGGCGAAATAGCGCGCAAGCGTCGTCTTGCCGGTGCCGGCATAGCCGAACAGCCGGAAGATCTGCGGCCGGCCCTCCTTGAGCCAGCGCGCAACCGCTTTCAGAGCCTCGTCCTGTTGGGGAGAAAATTCCATCAGCGCGACAGACCGGATTCGCAAGCGAAAGACAAGATTGGCCGCCATGTCGACCGTTGTCGGTGGCAATCGCTGGCGCCTCCGACAAAGTCAGGTTATCAGCGACAAACCGGAACGTAAAGAGAACAGAATGCAGTGCCTTGGTTAGCTCCGACGAAGAACAAGTCAGCCGTAGGCAGCCACTGCCGGCGGCGGCGGGTCGCGGTCAGGCATCGGAACAGGCGCGTAGTGGTCGAATTGCATCGTGTAGGCCGCACTGTCCAGGCTCATCGAGCGCAGGTTGTCGACATACTTGAACATGTTGGCCAGCGGCACCATCGCGTTGATGACGGTGGCCTCGCCGCGGCTTTTCCGACTCCGGACCAGACCGCGACGACCGTGCAGGTCGCCGATTATGCGCATGACATAGATTTCCGGCGTCACCACCTCAACCTTCATGATCGGTTCGAGCAGATGAACGCCGAGCTTGGGTGCAGCTTCACGGAAGCAGGCGCGGCCGGCGACCTCGAAAGCTTTGGTCGAAGAATCGGTGTCATGAAACGCGGCGTCGATCACCGTCGCCTTGATGCCGACCATCGGGAAGCCTGCGAACGGACCCGAGGACAGGACGCTGCGCACGCCCTTTTCGACACCCGCAACGTATTCGTTCGGAACCGCACCACTAGCGACTCTTGACCCGAAAACGAAGTCCAAGTTGTCCTTGTTTGGCTCAAACAGGATCTTGACGCGGGCAAACTGGCCGATGCCGCCGGACTGCTTCTTGTGCGTGTAATCCTGCTCGTGCGTGCGGGCGATTGTCTCGCGATAGGCCACCTGCGGGGCGCCGACATTCACACGCAACTCAAACTCGTCGCGCAGGCGATAGACGATGAGATCCAGGTGAAGCTCGGTTTTGCCGGAGATAATCGTCTGTCCAGATTCCTCGTCCCAGGTGACACGAAAGTCGGGATCCTCATCCGCAAGGCTCGACAAGGCGACGCGCAGATTGCCCTCATCGGCCTTTGACTTCGGCTCGATCGCGATTTGCAGCAAAGGCCATGGTGCGGAAGGCTTTTCCATCATGACAATATGCTCGCCGGAAGCACCAATATTTGCAACCGGGCGCCGCAGCGAAATACAAACTAAGATAAAGAAGGCTGAACTGAGTGACTTGGTCCCGCAGGCCGTAGCCTATTCTCGGAACGCTGGATCGTTCTCCAACAAAATCGGCTTGCCGTGCGGCGTTGCATGCGCGGCGCGTTCCCAGGCAGCTGCAAGCGTGTCGACATCGCTTTTTCCCGCGACGCCCTTGGCCGCCAGCAGGCTTTCCAGCGCCGCCAGCCAATGCTCGTAATAATCATGTCCGTCGCTGGCCGCGTCCGGCTTCTTCACTTGCGCCGACAGCGCATCGGCCCATTCGCTCCACGAAAACAGGCCTTTGTCGTGCAGCGCCACCGTCATGGCGAAGGCTTCGGCCTGCCACGGCTCTGAAAACACCGGCTCGTCGAAACCTCTAGGCAATGCGCCTTCATGCCGGCTCAAGATAGCTCTCCCAGGCATCGATCGAGACGGTGAGCGTCGGGTCGGCGCCCTCGCCCCAGAGTTCCGAGCCCGCAAAGACCACGGTATAGACCCATTGCGGGTTTTCGCCCTTGCCATGCGCGTTGCTGTCGGGAAAGACGAAACCGTCGCGCACCGCCTCGATCACGCCCTGCTTATCGCGCGCATAGCGCGGCAGCCTTGTATGGCCGGTGGGATTGAAATTCTTCGTCCGCACGGACTGCCCTGCCTTGAACCGGGCAGGCGTCGCGACCGGCCGGTCGCATGAACCGCCTTTGGCCAGGACTGCCGGCACGTTCTCCGCCTTCAGCACCCTTTTGGGCGTCGCTGCCGGATCGACGGCCTTGCCGGCCGCAAGATCGCGCTCGCTGACGAAGCCATGGCGCTTCAACAGCACCTCCAGCGCCTTGATCCAGATCTGGTAGTAGCTCGACGAATAATAAACGGCCGGATGCAGCGATTCCCGAGCGTGCCTGCTCTCGTCGATATTCCAGGCGCCCATGGCGCCGGCCGTCAGCGTTACGCCAAGCGCCCGCCTCTCCCAGTCGCTATGGAAATAAGGCTCGTCCTTCTCCGGCGCGACCGGCCCGAACCCCATCTGCCCCCCGAGATCCTGCGGCCCGTTCATGCCGGCTCCTTGGCAAGCGCTGTGCCGATCATCGCATCGCGGCTGACCAGTTCGGCCAGCCGTTCCTCGTTCCAGCCCTCGGTGTTTTCAGGCCGCATCGGCACCACGAGATAGCGCAGCTCTGCCGTCGAATCCCAGACGCGGATCTTTTTCTCCGCCGGCAAGGTCAGGCCGAACTCTTCCAGCACGCCGCGCGGATCGATCACCGCGCGCGAGCGGTAAGGCGGCGCCTTGTACCAGACCGGCGGCAGGCCGAGCACCGACCACGGATAGCAGGAGCACAGCGTGCAGACGACGAGGTTGTGCGTCTCTTCCGTGTTGAACACCGCCTGCATGTGCTCGCCCTGGCGGCCGGTATAGCTCAGCGAGGCAATCGCTTCCGTCGCATCGCGCTTCAGCCAGTCTGCATAGGCGGGATCGCTCCAGGCCTTTGCCACCACCCGCGCGCCGTTGCGCGGCCCGATCTTGGTCTCATAGGTATCGACGATGACGTCGATCGCCGCCGGATCGATCAGGCCTTTTTCGGTGAGGATGGTTTCCAGCGCGCGCACCCGCGCCGCAAACGGGTCGAGCTTGTTGTCGTGGTCATGATCGTGGGACATGACCGCAGATTAGGATTGCCCGCTCTTGGCTGCAAGCATGACAGCTTGGGCCACGGGCCGCTGCCTACTCGGCGGCGGCCTTTTGCGGTTCGACAAGCCGGTCCTCGGGGCCGAACAGCGAGCCCTGCTCGCCGCCCTCGACAGCATGCAGCGCCGGCCGGCTCTTTTTCGAGGAGAAGAAGCGCATCAGCCAGCCGGAGAAATTCTCGAAATAGACGTAGATCACCGGCGTGACGAACAACGTCAGCGCCTGCGAAGCGAGCAGACCGCCGACAACGGCGACACCGAGCGGCTGGCGCAACTCAGCACTTGCGCCTGTGCCCAGCGCGATCGGGAACGTGCCCATCAGTGCCGCCAGCGTCGTCATCATGATCGGCCGGAAACGCATCAGGCAGGCCTTGTGGATGGACTCCTTGGCCGACACGCCGTCTCGTCGCAGTTCCAGCGCGACGTCGACCATCATGATACCGTTCTTCTTGACGATGCCGATCAGCATCAGGATGCCGATCACCGCGATGACGGACAGGTCCATGCCGGCAAAGCGCAGGGCCACCACTGCGCCGAGCACCGCCGAAGGCAGGCCGGTCAGAATCGTCAGCGGATGGATGAAGCTCTCATAGAGGATGCCGAGCACGATATAGATCGTCAGGATGGCGCCGCCGATCAGCAGGCCCTGATTGGCCAGCGAATCCTGGAAGGTCTTGGCGGTGCCGGCGAAGCTGGTCGAGATCGCCTTCGGCATGCCGATCCGCTCCTTCAGCGTGTCGATGCGGGCCGTACTGTCGCCGAGCGCCACGCCTTGCGGCAGATTGTAGGAGATGGTCACCGCCGGAAGCTGGCCGAGCTGGTTGACCGTCAGGGCGCCGGCCGTGCGGTCGACGCGGGCAAAGGCGCCAAGCGGCACCAGGCTGCCGCTCGCCGTCCTCATCTGGATGGCGAGCATGCGCTCCGGCGACCATTCGATGTTGGGATCGAGCTCGGTGATAACTTCATAGCTGTCGGCCGAACCGAAGATTGTCGAAACCTGGTCGGTGCCGAATCCGCCATAGAGGGCGGAGCGCAGCGTGTCGGTGTCGATGCCCAGCTGAGCGGCCTTGTCGCGGTCGACCACCAACGATGCCTGCAGGGCATTGTTCTGCAGGTCGCTGGTGACGTCGGTGAAATTCGCATGGTCGGCCGCCATCGCGTCATTCAGCTTCTGCGCCCAGATGTCGGTCTGGCCGGTATCGAGGCCTTGCACGACCAGCTGGTAGGCGCTGGCCGATGACCGCGAACCAAGCCGCAGGTTCTGCACCGGCTGCATGTAGGTCTCGATACCCGCCACGCCGGCCAGTTGCCGCCTTAGATCCGCAAGCACCTTCTGGATATCGGGGCGCTGGTCCTTGCCCTTGAGCTGGACGAAAAGCTGCCCCTGGTTGAGCGCATTGCTGCCGCTGCCCGCCGACCACGCCACATGATCGACATAGGACGAATGCGAGAAGACACTGGCCACCTGCCCCTGCAGCTTCGACATGGCGTCGAACGAGATGTCCTGGCGCGCGATCGTCGTCACCGAGATCTGGCCGATATCCTCCTGCGGGAAGAAGCCCTTCGGCGACACCTCGATCAGCCACACCGAGCCTGCCGCGGTTCCGAGAAAGACGAGGAATACCAGGAAAGTGTGGCGCAGGCAGAAGGTGAGAAGCCGGTCATAGCCGCGTGTGACCAAGTCCTGCTTGTGGCCATGGCCATGCTTGTCTCGATCGGCTCTCGTCACCGACAGGAGCCGCGAGCACAGCATCGGCGTCAGCGTCAGCGACACGAACATCGACGCCAGGATGGCAACTGTCACCACCACGGCGAACTCATTGAAGATGCGGCCGATGACGCCGCCCATCAAAAGCACCGGGATGAACACCGCCACCAGCGAGATCGAGATCGAGATGATGGTGAAGCCGATCTCGCGTGCGCCTTTCAGCGATGCGTCAAAGGCCGACAGCCCATCCTGCTCCATGTGGCGGAAGATGTTCTCCAGCATGACGATGGCATCGTCGACGACGAGGCCGACGGCAAGAGTCAGGCCCATCAGCGATATGTTGTCGATGGAAAAGCCGAACAGGAACATCGCGCCCAGCGTGGCGATCAGCGAGATCGGGACCGCCACGGCCGGGATGATCGTTGCCGTCACCCGGCGCAGGAAGACGAAGATCACCATCACCACCAAAGCGATGGTCAACAGCAGCGTGAACTGCACATCGTCGACGGCCTGGCGGATCGAGGTCGAACGATCGTTTAGCAGCTTGATCTGGGCGGCGGCCGGCATCTGGTCCTGGAAGGACGGCAGCATCGCCTTGACCTTGTCGACGACGTCGACCGTGTTGGCGTCGGGCTGGCGCTGCACGGCCATGATGATCGCGCGCGTACCATCGTACCAACTCGCCGTCGTCGTGGTCTGCACCGAATCGACGACGCGGGTCACCTCGCCCAGCCGCACCGGGTGGCCATCCTTGGTGGCGATGATGAGGTTGGAGAACCCTGCGGCGTTGGTGAGCTGCGTGTTGGCGGTGATGGTCAGCTGCTGCTTGTCGTTCTGTAAGACACCGAGCGGCGTGTTGCTGTTGGCAGACGCGATCGCCGTCTGCAGCTGGTCGATCGAAATGCCGCGAGCGGCAAGCGCGGTCGGATCGATCTGGATGCGCACCGCATATTTCTGCTGGCCGAAGATCGAGACCTGCGCCACGCCGTCGATGGTCGACAGCGAGGGCGAGATGACGTTTTCGGCAAAGGCATCAAGATCGGTCAACGGAACCGTGTCGCTGACCAGTGACATCAAAAGGATCGGCGCGTCGGCCGGATTGACCTTGCGGTAGCTCGGCGGCGACGTCATCTCCGGCGGCAGTGATTTCTGCGTACGCGCGATCGCCGCCTGCACGTCGGCGGCGGCCGCGTCGATGTCGCGGTTGAGCACGAACTGGATGGCGATCGAGGTCTGGCCGAGCGAGTTGGTGGTCGAGATCGAATCGATGCCGGCGATCGTCGCGAACTGCTTGATCAGCGGCGTCGCCACCGAGGTCGCCATGGTTTCGGGCGAAGCGCCAGGCAGCGACGCCGAGACGTTGACGACCGGAAATTCAGCACTTGGCAGTGCCGCCACGGGCAGGAATTTATAGGCAAACAGCCCGCCCAGCACGAGGGCGAACGACATCAGCAGTGTGGCGACAGGCCTGCGTATGCAGAATTCGGAAATCATTGGGCGCCAGCCTTGTCGGCTTGCGCGACCTTTGGCGCGGCCTGATCCCCGCCAGCCGCCTTGCCCTCATGCACGGCGGCGCCGTCCTTCAGCCTGGTCTGGCCCTCGACGACCACCTTCTCGCCCGACTTGACGCCCTCGCTGATGGCGCTGTTTTCGCCTTCGGTCAGCGCCACTTGCACCGGCCGCATCTCGACCGTGTTGTCCGGCTTGACCACGTAGACGAAGGGGCCCTTCTGGCTGGGCTGGACCGCGACCGTCGGAACCGAGGTCATCTGCGGCATGATGCCGGCGTCAAGGATGACGTTCACATACTGTCCGGGCCATAGCGACAGATCGGCATTGGGTATGCTTGCCCGCGTCGCAATGGTTCCGGAAGCCGTGTCGACGCTGGAATCGACGAAGTCGAGCGTGCCCTTGCCGATCGGCGTCGGGTCGCCGTCCTTGGTCAGCGTGACCGCGCCCTGCTGCGGGTTGGCCAGCGCCTTGTGCAGCAGCGCCAGATTGCTTTCCGGCAGGTTGAAGTTGACCTGCAGCGGATCCATCTGGGTGACAGTCACCAGCGGCGTCGCCGTGGTACTGTTGCCGTTGCTGACGGTGACAAGGTCGCCAACCGAGACGTTGACGGCGCCCAGCCTGCCCGAGATCGGTGCCATGATCGTTGCGTAGCTCAGCTGGACGGTATCGGCATCGATCGTCGCCTTGTCGGCGTCGATGGTTGCGGCCGCCGCCTTCTGCGCGGCCAGCGCCTGATCGTAGGTCTGCTGTGTGCCGGCCTGCTTGGCGACCAGGTCCTTGGCGCGCTGCAGATCGGCCTGAGCGCTGACCAGCATCGCCTGGTCCTTGACCAGCGTCGCCTGGTCCTTGGCCAGTTGCGCCTTCAACGACCGGTCGTCGAGCGAGAACAGCAGATCGCCGGTCTTCACCATCTGCCCGTCCTTGACGTCGATCGACACGATCTGGCTAGACACGCGCGCATTGATGTTGACCACGGCCGGCGACGAGACGAAGCCGATGGCATAGCGGCGGATCGGGAAATCGGCAGTAGTCGCGGTGGCTGAAACGATCGAGGCCGAACGGGCGGCATTGCCGCCGGCACCGGATTTGCCCGCAGCCTTGTCAGCCGAAGTCTTGTCCGTCGCAGCCGGCTTGTCCGCCGCTGTCTGCCTGGCGCCCGGCAGCATCTGCTGCAAACTGCTCATCGCCGCCGGCGAAAAATAGACCCATGCAGCGGCGACACAGGCCGCTGCCACCACCACCGCCAGAACGACTTTCCCGCGCATCGACTACAAGCCCCATGATCCGACACGCCGAACCCGGTGGTCTCATTCTAACGCAAATCACGGCGCCTTGCCGCGATTTTGCCGAAGTAGATAGGACACCCCTTTGTCGGAAAAGGGCCAAAACGCGGCATTACGAAGATTTAATGTGCACTGCACAATGAATGGGCAGCCGGTTCATGATCACGAGCCGGCGCCTGTCGTGGGCCTCGATAGCTGGTCTCTAAGCTTTGCCCAGATGCGTCGGCCAGAATTCCTGATGAACTTCGGCGGCTTCGTCTTCGAGGTAGGGGCCAACCACAGTGACGATGCGCGCGCCGGTTTGCAGCACCGCTCGGCTCGGCACGTTCAACCCGATCCCAGCGATCTCGCCAAGCCGCGCCTCGGAGCACGCAAAGACCATGCGCCCGATGCCCGACCAGTAAATTGCCCCGGAGCACATCGCGCACGGTTCCGTGCTGGTGTAGAGCGTGCAGTCAGCGAGAAAAGCAGTCTCGTAGCGCTGTGCCGCCAGCTTAATCAGGTTCATCTCGGCGTGGTTCGTCATATCGTGGCCGGTGAAGACGCTGTTTTCGGCGCGCAAGATTACTTCGCCGTCCTTCACCAGCACCGAGCCAAACGGTTCGTCGCCGCGTTCCATCGCGGATTTCGAGAGCGCAATCGCCTCGCGTAGAAACGGCGCGTGGCTTTCCATTCGAGTCCCCCCAAAAGGCTAGATGATTTTGTCTTGAATCAGGGGGATTTCCAAGGGGCCGCAATCAGATTCAAGTCGGCCATCGATCAATGAGCTAGCGGAGCATCGGCCAGAGCGTCGCCGCGAGCAGCACGCCCATGGCGATGTTGAACCATTTGAGCCGCACCGGATCCGACAGGAAGCCACGCAGCGCTGTGCCGAATCCCGCCCACACCGAAACGCTCGGCAAATTGACGATGGTGAATGCTAGTGAGATCAGCGCCACCGACAGGAATGGGTGGTCGGGATTGGTGTAGACAGCCATGGCCGTGATCGCCATCACCCAGGCCTTGGGATTGACCCACTGGAAGGCGGCGGCATCGATGAAGCGCATCGGCTTGGCCTCCGTCTCGCCCTTGCCGCTGAGCGAACGCGACATGGCGATCTTCCAGGCGAGGTAGAGCAGATAGGCAGCACCCGCGATCTTGAGTGCGGTGTGCAGCGCCGGAAACGCCGTCAGCACCGCGCCGAGGCCGAAGCCGACGGCCAGCAACAGCACGCAAAAGCCAATGCTGATGCCCAGCATATGCGGGATCGTCCGCACGATGCCGAAATTGACGCCCGATGCCAGCAGCATGAAGTTGTTCGGGCCCGGCGTGATCGAGGTCACCAGGGCGTAGAGCAGCAGGGCAAGGAAGGCGTCGAGGGTCATGACGGCTCACAAAGGTCAGCAATGCTGACTTAAATCGACCGGGCGCCGGACGCAAATTCATTCGATTGGTCCAATGCGCCCGCCGCCCGCACTGCCTACATGCCTTGCGGGCCACGGTTCATGGCCGCCACGCCGGTGCGGCAGATTTCGACCAGGCCAAGCGGCTTCATGATGGCGATGAACTGGTCGAGCTTCGAGCCCTTGCCGGTGATCTCGAAAATGAAATGCTCGGTGTTGGCGTCGATGACCGAAGCACGAAAAGCATCCGCCAGGCGCAACGCCTCGACGCGGGTCTCGCCGGTGCCGGCCACCTTGACCAGCGCCAGTTCACGCTCCAGCGGCCTCTCCTGGCCGAGCTCATGCGAGCGTACGGTGAGGTCGACGACGCGATGCACCGGCACGATGCGCTCGAGCTGGTGCTTGATCTGCTCCATCACATGCGGCGTGCCGCGCGTCACGATGGTGATGCGCGACAGATGCTTTTCATGCTCGGTCTCTGAGACGGTGAGGCTCTCGATGTTGTAGCCGCGGCCGGAAAACAGGCCGATGACGCGGGCAAGCACGCCCGGCTCGTTGTCGACCAGCACGGAGAGCGTATGGTTCTCCGGCTTCTCGGTTTCCTTGGCGATGAAATAGGCGGAGCCGGTCGGTTGTAGCTGTGCGTTCATGACATGAATCTCGATTTCAGACTTTGAGCTAATTCTCTGTTTGCGCACGGCTTCCAAGCCCTGCCTTGGCTTGTCCTAGACCAGTTCCCTGCCCTTGGCGTCGATGGCGTTGGCCACCGCCTCGTCGGTCGCCTCGTCGGGCAGGAGCATTTCATTGTGCGCCTTGCCCGACGGGATCATCGGGAAGCAGTTGGCGAGCGTGGCCACGCGGCAGTCGAACAGCACCGGCTTCTTCACCGCGATCATCTCCTTGATCGCGTCATCCAGCTCGTCCGGCTTCTCGCAACGAATGCCGTGGCCGCCATAGGCATCGGCCAGCTTGACGAAGTCCGGCATCGCCTCGGTGTAGGAATGCGACAGCCGGTTGCCGTGCAGCAGCTGCTGCCACTGCCGCACCATGCCCATATACTGGTTGTTGAGGATGAAGATCTTGATCGGCGCATCGTGCTGCACCGCAGCACTCATCTCCTGCATCGTCATTTGCACCGAGGCGTCGCCGGCAATGTCGATGACCAGCGCATCGGGATGCGCGATCTGCACGCCGAGCGCTGCCGGCAGGCCGTAACCCATCGTGCCCAGGCCGCCTGATGTCATCCAGCGGTTCGGCTTTTCGAAATGATAGTGCTGCGCCGCCCACATCTGGTGTTGGCCGACCTCGGTGGTGATGTAGGTGTCCCTGTCCTTGGTCAGTTCGTAGAGCCGCTGGATGGCGTATTGCGGCATGATCACGTCGTTGTTCATCTTGTAGGCGAGTGAATCGCGCGCGCGCCATTTGGCGATCTGCTCCCACCAGGGAAAGAGCGCCTTCTTGTCGGCCTTGGCGCTTGCCCGCCACAACCGCACCATGTCCTCGAGCACGCGGCCGACATCGCCGATGATCGGCACGTCGGTGTGGACGTTCTTGTTGATCGACGACGGGTCGATATCGATGTGGATCTTCTTCGAGTTCGGCGAGAACGCGGTCAGCCGTCCGGTAATGCGGTCGTCGAAACGCGCGCCGATGCAGATCATCACGTCGCAATCGTGCATCGCCATATTGGCTTCATAGGTGCCGTGCATGCCCAGCATGCCCATCCAGTTCTTGCCCGATGCCGGATAGGCGCCGAGCCCCATCAGCGTCGAGGTGATGGGGAAACCGGTGAGGTCGACCAGTTCGCGCAGCAAATGGCTCGCTTCCGGGCCGGAATTGATGACGCCGCCGCCCGAATAGATGATCGGCTTCCGGGCAGCTGCCATCAGTTCGACCGCGGCCTTCACCTTCTCCAGATCGCCCTGGACCTTCGGCTGGTAGCTGGTGCGCGGCGCCGTCTGCGGCGGCACATAGATGCCCTTGGCGAACTGCACGTCCTTCGGAATGTCGACCACCACCGGGCCGGGACGGCCGGTCGTGGCGACATGGAAAGCTTCGTGGATGGTGGCGGCGAGTTCGTTGACGTCCTTCACCAGCCAGTTGTGCTTGGTGCAGGGCCGCGTGATGCCGACCGTATCGCACTCCTGGAACGCATCCGAGCCGATCAGCGAGGTCGGCACCTGTCCGGTCAGGCAGACCAGAGGGATCGAATCCATCAGCGCGTCCTGCAGCGGCGTCACCGCATTGGTGGCGCCCGGCCCCGATGTCACGAGCAGCACGCCGGCCTTGCCGGTCGAGCGCGCATAGCCTTCAGCGGCATGGCCGGCGCCCTGCTCGTGACGGACCAGAATATGCTCGACCTCGTCCTGCTGGAAGATTTCGTCGTAGATCGGAAGCACCGCGCCGCCGGGATAACCGAAGACATGCTTGACGCCATTGTCCTTCAGCGCCTGCACCACCATTTCGGCGCCAGTCATTTCACGCCGCTCACTCTGTCCGTTGCTCATCGGTCCTGTCCCGTACTGTCCGCCATTGGGCGATTGCTGGTCGTTTAGTCGTGTTTCGGGCAATAAAAAAGGCCCCCGAGGGAGCCTGTGTGTTGCGCATGGGAGGTTTTCGCCCGGCGGTTACACCGCCTTGCCCACGCGCTTTCCTACGAGAATGAGTGCCTTTTTCATGGTGGCGGACAATAGAATTGGTTTTGCGTCGATGTCAACGGGCAATCCGCGCGGCCTTTTGGGCCGCGCGGATTCACTTTTATCAGGCGCCAAGCGTCACGGCCTTCGCCTTGGCCCAGCGCTCGAGGATTTTTTGTTCCTCAGGCGTGGCCAGGCGATTGCCGAAACCGCGCACCTGCACCGCGCGATGCTTCTGATCGAGCTCGATCGTCAGCAGCCGATCGGTCTTGCCCAGTGCCTTGCGCCGCAGCGTCCAGATCGAGGCGTAGCCGGCAATGCATTTGGCGGCATACATCGAGACGCAGTGATGCATAGCCCGGCTCTCGGCAACGAGATCCTCGGCCGTCTTCAACTGACGGATGGAGAACCACTCGCCATACACTTTCGCCTCCTTGGGCTGGGGATGCCACTCCCAGTCCTGCAAGCGCGAGCCGGCCCAGGCGTTGGTCTGCGCCGGTGCGCCGGCAGCCGGCCTGGCTCGAGCTTCTGCCCGCCGGCGCATCGCCTCGATGCGCTCGATCGCGGCGAGGTCGCGGTGCCAGTCCACCATCTGCCGGCGCAGCGAAGCGAGCGTACGGCCTTTCAGGCTGTAAGCTCGGTCGCGCCGGTGCCTGGCGCCGAGGAAATCGCAGAGGTCGTCGATCTCCTCCTTCGACGCCGGATGCTCGCAGAAGAAGCGCGCCACTTCGCGCCAGAAGGCGAGATCGCCGCGCGGCGTGCGCGCGATCTTGGTGCGCGCAAGCCGTGCCGCCAGCCCGCAATCTTCGGTGTAGGACCGCACGATCGCGAACCAGAACGCCTCCTCAAAGCCGAACTCGCCGGACACGTTCAGGAAGCAATGCACCTCCTTGCGCGACAGCCATTCATTGGCACCAGCCTTGTAGAGCGAGTTGCCACCCGCAGCCGCGATGTACCAGGCCTTGCGCAGCTTGATCTCGTTGGCATCGAGCCCCGAACTGTCGAGCCAGATGGCTTCGAGCGCGGCATGAACAGGGTAGATCGCGTAGAGATGACGCGCCGCGGCCAGCCGTAGACGCGCAGGGTCGCGCGTCTTCAGCTTCGGACGCCACAACTTGCCGTCGCGGACCGCCATGCCGAAGCCGCGGTGTGCTTCCTCGATCGCCCGCTCGAAATCCGGAGCGGGACGCGGCGCGGCGGAAACCCGCTGCAGCGATGCCTGATATGCTTCAATGCGTTGGCGCTCGGCATCCTGCCTGAGCTGGATCATGGACCTGGCCATGGCCGTTCTTCCCGATTGGAACTCTGTCAGCCGCACGCAATTCCAGCGCCGGCACGATATGTGTCGATCTGGGTTGCCGTGACATTTGACAGGTCTCCTCTCGGGATGACGGGTTACGAATGGGCGGCGTCAGTACGCCTGCGGGGTTCTCGACGCAAGAGCTATTCTTTTAATGTTTACAATGGCCTAGGAGGCTGTTGCAAAGATGCATCTCAGGCGTTCGGACAGCGACCATCGTCGGCGGGAGCAACTGGCTCCAACCGGTTTGGCACGGCGTCTGCCGGGCATTGGGTATCGATGTGATCGCCTTCGGACGGTGGCTGCCGCCACGCCTCACGGCGGGGTGAAGCCGCGAAGCGGCTCAGCTCGTCCGCCGCCAGCGGAGGCGCAAAATGCGTGAAAATGATCTCATCGTCGCCTCCTTCGAAAGCGTGGTTGGGTTGCAGGACATGAAAGCATCCATGCCCGGTGCTGCACATACATCCGGCCAGTGGCAACAGCAAGGCGACGTTCAGGCGCGATTGGCGAAGTCGCGGACGACACCTTGCAGCAGCGGTACGTAGTCGCGAAAATTCCTTGTCTTCATGTTGGCGACCTTGCCGGCCTCGTCCCAGATGCGCACCCGCACCGCTTCCTCATGGAACGGGTTCTTGCGGAACTCCGCCACTTCTTCGGCATTCATCGGCCCGCCCTGCAGCGACAGCGTGTGGACCGAGGCCTGCGACAGCTTGCCGAAGTAGGTCGGGTCGGTGGCGCAGAGGTAGCGCTTGGCGGCGACATGCAGCCTGACGCATTCGACGATGACAGGCGGAAAGAACGGCGCCAGCACCTCGCCGCCGGCCTCGTCATGATGCTTGTCCTCGACATCGTCGGGCGAATAGGTGCCGAACTCGCTGGTGTAGTGGCCGATGTCGTGCAGCAATGCCGCCGCCACCAGCACATCGGGCGCGCCGTCTTGTTCGGCAAACCACGCACCCTGCAGCATGTGCTCCGACATGGTGACGGGTTCGCCGAGATAGGATTCAGCACCCCGGCGCTCGAAGATGTCGGCAATGAACTCGACGATGTTGTCCGCGTTCAAATCCTGGCCACTCATTCCGCAGCCTCCTTGAAGCCGTGTTCGATCGCCAAAAGCGTCGACAGCAGGCCGTCCTTGTCGGCGTAGCAGCCCTGCAGCCAGCGCTTGCCGGTCCCGGAAAACGCCTTGCGGGCATGCATGACGCGCGTGTTGTCGACGATGAAGGCCTGCCCTGCCTCGAGCTTGAAGGTCACTTCGAAGGACGGATCCTCGATCAGTTCGGCGAACCGCCGATAGGCGGCGTAGTAGGCTTCCATGTCGGCGAATGGAACATCGACCGTCGGGGCCAAAGAGCGGTTGTTAAAGCGGATGGCGATGAGCTCGCCATCCGGCCCGAGCTCGATCATCGGCCGCTTGGCCCGCAGCCGCACGCCCGACGATCCGGCATATTCGAAACGGGCCGGGTATGAACTCAACAGGCGGAAGCCTTCGGGATTCTCGGCCTGCAAGGCGGCCGCGACGGCAAAACCGTCGACGACGCTGGATTCGCCGCCTTCAACCGTGTTTTCGATACAGGACAGGATCTGCAGCGTCGGCACCGGATCGCGATAAGGATTGTCGGTGTGCGACTGCAGGCCAAGATTGGTGTAGGCCAGATTGGTCGGATTGACCTCGGCGCGGACTTCGAACCAGCGGCCGTAATTTGTCTCCCTGATATAGCCGAACAGATCGGACACTTTGCACAGCGCCCCGGATTCGGCCGGCAGATCGTCCATCACCGCGAAGCCATAGGTCTTCACCGCCGACAACCACTGCCGCAGGACTGTGCGGTCACGGCTGGCAGCGACGTATCCGGCGCGCGGCACCGAATTCTGCATCGAGGCCTTGGTCCATCGCACGGTGGCCTCGCCGGTCCACCCGGGCTCGCGGGCGGCATCGCGATCATAGGCGTTGGCGCTCAGCCACGCCGCGGGAAAGCTGACGGTCTTCTGTTCGGGCACGAAGCTGATTTCGAGGGCGTCAGCCTTGATCGCGGCGGCGCCGATCCGCGTTTGCGCCGGAATGTCGAGAATGGTGATCAGCCGCTGGCCGTTGCCGGCGCTGCGCGTCTTGTCGTCCAGCGCATTGTCGCGCAGCCACATGGCGTGAAAGCGGGTGCGCGTCCCATCCTTCCAGCCAAGGTCTATTGTTTTACCTTCGTCGCCGATCAGCGCGTGGGTGAGCATGAAAATCCGTTCCTGTCCGCTGTGCCCCGCAGCGAGGTCCGCAGGGTTTCCGATTGCATGGTGAAGGCGCAGCAGGCATAATTCAAATTATCATTTTGCGCCCAAAGACCATAAACTACTTATGCCTCAATCAGCCCTGCCCTTGCCGCCACTCGATTGGCTGCGCAGTTTCGAGGCCGCCGCGCGGCTGTCGAATTTCACCGCCGCCGCGGCCGAACTCGGATTGACCCAGGCGGCCGTCAGCCAGCACATCCGCTTGCTCGAAGAGCGGCTGAAGCATCCCCTGTTCATCCGCCTGGCGCGCGGCGTCGACTTGACGCCGGAGGCCGCGGCCTATCTGCCGCATCTGCAATCGGCCTTCGCGGTGATTGCCAACAGCACGCGCGAGCTGTTCGAACCAAAGACGATCCAGAGCGTGACGATACGCTCGCCGATCTCGTTTGCCGTGCTGATGATCGCGCCGCTCCTGCCCGAAATGGCGACCAGCCTGCCGCATGTCCAATTGCAGATCGAGACCATCCACACGCCTGCCGATTATGGCGAACGCTCCGGCATGCTCGACATCCGTTTCGGCAATGGCTCCTTTGCTGGACGACAGGCCGATCGGCTCACCCGGGAAACATTGACGCCGATGGCGGCGCCACATCTCGCCAAGATGCCGGACTGGACGGAATTGCCGAAACTGACCGTCGTCGGAGCGCGCGAAATGTGGGGCGAATGGTTCGCGGCCGCGCGCATGAAGCCCACTATCGCGTCGGCGCACAAATTCGACAGTTTCGTCGCCGCGCTGGAGGCGGCGAAGCACGGCGCCGGCATGGTGCTGGGATCGCGCCCGCTGGCTGATGCAGCACTGCGCGACGGATCGCTCGTGGCCCTGTCCGATTTCGCCCTGTCGGGCGGCGCCGGCCACTATCTGACCGCCCCTTCCGGCGCCCATCTCAGCCGCGCCGAGGACGATGTCCGTCACTGGTTCGCAACCGTGTTCGGCCAGCGCATGGCTGAGCGCCCGTAGCATTTGAGCCGGGCGCGGTCCGAACGGCGATTTCCCGATAAGTCCCTGAATACACGTCAAACTATTGGACGACGTGACGCGGCGCGTAGTTTGCCGCGATACTGCACGAAGCCGGACGTCAAGCTTCGGCAGGGTTCCGTTCGCTACAGGCGGCCAGGAAAAAATCGCGGAGGAAATTCAATGCTCGACAAGGCCCCGAACAAGAAACTCTCAGACTTGCTCGATACCTTCGGCGCGGCACTCAGCGCCGGCGATATCGACAAGACTGTCGCCTGCTTTCAGGAGGATTGTTACTGGCGCGATCTCGTCACCTTCACCTGGAACATCAAGACGATGGAGGGCCGCGACCAAGTGCGCGACATGCTGGTCAGCCAGTTGGCCAAGACCAAACCGTCGAACTGGGCGATCGCCAAGGGCGAGGACGCGAGCGAAAGCGACGGCGTGCTGGACGGCTGGATCAGCTTCGAAACGGAGGCGGCGCGCGGCTTCGGTCACATCCGGCTGAAGGACGGCAAGATCTGGACGCTGCTCACCACCATGGTCGAGCTCAAGGGCCATGAGGAACCGGCCGGCTTCGACCGCCCGCTCGGCGCCAAGCATGGCCATGGCAAGAACCGGCCGACCTGGAAGGAGGAGCGCGAGAAGGAAGCCGCCGAACTCGGCTTCAAGACGCAGCCCTACACGCTGATCATCGGCGGCGGCCAGGGCGGCATCGCGCTCGGCGCACGTCTGCGGCAGCTCGGCGTGCCGACCATCATCGTCGAGAAGAACGAGCGCGCCGGCGACAGCTGGCGCAAGCGCTACAAGTCGCTCTGCCTGCACGACCCGGTCTGGTACGACCATCTGCCCTATATCGACTTCCCCAGGAACTGGCCGGTCTTCGCGCCCAAGGACAAGATCGGTGACTGGCTGGAAATGTACGCCAAGGTGATGGAGTTGAACTACTGGTCCTCGACCGAGGCCAAGAGCGCCGTCTATGACGACAAGAAGCAGGAGTGGACGGTTGTCGTGCGCCGCGACGGCAAGGACATCACGCTGAAGCCGAAGCAGCTGGTGCTGGCCACGGGCCAGTCCGGCAAGGCCAACATGCCGAGCTTCAAGGGCATGGAAAGCTTCAAGGGCGACCAGCATCACTCCTCGAAGCATCCCGGCCCCGACGCCTATGTCGGCAAGAAGGCTGTTATCATTGGTTCCAACAATTCAGCCCACGACATCGCGGCCGCCCTTTGGGAGGCCGGCGCCGACGTCACCATGGTGCAGCGCTCGACCACCCACATCGTCAAATCGGATACACTGATGGAGATCGGGCTGGGCTCGCTCTATTCGGAAAAGGCGGTCGAGAGCGGCGTGACCACCGCCAAGGCCGATCTCATCTTTGCCTCCCTGCCCTACAAGATCTTGCACGAGTTCCAGATCCCGGCCTATGCGGAGATGAAGAAGCGCGACGCCAGCTTCTACAACGGCCTGGAGAAGGCCGGCTTCATGCTCGACTGGGGCGACGACGACTCCGGCCTGTTCATGAAGTATCTTCGGCGCGGCTCGGGCTACTACATCGATGTCGGCGCTTCCGACCTGATCGTCGACGGCTCGATCAAATTGAAGAGCGGCGTCGAGGTGAAGGAGATCAAAGCGCATTCGGTGATGCTCTCGGATGGATCCGAACTGCCGGCCGACCTCATCGTCTACGCCACCGGCTACGGCTCGATGAATGGCTGGGCGGCCGATTTGATCTCACGGGAGGTCGCAGACAAGGTCGGCAAATGCTGGGGCCTTGGCTCCAACACCACCAAGGATCCCGGTCCCTGGGAAGGCGAGCTTCGCAACATGTGGAAGCCGACGCAGCAGGAGGCGCTATGGTTCCATGGCGGCAACCTGCATCAGTCACGCCACTATTCGCAGTTCCTGTCGCTGCAGCTGAAGGCGCGGATGGAAGGCATCGCGACGCCGGTCTATGCGCTGCAGCAGGTGCATCACAAGGGTTAGGCAGTGGCGGGCTGGCTGATGCGCTTCCAGTAGACCAGCGTGCCGGTCAGCCCACCATGCGGCTTCAAGGCAAAGTCCGGTATTTCACCGGTGAGCGTGAAGCCGAGTTTCTCGTAAAGGCCGGAAGCGCCCTCTTCCGTCGCCGTGTCCAGCACCAGCAGCGTGCGGCCCTTTTCGACGGCGAGAGCCTCGGCGGCCCGCATCAACCGGCTCGCTATGCCCTTGCCGCGGTGCGCGACACGGGTCATCAGCTTGGCGATCTCGGCGCGGTGCGGCTGGTTGACCGGAAAGTCCAGCAGCAAGGTCACGGTGCCGACGAGAGCGTCTCCCTGCCAGGCGCCCAGCACTGCTCTTTTACCCCTTTCCGCAGCCTCCAGCGACATGTCCCAGAAGGCGCTCGCAGCCTGCCGGGACAAGGGATGCATGAAGCTGACCGAGCCGCCGGCCGCGACCGTCTCGATCAGGAGGTCGGCCAGCATGTCGCGTGTTTCCGCAGTCAGTGACCTGATTTCGATGGAACTCATGCCTGCACTATCTCCTTTTGGTATCAATCCAGACGCGCGACGCGGCGCCGTTTTCGTCCTGCCTTGATCGCGGCGATGCGATCGGCGTCTTTCGGCTGCAGGTGCAGCCCGCGTTCGAGGATTTCAAGCGTGTATTCCTCATAGGTCAGGCCGAGCCGTTCGGCCTTTTCCATGCGCATCAGCATGACGTCACGGCTGGGCGCCTTCCACGCCTTGGCGTGCGCTTCCTGCCAGGCGAGGAAGATGTATGGATCGCCCTTGCCCCAGGGCGGTCCTTTGTAATCATCGAGCGGCGGTCCGCCATTATCGGAGCGCTTGGGACGTCTTGCCACGACCTCAGCCCCTGACCAGCGCGACCAGATAGTCGGCGGACTGCGGTCCCACAGCGTGGAACGTGCAGTCCGACGGCGCGCCGAGCGCCAGGCAGTCGCCGGGCTCAAGACTGTGCACGACATCGCCCTCGGTGAATTCGAGACGTCCGGAGATCAGCCACATCTGCTGCTTGATGAAGGCATAGGACGCTGCCGGGAAGCTTACCTTGGCGCCCGCCGGCAATTGCACCCGGATCAGTTCGAGCGGCATGTCGGAGATCGGTGACAGATGCCGCCTGACATAGCCGGTGCCGGGATCTCGCCACACCGGCTGCTCGCTTTCGCGCAGCAGGCCACCGCCTTGCTGCTCGGCGCGCGCAATCAGCGTCGACAGCGTCATGCCGAAGGCGGCGGCGATGCGCACCAGGAGAGACGCGGTCGGGCTGGTCATGCCACGCTCGATGGTGCTGAGCATGGCTTTGGAGACGCCGGAGCGGTCCGCCAGCTCTGCCAGCGACCAGTTGCGCAAGGTTCTTTCGGCGTGGATTCTTTTGCCGATCGTGGCGGATACATCATTCGCTATATCAGTCATTCGTCCAATATATCGAAATTTGCGCACTGGGAAAGAGGCCGGTCGGTTGAATTTTCGCTAACGGGTTAACGCCTGCTACACCATCCCGCATCACGCCACCTTAACCCCATTTGTGTAGGGTCAACGCTCCACGGAAATGGGGATCGGACCGTATGTTTGTCGAGCGCGAAGCCTCCGTCGGCGAACCGACCTCGCAGGAGCGCCGCCGCGCCGAGCAGAACGACAAGCGCATTCTGGGCAATGTCGTGCAGTGTGACGGCGCCCGCGCCACGATCAGCGCCTACGCCGACGACATCGAAGGAGCGGTCACCGGCCTGTGGACGGTCGGCAAGATGATCTCCATCAACCTCGGGACATCGCGCACGGTTGGCCTGGTCTATGAGATCGGCAAGTCGGATCGCGCGTGGAGCAATGAGGGGCAGAACCCGATCGAGGTGAACGTCGAGTTGATCGGCGAGGTGCGCGACGGCGCCGAGCCCGGCGACCGCCCGATTTTCGACCGCGGCATCACCACCTATCCGCATATCGGCGCCATCGCCCACCGCATCCGCAGCCGCGACCTGCAGGCGGTCTATGACCTCGCCGGGCGTCATTCGATCACCATCGGCACGCTGTCGCAGGACGAGGCGATCGACGCCAACATCGCCATCGACGACACGCTGGCGCGCCACTTCGCCATTGTCGGCACGACAGGCGTCGGCAAATCCACGGCGGTCTCGCTGCTCTTGCGCAAGTCGATCGCCGCCCGGCCCGATTTGCGCATCCTCATCCTCGATCCTCACAATGAATTCGCCGCGTCGCTGCCGGAATTCTGCGTCAAGGTCGACTCCAAGACGCTCGATTTGCCGTTCTGGATGTTCAGGCTGGAGGAATTCGCCGAGGTGCTGTTTCGCGGCCGAGAGGTCGTGCCGGAAGAGGTCGATGTGCTGCGTGACCTGATCCCCGCCGCCAAGAATCTCTACCGCAACCCGAATTCCGGCACATATGTGCGACGCGGCAGCGATGCGCTGACCGCCGACACGCCGGTGCCCTACCGCATGGTCGATCTCATCAAGCAGATCGACGAGCGTATGGGCCTTCTGGAAAGCAAGAACGACCGCCCAACGCTGAAATCGCTGAAGACGCGCATCGAGTCGGCGGCATCCGACCCGCGCTATCGCTTCATGTTCAATTCGCGGCTGATCGAGGACACGATCCACGAGACGATCGGCAACATTTTCCGGGTGCCGCATCATGGCCGCCCGGTGACCTGCTTCGAGATGGCCGGCATGCCGTCCGAAGTGGTCAACTCCGTCTGTTCGGTGCTGGCGCGCCTTGCCTTCGACCTCGCTCTGTGGAGCGAAGGCCGGCTGAAACTTTTGCTGCTGTGCGAAGAAGCGCATCGCTATATGCCGGCCGACCCCCGCCTCGGCTTCGCGCCGACAAGGCATGCGTTGTCGCGCATCGCCAAGGAAGGCCGCAAATATGGCTGCTATCTCGGCGTCGTCACCCAGCGTCCGGGCGAACTTGATCCGACCATCCTGTCGCAATGCTCGACCTTCTTTGCCATGCGCCTGGCCAACGAGCAGGACCAGGCAATCATCCGCTCGGCGATCGCCGATTCCTCCGCCTCGACGCTGGCTTTCCTGTCCTCCATGGGCCAGCGCGAAGCCATCGCCTTCGGTGAAGGCGTGGCGACGACCATGCGGCTGAAATTCGAAAAGCTGGCGGAGAATCTGATCCCCGGCACCGCCAAGCGAGAGCAGGACGAGTTCTCGCAGGACGGCAACGACGTCGATCTCGCGGCCATCGTCGAGCGGCTGCGCAACGTGCCGAAGCCACAACAGGCGATGGCCTTCGCCGAGGTCGTGGATACCGGCCGCCAGGCCGGCGATCCAGATTTCCGCAAGCCGCCAGCGCCGCGCGTCCAGCCAGACGACGATTTCGACCTGCGCTATGGCCTCAAGCCCACAACCTTCGGCATGCGCCCGCAGAACGACTGAGCTTCAGCGTAACGTCCTTCTGCCGAACAATTGAAAAGCCGCGCCGGTGTCCAAGCCTCGGCGTCGTTGGCTTGCTTGGGTAAATCCCGTCAGAAAATTCGTCAGGCTGAGTCGGATGGTGTCGTTTTCGAGAACCGGCCTACGCCGGCCGTAGCCTTCATAGAGCGGAGACACTTATGAGTGCTTCGGCCGGCGAAGGCCGGAGCGGAGCGGACATCAAGTCCGTGAGCACCGGAAGCGCAGAAAACGGCGCCAGGCGGCCAGCCTCACGAATTTAATGCCGGGATTTTAGGCGCAGACGCGGTTGCGGCCCTGCCTCTTCGCCTCATAGAGCTGGCGGTCGGCGCGGCGGTAAAATTCCTCGGCCGTTTCCTTCCGGTCCCACACAGCAAGTCCGACGCTGGTGGTGATCTTGAGGCGGACATTGCCCGACAGCACCGACATGTTGGCAATCGCCTTGCGGATGCGTTCGGCGAATTTCCCCAGCAACTCCGCATCCATGTTGGGCGTGACCACGGCAAACTCCTCGCCGCCGAGCCGCGCCACCACGTCGTGATAGCGCGTCATGCCTTTGAGGCAATTGGCGACTGCCCTCAGCACCTCGTCGCCGACATCGTGGCCATGTGTGTCGTTGACCTGCTTGAAATGGTCGAGGTCGAGGATCATCAGCCCGACGGGCTTCTCGATGCGGCGGAATTCTTCGAGATATTCCTTCAGCGCATCGTCAAAATAGCGCCGGTTCTGCATGCCGGTGAGACCATCGGTCAGCGCCGCATGCTGCAGCGTTTCCGAACGGGCGCTGAGCGACACCGTCATCGCCCGCAGCTTGCCCTCTTCCGTCGCCTGTCTACGAATCAGCGGGTAGATGAAGAACACACCGAAGAACAGCGCCGTCGCCAGAAGCACACCGGTGATGAACAGCAGCCTGTTGAGGTAGACGATCCTCTCGATGCGGGACGCCGTATCCATGTCGGCGGCGATGCCCTGCAAAAGACCATAGGCATGAAGCGTCACCAGGCCTGCGGCAAGGATCACGAAAATAAAGACGAAAAATGCGGATTCCGCCTTGTGGAAACGCATCTGCTCCCCGTTGGAAAAGTACCCGCCCGATTTATGGCATGACGGCGCCTTACGGACAGTTAACCCAGACAACCGGAACGGGAATGTTCATTCCGGATCCTGTTTCTTTAATTGTATTAGCAGCAGGAGAATCAAATCGCGGTTTGAAGGTCGTCACCAGGCTGCAACCTTAGCCATTCCGGCCCCAACTGATGGCGAAACCACGTCGTTTGCCGTTTGGCATATTGCCGCGTCGCGGCCTTGCAGCGCTCGATGGCCTGGGGGAAACTGATGTCGTCAGCCATCGCGGCCGAGAGTTCGCGAACGCCGATCGCCTTCATCGCCGGCAGGTCGGGATCAAGACCAAGCGCCACAAGCCGTTTGACTTCGTCGAGAGCGCCAAGATCGAGCATGCGGTCGAACCTCGTTTCGATCCGCTCAACAAGGGCCGCGCGGTCCGGCTCAATGACGAAGAAACGCGCGCTGTCGCGGTCGATCAGCGGCCGGCCACGCGCCGCTTGCCATTCGAGAATGGAGCGACCGGAGGCGTCAAGCACCTCCAGCGCCCGCACGATGCGCTGGCCGTCGGTCGGCTTCAGCTGCATGGCAACCGCCGAATCCTCGTGCATCAGGAGGCGATGCAGCTTGGCCGCGCCTTGTTCCTTCAACTCGTAGCGCCAGCGGTCGCGCACCTGCTGCGGAATGTCCGGCATCTCCGAAATGCCCTCGGCAAGCGCGCGAAAATAAAGCCCGGTGCCGCCGACGAAAATCACCGGTCGCTCAAAGGGAGGGCCATCGGGCCGCCGGGCAAGCGTACCGTCATCGATCAGCTTCATCACGTCGCGCAGCCAGGCACCGGTGGAATAGGCGGTGGAGGGATGCACGTGGCCGTAGAGAAAGTGCGGCGCGCGGCCGAGTTCGGCCGCGTTCGGCCGCGCCGTCAGCACATCGAGCACCGAATAGCCCTGCATGGAATCGGTGTTGACGATGACACCGCCCTTGCGCTCGGCGAGATCGAGCGCCAGCGCCGACTTGCCGCTGGCGGTCGGCCCGGCTATCAGGATCGCGTTCTTCACGCGGCCCTCGCCCGCCTGCCCGCTGGAATTTTCGATGCCGCTCATCGCCACGCTTGTGTCCCACCCCGTCCGCCGCACCGTGTCGGCCTCGCTTGCGAGTATGGCCTCACGCTCGGTCGGCGCAAGCGCTGTTCGCTGGCTGGGTGAAGGCGTTGCGTGCGATCTGGTGTTGGCCGAAGGGGCTGAAACCACAGAGACGATTGCCGCCTTGCGCGCTGCGCTTGCCTCCGAGCCTGTCGACGTGATCGTCCAGCAGGCGGACACGCGCCGCAAGACAATACTGCTCGCCGACATGGATTCGACCATGATCGACCAGGAATGCATCGACGAACTGGCCGACGAGATCGGCGTCAAAGATCGCGTCGCCGCCATCACGGCACGATCGATGAATGGCGAGATCGCCTTCGAGCCCGCCTTACGGGAACGCGTGGCGCTGCTGAAAGGCCTCGATACCGCCGTTGTCGACCGCATCATCGCCAACCGCCTGACACTGGCGTCGGGCGGTCGCACTCTGGTGCAGACGATGCGGGCCAATGGCGCCTGGACGGCACTCCTCTCCGGCGGCTTCGACGTCTTCACCAGCCGCATCGCGGACATGCTGGGCTTCCAGGAAAACCGCGCCAACCGCCTGATCGAGGAAAACGGGCGCTTTGCCGGCCTGGTCGCCGAACCGATCCTCGGCCGCGCCGCCAAGGCCGATGCGCTTATCGAAATCTCGGCCCGCCTCGGCCTGACGCCGGCCGACGCCATTGCCGTCGGCGACGGCGCCAACGACCTCGACATGATCCGGCTTGCCGGCACCGGTGTTGCGCTTCACGCCAAACCCACCGTCGCCGCCGAAGCCAAAGTCCGCATCGACCATGGCGATCTCACCGCGCTGCTTTATGTGCAGGGCTACCGGCAGGAGGAATTCGTCGTATGAAACCGATGCGCACCGAACGCCTGATCCTGCGCAACTGGGAAGAACGCGACCGCGAGCTCTTCCATCGCATCAATTCGGACGAGCGGGTGATGGAATTCTTTCCGTTCCGCCGCGACCGTGTCGAGACGGATGCCAAGATGGACGAATTTCGAGGCTGGATCGCCGAGGACGGCTTTGGCTTTGCCGCCGCCGAGATTGCCACGACAGGAGAATGTATCGGCTTTGTCGGCCTCTTAAAAACCGATCACGTGCCATCCCTGCCTTCCGATACGATCGAGATCGGCTGGCGTCTGGTGCCGGAATTCTGGGGCAAGGGCTACGTTACCGAAGCGTCCGAAGCCTGGCTTGCTTTCGGCTTCGAAACGCTCGGCCGCGACGAAATCGTCTCCTTTGCCGTCGCGGCCAACCGCCGCTCGACGGCCGTCATGGAGCGTCTTGGCATGAGCCCCGACCCGGCTCGCGATTTCGACCACCCATCCATCCCCGACAGCCACCCGCATCTCAAGCGACATGTCCTCTACCGGCTGTCGCGGCAGGATTGGCAGGCACGAAAAAGGGCGGCTCGGTAGCCGCCCTTTTTGTTGAAAAACAATAGCTTATGGCGCTTTCCGGTCTCAATCCATCCGGATCGTGACAAACCGCAACTCGCCGGTCTTCGACGCCAGCATCAAGAGCGCATTCTTGCGACCCTGCTCCTTCAGCGCGCCGATCCGGTCCATGACGTCCTTCGGGGTCGCGACCGATTCCTGGGCAATCTCGGTGATCACTTCGCCGGCCTGGATGCCGCGCTCGGCCGCAGCCGAGTCCTTGGTGACATCGGTGATGACGACGCCCGAAACATCAGCCGCTATGCCGAACTTGGTCCGCGTCTCGTCATTGAGTTCGCCGACGGTCATGCCGAGCACCGAAGCCGTTGAAACCGCAGGCGCCTTGTCGCCGCCCTTGTCCTCGTCGGTAGTGCCGTCCTCGCCGCTGGCGAGCTTCTCGCCGTCTTCGAGCCGGCCAAGCGTCACCTTCACCGTCTGCTCGACGCCCTTGCGCACGATGATCACGTCGACCGCCTTGCCGACCGGGCTTTCCGCCACCACGCGCGGCAAGTCGCGCATTTCATGGATGTCCTTGCCGTCGAACTTGATGATGACGTCGCCGGCCAGAATTGTGCCGTTGTCCACCGGTCCGCCCTTGATGACGCCGGCAACCAGCGCGCCCTTGGCGGTCGCCATGCCGAGGCTCTCGGCGATGTCGTCGGTCACCGGCTGGATGCGCACGCCGAGCCAGCCGCGGCGGGTTTCGCCGAACTGGCGCAACTGGTCGACGACGCCCGAAGCGATCTGCGAGGGGATGGAGAAACCGATGCCGATCGAGCCACCGGACGGCGAGATGATCGCGGTGTTGATGCCGATGACCTCGCCCAGGCTGTTGAACAGCGGGCCGCCGGAATTGCCGCGGTTGATGGCGGCGTCGGTCTGGATGAAGTCGTCATAGGGGCCGGAATTGATGTCGCGGTTGCGGGCCGAGACGATGCCGACCGTGACCGTGCCGCCGAGGCCGAACGGATTGCCGATCGCCATCACCCAGTCGCCGACGCGCATCTTGTTGGAATCGCCGAACTTCACCGCCGTCAGCTTGTGGCCCTTCGGGTCGACCTTGAGCACCGCGACGTCGGTCTTGGTGTCGGTGCCGACCAGCGTCGCCTTCAACGTCACGCCGTCGGAGAAATTCACCTCGATGTCGTCGGCATCGGCAATCACGTGATTATTGGTGACGACAATGCCCTGCTCGGCATCGACGACGAAGCCGGAGCCCAGCGACTGCACCTTTTGCGTGCCGCCATCCTTGTCGCCGCCACGGTTCTTGAAGAAATCGTCGAAGAAATCCTGGAACGGCGAGCCCTCCGGCAGTTGCGGCATCGGCACCGCGCCCGGACCTTCCGTGCCCTTCACGGTCTGCGAGGTCGAGATGTTGACCACCGCGCCGATCAGCCCTTCGGCGAGGTCGGCGACCGAAGCCGGTCCGTCAGCGGCCACCGTCGGCGTCACGAAAGCCGGAACGGCAAGCGCGCCGACCATAAGTGCCGCAGCACCTGCGATGAACGTCCGCCGCGCCGCGCGCAGAAGGGTGTTGGATGTCATCGAGAGCCTCCCGGAATTGCTGAAAAGAAAAAGCGCTTCGGCAAAACGCCACGTTGCGTCATGTTGGCAAGAAATACGGCACATCTGCGGCTATAGCCACATCAGGAGGATAAATCCTCCGTTACACCTGATATCAGCGATCCTCAGCCACGCACCAGCCAGACAATGCCGATACCGATGGCGATCGCCGCCAGCCCGACGATGCGCAGCGCTTTTTCCGGCATCGACAGCACTTCGCCGGCAAGGCGTTTGGCGAGGCCGGGAAAACCGCCATAGACCAGGCCCTCGACAACCAGGACCAGGCCTATGGCCGCAAGGAAATCCTGCACCGCCCTACTGGACGGGTGCAGGTTGCGCTGCCGGCGCGGCAGGTGCCGTCGCCGGCGCAGCAGGCTTCGCGTCCGTGCCATCCGGATTGCGGAAGAAGCGGAAGAACTCCGAGTTCGGCGACAGCACCATCGTCGTCCCGGAGTTGTCCAGCGCCGTGCCATAGGCATTCATCGACCGGTAGAAGTCGAAGAAGGCCGGATCGCGTTTGTAGGCATCGGCGAAAGTCGCGCTGCGCTGGGCCTCGCCCTCACCGCGCAGGATTTCCGATTCCTTGCGCGCTTCGGCGACGATTTCCACCACCTCGCGGTCGGCGCGTGCCGTGATGCGCTGCGCGGCCTCTTTGCCGCGCGCTCTCAGCCGTTCGGCCTCGGCCAGACGTTCGGCCTTCATGCGGTCGAAGGTCTGCTGCGAAACCTCAGCGGTCAGGTCGGTCCGGCGGATGCGCACATCCTCGATCTGCAGGCCGAGCGACGTCGCGTCCGGCCGAAGCTGATCGCGCACTTCGCGCATCATCACAGCCCGCTCTTCCGAGAGCGCCGCTTCGAAATCGCGCAGACCGTAGACACGGCGCAGCGCTGCGTCGAGACGCGTCCTCAGTCGGGCTTCGGCCAGTGTGATCTGACCGGACACGGCGGAGCGGAAGACGCGCGGATCCGAGATGCGGTAAGCGATGAAAGCATCGACCTCGTAGAACTTGCCGCCCGAAACCTGGACGCGGATGTTGTCGAGATCGAAGCGCAGCACCCTGTTTTCGATCAATTGCACGCTGTCGGCGTCGAAGAAGGCGAAAGGCGCCTTGAAATAGATACCGGGTTCATTCTTGACATCGACGATCTCGCCGAACCGCAGCACGAGCGCCTGCTGGCGCGCGTTGACCACGAAGACGGAGGAGTAGATCAGGAACAGAAGCACGGCCGCGATGACGGCGAGGATGGGAAGACGATTGGCCATCACTGGGTTCCTCCGGTCGTGGCGCCAAGGGGCGCCGGCGCCTTCGGCTGCAGTGCCGGCAGCGGCAAATAGGGCACGACCCCTTGCCCATTGCCCTGTTCGACGATGACCTTGCTGGAGTCTTTCAGGACCTTCTCCATCGTTTCCAGATAGAGTCGCTTGCGCGTCACATCGGGGGCCTTGGCATATTCGTCGTAGACCGAGATGAAGCGCTGCGCCTCGCCTTCGGCCTCCTGCACGACACGGTTCTTGTAGGCCGCCGCGTCTTCACGGACCTGTGCGGCCTCGCCGCGCGCCTGGCCGAGCTTCTGGTTGGAATACTGGTTGGCTTGCTCGACGAACTTGTCCTCGTCCTGTTCGGCGCGCTGCACTTCGTCGAACGCGTCCGCCACTTCACGCGGCGGCGCCGCGTCCTCGATCGAAACCGCATTGACGTTCAGGCCAGCCTTGTAGCCGTCCAGCGTCGTCTGGATGATTTCACGCACCGACGCGGCAATGCCCTGGCGATCGTCGCGGAAAATGTCCTGGGCCGGTCGCCGGCCGACGGCTTCGCGCATGGCGCTTTCAGCGACCTGCTGCAGCATGCCTTCGGGATCGGAGACGTCGAACAGATAGGCCCTTGGATCGGAGACCTGGTAGGCCACCGAGAACTGGACGTTGACGATATTCTGGTCGCCGGTAAGCATCAGCCCGGACGTGTTGCCACTCGTCGCGCCGCCGCCACCGATATCGACGAGCTGCTCGGCGATGTTGGCCGTCTCGACGGTTTCAACGGGCCACCAATGGAAATGCAGGCCCGGCTGCGACAGCTCCGGCTTCGGCTTGCCGAACCGCAACTCGACCGCAACCTCGTCGGGCTGCACGGTGTAGACCGCCTTGAACGCCCACAGCACGATCAGCGCCGCAGCAATCAGCGCAAAGACGGCCGGGCTGGCGCCGCCGCCACCGGGCAGCGCACGCCGCAGCCGGTCCTGGCCGCGGCGGATGATGTCCTCGAGATCGGGAGGTGACCCTTGCGGGCCGCCAGGCCCCTTCGGTCCCTGCCCCCATGGCCCCTGATTGCCGCCGCCGCCGCCCCATGGGCCGCCGCCGCCACCGCTCTTGTCGTTCCAGGGCATGAATGTCCTTTCGCTTGGAATTCCCTCAGCGCCGGCCTTGCGGCGCAAAATCCAGTTGTTCTTCTATAGGGACGCCGCGATGCGCTTTCAACGCGATCCGACACTGCACCGTCCGATTTGGACCGCTGCAAGCAGCGAATTCCAATAAGTCGCCCTATCAATGCGGCGTATTGTCGAGGGGAAGGCACCAAATGGCAAAAAGCGGCTTGGCATCCGCGCGCATGGCATGAACGATGTCAGGTGGATTGTAGACGACCCCGCCGAACCCGGGTTCATGCCACGCCTCGGCATTCTGCCGCCATTCCCCTTGAGACAGGACAAGATAAAGCTCTTCCGGTGGATGCCGATGATCAGGATAGGTCGTATGCGGCGCCATGACCGACACTCCGATCTCGATGGCACTGCTCGGGACGAAGCCGCCCGGGCCGACAATGAAGGAATCAGCATAATTTTCGGCCAAGACCGCGGACTTGCGACGCTCGCTCTGGTTGTTCCAGCTGAGATGCGGCTCGATCTCGCGCAGCACGGCGGCGAGCTTGCCGAGATTGCCGCCGATCGTTTCAAGTTCGGCAAAGCATTCCGCGAGATGGCGACAAGCCGGCTGACGGTGGGGTCTCTCACGGCTTGCCTGCGGCGCCTCGAGCGCGGTGTCACCGAAAATCCGCTGGTGCGCAGCTTCACGCGCCGGTTCATTTCCCATACGCGAGCGTATTTCTGTAGCGAGCAAATCCATGAAGGTACCGAGCGGTGGATGCGTGTTGTCGGTCATGAAGATACCTGCGTCATTGGCCGGCGGCGCTCGTAAACCGTATAGCGCGTTGCATGGCTGTCCTTTTCACCAGCCGGAAAATCCTGCGAACGGACAATTCGCCAGCTGTCCGGATCGATGTCAGGGAAATGCGCATCGCCGTCGACCTTGGCCAGCACATGGGTGACATGCAGGCGGTCGGCGAGCGGCAGCGCCTGCGCATAGATTTCGCCGCCGCCGATGACGCAGATTTCGTCGACGCCGCTCATGCAACGCCCGCGCACCGTGGCCAGCTGGATCGCGGCTTCCAGCGAGTGCGCTACCTCGATGCCCTCGGCGCGCCAGGCCTTGTCGCGGGTCACCACGATGTTCAACCTGCCCGGCAGCGGCCGGCCGATGCCTTCATAGGTCTTGCGGCCCATGATGACGGGCTTGCCCATAGTATCGGCCTTGAACCGCTTGAGATCGGTGGACAGCCGCCACGGCAAGCCGCCGTCGCGCCCGATGACGCCGTTCTCGGCGATGGCGACATAGATCGCGACGTCCATCAGTTGGCTTCCCCGGCGCCGTCGCCCGACGGCTCCAAAAGCAATATGTCGATGTTGTGCTCGGGATAGAAATCCTGCGCCGTCGTCTCGAAGGTCGTCGGCCCGACCTTTTTTACATTGTCGCCGCAGAACGAAATCAGCGCTTTCGGATTGCCCTTGTCGACGGTCAACTTGAACTTGCCGATGCTGCCGTTCGCCCAGTTGCCGCCGGTGGTCAGGATATAGGCGATGCGTTTCTCGTAAAATTTGGGATAACCGTCCGGATCGTCCTTGGCCGCCTTGCTCACCGCATTCTCGAAATTGTTGTCCATGCAGTAGCGGGTCTTGTAGGCAGCATACTGGCTACCCTGGAACTTGCGGTCATAGAAGAAGCTGACCGATGACGTCCCGCCGACGCTGGGCTTGTAGCGGTGCGAGACATGGACGTCCTTGTTGGCCGGAAATGTCGAGCGCCACCAATAGGTCGAGCGCAACTGCCACCACGGCGTATAGACCTTGTTCGCCTCAGTACCGTCGCTGCCCGTATCCTCGATGATGATGCCGCGGTTCTCCCAATCCTCGGCCACCGCCTTCGGCAGCTTCGCCAGGGCCGCCTTGGCCGTATCGCCGAATGGATTGAACGGCACGTTCTGCGCCTTCAGATCGGCGCCGATATCGATACCGAGCGCGTACACCTTCTGCTCGAGCTGCGGCTTTGCCGGCGCACCATCGATCGTCACCTCGAAGCCGAGGAAATTGTCGCTCTGGTTTTCCGGGATCGCCGGCATTTCCTCCGGATCGCCTTCGATGTCGGGCAACGGGAAGGCAACGATGGCATCGACATCCTTGTCGGTGTTGTTGTGGAAGACGTAGTCGACCGTCACCTTTTCCGGCGAGATGGTGAGGTCCTCGCTTTGCATCGCCACCGCATCGCTGCGTGACAGGATCAGGCCACCGGTGCCGAGTTCCGCGGTCGAATCATTGGCCAGTGCAGGCGCGGCTGAAAGCGCCAGCATGGTGGTAAGAACATAGCGCAGCATGAAAGCCCCTCGGCGAGAATGCGCGGCGACCCTAGCGGTTTCAATGTGGCGTTTCAAAGCCATTCCATCTCCAGAAGCGTACCGCCGCGGTCTGGACACGCCAATCGGCGGTCTGGACTAACAGGTTCCGATCGGGCAGGAGTTCGCGTCATGCGCAAGCTTCTCGTTATCGGCATCGGCGCCGGCAATCCCGATCATATGACCGTGCAGGCCATAGAAGGCCTGAACCGGGCGGACGTCCTGTTCATTCCCGACAAGGGCGCAAGGAAGAACGACCTTGCCGAACTGCGCCGCCAGATCTGCGATCGTTTCGTCAGCAACCCGAAATCACGCCGCGTCGAATTCGACGTGCCGGTGCGCGCCGAGCCGGCGCCGTCCTACCGCTCGACCGTCGACGACTGGCACGAGGCAATCGCCGAGATCTACGAAGGCCTGATCCGCGACGAGCTTGCCGAGAACGGCTGCGGCGCTTTCCTGATCTGGGGCGACCCTTCTCTCTACGACAGCGCGCTGCGTATCCTCGAGCGGGTGCGGCTCAGAGGCAATGTCGGGTTCGAGTTGGAGGTCATTCCCGGCATCACCGCCGTCCAGGCGCTCGCCGCCAGTCACAAAATGGCGCTGAACCGTATCGGCGACCCCGTGCTGATCACCACCGGCCGCCGCCTGACCGAAGAAGGTATGCCGCAAAATGCCGGCAGCGCCGTGGTCATGCTCGACGGCAAATGCGCCTTCAACACGCTGGCCGACAAGGATCTGATCATCCATTGGGGCGCCTATCTCGGCACACCCGACGAAATCACTCTCTCCGGCCGCCTAGGTGATGTCGGCGCTGAGATCGAGAAGGTTCGTGAAGAAGTCCGCCGGAAAAAGGGCTGGATCATGGATACGTACCTGCTGCGCAAAGCGGAGGGTAGGGAGTAGGGGAATTGAAGAAATGAGGAACTGAAGAATTGAAGAATTGAAGAATTGGTAAGGAGTGCGGCCAACATCCACTCCCATATTCTTCAGTTCTTCAGTTCTTCAGTTCTTCATTTCTCCAGTTCTTCATTTCTCCAGTTCTTCATTTCCCCCTCCTCACCCCGCATCAATCTCCGCCTGCAATGCCTCCATATGCGTGGCCGCCGCTGCTGCCGCAGCGCGTTCGATGGCGCGGAAACGGCTGACCACCGCCAGTCCGACCGAGGTCAACTGCGCGCCGCCGCCCTTGCGACCGCCGGTCTGCGCTGCGACCAGCGGCTTGCCGAACACGCGGTTCATGTCCTCGACCAGATCCCAGGCGTGCTTGTAGGACATCTCCATGCCTCGCGCCGCGGCCGAGATCGAGCCGAAGGTGGCGATCTGCTCCAAAAGCTCGATCTTGCCCGGACCGATGCGCCCGTCCGGATCGAGATTTATCCGCAAGCTAAGCGACGGCATGTCGTGTCCTCCGCGATCACACTAGCCTCTCTCGACCCATAGCGCTATTCCAAAACGATATAGCGGCTATCAGCCATCCGCTTCGGCCGGCAGCCCGGCGCCGGTATTAGCCCTGTCGAAGCTCACCGTCTTGACCACCGCGAACACCTTGCTCCCCAACCGGAGGTTCAGCGCGTGTCGCGACTGCTCGGTGATGCGGGCAAGCACGGTTGCACCATTGCAGTCGATGCCGACCTCGACCGTCGGCCCCTCACCTGGACTTACTGCGACGATGATACCCGGCAGGATGTTGAGCGCGCTGAGGCCCGTCGGCTGTTCTGTGGCGATCATCACGTCGCGGGCGCGGATGCGAATGCGCACCGGCGCACCGACCGATATAGCCAACCGTGGCACCCGGATTTCGCCCGCCGCCGAACGGAGCACGCTCATGCCGAAAGCCTCGTCGTGGCGCAGCACTATGGTGTCGAGCACCGCACCGCCCTCGCCGCGCTCTTCCACCGGCAACAAATCGAGCCGCTGCATGATCGCGCCGGTCGGGCCGGAAGCCGCGACCTTGCCTTGCGCCATCACCACCACGTCGCTCGCCAGCCGCGCCACCTCGGCGACGGAGTGGCTGACATAGACGATTGGCAGCTTGGTCTCGTCGCGCAGCCGCTCGATATAGGGCAGGATCTCGGCCTTGCGCGCATCGTCGAGCGAGGCCAGCGGCTCGTCCATCAACAGCAGTTTCGGGCTGGCCAGCAGCGCCCGGCCGATCGCTACCCGCTGCTTCTCGCCGCCCGAGAGCTTAGCCGGCCGCCGGTCGAGCAGAGGACCGATGCCGAGCAGTTCGACCACCGCGTCCATATTGGCATAGCGCTCTGCCGGCGGCGTGAACCAGCGGCCATAGCGCAGATTGCCGGCCACACTCATATGCGGAAACAGCCGAGCATCCTGGAACACCATGCCGATGCGGCGCTTGTGCTTCGGCACGAAAATACCGGCATCCGTGTCGACAAGCACACGGCCGTCGACCGCAATGCGTCCCTCGCCGGGTCGGATCAGGCCGGCGATCATGTTGATCAACGTCGTCTTGCCGGAGCCTGAGGGCCCGAACAGCGCCGTCAGCCGCCCGGCACTTTCGAAGCGCGCGTCGATGGCGAACTCGCCGAGACGATGGCTGATGTCGACAAGAACGCTCATTCGATGTCCATCCGCCGGCCAACGCGCCGCGCCAGCACTTCCGAGGCGACCAGTGCCGCCATCGAAATGACGACGGAAATCAGCGTCAGCCGCAGCGCCCCGTCATCGCCGCCCGGCACTTGCGTAAAAGTGTAGATCGCCGAAGGCAGCGTCTGCGTCTCGTTGGGAATGTTGGAGACGAAGGTGATGGTGGCGCCGAACTCGCCCATCGCCTTGGCGAAGGACAGGATCGAGCCGGCGATCAGCCCGGGAAGGATCAGCGGCAGCGTGATCGTGGCGAACACAAACAGCGGATTGGCGCCGAGCGTGCCTGCGGCGGCTTCCATCTTGCGGTCTACTGCCTCGATCGACAGCCGGATCGCCCGCACCATCAGGGGGAAGCCCATGATGCCGCAGGCGAGAGCCGCGCCCGTCCAGCGAAACGAGAAGACGATGCCGAAATGCTCAGCCAGGAATGCACCGGCCGGCCCGCGACGACCGAAGGTGAGCAGCAAGAGATAGCCGGTCACCACTGGCGGCAGGATCAGCGGCAGATGCACCACGCCGTTGAGCAGCGTCTTGCCCCAGAATTTGCCCCGGGCAAGCAAGAGCGCAATCGCGATGCCCGGTGGCAGGCTGAACAGCATCGCCACCGTCGCCACCTTGATCGACAGCCGGACCGCATTCCATTCGTCGGGAGTGAGGTCCAGCAGCCAGTTCATGCGTCAGGCGCTACCTTAATTGCTCGGCGTGAGCACGGTGAAACCTTGATCCCTAAACAGCTCCGCCGCCTTGGCGGACTGCAGGCACTTCAGGAAGGCCGGCGTATCCTTGTCCTTTGAATCAGCGATCTGGGCAACCGGATAGATGATCGGCGGATGCGAATCCTCCGGGAAGATGCCGACCACCTTGACGCCCTTGTCGGCATGCGCATCGGTCGCATAGACGATGCCGAGCGGTGCTTCACCCGTCGACACCAGCTTGAGTGCCGCGCGCACATTCTCGGCCTGCGCCACCTTGCCTTCGACCGAAGACCAGACGCCGAGCGATTCAAGTGCTGCCTTGCCATACTTGCCGGCCGGCACCGCCTTGAAATCGCCCATGGCGAGCCTGCCGTCGCCGACCAGCCTGGCGAGGTCAAAGCCCTTCTCGATCTTGGTTTCGACCGTCGAATCCTTCGGCGCCACCAGAACGATCTGGTTGCCGAGCAATTTCACTTCGGTGTCCGGCTTGGTCAGCTTCTTGTCGGAGAGATATTTCATCCAGTCGAGATCGGCCGAGATGAAGACGTCGGCGGGAGCCCCGCCCTCGATCTGCTTGGCCAGTGCGGAACTCGCAGCGTAGGAGACGGTCGCGGCCTGGCCGACATCGGCCTCGCAGGCTTTGGCGACGGCATCGAGCCCGTCCTTGAGGCTGGCCGCGGCAAACACGATCACCTTGTCTTCCGCATGAGCGGCGGGCATCGCGGCCATCAGTGCTGCAGCAAAGCCGCCGACCGCGATCGCTCTCAATCCAAAACCTTTGTGCCTCAACATGAAAACTCTCCCTGGGTTTGAAATCCGTCCGGCTCGGCGCCTGCCGATCGATATATCCGGATGAATATAACAAGGGAAGGCCGCCAGCCGTCGAAAGCGTCTGTTCGGCATCGATTGTTCTGGTTATGACGGGAACAGAACCTTGCAAAGGAAGCCCCATGAAAATCAGCGCACGCAACATCCTCAAGGGAACGGTCACCGAGATCGTCAAAGGCGCCACCACCTCGCATGTCCGCATCGACGTCGGCGGCTCGGTCGTCACCGCTTCGATCACCAACGAGGCCGTCGCCGATCTCAAGCTCGAAAAGGGCAAGCAGGCCTATGCCGTGATCAAGGCATCGGACGTCATGGTCGGTATTGATTGAGGAACGGAGAGCTATACGGCGATCGGCGCCTTGATCGTTGCGTCAGCAAAATAGTTTTCCAGCCGGAAATCCTCGAAGCGGAAGGCAAACAGATCCTTCACCTCCGGGTTGATCCAAAGCGTCGGCAGCGCCTTGGGCGTGCGCCGCAATTGCTCGCGCGCCTGCTCGAAATGGTTGGAGTAGAGATGCGCGTCGCCCAGCGTGTGGACGAAATCGCCAGGTTTCAGCCCGGTGACCTGCGCCACCATTAGGGTCAGCAGCGCATAGGAGGCAATGTTGAAGGGCACGCCGAGGAAGATGTCGGCCGAGCGCTGGTAGAGCTGGCAGGACAGCTTGCCCTCCGAGACGTAGAATTGGAACAGGCAGTGGCAGGGCGGCAACGCCATGGCCTCGACTTCGGCCGGGTTCCACGCCGAAACGATCAGCCGCCGCGAATTCGGATTCCTGCGTATCTCCTTGAGAAGATTGGCAATCTGGTCGATCGACCCGCCATGGCCATCCGGCCAGGAGCGCCATTGCTTGCCATAGACCGGGCCAAGATCGCCATTCTCGTCGGCCCACTCGTCCCAGATCGAAACGCCATGGTCGTTGAGATATTTGATGTTGGTGTCGCCGGCCAGGAACCACAGGAGTTCATGGATGATCGACTTCAGATGCAGCTTCTTGGTGGTGGTGACGGGAAAGCCGCGCGCCAGGTCGAAGCGCATCTGGTAGCCGAACACCCCACGCGTGCCGGTGCCAGTGCGGTCGCCGCGATCGGCGCCATTGTCCAGCACATGCTGCAAAAGGTCGAGATACTGGCGCATCGGCTTCGCCTCGATTCGGGATTGCGGACATTATAGCTGCCTGACAGGTGGTCGAACATATAAAAAGGGGCCAGAGCGCTGTTTGCCCCCACCACTCTTTCAAGGATTGGCGCTGCCCCTCACCTGCCTGCCGGCATCCTCTCCCCGTATAGTGACGGGGAGAGGGGTGCTGTCGCCGACGGTTTCGCCAATCACAAGTGTCGATGAAAGAGCGCCAAGCTGCGGCCAGCTCTTTCTCCCCGTCACTATACGGGGAGAAATGCCCGGCAGGGCAATGAGGGGCAGCGCCGACGCTTAACAAGGAGCAAGCCAGAAGGCTCGCCATCCAGCAAAAGTCTCTAAAGCGAGCCCAGCTTGCCCAGATCCTTGGCGACGAGATAGTAAAAGGTCACGCGGCTCTTGGTGTTGTCGGCAGCCATCGCCTTGCAGGTCTTTTCGATGGATGCATCCGCCTTGGCGCCGTCGGCGATGCCGAGCTTCTTGGCGACCCAGTTGGTCTTTACGCGATCGAGTTCTTTGGGGTCGGTGCACGATACCAGCGAGGAATCGCGGTTCCTCAGCGCAATACCCAGATGCTTGACGATCTTTTCGACCGCATCGGCGCTGGCGCCGGCGTCGTATTTCTTCACATCCGCAAGATAGTCGGCCATCGGACTTCCCCTCGTCGGCGCCACGGATCCGGTCGATGAGGGCTGTGGCGCGCTACGCAACCTGTGCGCTAGGTCGATACTCCTCACCGGCGCAAAGCTTCGGTTGAGACCGTGTCCAAGTCAACCCTCGGCGTCGCAGTTTGGCTCTGGGAAGAAGCGCGATTGCGGCCTTTCATTTCGAGCGACGACCCCCTATATTCGTTTTGTCGGCTTGACCGACTATGGCGATAAATGGGCGATGAAATAAGCCGTTCGGACCCGGGGGCGGTACCCGGCGCCTCCACCAAAAGCCGCTTTGACGACGAGGCGGTTTTTGCTGGGGGCGAAATAGGATCGACGAAGGTGTAAAGATCGTACTTTTGCCCGGCATTGTACCACCGTCATCGGGCTAAACTTATAGTTGCCAACGACAACTATGCGGAAGCTCGTCTCGCTGCTTAATGCAGTGCGAACGCTTCAAATCAAGCCCTAGAGGTTCGCACTTCTAGGCGGGGTTCGGAGGTACCTGGCAACAGAAACCTCCACTTCTCCACTCCCCAATATTGTACGCGCAACGTCGACTGACGCCGACTTCGCGTGGCTATGGGCCGCGAAGCCATCGAGCCGCGTGCGCCTCTTCTCCATGGAACAGGAGATGCAAAACTTTACCGATCGATTCTTCGTGCTGACTGGCGGTCGGCGTCTACACGAATTGGGCTACGAGCTGATCGAGCTGCCGCTGGCCTCCGTCGAAGCGCGAATGCGCTTCATTCTGGCGAAAGCCGGATTGAAATGAAAAAGGCCGGGAAAACCTGGCCTTTTTCACAAGATGTGGCTGCTTACTCCGCCGGCGCTTCGATCGCGTCGCGCGAACGGCCGAGCGTTAGCTTGGCCAGCGTGAACGAGATCACGGCGCAGAGCGTAATGCCGGCGACCATCGGCAGCGGCGTGCCGTCAAAGAAGATGCCGGCGACACCCATGGCCAGCGCGCCGATGGCAAAGTGCAGCGTGCCCATCAGCGCCGAGGCCGTGCCGGCGATCTCGCCATGCTCTTCCATGGCCAGCACCGACGTGGTCGGGATAACCAGGCCGAGGAAGCCGTAGCCGATGAACAGCAGCGCCGCCATCACGTCGAGCCGGTCGACGCCGGTCGCCATGATCGCGAACAACGCCACCATCGTCGTGGCATAGCCGGTCACCGCGACCCAGACGACGCGCTTCAGCCCGAAGCGTTCGGACAGCAATCCCGTCAGCTGCGACATGCCGATAAAGGCCACCGCATTGATCGAGAAGAACACACTGTAGACCGAAGGCGACAGCCCGTAATGGTCGATCAGGATGAAGGACGAACTCGAGAGGTAAACGAAGAAGCTGGCAATGCCGAAGCCGGCGATCGCCACCAGGCCGAGGAAATTGCGGTCACCCATCAGGAAGCGATAGCCGGCAAGTGCGGTGCCAAAGGAGGAACCGACGCGTTCTTCCGCCGGCCGCGTCTCCTTGAGCGAGGTCGCCAAAAGAATGGTCGCCAGCAGGGCCGCGCCCGTCACCGTCCAGAACACAGCGCGCCAGCCGAAATTCTCGATGATCTGGCTACCGGTCAGCGGCGCCAGGATCGGCGACACCGAAAACACCAGCATCAGCAAGGACATCAGTTTGGCGGCTTCCGTGCCGGTGTGCAGGTCGCGCACGATGGCGCGCGGCACGGCCATGCCGGCGCTGGCGCCGAGGCCCTGCAGGAAGCGGAAGGCGATCAGCCACTCGATGGTCGGCGCCATTGCCGAACCGATGCCCCCGACCATGAACAGCGCCAAGCCGCCATAGAGCGGCAGCTTGCGGCCAACCATGTCGGAGATCGGCCCGACGACGATCTGGCCGAAGCCCATCGACAGGAAGAAAATCAGCAGGCTCATCTGCACGGCGGCGGTGCCGGCATGCAAATCCTCGCCGATCGAAGGCAGCGCCGGCAGGTACATGTCGATAGCGAAAGGGCCGATGGCGGACAACAAGCCGAGCACGACCGCGATGCGGAGGAATTTGAGACTCATGATAAAGGCTTCTTTCAAATCTGGTTGCCGCCGCCAAGCGACGTCTAACCCCAGGACGTTCCATCCCGTGGAAATCCGACATCCCGGGGCGAATTCATTCGTCCCACTCGGAGCAAATTTCCGTTTTCTTATGTCCACAAATTTAGACAGTCTTGTCTAATTCGTCAATCACCTCTATATAGATTTTTATGAAGCCTGCCGTTTCTCCTGACATTTTCCCGCCACGCGGCCACGAGGCCAAGCGTATGTCGATCATCGATGCGGCGGCCTCTGTGTTTTGCCGCGAAGGCTTTGCCGGCGCCAATATCGACCTGATCGCGGCGGAGGCCGGTGTCTCGCGCCAGACCATCTACAATCACCACCGCGACAAGGAAAAGCTTTTCACGGCCGTGGTGCGCGACCTGACCGAGCGCTGCAATGCCGGCATCTTCGCCACCTTCGCCAGCTTCCCCGACCAGCCCAGGGATCTCGAAGGCGATTTGATCGGCTTCGCCGTGCGCATGAACCAGAACTGCATCTGCAATCGCGACGGACGCTTCCTGCGCAAGCTGATCCAGACCGAAGGCGAGCGCTATCCCGAACTGTTTGGCGAATGGCGCGACCAGGGTCCCGGCCGGACCTGGCCCGCACTCGCCGCGCGCTTCGCCCGCCTCGCCCATGCCGGCCACCTCGCGGTCGACGATCCCGATGTCGCCGCGCGCCAGTTCTTGGCGCTGGCCAACGCCGAACTGCAGACCACCTTCATGCTCGGCGGCATGCCGTCGGAGGATGAAGTACTGCAGTCGGCGACGCACGGCGTGCGCACCTTCCTGCGCGCCTTTGGCAAGCGCAGATCCGCAGCGGCGGTGGAAAAGCAGTTGGCCAGCGCCTGAACGAATCTAAAGTCGGCGATCAAATCGTCCGTGACGGGCCTCGCTTCGGCGCATCAGCGATCTATATCCGGTTTACGCCGCCCTCAAGCTTGATTACAGCTATGCGGACGATTCAACGGAACCCGACCAGCACATGGCCGACGACCACATCCGCTACGACATTTTAGCCCAGGAGGCGCTGCGCGGCGTCATGCGCAAGGTCCTGGCCGAAGTCGCGCGCACCGGCCTTCCCGGCAATCATCATTTCTTCATCACCTTCCTGACCGGCGCACCGGGCGTGCGCGTGTCGTCGAGGTTGCGCGAGCGCTATCCCGAACAGATGACCATCGTCATCCAGTTCCAGTATTGGGACCTCAAGGTGACCGATACCGGTTTCGAGGTCGGCCTGTCCTTCTCCGACGTGCCGGAGAAACTCGAAATCCCGTTCTCGGCCGTGCGCGGCTTCTACGATCCGTCGGTCAATTTCGAACTCGAATTCGACGTCAAGACAGACGTTCCCGCCGAAGACGAAGCACCGGCACAGCCGGCTCCCGAGCCCTTGGCCATCGTCTCCGAGAAAAAACCCAAGGCCGAGAAGAAGGCCGCCGCGGCCGAAGCCGAGAAAAAGCCGGCCGTGGCCGATGCCGCCGGCAAGGGCGCAGACGTCGTCTCGCTCGACGCCTTCCGCAAGAAGTAGCGGGACGGACGGCGCGACATGGGCGACGTCGTCAACCTTCGACAGCTCCGCAAGCAAAAAGCGCGCGCCGAAAAGGAAAAGCTGGCCGGCGAGAACCGCGCTCTGCACGGCCGTTCCAAAGCCGAAAAAACCCGCGACCGGCTGACGTCAGATAAGGCCGAGAAGTTCGTCGCCGGCCATCGCCGCGAACGCCCGGAAGATCAGGGCGATTGATGGACAGCCTGCGGTGAGCCCGGTCGAAAAACGCTCGGTAACGATCCGCGGCCACCGCACCAGCTATTCGCTCGAAAAACCCTTCTATGACGATCTCGTCGCCATCGCCGCTGCGCGCAATATGACACTCGCCGCATTGGTTGCCGACATCGACGAGACAAGGCCTCGCGACGCCAACCTGTCCTCGGCGCTCAGGCTCTATGTGCTGGACTGGGCGAAGGGCAACGCCAGATTCTAAACTGGATCGGCCGCACTATCCTGTTTCCGGTGTCGGGTGCCAAAGCCGAGCAATGCCGTGCGGTCGCGTTCCTCGGCCTGCTTCTTCGCCCTCACCCGCATCAAATCCTTCCAGCCGATATAGCCGACCAGGCGGGACTCCTCCCGCGTGACGACGGGCAGATGCGAAATGTTGGCCGTCAGCAATTTGTCGGAGAGGCCTTCCAGATATTCGTCGGGATAGGCGAGCGTCACCTTTGAGCCGGCGAGCAGTTCGCCGAGCGTCGTCGTGCGATGCTTGCCGGCCCGGCGCCAGCGCAGGATGGCCGGCGGATCGATGACGCCAAGCACATGGCCGTCTTCATTGACCACCGGAAAGCTCGGGTGCCGTGTCTCGGGCGCGGTGAGGAAAGCGGCCGCGCCATGCAGCGTCATTGTCGCCGGCACGCTTTCGACCTTTGCTGTCATCACCTCGCGCACGCGGGTCAGCGCAAACGGGTCTACGCGGTACTCGCGCACCAGATGGTGCCCTCGCCTCGCCACCTTCTCGGTCAGGATCGAGCGCTTCATCAACAGCACGGTGACGGCATGGGCGGTAGCACAGGCGGCGATCAACGGCACCAGGACATGGGTGTTGCCGGTCAATTCGACCGCAAAGAAGGTAGCCGTCAACGGCGCACGCATGGTGCCGCCCATGGTCGCCGCCATCGCCAGCAATGGCCAGAAGCCAGGCGTCGCCTCAGGCAGGATACCGGCGAGCACTGCACCCATGGCCCCACCCATGATCAGCAGTGGCGCCAGAACGCCACCCGACGTTCCCGAACCAAGCGCCACCGACCAGATGATCGCCTTGACCACAAGCAGGACAAGAGCCGCCGTGGCGATCAAGCGGCCATCAAGCATGTCGGCGATGTTGTCATAGCCAACGCCCAGCGCCTGCGGCTCGATCAGCCCACCAATGCCGACCACCAAGCCGCCGATCATCGGCCACCACATCCAGTGTATCGGCAGCTTCTGGAAAGCGTCTTCGCAGGCATAGACCATCTGCGTCAGCAAGCCGGACAGCAGCCCGGCGCATATCCCGATCAGCACCCAGCCGCCCAGCCCAGTGAATGAAGACACCATACTGCCCTGGAACGGAAAGATCGGCCCCGGCAAATGCAGCATGGTGCGTTCGACCTCGGCAATGATGGCTGCGACTGCCACGGGAATAAAGCTGCGCGGCGTCCATTCGAAGAGCAGCAATTCCACGGCCAGCATGATGGCCGCGATCGGCGTGCCGAAGACGGTGGTCATGCCGGCCGCCGCACCCGCCACTAGCAATGTCTTGCGCTCATTGTCGCTGACCGGCAGCATCTGCGCGATCAGCGAGCCGATGGCGCCACCGGTCATGATGATCGGCCCTTCGGCGCCGAACGGACCGCCGCTGCCGATCGAAATAGCTGACGACAGCGGCTTCAGGATCGCCACCTTGGCGCCGAGGCGCGAGCGACCAAGCAGAATCGCCTCGATGGCTTCGGGAATGCCGTGGCCGCGGATCTTCTCGCTGCCGTACCTGGCCATCAAGCCGATGATCAGCGCGCCGATCACCGGAACGATGACGGCGGCATAACCAAGCGGCGTGTCCTGAAGTTTCAGCTCGGCAAGCGAGAACTGGCCGAAATAGGCAATGTTGGTGGCAAGCCGGATCAGTTTCAACAGCGCAATGCCGGCAAACAGCCCTGCGGTTGCGACCACGACGACGATCGCCGCGATGAGCAGCACACGCGCATCGGTGGTGAAGTCGCGAAGGTGGTGGCTATCGGAGGATTTCATTTGGCGACCCGGCTTTCTGGAGGCGCCGAGCGCCGCCCTGTTGTCGGGCCGCTATGTATCGTAATACGATATAAATATTCAAGACCGCTATCGACCAACCCGCCGCGTCATTTTGAACGATGAAGATGGGCCAGCGTTGAGCTTTGCCGAGAAAGGGCGATAGATCGGGAATGACCGTTCCGCAGAAACCACGCCCCGCGATCAGCGAAGCCGACTACCAGCGGCTGTCCGAGTTTCGCTATCTGATCCGCCGTTTCCTCGAATTCAGCCAGCTTCAGGCGGAGGCCGCCGGCCTTACGCCGCGCCAGCATCAGGCGCTGCTTGCCATCAAGGGGTTTCCAGGTGGCGGACCGGTGACAATCGGCGAACTGGCAGAACGCCTGCGCATCCGCCACCACAGCGCCGTCGAGCTGGTCAACCGACTTGGAGAGGCCGGGCTGGTCTCAAGAGACCAGGACAAGGACGACCAGCGCCGCGTGTTTTTGCGATTGACCGAGCACGCCGAAGATCGTCTTGCCGAATTGTCGGCGGCGCATCTCGATGAGCTCGAGCGGATCGAACCGATGATGGGACGCCTGCTGACCCGTCACAAGCAATAGGCCGCAGTCGCGAACCGTTTGCCTTCAGCCATGCAAGGCCTTCTAATTACCCAGCGACTTCAGCAGATTGTCGACCGAGAATGGATTTGTCTTGGGCTTTGGCGGCGCCGGTGCCGTACCGTCATTGACGCCGGGCAGTGAACGGTCGACCTTCGGCGCTTGCTCCTGCGCCTTGCGCTCGGCCTCCAGCCTGGCCTTTTCCTGCGAAGCAATCCGCATCGCTTGCTCAGCCTTCTTCCGTTCGGCTTCGGCCTTGGCGGCGTCTTCGGCTGCCTGCTGCTCGGCCTGCGCCTTCGCTTCGGCGTCCGCCTTGGCCTTGGCGTCGGCTTCCGCCTGCGCTTTCGCATCGGCGTCGGCCTTTGCTTGCGCATCTGCCTTGGCCTTGGCATCCGCTTCGGCCTGCGCTTTTGCGTCGGCTTCAGCTTTCGCCCTGGCGTCGGCCTCGGCTTTCAGCCGCGCCGCTTCCTCCTGCTTGCGCAGTTCCTCGGCCGCATTGTCACGTTCGGTCTGCAGGGCAGCGTAATAGCGCACTTCGCGCCGCAAGCGCTGCTTCTCGAGCAGTGCGGCCTGCATCGCCTCGACCCGTTGCTGCTCTTTCTCCAGCGCGCGCTGGGTCAGGAACTGCGCCAGCGGCTCGCTGTCGAACAGCTTCTTCATCGCGCCGAACGGCCCGTCGACGCTGAAATTGACCGAGGGATCCGACCCGACCAGCGCCTCGTCGCCAGGCTTGTAGGTGATCGTACCCCTGGCGGCGACGGTACTGGTGTTCAGGTCCGCCGTAATGTCGGCGGACAACGCCGCGCCAGCATTTTCCAGCTTGACCGGCGGCGCCCTGAGCGTACCGCCGGCAACCGTAAAGGCGATGTCGGTATCACCAGCGGCAAAATTGCCGTCGCCGGCAATGTCAGGCGCAAAGCCCGCGGTCTTGGCCACGTCGATGTCGCGCCCGATCGTATCGGCCTTGGCGATCAAGGCGCCGAAGGCATCGGGATTGACACCGGCAATGGTCAGGCCTTTCAGCGCCGCCGTGCCGGAGCCGGAGAGTGCGGCAATCATCGCGTCGACCGATTTGCCGCTGGTCGACAGGCCAGTCGAGAAATCGCCACTGCCGCTCAGGCCGGCATTGGGCAGCACGGTGGTGAGATCCGCGCCAGCAAGCCTCATCTGACCGGAGAACAGCCCGGTGCCGTCGGTATTCTTCAATTCGAACAGGCCGGTTAGTGCGCCGCCGAGCAGCTTTGCCTTCAGGTCCGAAACCCGGATGCCTTCCTGGTCGAGTTTTAGCGACAGCGATGCGTCATAGGCCGTGGCCAGCGGCCCGGCGGCAAGGGTGGCCGTCGTCAGATCGAGGTCGGCGGTGAATGGCAGGATGGATTTCTGACCGAACGGCGCCGTCGGCCAGTTGCCGTTGCTGGCGATGAAGGACTGGTCGCCGAACAGCGCCACCGCCATCGGGTCGAGGTCGAGTTCGTCGAGCGCCAGCGCACCGGCAAGGTGCGGCAGGCCCTGCTTCACGTCGAGATTGATGTCACCGGACACCGCCGCTTCGTTGATGGACCCGCTGAGACCGCTCAGCACCAAAAGGCCATTGCCGAAATCGGCATCCGCGCTGAGCGAGGTCGATGTGCCGGTGCCCATGCCCGGCAGGCCGACGCCGGTGGTCATCAGCCAGGGCTCGATATCGGAGGCATCGACGCCGATCTTGCCCTTGACGGTGGCGCCTTGCGGGCTTTCGGCGACGGTGCCGTCGAACGTTGCCTTGAAATCATCGGCGGCCAGGTTGAAGCTCGTCGCCAGGCCGCCGCCAAGCGTGCCTTTGGCTGAAACATCGGTACTTGCCTGGCCGAGCATGCCGAGCGGCAGCGCCGGCATTCCATAGAGCGCCAGCAGCGCGGTGGCGTCGGGGTTTTTGGCGTTGAAGGTCAGCGTCACCGGCGCGTCGAGCAACTGGCCGACGGCACCCCTGCCCGACAGCGACGCCGAAAAGGCGGAACCACCCGCCTTGCCTTGCCCGCTCACCGCCAGGCCTGTTGTGCCGTCACCATTGTCGGCGGCACTTGCCACCAGATCGACTCGCGCGTCCTGGAGCAGCTCGGGATAGGCAGACGTGCGGCTTGCCAGCCCCTTCAGCACATCATTGTCGGGATAGCGTTGCGCGGCGATGTCGATCAGCGGCTTCAGGTCGACGGCGACCACCGAGGCGTCGAGCTTGCCGGTAGGGCTCGCCGGAAAATCCTTGATCCGGCCGGTGGCGCTGATCGACGCGCCGGCAAGGCCGCCAATCGACAGCCGGTCGATTTCGAGCAGCCCGTCGCGCAGCCGGAGCGCGGTATCGACTGTGTCGGCGGTCAGCCCGCCGGCACTAACCGGCCCGGCCTTGATCTGGAAATCGAGGTCGCGGTCGGAAAAGCGGTTGGCGCCCTTGTCGCTGACGAAGATCGAGGCGAACGCCGTCAGCCCGTCGACATCGAGTTCGCCGCCCGTGAGCCGCATCAGCACCGACGGCTTGGCGTCGTCGGGCTGGCTGGAATCGATGCGGCCGGAAAACTTTGCCTTGCCGAGGATCAGTTCAAGATCGCTGAACGCCTGTCGCCTCTCCGACAGGTCGACCTTGGCCTTGAAGCCGGCGGCCGGCAGGCGGCGGATCGCCTCGTCGACATCTTTCGACAGCCAGGCCGCAAAGCCGGAAGGCTGCGCCACCGCTAAAAGCAGCGAGCCGCTGAAGCCGAAATGATCCTCGACGCTGAGCATGCCGTCGGCTTCCAGCGTGGTGCGCCCTGGCAAGGTCGCAGCCATCGACTTCACCGACCAGCCGCCCTCGACCGGCTCGGCGGAGAGATGCACGTCGCGAACCGTGGTGTCGCCGGCCACCACCGCCGGCAGCTTGACCTCGACGGTGCCGGGTATGGTCGGCTTCGGCAGGTCGAGCAGCGCCTGCTCGATACCGGCAATGCGCTGGTCCAGGGTCAGGCCGGCGCCCTTCTCAGCGCCCACCGCCTCGTCCAATTGCACCTGCGCGCCATTGGCCTCGATGGCGAAGTTCGGCTTCAGCCCGAGATCGACCGAAGCCTTGCCGTCGGCGGTGTAGGGATTGTCGAGCGGCCCGGTCTCGAAACGGAATTCATCGACGCCGAGTTTCTGGTGGTCGAGCGAGAACTTGCCGTTCAGCCGAAACCCCGGATCGGGCTTGCCGGCGCTGACCTTGCCCGTATTGATCTCAACAACCTCGCCATCGCTGCCGCGCAGCGCTGCCCCGCTTTTGTCGAGACTATTCTTGTCGGCGCCGGAAATCTTGAACTGGCCGGAATAGACGGCAGCCCCTTTGACGATGCCGGCATTGCCGTCGGTTTCGACGAGCAGCGGATAGGCATCGGGATCGAACTTGAGCCTGAGCCGCATCTGGCCATTGCCCTCGGCCTTCCCCGTCGAAGCGACGACCGTCGAGCGCAGGCCGTCGAGCCGCAACGTGCCGTCCATGCGCCACGGCCCGGCCAGCGACTTGGCCGAGATGGTCGAATTGATTTCAGAAATCAGATGGCTGCGCCCACCCGCCGCATGGCTGAGCGCAATCTCACCCTCCGTCACCGTCAGCTTCTCGATCGAGATCTGATTGACATCGAAAGGCGAGGACGGCCGCATCGCCCAATCGACCGTGCCGTCATCGGCGATGTCGATCGCCGCCTTCGGATGCACCAGCCGCATGTCGAAGATCAGCACTTCGCCGCGCAGGAACGGCGCCAGTTCGGCATCCATCGAAAACGTCTCGACGGTCATCGCCGGCTGGCCGCCTGGGCCACCGGCGACGGTCACATTGGAGAAGGTCACCGACGGGAACGGCAACAGCCTTGCCGTAGCGTCGCCCTGCACCGTCACCTTGCGGCCGAGAATGGCGCTCGCCTCGCGCTCGAACTCGGCGCGGTAGCCCGTCCAGTCGATAAAATACGGCACCACGAGTGCTGCCAGCAGCACCAGCACGAACAAGCCACCGAAGATCACGAACAAGCGTGCGAGCATCAGCTCCGAACGGGTTGATTGAAAGTCAACCGCACTCTACCCGCATCAGCGTGTCGATAAAGAGGCAATTTCCTTGGCAGACGCGTTGCTGAGGCTATCACTCGAGGAAAAAACCTTGGCTGATCAACTGCATCGCCAAAGCAACCCAGAAAGCCGATTGGCATGACCGATCAACGGCGTCCGACGGCCTCCAACAGTGTCGCCAGAACAGCTCCCTGGTGAAGGCTGACCGAAAAGCCCTCGGCGATGAATTCCAGCGTCGAATCATGGAAAGTCAGGATCATGTGCCGATAACCGGAAAACAGCTCCGGCCTGTGGGACGGGTGAACCCGATTTGCCTTCTCGAAGGAGGCGATCCAGGAGGAATTGAGGACTTCGAACGCGGAGTACGGCCGCAGCCCCAGTCCATACAAGCGGTGCCCGCTGATGACTTCGTCGTTTGGCGGGCCGAACTGGAATGCCAGGTAGGGATCTGCCGTCAGGATTGCGATCGATTGATCGTCGGCCACAGATGAAAACGAGCGCGGATTGGTGCCGTCGAATGATGGATCCGGACTGTCGACGATGTAAGCAATGAGCAGCCTGCCCTCATCGGCAAAGACATGCGGCAAGGGCGCGCCGGCGGACGACAACGGCACGTCGATCGGTATTAGGGCCTCCGATGTAGGCATCTACTGGCCCTCTCCCGGCAACGACGCAGCTCTCGCGCTCCGCGGTATTATCTCGCCAAGGCCCTTCGGCGATATTCGTTCAGCAGCACGGCCATCTCTTCGGGCGAAAATTCCCAGCCCTTGGGCAATGCGGCTTCGGCGCCCAGGCTTTTGGTGATGCTGCGCATGACGGAGCTCTTCTTGACACCCGGTGCGAAATTATAGCCGATCATCTCGCCGGCTTTGGGCAGGCTGTAGACGTGGAAGCCTTCAACGTCTTGCCAGCGGACCAGTTTCGGCGATCGGACAAGACCGCCGCCGAGCATGAAACCTTGTCCGTTCAGCATCAGCATTTGTGGGCGCACAAGCAGCCATACAAAGACCAGCGCGCACGGCCCGAAGAACGCCATGCACAACCAAAGCCCGGTGGTGTCATCGTCTTCAGAGACGTAGATTAGGAAAGCACTGCCCAGGACAAAGACGAGGCTGGCCAGCAGCATCAGCAATGTCTTGCCGTGCGATGCCCTTATGACCAAAGGCTCCACAGTCTTGGTCCCGTACCGCATTGCCGCCCCTCGCCTCCGCAATATTCGGCTATGCAGGTAATATCTTGCCCGGGTTCATAATGTCTTGCGGATCGAGCGCCTTTTTGATCGATCGCATGATGTCGACGCCGTGGCCAAGCTCGTGGCGCAGGAAGCCGACCTTGCCCTGGCCGATGCCGTGTTCGCCGGTGCAGGTGCCGTCCATGGCGATCGCCCGCATGTTCAGCCGCGCGACGAATGTCTCGGCCAGCGCGATCTCTTTGGGGTCGTTGACATCCATCAGCACCAGCACGTGGAAATTGCCGTCGCCGGCATGCCCGACGATCGGCGCCACCAGGCCCATTTCGGCAATATCGGCCTCGGTCTCAGTAACGCATTCGGCCAGCCGCGAGATCGGCACGCAGACATCGGTCGACAGGCCCTTGGTGCCGGGCCGCAGCGTCAGCGATGCCCAATAGGCATCGTGCCTGGCCTTCCACAGTTTCGTCCGTTCCTCGGCGACACTGGTCCACAGAAACGGCCCGCCGCCATTGTCTTCGGCGATGGCACCAAAAGTTTCGGCCTGCTCGGCAACACCGGCATCGCTGCCATGGAATTCGACGAACAGGCACGGGCTCTCGGGATAGTCGAGCTTGGAATAATGCTTCATCGCCCGCATCTGCAGCGCATTGACCAGTTCGATGCGCGCCACCGGAATGCCCATCTGGATGGTCGCGATGACCGCGTTGCATGCCGCCTCCAGACTTGGAAACGGACAGACGCCGCCGGAGATCGCCTGCGGAATGCCTTGCAGCTTCAAGGTCAGCGACGTGATGATGCCGAGCGTGCCTTCCGAGCCGACCAAAAGCCGCGTCAGATCGTAGCCGGCAGAACTCTTTTTCGCCCGCTTGCCGGTCGTCACCGCCTCGCCATCGGCCATCACGGCCGTCAGCGACAGCACGTTCTCGCGCATCGTGCCGTAACGCACCGCATTGGTGCCCGATGCTCGCGTTGCAGCCATGCCGCCGAGCGAAGCATTGGCGCCGGGATCGATCGGAAAGAACAGGCCGGTGTCGCGCAAATGCCGGTTGAGGTCCTCGCGCGTCACGCCGGGCTCGACCATGCAGTCGAGATCCTCAGGGTTGACCGCAAGAATCCGGTTCATGCGCGAGGTGTCGACCGAGATGCCGCCGCCCGGCGCGTTGGTGTGGCCCTCCAGCGAGGAGCCGACGCCGAAGGCGATGACCGGCACGCGGTGCATCGCGCAGGCGCGCACGATCTCCTGCACCTCTTCTGTCGTCTCCGGGAAAGCGACACCGTCGGGCGCCTGCGTCGGGATATAGGTGGTGGTGTGGGCATGCTGGGAGCGGATCGCCGCGCCGGTCTGGAAACGTTCGCCGAACTGCTGCTTGAGGATGCCGAGCACGGCTGCGATGCCTTCCTCGTTGCGTTCGACCGGGTTGAGGTCGCTCAAAGCCATGAATTCCTCCGCGAATGGACCAGCGTCCACGCTTGTTATGCGATTATGGATGCGTAGTCTCGCCGGCTGCATCCTGTCCAGCACCAGAACAAGGAAGTTCTCATGCCCATCCCCGCCCCCTACGTCTCCAAACCGATGGATATCGAGAAGGACTGGATCGACTACAACGGCCACCTCAACATGGCTTACTACAACGTGCTGTTCGACCGCTGCTCGGACGAGGCCTTTGCGGCAATGGGCATGGGGCTGGACTATGTCAAGGAGCGGCGCCTCACCATCTACACGGCCGAGGTCCATGTCTGCTACGTGCAGGAACTGCATCTCGAACACAAGGTCGTCGTCTCGTTCCAGCTGATCGACCATGACGACAAGCGGCTCAGGGCCTACCAGGAAATCCGCCATGTCGACGGCTGGCTCGCCGCCACCTCCGAAACCCTGTCGCTGCATGTCGACATGTCCGGACCGAAAGTCGCACCCTTCCCCGCCGACGTGCAGGCCAAGGTGGAAGCGATGCGCGCCGCCCATGCCGCGCTGCCGATGCCCGAACGCGCCGGCCGTTCGATCGGCATCAAACGCAAATAAGCGAACTCTGTCCTCACAAGGGGCTCGAAAGCCACACTGGCAAGCCAAAGTCGCAGCGTCCCCAAAATCCACTGGTCGCTGTGCTTGAAGCGCTTTCGGCCCCGCGTTAACCTTACCGAGATTTTAACGTTAACAAACCATTTGAGCCATTGAACGACTCAGCGGACCGTTTGAGAACGGGTTGATCCGAGTTGCGATGCGGGCGGCGGGGCACAGGCGGTTCGAGGAACGTGCATGAAAACCGACATCAAGGTCGAAGTGGACAGGCTGGCTGCCGATCCGCGCGTCACTGACTATGATTTCTGGCGCTCGTTGAAGAACGTCAACAACGAGATCTTCCACATCGCCAACAGCAACGAGCCGATCCCTTTCGACATGATTCGCTGGCGCGCCATCCTGAAGCAGGCGCGCATGAAACGCGGCCACGCCTGACGTCGGCCTGCACTGCCCTCATTGCCCCGCCGGGCGTTGACCGGTCTACTAAGCCAGCTTCTCCTTCAGGAAAGCGATCGTCCGGCCCCAGGCGAGATCGGCTGCCTTCTTGTCGTAGCGCGCGGCTGACGTGTCGTTGTTGAAGGCATGGTTGACGCCGTCATAGACATAGACCGTGTATTCGACATGCGCGGCGTCGAGCGCCTTCTTGTAGGCATCGATGCCGGCATCGATGCGCTCGTCGAGCCCGGCATAGTGCAGCAACAGCGCGGCCTTGATCTTCGCCGCGTCCTCGGCCTTCGGCTGCATGCCATAATAGGCGACGCCGGCCGCAAGATCGGGCGCTTTGACGGCCAGATCGTTGACCGCGCCGCCGCCCCAGCAGAAGCCGACGGCGCCGACCTTGCCGTTGCCGTCCTTGTCGCCCTTGAGATAGGCGATTGTCGCCAGGCCATCGGCGGTGACCTGGCTGGCGTCGAGCTTGGTGAACATGTCACGCGCCTTGTCTTCGTCAGCGGGCGTGCCGCCGAGCGGCGACAGGAAATCCGGCGCCAGCGCCACGAACCCTTCCAGCGCCACACGGCGCGCGATGTCCCTGATGTGCGGATTGAGCCCACGGTTTTCGTGAATGACGATGACGGTCCCGAGCTTGCCGGACAGGCTCGCCGGCTTGACCAGATAACCCTTCATCTCGCCGCTGCTGCCGGGATAGGTGATGTCTTCAGCCTTCAGGCGCGGATCGTTGTCGGCGACAACAGCCGCCTGCGCCGAATTGGCGGCCAAGAGCGGCGCGATCGCGGCCGCCGCGGCACCCGACCCGGCGAGTCTGGTCAACCGTTCCATGAAGCGGCGACGGTCGAGCGTCAGATGCGTGTATTCGTCATAGGCATCGATCATCGCCTGGCTGATGGCAGGGATGGCAGGCTTGGCGGCTTCGGCGATGGGTTTCGTCATGGCGTGCTCCTCGCTGGGAGATGACCTCACGGTCACTCCGGGATGACCTTGCGGTCACTCCGGGATGACCTCACGGGTCAAGATAGGGTGCAAGCCCGCACGGTCCAGTCACGGATCAGTGACACTTTCGTCGTCAGGCCGCGCAGTTGGCACAAGTCAGCCGCACCAACCGCGCGGCCATCACATTTTGGTCATTTCAGAGAATGTTGATGGTGCCGCCACAATATCAGGGGAAGTTGATTGTGGCTTCGCCCGTTGCGGCAGCCAGACGAGAAGGAACAACGCTATGACCTTGTCCACTCCGATCCTTTTAAGCGCGCTCGTGGTTGCCGCAGCCGCCTTGCTGGCCCTGCGCTCCGCCGCGTCGGAAGCTGCCGAGCGGATGGTGAAGGTCCGGGTCGACTGGCGCCGTTCGAAAACCCGATAACCGACAGTAACACCGAGGGGAAACATCATGGACGCCCAGAGCATCGTGACCATCGTCTCGCAGAAAGCCGGCCTCGATCAGGCGGTCACCGAAAAGGTCGTCGGCACCATCTTCTCGGTGCTCGAACATGAAGCCGAAGGCACCACCGTCTCCAGCTTCTTTGCCAAGATACCGGGCGCTGACGCACTCGCCCAGAAATACGACGTCATGGCTGCCGCCCCTGCCGGCGGTGGTGGCTTCCTGTCGTCGCTGCAAGGTGCGCTTGGCGGCGTGCTTGGCGAAAAGACCGGCGCACTGATTAATGGTGTCGCCGCGCTCAAAGCCCCGGCCTCGACATGGCCCAGATCCAGAAGGCCGGCACCATGCTGATCCAGCAGGCCGAAGCCGCCGCCGGGCCGCAGCTGACCAATGAAGTACTGGGTTCGGTGCCAAGCCTGAAAGGCCATCTCGGACTCTAGGCCATCTACTTCGGCAGCGTATACGCCATCACATAGTCGCCCGGCTTGGTGCCGACCGAGCCGTGGCCGCCGGCGACGATGACCACGAACTGGCGGCCGTCGGCGACGGTGTAGGTCATCGGCGTCGATTGCCCGCCTGCCGGCAGCCTGGCCCGCCAGAGCTGCTTGCCCGACGTCACATCATAGGCGCGCAGATAGTCGTCGACCGCCGCGCCCAGGAAGGCGACACCGCCGGCGGTGATCATCGGCCCGCCAATGCCGGGCACCCCGACCTTCAGCGGCAGAGGCAGCGGCGTCATGTCGTAGACGGTGCCGTTGCGGTGCTTGTAGGCGATCTTGCCGGTTCTGAGATCGGCGCCCGCGACATAGCCCCATGGTGGCGCCTGGCATGGCACGCCGAGTGGCGACAGGAACGGCCCCATCACCACCGCGTATGGCGCACCCTCATTGCGGTTGAGCCCCTGTTCGCTGCCGCGACCTTCATCCGGCGGTGGCACCTGGTCGCGCGGAATGAGCTGCGATTTGAAGGCGAGATAGGTCGGCATGCCGAACATCACCTGCCGCACCGGGTCGACGGCGACGCCGCCCCAATTGAACGTGCCGAAATTGCCGGGATAGATCAGCGACCCCTCTACGGAAGGCGGTGTATAGCGGCCCTCATAGCGCAGGCCCTGGAATTCGATCCGGCAGGCCAGCTGGTCGAACATGGTGATGCCCCACATGTCGGCGCCGGTCAGCGGGTTCGGATTGAACGAGAGGTCCGAAGACGGCTGCGTCGGCGAGGTGTGATCACCCTCGATGGCGCCGCCTGGCGCCGGCACTTCCTTGACCGGGATGATCGGTTCGCCGCTGCGCCGGTCGAGCACATAGAGGTCGCCCTGTTTGGTCGGCCCGACCAGCGCCGGAACCAGGCCGGCAGCCGTGGTAATGTCGACCAGCGTCGGCTGCGCCGGGACGTCCATGTCCCAGAGGTCGTGATGCACGGTCTGCCGCACCCAGCGCAATTGTCCGGTGGCGAGATCGAGCGCGGTGATCGAGGAGGAGAACTTCTCGACATTGGCGCTACGGCCGGCGCCGAGCTGGTCCGGCGTCTGGTTGCCGAGCGGCACGTAGAGCAGTCCGAGCTTCTCGTCGGCGCTCGGTGTCGACCACATGTTGGGCGAGTTGTGGGTGTAGGTCTGGCCCGCCGCCAGCGGTGTCGTCTGGTCCGGGTTGCCGGAATCCCAGTTCCACACCAGCGCGCCGGTGTCGACATCGAAGGCGCGGATGACGCCGGACGGTTCCTCGGTCGAATAATTGTCGTTGACCGCGCCGCCGACGATGATCTTGCCGCCTGATATCAGCGGCGCCGATGTCGAATAGTAGTAGCCCGACTTCGGGTACGGCATGTTGGTCAACAGGTTCAGCGTGCCGGCTTCGGCGAACGACGGACAGACCTGGCCATTGGCGGCATCAAGCGCGATCAGCCGCGCGTCCGAGGTCGGCAGATAGACGCGTGTCGCGCAGGGCTGGCCAGCGGCGATCCTGGCATCGGCGTAGTAGGACACGCCACGGCAGGTCTGGTGCTGGCGGTCCTTGTCGAGCTTGATCTTGGGGTCGAAGCGCCATTTCTCCTTGCCGGTCGCGGCATCGATGGCGATGGCGAAATTGTGCGGCGTGCAGATGTAGAGCGTGTCGCCCACCTTGAGCGGCGTCACCTGATAGGTGGTTTCGCCGATGTCATCCGGACCCTTGACGTCACCGGTTTGGTAGGTCCAGGCCGGCTGCAATTTGGCGACATTGTCCGGCGTGATCTGGTCGAGCGGCGAATAGCGCTGACCATAGGGCGTGCGGCCGTAGAAGTGCCACTCGCCCGGAGGCACATTGCCGCCGAGATCCGCAGTCGGCGTCACCTTGTCGGCGCTGAGCTCGCCGGCGATGTCCTTGGGATCGGCGGTCATCGAATAGCCGGCCACTGCGAGCGACGCGAGCACCGCCAGGATGAGCGGCGCACGCGCGTCGGGGCCGGTGAGGCCCTGCCTTGCCCACGGCGTCAGCAGCCACAGCGCCAGAAGCACGATGACGCCGCCGCGCGGGCCGAGTTCCCACCAGTCGAAGCCGATTTCCCACACCGCCCAGGCAAGCGTGCACAGCACGATCGCAGCATACAGCCACAGCGCCGTCGATTTGCGCCGGAACAGCAGCCAGGCGGTTATCAGGAAGGCGAGACCGGTGATGACATAATACCAGCTGCCGCCCAGCATCACGAGCCGGACGCCGCCGCCGCCAAGTGCCAGGCCGATGAGGAACAGGATGAGGGAGGTGATGACCACAGCCAAGATGATACTCCTTCGACTGTTGCGCTTTGCGGCGCCTCTCAGGCAGCCGTCCCCTGCCCTGTCGCCAGCTTTCTCCCGCAGGCCGCGTGTGTCAAGCAAAGCCTGCCAGCATAAGGTGAGACAGCCGATCCGCGATCATTGAGCGGCTCGGTGCGGGCTACCGGCGTTTTTGGAGGCGCAATGGATCGGTGGATCACACCTCAAAACGAGACCAAGGAAAAAATTCCTGCCATATCAGGCATTCTCCCCTTCAAAAAACGGAACAAACCGTAGACACTTCTGGTCTTTCCCCACCGAATCACTACATTCGGGGCGATGTCCGGCTTTACGGAAGACATGCCCTTCTTTGACGAACCCAGTGCGCGGCCCGCGGCCCCGTCGGGGATCGCCGCGCGCGCCATGGCGGCCCGCAGTGGCCAAAACAGCGCGCCTGACTACCTGAAAGGGTTGAACCCCGAGCAGCGGCTAGCTGTCGAAACAACGGAAGGCCCGGTCCTCGTGCTGGCCGGCGCCGGCACCGGCAAGACGCGGGTGCTGACCACCCGCATCGCCCATATCCTCGCCACCGGCAGAGCCTTCCCGTCGCAGATCCTGGCGGTGACCTTCACCAACAAGGCCGCGCGCGAGATGAAGCAGCGCATCGGCATCCTGATCGGCGAAGGCAATGTCGAGGGCATGCCGTGGCTCGGCACCTTCCACTCGATCGGCGTCAAGCTTTTGCGCCGCCATGCCGAGCTTGCCGGGCTGAAGTCCGGTTTCACCATCCTCGACACCGACGACGTCGTGCGCCTGATCAAGCAGTTGATCCAGGCCGAGGGGCTGGACGACAAGCGCTGGCCGGCCAAGCAGTTCGCCCAGATGATCGACGGCTGGAAGAACAAGGGCCAAGGCCCCGCCGATATCGCCGAAGGCGATGCGCGCAGCTTCGCCAACGGCAAGGGCCGCGAGCTCTACAAGGCCTATCAGGAGCGGCTGCAGACACTCAACGCCTGCGACTTCGGCGATCTGCTCTGCCACCCGATCCGCATTTTCCGCGCCAATCCGGATGTGCTCAAGGAATACCACAAGCGCTTCAAATACATCCTCGTCGACGAATACCAGGACACCAACACCGCGCAGTACATGTGGCTGCGGCTGCTCGCGCAGCGGCCGCAAGCTGGACGCGCAGCGTCTGCGGATTTGCATCCGGCCGAAGGCCGCAAGCCCGACCGGGCGTCCGAGCCGTTGCGAGGCCCCCGCGGAGGGCCCGCGCCGGCAGGCGCGGAACAGACCGTGAGCGAAAACAAAGTCAACATCTGCTGCGTCGGCGACGACGACCAATCCATCTATGGCTGGCGCGGCGCCGAGGTCGACAACATCCTGCGCTTCGACAAGGATTTTCCCGGCGCCACCATCATTCGCCTGGAGCGCAATTACCGCTCGACCGCGCATATCCTCGGCGCCGCTTCGCATCTCATCGCTCACAATGAGGACCGCTTCGGCAAGACGCTGTTCACCGATCGCAACGAGCCCGAAGACAACAAGGTGCATGTCCACGCCGCCTGGGATTCCGAGGAGGAGGCGCGCGCCGTCGGCGAAACCATCGAGACCTACCAGCGCGCCAAGCACAATCTCAACGACATGGCGATCCTGGTCCGCGCGTCGTTCCAGATGCGCGCCTTCGAAGACCGCTTCATCACGCTCGGCCTCAACTACCGCGTCATCGGCGGCCCGCGTTTCTACGAGCGCATGGAAATCCGCGATGCGCTGGCCTTCTTCCGCGTCGTCGCCAATGGCGGCGACGACCTCGCTTTCGAGCGCATCGTCAATGTGCCGAAGCGCGGCCTTGGCGAAGCCACCATCCGCCAGATCCACGACACTGCACGTGCGCTGCGTATTCCGATGCTGGAAGCGGCCGGCAACCTCGCCGAAAGCGACGAGCTGAAACCGAAGCCGCGCGCGGCATTGCGTGAAGTCGCCGCCAATTTCGAGCGCTGGCAGAAGGCGCTGGAAACCACGCCGCACACCGAACTCGCCGAGACCATTCTGGAGGAGAGCGGCTACACCGACATGTGGAAGAACGACCGCTCGGCCGAAGCGCCGGGCCGGCTGGAAAATTTGAAGGAACTGGTCCGTTCCATGGAGGAGTACGAGTCGCTGCGCTCCTTCCTCGAGCATGTGGCGCTGGTCATGGATGCCGAGCAGAATGCCGGGCTCGATGCCGTCAGCATCATGACGCTGCATTCGGCCAAAGGCCTCGAATTCGAGACCGTCTTCCTGCCCGGCTGGGAGGAAGGCCTGTTCCCGCATCAGCGCGCGCTGGATGAAGGCGGCCGCTCCGGCCTGGAGGAAGAACGGCGCCTCGCCTATGTCGGCCTGACCCGCGCCAAGAAGAACCTGCATATCTGGTTCGTCTCCAACCGGCTCATCCATGGCCTATGGCAATCGACCATCCCGTCGCGTTTCCTCGAAGAGTTGCCGAACGCCCATGTCGAGGTCGCCGAAAGCGGCAACTCCTATGGCGGTTATGGCAATTCCTATGGCGGCGGTTCTTTTGCTTCCGGGCGTGGCGGCCGCCAAAACCCCTATGGCGCCTCACGTTTCGACAATGTCGGCGCCAACACCGGCAGCGCGGAAAAACCGGGCGCCTTCTCCAACACCTATGCGACGCCGGGCTGGCAGCGGGCGCAAGCCAACCGCACCGAGGCCACCGACCGCAACTGGGGCTCGCGCTCCGGCCACCAGGTCGAGCGCATCGGCTATGGTGAGACCGACTCCGGCTACGGCGCCGGACGAACCTCGGTCAAAGGCCGCACCATCGACGGCGAACTGGTCGCCAAATCCGTCGCCGACGCGCCGTCGCCCTTCAACGTCGGCGACCGCGTCTTCCACCAGAAATTCGGCAACGGCAACATTTCAGCCATCGAAGGCAACAAGCTGACCATCGACTTCGACAAAGCCGGCCAGAAACGCGTGCTGGACGGGTTCGTCGCGGCGGTTTGAGCTGCCTTGACGGCTACCCCTCACCTGTACCTCGCCTGGTTCCACTTATGCCCCAGCAGCGACAGGATGATGATCAGGCCGTTGAAGAACTGGACGTAGAAACCGCTCAGGCCTGCCGCGACCACGCCGGTCTGGATGAAGGACACCGTGACCGCGCCGATGGCGCCGCCGGCAACCGTGCCGATGCCGCCCCAGGTCGGCGTGCCGCCGACGAACACCGAGGCCAGCACCGGCAGGAGATAGCCGTCTCCGGCCGTCGGCCACCAGGTGGAGTTGATCATCACGGAGAACGTGCCGGCGATCGCAGCCCCGATGCCGACGAAGACGAACACTTTCACCCGCACGCGCTTGACGTCGATGCCCATCTGCTGGGCGCTGTCGGGGTTGTCGCCGACCACCCTGACCTGCGCGCCGAAGCGGTGGCGGTTGTAGAGCATCGCTGACAAAACGACGAAGGCGAGCGCCCAGAAGATCTGCACCGGGATGCCCCACACCTGGCTGGAGAAGATCTTGTAGGCTGAGCTGTCGGCAAGGCCGGTCAGCGCCGTCGACTTGCCCTCGTTGATGATCTGGATCAGGCCGCGCAGCAGGAAATTCATGCCGAGCGTGGCGATCAGCGACGACAGCCCGCCATAGACCACCAGCGAGCCGACCAGGAAGCCGAGCAGCGTGCCGGTGAGAACCGCGGCGGCAATGCCGAGGAACGGATCGTAGCCGGCCTGCACCACCACCGCGAACACCCAGGAGGCAAAGCCCATCGTTGCCGGAAACGACAGGTCGATCTCGCCGCAGGTGACGACGAAGACCAGCGGCACCACCACGAACAGCGCAACAGGCAGCGTCGTCAACACCGAGCTGTAGAGATACCAGGTGGTGAAGACGATCGGGTTGGCGATCAGGAACACCGCCATCATGATGATGAACACGCCGAGCGTGCCGAGCGAGGCGCGGTTGTCGAGGATGAAGCCGCGCATCCAGTGATCGGATGGGTGCTTCCACTCCTTCTGGGAATTGGGGCGGGGAATGCTGGCCGCCGGCTCGTGCAGATCGGGTTCCATGGTCTTGCTCATCGTGCTGCCCTCCCCGCGTCGCCGGCCTCGTGCAATCCAGCCAATCCGCCGGGGTGCGCGACGTCTTCCATGAAGTTGATGAGATCCTCGGCCGAGTTGACCTCAGTGCGGTCGGCGGTCAGCGCCACCTTGCCGCGGTCCAGCACCACGAAGCGGTCGGCAATGTCGAAGACATGGTGGATGTTATGGCCGATGAACAGGATCGAGCGACCGCTCGCCCGCACCTGGCGCACGAAGTGAAACACCTTGGCGGTCTCGGTCAGCGACAGCGCCGTCGTCGGCTCGTCGAGGATGATCAGCTCTGCCTGCTTGTAGATGGCGCGCGCGATCGCCACGCCCTGGCGTTCGCCGCCCGACAGCTGGCCGACGATCGAATGCGGCGTGAACACCTTCGAGGTGAAGCCGATCTCGCGCATCAGCCGGCTCGCCTCCTCGATCTCCTTGTTGACCTTCAGGAAGCCCATGAAGCCGGTGAGTTCGCGGCCCATGAAGATGTTGCGCACGATGGTCTGCTGCACCGCCAACGCCCGGTCCTGAAACACCGTCTCGATGCCGGCGTCGCGCGAGCGTGCCGCACTCCAGCCGGTCACCGGCTTGCCGCGCACCAGGATCTCGCCGCTGGTCGGCTTGACGACGCCGGAGAGAATCTTGATCAGCGTCGACTTGCCGGCGCCATTGTCGCCGATGAGGCCGACCACCTCGCCGCGGTCGACCGAGAGATTGACCCCGCCCAGCGCATAGACCTGGCCGTAGGATTTGCTGATGTCGCGCAGTTCGATGATGCGTTCGGCCATGGCGATCCTCGCGTTCATTGTCGCTTGCCGGCATTCTCGCCAGCGGTCCTGCCGGCTGGGCTCAGGCCCAGCCGACAGCTTGGGAGGTCAGCGCAGCGCCTGCTTGGCGAGCTCGGCGACGATCTCGTAATTCTGCGGCGTGACGAAGCCGGCGCCGGTGTCGACGTTCATCGGCGCCAGGCCCAGCACCACCTGCTGGCAGAGGCTGAGGATCGGCAGGTAGCCCTGCAGGAACGGCTGCTGGTCGGCCGTCAGCTGCACCCAGCCGCCCTTGAACGCCTCGACGATCTGCGGGCTGGTGTCGAAGCCGAAATTGAAGATGTCGCCTGGCTTCCTGCCTGCCGCCTGCATGTAGGTGGCGACATTGCCGAGCATCTGGCCGCCGGGATAGCCAACCGCCTTGACGTCAGGATTGTTGAGGAGCGCTGCCGTGATCACCGGGATGGCGAGGTTCGGGTCAGACGCCCATTCGCCGCTCGGCGGCGACGACAGCTGGATTACCTCGACGCCGGCTTCCTTGAGCGCGGCCACCGTCCCGCGTTCGCGCGCGCCGCGGGCCTCGTTCTCGAACGGGCCGATCATGATCGCCTTGTCGCCGGACTTGAGCTTGCCGAGCTTGAACGCCTCGGCGCCGAGCGCGCGGCCCTGCTGCTCCTGCTGGGCGCCGACATAGCCGCCGCCGAACGCTTCCACCACCTTCGGCACCGGCACGTTCTGGTACATCATCTTGATGCCGTCCTTGTGCGCCTGTTCGGCCAGCGGCATGATCGCGGCGTCGCCGGGATGGCCCATCATGGCGATGCCGTTTGGCTTCACGGCGACGGCCTCGCGCAATTGCTGCACCATCTTTTCGACGTCCCACTGGGAGAAGATGTAGTCGACCTTCGGTCCGAGATCGGCCGCCGCCTGCTTGGCGCCATTATAGACGATGGTGCCGAAAGCGTCGCCCTCGGCGCCGCCGACGAAGAAGCGGATGTGGACGTCCTTGCACCACTGGGCGTCAAGCGCCTGTGCCGGCAAGGTGGAGATGGCGGCGCAGAGCGCGGTGGCGGCGGCCACGACGGTCGAGCGCAGAAGTGTCGTTCTCATTGCGATGCTCATGCACGTTCCTCCCTTTTGTCCTCGGTAAGCCGAGGGTTTCTTCATTCGCTTGCGGCAAGTACTCAACGATTAGGCCGGCTCCTCCCGCCGGCCGCTCCTCACGTTGGGTTCGGCAGGTAGGTCGCTCCTCCCCGGCATTGCTTGAGGTATTCCAGCCCGCGCACCTGACCTGTGATTTCGAGATCGCCGCGATAGACCGGGTCGTGCCAGCCCTCGATATCGATGGCGCCCTTGTAGCCGGCCAGCCGCAATTCGCTGATCACCCGCGTCCAGTCGCTGTCGCCGAAGCCCGGCGTGCGCATCTGCACGAAGGGCAGCCGGCCGAAGACGCCATGCTCGCGGATCACGTCCCAGCGCACGGTCGCGTCCTTGCCATGGACGTGGAAGATGCGCGGCGCCCATTTGCGGATCTGCGGGATCGGATCGATCAGGTAGACGAGTTGATGGCAGGGCTCCCATTCCAGCCCGAGATTGTCGTCGGGCAATTCGTTGAACATCAGCTCCCAGGCGTCGGGATTGTGGGCGATGTTCCAGTCGCCGGCGGCCCAGTTGCCGTCCATGGCGCAGTTTTCGAAGGCGATGCGCACGCCCTTGTCGGCGGCGCGCTTGGCCAGCGGCCCCCAGACTTCGCGAAAGCGCGGCAGGCTGTCGGTCAACTTCTTGCCGCGCAAGCGGCCGGTGAAGCCGCTGACCATCGAGGCGCCGAACAGATGCGCATTGTCGATGACCGTTTCCCAGGCCGCGAGCACGCCGCGATCGACCTCGCCATCCTCCAGCGGATTGCCGAACACGCCGATCGACGACACGGCGACATCGGCATCGCCGATTGCCTCGCGAATCTGGCCGGCCAGCCGTGGCAGATCCTTGCCGCCCAGCGTCTGCCAGAAGAACGGCTGAATGCTCTCGAACCCAAGCGGCAGGATCTGCTTGATGTAAGCCGCCGGGTCATCAAGGTTGGCCCGCACCATGGTGCCGATCCGGATGTCGAGAAGCGGGTTTGGCGTCATGATGCTTCCTCAACAATGGCGACCTGCCGCCCGGTCTCGGCGCTTTCGATGGCGCCGAAAACCATGGCCAGGCTTTTGATGTTGTCGCTCCCACGCGTTTCCGGCTCGGTGCCGGTTTCAATGGCGTGGATGAAATCCTTGATGATGCCGAGATGGCCGCCGACGCGGTCGGCCGGATCGAGCGCCGGCACGATGATGGGCTGGGTTAGGTCGAACAGCCCATCGCGGACCGACAACACAACCTCCGCCTTCAGCCCGTCCTCGCCATCCCAGACCAGGCTGCCGTGCTCGGCGACGATGCGCCATGTGCTCTCCCAGCTGGTGCGGAAGCCGGCGGCGCACCAGGAGCCGGCATAGGTGAAGCGCTTGCCGCCGCCGAGATCGAAGATGGCGCTGGCCGACGAACCCTGCCGGTACCAGGAATTGGCCGGCTCCCATTCCTGGCAATAGACCCCTGCGGGATCGCCGCCGACCATATAGCGGGCGGCGTCGAACGTATGGATCGCCATGTCGAGCAGCAGCACATGCGCCATCTCCTCGCGAAAGCCGCCAAAATGCGGGGCGACGAAGAAATCGGCATGAATGCTGGTCGGTTTGCCGATAGCGCCGGAGTCGAGAAAGCGCCGGATGCGCCGGACATTGGCGACATAGCGGCGGTTCTGCACCACGGCATGGATACGCCCCGCTCGGCGCGCCGCCTCGACAATGGCGCGGGCATTCTCCGGAGTGTCGGCCAGCGGCTTTTCCGTCAGCAGATGGCAATTGTGGGCAAAGGCGGCAAAGGCGACGTCGCGCCGCGCGGCGGGAACCACGACGTCGAACACGGCGTCAGGCTTGGTTTGGTCGAGTAAGGCATCGAGGCTGGTGCCGATGACGGCGCCGTCGAGCCCGTATTCGCGCGCCCTCGCCTTCGCTCGTTCGGCGTCGAGATCGACGAGGCCGACAATGGCCAGCCCGTCGATTTGCCTCGCGGCGTCAAGCCAGGCCTTGCTCATCGCTCCACAGCCGACGAGGACGGCATTCATCATCCGGCATTCCTCCCGTCCGGTCCCTCCAGACCGAATGTCGCGGCATTCACGGCATTACCGTAAACGTTTTTCCGTAAACGTTTACGATGACACACCCGATGGCGTACAATGTCAATCTGCTGCCAGCGAAAATTGTCCCGAAGCCTTGGCCTGAGCGGCAGCCGGTGCTAGCCAAGGTTGGGGGAGAGAAGTCCTTGGCGTCCAGCATCCACGACCTTGCGCGTCACCTGAACATTTCGATCGGCACCGTGTCGCGGGCGCTGAACGGCCGCGCCGACGTCAATGCCGACACCCGCCAGCGCGTGCTCGCCGCCGCCAAGCAGCTGAACTATGCGCCCAACCAGTCCGGCCGGAGTCTCCGGCAAGGCGCCACCCATTCGATCGCCTTCATGCTGCAGCCGCATCCGGGCGACCAGCAATATGGCGAACCGTTCTTCATCCCGTTCCTGATCGGGCTGCAAGGCCGGCTTGCCGAAAGCGGGCTCGACCTCACCGTGGTGATGGGGGCGCCGGGCGACTATCAGCAGGAGCGCCTGCGCCGCGTCGTCGAGACGCGCCGGGCCGATGCCGTGGTGCTGGCCTGGACGCGGCGCGAGGACGAGCGCATCGACTATCTGCTCGAGGCCGGCTTCCCCTTCGCCACGCTCGGCCGCAGCCGCTCAGGCGGTAAGGCCTATCCCTCGCTCGACCTCGATTTCGAAAAGGCCGGTGCCGATGCCGTCGACCGTCTGGTGGCCCGGGGCCACCGCCGCATCGCCGCCATCCGCCCGTCGCTCAATCTCAATTTTGGCTATCTGTTCCTCGACGGCTACCGCAAGGCCCTGAAGCGGCACGGCATCGAAGTCGATCCGGCGCTGATCGCCGACGGCTTCATCAACGAGGCCGGCGGCTACCAGGTGACGCCGCGCGTGATGCTGGCAAAAAATCGCCCGACCGCCATCATCTTCAACAATGACGCCATGGCGCTCGGCGGCTGCAAGGCGCTGGCCGAGATGGGGATTCGGCCCGGCCACGACATCGCGGTGACCGTCATCGTCGACACCCCGCTCTGCCGCTACTTTTCGCCGGCGCTGACCGCCTTCCGTCCGTCGCTGGAGCCCATGGGCTGGCGGCTGGCCGAAATGTTGCTGGCCTCGCTCCCCGCCTTCGCCGGCCCCGAAGGCACGCGCATCCTCCGCGAAGTCTGGCCGCTGGAACTGATCGTGCGCGACAGCGATTGATCGCTGCTGCACGTAGGCCGGCCGGCCTCAATCCACCTTCTTCTCGCCCTTCTCGCCGGCCCTGACGATGTCGCCGGTGGTGAACAGGATTTCCTTCAGTTCCGCCCGCCAGTCTTTCTTCTGGCGAAGCAGGAATTCGAGATCCATACCGAAATGCTTGAACTCCTCGCCTTGCGCGTTCTTCATGATCGCCTTGGCCTGCGGGTCCTTCTCCACCGACATGCGCTGTTCGTACCAGCCGATTGCCTCCGCCTCCTCGATCAGCGAGGTGATCATGCGGGCAAAGGTCCGCACCTTCTGCGTCAGTTCTTCCGGCGGTTCGTGATACTGATCGAAACCCATGTCGACTCCCTCAAATGGACCGGCAAATCCAGCCGTGTCCAGGAATGCATTGGAACGCCGCGGGTTCCGCCTCACTGTTGCAATTCGACCAAAGCCCTCTGCAAAGGCGCCGACGAAATCTGGATCGGGCCGGAGAACGGCACATCCATATCGAGGATCAGGTAAAGCGCTCCGGCAATCAGCGTTGCCGACACCACGAACGTCTCTATGGTGATGGCATTTCGCGGCGCCCTGAAACCGAAACTGGCGAAGATCAGCACCAGCCAGGCAACGAGCATAACGATCAGCGGCCGCGGGATGGTACCTTCCGATTGCTCAATCAGAGCCCAGCGCAGTTCCACCACCTTCTGCAGATGCTGGCGAGCGTCCTCCAGCATGGAACCATGCGCTGCGTCAGTAGGCTGCAGAGCGGTCAATCGTGTGCTGATCTCGGTCAACAGACGTTCAGACAGCCGGTTGGCGACGAGGGGTGTTTCGTTGGTTTCTGTCCAGTTGTTGGTCTGTCTTTGCACATAAGCGACCAGCGGCTGACGGACCTCGGCGGTCTCAGGCCCATATTGCCGAAGCGACCGGTCGAGAAGGATCAACTCGGTCGCATATGTGTGCACGTTGCGGTCGATCGACTCGAAAGTGTTCTTGGCCGAGTTGATCATCAGACCAAGCACCAGCGAGGTCATGACCACGAACAGGTTGGCGGCCAGCCGTACCACATTGTTGGTGTCGTCCTCGCGGTGATGCGCGGGCAATTTGCCATAGACAGCCATGCTGACCAGCGGCGCCGCCGTCAGGCAGAGGAAAACGGCCACCGCGATGAGTGTTTCGTGCATGGCAGCCATTTCTGCACGGCAAGCGCCGAATGCCAATGGCCGGCAGAACGCACTTGTCACGCAAGTATCATGTTCTCGTCCTAGACCGCTTTGCGGGAGGGCGCTTGCCACATCGTCGATGCGATGCGGGGCCCTTTGCGCCGCTTGAAGGCTTGTCACAAAGAGGATCTCCATGAAAATCTCGCATCGAACCGTGTCGCTCGGCGCCGCATTGGCGCTGTTTACCGCTTTGACCCCTGCCCTTGCCGACAGCACCGCCACCGTCGGCGGCGTCAGCTTCGTCAACAAGGGCCTGGTCGGCGTCGGCCGCATCCCGGCCGACCTGAAGGACAAGTTCGGCGAGACCTTCGGCTCCGGCTCCGGCATGTCGATCGACGCCTCGAGCTGGACGCATGACGCCAATGGCTACAAGGGTTCGCTCTGGCTGCTGCCCGACCGCGGCTACAATGTCGTCGGCACCACCGACTACCGGCCGCGCCTCAACACTATTCGTATCGAGCTCACGCCGACCGCGCTGGGTGCTGTGCCCGCCGCCGGCCAGGAACAGACCGGCGTCAAGGCGACGCTTGCTGATTCCCTGCTGCTCACCGACGACAAGGGTGCCGACGCGACCGGCCTCGATCCGCTCAACGGCGTGCGCGCGGCCAGCGGCGACATGCCGATCCTGCCCGAGGCCAACGGCAAGCTGGCGCTCGACAATGAGGCCATCGCGCGGCTGCCCGACGGCACCATGTTCATCTCCGACGAATACGGGCCCAACATCTACCGCTTCTCGGCCGACGGCCATTTGATGTCGGCGACGCAGCCGCCGGCGGCCCTGGTGCCGATGCGCAAGGGCAAGCCGAACTTCGCCTCCGACAATCCGGGCCCGGGTGCCGCCGAACCAGATCCGAAGGATCCCGAAACCGGCCGTCAGAACAACCAGGGCCTCGAAGGCGTGGCGCTGACGCCGGACGGCAAGTCGCTGATCGCGGTGCTGCAGTCCGCGCCCCGCCAGGATGGCGGCGATTCCGGCGCAACGCGCCAGAACACCCGCGCGCTGGTCTATGACGCCTCCGACCCGGAACACCTCAAGCTGGCGCACGAATATGTCGTGCCGCTGCCGGTGTTCAAGGACGATAAGGGCAAGACCAAGATCGCCGCGCAGAGCGAGATCGTCGCGCTGTCCGACAAGACCTTCCTGATGCTGGCGCGCGACAGCGGCAACGGCCAGGGGGTGAAGGGCGACACCTCGCTTGTGCGCAAGATCTTCGTCGTCGACGTCTCGGCCGCGACCGACGTTGCCGGCGGCGCCTTCGATGCCGCCGACAAGCCGCTGGCGCCCAAGGGCGTGCTCGATCCCTCGGTGACGCCGGCCAAGCTGACACCATTCATCGACATCAACGACAACAAGGAACTCGGCCGCTTCGGCCTGCATGACAGCAAGCCGAACGACAAGAACAACCTCTCGGAGAAGTGGGAAGCGATGTCGGTGGTCAGCGTACTCGATCCGGCGCTGCCCGACGACTATTTCCTGTTCGTCGGCAACGACAACGATTTCCTCGCTCAGGACGGCTTCCAGGTCGGCGCGCCCTACAAGGCCGAAGACGGCGCCGATGTCGACACCATGTTCCTGGTCTATCAGATCACGCTTCCCGGCCTCGCCAAGAAATAGCAGCATAGAAAAAGGCGGACGCGCCAAACGCGTCCGCCTTAACTGCTTATCGACGATCAGCGATGCCGCGAAGCCTATTTCAAGATTTCCGCGTCTTTCGGCACGCCGGCATCGATCGGCTCGGCGGTCCTGTTCGATACGGCGGAGCTCTCCCCGGCGACTGAGAAGTTCGCGCGCACATGGACCTGGGTTACGCCGTTGACCCGGCTGTATAGGTCGATGATGTCCTGGTTCATGAAGCGCACGCAGCCCGACGACGCGTTCTTGCCGATGGAATCCCATTCCGGCGTGCCGTGCAGCCGGTACATCGTGTCCTTGCCGTCGCGGAACAGGTAGAGCGCGCGGGCGCCGAGCGGGCTCTGCGGTCCCGGCGGCATGCCATCCTTGTATTTCGCCAGTTCCGGCCGGCGCTGGATCATTTCCGGCGGCGGCGTCCACACCGGCCACTTCTTGCGCGCCTGGACCACCGCACTGCCGGTCCAGCCGAAACCGGCTTTGCCGAGGCTGACGCCGTAGCGGATCGCCTTGCCGCCATCGCGCACCAGATAGAGGAAATGTTCCGACGTATCGACGACGATGGTGCCGGGTTTTTCGCCGGTCGGGTCGGTCACGATCTGGCGCACGAACTTCGGATCGAGCTTGGATATCGGGATCGCCGGCAGCGAAAAACCCTCGTCGACGCGCGCCGCGTACATGCTTTCGGCAGCGCCGAGAGCCGAATCGCTTGGCGGCGGCGGCGCTACCACCGGCGGCGCCACGTCCGTCGTTGTGCAGCCCGAAAGCGCCACGGAAGCGGCGCCCAAGGCGGATGCCCCGAGAAACACGCGGCGGTTCATGCGCTCGGAAAAAAGCGGATTGTCGGACATGATCCCCCCGGTTTGCGGCCCCACCCGGCGATGACCCATAGCCCATTCCGGATGCTTTGAGAACCTGATTGGCTCAGACGCGCAAGGCGGAATGTTCCGATGCGGCATCGACCTTATCCGTTAAATCGGCAATCATTGCCGGGCGGCCTTTGAGATGAACCTTCGCCGAGCAGCCCATGGACGAAAAAAAGCCTGCGCGCCGGCGCACCGGTGATCTGACCACAGGCCCGATCCCGCGCACGCTGCTGCTCTTCGCCTTGCCGGTGCTCGGCTCCAACGTACTGCAATCGCTCAACGGTTCGATCAACGCCGTCTGGGTCGGCCGCTTTCTCGGTGAATCGGCGCTGACCGCGACGTCCAACGCCAATCTGGTGCTGTTCCTCATCCTTGGCACTGTGTTCGGCATCGGCATGGCGGCGACCATCCTGGTGGCGCAATCGGTCGGCGCCCGCGATTTGCCCGAGGCGCGGCGCATCGTCGGCACCAGCGCTACCTTCTTCTTCCTCGTCTCGGTGGTCTTCGCCGTCTGCGGCTGGATCTGGGTCGACGCCATTCTCAACACGCTTGGCACGCCACCAGATGCGCTGCCGCTGGCGCGCTCCTATCTGCGCATTATCTTCGTCGCCGTGCCGATGATGAACCTTCTGTCCTTCGTCATGACGGTGCTGCGAGGCGCGGGCGATTCGCGCACGCCGTTCTTCTTCATGGCGCTCGCTGTCGTGCTCGACATCGTGCTCAATCCGCTGCTGATCCGCGGCATCGGCCCCTTCCCCGAACTCGGCATTGCCGGCTCCGCCACCTCGACGCTGGTCGGCCAGTCGGTCAGCGTGATCGCCATCCTCGTCGTGCTGTATGCCCGCAAGCATCCGCTCAGGATCGCCGGCGCCGACCTCGCTCTGCTGCGGCCGGACCCGACGCTGCTCAGGATCGTCGTCTTCAAGGGCGTGCCGATGGGCCTGCAGATGATCGTCATTTCGGCGGCGGCACTGACGGTGATGGGCATCGTCAATTCCTACGGCTCGCAGGTCGCCGCCGCCTACGGCATCGCCGCCCAGCTGTGGACCTATATCCAGATGCCGGCGCTGGCGATCGGCGCCGCTGTCTCCTCGATGGCGGCGCAAAATGTCGGCGCCGGGCGCTGGGACCGCATCGGCAAGGTCGCCGCGGCCGGCGTCGGCTTCAACCTCGTGCTCACCGGCTCGCTGGTGGCGTTGCTGTTCTTCTTCGACAGGCCGGTGCTTGGCCTGTTCCTCAGCGGCGACAGCACCGCGATCGACATTGCCGCCCATATCAACAAGGTGGCGTCCTGGTCCTTCATCCTGTTCGGCGTCACCATCGTGCTGTTCGCCACCGTGCGCGCCACAGGTGCTGTGATGCCGCCGCTGGTCATCCTGGTGATCTCAGTGCTCGTGGTGCGCACCGGCTTTGCGTACTTCTTCCGGAGCTACATCGGCGAGGAAGCGCTGTGGTGGAGCTTTCCGGCAGGCTCGATCACCTCGCTGGTACTGGCCGCCGCCTACTATCGCTTCGGCCGCTGGCGCAGCATGCACATGATCGAGGACCGTCCGGCCGCCGGCGAGCCGCCCGACACCGGCCTCGGCATACCGCGCCAGCGAGCCAACATGGCGCCCGAGACGCCTAACGGATGATTCTCAGCGCGCGTATTTTGCGCCGAATCCCAACGCGATTAGCGAGAAGACCGTGATCATACCGGCAAACGCCAGGCTTGCCGTCGTCGGGCTGCTCCAGTTCGACAACAGCCCGATGCCGATGACCGGCAGCGCATTGCCGCAGAAGCAGCAGATGAAGAACGCCGACACCACTTCGGCGCGGCGGTCGGCAGGCGCGATCTGGTTCACCACTTGCAGGCCGCCGCGATAGCCGAGGGCCGCCGCCCCACCACACAAAGCAGTGGCGGCAATCATCAGCGGCATCGAGGCAAAGACCTGCGCGGCAACCACCAGCGCCGCTGCCGGGATCATCAGTACCAGCGCCGCCAGCATGCCGGCACGGCTGGACAGCCAGGTTGTGCCCAGGATGGTTGCGGCTGCAACGATCGACAGTTCGAAGAACAGCCCGCCTGCCTCGGCATGGTTGGCAACATGCAGCTGCTGCGCCAGAATGCTCGGCGCCAGCGCTGCATAGAAGCCGACCAGCGCCATGGCGCCGAAGCCGGTCACCGCCGGCGCCACAAAGGCGGCGCGGATATCGGCCGGCACCGACAGCCGTGGCCGCAGCGAAACATCGGCCAGCCGCCCAGGCTGCAAGACGGTTTCACGCGTGCGCCAGATCATGAGCGTGACCACGACAAGCACCGCCAGATAGACCGTAAACGTCAGCCTGAGCGGCCAGGGCGCATATTCGGCGAGCAGCCCAGAGACCAGCGCGCCAAGGCCAAGGCCTACGAAGTTGGTGCTGGTGGCGGTGACAGCCGCGCGCGACTTGTCTTTGCCTTCGATCAGCTCGGCAAGCCAGGCCGTGCCGGTCCCCGCGCCGATGCCGATGCCAAGCCCGCTCAGGATGCGGGCCGCGTCGAGCCAGGCGACATTCTCGGCCAGCAGGAACACCAGCGCGCTGACCACCGCCACCGCCATCGATGCCAGCGCCGCAGGACGGCGGCCAATGCCGTCGGACAAGCGTCCGAACATCAGCAATGCGCCCAGATTGCCGACGACATAGACGGCATAGAGGTGATCTGCGAGAAACCGAAAGCCTGCTTGTAGATGATGTAAAGCGGCGTCAGCGCCGTGCTGCCGGCGAACAACGCCGCGATCATGGTGGCGACCGCAGCCATCGCGGTACGGCCGCCGAGTTCATGGCTGCGCGTCGTCGTCTCGGCATAACTGGTCATGGCAACCTCCGGCCGGTTGCCCCAACGCCCAATCGAAACCCAACGTCCATGTAAGGACGGCCATTCCGCTTGCCGAACCCACTCCTGACAATCTTGTCAGGATGGCCATGCGCGAAATCCTCCCGTAACGTCTGTCCATCGAGAGGGAGGAACCATGGGTAAAGGCAGGGTCGAGGCATTCACGGATGGCGTCGTCGCCATCATCATCACCATCATGGTGCTGGAGCTGAAAGTGCCGCATGGCGAGGATCTTTCCGCGCTGGCGCCGCTGTGGCCGATCTTCTTCAGCTATGTCTTGTCCTTCATCAATGTCGGCATCTACTGGAACAATCTGCACAACATGTTCCACACCGTGCAGCGCGTCGACGGCCGCGTGCTGTGGGCAAATCTCAACCTTCTGTTTTGGCTGTCGCTGATCCCGGCCACGACGGCCTTCATGGGCGAGAATCATTTCGCGCCGGTCCCTGTCGCCGTGTATGGCGTCGACCTCGTGCTGTGTGCGGCCGCCTACAGGATTCTTGTGACCAAGCTGCACCATCTGCATGGCAACGAAACCGCCTTCGCCAAGGCGCTGGGCAGTGACCGCAAGGGCAAGATTTCGGTGGCGCTTTACATAACCGCCGTGCTGCTGACCTTCGTCAACCAGTGGATCGGCGTCGCGATCTACTTTCTGGTGGCTGCCATCTGGTTCGTGCCGGATACGCGGTTTTCGCGGGTGATCGAAAAGTAGCTGCTTCTACGTGCGCATCGCTTTCAGCTTTTCGGCGACCGACGCCGCTAGGTCGGCATAGCGTTCCTCCAGCCGCTCCGCCGCCTTGATGATCGAAAAGTCATGGCCGAATTTTTCCAGCGCCATGCGCAATTTCTCGACGAACTCGGCTTGCTTTTCCAGCGCCGAAAACAAGGTCTTCACCTGCGCTTCGCTGATGTCGGGATTGGCGAGCATCTGCGGTACCTCACGGCCCATCTGATCGCCGGTAGCGGTCTGCTCCTTCAGGATTGCGATCCAGTCGGTCAATCGGTCGATCTCCTTCGATGGCGGGCAACATGCACAGCGCCCGCCACTCCGGTCAACCCAAAGCCGCCGCTATGGGCTTGTCTGAGCTACATCTGGCGCTAAATTCGGCGCAACCCGAACCCAAGGAAAAGATCATGACCTCCGACGCCGAAATCCAGACCGCTCTGCCCGCCCTCAGCAAAGGCAACGTCGCCGTCGTTACCGGCGGCGCCAGCGGCATCGGCCTTGCCGCGGCCAAAAGGCTGGCGGCTATGGGCATGAAGCTGGTGCTGGCCGACATGGGCGGTGCGCGCCTCGATGCGGCCCGCCAGGCGGTCACCGCGATCGCCGGCAAGGATGCCGTGCTTGCCGTCGCCACCGACGTCTCGAAGGCGGACGAACTCGGCCGGTTGGCGGAGACGACGCACCACGCCTTCGGCACTGTTTCGCTGCTGATGAACAATGCCGGCGTCGGCAACAATCCGGGAAAACCCTGGGAAAACGGCGAGGCCTGGAAGCGGCTGATCGACATCAATTTCTGGGGCGTCGTGCACGGTGTCGAGGCCTTCGCGCCTGCCATGCTGGCCTCCGGCAAACCCGGCCTTATCGTCAACACCGGCTCCAAGCAAGGCATCACCACGCCGCCCGGCAATCTCGCTTACAACGTCTCCAAATCGGCGCTGAAGACGTTTACCGAAGGCCTGGAACATGCGCTGCGCAACGAGCCGGGTGCCAAGGTCGGCGCGCATCTTCTCATCCCCGGCTTCACCTTCACCGGCCTTACCGAGGGAGCGACCGAAAAACCGGCTGGCGCCTGGACCGGCGAACAGGTGGTCGACTTCATGCTGGCCTCGCTGATGCGCGGCGATTTCTACATCCTCTGCCCCGACAATGACGTGAAGCGGCCTATGGATGAGAAACGCATGGCCTGGGCGATCGGCGACATCATCGAGAACCGCCCGGCTCTGTCGCGTTGGCACCCCGACCACAAGGACGCCTTCGCGGCCTTTATGGAGCGCTGAGCAACGGTTCACGCGGCGCGTTTTTTGGGAGTGCGTTTCTGGGCCACGGCTTTCTTGGCGGCCAGTTCGGCGATCTCGCGGTCATGGCGTTTTGCCGCCCGTTCGCATTTGTCTCTGATTTCCTCGACCTCAGTCTCGGTCAGGTGCTCGATGCCGATGAAATGGTTGTGGCCCTTGCCGACCAGGATCAGTTCATCGAGCTTGGCCTGGATCGCGGCGCCGTCGCGGTTCTGCGTGTTCTGGATCAGGAACACCATCAGGAAAGTGATGATCGTGGTTCCGGTGTTGATGACCAGCTGCCACGTATCGGAAAAGCCGAAGAACGGCCCGCTGACCGCCCAGACGACGATAATCGCGCAGCAGCCGACAAAGGTCAGCGGCAGCCCGGCCAGATGAGCAACCGTGTTGGCGATCTTGGTGAACAGCTTTTCCATCATTCAAAAAATCCCTCAAGGGCCCAAGCCGATGGGAGCCGCATTCATCGCTCCAGCAAGAAACAACCGGCAGCCGCTCCCGGTTCCCTGTCGCAGGCGATATCGCGGCTACAATTGAATACACGCCAAAAGCGCAGCACCCTGAAAAGCCGCCTTATGGGTTTCCTGCCACAGTCGCTATGCAGGCCGGAGAGCCTGGTCCTTCCGCTTCACGGCGGTTTATCTCCAAAGCCCCTTCCGCTGCGCCACCCCCGCAGAGCGGAAGGGGGTTCTGTTGTCGCAGACCAGCGGCTCTCTTCCCGACGGGTGCGCGGTTCAGAATCTGGGCGCGAGGATTTCGACCAGCCAGTCGATGAAGACGCGCACGCGCGGCGAGAGCTGGCGGCTTTTTGGGTAGAGCACCGAGATCGGCATCGGTGTCGGCGGATGCTGCGGCAACACTTCGACCAGCCGGCCGGCAGCGACATCGCCGGCATAGTGATAGCGTGGCGCCTGCATCAGGCCGAAGCCGAGGCGGGCAAGTGCTGCATAGGTTTCGGAGTTGGTGACGCTTATGCGGGCCGGCAGCGAAACATTGCGTATCTCACCAGCGCCATCGCCACCGATTTCAATGGCGGCCGGTTGCGCGACAATCCCGATATGCAGCGCATGGTCGGCCAGGTGACGGCGCTCGGACGCCCGGCGTCGCCGACGATATCGGCCCGATGATCGCTTCGCTGCTTTCGGAGGACAACCGCTGGATCAACGCGCAGCGCATCGAAGTCTCAGGCGGCATGCTTATCTGAGCACTCAGGAAGGATCGCGTTCCCAACGGTCGAGAAAATCCTCGATCGCCAGGGCCTGCATGTCGGGAACCGCTTTGGCGAGTTTTTCCGGCGGCCAGTCCCACCAGGCGAGGCTTTCGATCCGCGCCGCGATCTCAGGAGGAAAACGCGGGCGCAATGGCTTCGCCGGCACGCCGGCGACGATCGCGTAGGCCGGCACATCCCGCGTCACCACGGCATTCGCGCCGACAATGGCGCCATTGCCGATGCTGATGCCGGGCATGATCACCGCGCCATGGCCGATCCAGACATCGTTGCCGATGCTGACAGCTTTCGCCTGCCGCCGCGCGCGAAACGCCGCATCGACACCCAGCCAGCGGAAATACTCGTTCGGGCGGTAGCTGAGCTTGTGCTGCGTGACCCGCTCGATCGGGTGCTCCAGCGCGTTGATGCGGCTGTTGGCGGCGATCGAGCAGAATTTGCCGATCGTCGTGTAGATCGCTTCGGCGTGGCGCTCGAAATAGGAGAAATCGCCGACATTGACTTCGCGCAGCACCACCCGCTCGCCGATGGAGGCATAGCGGCCGAGCTTGCACGCCTTCAGCTCGGCCGTCGGATGAATGCGCGGTTCAGGATCTTTGAGGACAAGGTTTTCAGTACGGTCCATGGCGCGGATTTACCTCCGCGCAATTGCGGAAGCAATTGTCGCGTCGGGAGTAATCGCCCTATTTCGGCTGGCCGTTTGTCCATACCACGTTCTGGCCGAACAGCGGCACGGTGGTCACCGACATTTTCGCCGAGCCGTCTTGGACCTGGCGCGAATGCGATAGATAGATCAACGTCTCGTTTTCCTTGTCGTAGATGCGGTTCACCACCTGCTTCTTCCAGATCAGGCTGATGCCTTGCTTGAACACCTCTTCGCCGCCTTCGCTCATGTCGATGTCGCCGATGGTGATCGGCCCGGTCTGGCGACACGAGATCGAGGAATCCGACGGGTCCTCGAACCAGTTGCCTTTCTGCAACCGGTCGATCACACCACGGTCGAAATAGGAGACGTGGCATGTGATGCCGTCGACTTTGGGATCCTTGATGGCCTCGACGATGATGTCGTTGCCGAGCCAGTCGACGCCGACCTTGCCGACTTCCTCGGCCGCGGCAGCACCGGCGCCAAGGGCAATGCATGCGGCCAGCGCGCCACCGATCAGTTTCTGCAAGGGAGCCTCCTCAGGTTTGCCGGCCTCAGGTGGGATAGGGGCCGGCTGTTTGCAAGGTAGTGCTCAGCCCGGTTGCGGCAACGCGGCATCTTTGCCTAGACCCTCGCGACCGGCTAAGACTGCCGCTGCAGGCGCCAATCCGGCGCCCATCAAAATCACGACGGACACTTCCTGATGATGCGTTCAATCCTGGTCGGCATTCTCGTCCTGATGGCGGCCGGCATCGGCTGGCTCACCTTCGACTGGTACAAGGGCCACTATGGAGGCGAGCCGTATGGCGGCGTCTTCACACTGGTCGACCAGAAAGGCGCACCGGTCACGGAAGCCGCCTTAAGGAGCGGCCATCCCAGCGTGATCTTCTTCGGCTTCACCCATTGCCCGGAAGTCTGTCCGACCACGCTGTTCGAACTCGCCGGCTGGCTGAAGACGCTGGGTGACGACGGCAAGAACCTCAACGCCTATTTCGTGACCGTCGACCCGGAGCGCGACACGCCGCAGGTGATGAAAACCTATGTCGGCAATTTTTCCGACCGCATCGTCGGCATATCGGGCGATCCCGATAAAGTGCACGCGATGGCGAAGTCGTTCAGCATCTACTGGAAAAAGGTCGACACCGGCGACGGCGACTACACGATGGACCACACCGCCTCGGTGCTGTTGTTGAATGCCAAGGGCGAGTTCGCCGGCACGATCGCTTACGGTGAGAGCGCCGAGACGGCGATCGCCAAACTTAAGCGGCTGGCGGCAGGCTAAGCATGATCCCGAAAAGTGGAACCCGGTTTTCGGAAAAGATCATGCTCAAACAAAAGACCAGCTGATGGTGCAGACCAGGCTCCATTTCACGGCCGGGAAGGTCGAAGCCGACAGCATCTTCGCCGCGCTCGAACTGGCTTTCGAGGATGAAGGCCTGCCGCTTGCCGTGCTCGAAGTCGACGAAGACCGCGACATTTATGAAGTCTCGCTCTATGCCGACGGCGATGTCGACGCGGTTGAGGTCAGGCTAAAAGACATCCTTGCCGGGCTGTCCCTGTCGAAGCCTATCGAACGCGAGGTCTTGCCCGACATCGACTGGGTGGCGCGCTCGCTGGAGGGGCTGAAACCGGTACGCGCCGGGCGTTTCTTCGTCCATGGCGCGCATGACCGCCCGAAGCGCCACAGCGGCGAACTCGCCATCGAGATCGAGGCCGGCCTTGCCTTCGGCACCGGCCATCACGGCACCACCGCCGGCTGCCTCGAAATGCTGGAGCGCGTAGTGCGGCGCGAGCATCCCAGGAATGCCCTCGACCTCGGCACCGGCAGCGCGGTGCTGGCGATCGCCGTCGCCAAGCTGGCGCATATTCCGGTGCTGGCGACCGACATCGATCCGATCGCTGTCAGGGTTGCCGCCGCCAACGCCCGCCTCAACCACGTCAAGGCGCTGGTCGAAACCGTGACGGCGCCCGGTTTTCATCACCCCATCTTCGGCAAACGCGCGCCTTTCGACCTCATCGTCGCCAACATATTGGCGCGGCCGCTGATGCGGCTGGCGCCTGAAATGGCCAGGCACATCAGGCTCGGCGGTTCGATCGTGCTGTCCGGCATCCTCGAGCGCCAATGCAACGCGGTGATCTCGGCCTATGTCGGCCAGAATTTTCGCCATGTCAGGACCTTGCACCGCGAAGGCTGGGTGACGATCCACCTCAAGCACTGAACAGAGCGCCGAGCCGCAGGGGGAAACCCGGCTTGGACCAATCCGAGCTCTCGAAAATCGATTCCGGTTTTCCGGGTCATGCGCTACGGTCGCTCGCAATATAGGAGAACCCGCCATGTTCCAGACCTTCGATTCCGCCGGCGATCCCAGGGTCGGAAAGCCGCGCGTGAAGTTGCTGCGGCAATGGCTGGCGGACAATGGCCTCGACGGTTTCCTGGTGCCCCGCGCCGACGAGCACCAGGGCGAATACGTCGCCGACCGCTCGGCGCGGCTGAAATGGCTGACCGGCTTCAGCGGTTCGGCCGGCGTCGCGCTCGTGCTGCGCGACCGCGCCTTCATGTTCGTCGACGGGCGTTACACGCTGCAGGTCCGCCACGAGGTCGATCTCGACATTTTCGCCATCGAGAGCCTCGTCGACAACCCGCCGGCGTCCTGGATCAAGGACAATCTCGGCAAGGGCGCGCGACTTGGCTTCGACCCCTGGCTGCACACGATCAATGAGGTCAAGGCGCTGAATGGTTCGGCCGAGCAATCCGGCGCCACGCTGGTTCCGCTCGACAAGAACCCGATCGATATCATCTGGAAGGGTCAGCCGGCACCACCGGTGGCGCCGGTCGAGATCCACCCGATCGGCTTTGCCGGCGAACTGGCCAAGGACAAGCTGGTGCGGCTGGCAGCGGCGATCGCCAAGGACGGCGCCACGCACGCCGTGCTGACCGACCCCTCCTCGATCGCCTGGGCCTTCAACATCCGCGGCGGTGATGTGCCGCACACGCCACTGGCGCTCGGTTTTGCCATCCTCGCCGCCGACGGCAAGCACCAGCTGTTCATGGACCAGCGCAAATTTTCGCGCACCGTCGCCGCCTATCTCACCCAGCTTGCCGACTTACACGAGCCGGGCGAATTCGAGGCGGCAATCATCGCCCTTGCCAAAGGTGGCGCAAAGATCGCGCTTGATCCGGTGCTGGCGGCCGAAAAGCTCAGAATGCTGGTCGAGGACAATGGCGGCACCTTTGTTGCCGCGCCCGATCCCGCCCGCATTCCGCGCGCGACCAAGAACCAGGCCGAGATCGCCGGCAGCCGCGCCGCGCACCGACGCGACGGGGTAGCGGTGGCGAAACTCTTGTGCTGGCTGGAGCGGCAGAAGCCGGGCTCGCTCGACGAAATAACCGTCGTCACCAAACTGGAAGAGACGCGCCGGATGACCGGCGAGGAAACGCAGATGCCGTTGCGCGACGTCTCCTTCGACACTATTTCCGGCGCTGGCCCGAACGGCGCCATCATGCACTATCGTGTATCGCGCGCCACCAATCGCAAACTCGCGGCTGGCGAGTTGTTCCTGCTCGATTCTGGCGCCCAGTATCAGGACGGCACGACAGACATCACACGCACCGTGCCGATCGGCCAGCCGACCGAAGAGATGCGCGAACGTTTCACACTGGTGCTGAAGGGCATGATCGGCATTTCGACGTTGCGCTTCCCGGCCGGCACGCGCGGCTCCGAAATCGACGCTGTGGCGCGCATGGCGTTGTGGAAGCATGGCTGCGACTTCGCGCACGGCACCGGGCATGGCGTCGGCTCCTATCTCGCCGTCCACGAAGGGCCGCAGCGCATTGCCCGCACCGGCACCGAAAAGCTGCTCGCCGGCATGATGCTCTCCAACGAGCCCGGCTACTACAAGGAAGGCTCCTACGGCATCCGCATCGAGAACCTGATCCTGGTGACGCCGGCCGAAGCTGTCGAAGGCGGGGACATCGCCATGCACAGTTTCGAGACGCTGACGCTGGCGCCAATCGACGTCAGGCTCATCCGGACCGACCTCTTGCAGAGGGAAGAGCTGCAATGGCTGGACGCATATCATGCGCGCGTGCTGGCTGAGATCGGCCAGATGCTCGACGGCGAGACGCTGGCCTGGCTGGAGAAAGCAACCGCCCCGCTGCCGCACGACGCGAAGATTTGAGCTTCTACCCGACGAACTGCCGCGCCAGGATCAGCACCGCCGCCCCGGCCAGAAACATCGCCATCAGGCCGCCGCGCAACGACACCACAGCGGTGACGATCAGCGCCGCCCATTCGGCCGGGCCGGCGCCAAGGGCGGCCGGCGCCACCAGCGTCGTCAGCACCGCGGCCGGCACGGCGTTGAGGCCGGCCTCGACGCGTGGATGGATGTGGTCGAAGCGCGAGATGACCAGATGGCCGCCGACGCGGGTGAGATAGGTGGCGACCGCACCGGCGATGATGATCCAGAAGGTGGTGCTCATCGCTTTGCCTCCACGCCGCTATGATGCGGCGGCAGGATGACGGCCAGAAGCACGCCGGCAATGGCGCCGATGGAAACGTGCCAGGGCGAACCGACTGTCTTGTAGGCAATGATCGAGGCGGCAGCGCTGGCGATCACGACCGGCAGCCACAAAGGTCGCTTGCGAAAGCCCAGCACCAGGCCAAGGAAATAGATCGGCAGCAGGAAATCGATGCCGAGTGCGTGCGTGTCCGGGATGAGCTTGCCGAAAACGGCACCCAGGGCGCTCTCGATCACCCAGAACACATAGACCGGCAGGCCCAGCCCCATATACCAGGCGAAGCCAACGGTCTCGCCGGCCTCGGCTTTGCGCTCGGCCACCGCGTACTGTGGATCGGTGAGCACGAAATAGCCCAGTGCCTGCTGGATCACCGGCCAATGCGCGATGCGTCGGCCGATGCTAGCGGAGTAAAGCACGTGACGGAAATTGACCGCGAAGATGGACAGCACGATCAGCCATGGCGCAACATGCTGGCCGAACAATTCGATGCCAACCATCTGGCTGGCACCGCCGAAGATCAGCGCGCTCATCAAAGAAGCTTCGAGAACGGAGAAGCCATTATCGACAGCAATGGCGCCGAAAAGCAGTCCAAACGGCGCCGCGGCGACGACCACCGGCGTCGACAGCCATACGCCGTCCCAGAAATCGGTGGCCACAGAATTTTCGGTTAAGGTCTCAGCTGACATCTCGCATTCCCAGATCGCGCTGATATTTAGGTTCGAGCGGCTAAAAAGTCAGACGAATTCGCTTGAGCCAACAGATCAGCGAAACTGATGTCAGGCGTCGCGAAGCTTCACGAGGGGTTCACATGATCGCTTATGATTTCACCGGCAGGCATGCGGTCGTCACCGGAGCTGGTGGCGGCATGGGCGAGGCGATCACGCTGGCGTTGCTCGAGGCCGGCGCCTCCGTCACCGCCATCGACATCAAGCCGCGTCCGGCGTCCCTTGCCGCCCATGACGACCGGCTCACCTTCGCGCAGGGCGACCTCACCGACGCAGCCTTTGTCGAACAGACCATCAATGCTGCCGGCCGCTCGCGTGGCCGCATCGACTATCTCGCCAATGTCGCAGGCGTACTCTGGTTCGGCCGCGACAAGTCGGCCCTCGAAATGGACCTCGATGTCTGGGACCAGGTCTTCAACATCAATCTGAAATCCTTCGTCCACATGGCGCGGGCGGTTGTTCCGCATATGCGCGCCGGCGGGCGCGGCGGCGCCATGGTGCATTTCTCGACCATCCAGTGGTATCGCGGCGATCCCAAACCGCAGGATGCCTACCAGGCCTCCAAGGCCGGCGTCTGTGCGCTGTCGAAGTCGCTCGCCATGCAGTTGGCGGGCGATGGCATCCGCTCCAATTCGATCTGCCCGGGCATGGCGCTGACGCCGCTGCAGGCGCGCTGGGACACTGAGGAGAAGCGCGCTGCCGTTGCCGGCTACACGCCGCTCGGCCGCATCGGCACGCCGCAGGACATGGCCAATGCGGCGCTCTTCCTGCTTTCCGACGCGGCAAGTTACATCACCGGCATCGAACTCGCCGTCGACGGCGGTCTTTTGATGCGGATGTAGCCGAGCAGCGCGTCGGCCTAGCTCCGCGGCGCCGTGCCCTGGATCGCCCTGCCCCAGTCGAGCAACGGCTTGGCGCGCAATGTGAAATCGACAAGCTCGTCGACCAGCGCCGGCGCGTGGATACCGGCCGGATCGATCATGTGCTGAACATAGAAGTGCCGGTTGCGGATGGCGTCGACGAGATCGGGTTCGTCGACCTGCTCGAAGCCGCGCGGCGTGCGCTTCAACCGACCCTGGGTTTCGAGTTCGAAGCCGTTTTTCTTCAGCGTTGAAAGCAGTTTTCGGAATTCGGCTGGCCGGGCGATAATGGCCTTGCGCATCGCCAGCAGCAGGGGCGGCTCCGGGTTCCACCAGGCAACGTCGGCAAAGCAGCGGTCGATCCCGACATAGACGAAGAACACGCCCTGCTCCATCTTGGTGCCGTCTGGCGACAGCATGGCCGACAGATGCTGGTTGTAGGGCCGCTTGTCCTTGGCGAAGCGCACGTCGCGATTGATGCGAAACAGCGATTTCTTGCGATCGCCGCGCAAGCCCAGACCCGCCGCCGCAAAGCGCTCGGTCAGCGTCTCGACCAGATCGCAGAACGGCTCGTGCAGTTCGCTGTCGTAAAGCGCGCGGTTTTCCTGGAACCATTCGCGGCTCTGGTGGAAGTCCAGCGCCTTCAGGAACGGAATGGCCTTTTGCCCGAACCCTTTGAACGAACCGCCGGTCACGCCTTGCCGACCCGCTGCAACCAGGTGTCTTCGTCGACGACTTCGACGCCGAGTTCACTGGCAAGCTTCAGTTTGGAGCCCGCACCCGGCCCGGCCACCAGCAGATCCGTCTTTGCCGACACCGAACCCGCCACCTTGGCACCGAGCCGTTCGGCCATCGCCTTGGCTTCGGACCGGGTCATCTTTTCCAGCGTGCCGGTGAAGACGATGGTCTTGCCGGCAACCTCGCTGTCGGCAGAGACGGTGACGATGTAGGGCTTCGGCTTGACCTGCTCGAGCAGTCTGTCGAGCACGTCGTCATTGCGCTCATTGCCGAAGAAATCGCGCAGCGCATCGATCACCGTGTCGCCGATGCCGTTGATCGAGGGGAAAACACTGTGCGGATCTTCCGCCGCTGCCGTCTCCTTTCCGACGCGGATCAGCTCCTCGATGGTCGAGAAGGTGCGGGCAAGCACCGCCGCTGTCGTTTCGCCTATATGGCGGATGCCTAGCGCGAAGATGAAGCGGTCGAGTTCCGGCTCGCGGCGCGAATCGATTGCCGCGAACAGCTTGTCGAGGCCTTCATAGTTGCGGTCCTCGACACCGCGCACATTCTTGCGCGCCTTGCCCGATGCCGCCTCGCGCTGCCTCGCCTGCTCCTCGCGCCGCTCGGCCAGCGCCCTGGTGACCGCCGGCCGGCGATCCCTCAGGGTAAAGATGTCGGCGGCGGTCTTGACCAGCCCCGAATTGAAAAACAGGTCGATGTTTTCGGCACCCAAGCCCTCGATATCGAGCGCGCCGCGCGACACGAAATGGCGCAGCCGTTCCACGGCCTGCGCGGCGCAGATCAGTTCACCGGTGCAGCGCCGCCGCGAATCCTCCTTGCCGGTCTTCTCGTTGACCTCGCGCGTCGCCGGCGAACCGCAGACCGGACAGGTGTGGGGGAATTCGTAAGGCACCGCATCGCCCGGCCGCTTGTCGATGACGACGCTGACGATCTGCGGAATCACGTCGCCTGCCCGTTGTATGACAACCGTGTCACCGATGCGCACATCGATGCCGTCGCGGATCGGCAGGCCATTGCTGTCGAATCCCTTGATGTAATCCTCATTGTGCAGCGTCACGTTTTCGACCACCACGCCGCCAACCGTGACCGGCGCCAGCCGCGCCACCGGCGCCAACGTGCCGGTGCGGCCGACCTGGATATCGATCTTCTGCACCGTCGTCATCGCCTGTTCGGCAGGGAATTTGTGCGCGACGGCCCAGCGCGGCTCGCCGGTGACAAACCCCCAACGGCGCTGCAATTCCAGCTGGTCGACCTTGTAGACGACGCCGTCGATGTCGTAGCCAAGCGACGAGCGCAGTTCCTCGATCTTGTGATATTGCGCGATGAGATCCTCGACCGACTTCGCCCGCACCATCAGCGGGCTGACCTTGAAGCCCCATTCGGCGAATTTCTGCACCGACCCGTATTGGGTCGGCGCCGGGTCTTCCGTCGTATAGCCCCAGGCATAGGCGAAGAATTTGAGGTTGCGGCTGGCGGTGACAGATGCATCCTTCTGGCGCAGCGAGCCGGCAGCCGTGTTGCGCGGATTGACGTAGTCCTGACCGCCGACGGCCGCCGAGCGCGCCTTCAGCGCCTCGAACTCGGCATAGGTCATGTAGACCTCGCCGCGTATCTCGATGGTCTCGGGCCAGCCAGAACCTTTCAGCTTCGCCGGGATGTCGGCGATGGTCCTGAGATTGGCTGTGATGTCTTCACCCACCGCACCGTCGCCGCGCGTGGCGCCCTGCACGAACACGCCGCGTTCGTAGCGCAGCGACGCCGACAGCCCGTCGATCTTCGGCTCGGCCGTAAACGCGATGTCGAGATCCTTGTCGCGGTCGAAGAAGCGGCGGCCACGCTCGATGAAATCGGTGACGTCCTCGTCGGTATAGGCCTTGGCGAGGCTGAGCATCGGCACCGCATGGCGCACCTTGGCAAAGCCTTCGGCCGGCGCGGCACCGACCCGCAGCGAGGGAGAATCCTCGCGCACCAGACCTGGGAAGCGCTCTTCGATGGCAAGGTTGCGCCGCCGCAGCGCATCGTATTCGGCGTCCGTGATCGTCGGCGCGTCCTCGGCATGGTAGCGCCGGTCGTGGCCGGCGATCTCCTCGGCCAGCCACGCAAGCTCATCCGCGGCTTCGCTTTCGCTCAACGATTCGACTGGTTTTTCAGACATGCAACGCGGTCCTCGAATTCTGGTGGGCCACTATAAATCAGGATTTGCTGTCAGCGAGATAGGCTGTGGAAAAATCAAACCCGAACAGCAGGATGTCGCCATATCCTGACTCTTTCCGGAAAAGCCAATTCGGGCATCTGCCGGTTGTTAAGCCGCCGCCGTGTTCTCGCGGAGCAACCGCTCCGCGGCCGCGCGCGCCTCGTCGGTGATGGTGGCGCCGGCCAGCATGCGCGCGATCTCTTCCTGGCGCGCCGCCCGGTCCATTTCGGCAATGCCGGTCGCGACCCGGTCGGTGCCGCCGGATTTGGAAATCAGGAAATGCGTTGCCGCGCGCGCCGCCACCTGCGGCGCATGTGTCACGGAAAGCACCTGCACCCGCGTCGACAGCCTGGCCAGTCTCTGGCCGATGGCATCGGCCACGGCGCCGCCGACGCCGGTGTCGATTTCGTCGAAGACCAATGTCGGCGCCGAGCCACGGTCGGCCAGCGCCACCTTGAGCGCCAGAAGGAAGCGCGACAGCTCGCCGCCGGATGCAACCTTCATCATCGGGCCGGGCCTTGTGCCGGGATTGGTGCGGACCCAGAACTCGACCTGATCGATGCCTTCTTCCATGCGGTTTTCGCCATCGCTGGTCAGCCCGACGATGAACTCGGCCCGCTCGAGCTTCAGCGCCGGCAGTTCGGCCATGACAGCCTTGGTCAGGCCGATCGCAGCCGCATGGCGAAGCGAGGACAGCTGGGCCGCCGAAATGTCATAGGCCTCGCGCGCCGCGGCGGCCTGTTTCTCCAACCCATGCAGACGTTCCTCGCCGGCATCGAGATCGGCAAGGTCGGCCGACATCGTGTCGCGCAGCTGCGCCAGATCGTCGACCGCCACGCTGTGCTTGCGTGACGCCGCGCGCAGCGAAAACAGCCGCTCTTCCGCTTTCTCCAACCGCTGTGGATCGTATTCGGTGGCGCGCAGCGCCGCCTCGACACCGGATTGCGCGGCATCCAGCGACAGCATCGCCTCATCGAGCGACTTCACAACATCCTCAAGCAGGCCAGGTGCTTCGCTGGCCTTGCGCTGCAGCCTTCTCAGCAGGCTGGCCAGTTGCGGCAACGGCGAGGATGGGCCTGACAGCACATCCTGCGCGTCGTGTATTTCCGAGGCGATCTTTTCCGCCCGCATCATCGTGGTGCGCAGTTCCGCCAGCTGCGTCTCCTCGCCGGGCTGCGGATCGAGCTTGGCCAGCTCAGCGACCGACGCCCTGAGATAATCGGCCTCGCGCGCCGCCGCCTCGACCTTGGCGCGATGTCTGGCAAAGTCCTGCTCGCAGCCGCGCCAATAGCGCCACGCCTCGCCCGTCGCACGGGCAGCACCGAGATGGCCGCCAAAACTATCCAGCAATTCGCGATGCGCGCCAGGATCGACCAGAGCCCGCTCATCATGCTGGCCGTGGATTTCGACCAGTGCGTGGCCGATGTCTCGCATCAAGGTGACGCTCGACGGTTGGTCGTTGACGAAGACACGCGTGCGGCCATCCGCTGTCTGCAGCCGGCGCAGGATGATGTCGCCGTCGTCCTCGATGGCGTTTTCGGCCAGCAGCGCACGTACAGGGTGATTGCGGGGCACGTCGAACACGGCAATGACTTGGCCCTGGGCGGCGCCGTGCCGCACCAGCGAGGCATCGCCGCGCGCGCCAAGCGCCAGCGACAGCGCGTCGAGCAGGATGGATTTGCCGGCGCCGGTTTCACCGGTCAGCACAGAAAGGCCGGGCTGGAAGTCGATATCCAGCTTCTCGATCAGGACGATATCGCGGATCGACAGTCTGGAAAGCATCAGAACCCGAACCTATCGCATGTCGCCCCAAGCGGACCGGTCTGGGGCAACGGCATGCACAAAACAAAAGACTTAACGGCGCGACACGCCTCAATGCGGCATGCGACCGGTGGAGTCGCAGCGCCGCACTATCTTTTTGTTTGAGCGTCGGATCAATCCGAAAAGCGCTGTGTCCGCTTCTGTAGAGGCTTCAAGCGCCGGTGATCAGCTTTCCGGCCTTGGATATCCACGATCCGGCATTCTCGCGCGGCTCAAGCCCGTTGCTCTGCAAGAGCTTGTAGGAATCCTTGTACCACTGGCTGTCAGGATAGTTGGTGCCGAGCACGGCTGCGGCCGTCTGCGCTTCCGAGGTCAAGCCCATCGCGTAATAGCTCTCGGTCAAGCGCGCCAGCGCCTCTTCGACATGGCGGGTGTTGGAATAGTTCTCGACCACATTGCGGAAGCGTTTGACGGCGGCGATGTATTCACGCCGCTCGAGATAGTAGCGGCCGATCTGCATCTCCTTGCCGGCGAGCTGGTCGTTGGCAAAACGGATCTTTTCCTTGGCGTCGTCGACATATTCCGAAGTCGGCCAGCGCGTCACCAGATCCTGCATGGTTTGCACGGTCTGGCGTGCTTCCTTCTGATCCTGGGTGACGTCCTTGATCTGGCGGTAGTAGCTCAGGCCAATGATGTACTGGGCGTAAGCGGCGTCGTCGGTCGACGGATAGAGCGTGAGATAGCGCTTGGCCGAGCCGATCGCCTCGTCATAGTGGCCGGCGCGATAGTCGGCGAAGGCGCCCATCACCATCGATTTGCGGGCCCACTCGGAATAGGGATGCTGGCGGTCGACGGCGTCGAACTTCTTGCTCGCCTCATCCAGGCGGCCGGCGTTGAGATTGGCAAGGCCTTGATTGTAAAGGACGTCGGCCGGTTCGGTCTGGTCGACATAGGTCGACAAATCGACGTCTTTCTCGGACGACATGCAGGCCGACAAGAACAGCGATGGCACAACTATCGAAAGCGCCAGGAAAACAGCCCGATACGGCGCTTTCGATTGACCAACTCGCGTGAAGAACATGATTGGATTGCGCCCTTTCGGCGTTATTTCAATGCCTTTCGCATGGCGTTCCCTCAAAACTGGTCCCCACTTTTGAGCGACATGCGTCTAATCGACGGCAGCAGCCATAAACCATAACTGTCTTGCCCAGCAACGCTATGTCTAGCCAATCGCACATTTTTGTGGCGGCTTGGTGTTGCCTCGAAAGCTATGCGCTTTCACCGGCAGGTGATGCATCCGTGCAACACCAGCCGGCGCTCAGAAAGCCAGAAAATCGTTAAGAATCAGATCACCCAGGGCGCGAAGACAGGCCCGGTGACGGCGCTCATCTCGGCAGTGCGGCCGCGCTCGCGGCGTGTGGTTTCGACGACCTCGAAGGCTGAACGGTCGGACAAAAGCCGCCGCAAGGCCGCGGCATTCATCCGGTGACCGCCGCGATAGGAGCGGAAGCAGCCGATGAAGCGAGCGCCGGCGAGCGCCAGATCGCCCATCGCGTCCATCGTCTTGTGGCGGGCGAACTCGTTGGGATAGCGCAGGCCGCCCATATTGATCACCCGGTTGTCGTCGCCGATCACCAGCGAGTTCTCCAGCGAGGAGCCCAGCGCATAGCCGGCCGCCCACAGTCGCTCCACGTCCTTCATGAAACCGAAGGTGCGGGCGCGCGCGATGTCCTGGCGGAAGACGTCGGGATTGATGTCGGAGGCGAACAGCTGCCGGCCGATCGCCGGGCTCTCGAAATCGATTTCGACCTCGAAACGGGTGCCGCTATAAGGCCTGAATTCAGCCCAGGACGCGCCGTTCTCGATCCGGACCGGCTTGACCACCCTGATGTAGCGGCGCTTGACCGCCAGCGTCTCGATGCCGGCCTGGTCGATGGCTTCGACGAACGCCACCGCGCTGCCGTCGAGGATCGGAACCTCGTGGCCGTCGATCTCGATGACGATGTTGTCGATGCCGAGTCCGAAGAGCGTCGCCATCAGATGTTCGACGGTGGCGATATGCTCGCCTGCCGGATCGCCGAGCATGGTGCAGAGGTCGGTCGCGCCGACTTCGGCAACCAGCGCACGGAACTCGCGGCTCTCGCTTCCGGTCGAAAGGAGGAAGACGACGCCGGTGTCGGCGTCCGCGGGGAGGAAATTGACGGTGACCGGTTTGCCGCTATGAACGCCGGTACCTGTCAGCGTTGCACGCGATCGAAGTGTCGTCTGGTAGTCTTGCAAGACAAACCCCATAGCCCATAACGCCCATGTCCGCTTTATAGCCCCAAAGGGCGCGGCTCTTGATTATCGGCAGGCAGGGCCAACTCCCCGAATCCCAGCACACCGAAAGTGCTGCGGCAAAGATAGTGGTCCGTCAGGGAGACTCCAAATCACGGTTTCTTACTCTGTGTAACCGCGACCGACCGTGAGCGTCACTTCGTAACACTATGGTATTAAAGGATTTTTTTGGTTAACAGGCAAACGATCTCTCGTCTGCCTGTTAACAAGTGTTACATACCGTTAACGCCTCAGTTGGCCTGGCGGCGCAGGAAAGCCGGGATCTCCAGCTGGTCGTCTTCCTGGGCAGACCTGGTCTGCGGCGTCAACCGGCCCTGGTCGTCGAGCTGGCCGCGGCGCGGCGCATAAAGCTGCGGATCCTGGCTGGCAAGGCGGCGCATTTCCGGCGCCGCCTGGCGCAGTTTCGGTTCGCGCGGCTGCGCCGGCTGCAGCCGGGCTGGCTCTTCCTCGCGGCGCGTCAGCCCGTTGGTCAGCCGCTTGAGAAGCCCCATCGGCCCGCTGTTTTCATGGTCGGCCGGACGGCCCTTGGCTTCCACCTCGGCCTTCACCACCGGCGGAAAATCCTCCACCCGCGGCATGCGCTGCGGCGCGGCAGCCACCGGCTGCGGCATTTCGCGCAGCGGCGCCGGCTGCATCACCTGATGCACGACAGGCTGTGGTTGGGCAGGAGGGGCCTGGAAGATCTTGCTCTGCGGGCGGAAATCTTCCGCCTGGGCTATCGGCGCCGGACGAGCCATTGCCGCCGCATTGGCTTCGGCAAGCTGAATCGCCTCGGCGACCGGATCGGCCGCGCGCGTCTCATAGGTCTGCTGGACCGGCGCTGGCCGGCCTTCCGCGGCCGGAGCCGGACGGCTGACTGGCTTCTGCTGCGGCGGCACGGCGCGGATCGAGATCGGCACCGCGGCGATTTCAGCCGCCGACTTGTCGATGCCGGTGGCGACCACCGAGACGCGGATGACGCCTTCGAGTTCCTCGTCGAAAGTGGCGCCGAGGATGATGTTGGCGTCCTGGTCGACTTCCTCACGGATGCGGGTCGCGGCTTCGTCGACTTCGAACAGGGTCAGGTCGCGGCCGCCGGTGATCGAGATCAGCAGGCCCTTGGCGCCCCTCATCGAGGTCTCGTCGAGCAGCGGGTTGGCGATCGCTGCCTCGGCGGCGGCCATCGCGCGGCCCTCGCCCGAAGCCTCGCCGGTGCCCATCATCGCCTTGCCCATCTCGCGCATCACCGAGCGGACGTCGGCGAAGTCGAGATTGATCAGGCCTTCCTTGACCATCAGGTCGGTGATGCAGGCAACGCCGGAATAGAGCACCTGGTCGGCCATGGCGAAGGCGTCGGCGAAGGTGGTCTTGTCATTGGCCAGCCGGAACAGGTTCTGGTTGGGGATGACGATCAGGGTGTCGACGCATTTCTGCAGTTCCTCGATGCCCATATCCGCCGTCTTCATGCGACGCTGGCCTTCGAAATGGAACGGCTTGGTGACGACGCCGACGGTGAGGATACCCTTTTCGCGCGCCGCGCGGGCAACGACCGGAGCAGCACCGGTGCCGGTGCCGCCGCCCATGCCGGCGGTGACGAAGCACATATGGGTGTTGGAGAGGTGATCGATGATCTCATCGATGCACTCTTCCGCCGCCGCGCGACCGACTTCCGGCTGCGATCCGGCGCCGAGGCCCTCGGTGACATGCGCGCCGAGCTGGATTAGCCGCTCGGCCTTCGACATGGTCAGCGCCTGCGCGTCGGTGTTGGCCACCACGAACTCGACGCCGCGCAAGCCGGCGGTGATCATGTTGTTGACGGCATTGCCGCCGCCGCCGCCGACACCGAACACGGTGATCCGCGGCTTGAGCTCGGTGATGTCCGGCTTTTGCAGATTGATGGTCATTGTCTCCGTCCTTTGCCTTTCCCGCCGCTTCGCCGCCGCGGCCGCCTATGGGGCTGTCCCCGTCAATTAGAAACTGTCTCTCAACCACTGACTCATGCGATGCAGTTTTCCGCCCGTTCCGGTCATCCTGAGACCGGAAATTCCTTTCGCCGGATGGCTCTCGAAATTCGCCATCTGCGGATAGATCAGCAGTCCGACCGCCGTCGAGAAGGCCGGCCCCTTGGCGGCTTCCGGCAGGCCTGCCACGCCAAGCGGGCGACCGATGCGCACATTGCGTCCCAGAATCCGGCGCGCTGCTTCTGGCAGGCCGGCAAGCTGGCTGGCCCCACCGGTCAGCACTACGCGTTTTCCCACGGCATTGCCGTAGCCGGACTTGTTCAGCCGGTCGCGCAGAAGCTCCAGCGTCTCGTCGATGCGGGCGCGAATGATGCGCGTCATCACCGAGCGCGGGATCTGCAGCGGCATCTCGCCTTCCTCGCCGATCGGCTGGATCGACACCAGGTCGCGATCGTCGGCACTGCCGGGCAGCGCCGAGCCATGCATCACCTTCAGGCGTTCGGCGGCGTCGAGCGACGTCGACAGTCCCTTGGCCATATCCAGCGTCACATGGTTGCCGCCGATGGCGATGGCGTCGCCATGGACGAACTTGCCTTCCGAAAACACCGAGATCGTCGTCGTGCCGCCGCCCATGTCGATGCAGGCCGCGCCCATTTCGAGTTCGTCGTCGACCAAGGCTGCAAGCCCGCTGGCGTAGGGCGTCGCCACCATGCGCTCGACCGACAGATGCGAACGGTTGATGCATAGCTCCAGATTGCGCAGCGGTGCGGCGTCGCCCGTCAGCACATGCATGTCGACGCCGAGCTGATCGCCGACCATGCCGCGCGGATCGCGCACGCCGCGTTCGGCATCCAGCGAAAAGCCAACGGGCAGCGAATGGATCACGTCGCGCTCGGCCTTCAGCGCCTGCTTGGCGCCGGCGGCAAGCACGCGCTTGATGTCGGCCTCGTCGGCCTGATGGCCGCCAAGGTTGATGGTGGCCGAATAGGTCTCGCTCTTCAGCCGGCCGGCCGTCATGTTGACGATCAGCGAGTCTACCGTCAGTCCCGCCATGCGCTCGGCGGCGTCGACGGACAGGCGAATGGCGTGCTCGGCGCGGTCGAGATCGACAACCACGCCCGACTTCACGCCTTGCGACTTCTGATGGCCGATGCCGATCACCTGGATGCGATGCGAGCGGCCGCGCAACAGCTTGCCGTCCTCGCGCGGCTTCAGCTTCGCCACCACGCAGCAAACCTTGCTTGAGCCGACATCCAGCACGGTCAGCGTGCCGGAGCGGCGCGAAGAGGCATCGCTGTTGCCGCCAAGCCAGCTCATATCTTCGTCTCCGACTTGCGCTTGAGGCTTTGCGGTTTTTCGTTGAGCGCCGCCTGGCGCTGCGTCGCCGCTTCCGGCGTCAGCTGCACGACCAGGCGATCGGAGATGCGCATGTCGACGGCGGCGATATCGCGCGTCAGAAGACCGTTGTCATGATCCATCCGAACCAGCTCCGCGATTGCCTGGTCCTCGCCATCCTCGGGCAGCTTGACGGTGATGCCGTTTTCCAGCTTCAGGTCCCAGCGCCGTTCGCCGATGCGGATATAGCCTTTGACCCGCGCCGCGAGTTCGGGAAATTTCTTGATCTTGGCCAGGAAGTCGGGCGCCTTGGCCGGCGCACCGGTGCCGATGATCAGCGGCAGCAAAGCCTGCTTGCCGCCCGAGAACGGCGCGATCACCGCGCCGGAGCGCTCAATGACCGAAAGCTCCGAGCCCTGCTGCCAGAGCGCGAAAGGTTCGCGCTCCTCGACACGAACTTCCAGCGTATGCGGATAGACCTTGCGCACCGCCGCCACTTCGACCCAGGGCAGAGTATCGATGCGCTCACGCGCTGCCTCGGCATCGAAGCCGATCAGCGACGTCCAGCCATCGAGTTCAAGCCGGTCCAGTATGTCGATCTCCGAGGTCTGACGGTTGCCGACCACCTTGATCTGGTCGACGGCAAAGCCGGTGCGGGCTGTGATGCTCTGGACGATGTCGTCGGCATGGCCGCCGAGAATGGCGCCGTACAGACTGCTTGACGCAATGAGCGAGGCGGACAGGATGGCCGCGGAAAAGCGCGGCGCGACGAAGTCGCCGCCACCCAGGCGCGCCAACACGCGCACCGGCCGGCGCAGCACGCGCGGCAGCACGAAATGGTCGAACGACAACGGCATGCCGAACAGCGCCGGCCCGGCGCCGCCCCTGCCCTTGTCCTGTCCCCATTTCAACGCAGACACGAAGCGTCCTCCACCATCCAACTCAACAGATCGCCGAATGAATGCCCCGCTTGGGCGGCGATTTCAGGCACCAAAGACGTCGGCGTCATGCCCGGCTGAGTGTTGATCTCGAGCCAGACAATTTCGCCGTTTTCGGAGTGACGATCGTCATAGCGGAAGTCCGACCGGGAAACGCCCCGACAGCCGATAGCCAAATGTGCCTTGAGCGCCAGTGTCTGTATTTTTTGGTAAATATTCGGTGAAATTTTAGCAGGGATTTCGTGTTTTGATCCGCCGGCGACGTATTTTGAATCATAGTCGTAGAAGGAATGGCCGGTCGGAATGATCTCGCAGACGCCCAGCGCCACATCGCCCATGACGGCGCAGGTCAGCTCGCGTCCATGGATGTAGCGCTCGACCATGACGGTCTCGCCATATTTCCAATCGGACGAGCCGATGACCTGCGGCGGATGCGACTGCCCTTCATGCACGATGACGACGCCGAAGCTCGAGCCTTCATTGACCGGCTTGACCACATAGGGCGGCTTCATCGGGTGCTTGTTCTGGATGGCGAAGCGGCTGGCAACTTTCGATTCCGCCACCGCGATGCCTGCAGCCTTGGCGACCTTCTTGGCCTGCTCCTTGTTCATGGCGAGCGCCGAGGCGAGCACGCCCGAATGGGTGTAGGGAATGGCGAGATATTCGAGGATGCCCTGGATAGTGCCGTCTTCACCGAACGGGCCGTGCAACGCGTTGAAGACAACATCAGGCTTGAGCTCGCCAAGCACAGCGCCGACGTCGCGCGCAACGTCGACGCGGGTAACCTGGTAGCCTTCCTTCTCAAGCGCATCCGCACACGCCTTTCCCGAAGACAGAGACACGGGCCGCTCGGACGAGAATCCGCCCAGGAGGACAGCCACATGCTTGTTCTTCATATCCCGTCATCCCTCTCACGGCGGGCCCGCAACCACGCATTCAGCGACCAGATGGAGTCCGAGTCTCCCGGCAGGTTGCCCCCCAGACGGAAAACGCGGTCGACGCGTCGAACGACTCAAATCAGGAAACGCTTTAGGGCAGAGAATCAGAGAGTTGATTCGCTGGCAAGTGCTTATGATTCCGACAGATTCACTTTCCGCGAAAACGGCGGCAAAAAGCGTGCAGTTGAGTCTTTCGGGCAACGGTCGCGCGGTTGTTTCAGACCGTTTGAAGTTCATGCATCACATGAACTTCAGCTTGCGCCAAGATGCCTAGAGAAGTTGCCCAAGGAACTCTTGCACGGCGTGGCCGGGGCGGAAATTGCCGATGCGCTTGATTTCCCACTGCAGCCGGATGCCGGAATTTACAAGCACCCGGGCGCGCACCGTCTCGCCGAGATATTCAAGGTCATAGCCGGTCGCGGTTCCGGTGTTGATCATGAAGTTGCAGTGCATCGGCGACATCTGCGCGCCGCCGATCATCAACCCTCGGCAGCCGGCCTTGTCGATCTCCTTCCAGGCCGAGGTGCCTTCCGGATTCTTGAAGGTCGAGCCGCCGGTCTTCTCGCGGATCGGCTGCACCGTCTCGCGGTGCGTCTGGACGGCGTCCATCGCCGCCTTGATCGCCGCCTTGTCTTCCAAAACGCCTTCGAAAATGGCGGAGGTGAAGATCAGCCCGGCAGGTGCCGCAGAGTGACGATAGGAATAGCCCATGTCTTCATTGCTCAGCGTGTGCAGATTGCCCTTGCGGTCGAGCGCCCGCACCTCGACGACGCGCTCGCGCGTCTCGACGCCGTTGGCGCCGGCATTCATCCTGAGCGCGCCACCGATGGCGCCGGGAATGCCGTGATAGAAATGGAAGCCGCCAATGCCGGCCTCATAGGCAACGGCGGCGACACGTTTGTCCGGCGTTGCAGCACCCGCCTTGATGCCGGTCGGCGAAATGACCTCGGCTTCGCCAAAACCCTTGGCCGAAAGCCTGATGACGAAACCCGGAATACCGCCGTCGCGCACCAGAAGGTTCGAGCCGACACCGACGATGGTCAGCGGGACATCCTCCGGCACCGCGCGCAGGAAAGCGGCAAGGTCTTCCTCGTCGGCCGGCTGGAACAGCACCTCGGCCAGCCCTCCGGCGCGGAACCAGGTGATCTTGTCCATCTCGGCGTTCGGCGTCAGCCGGCCGCGCAGGCCGGCAAGCCGGCCGCCAAGTCTGTCGATCAGGTCCTGGCCGCGCATCATGAGACCGCACCGCCAAGTTCTTTGGGCAGTGCATAGGCCCATTGGGTGATGTTGCCGGCGCCGAGGAAGACAACGAAGTCGCCGGACTTGGCCAGTTCGCGGATGGTGGGGGCGATGGCAGCAGCACCGTCGATATATCGCGCATCGCGGTGACCGCCCGAGCGGATGCGCGACACCAGCGCCTCCGAAGTCACGCCGTTGATCGGCTCTTCACCCGCTGCATAGACTGGGGCCACCATCACCGTGTCGGCATCGTTGAAGCAGACAGAGAATTCGTCGAAAAGATCGTGCAGGCGGGTGAAGCGGTGCGGCTGCGCAATGGCAATGACGCGGCCCTTGGTGGCGCTGCGCGCCGCTTTCAGCACCGCTGTGATCTCGACCGGGTGATGGCCGTAATCGTCGAAGATCTCGACGCCGTTCCACGAGCCGGTATGGGTGAAGCGCCGCTTGACGCCGGCGAAGGACGACAGCCCCTTCTTGATCGCCTCGGCCGACAGGCCGAGTTCATGCGCAACCGCAATCGCGGCAGTCGCGTTGGAGACATTGTGGCGGCCGGGCATCGGCAGGCGCAGGTCCGATATCGTCGTCTGGCCGCCGGTTTTGCGGTCGCGGATCACCACGTCGAACTCGGAGGCAGCGCCAGCCATACGATGGTTGGTGAAGCGCACATCGGCCTGCGCGTTCTCGCCATAGGTGATGACGCGGCGGTCCTCGATGCGGCTTACCAGCGCCTGCACCTCCGGGTGGTCGGTGCACATCACGCCAAAGCCGTAGAAAGGCACGTTCTCGACGAACTGGCGAAAGGCTTCGCGCACCTTGTCGAAGCTGCCGTAGTGGTCGAGATGCTCCGGATCGATGTTGGTGACGACGGCGATTTCGGCCGGCAGCTTGAGGAAAGTGCCGTCGCTTTCGTCGGCTTCGACCACCATCCATTCGCCATCGCCCATGCGGGCATTGGTGCCATAGGCATTGATGATGCCGCCATTGATCACGGTCGGGTCGAGCCCGCCGGCATCGAGCAGCGTCGCCACCATCGAGGTGGTCGTCGTCTTGCCGTGCGTGCCGCCGATGGCGACGGCCTGGCGGAAGCGCATCAATTCGGCCAGCATCTCGGCGCGGCGCACGATCGGCAAAAGCTTCTCGCGCGCTGCTTTCAGCTCCGGATTGGATTTCTTGATCGCCGTCGACACCACCACCACTTCGGCAGCACCGATATTCTCGGCCTTGTGGCCGACGAAGCATTCGATGCCCTTGTCGCGCAGCCGTTGCACATTGGCGCTGTCGGCCTGGTCGGAGCCCTGCACCTTGTAGCCGAGATTGTGCAGCACTTCGGCGATGCCGCTCATGCCGATGCCGCCAATGCCGATGAAATGCACAAGGCCGATGGTTTGCGGCATCTTCATCAATGCGTCCTCTTCCTGAAATCCGATACGGTTTTTCTGGACGCAATAGCCTCTGTGAGATCGGCGAGCAACCGTGCCGCGTCCGGCCGGCCGACCGATTTTGCGCCGGCAGCCATGGCCGCCAGCCGCTCGGGACTGTCCATCAGCCCGCCAACAAGCGCCGCGATGCGCTCGGGCGACAGCGACGATTGCGGATGCACCTCGCCGCCGCCGGCTGCGGCAAGAGCGGCTGCATTCGCCGCCTGGTCATGGTCCAGCGCATAGGGATAAGGCACCAGCAGCGCCGGCCGGCCGATGACGGCGATTTCCGAGACCGTCGAGGCGCCGGAGCGCGAAATCACCAGATGCGCGGTGGCCATTCGCTGTGCCATATCGGTGAAGAACGGCGAGACCTCGACATGGACGCCAAGGGCCGCATAGCCGGCCTTCACCCGCGCCACGTCGTCGGCGCGGGCCTGCTGGGTGATCACCAGCCGCTTGCGTTGCGCCTCCGGCAGAAGTGCGATGGCCGCCGGCATGGCATCTGAAAAGAACTGCGCGCCCTGGCTGCCGCCGAACACCAGGAGCCGGAACGGCTCCTCGCCTTGGGATGCCGTGTAGGGCGTCCTTGCCGCCTCCAGGATCGGCGGCCTGACCGGATTGCCTGTTATGACTGTCTTGGCGCCGGCAGCACTTTCGTCTTCAGGCAGAAAGCCGCCGGCAATGGCGTCGACGCGGCCAGACAGCGCCCGGTTGGCGCGGCCCATCACCGCATTCTGTTCGTGGATCAGCGTCGGCACCTTGCGCCGTGTTGCCGCATAAAGCGGCGGCAAGGTCGGATAGCCGCCGAAGCCGACAACCGCGTCAGGTTTGATCCTGGCGATTACCGCGGAGGCCTGGCGCACGCCGCGCCAGATCTTCCAGAACGCGCCGAGCAAGGCGAAGGGGTTTTTCGAGCCCATGGTCGCCGACTGGATCGGATGGATGGCGGTGGCCGGGAAATGGCCGGCAAACCGCTCGGCGCGGTCGTCGGTCGCCAGATGCACGCTCCAGCCGCGTTCGATCAGCTCATGCGCCAGCGCCTCGGCCGGAAACAGATGTCCACCGGTTCCACCTGCCGCGAGAAGAATGACACCGCGCGCCATATCACTCCGCCGGCAGGGCGCGCTGCGACAGGGCAAAGCCCATCTGCTTGCGCTTTTCCGGACGCTTGCGCGTCAAGGCCAGCACCATGCCCATCGAGATGGCAATGGCGATCTGCGAGGAGCCGCCATAGGAAATGAACGGCAGCGTCATGCCCTTGGCCGGCATCAGCTGCAGGTTGACGCACATATTGATGACCGACTGCAGGCCGAACACGGTGACCAGCCCGCCGACGGCGTAACGGGTGAAATCATCGTGCTCTTTCAGCGCCGTGTTGAGGCCGCGCAGCACGATGAAGGCGAAGATCGACATGATGAAGAAGCACATGATCAGCCCGAACTCTTCGCCTGCGACTGAAAACACGAAGTCGGCATGCGCGTCGGGGATGACGCGCTTGACCGTGCCCTCGCCCGGTCCGACGCCGAACCAGTGGCCGTTGATCAGCGCCTCGCGGCCCATGTCGACCTGGAACGTATCGCCTTCGCCGGTCAGGAACTTGTCGATGCGGGCGGCGACATGCGGGAACACCGTATAGGCGGCAAACAGGCCGCTGGCGCCGGTGGCGCCAAGCGCGATGATCCACAGCCATGGCAGGCCGGCCATGAAGAACATGACGCCCCAGGTGCCGGTCACCAGCATGGTCTGGCCAAGATCGGGCTGCGCCACCAAAAGCGAGATGACCAGGATCAAAAGCAGCATCGCGAACAAATTGCCTGGAATGTCAGGCTGGCGTTTGTGTTCGGCGAACAGCCACGCGCAGACGATGACAAAGGCAGGTTTCAAGAATTCCGACGGCTGGATCGACATGCCGACAAACGACACCCAGCGCCGCGCGCCCTTCACTTCGACGCCGATGTAGAGCACCGCCACCATCAGCACCAGCATGATGCACAGGATGACCAACGCCATGCGCCGAATCTGCCGCGATTCCAGGAATGAGACCGCCAGCATCACGCCGAGCGCCGGCACGGTGAAGATGATCTGCCTGGTGGCAAAGTGGAAACTGTCGAGGCCGATGCGTTCGGCCACCGCCGGGCTAGCCGCGAAGGAGAGCACGATGCCCAACCCCATCAGCGACAGGAACGCCGCCAGGAACCAGCGATCGATCGTCCACCACCAGGTTGCAACCGGGCTTTTGTCGAGACGGCTTTGCATTATCGTGCCCCTCCGATGGGTTTCACACCCTCGATAGCATTCGCAGCTTGCCTGAAGGCTTCGCCGCGAACTTCGAAATTCTTGAACTGGTCGAAACTGGCGCAGGCCGGCGACAACAACACCACCACCTCGCCGCTATCATCCTTGGCCGCGTCCTGGGCGGCATGGTCGACCGCGGCGGCCAGCGTGCCCGAGATTTCATAAGGGACGGCTTCGCCCAGCGTCGCCGAAAAGGCAGGCGCCGCCTCGCCGATCAGATAGGCCTTGGCGATGCGCGGGAAGAACCCGCGCAACGGCTCGATGCCGCCTTCCTTGGGCAGGCCCCCGGCGATCCAGTAGATGCGCGAAAAGCTCGACAGCGCCGGCGCCGCCGCATCGGCGTTGGTCGCCTTGGAATCGTTGACGAACAGCACATGGTCCTTGCGGCCGACCTGCTCCATGCGATGCGCAAGGCCCGGGAAGCTCTCGAGCCCCGCCTGTATCTCGCCGAGGCTTAAGCCGACCTTGAGGCAAGCGGCAACCGTGGCAAGCGCGTTCTGCGCATTATGCTGGCCGCGCAGCGAACCGATGCCTTCGAGGAAGGCTACGCGGCTGTAGCGGCCATGCACGGCCTCCATCAGATTGGAGCCGTCAGCGAAATAGCCGTCTGTCAGCGGCAGCCGCTTGGAAATGCGGATCACCTGCCTGCCCGCCCGCTCCAGCCGGTCGGCGATCTGCGCGCACCAGCTATCGTCGACGCCGACGATGGCGGTCTCGCTGCCGGCGACCAACCGCTCCTTGATCGAGGCGTAGTGCTGCATGGTGCCGTGGCGGTCGAGATGATCCGGCGTCAGATTGAGCAGGATGCCGGCCGTTGGATTGATCGAGGGTGCCAAATCGATCTGGTAGGACGAGCATTCGACGACATAGTGCCGGTCCGGCTGCGGCGGATCGAGCGTCATGATGGCGCGGCCGATATTGCCGCCCATCTGCGTGTCGCGCCCTGCCGATTTCAGGATATGCGCGGTCAGCGCCGTGGTCGTCGACTTGCCGTTGGTGCCGGTGATGGCGATGAAGGGGGCTGTCGGCGCGCACGAGATTCGCTCGCGGCAGAACAGTTCGATGTCGCCGATCACTTCGACGCCGGCGCCACGCGCCAGCTCCACCGTCCAGTGCGGCTTCGGATGCGTCAGCGGCACGCCGGGCGACAGCACGAAGGCCGAGAATTTCGCCCAGTCGGCGCCGCGCAGATCGGCGGTCGCAATGCCCTGGCCGGCGGCCTTGGCGACGCTATCTGGATTGTCGTCCCAGGCCAGCACATCGGCCCCGCCCTCGATCAGCGCGCGCGCCGTGGCGATCCCCGAGCCACCGAGCCCGAAGAGCGAAACGCGTTTGCCCGAAAAGGATGCGGCGGGGATCAAGCGGGCTCCTATCTCAGCTTGAGCGTAGACAGGCCGACCAGCGCCAGGATGACGGCGATGATCCAGAAGCGGATCACCACCTGGCTTTCGGTCCAGCCGAGCTTTTCGAAATGGTGGTGGATCGGCGCCATCAGGAAGACGCGCTTGCCGGTCATCTTGAAGTAGCCGACCTGGATGATGACCGACAGGATTTCCACGACAAACAATCCGCCGACGATGACCAGCACGATTTCGTGCTTGGTGGCGACCGCGACGGTGCCGATCAGGCCGCCCATGGCCAGCGAACCGGTGTCGCCCATGAAGATCGCCGCCGGCGGCGCGTTGAACCAGAGGAAGCCGAGGCCGGCGCCGATGACGGCGCCGAGCACAACGGCCAGTTCGCCGGTGCCGGGCACGAAATGGATCTGCAGATATTCGGCGAAGACAGCATTGCCGGAGAGATAGGCAATGACGCCGAAGGATGCCGCCGCGATCATGATAGGCACGATCGCTAGCCCATCGAGGCCATCGGTCAAATTCACCGCATTGCCGGCGCCGACAATGACGAAGCAGGAGAACGGAACGAAGAACCAGCCGAGATTGACGATGAATTCCTTGGCGAAGGGGAAGGTAAGCGACGACGAGAACGGCGCCTGGCCATTGTGCATGATCACCCAGGCGGCGATGCCGGCGATGACGAATTCCAGCGCCAGCCGCGCCTTGCCGGAAAAGCCGAGATGCGACTGCTTCGTCACCTTGAGATAGTCGTCGTAGAAGCCGATCGAGCCGAAGCCCAGCGTCACCAGAAGCACCACCCAGACATAGATGCTGGAGAGGTTCGCCCACAGAAGCGACGAGCCGACGATGCCGCACAGGATCATCAGCCCGCCCATGGTCGGCGTGCCAGCCTTCTTGAAATGCGTCTGCGGCCCGTCGGCGCGGATCGGCTGGCCCTTGCCTTGCCTGAGCCTGAGCGAATTGATGATGGTCGGCCCGAAGATGAAGACGATCAGCGCCGAGGTGATCAGCGCGCCGCCGGTGCGGAAGGTTATGTAGCGGAAGACATTGAAGACCGAGATCCTGTCCGCAAAATCGACGAGCAATGTAAACATGCGATTCCGTCCCCCGGGACTAGTTCTGTTTCGCGCCTGCGGCTTCCGCCGGATATTTACCCAGCAAGGCCTCGACCAGTTTTGAAAAGCCGATGCCTTTCGACGATTTGATCATCACCACGTCGCCGGCCCTCAGCGCCGCCAACAGCAGCGGCTTCAACTCCTCGGCGCCGGCACGGTATTCCGTGGTGATTTCGTCGGGCAGGATATCGGCCAGCGACCGCATTTCCGGGCCGCCAAGAAAAACTGTATTTGTCCCAGTGCCGACGATCAGCTCGGCAAGGGCTGCATGCAGCTTTGCCGAATGTTCGCCGAGCTCGAGCATGTCGCCGAGTACGGCGATCCGGCGGCCCTCGCCCGACACTGGCGTCGCGTTGAGCAGCGCCATGGCGGCACTCATCGATGCCGGATTGGCGTTGTAGCTCTCGTCGATCAGCGTGATAGGTCCCCCGGGATGGCGCAGCACATGGCGCTTGCCGCGGCCGCGCTCGGCAGAGAGATCGGCCAGCGCCTCCGCCACCTTGCCGATATCGGCTTCAACCAGATGCGCCGCGCCCAGAACAGCGAGCACATTCTGCACCATATGACGGCCGGGCGCACCGATGCGAGCCGTCACATCCTGCCCGCCGATCCTGGCAGCGATGTCGGAATGGTCGGCATGCAGCTCACATTTGGTGAGCTTGTAGGTCGAGCGGGCGTTTTCGCCGAAGCTAAAGACATGTTCGACGCCGGCGGCGCGCGCCATTTTGTCGAGCAGCTTCCAGCGCCCATCGTCGCGGTTGAGCAAGGCAGCACCGCCGGGCTCGATGCCTTCAAAAATCTCTGCCTTGGCCTTGGCGATCTCGTCGAGATTTTTGAAGAAGCCGAGATGTGCGGCGGCGATCAGCGTGACGATGGCGACATGCGGCCGGACCATCTTGACCAGCGGCCGGATCTCGCCGGGATGGTTCATGCCGATCTCGAACACCGCGTAGTCGCAATCGTCCGGCATGCGGGCCAGCGTCAGCGGCACACCCCAATGATTGTTGAAGGATTGCGCCGAGGCATGCACCTTGCCGACGGCCGACAGCACATGGCGCAGCGCTTCCTTGGTGGTGGTCTTGCCGGCAGAGCCGGTCACCGCAATGATCTTCGCCTTGGAACGCTCGCGCGCGGCGACGCCAAGTTTTTCGAGTGCCGCCAGCACATCCTGAACGACGATCATCGGCGCCGTCAGCCGCCCGAGCGATGGCAGTTTGCCTTCGGCGACAACCAGAACACCGGCGCCGGCCTTGATCGCCGCAGTCGCGAAATCGTGGCCGTCCATCACCTCGCCTTTGATGGCGAAGAAGGCGTCGCCCGGCTGCAGGCTGCGGCTGTCGATCGAGATCCCCGATATGCCCTCCGGCATTGGCCCGAGCGGCCGTCCGCCCATGGCGTCAACCAGCGCATCGGCAGTCCAGAGCACGCTCATGCGGCCCGCTCCCGCAGCGCAGACCGGACTTCCTGATGGTCTGAGAAAGGAAATGTCTCGGCGCCGATGGTCTGACCTTCTTCGTGACCCTTGCCGGCAACGATCAGCGTGTCGCCGGCCTTGAGCATGGCGACGGCATCGTGGATCGCCTTGCGGCGGTCGCCGATCTCGATGGCGCCGGGCGCAGCCGCCAGGATCGCGGCGCGGATGGTTTCCGGCACTTCCGAGCGCGGATTGTCGTCGGTGACGATGACGACATCGGCCAACCGCGTGGCGATCTCGCCCATGATCGGCCTTTTTCCCCGGTCGCGGTCGCCGCCGCAGCCGAACACGACGATGACGCGGCCGGTGGTGAACGGGCGCACAGCGGCCAGCACATTTTCCAGTGCGTCCGGCTTGTGGGCATAATCGACATAGACCGGCGCGCCATTGGCGGTCGCGCCGACAAGGTCAAGCCGGCCTGGCGCGCCCTGGAGTTTCTCCAATGCCATCAAAGCCTTGGCGACTGGCGTTCCAGTGGAAATCGCCAGACCCGCCGAAACCAGGGCGTTGGCAATCTGGAAGTCACCGGCCAGCGGCAGATCGATTTCGTAGAGCACGCCATCGGCTTCGACCTCGGCGCGCTGGCGGCGGCGCTCGTGCTCGACCCGCTTCAGCCGCAGGAAATCGCCATGGCGGCCGACCGTCAACACCTTGAGCCCCGCGGCCTGCGCTGCCTTGACCGTCGGCGCCGACCACGGATCGTCGGCGAAGATGACGGCCGGCGCGCCTTTCGGCAGCAACGCATCGAACAGGCGCAATTTGGCGCGATGGTAGTCCTCGACCGTCGGATGATAGTCCATATGGTCGCGGCCGAGATTGGTGAAGCCGCCGGCGGCGAGCTTGACGCCATCGAGGCGGCGCTGGTCGAGACCGTGGCTGGAAGCTTCCATCGAGGCGTGCGTGACGCCGGCCACCGCCAATTCCCTGAGCAATTGGTGCAAAGCCACCGGATCGGGCGTGGTCAGCGAGCCATACTCGTTGCGGCCCGGCGCCACGACGCCGGTGGTGCCGATTGAAGCGGCGGCGAAGCCAGCCTGCTCCCAGATCTGCCTGGTGAAGGCGGCGACCGACGTCTTGCCCGCGGTGCCGGTCACCGCGACCATGGTTTCAGGCTGCCTGCCAAAGAAGCGCGCGGCACTCAGCGCCAGCGCCAGACGCGGATCATCGACGCTCAGCACCGGAACCGACAGGCCGGCAATTGCGCTGGTCTTGCCCACGACAACCGCCGCCGCGCCGCGTTTTGCCGCATCGGCGACATAGGTGGCGCCGTCCGCTTTGCTGCCGGCAAGCGCGAAAAAGACGACGCCGGGTTTGACCTGGCGGGAATCCGACGAAATCCCGGTTACCTCCAGATCGCGGGACGCTGTTCCCTCGACAGGCAGGATACCGGCTAAATCTCTAAGGTGCATCGAACCCCGTTCATCGCAACAAAATAGCGCGCAGTTGCCGGCGCGCCCTAAGAATCACTGATAGGAAACCAGCGTTGCACCATTTTCATGGCTGAAATCTGGCTTCACGCCAAGCATGGCCGCTGCCCGCCGGATGATATTGCCGGCCATAACCCCCGCATTGTTGGCGGCAACGTCGGTCATCCCGGGCTTTTCCGGGTGCGGAGCGTCGGCAATCGTAAACACCAGATATTGCGGATCGTCCATCGGGAAAGCTGCGACGAAGGTGTTGAAATTCAGTTCCTTCGAGTAGCGGCCATTGATGACTTTCTCGGCGGTTCCGGTCTTGCCGCCAACGCGGTAGCCAGGGGCCCTGGCGTTTCTGGCCGAGCCTTTCTCGGCATTGAGCGTGTAGAGGTAGCGCATGCCCTCCACAGTCTTTTCGCTGACCACTCTCTTGGCCACCGCCATGGCATCCTGCTCGCTACGGACCAGGAAAGTCGGCGGGATCAGGTAGCCCTGCATCAGCGCCGCGCAGCCGACCGCGGCCTGCAGCGGCGTCGTCGACACGCCATGGCCGAACGCGATGGTGAACGAGTTGACCTGTTTCCAGACCTTGGGCTCGGTCGGGCGTGCGACCTCAGGCAGCTCGGTCTGCATCCTGTCCAAAAGGCCGACGCGATGCAGGAATTCGCGGTGCCCCTCGATGCCGACCAGCTCGGCCTCCCTGGCCGATCCGATGTTGGAGGAGTAAAGGAACACTTCCGGCAGCGACAGCACGCGGTTCTTGCCATGAAAATCGTGGATGGCCTGATGGCCGACACGGATCGGATGCGACGCGTCGAAACGGCTGTTCATGTTAGCCTTGCCGGAATCGAGCGCCATCGCCGAGGTAAAGCTCTTGAAGGTAGAGCCCATTTCGTAGAGGCCGGCCGACATGCGATTCAGCCGATCCTTGTCTTGCGCATTAAAGGGATTGTTCGGATCGAAATCCGGCACCGAGGCCATGGCCACCACTTCGCCGGTCTTGATGTTGAGCACGACGGCGCCGGCGCCCATGGCGCGGTAGCGTTCGAGGCCGGCGGCGATCTCGTCGCGCACCACATGCTGGACGCGCAGATCGATCGACAGCTGCACCGGCTTCAGGTCCTTCGCCACCGCAAGGCCAGAGGCCTGCAAGTCGCTTAAGCCCTGCTCGTCGATGTATTTCTCCATCCCGGAGATGCCCTGATTGTCGATGTTGGTGAGGCCGACAATGTAGGATGAGGTCACGCCGGCCGGATAGAAGCGGCGCTTTTCGGTGCGAAAGCCGATGCCTGGAATACCAAGCTGCATGATGTCTGCTTGCTGCTTCGGCGTCAGCTGTCGCTGCAGCCAGACGAAGCCGGCGCCGCTCTTCAGCTTGTGATAGGTCTGCTCAGGGTCGATATCGGGCAGAATGGTCGACAGCTTTTCGATCGCCTCGTCGGCATCGACGATGCGGCGCGGCTCGGCAAACAGCGATGCCGTCTTGATGTCGGTCGCCAGCACCTCGCCGTTGCGGTCGACGATGTCGGGACGCGACGCCGTCACCCGGCTCTGCGGCCCGCCCGACATGTCGGGATTCTGGAAACCGAGATAGACTAGCCGCCCGGCGATGGTCGAATAGATGCCGAAGAACACCGCCATCGTCATGATGATGCGGGTCTTGGCCTTGCCGCCGGTCGCCTTGCGCGCGCCTTCGACGACGATCGAGCCGTCCTCGCCGGTCCTTGCGCGGCGCTTCAGCAACCCACCGATCTTCGGAAGCTTGACGCTGATTGGAAACCCGACGGTCATTGCACGATGGCTCCGGTCACGACGGGATCCTTTCCGGCTGGTCCTTTGCCGGAATTGTCGGCCATGCCGCCGAGCCGCTGCGACGACAGGTCCTCGATGTTGAGCGGTTTTGCCGGCAGGTCGTCGATCCCCACGATCTGCCGCGCATTGACCGGCTCGAGTGCGAGCTGCGATTTGTATGTTTCAGCCAGCTTCTGCAGGCGCGACGGCTGGGTCAGCAGGCTCCAATCGGCCTTGAGCAGGTCGATCGTGTCCTCCTCATAGCGGATCTGCGCCTCGATCTTTTGCACCGAGGCCAGTTGTTCCTCAGCCTCGCGCTTGGCCTTGTAGGTGAAGGCCGCGGCCGAGACCATGACGGCGATCAGGACTATGTCGCTGGTTCGAAACAATTGTTCACCTCTCTCGCGGCGCCTGGGTGCCGGGAAGCTTTGCCCCAGGAAGTTTGGGAAGGCCGAAGATGGAAAGATCGCCGGCGCGCGCCGGCGCCTCGGTACGGATTGCAGCACGCAGCCTGGCTGAGCGCGCCCGCGGATTGGCTGCTATTTCGGCGTCGCCGGGCGTCACACCGCCACCGGCCTTGCGGAAGGTCGCGCTGCGCGCATGCGCCTCGGGCATATGGCGCGAGCCGGTCACCGCGTCGGCGCGGTCGGCGATAAAGCGCTTGACGATGCGGTCTTCCAGCGAATGGAACGTCACCACGGCAAGCCGCCCGCCGGGTTTCAGCACGCGCTCAGACGCCACCAACGCCTTGGCCAGCTCGCCCAGCTCGTCATTGACGAAGATGCGCAGCGCCTGGAAGACGCGGGTGGCCGGATGGATCTTGTCCTTCGGCGCGCGGCCGATATGCGTCTCGATGGCGTCGGCAAGGTCGAGCGTGCGCTCGAACGGGCGTTTTTCGCGGCGGCTCTCGATCATGCGGGCAATGCGCCCGGCGTTGCGCTCTTCGCCAAGGAAGCCGAAGATGCGGGCGAGATCGCCCGTCTTGAAGCTGTTGACGACATCGGCGGCGCTCAAGCCGGCCTGCGCCATGCGCATGTCGAGCGGCCCGTCGGCGCGGAACGAAAAGCCGCGCTCGGCCTGGTCGACCTGCATGGAGGAAATGCCGATGTCGAGCACAACGCCGTCGGCGCTTTCGACCTGCTCGTCCAGCGTCGAGAACGGCGCTTGCACCAGCCTCAGCCTGCCTCCGGATTGCTGCTCCAGGCTGCGTCCCGCGGCGATGGCGTCCGGATCGCGATCGATCGCCACCACCGAGGCGCCGCTCGCCAGGATCGCCTTGGTGTAGCCGCCAGCGCCGAAGGTACCGTCGACGATCACATCGCCGGCTTTGGGCGAGAGCGCTTCCAGCACTTCGGCAAGGAGGACCGGAATGTGACGGACCGATCCGCCAACGGCGCTGATGTCATCGCCTTGATCCGCCATCATTCCGGCCGCTCCCCAGCCTTGGCCTCGTGAGCCTTCGTCCCCTGCCGAAGCTGCAAAAGCCGGGCGCGTGCCTGCGCCCCATAGGCGGCAAGCCGCCCGGGTTCCCAAACTTGAAAGAAATTGCCGCGACCGACAAAAGCCACTTCGCTCGAGATGCCCGTATGCTCGCGGATGAAATCGCTCATCGTGATGCGGCCGTCCTGATCGAGCTTCAGGAACGTCCCGTCGCCATGGCAGAAGAACGACATGTCGTCCGCCGTCTGCAGGAAAGGGTCTTCCAGCGCGATGCGCTGTTCGTAGCGGTCGAGCAGGTCGAGCCCGCCGACATCCATCGCCGGCACGTCCAGGCCACGCAACGCGTAGAGGTCCACATAGCCGCGTTTCTGCACGACCGCGCGGAAATGCGCCGGAACGGAAACCCGCCCCTTCGCATCGATCCTGTTCACCGCGCTTGACAGAAACCGGTCCATGACACGCTACAGCCGCTTCCGCCGCCGCACCCCTCTCCATGTTTTCGTCCGCGCCACTGCGCGTCCCCTGCCGAAAATCTGCTTCGGTCCCAACGGCAAAACCCGGCAAACGCACAGCCGCCGCGGCTGCCCGATTGGCGTACGCTTTACCCTGACGCGGAACGAAGGCTTTGGTATCGAAATGGGATATCATGGGGCACTATGGGCGTCAACGGGATCAGGCTTCACAAACGCGCGCGCCACAACCGGTGAGAGCAGCTCTGGCGACGCTCCCGTCTTTATCCCTCATTAAGCCTAACGAACCGTTTAGAGCGGCTTGGCCCAACCGGAAGCGGCTTGCCGCGCATCGCTGCCGCGCATAGCGTCAGCCGTCTTTCCGCCCAGCAACAAGGTTAGAAAATCCATGTCCGAAACAGCCAGGTCACGCGCGGCCTCCCTCGCCCATCTGCGTCGCGACGGGCTTGCCAAAGGCGACCCCATCCCTCTGCCGCTGACCATGGCTGCCATTTTCCACAATCCAGGCGATGGCGCCGGCTACAGTCAGTATGGTCGCTACAGCAACCCCACCTGGGATGCGGTCGAGCATATGCTGGCGCATCTGGAGGACGCTCCAAGTGTCGGCTTCCCCTCGGGAATGGCGGCGATCTCGGCGGTGTTTTTCGGCCTGTTGAAATCGGGCGATCGTGTCCTGCTGCCCTCGGACGGCTATCATGCCACGCGCGCGCTGGCCGAGCGTTTCCTGAAGCCATTCGGCATCACCTACGATCTCAGACCGACATCGACCTTTCTCGACGGCGGCTTCGACGGCTATCGGCTCGTCTACATCGAAACGCCGTCAAACCCGCGACTGGACATCTGTGACATCACAGCCGTCGCCGACGCTGCCCACCGCGCGGGAGCAACGGTCGTCGTCGACAACACGACGATGACGCCATTCGGCCAGCGCCCGCTGGATCTCGGCGCCGACATTGTCGTTGCCGCCGACACCAAGGCGGCCAACGGTCATTCCGACGTGTTGTTCGGCCACGTCGCGAGCCGTAACCCAGACATCATTGCCGCCGTCACCGGCTGGCGCGAGATGGCGGGCGGCATTCCTGGCCCGTTCGAGGCATGGCTGGTGCATCGCGGCCTGGAGACATTGGACGTGCGCTTCGACCGCATGTGCACTTCGGCGGAGGTGATCGCCCAGCGACTGAAGAACCATCGAGCGGTGAGCGGCCTGCGCTATCCCGGGCTGGAAGGCGACCCGTCGCACAACCTCGCCCGCGCCCAGTTGGAGCGCTTCGGTTTTCTCGTCTCCTTCGAACTCGCCTCCGCTGACAAGGCCGAAGATTTCATCAACAACTGCACGCTGATGCAGGCGGCGACATCCTTCGGCGGCGTCCACAGCTCGGCCGAGCGGCGCGCCAAGCGCGGCGACGCCGTTCCGCCGGGCTTCGTGCGCCTTTCGGTGGGTTGCGAACCGGTGGAAGAACTCTGGCAGGCGATCGAGGCATCGCTGGACAAGATCGGTGCTTGAATCAACAGGCGCGCCCGAGGGCGCAACCTGCTGATCTCAATGGATCTTCCATATCACGGAGAATTGCCAGCTGGCCTGTAAGCCGGGTTTTGTATGGCCCTCGCCCCTTGCAGAGCGAGAACGTGGCGGCCATTCATCTTGGGCACATGTTGCCATGCACCTCACGCAACCTACCCGGACGGTGGGCCGGAAACAGCCCTCGAAGGTTTCCCCTCGCACCGTCCCTATTCGGTCTTGCTCCCGGTGGGGTTTACCGTGCCGCTCCTGTTGCCAGTCGCGCGGTGGGCTCTTACCCCACCCTTTCACCCTTACCCCGATAAATCGTGGCGGTTTGCTTTCTGTGGCACTTTCCCTGGGGTCGCCCCCGCCGGCCATTAACCGGCACCGTGTCTCCATGGAGCCCGGACTTTCCTCACCCGCAGCCTTTCGGCTTTGCGGGTGCGGCCGCCCGGCCAGCTGGCAGAGCGTATAAAGGGGTTCACGCTCCAAAACGCAAACGAAAAAGCAGACTTATGCGGGAGACCCAAGGGCTGCCATCTGCACCTTGACCTTGCCGCAATAGGCGGCCGACACCGGGTTCATCCGCGTCGCGGCATGGCCGGCATTGTATTTCAGGATCGTGCCGCAGGTCGTACCGCCGCCGAGGTTGCGCGCCATGGCAAGATACTTCATGCCGTATTTGATGTTGGTGTCGGGATCGAACAGGCCCTTGGCCGAGCCGCTATAGCCCATCATCCGCGCCGTCGCTGGCTTGATCTGCATCAGGCCGATCTCACCGGCGCTACCGACGATGTTGGGGCGATAATTGCTCTCGATCTTGATGACCGCCTTGGCCAGCGACACGGGCACGCCTTCAGCAGCGGCATAGCGGGCGATGATTGCTGAATACTGGCCGCCGAGGGCTGCCGCCGCCGTCGACGCTGCAGCGGTGCTCGGACCGATCGACGCGGTCGTCGTCAGGTCGATGCTCTTCCTGCCGCGCTTCAAATGCCTCTTGGCCGTCGCTTTTCTGACCTTCACCACGGCTGCCTTCTGCACTTTGGCAGTGGCTGTCCTCTTGGCTTTTGGGCTCGCTTTCGTCATGGCGGTTTTGGCGGGGGTGGCGATGAAGCCCTGGTCTGCCCTCTGGCTCAGTGGTGCGGCATCGGCCGCGCTGAAGACAAAAGTCATCACGCCGGCAGCAATAGCTGCCGTTACAACGGTCAATTTCTGCATGTGGTCCTGTTCTGTCTGGGCCGCGCGAAGATCTTCACGCAGCAACGCCTAATCAATATCGGGACTTCCGGGGGGATGAAGGCCTGATAACTTGCACGAACTGCCTTTGATGGCCGAATTGGTGTCGAACAAGGCGAGGCAATTCACTTTCAGTGACAGGCTGTAACTCGAATATCAGGAAAAGGTTATTTAGACGCAACTGACCTAAGGGAAGTCAGCAGGCTTTGCAGCGTGCGGATCGTCGAGCCGTCGGCGACGCCATCCACCAGGCGTGGCCGGAAATGCCGCTGAAACGCTTCGACGACGATTTCGGTCTGGCGGTCGAAGACGCCGGATATCTCGACGCCATAGCCATAGAGCGCCAGCATCGACTGCAGTGCCTCGACCTCGGCGCCGGTATCGCCAGCTTTCAGCACCGCGCCGCGCCGGATCGGCGCCGCAGGAACGAGATGGCCGACCCCCGCCGCAAACAGCACCTTCCACGGGAATTTCTCGCCCGGGTCGATCTTGCGCCCCGGAGCGATGTCGGAATGGGCAAGCACGCGTTGAGCCGCTATGGAGTGCCGCCCGATTATCCCCTTGCAGAGGCCAATCAGCGCCTCGATCTGCCTCTTCGGAAAGGCCGAATAACCGAACGTATGGCCGGGATTGACGATTTCGATGCCGACCGAGCAAGAATTAATGTCGGTGCGCCCGAACCACGAACTCCTGCCGGCATGCCAGGCGCGGTCGCTCTCGCGCACCATCTGGACGATGCGGCCGTCTTCGTGGACGAGATAGTGTGAGGAAACTTCGCTGGCGGGGTCGCACAGCCAGGCTTCGGCCGAGGCACCCGTCGCCATGCCGGTATAGTGCAGCACGATCATGTCGGGCCTGAGCGTCTCGCGCCGCGGGCCGAAATTCGGCGATACCCTGACCTCGGCACTCGGCTCGTCGGGCAGGAAGCCGCTCATGCGTGCCTGAGGCCCCGCTCGATCATCTCATAGGCCGCGTTGATCGCCGCGACCCTGGTCGTGGCGATCTTGATGAATTCCTGCGGCAGGCCGCGCGCGATCAGCCGGTCCGGATGATTGTCGGAGACCAGCTTGCGATACCGCTTCCTGACCTCCTCGAACGGCTTGCCGCGCTCGATGCCCAGCACGACGTAGGGATCGCCGGCGCCAAGATTGACGTGCCTGGCCATGATCGCCTCGTAGTGCACCTCGTCGATGCGGAAAATCTCGGCAATGCGGTGCAGGAAAATGCCTTCGCGTTCATGCACCAGCCCATCGGCCTTGGCGATATGGAACAGGCCGTCGAGTATGTCTTCCAGCATGACGCAGTTCGAATGGCCCGAGCCGCACATCTGTGCCATGCGCTCGGCATAGGTCTCGAACCCGGCAACGTCGCGCTTGGCCAGATCGTAGAGCCGCGCCACATTGCGGGTCTGCTCTCTCGGCACCTCGAATATTTGCTGGAAGGCCCGCACCTCGTCCTGGGTGACGATACCGTCGGCCTTGGCCATCTTGGCCGACAGCGCAATCATCGCCACCGAGAAGGCAACGCGCCGGCGCAGATCCGCATCGCCGGAAAAAACAGTTCGCACGGCCTCGACCACTTCGGCGACGCCCGAGTTGGCTGAAGAGGAAACGCGGTTGATGAACTCGCCAAGGCGATCCCAAATCGACATGAGCGCTTATTAGGGCCGCCGGCCACCGCTATCAAGCGAAGACAGTGCCGCAGGGGTGGATCGATTTACGCAAACAACCGATGCGCCAGATCCCAAATCGATGGAATTAGCCGATTCAAGGCCCATTAAGCCACCAGCCGACCCTAAATGCAGGAAGGCCGGCGCAAAGCCGGCCTACTCTCTCGTCACATCAAAGTGACCGAGGCTGCTGCTACTGCGCGGGGGCGGCAGGAGCAGGCGTTGCCGGAGCCGGTTCAGCAGGCTTCGGGGTATCGGGGTTTGCCGGCTGCATCGGCTGGTCGGCGGCCGGCGGATTGGTGCTCTGGGTGGTGGTGTTGTCCGTACCGCTGTCGCTGCAGGCGGCAACGCCGAACAGGGCCAGGGCAGAAACGGACGCAAGAATGAGCTTTTTCATACCATCTCTCCTTCACTACACGCTCACATTGCAGTGAACGCTCGAAGAGGAAATGCATCAGACGGCCATGAGTTTCGTAACGTTGCGTTTCCTGATGTAACATCCCCGTAGCCGATTGCAGGCCGCGCGATGGCGAACTAACAGTTTGAAACCAAAAGAAATGCCGGAGCTCTGCGTGGACAAGAAATGGGATTTTTGGATCGACCGCGGCGGCACCTTCACCGACGTGATCGGGCGCGACCCGGACGGCGGGTTGCATCCCAGGAAACTCCTGTCGGAAAATCCTGAAGCCTACCCTGATGCGGCCATAGCCGGCATCCGTGAGTTGCTCGGTCTGAAATCGGGCGCCGCCATTCCGTCCGGCCTGATCGGCGACATCAAGATGGGCACCACCGTCGCCACCAATGCGCTCTTGGAGCGCAAGGGCGACCGCGTGCTCTTGCTGATCACCAAGGGCTTTCGCGATGCGCTGAAGATCGCCTATCAGGCGCGGCCCGACATCTTCGCCAAGGAGATCATCCTTCCCGAACAGCTCTACGAGCGTGTCATCGAGATCAACGAACGCGTGCGGGCCAACGGCGATGTCGAGCGCCTGCTCGACATCCCCGCCTGCCGTCCCGCGATCGAACAGGCCCGCGCCGACGGCATCGATGCGGTGGCGATCGTCTTCATGCATGCCTGGAAATACCCCGACCACGAGAAGGCGGTGGCGAAAGTCTGCCGGAAGATCGGCTTTTCGCAGATTTCGGTCAGCCATGAGGTCTCGCCGCTGATCAAGCTGGTCGGTCGCGGCGACACCACCGTGGTCGATGCCTATCTGTCGCCGATCCTGTCGAGGTATGTGCAAAGGGTGGCGGGCGAGCTGGGCGCCCTCTCCCCCCTCGAGGGGGGTGAGGAGCGCTCGGCCGAAGGCCGAGAAAAAGCCAACGATTTGGCTTTTTCAGCGACGAACGCCCGGAGCCATAGCGAAGGGCAGTCGGCGAAGCCGACCGAGGGGGGCGCTGTCCCGACAGCGCCTCATTCCGTCACGCCCCCCTCTGCCCTGCCGGGCATCTCCCCCACGAGGGGGGAGATCAGCCAATCCCCCCGCCTCATGTTCATGATGTCGTCGGGCGGGCTCACCGCCGCCGACATGTTCCAAGGCAAGGACGCGTTGTTGTCCGGCCCGGCCGGCGGCGTCGTCGGCATGGTCGAGACGGCGAAGCTCGCCGGCTTCGAGAAAGTCATCGGCTTCGACATGGGCGGCACCTCGACCGACGTTGCCCATTATGACGGCGAGTATGAGCGCGCCTTCGACACAGAGGTTGCCGGCGTGCGCATCCGCGCGCCGATGATGCGTATCCATACCGTGGCTGCCGGCGGCGGCTCGATCCTGCACTATGAAGCCGGCCGCTTCCGCGCCGGCCCCGATTCCGCCGGCGCCAATCCTGGCCCGGCCGCCTACCGGCGCGGCGGTCCGCTCGCCGTCACCGACGCCAATGTCATGCTGGGCAAGCTGCAGCCGGATTTCTTCCCGTCGATCTTTGGCCCGGGCCAGGACCAGCCGCTGGACGCGACCGCGGTACGCGAAAAATTCGCGACCCTGGCTGCCGAAATCGGCGATGGCCGAACGCCCGAGGCCGTCGCCGAAGGCTTTGTCACCATCGCCGTCGAAAACATGGCCAACGCCATCAAGAAGATCTCCGTGCAGCGCGGCTATGACGTCACCGAATATCTGCTGAACTGTTTTGGCGGCGCCGGCGGCCAGCATGCCTGCCTGGTTGCCGACGCGCTCGGCATGGAGGCGGTCCTGATCCACCCCTTCTCCGGCCTGCTGTCGGCTTACGGCATCGGCCTGTCGTCGGTGTTTGCCTCGCGCCAGCAGGCGCTGCTCAAGCCGCTGGCGGAAGAGTCCAGGTCAGAGATCGACAGCCTCATTGCCACGTTGAAAAAGGCCGTCATCGCCGAACTGGCCGTGCAAGGCATCGCCGAGGACCAGGTTGCCGCAAAGCCGGTATTGCACATCCGCTACGACGGCACCGACACGACGCTGCCGGTGAATTTCGAGCAGGACTCGATCTTCCAGGCCAGGCGCGATTTCGAGATCGCCCACAAGGCGCAGTTTGGTTTCGTCTATGACGACAAGCCGATGATCGTCGAGACGGTTGGCGTCGAAGGCAGCGAAATCGCAGAGGCCAGGGCCGAAGCCTATGCGTCCGCAGGACCTGCACGGGTTGAAGCCGACGCTTCGGGAACCCGGCGCATCTACACCGAAGGCCGGTGGCATGAGGCCGGCATCCATCGCCGCGAAAACCTGCGCCCCTCCAATTTGGTCGGGGGCCCCGCTCTCATTATCGAGCCGAACCAGACCATCGTTGTCGAGCCGGGCTGGCGGGCCGAAATCACCAATCTCAATCACGTCGTCATTCGCCGCACGGAACGGAAAGTGCGCGCTGCGGCCCTCGGCACCCAAGCCGATCCGGTGATGCTGGAGGTCTTCAACAACCTCTTCATGTCGATCGCCGAGCAGATGGGCGTCACGCTGCAGAACACCGCCTATTCCGTCAACATCAAGGAAAGGCTGGATTTTTCCTGCGCCGTCTTCGACCGCCATGGCGCGCTGGTCGCCAACGCGCCGCACATGCCGGTGCATCTCGGCTCCATGGATCGCTCGGTCGAGACCATCATCCGGCTGAACTCCGGCGACATCCGTCCCGGCGACGTCTTTGCACTGAATGCTCCCTACAATGGCGGCACGCATCTGCCCGACATCACCGTGGTGACACCGGTGTTCTCCCTCCCCCTTGAGGGGAGGGTGGCCGCGAATCGGCCGGGTGGGGTCCTCTCAGAAGGCGCCGCAAGGACGTCGAGCACTGCTGCGGCGACCCCCTCCGGCGGCTCCGCCGCCACCTCCCCCTCAAGGGGGGAGGAAATAATCTTCTACGTAGCCTCGCGCGGCCATCACGCCGATATTGGCGGCACGGCCCCCGGCTCGATGACGCCGCTCGCCACTACCGTCGACGAGGAAGGTGTTTTGTTCGACAATTTCCGCGTCGTCGATCGCGGAAAATTCCGCGAGGCGGAACTGCAAACGCTGCTCACCGACCACCCCTACCCCGCCCGCAACCCGCACCAGAACATCGCCGACCTCAAGGCGCAGATCGCAGCCAATGAAAAGGGCGTGGCGGAACTGCGCAAGATGGTCGCCCATTTCGGCCTCGATGTCGTCGAAGCCTATATGGGCCATGTCCAGGACAATGCCGCCGAAAGCGTGCGCCGCGTGCTGGAGCGGCTGCCCGACAGTTCTGAGTATGAATACCCGACCGACACCGGCCAGGTCATCAAGGTGAAGATCGCGGTCGACCGGCAAAAGCGCGAGGCGACCGTTGACTTCACCGGCACGTCGCCTGTGATGAAGAACAATTTCAACGCGCCGGAGCCCGTCGCCCGTGCAGCGGTGCTCTACGCCTTCCGGGTCATGGTCGAGGACATGATCCCGATGAATGCCGGGTGTCTCAGGCCCATCAACATCATCATCCCCGACGGCTGCATGCTGAAACCCAGCTATCCCGCCGCCGTTGTCGCCGGCAATGTCGAGACCTCGCAGCATGTCACCAACGCGCTGTTCGGCGCCATGGGCGCCATGGCCAATGCGCAAGGCACGATGAACAACCTGACCTTCGGCAACAAGCAGTACCAGTATTACGAGACGATCTGCTCGGGTTCGCCGGCCGGACAGATGAACTCCGGCCGCGGCTTTGCCGGCACCTCCGGCGTCCACACCCACATGACCAATTCGCGCCTCACCGATCCGGAAGTGCTGGAACTGCGCTTTCCCGTCCTGCTCGAGGATTTCCACATCCGCGAAGGCTCCGGCGGCAAAGGCAAATGGAGCGCCGGCGACGGCACCAGGCGCACGATCCGTTTCCTCAAAAAGATGGAATGCGCGATCCTGTCCTCGCACCGCAACCGGCCGCCGCAAGGCCTGGACGGCGGCGGCGATGGCGAGGTCGGCTCGACCAAGGTGCGGCGCAACGACGGCAGCATCGAGACGTTGATGGCCTGCGACCAGACCGTGCTCGACGCCGGCGACGCCGTCATCCTGACGACGCCGACGCCGGGAGGGTTTGGCCAAGATTGATGCACATCGCCCAAAAATTGTTCATCCGATTTGGGAAAACGACTTGCATCAAAACAACAAGCTGAAGCGTCAACAGCCTGTCACTGGCCTGTCATGACGCTGCGCTACCCGCTTGCGCCAAAGCAAATGGGGAATCATTAGCCATGACGGACGTTTCGGCAGATCTGGTCTTTCGCCGTGGCAAGGAAGTTGGAAAAGCCGTCTACCAGAACCGCCCGCTATCGAAGGCCGGCCTTTCCGAGCGGCTGTTTGCGCTTCTGTTTTCCGGCCTCGTCTACCCGCAGATCTGGGAAGACCCTGAAGTCGATATGGAGGCCATGCAGCTTGGCCAGGGCCACCGCGTCGTCACCATCGCCTCCGGCGGCTGCAACATCCTGGCCTACCTCACCCGGTCGCCTGAACGCGTCGATGCGGTCGATCTCAACGCCGCCCACATCGCCTTGAACCGGATGAAGCTCGAGGCGGTGCGGCATCTGCCTTCGCAGGGCGATCTGTTCCGCTTCTTCGGCGCCGCCTACACCAGCCACAATTCGGAAGCCTATGACCGCTTCATCGCGCCGCATCTCGATCCGGTCAGCCGTCACTACTGGGAGCGCCGCAACTGGCGCGGCCGCCGGCGCATCACCGTCTTCGACCGCAATTTCTACCAGACCGGCCTGCTCGGCCTGTTCATCGCCATGGGCCATCGCACCGCCAAATTCTTCGGCGTCGATCCCGCCGGGATCATGGCGTCGAAGAGCATTGCCGACCAGCGTCGCTTCTTCAACGAAGAGCTGGCGCCGGTCTTCGACAAGAAGCTGTTGCGCTGGGCGACGTCGCGCAAGGCTTCCCTGTTCGGTCTCGGCATTCCGCCGGCGCAGTACGATTCGCTGATCACCTCGGGCGACGGCTCTATGGCCAGCGTGCTGAAGGCCCGGCTGGAAAAGCTCGCCTGCGATTTTCCGTTGAAGAACAATTACTTCGCCTGGCAGGCCTTTGCCCGCCGCTATCCCAATCCGGGCGAAGCCGCCCTGCCCGCCTATCTCGAAGAGGCCAACTACAAGGCGATCCGCAACAATGTCGATCGCGTCGGCATTCATCACGCCAACCTGATCGAATTCCTGGCCGGCAAGGACGCCGGGACCGTCGACCGCTTCATCCTGCTCGACGCGCAGGACTGGATGACGGACGACCAGCTCAATGCTCTGTGGTCGGAGATCACCCGCACCGCCTCGGTCGGCGCCCGTGTCATCTTCCGCACCGCCGCCGAACCCAGCCTGCTGCCCGGCCGCGTCTCGACATCGCTGCTCGACCAATGGAATTACGAGGACGAGGCCTCGCGCGACTATTCGGCCCGCGACCGCTCTGCCATCTATGGCGGCTTCCACCTCTATGTGAAGTGCGCCGCATGAGCACGAGCGAGCTGCCGGCCGACCATGCCGAACTGATGGATGGCGTCTATCGCTGGCAGCGCCACATCTACGACCTGACGCGCAAATACTATCTGCTCGGCCGCGATCAGATGATATCGGGTCTGGATGTGCCGGCGAAAGGCACCGTACTCGAGCTCGGCTGCGGTACCGGCCGCAACATTGCGCTTGCCGCCCGCCGCTACCCCGATGCACGGTTCTTCGGTCTCGACATCTCGGCCGAGATGCTGGAAACCGCCCGCAAGGCGATCGGCAGGGAAGGCCTGTCCAGGCGGGTCGCGCTGGCAAGAGGCGATGCCACCGATTTCGACGCCAAGGCGCTGTTCGGCGTCGAGCGCTTCGACCGCATTTTCGTGTCCTATTCGCTGTCGATGATCCCTGGCTGGGAAAAGACGGTTTCAGCAGCGCTTGCAGCACTTGCGCCCGGCGGCTCATTGCATGTCGTCGATTTCGGCCAGCAGGAAGGCCTGCCGCTTTGGTTCCGGGCGCTGCTGCGCGGCTGGCTGCGGAAATTCCATGTCGAGCCGCGCGCTTCGCTGCGTGACGTGCTTGAATCGGAATCGGAGCGCACCGGCGCAACCTTCTGTTTCAGAACGCTTTATCGCGGATACGCCTGGCTCGGCGTGATCGGATCCCGCAAATAAAAAACGCGATCAGTGTAGCGCCTTCACCAGCGCCCCAACCATCCTCTGCGGCCGATAACCAAGCTTGGCCGGCGTCAATCCAAGCCGCACCACCGCCAACTGCTCCGACGGAATGATCGCAACCGTCTGGCCGTCATGGCCTTCCATCCAGTAGGTGTCTTTGGGCAGGCCTGCAGCGACGCCCGCGCCGGGATTTTCCTCATCGCCCGGGCCTTCGATCCAGACCTGGCCCTTGCCGTACACCTTCGAGGCCGGCGCCGGCTCGCGCATCCAGTCGACGAAACCGGCAGGCAGGATCTGGTTGCCGTTCCAGGTGCCGCCCTGCAGCAGGAACTGCGCGAAGCGCGCCCAGTCATGCGCTGTGGCATAGAGATAGGACGAGCCGACGAACGTGCCCTGCTCGTCGGTTTCGAGCACCGCGCTGTGCATGCCGAGCGGCGCGAACAGCGCTGTCCGCGGCCAAGCCAGCGCCTTCGCCTTGTCGCCGATCGCGTCCTGCCACAGCCGCGACAGCATCACCGCCGTGCCGCTCGAATAGGAGAAGACCTTACCCACTTCGCCGGTTATCGGCTTGGACTCGGCGAAGCCCGCCATGTCGGGCTCGAGATAAAGCATGCGCGTGACGTCGGCGACGTCGCCATAATCCTCGTTGAACTCCAGCCCGCTCGACATCGCCATCATGTCGGCGAGACTGATGGCGGCGCGGCCGTCCGCCTTCCAGGGGCCGAACAGGCCCTGGTTGGTCACCGCCATCTTGCCGTCCTTGACCAGCGTGCCGACGAGCGCGGCGTTGACCGTCTTGGTCATCGACCAGCCGAGCAGCGGCGTTTTCGCCGAAAAACCGTCGCCATAATGTTCGGCGACGATGCGGCCGTTCTTGACCACCACCACGGCGCGCATGCCGGTTCCGGTCATCCCTGCATCGTCAAGGATCTTGCCGATCTCCGGATTCTGCGAGGCATCGACCCGATCTCCCTCCGGCCACAGATCCCCCTTGGTGGTCGCCGACGCTTCGGCACGGATTGTCGTGCGCCGTACTTTGCCGACGTCACCATCGGGAACCGAGGCGCAACCCAGCCCGTCGCGCGCGACGGCAACGCTCTTGCCGAGGAAGCCGAGCAGCCCGGCCGAGACAGTCCCCCTGTTCTTGTCCACCGACACTTTCATCAGCCTCAGCAGCGGATGGCCGGGTGCCTGCACGTCGACGGCAAGCACCTCGTTGGGGTCACGTCCGGCGATAAAAACATTCGAGCAGACGATCTTGGCCGAATAGCCCGAACCGACGCGGATCAGTTCCGGCGGCGCGATATAGAGCCAGGCAAACAGCGCGGCAACCGCCAGCACGACCAGGCCAAGCAGCCATTTGATGATCTTCACGACGACCCGCACCTTTTAAGTCCCTGCTTTTCCGCTGCCCGAGGGCTTGCGGCTCGATTTATGTCATCGATTTGCCGCCATTGCTTCCGCAAAATCGGTGTTCTTGTCGAGCGCCGTCAACCTGTTCTCAACCATGATCGGCGATCACTGGTGCATGTCGCCCAAAAGTGCTGAGCGGTTTTGGGACAACGACATGCACGAGAATAATGAATCGGGCGATGCTGTGGGGCGATCGTCTGGTCTGGTGGGGCTACCCGCAGCAACAAAACCCAACAGCGACCGGCTGATTCCGGCTCGGGAAATGCGATGCGCCGTTTCGCGGTCCTCATCACGTTGACGCTGCTGGCCGCCTGCTCGACCGCCGGCGATCTCGTGCCGTCTATGTCGCCATCCAGCAGCCCGACGGTTGCGGTGCGCGCACCGCGCTTCGAAGACTCCAAGCCGCATGAATGGGACAGCGGCGCGCCCTGGAATTACGCTGTTCACGGCACCGATGTCTCAAAGTACCAGACGTCGGTCGACTGGCCGACAGCCAAGGCCAACGGCATCTCCTTCGCCTTCATCAAGGCGACCGAGGGCGGCGATCGTTTCGACGAGTATTTCAGCGAGCATTGGGCCCGCACAAGGGCCAATGGCATTCCGCGCGCGGCCTACCATTTCTTCTATTTCTGCACGCCGGCCGCCACCCAGGCGCGCTGGTTCATCGAGAACGTGCCCGTCGACCGCTCGGCCATGCCGCCGGTGCTCGACATGGAATGGAACCCGAAATCGCCGACCTGCCGGCTGCGCCCTGATCCGGCGACGGTGCGCGCGGAGATGACCACCTTTCTCGAAATCGTCGAACGGCACTACGGCAAGAAGCCGATCATCTATACCTCGGTCGACTTCTTCGACGACAATGAACTCGCGAATTTCCGCAGCTATCCCTACTGGCTGCGCTCGGTCGCCGGCCACCCCCGCCAGAAATACGGCAGCCACCCCTTCACCTTCTGGCAGTACACTGGAACCGGCATCGTTCCCGGTATGACCGGCAAGTCCGATATCAACGTTTTCAACGGCAGCGAAGCCGCCTGGAAAAAGTGGCTGCGGCAGAACACGCATTGACACCGGCGCTGCCGCCTGCTTTTCGACGGTCCATGCGAACCGATTTGCAACCACAGGGATATCAGGGCCGGAAACAGTCGAAGAACCGACTGCGCTCCGGGCTGCTCGCGGCCTTGCTGCTCAGCGCCGCGGCCATGCCGGCGGCAGCGCAGGAATGCGGCGGCGACTTCGAAGCCTGGAAACAAGGCGTGGCGGCGGAAGCCAAGGCAGCCGGTGTCGGCGCTGTCGGCCTCAGCGCCCTGGAAGCCGCTTCCATCGACGACAAGGTGCTGGCGCGCGACCGCGCCCAGGGCGTCTTCGCCCAGACCTTTATACAGTTCTCCAACCGCATGATCTCGGCCTACCGGCTGAAGCAGGGCGCGGCCAATCTGAAGAAATATGCCGACGTCTTTGCCCGCGCCGACCAGCAGTTCGGCGTCCAGGCGCCGATCATCACCGCCTTCTGGGGGCTGGAGACCGATTTCGGCGCCGTGCAGGGCGATTTCCACACGCTGAGCGCCTTGGTGACGCTGTCGCATGACTGCCGCCGCCCGCAGCTGTTTAGGCCGCAGCTGGTGCCGCTGTTGATGCTGATCGATCGTGGCGTCGTGCCGGCCGACGTCACCGGCGCCTGGGCCGGCGAGGTCGGCCAGACGCAGATCCTGCCCTCCGACTATCTGGCGCGCGGCGTCGACGGCGACGGCGACGGCATCGTCGACCTCAGGCGCAGCGTGCCCGACGTGATCATGACCACGGCCAACAAGGTGCTGTCGCGCGGCTGGAAACGCGACCAGCCCTGGATCGAGGAAGTGCGCGTGCCCGAGGACATGCCGTGGGAGCAGACCGGCCGCACCAACAAGCTGCCGCTGTCGCAATGGGCCGCCTGGGGCGTTACCAATCCCGACGGCACGCCGCTGATCGACAACGGCCTCAAGGCCGGTCTGGCGCTGCCGATGGGCCGCAGGGGCCCGGCCTTCCTCGCCTATGACAATTTCGACGTCTATCTCGAATGGAACCAGTCCTTCACCTACGCGCTGACGGCGGCAAACCTCGCGGCACGGTTGGGCGGGGCAAAGCAGTTCGACCCGCGCAATCCCGAAACCGGCCTCAATGGCGACCAGATGAAGGAATTGCAGACCAAGCTCGAGGCCAGGGGCTATGACGTCGGTACGGTCGACGGCATTCTGGGCACCAACACCCGCGAAGCCGTCCGCAAGGAACAGATGCGGCTCGGGCTGCCGGTCGATGGCTGGCCGACGCCGGAGCTGCTGGAGAAGCTGTGAAATAGTGAGTAGTGAATTCTCTACTGAGTACTGAGTACTGAGTACTGACTATTCACTCCTCCGCCTCTCCCGCACAAAATCAATGAATGCCCGCAAGGTGGGCGGCGTGTGCCGCGTGCTCGGGTGGTACAGGTAGAAGCCCGGAAAACTGGGCGACCAGGCCTCAAGAAAACGGACAAGCTGGCCGTTTTCGATCCAGGGTCGGACTTGATAGTCCATCATGTAGGCGATACCGGCCCCACCCAACACCGCGTTGAGCAGCAGGTCGGTGTCGTTGACGGTCAGCCTGCCCTCGACAGCGACTTCCAGCACCCGCTTGCCGCGCGCGAACTCCCACCGGTAGATGTTGCCGCCGCTTGGCCATTGGAAGTTGATGCAGCGGTGCTGATGTAGATCGCTGGGATGGCGAGGCGTACTGCGCCCCGTGAGATAGGCGGGAGCGGCCACCGCGGCCATCCGCAGGTCCTCGCTCAGCTTCACCGCCACCATGTCCTTGTCCAGCCGCTCGCCAAGCCGTATCCCGGCATCGAAGCGTCCCTCGACGATGTCGGTCAGCATGTCGTCGACAATGACCGTCAGGCTGATATCGGGATAGGCGTGCTGGAAATCGCCCAGTACGGGCGCGATGAATCGCATCGCGGCCACGCGCGGCACGTTGATGCGCAGCGAACCCGCCGGCTGTTCGCGCGACGCATGAACATCCGCGACCGCGCTTTCCAATTCCCTGAACGCGGTGCCGAGCCGTGCAAACAGCGTCTCGCCCGCCGAGGTTGTCGACACGCTACGCGTCGTCCGGTTGAGCAGCCGGACGCCGAGCCGTGTTTCCAGTTGCCGGATGGTCTGGCTGAGGGCCGGCGGTGAAATTCCAAGCTTGCCCGCCGCGCGGATAAAACTGCCCGCCTCCACGATGGCCGCGAAGGCCTTGAGTTCTGTGAACTCGGAGCCGCGCATTGTGTATCCCTAGGTTAACAAGCCTGTCAGATCATAGGCTATTATCCGATCAATTGCTTCAGCCTATTTTTGACCTTGGTAGCCGCTTCGCACGGCAATGAACGGTCGAAAGGAATTGATCATGTCTCATTCGCTTCAGGGCAAAACCGCGATCGTTACCGGCAGTTCGCGCGGCATTGGTCGCGCCATCGCCGAAGGACTGGCTGCGAATGGAGCGGCCGTTGCCGTCAACTATGTGAACAACAGGAAGGCCGCGGACGAGGTGGTGGCGACTATCGTGGGCAAGGGCGGCAAGGCGGTCGGCATCCAGGCCGACATTTCAAGTGTTTCCGAGGTCCGCCGCTTGTTCCACGAGGCGGAAAGCCAGCTGGGCGCGATCGACATTGTCGTTGCCAATGTCGGTGTCGCCGTCATCAAATCGCTGACGGAGGCAACCGAAGCCGATTTCGACCTCGTCTTCGGCACCAACGCCAAGGGCACCTTCTTCACCCTTCAGGAAGCGGCGCTCCGTGTGCGTGACGGCGGCCGCATCATTGCCGTCTCCACGGGCGGAACAAAGATGTTCTTCACGCAGACAGCGCTCTATCTCGGCAGCAAGGGCGCCGTCGAACAGTTTGTGCGCGTGTTGTCGCGCGAACTCGGGCCGCGCGGGATTACCGTGAATGCACTGTCGCCGGGGTTCACCGACACGGACCTGCTTCCCGAGCGCGACCGCGCCGTCGCTGCCGGCATGTCGCCGTTCAACAGGATCGGCGCGCCACGCGACGTTGCCGACGTCGCCGTCTTCCTGGCCGGCGATGAGGCGCGTTGGCTGACCGGCGAAAACATCCAGGCCGGCGGTGGCGTGGCCTAATCCGCCATCGTCTCCAAACTCGCAAACCCCTGCGGCGCGTCGCCTTCGTCGAAGGGCGTCGTCACCTCGACGAAAGTGTCGGGATAAAAGCCGTTGAAACGGGTCCTGAGCGACAGCGAGTAGGCGCCGATATGGCCGATCTCGATCCAGTCGCCGGTGTCGACGGTTTCCGGCAGCCAGAATGGCCTGGACAGAATGTCAACGGAATCGCAGGTCGCGCCGCAGACCTTGAACGGCACGATGTTCTTGTCCTCGCCATTGCGCGAGCGGATCGCGGGATCGGGGATGAAACGGGCCGGCAGCGTGATCTTGCCGGTCCAGGAATCCGACAGCGACGCCCAGATGCCGTCATTGATGTAGAGCCGCTTGCCCTTGCGCAGCAGCACGCGCACGATCAGCGACAGGCAGCGCGCCACGATCACCCGGCCGGGCTCGGCCACCAGCGGCATCTGGTCGAACTGATATTCCCTGATGTCGCCCGACAGCCGCGACATGATCTGGCCGAGCGACGGCATCTCGACCTGCTTTCGGTTGGGGTCATGGCCATATTCGGCGGGAAAACCGCCGCCGACATCGAGACCGGCAACGTCGAAGGTCAGTCGGTTGCGCACCCAGTCGGCCGAGGCCAGCGCCCGCTCATAAGTGTCGGGATCCTCGATCTGGCTGCCGACATGGAAGCACAGGCCGACCTTGTAGCCGGTGCGGTTGAGCCGCTCGGCAAGCTCCACCGCATAGGCCGGCCCGGCGCCGAATTTCTTCGACAGTTCGTAGGCCGCCGAGCCCTTGGTCTGGATGCGCACGAACACGCTGATGGCACCCGGATCGATGTCGAGCGCCCGCACCACCCGCGTCAGCTTGGTGATCTCGTCCTCATGGTCGAGCGAAATGACGCGGATGGCGTATTTCTCCAGCGCCAGCTTGATGTCCGACTGCGCCTTGACCGGATGCATGTAGAGCATCTCGGCATCGGGTGAGACCCCGCGCACGGCAGCGAACTCGCCCGGCGAAGCCACGTCAAAGGCGGTGACGCCGGCTTCGACCAGCGCCTTCAGCACGATCTGCTCGCCATTGGTCTTGACCGCATAGGCGGTCTTCCCGGGAAACATGCCCATGAATTGTTTGGCATCCGCCTTCAGCACCTGCGGGCGAAAGCAGTAGACCGGATCGTCGGGACGAAGCGCCAGCGCCGCCTCGCGGGCATTCCCGAATCGCTGCATGGACGAATCCCCTAACTTCTCGGCTGCGCACAATTAATCCAAGCTAGCGGCTTGCGCATGACCCCGAAAGTCAATTTCGACTTTCGGGGTCATGCGCCAGGAATGAGTCTTGCAGCGTCCTTTGCGCGTCTCTAGAGACGCGCGGCGCTGCAATGAAAACAATTCTGTGTCTCGCGGCGCTGATGCTACGGCGTTAGGTCCAAATGGGTACGTCTGCCATCCGATCAGGTTTCGGGTGGCCCTTGTCGCCGGACCCGATATGCCTTTTGCCTGACCGACTGGCGCTCGCGCCGTCTGGGGAGGACGATTCGAAATGGCAATAGTCGCGACATCCGTGCAGCGCGGACCGATGACGCTCAGGGATTGGGGCCAGCTTCTGCTGCTCGGCGCGATCTGGGGCGGCTCGTTCTTCTTTGCCCGCATCGCCGTTGCCGAGATGCACCCGCTGGTGCTGGTGCTGTTTCGCGTCGCCATCGCGGCCATTGCGCTGCAGCTCTATCTCGCCATTCGCGGCCCGTCCTTCCGCCTCGCCTTTCCGCATGCCGGCCTGTTTTTCCTCCTGGCGCTTGCCAACAATGTCGTGCCGTTCTCGCTGATCTTCGCCGGCCAGACCGCGCTTGGCGCCGGCGTCGCCTCTGTGCTCAATGCGACGACGCCGTTCTGGACGCTGATCCTCGCCAATGCGTTGACATCGGACGAAAAGCTGTCGTGGAACAAGCTTGCCGGCATCGGGCTCGGCATCGCCGGCACCGCGGTCATGATCGGCCCCGGCCTGCTGGCCGGGCTCGGCGGCCCGGTCTGGGCGAAGTTCGCGCTGATCGGCGCCTCGCTGTCCTACGCTGTCGCGCTGATGATTGCCCGCCGCTTCAAGGGCGTGCCCTCGCCAGTCATCGCCACCGGACAATTGACGGCGTCGACCATCATCATGATCCCGGTGGTGCTGTTCACCTATGGCCCGGCCGGCCTGTTCTCGGCCTCGCCGCCGGTCTGGGCGGCGGTGTTGGCGCTGGCGCTGCTGTCCACCGCCTTTGCCTACATTCTCTATTTCAATCTCGTCGCCTCGGCCGGCGCCACCAACGCGTCGCTGGTGACGCTTATCGTCCCGGCCAGCGCCATCCTGCTCGGCCTACTGTTCCTCGGCGAGCGGCTCGCTCTGTTTGAGTTCTGCGGCATGGCGCTGATTGCCTTCGGCCTGGTGACGATCGACGGGCGGCTGTTCGGTCGCCGCTAAATGCATGTCGCTCAAAAGTGGCCCCGGTTTTGAGAGAACGACATGCACAAAAACAAGATCTAAAGCGCGTCGCGTGAATCCGCTCAAACGCGACGCGCTTTAGGGATGGTAGCGCTGCCATGCCACGCTTCCGCCACAGACCCGTCACAATTTATTCACAGCCCGCCAGCGGGCATTTGCCGAAGAGTTTCAATGCCTAACGCCGAGCGGCAGGTCGCAAATTCCACAATCGCGTCGCATTGCAGCATATTTTCCGCTTGCCTGTGGCACAAATGACCCTAGACTCCGCCCATAGCTCTTTCATAGAGGAGGCTATGACATGGGACTTACGAGGCCAATCAACGCATTGATGATCTGTGCTGCATTTGCCTTCATTGGCGCCCTTATCATAGGCGTTCTTCCGTAACCGCCAGAGCGGAAGAAGATAGCAGCAAATAGCCCACAAATTCGAAAGGCCGGGTTTTTCGCCCGGCCTTTTGCATTACAGATCACCGTTTCACACCACGATGAAGCTCAGGCTGCCGCTGATCCGGCCGCTTCCGTCTCATGCGAGCGGATGCCGATCATGTGGCAGATCGCGAACACCAGGTCGGCCCGGTTCATGGTGTAGAAGTGGAAATCGCTGACGCCGCGCTCGACAAGGTCGAGCACCTGCTCTGCGGCCACGGCCGACGCCACCAAAGCATGCGTCTGCGAGTCGTTTTGCAGGCCCTCGAAGCGCTCGGCCAGCCATGCCGGCACCAGCGCACCGCAGCGTGCCGAGAAATTGGCGACCTGGGTGAAATTGTGCACCGGCAGGATGCCGGGCACGATCGGGATATAGATGCCGGCGCGGCGCGCCTTCTCGACGTAACGCTCGTAGAGATCGTTGTCGAAGAAGAACTGGGTGATCGCCCGGGTCGCGCCATTGTCGGCCTTGCGCTTCAGCATGTCGAAATCGGTGGCGAAGTCAGGGCTTTCCGGATGCTTTTCCGGATAGGCCGAGACCGAAATGTCGAAATCGCCGGCGCCCTTCAGCGCCCCGACCAGTTCGGCGCCATTGGCATAGCCGTCGGGATGCGGCCGGTAGGCGGTGCCGACGCCCGCCGCCGGATCGCCGCGCAAGGCGACGAAGCGCTTCACACCCATCTCGGCGAATTCGCGGACCACGGCGTCGACCTCATGGCGCGCGGCGTCGACGCAGGTCATGTGCGCCGCCGGCGTCAGCGTCGTCTCGTTGAGGATGCGCTTGACGGTGCGCGCCGTGCGCTCGCGCGTCGAGCCGCCGGCGCCATAGGTCACCGAAACGAATTTCGGCCTCAGCGGCTCCAGCCTGGTGACGGTGTCCCACAGCCGCGCCTCCATCTCATCGGTCTTCGGCGGGAAGAACTCGAAGGACACGCGGACCTTGTCGCCAATGTCGGGGCGGCGGGAAAAGCGGAACTGGTTCATCAGGCGGTTTCCCCAATTTGGTATGCTTTGGCCGGTAGCGTGTCGTTTGAAGGCTCGGCGATCAGCATGCGGCGGTCGCGGCCGAGCCACAGCTTGACGGTGAGCCTGGCTTCGTTGCCGCCGCGCGGCTCGAACTCCTGGGCATCTTCGAGGTCGAGCCCGGCCTCGGCAAACCATTCTGATATCTGCCGGTCGGAAAAACCCAGTCTGACATGCGCATGCTGATCACGCAGGAACTCCAGCGTATGCGGCGCGAAGTCGACGATCACCAGCCGGCCCGCCGGGCGCAGCAGCCTCGCCGCCTCCCGGATGGCGCGGGCGGGGTCATCGAGATAGTGCAGCACCTGATGGATGGTGACGAGGTCGAAGGCATCGCGCTCGACCGGCGGCGCAAAGATGTCACCCTGGCGGACCTGCGCATTGGCAATGCCGGCCTTGTCGAGATTGGCGCGCGCCACCGTCAGCATCTCGCGCGACATATCGATGCCGACGCCACGCCGGTAGAGCGGCGAGAAGATCTCAAGGAGGCGCCCGGTGCCGGTGCCAAGATCGAGCATCGACTGGAACGGCCGCTTGCCGACCAGTTTGAGGAGTGCTGCTTCCACGGCACGGTCCGGCACATGCAGCGAGCGGATGTGATCCCAGCTGGCAGCGTTTTCGGAGAAGTATTCGGCGGCGCGGTCCTGCCGCTTGCGCTTGACGGCAGCCAGCCGCTCGAGATCGCGCTCGACCTGCGGGTCGGCGCCGCGAATGCCGGAGACCAGACCCATGACGAAGTCGCGGGCAGAATCGGTATCCGACAACCGGAAGAACGCCCATGAGCCCTCCTGGTAGCGGCCGATCAGCCCTGCTTCCATCAGCAGCTTCAGATGGCGCGACACGCGCGGCTGCGACTGGCTGAGGATCTCGGTGAGATCGGACACGGTAAGGTCGCCACGCGACAACAGGGCCAGGATGCGCAAGCGGCTGGATTCGGCCGCCGCCTTCAACGTATCCACCATCGTATCGAGCGAGACATGCATTGGCGTATTCTCGTTGAAAAGATATAAACATATGTTTATGTCAGATTTGGCGACATGGCAAGGCCTATGTCGCTTCCTGACAAGAAAATGCCGCACGCGTGATCCCCATGCCCAGGAAGCGCTTTTCCGTCACGATCGACTGGAAACTTGTGCTAGAGGCGAAAGCCATGTTCGAGACGCGCGACGGCGAAAAGCTCCTGCAATCAGACCCGGCTGGCATGCCGCCCGATGGCCACATCGTGTTCATCGGCCGCGTCGCCTCGCCATGGACATCTAGGGAAAGCTGCCCGAAGAACATGCGAGCGGCCCGCGAAACCGGACAGGCGGCGACGGTTTTCATCGACCCACCCTATCGCGAGGGCCTGCTTGCGCTGGAGCGCGCCAGCCACATCATCATACTGTCCTGGTTGCATCACGCGCCGCGGCGACTGATTGTGCAAAAACCCCGCCATGCGGCTGAACCGAAAGGCGTTTTCTCGCTGCGCTCCCCGGCCCGGCCGAACCCGATCGGACTGCATGTCGCCGGACTGATCACGGTCGACATCGGCAGTGGCCGCATCGATATCGACGCTATCGATGTGCTCGACGGCACGCCGGTGATCGACATCAAGCCCTATTTCGCCTCGACAGACGCGTTTGCCGAGGCGACCATTGCCGGGCGCGACGAGACATGAGCGCGCCCACCGGCCGTCGCCGCGCCATCGCCAAGGCGCTGACCGCACTGCTGCCGCTGGCGCCCTATGCCGATATGGAGAAAATCCGCGCCGAGGCAGGGGCGGTGCATATGAAGACGCTGCCGCCGGGCATTGCCGTATGGCTGGCAACGATCGCCCATATCAGGCACGGCCATACCGACTATGAGAAACTGCTGGCCGACGGCTACGACCGCGACTCGGCGCGGTTCTTCGTCATCGAGCAGACCAACATGGTGCTGACCCGCTGGCGCGCCACCCGCCTGCTCGACGCCGACGATGAAGAGGAATGACTCTTTTTGTGCATGTCGTTGTCTCAAAACCGGGACCACTTTTGAGCGACATGCATTAGGCTATTGCCGGCTCAGCACGGCAACGGCGTTGTATGGCTGGCCGTCGGCCTGCCCGACCCAGGTCCAGGACAGGCTTCCCTTGAAGAACCGGACCGTGATGCCGCCGCCATCGATGCACTTGTCCTGGCCGTAGGTGATGTTCTCCCTGTATTCCGCCGAACTGTCGTCCCGGGAAATCTGGGTCAGGGATCCTCCACAGCCGAGCGAAGGATAATCGATCGACCCAGCGCCATCGCCAATCGTCATGGCGATCGCCCAGTCGGCGCCGGCAGCCCCGGCCGGACTTTGATGGCCGCTGCCGGTCCAGACGCCGTTGAGCCCGGTCGCGTTGACCACGCAAGGCACGTTCTGGAAGATCGGCGTCAGTTCGCTGCCCGTCTTCTCGCAGCGATAGGTCTGGCCGTTCTGGCACAGCTCCTCCCCCTCGCGAGCGCACTGCGCAAAGGCCTCGCCGGTGATGATGACGAGGAAAATTGCAAAGATGATGGTCTGAAAACGCCTGCCCATGTTGCCCCTCCCGGCTGGATATTTTCAAGGCAGACCCTAGGGCATATCCAATATCCGACCTAGGACAAACAGCATCACCCGGGTGGCTCTATGCCTTCTGCCCGGGGTTATTAGCTTGAACCATGCCGCATTGAGCCGAAAGGGCCGGTCGCCATGAACCGAAGCGCCGCAGCCGGTAGTATTGTGCCACTACCAACTCTGTCAGACCGCCATATCGATCCGCATTCCTATCCCGACGGCATCGCGTTCCTCGACGGTCAGTATCTGCCGATGTCGCAGGCGAAAATCTCGGTGCTGGACTGGGGCTTTCTGCATTCCGACGCCACCTACGACACCGTGCATGTCTGGAACGGCAGCTTCTTCCGCCTCGACCTGCATCTCGACCGCTTCTTCGGCGGGCTGGACAAGCTGCGCATGACGATCCCGTTCGATCGCGATGGCGTCAGCGAGATCCTGCACAATTGCGTGGCGCTCTCGGGCCACCGCGCCGCCTATGTCGAGATGCTGTGCACGCGCGGGGCTTCGCCGACCTTCAGCCGCGATCCGCGCCAGGCGGTCAACCGCTTCATGACCTTCGCCGTTCCTTTCGGTTCGGTCGCCAATGCCGAGCAGTTGCGGCGCGGACTGCATGTCGCCATCAGCGACAAGGTGCGCATTCCGCCGCCCTCGATCGATCCGGCGATCAAGAACTACCACTGGCTTGATCTGGTGCGCGGTCTCTACGATGCCTATGACCGTGGCGCCGAGACGGCGCTCATTCTCGACTTCAACGGCAATATCGCCGAAGGTCCCGGCTTCAACGTGTTCTGCGTCAAGGCTGGCCAACTGTCGACGCCGGCCATCGGCGTGCTGCCCGGCATCACCCGGCGCACTGTCTTCGATCTTTGCGCCGAAGCCGGCCTTGCCGCCACCCCGGCCGATGTCAGCGTCGCCGCGCTGAAGGGAGCCGACGAAGTCTTCATCACCTCCACGGCCGGCGGCATCATGCCGGTGACGGTGATCGACGGCGCTCCTGTCGCCGACGGCAAGATAGGCGCAATCACCAGCCGATTGATGGCGCTCTACTGGCAAAAGCATGACGACCCGGCCTGGTCGAGCCCGGTGCGCTACCCCTGACCAGCCGAGCGCCTTGCTCAGCCGGACGGTCGGGGCAAAAAGATTCCTCCTCGCCTCTGGAAAATCGCGCGATGCGCCGTATATGGCAGAAACGGAGAAGCCTCCGTTTCCATCCCCAATTCACGGCCCGCATGGGCAAGGATTCCACATCATGACATCAAAGGTTTGGTTCATCACCGGATCGTCGAAAGGTTTTGGCCGCGTCTGGGCCGAGGCAGCGCTCGCCCGTGGCGACCGTGTCGCCGCAACTGCCCGCGATGCCGGCACGCTCGCCGATCTCGTCGCAGAATACGGCGTCAACATCGCCGCGATAAAGCTCGACGTCACCGACAAGAAAGCCGTCGATGCGGCAATAGCCGAGGCGCACAAGCGCTTTGGCCGGCTCGACGTCGTCATCAACAATGCCGGCTATGGCCATTTCGGCGCCATCGAGGAAGTCAGCGAACAGGAAGCCCGCGACCAGATCGAGACCAACGTCTTCGGCGCGCTCTGGGTCACCCAGGCGGCGCTGCCGATCATGCGGGCGCAGCGTTCCGGCCACATCATCCAGATCTCGTCGATTGGCGGCGTCAACGCCTTTGCCTCGCTCGGCCTCTATCACGCCTCGAAATGGGCGCTCGAAGCCTTCAGCCAGTCGCTCAGCCTGGAAGTCGCTGAGTTCGGCATTCATGTGACGCTGGTCGAGCCGGGCGGCTTCTCGACCGACTGGTCCGGCGCCTCTGCCAAGACCTCGAAAGCGATCGAGGCCTATGCACCCGCCCGCGCCGCCATGGCCGAGCGCCGCAGCCGCGCCGTGGCCGGCGATCCCGACGCCACCGGACCGGCAATGCTCGAAATCGTCGATGCTGCCGAGCCGCCGCTGCGAGTGTTCTTCGGCGACGGCGGCCTGCCGATGATCAAGCAGGAGTACGCCAACCGCATCGCGCTTTGGGAAAAATGGGACCACGTTTCCATCGAGGCGCAGGGCGCGAAGAAGAACCGCAAGGCGGCCTGAACACGTCTGTTAAATCCGGCTGCGCCGTCCCGGCGGCGCAGCCGGCTCTCGTATCGCAGAGTTACGGTCGATAAATCCACTGCTCCGGCACGCGCACCGAGATCTCTTCGCCGACCGTGACGTTGCCCGGTTTCTCGACCCAGGCAACCAGGCCGCGCAGCCGCTTCGCCGCCTTCGGGAAGGCCAGCGCGCCCGTCTCGTGATCGGCCATATCAGCATTCTCGGCGACTGAACGCCCGGCGAGCCGACACGGCCCATTCTGCGTATCGACCTTGATCGTCACCCCGCCTTTGAAAAACAGCAGCGTGCCTGACGGCAACATCGAGAGACGCGGCACGCCTTCGATCACCAGGTTGGCGCCTATCCATTCCGGCTTAATCTCGGCTAGTCCCATCCGCTTAGCGACGACGGCGAGCTCGTCCGCCGCGACAATCGATACCTGTCGCTCGTTACGCATTTCGGTGCCGCGCGGATACCAGGGTTCGCGCCCGCCGGAGCGTCGCGTAGCGCCGGCATGAAAGTCGCCTGATATGCCGTCGAAGCCAAGCTGCAATGCTTCCACCGGGCGAGTCTGAAAATGATCTGATGGCGCGACGTAGAGTGCCGCCACTTTGGCGGCCAGTTTCTTGGCCGGGATGATTTCGACCGGCTTCTCAGCTTCGGGGAAAAGGTCCAGCGTGGTGTCCTGTCTCTGAATCATGCCGTTGGTTTTGCCTCCCGAACGGCAAGGCCGCAAGAGCGGTTTCGGCCAAAGCCCGCAGCTCTTCCACCGAAGCGCCGTCCCGCGCCTGGATCGACATGCCGTTCATGGTCCCGGCCAGGTATTTGGCGAAGCCCTCGACGGAAATTCCTTCCGGCAAGTCACCTTTTGCCTTGCCCTGCGCCAGCCGTCCAGCGATCGCCGCTTCGCTCGCCTTGCGATATGTCTTGAGTTCATCGGCAATGGCTTGCGCCTGCGGTGAGGTCGCCAGCGCACCGCTGACGAACAGGCAGCCACCGGGCTTGCCGGGCCTGGAATAGGCCTCCGCTGCCCCGAGCAGCAACCGCCGGATGGCCTCCCCCGTCGACACCGGTGCGCTCAACGCCTCCAGCGCAAAGCCGATCTCTGTCTGGTGGTAGCGCTCAAGCGCCTTGCGGAACAAAGTCTCCTTGTCGGTGAAGGCATTGTAGATCTGCGGCGGCGTCAGCCCCATCGCCTCGCGCAGCATGGTGAGTGACGTCGCCTCGTAGCCATGCTCCCAGAACAGATGCATCGCCGCATCCAGTGCCCGGTCGGGGTCGAAGGCACGCGGGCGGCCGCCACGTGACTTTTCCAAATTATCCATATCGATCGATACGAAACCTGTTGACTCATCCTATCCGCGTATCGTAACAATCGATACGAAACATGGCAAGCAGCAACTGCAGTCCATGCGATCTCCAGGAGAGGATACAAAAATGCCCATCACCGTAACCGCACCGCAGGGCGTACTGACCCCGGCCGGAGAGCGCGAGATCCTGCCGCGTCTCAGCGCCGCCCTGATCGAAGCCTCCGGCGCCACCGGGAATGCGTTCTTCACCGCGATCGTCGGCGGTACTGTCCACATCCTGCCGCCGCACCACATCTATGCCGGCGGTGCCAATCGGCCTGTCCTCATGGTCGAGTTGAAATTGCCCAACATCGGCCTCGGCTCGCTCGAAGCCCGCAGGGACTTCATCGCCGCTGCCGCCAGCATTGTCGCCGATCTCTGCGTGCCCGGTCACAGGCCCGAAAACACCTGGATCAACATCGTCAATGCGCCCGACGGCGGCTGGGGCATCGGTGACAGGCAATTTACCGGTGAGGCCCTCATAGCTGCCGCTACTGCGGCGGCGCAGTGATCGGCAAACGGCACCGAGCAGGAACAACCCGATGCGCTCTCCCCTTCGCTGTTCTTCACCACCAATTGCGAACCGGCGCTGGCTTTCTACGAAGCGTGCGGCCTCGGCCGGGCAACCATCCTGCTGCGCTGGGGCGACAATGGCATGCCGGTGCGAACCGAAGCCATGCGGGGAAAGGTGCTGCATGCGCGGTTCGAAGGTCCGGGCGTGCTGTTTCATGCCTCCGACAATGACGATGCGGAGCCGATGAAAGGCTCCGCATTGATGCTGGAGTTCGACGACCTCGCTGCAATGCGGGAACTCTTCGAGCGAATGGCGGGAGGCGGTCGGATCACCGTGCAGATGGCGCGGCAATATTGGGGATCCAGCTTCGGCATGCTGGTCGACGCCTTTGGCGTGCAGTGGATGTTTTCCGGCCCATGAGCGCGGATCACGATCTTCTTACCTGAAAGCGGCACCGGTTCCGTATTGCGCCGCATTGCCGCCGTCCTGCGCCGGCTTCATGGTGAGACAGTCGGTGGAGATCTCCCATGCGTCCCGGTACGGCAATCGCATTGCTCTGGCTGATCTGGGTAGCGTCCTGGTTTCTAGCCGCCTTTTGGTCCGACCCCGCGCAAAAGCGCGCGGGCATCCAGGCGGAGTTTCGCTATCGCGCTTTGTGGATGATCGGCGCGGTGCTGCTGTTCATTCCCGCGCACGGCTATGCAGACCGGCTGCGGTTCTGGTTTCCGACCCTTGCCGAAGCGTGGATCTGCGTCGGGCTCATTACCATTGGCCTGTTATTCGCATGGTGGGCGCGGCTGCATCTCGGCCGCCTCTGGTCGGCTTCGGTCACGGCGAAGGCCCAGCACCGTGTCATCGACACCGGCCCCTACGGGCTGGTCCGCCATCCGATCTACACCGGGCTGCTCTTGGCGATCTTGGCCACCATGGCAGCCAAGGGCACGGTCTGGGGCATCGCCGGCGCGGTCTTTCTCACCATCGGCATCGTCGTCAAGGCAAAGCTTGAGGAGCGTTTTCTGCGCGGCGAACTGGGTAGCGCCTATGACGACTATGCCCGCCGGGTGCCGATGCTGGTGCCGTTCACCCCAGCCTGACTACAGCATTCTGAGCAGCGCGCCACCAATCGAATAGCCGGCGCCGAAGGCGCACAGCACGCCGAAATCGCCGGGCTTCATGTCGGCATGGTTTTCCGACAGCGCAATGATGGCGCCGGCGCCGGCGGTGTTGCCGAGCCGCTCCAGCACCATCGGCGCACGGTCGTGGTCGAGTTCATGGCCGAAGGCCAGTTTCAGGATCATGGCGTTCATCCGCGCATTGGCCTGATGCAGCCAGAAGCGGCGGACGGCTCGCGGCGTCAGCCCGTGCTCGGCAAGGAATTCGACGATGAATTTGTGGCCGGCGACGGTGACTTCCTTGAACACCTTGTTGCCGACCTGTTTGATCAGATTGCCCTCGAGGTTGATCATGTAAGGATCGTCCTGGGCGGTGCGGGTGTGGTAGCCGAGATTGGTGCGGATGTTGTTCGACATCTGCGTCCAGGTGCGCGTGTCCAGCACTTCGAAGCGTCCTGGCCGCTTTTCGCCCTTGGCCAGCCCCTCGACCACCATCGCCACGGACGCGTCGCCGAAGATGAAATGCGTCTGCCGGTCGCGGAAATTGAGATGACCGGTGATGATCTCCGGCGTGACCACCAGGACGCGTTTGTGAGCGCCCGTCCGCACCAGATTGACCGCGATGTGCAAGGCGGCCGCGGCGGACGAACAGCCAAGACCCATGTCGAAGCCGGCGCCCTTGGTGCCCAGCGCCTCCTGCATTTCGATGGCGATCGCCGGATAGGGCCGCTGCTGGTGCGAGGCCGAGCAGATCACCAGGTCAATGTCGGACGGGTTCAGGCCGGCATGGTCGAGCGCTTTTTTTGCTGCGGCGACACCGAACTCGGCCTGCAGCGACAGCGCATCATCGGGCCGGGCCGGAATGCGCGGCGCCATGCGCGTCGGATCGAGAATGCCTTCACGCTCGATGACATGCCGGGTCTGGACGCCTGAAGCATGGACGATGAAAGCGCTGTCCGATTTCTGCAGCAGCGTCTCGCCCGAGACCTCGCGTCGCGCATTCTCAGCGTCGACCCAGGCATTGAAGCTGGCGACCAGTTCTTCATTGGTGATCTTTGCTTCAGGGATTTCAACGCCGATGCCGCTGATGATGACGCGATGCATATCCAGTCCGTCCATGCGCAGGCGTTGTCGTTCTCATGTGGGCGACGAAGAGGTTCGGCGCAACCCTTTTCTCGCCCGGCCGGTTTAACGCCGGCTTAAGCCGTGGGCATTGGCGGCGTTCGCCAGAGTACTAACTGGCCCGCTTGGCGACGATGAAAATACGCGGGAAGCGCAGCAGCACCTTTCCGTTTGCGGTCTTTGGATAGGCCTTGGCGATCTTGGCCGTGTAGCTATCGAGGAACATCTTGCGCTCGTCGGCGTCCAGCGGATCGAGGAACGGCTTCAGCCCCGTCGACTTCACCCACTCGACGATCGCTTCGGCGCCGGCGAGCGGATGATTGTAGGCGGTATGCCAGATGTCGACCCGGTCGGAGAGTGGCGACAACAGATCATAGTAGAACGATACCGGCGGCAACGGCCCGCGGGCAGCACCCGCCATCTTCACGGCGAACGGCATTTCGGCCGCGGTCTTGCGCATCAGCTGATGCGAGGGCTCAAGCAGATTGTCGGGCATCTGGACAGCCAGCGCGCCGCCCGGCGCGAGAAAGCCCATCAGCCGCTGGAAGACAGCCGGATGGGTCGGCAGCCACTGGAACACCGCATTGGCGAAGATCACGTTGACCGGCTCGGCCGGCTGCCATGTCAACGCATCGGCGAGATCGAAATTGACGCTGGGCAGCCGCGCCCTCGCCTTTTCGATCATGTCGGGAGAGGTGTCGAAACCGCTGATCTGCGCATCCGGCCAGCGCTCGACCAATAGCTCGGTCGAGTTGCCCGGGCCGCAGCCTATGTCGACGACCCGGCGCGGGAAGTCGACCGGCACTTGCGCCACGAGATCGCGCGCGGGCCGCGTGCGCTCATCCTCGAATTTCAGATATTGGGCGGCGGACCAATCAGCCATTTCAGCTCCTCAAATCTTGAGAATTCGCCGCCCGAATTAATCGCTTACCGCGTCAGCCGCTTGTGGGTCATGCGGTGCGGGGCTGCTGCTTCGGCACCGAGACGCCGCAGCTTGTCCTTCTCATATTCCTCGAAATTGCCTTCGAACCACTCGACATGCGCATCGCCTTCGAAAGCAAGCATGTGGGTGGCCATACGGTCGAGGAACATGCGATCGTGGCTGATGATGACGGCACAGCCGGCATAGGCTTCGAGCGCATCTTCCAGTGCGCCCAGCGTCTCGGTGTCGAGATCGTTGGTCGGTTCGTCGAGCAGCAGCACATTGCCGCCGCCCTTCAGCATCTTGGCCAGATGCACGCGGTTGCGCTGGCCGCCCGAGAGGTTGCCGACCTTCTGCTGCTGGTCGCCGCCACGGAAGTTGAAGGACGAGCAATAGGCGCGGCTGTTGATCTCGTGCTTGCCGAGCTTGATGATTTCGGCGCCGCCGGAAATTTCTTCCCATACGGTTTTGCTGCCATCGAGCGCGTCGCGGCTCTGGTCGACATAGCCGAGCTTGACCGTCTCACCGATGCGCACCGAGCCCGCATCCGGCTTTTCCTGGCCGGTGAACGTCTTGAACAGCGTCGTCTTGCCGGCGCCGTTCGGGCCGATGACGCCGACAATACCGCCCGGCGGCAGACGGAACGACAGGTTCTCGATCAAAAGCTCGTCGCCAAAGCCCTTGTTCAGGCCTTCGACCTCGATGACGACATTGCCGAGACGCTCGCTCGACGGGATAACGATCTGCGTGTCGGTCGGCTTGCGGTTCTGCGACTGCTCGACCAGTTCCTCATAGGCCTTGATACGCGCCTTCGACTTGGTCTGGCGCGCCTTCGGCGAGGACTGGATCCATTCGCGCTCGCGCCAGATCGACTTCTGGCGAGCATCGTCCTCGCGGCCTTCCTGGATCAGGCGCTTGGCCTTGGCGTCGAGATATCTGGTGTAGTTGCCCTCGTAGGGAATGCCACGGCCGCGATCGAGCTCGAGGATCCAGCCGGTGACATTGTCGAGGAAGTAGCGATCGTGGGTGATGATCAGCACCGAGCCCGGATAGTCGCGCAGGTGCTTTTCCAGCCACGCCGTGGTCTCGGCGTCGAGATGGTTGGTCGGTTCGTCAAGCAAAAGCAGGTCCGGCTGGCGCAGCAGAAGCTGGCAAAGCGCGACACGGCGGCGCTCGCCGCCCGACAGGTTGGTCACTTCGGAATCGCCCGGCGGGCACTGAAGCGCATCCATCGCCATCTCGACCTGCTGCTCGAGATCCCACAGGTTCAGCCTGTCCATCTCGTCCTGGAGCTTGCCCGACTCGTCGGCCGTCTCGTCGGAATAATTCATCATCAGCTCGTTGTAGCGCTCGATGATGGCGGTCTTCCTGGCGACGCCTTCCATGACGTTTTCCATCACGGTCTTCTTGGGGTCGAGCTGCGGCTCCTGCGCGAGGTAGCCGACCGTGGCGCCTTCGGCCAGCCACGCCTCGCCCTGGAACTCCTTGTCGAGCCCCGCCATGATGCGCAGGATCGTCGACTTGCCCGAGCCGTTGGGGCCCAGAATGCCGATCTTGGCGTCCGGATAGAAGGACAGGTGGACGTTATCGAGCACCTTCTTGGTGCCATAGGCCTTGGACAGGCCGGACATGTGATAGATGAACTGGCGAGCCACGCGCGCTTTCCCTGACAGTTGACCGAAAATGTCGGATTGAATGGAGGTTTGGGCGCTATGTAGGCGATGCCGGGCCGAACGGCAATCGCTTTTGCCATTTCAAGCCGGGCGTGCACTGCCCGCCAAGTTTTCAACCGCCCACAGCCGCGCTGAAATCTCCGGTTAACACTTCGGAGTCACAACAGGATCGGGAGGGATCGCCGGTTTTGCGCGATCGAGAGAAAGATCGGACCAACGGCAGTGCTGAACAGTCTCCTGCTCCTTGCCGAAGCGGTCGTCTATTTCAGCGTCATGGTCACGCTGTTCCGCTTCAGGGACCGCACCGGCCTCGGCGTCTTCATCTGCGCGCTCGGCGCCATGCATTTCCTCGAAACCTATCTCGCCAGCGTCTTCTATGTCGAACTGCCCTTTGGCATGGTCTCGCCGGGTTCGGCGGTGCTGTTTTCCGGCAAGGTGGTCATGCTGCTTCTGCTCTACATCAAGGAAGACGCGGCAACCGTGCGCCAGCCCATCTACGGCCTGCTGTTCGGCAACGCCCTGATGATTGGCTTGGGGCTTTTGCTGCGCATGCATGCCATCGCACCCCTTCCCGATGGCAAGATGCCCGACATCGGCTTCATCGACGAGATGGGCTGGCTGATGGCCTGGGGCACGACACTGCTCTTTATCGACGCCATACTGATCATCCTGCTTTACGAAAAGCTCGGGCACCATCTGCGCAAGGCTCAGTTCTCCCGCATCCTGATTTGCGTCGCCTGCGTGCTGACCTTCGACCAGGCCGGATTTTTCACCGCCCTGCATTTTGTCGCTGGCGCGCCGATCGCAGTCTTTTTCGGCGGCTGGTTCGCCAAAATGGGCGCGGCCATTACCTACAGCGCCATGCTCGTCGCCTATCTCAGATGGTTCGAGACGCGGCAGGCCGTGGCGCCGCGTGGTTTGTCCGACGTTTTCGATACCTTGACCTATCGCGAGCGCTACGAAGCCCTGGTCGAACATGTCGGCCGCGATGGTTTGACCGGTCTGTTGCACAGGGGACGTTTTGACAGCGATGGCGAAAATTCGGTCGCCGTCAGCCTGCGCACGGCCCAGCCGCTCAGCCTGCTGATCGTCGACGTCGACCATTTCAAATCGATCAACGATCGCTTCGGCCATGCCGAGGGCGACAGGGTGCTGAGATCGATCGCCCAGGTGCTGACCCAGGCAGCCGGCGCGCAGGACCAGGTTTTCAGGATCGGCGGCGAGGAGTTCGCCATCCTTTGCTCGCAACCGCATCCGGTCGCCAGATTGCTCGGCGAAAACATCCGCCATGCCGTCAAGGCGTCCGCAAACCGCTTCGACATCAGCGTCAGCGCCGGCATCGCCACCGTCAACGAGACGGTCGGCTCGCTTGCTGATCTCTTCGCCCTTGCCGATGAACGTCTTTACAAGGCCAAGTCCACCGGACGCGACCGCGTCGTCGGCGAAGCGCGGGACGATGCCGAAGATTTCGGCGTGCGGAGGCTCACACGCGGACGCGGCATAAGCGGCTGAAGCACTGGCGCCTATTGGCTCCGCTTGCGCTGCTGCAACGCGCGACCGCAACTGAGACCGCCATCAGCACGATCGCCAGCCATTTCAGCGTGGTGATGATCGGACCGGCATCGATGTCGTAGGCGATGAACAGCAGGATGCCCGGCACCAGAAGGCCGCACATGATGAGCATGATGCGGTTGATCTGCCAGGACACCTTTGCCGCCAGCGCCTCGTCGCCGGCCTCGGTGACAAGGCCGGCGCGCATCTCCCTGGACGCCAGGAGCATGCTCGACAGGCGCATCGAGATCGGCAGGCCAATACCGATGACAAGGAACGCGTAGGCCGCCAGCAGAGCCGAGAATTTGAGCGCGCTGGTTTCGGCCGGCACTGGAAACAAAAGGTTTGCCAGCGGCAGGAAGACACAGACGACCCCGAGCGCGGCGATGGCAATGAAGATCACCGCATTGACCATCGTGAACAGCTGGTAGCGACCGGCCCCGATCGGCGCGGCGAGCACGCGCATGCGCGCCCACTCGGCATCGGTGTAGGAAAAGCCCGGCCATTCCATGCGGCCGTCCTGGATTGCGGTCATCCCTCTGGCCCAGAAAGCCAGCCGCGCCAGCGCGCCTGATGTCATGCCACTCATCGCCACCCCCGCCGAATGAAATGCGTCCAGACCATATCACCGCGTCGTCGCCAAGCGACAGACGGATGTCCTACTGGAACCCGGCCGCATCGACCGAGCCCTTCGGGCAGCCGGCCTTGGTCGTCGGCGCCGAGGCTAGCATCAGATTGCCCAGCGAACTGTCCGGGCCGATCGGGCCGGTCAGGCCGAGCGTCAGCTCGCCGATCAGCCGCCTGCCGCTCGACGGATCGACCAGGCAGGAGACGCGCACCCGCGCCCCTGCACCGGCGCCGAAGGCGCTGTCGAAGGCGCTGCGGATCTGGTCCGAGGTCAGCTGCTTGCCGACATTCTTGGTGAAGAGCTCGCGCACCGGCGAAGCGTTCACCGCCCGCATCAGGTTCAGCGCCTCGGCAAAATACTCCTGCTGGCTCTTGCCGTAGCAGGTGCCGTGCTTGATCCACTCGTGCCGCTCGAGCTTGGACGCCGTGCCCGGCATCACCTGGTCGAGCTCGGCGCGCGTGTTGGCATCGAGATCGACGGGCGGCAGATCGCCCCAATGGGCAGGATTGTCGTTGGCCTTGTCGCTCGCCGGCACCTGGCAATAAAAGTTGCCGTTCGGCTGCGGCCATAGCCCGTGCAGCGTGAAATGCGACGCGTCGAAACCGCCCGCCGTCTGTGCCTGGCATTCGGGCTTGCTCGATCTGGTTTCGCAGAAGGCCGGCTGCCAGCTCAGCGCAAAGACATATTCGGGCTTTCCCGAAGCCGCAGGCTTGCCCTGATCAGCCGGCGCGGCCGGCTGGGCCGACGCGCTGCCGCCGGTAACATGGCCACAGCTGACCTTGACCCAGCGGCGTTCCGGATCGGCGCCGGGCACACGGATGAGATAATGCGTCGGCGCATCCTTGTTGCCGGCCAGGAGATCGTAGCTTTGCCCTGCCGTTGTCGCGATATTGCCCGGATTCCTGCCGCTCTTGATCGCCTGCGTTGCCGGACAGGCCGCATCTGCCACGAAAGAGCCGCTCATCTTGACGTCGGCTTGCGCCGCGCCCGCGCCGGCCAGCGCAAAAAACACCGCAGCCACTATTGCCGATATCCGCATTCCAGCACTCCTAGCGTGTCATAGCGCAAGCTAGAAACGTACGACATGTCAGAATTACGATTTCTTTCGCCGGCCGCAAAAAACATCTCCACCAAGTGCGGCTGACGCTTCCCGACCTCCCCCTTGACGTCGGTCGCGCCGTCGCCCAACAGTCGCTGAGGGAGCGAGACATGGCATTTGACAAGCAGACGACGCTGGCCTCACCGACCGGGGCCGCGCTCAACCTTTACGTGAAGCACGCGAGCGGCACTCCGCGCGCCGTCGTCCAGATCAACCATGGCCTGGCCGAGCACGCCGCGCGCTATGCGCGCTTTGCCGATTACCTCGCGCCGCGCGGCTTTCACGTCTACGTCCACGACCACCGCGGCCACGGCGCGACCAAGGCGCCTGATGCGCCGCTCGGCAGGTTCGCCGGCATCGACGGCGCCGCCAAGGTGGTCGCCGATATCGACGCCGTTCACGACCTGATCGCAAAGGAGCAGCTTGGCCTCCCGGTCATCCTGTTCGGCCACTCGATGGGCGCGTCGGTGGCGCTCAACTACCTGTTGGCGCACTCGCCACGCGTCCACGCCGCCGCGATCTGGAACGGCAATTTCTCGCAAGGCCTGCTTGGCCAGCTGGCGCTCACCATCCTGGCCTATGAACGCTTCAGGCTCGGCTCCGATATCCCCTCGCGTATCTTGCCCCGGCTGACCTTCCAGGCCTGGGGCAAGGCGGTTCCCAACCACAAGACGCTGTTTGACTGGCTGTCGCGCGACGAGGCGGAAGTGGCCAAGTACGTCGCCGATCCGCTCTGCGGCTGGGATGCCTCGATCTCGATGTGGCGCGACGTCGTCCAGATGGCGCAGAATGGCGGCAAGGATTCCGGCTTTGCCGGCATAAGGCGCGATCTTCCCGTCAGCATCGTCGGCGGCGAGAAAGACCCGGCTTCCGACTACGGCAAAGCCATCGATCATCTCGCCAAACGCATGCGCGCGATGGGCTTTTCGAATCTGGTTTCAAAGGTTTACGCCAACACCCGCCACGAAAGCCTGAACGAGGTGAATCGCGACACCGTCATGGACGATTTCGCCGCCTGGGCCGACGGCGTGCTGAAACGGTGACATCGCTGGCCCAGCGCAAGCCTCGTGACAGCGGCATCCCGGATTGATAGAGGCTGCGGTTCCGACCCGCTCTGGTGATTTATGGCTGAACCTCCACTGAAAGGCGTCCGCGCCATCGAACTGGCCCGCATCCTGGCCGGGCCATGGGCCGGGCAGTTGCTGGCCGATCTCGGCGCCGATGTCATCAAGGTCGAAAGTCCCGATGGCGGCGACGACACCCGCAAATGGGGTCCGCCCTTCGTCATGAGCCATGACGGCGAGAACCTGTCGGCCGCCTATTATCACTCCTGCAATCGCGGCAAGCGTTCCATCGCCATCGACTTCTCGACGCCTGAGGGTGCTGAAACGATATGCCGGCTGGTCGCTACCTCGGATGTGCTGATCGAGAACTTCAAGCTCGGCGGGCTGAAAAAATACGGCCTCGATTACGAGAGCCTGCGCAAGATCAATCCAAAGCTCGTCTATTGTTCGATCACCGGCTTCGGCCAGGATGGGCCTTACGCACCCCGCGCGGGCTATGATTTCATCATCCAGGCCATGGCCGGCATGATGTCGATCACCGGCGAGGCCGGGCGCGAGCCGCAAAAGGCCGGCGTCGCCATTTCCGATATCTTCACCGGCCTCTATTCGGTGATCGCCATCCAGGCAGCGCTTCGCCATGCCGAAAAGACAGGCGAAGGCCAGCACATCGACATGGCGCTGTTCGACACCCAGATCTCCGCACTCGGCAACCAGAACCTCAACTATCTCGTCTCCGGCAAATCGCCGGTGCAGATGGGCAATGCGCATATGAACATCGCGCCCTATGAGGTTGTACCGGTCAGGGATGGCCACATCATCCTCGCGGTCGGCAATGACGGCCAGTTCGGCAAATTCTGCGCCGCTGTCGGGCTCGACCATCTCGCCGCGGATCCCGATTTCGCCACCAACCCTGCCCGTGTCGCCAACCGGGTGAAACTGCGCGAGCATATGATCGAGACGCTGAAGAACTGGGATCGCGACCCGCTGCTGGCGAAACTCGAAGCAGCCAGCGTGCCGGCGAGCCCGATCAACAATATCGGCCAGATGTTTGCCGACCCGCAGACCATTGCGCGCGGCATGCGCCTCGACCTCGACGATGGCCACGGCAACCGTCTGCCTTCGGTACGCGCGCCGATGGTGATGTCCGGCACGCCGCTGGTCTATCAGCGCCCCTCACCGCGCCTTGGCGAACACACCGAAGAAATCCTTGCCGAACTGGAGAAATCTGGAAAATGAAGACCGGCGGACAATTAATTGTCGACGCGCTCGAGGCCAACGGCACCGACCGCATCTTTTGCGTGCCGGGCGAATCCTATCTCGCCGTGCTCGACGCGCTGCATGACTCGTCGATCCGCACCATTGTCTGCCGCCAGGAAGGCGGTGCCGCGATGATGGCCGACTGCCAGGGGCGGCTGACCGGCAAGCCCGGCATCTGCTTCGTCACTCGTGGCCCCGGCGCCACCAACGCCTCGGCCGGCATTCACATCGCCATGCAGGATTCTATTCCCGTGATCCTGTTCATCGGCCAGGTCGCCAGCCACGCCAAGGAGCGCGAGGCTTTCCAGGAAGTCGACTACAAGCGCTTCTTCGGCGACATCGCCAAATGGGTCGTCGAGATCGACGATGCCGCGCGCATCCCGGAATTCGTCACCCGCGCCTTCGCGGTGGCAACCTCAGGCCGCCCCGGTCCTGTCGTGATCTCGCTGCCCGAGGACATGCTGACCAGTCTGGTCGAAGCGCCCGCGGCCTTGCCACACACACCGGTCGAAACCCGGCCCGGCGAAGCCGAGCTCGACGCGCTGGAGAAACTGCTCGGCAAAGCCAAGCGTCCTTTCGTCATCCTCGGCGGCACGCGCTGGGACGAGGAAGCGGTGGCACGCATGCGCACCATCGCCGAGGCATGGTCGCTGCCGGTCGGCTGCTCCTTCCGCCGCCAGATGCTGTTCGATCATCTCCACCCGAACTATGCCGGCGATGTCGGCATCGGCATCAATCCGAAGCTGGCGACAGCGATCAAGCAGGCCGACCTGGTGCTGCTGATCGGCGGCCGCATGGGCGAGATGCCGTCCTCCGACTACACGCTGCTGAAGAGCCCCTACCCCGACCAGACGCTGGTCCATGTCCATGCCGATGCCGGTGAACTCGGCCGCGTCTACCGGCCGACGCTGGCCATCAACGCCTCGCCATCGGCTTTCGTCGAGGCGTTCGCCAACCGCAAGCCGGCTGGCACGCCGTCCTGGGCAGATGAGACAGCGAAGGCACATGCCGCCTATCTCGACTGGTCGACGCCGCCTGAAAGCGGCCCTGGCCCGGTCCAGATGGGACCGATCATGAATTACCTGGAAAAGGTGCTACCCGACGACGCCATTCTGACCAACGGCGCCGGCAATTACGCCACCTGGGTGCATCGCTTCCACCGCTTCCGCCGCTTCGCCACGCAAGGCGCGCCCACCTCTGGCTCGATGGGCTACGGCACGCCGGCTGCGGTCGCCGCCAAGGCGCTCCACCCGGACCGCACCGTGATCGCCTTTGCCGGCGACGGCTGCTTCCTGATGAACGGGCAGGAATTCGCCACCGCCGTCCAGTATGACCTGCCGATCATCGTCATCGTCGTCAACAACGGCATCTACGGCACCATCCGCATGCATCAGGAGCGTGACTATCCCGGCCGCGTCGTCGCCACCGACCTGAAGAACCCGGACTTTGCCGCCCTTGCCCGCGCCTATGGCGGCCACGGCGAAACGGTCGAGAAGACGGCCGATTTCGCCCCCGCCTTCGAGCGCGCCCGGGCAAGCGACAAGCCGGCGATCGTCGAGATCAGGCTCGATCCCGAGGCGATCACCCCGACGCGGACGATGACGCAGATCCGCGACAAGGCCTGATTGGCGAAGCAGTCGCGAAATCCGATCTCCCTCCTTGTGGGGGGTTGAGGAGTGCTCCGCGCAGCGGTCGGAAAGCCAATTGCTTGGCTTCCAAAGCAATCGCTATTCTGTCCGGCCCTACTTCGCCGCCTCGATCTGTCCGCGAATCTCGCCATCCTTGTTCGCGGCGGTGTGGACATTGACGTAATAGTTGCCGGCCGCGAGGTCGGCGGCCTGCGCGTCGGTCAGTTCCGCCGAACCCTTGATCGGGCTTTTGAGCTTGCCTTTGAACGGGATCACGGGCGCTGCGTTCGCACCCATCGCCGCCGGGCCATGAATGTGCGCAGCCGTCGCCGGCCCGCTGAGGCCGGAATATTTGACGTTCCAGCTGAGCTTCTTCTTGGCGGTATCGAAGGTTAAGGTAGCGGTGCCCTTGCCCTTTGTGGTGACCGCCGGATTCTGCTGGCTGCCATCGAGTGTGGCCTTGTACTTCACCACCTCGGCCATCGCGGGTGACGCGAACAGAAAGGCGACCGAAACGGCGAGCGCCGAAAACGCCGGCAGGAAGGATTGTGTGCGCATGAAGAACCTCCGATTGCATGTCACATGCGCCGCGGCTCCCCGACGCGCGCATGCCTAAGCTGGAACGGCCGAACAGCGTAATGTTTCCCAACACACGGTTTTGTGACCGGTCGCAAACAAAAGGCGCAATTGCCCGCCCCTCCTGGCCAGGCGATCAAACCGCTGCCAGCGCCTGCGTCAGATCGGCGATCAGATCGTCCGGATGCTCGACACCGATAGACAGCCTGACCGTCGTCTCCAACACGCCGATGCGCTGACGAACGTCGAAGGGAATGCCGGAATGGGTCATCGCCGCCGGGTGGCTGGCAAGCGATTCCGTGCCGCCGAGGCTCACCGCCAGCTTGAAGATCTGCAGCCCGTTGAGAAAGGCGAAAGCCGCCTTCTCGCCGCCCTTGATGTCGAAGGAAAAGGTCGAGCCGGCGCCGCTGCACTGCGCCTTATAGGCGCGGCCCGCAGAGGTATCCTCGCGGAGGAACGGCAGGTAGTGCACCTTCTCGACCTTGGCATGATCGCGCAGGAATTCAGCCACCAGGCGCGCATTGTCGTTGGCGCGCTCCATGCGGATCGACAGCGTCTCCAGCGAGCGGCCGAGCATCCAGCAGGAATGTGGATCGAGCTGCGTGCCGATGGCGCCGCGCAGCGCCTTGATCGGCTTGGTCACCGCCTTGCCGCCCATGGCCGCACCGGCGATCAGGTCGGAATGGCCGCCGACATATTTGGTCAGTGAATAGACCGAGACATCGGCGCCGTGTTCGATGGGTCGCTGGAACACCGGGCCGAGCAGCGTGTTGTCGCAGACGATGATCGGCGTCGAGCCCTGCTTGCCGCCGATCTCGTCGGCGATCTTTCTGATCAGCGCGATATCGACCAGGCTGTTGGTCGGGTTTGACGGCGTCTCGATCAGGATGACGGAGACGCGGCCCTTCGCCACGGCAGCGTCCGCAGCCGAGCGCACCGCCTTCTCGTCCACACCATCCGCGAAACCGACAGCGCCGATGCCGAAGCCGGACAGGGTGCGCGTCAAAAGCGTCTCGGTGCCGCCGTAAAGCGGCTGCGAATGCAGGATGACGTCGCCCGGACGGGCATAGGCGAGCAGCGTCGTGGCGATCGCCGACATGCCCGACGAAAACAGGATGCAGGCATCCGTCCCCTCATAGACCGCCAGCCGGTCCTCGACGATCTCTGAGTTGGGATGGTTGAAGCGCGAATAGACCAGGCCGGACGCCGTGCCGCTCGGCGGCTCCTTGCGGCCGGATGTGTAATCGAAGAAATCGCGTCCCTCTTCCGCCGATTTGAACACGAAGGTCGAGGTCAAGAACACCGGCGGCTTGACGGCGCCTTCCGACAGCTGCGGATCAAAGCCGTAGCTCAGCATCAGCGTCTCGGGATGGAGCTTGTGGTTGCCGATATGGGTTTTCGACGGGCGCGGCGCGGTCATGGTTTTTCCTGCGTTCTGGAGGAGTCTCGTGCGGCAATTTATGCGATCCCGATCCATCAGTCCTTGCTATTTTCGGCCCCACATGGCTGCATCCCGGCAACAAACTGCCAGGAGCGAGCAAAAGTGCAGCAGAAGATAGCCGACGATTTCGACCTTAAAATCCTGCGCGAACTGCAGGCCGACGCCCGCATCACCAACAACGAGCTTGCCGAGCGCATTGGCCTGTCGCCGTCACCTTGCCTGCGGCGGGTACGGCGGCTGGAGGAAGCCGGCATTATCAGAGGCTACACCACGCTGGTCGATCCCGCCGCCTTCGGCTGGAACATGGTCGCCATCGCCACCGTCAGGCTCAGCCGCCAGAACGAGGACGAGATCGTCATGTTCGAGGAGGCGATCCGCGGTTGGGAAGAGGTGCTGGAATGCCACCTCGTCACCGGGTCGCGCGACTATGTGCTGAAGGTGGTGACCGGCAGCCTCGACCAGTACGAGCGCTTCATCAAGGAAAAGATCGCCCGGCTGAAATGCGTCGCCTCGATCGAGACCAGCTTCGTCATGAACACCATAAAGGAACGGCGCCTCTGAATGCATGTCGCCCAAAAGTGTGCAGCGGTTTTGGGGCAACGACATGCATCAAACAAAGAAAAAGAGCGGCTCTTTCGAACCGCTCTTCGTCGCTCTCAAGATCGAAACGACCTAACCAGGCTTATTTGATCGCCTTGTCGGTGATCGCCGTGGTGTAGGCGCCGGTCGGCGCCTTGGTGATGATCTTCTGGTCGAGCAGCGCCTTGGCGGTGCGCTCGTAGGTCGCCGGATCGAGCTTGCCGTCGGCATTGTCGATCAGCTTGGCGATTTCGCTCATCATCCGCTTCTGGTGATTCTCGTCCTGGCCGCCATTATCCATGACGATGCCTGCGGCTTCGTCATTGTTGTCGACAGCGTATTTCCAGCCCTTCATCGAAGCGCGCACGAAACGCACCATCTTGTCCTCGAAGGCCGGATCCTTGAGCTTGTCTTCCGAGGCATAGAGCCCGTCTTCGAGCAGGTCGTTGCCCATCGCCGAGTAGTTGAACACGGTCAGCTGTTCCGGCTTGTAGCCGGCGTCGATCAACTGCCAGTACTCGTTGTAGGTCATGACCGAGATGCAATCCGCCTGCTTCTGGATCAGCGGCTGCACGTCAAAGCTCTGCTTGAGAACGGTGACACCGTCCGGGCCGCCTTCGGTCTTGAGGCCGAGCTTGTTCATCCAGGCGTAGAACGGATATTCGTTACCGAAGAACCAGACGCCCAGCGTATGGCCCTTGAAATCGGCTTCGGTCTTGATTGGGCCGTCCTTCGGGCAGACCAGTTCCATGCCGGCCTTCTTGAACGGCTGGGCGATGTTGACCAGCGGCACGCCCTTTTCGCGCGCGGCGAGCGCCCCACCCATCCAGTCGACGATGACATCGGCGCCACCGCCGGCGATCACCTGCTCCGGCGCGATATCGGGACCGCCCGGCTTGATGTCGACGTCGAGGCCTTCGGCCTCATAGAAACCCTTGGCCTTGGCGACGTAGTAGCCGGCAAACTGGGCCTGCGTGACCCATTTCAGCTGCAAGGTCACCTTGTCGGCGGCCATGGCCTGGAACGCGGCCAGCGACATCGCACTGGCCAGCATCGGAATGATCAGTCTTTTCATGTTTTTACCCTCTGAAGTTAACACCCAAAACCCACCGCCCTATCCACCACGGACAGAGGGATGCCAAAACGTGACGGCTCTCTCGACGAGAGCGACCACGCCATAAAAGACCGAACCCGCAAGGGCTGCAACTGCGATTTCGGCCCAGACCATGTCGATGTTCATCCGCCCGACCTCGGTCGAGATGCGGAAGCCCATGCCGACGACTGGCGTACCGAAGAATTCGGCGACGATGGCGCCGATCAGCGCCAGCGTCGAGTTGATCTTCAGCGCATTGAAGATGAAGGGCGCCGCTGCCGGCAGCCGGAGCTTCAAGAGCGTCGGCCAGTAGCCCGACGCGTAGGTGCGCATCAGGTCGCGCTCCATATGGCCGGAGGCGGCAAGGCCGGCGACCGTGTTCACCAGCATCGGGAAGAAGGTCATGATGATGACGACAGCTGCCTTGGAAGGCCAGTCGAAGCCGAACCACATCACCATGATCGGCGCCACGCCAATGATCGGCAGCGCCGAGACCATGTTGCCGATCGGCAAGAGCCCGCGGCGCAGGAACGGCACGCGGTCGGCCGCGATCGCCACGAGGAAGCCGGCGCCGCTGCCGACGACATAGCCGAAGATCACCGCCTTGAAGATGGTCTGCCGGACATCGGCGCCGAGCACCGGCAGGGAACTCGCAATGCGCGCGCCGATGGCGCTTGGCGGCGGCAAAAGGATGAAGGGGATGCCGGCGCCGCGCGTCACCGCTTCCCAGATGATCAGGATCCAGGCGCCGAAGATCGCCGGGATGATCAGGCGCAGCGCCATCCGCACCCCTTTTTCCATCGGCCGAAGACCGGACAGCACCGCGACGCAGCGCCAGGCAAGCAGCCAGGCAGCAGCGAGCAGCAGGAAGTACGGCGCCAATGCTGTGCCTTCGAAACCCGTAATGCCCGAGATCAGCATCCAGGCGACGAGGTGGGCGCCGACAAACAGCACCACGGCCTCCGCCAGCTCCGAAATCCTGAGCATTGAGATCAGCCCCGCCAGCATGCCCAGGACGATCATCGGCGTCTTTATTCCGAAATAGGGGTAGTCGAAGCTGGCGGCCGGATCTGCAAGTGCAGCCGCTTCCGGCTTAGACATCGCGCCGAGCGCCAGAGCGACAAGACACAGGAGAAGGGCCAGCACCGCTTGCCAGGAGGGCTTCAGCCAGTTCATGCCGGCCTCCCGCCCATGGCGCGGTCGACGAGGCGCCCGGCAATGCCGACCACCATGACCAGAAGTGCTGCCACCACCGAGCCGGCAACCAGCGCGGACCAGATGTCGATGGACTGGCTGTAATAGGCGCCGGCGAGCAGCTTGGCGCCGATCCCGGCAACGGCTCCGGTCGGCAATTCGCCGACAATGGCGCCGACCAGGCTCGCCGCCACCGCCACCTTCATCGAGGTGAACAGGAATGGCACGGAAGCCGGCACGCGCAATTTCCAGAAGGTCTGCGAGGCGCTGGCATTGTAGGTGTGCATCAGGTCGAGATGCATGATCTCGGGCGAGCGCAGGCCCTTCACCATGCCCACCGTCACCGGGAAGAACGACAGATAGGTCGAAATCATCGCCTTCGGGATGAGACCGGTGACGCCAATCGCCGCCAAAACCACGATGATCATCGGCGCCACGGCCAGGATAGGAATCGTCTGCGAGGCGATGATCCACGGCATCAGGCTGCGGTCGAGCGTCGCCACATGGACGATGCCGACGGCGATGATGATGCCGAGCGCGGTGCCGAAGGCAAAGCCGAGCAGCGTCGACGACAAGGTCACCCAGGCATTGTAGACAAGGCTGCGGGTCGAGGTGATGGGCCGCAGAAAGGTGTTCTCGAAGAAATTCACCGCCACCTGATGCGGTGCCGGCAGGGTCGGCTTCGGCTGCGACAACGTCTTGCCGATGAACTCGCTGAACGTGGAGGTCTCGTTGGCGCGGCGGTCGAGGTCTCGCTGGAACGGCGCGTTGAGGATGACGGCAAAGACATACCAGAGCACGACCACGCCCAGGAGGATCGAGGTGACGGGGATGAGCTTGTCGCGGAAGGTGTCCATTTTAGCGCGGCCCTCCTCCTCTCCCCACCGGGGAGAGGGTGGAGGGAGCGAAGCGAAGGCCGACCACCTTCGCGTTCGTCATCCTAGGGCGGAGCGACGCGAAGCGTCGCGCAGACCCTAGGATCCATTCCGTGACGTTGGCCGAGGGGTATAAGCGGTCCAGAATGTTCGCCTTCGAACGCACGGCGTAAGGTGCATCGGCCTGCACCGCTGCGGAACGTTGAGGTAACGGCATGGATCCTAGGGTCTGCGTCGCGTCGCTTCGCTCCTTGCTCCGCCCTAGGATGACGAAGTCGCGATGGGCCACCCCCTCAATCATCATAGCTATGCCCTGCCCTGAGGCCGTCGCGCACCCGGGCGGCGATCGCCAAAAACTCCGGCGTCTCGCGGATATCCAGCGGCCGCTCCTTCGGCAGCGTCGATTCGATGACGTCGCTGACGCGGCCGGGGCGCGGCGACATGACGACGATGCGCGTCGACAGATACACCGCCTCGGGAATCGAATGGGTGACGAAGCAGATCGTCTTGTTGGTCCGCGCCCACAGTTCCAGAAGCTGTTCGTTGAGATGGTCGCGCACGATTTCGTCCAGCGCGCCGAATGGCTCGTCCATCAGCAACAGGTCGGCATCGAAGGCGAGCGCTCGCGCGATCGAGGCGCGCTGCTGCATGCCGCCGGAAAGCTGCCAGGGGTATTTCTTCTCGAATCCTGAGAGATTGACGAGTTCCATTGTGCGCCTGATGCGCTCGGCCTGCTCGACCCGGGAGAGGCCGATGATCTCCAGCGGCAGCGCCACATTGCGTTCGATCGTGCGCCAGGGGAAAAGCGCGGCCGCCTGGAAGACATAGCCATAGGCGCGTTTCTCGCGCGCCTGCTCCGGCGTCATGCCGTTGACCGAGATGGTGCCCGAAGTCGGCTTCTCCAGATCGGCGATGACGCGCAGCAAGGTCGTCTTGCCGCAGCCGGACGGGCCGATAAAGGAGACGAATTCGCCCTTGCCGATGGTCAGGTCGACATTGGAGAGCGCCTGCACCGGACCGTCATTGGTCTGAAAGGTGAGGCCAAGTTTGCTTGCCGAAACGACGGCTGGCGAGGTTCCCGTCATTGGCCGCAGCCTGCCTTTCGCAGCCGCTGCCGCGCCCGATGAAATGCCGTTACATTTGCGCTGATGTTGTTTTCCACTCGTCCAATCCCACTCAACCGACGCCCGGAGCCTTGCCGATGTCGCCCAAACCCACCTGTCACCTTATCCGCCCTGAAAGCACTTATGAAGGCAAGCAGGGATTGACCTATTTCGCCGGCATTGCCGCCGAGACGGTCGGCTCGTCCGGCATCTGCATGCATCTGCTCACCCTGCCGCCCGGCGCCCGTGCCAAGGCGCACCTGCATGAAAGCCATGAAACGGCGATCTATGTGCTCTCCGGCGAGGTCCACACCTGGTATGGCGACCGGCTGGAGCACCACATCGTCGTCAAGGCCGGCGACCTCTTCTACATTCCTGCCGGCGTGCCGCATCTGCCGGCCAATCTGAGCAACGCTCCATCCTCGGCCGTCATCGCCCGCACCGATCCCAACGAACAGGAAAGCGTCGTCCTGCTGCCGGAACTGGATGCGCTGGTCGCCTGACACCGGCAGGACTGCGGTCATTTGCACCGCGAGACTTCCCCCATGACGTTGCCGTCTTCGTCGGCGATCGTCAGCTTCTTGGCGTTCTTGGCGCTGCGCTTGATGGTGAACTTGGTCGGCTCCGAGCCCTCTTCGCCTTCCGCTTCACAGGTTGCCGTCACCACCAGCGATCCATCGGCCTGGGCCTGCTTGTCCGTGAAGGTGCAGGCGCTGGCGGCGGTGACCAATGCCTCGTCGGTCAACAGCAGCATCCGATCGGCGGCGAGTTCCTGGCCGTTGCGGTTGATGCAGCCATATTTGTCGCCATAGGGCTTCGACAGGTCGATGCCTGCCGCGAAAGCCTGACCAGCGGCCAGAACGGCAAGCACCGTTACAAAGAGACCAAAACCACGCACGCTCATTCCCCCCAATCCAAAATCACGAACACGGTTGCAACGGCCCCATTTCCTCAAGGCCGGGAATGGTCACGAAGAAACCACCCTCGCCCTCGTTGGTGACCACAACGGTTTCAGCCGTCGTCCCCGCCTCGCCCTCGGCCGAACAGGTCGCATCAAGCGATTGCGTACCCGGCGTCGAGGTCAATTGCTGAGCGAACCGGCAGCCGCTGCCACAGGTCTCGATGCCCTCCGCGGTCAGCACGATATAGTCGTCGCCGTCCTGATAACCGGCCTTTGCGACGACGCAGCCGGCATCGTTGCCCCAAGAACCGAGCAGCCTGTCGGCCGCGGTTGCGGGACCGGCGATCGCCATCGCCACGACCAACGACATGAGCGCTGCGGAATTCGGCAACCTCAGACCCCGGTCGCCGGAATGCCGGTGCGTTCCACTTTGCGAGGCGCGGTAATGTCCTTCCAGGTCGACAGCGCCCGGTTGACCGCCGCGTTCGGTTCACGGGCGACGAACTCGCCATGGCCGGGCTTGGCCCTGACCTCGGCTTCCTCGATCGACAGTTCACCGCGCGAAAACACGAAGCGCGGCAGGCCCGTCACCTCGAAACCTTCGAAGACGTTGTAGTCGATCACCGACTGCTGCTTCTTCGACGTGATCTTCTTCTTGCGCTTCGGGTCCCAGACGACGATGTCGGCATCGGCACCTTCGACGATGGCGCCCTTCTTCGGATACATGTTGAGGATCTTGGCGATGTTGGTCGACGTCACCGCGACGAACTCGTTCATCGTCAGCCGCCCGGTGTTGACGCCGGTCGTCCACAGCACCGGCAAGCGGTCTTCGAGCCCGCCAGTGCCGTTCGGGATCTTGGTGAAATCGCCGATGCCGTTGCGCTTCTGCTTGGTGGTGAAGGCGCAGTGGTCGGTCGCCACCACTTGCAGCGATCCCGCCTGAAGGCCGGCCCACAGCGAATCCTGGTGCAGCTTGTTGCGGAAGGGTGGGCTCATGACGCGGCGCGCCGCATGGTCCCAATCCTTGTTGAAATACTCGCTCTCATCCAGCGTCAGATGCTGGATCAGCGGCTCGCCGAACACGCGCATGCCCTTCTGGCGGGCGCGGCGGATGGCTTCGTGGCTCTGTTCGCAGGAGACATGCACGACATAGAGCGGCACGCCGGCCATGTCTGCGATCATGATGGCGCGGTTGGTCGCCTCGCCCTCCACTTCCGGCGGCCGCGAATAGGCGTGGCCCTCGGGGCCGTTGTTGCCGGCAGCGAGCAGCTTTTGCGACAAGGCAGCGACCACATCGCCGTTCTCGGCATGCACCAGCGGCAGCGCGCCGAGATCGGCGCAGCGCTGGAACGACGCATACATCTCGTCGTCGTCGACCATCAACGCACCCTTGTAGGCCATGAAGTGCTTGAACGAAGTGATGCCCTTGTCGACGACGGTCGCCATCTCGTCGAACACCTGCTTGCCCCACCAGGTGATCGCCATGTGAAAGGAGTAGTCGCAGGACGCCTTCGAGGTCTTGTTGTCCCACATCTGCAAGGCTTCGAGCAGCGACTGCTGCGGCGCCGGCAGGCAGAAATCGACCACCATCGTCGTGCCGCCGGACAGCGCTGCGCGCGTGCCGGACTCGAAATCATCGGCCGAATAGGTGCCCATGAACGGCATTTCGAGATGGGTGTGCGGATCGATGCCGCCCGGCATGATGTAGCAGCCGGTGGCATCGAACTCATGGTCGCCATGCAGGTTCGAGCCGATGGCGACGATCTTGCCGTGCTGCATCAGCACATCGGCCTTCCAGGTGCGGTCGGCGGTGACGATGGTGCCGTTTCGGATGACTTTGGTCATTTTCGTGTTCCCTTGTTCTTGTCGCGCTTCTTTGTGAGCGTCGTTTGAACCCAGATTTTAGTTCACGCCACGATCCCCGCTGTCTCCACCACCGCATGAAACAACACGTCGGCACCCGCCGCTGCCCATTCCTTCGAAATTTCCTCGGCCTCGTTGTGTGACAACCCGTCAACGCAGGGGCACATCACCATGGCGGTCGGCGCGACCCGGTTGATCCAGCAGGCATCATGACCGGCGCCGGAAACGATGTTGCGGTGGGAATAGCCGAGACGATCGGCGGCATCGCGGATTGCCTTGACGCATCCGGCGTCGAAGGTCACCGGATCGAATGCGCCGACCTGTTCGACCTTGTACTGGATGTCGAGCGCCTCGCAGATCGTGTCGATGCCTTCGCGGATGCGGCCGTCCATGGCGTCCAGCACTTCCTTCTCGGGCGAGCGGATGTCGATGGTGAAGACGGTGCGCCCGGCGATGATGTTGCGCGAATTCGGAAACACTTCCATATGGCCGACAGCGCCGACGGCATCGGGCTGGTAGTCCATGGCGATTTCGTGCACCAGCTCGATCACCCGGGCCATGCCGAGCCCGGCATTGCGGCGCTTGGGCATCGGCGTCGAACCGGTATGCGCCTCCTTGCCGGTCAGCGTCACCTGCAGCCATTTCAGCCCCTGGCCGTGGGTGACGACGCCGATGTCGATGCCTTCATCCTCGAGGATCGGCCCCTGCTCTATATGCAGCTCGAAGAAGGCGTGGATCTTGCGGTCACCGACCTTCTCGGTGCCCTTCCAGCCGATGCGCTCCAGCTCCTCGCCGAATTTTTTTCCCTGTTTATCCGTGTGCTGGTACACGTCCGCCTGCTCCAGCACGCCGGCGAACACGCCGGACGCCATCATCGCCGGGGCAAAGCGCGAGCCTTCCTCATTGGTCCAGTTGGTGACGACGATCGGATGCCTGGTGGTGATGCCGAGATCGTTGAGCGAGCGGATGATCTCCAGCCCGCCGAGGACGCCAAGCACGCCGTCATATTTGCCGCCCGTCGGCTGCGTATCGAGATGGCTGCCGACATAGACCGGCGGCAGACTGGGATCGGCGCCTTCCCGGCGGGCGAACATGGTGCCCATCTCGTCGAGGCCCATTTCGAGCCCGGCCGCCTCGCACCAGCGTTTGAACAGATGCCTGCCCTCGCCGTCCTCGTCGGTCACGGTCTGGCGATTGTTGCCACCGGCAATGCCGGGGCCGATCTTCGCCATCTCCATGATGGAATCCCACAAACGGTCTGAATTGATTCGCAGATTCTCGCCGGGGGCAGCCATTCAAACTCTCTCCAATTGCACAGCGTCCCCCTCCCCCTCGAGGGGAGGGGTATCCGCGCCCAGTTTGTCAATCTATCGCCCTCAGCACTTCACGCACATGGTCGATCAGTTCGTTGAT
>NZ_VFTC01000020.1 GCF_007003975.1 Mesorhizobium sp. WSM4306
GAGCGCTTGAAACTCGTACTGTGTCTGGACATGCAAAACCCCCGAAGGTTGTGTCCAACTTTCGGGGGTCAGTTCACGAGCCGGGGCTTTGTTGTGCGAGAGGGGGTCCGGCTACTCCGCCGGCGACGGTTTCTTTTTGAACATCGCCGCCAGATTGTCCCACAATTCGATCTTGGCGCCCTGGCGCTTCATGATCACGCCCTGCTGCAGGATCGACAGCGTGTTGTTCCAGGCCCAGTAGATGACCAGGCCGGCCGGGAAGGAGCCCATCATGAAGGTGAAGATCACCGGCATCCAGGTGAAGATCTGCGCCTGCGTCGGATCCGGCGGCGTCGGGTTCATGCGCATCTGCAGGAACATGGTGATGCCCATGACCACAGCCCAGGCGCCCATATGCGGCAGGAACGCCGGCGGCGCGAACGGCAGCAGGCCGAACAGGTTGAAGACCGAGGTCGGATCGGGCGCCGCCAGATCCTGGATCCAGCCGAAGAACGGCGCGTGCCGCATCTCTATGGTGATGTAGAGCACCTTGTAGAGCGAGAAGAACACCGGGATCTGCAGCGCCACCGGCCAGCAGCCGGCGAGCGGATTGATCTTCTCGGTCTTGTACAGCTCCATCATCGCCTGTTGCTGCTTCATCTTGTCGTCCGCGTATTTCTCGCGGATCTCGAGCATCTTGGGTTGCACCTTCTTCATGTTCGCCATCGACGCGTAGGACTTGTTGGCGAGCGGGAAGAAGATGGCCTTGACCACCACTGTGGTGGCGAGGATGGCCAGGCCGAAATTGCCGAAGAATTTGTAGAGCGTGTCGATCAGCCAGAACATCGGCTTGGTGATGAAGTGGAACCAGCCCCAGTCGATCAGGAGGTCGAACCGCTTGATATGGCGATCCTCGGCGTAGGCGTTGATCTTGCCTACTTCCTTGGCGCCGGCGAAAATCTCCGACTCGATCGTCGTCGACTGTCCGGCCGCCACGGTGATTGCATCGGACAGGAAATCCGCCTGGTAGCTGTGCGCATGAGGCCCGGTAGGGAATTCGAAATAGGAATAGTTGGGCTGGAATGGCTGCTTTTCGGTCGGGACCAGGGTCACAGCCCAGTATTTGTCGGTGATGCCGAGCCAGCCGTCGGTCGACTTGCCTGGCTTGACCTGCTTGTCCTTCTCGATGGCCGCGTATTTGTGTTCCTGCAGGCCTTCCGTGCCGGTGAAGCCGATCAGGCCTTCATGCAACACGTAGGTGCTGGCAACCGCCGGCTTGTCGAAGCGGGTAACGCGGCCATAATTGTAGAGCGATACGGGCGCCGCGCCGGAGTTCTTCACCGTATCGGAGACGGTGAACAGGTAGTCGTTGTCGACAGAGAAGGTGCGCTCGAAGGTCAGGCCCTTGTCGTTGACATAAGTCAGCGTCACCGGGGTTGCCGGGGTCAGCGTAGGATTGCCGGCTGCGGTCCAGACGGTATCTGCTCCCGGCACGGTGCCGGTCTGATCGATATTGGCGGCGCTGTAGCCGATCTCGGCGAAGTAGCCATTGGGCAAGGCCGCCGGATTGAGCAGGCTGATCTCAGGCGAGTCCTTGTCGACGGTCTCGGTATAGTGCTTGAGCTTCAGGTCATCGAGACGTGCCCCAGTCAGGTTGATCGAGCCCGACAGGCTCGGCGTGTCGATCTTGACGCGGGCAGTTGCTGCAAGGGCCTGTTCGCGGCTAGCCGCCGTTACCACGCCGCCGGGCGCGTTCGGAATGGCGCCGGGCGCCGCGGGCGCCGTCGTGCCGCCGGGGTTTGCGGCCTCGGCCGCCTTCTTCTGCTCCGCCACCCGCTGCTCTTCGATGCGCGTGGCTTCGGCTTGCCGCTCGCTGCGCGGCAGCACGTAGAAATATTGCCACAGCCCAAGGATCAGCACCGACAAGACGATGGTGATGTAGAAGTTCCGGTTGTTTTCCATCGAAAGCCCTTGGCCTATCGTGTTCCGCTCAGACGGCGGGAGAGTTCGGCCTTCAACTGGCCGAACGGAATGGTAAGCACGTCTTCACGCCCGACGATGACATAGTCATTGCCGGGCGCCATGTCACTTGCGGCATGGGTGCGCACGGCTTCTTTCAGCCGCCGCCTGATGCGGTTGCGCACGACTGCATTGCCGACTTTCTTGGTGACGGTGAAGCCGACGCGCGGCGACAGACCGTCATTGCGGTCGAGAACTTCAACGAGAAAAAGCCGCCCGCGCCGCTTTTCACCGCGGCGGACGGCCAGGAATTCCGCACGTTTCAGAAGCCGCTTGGGGTTTGGTCCCACTGGCTTGCCGGTTGCGGGCAACGATCTCGTCTTCCGTTCAGGCGCTGAGCCGCTTGCGGCCGCGGTTGCGGCGAGCTGCGACGACGCCGCGACCACCCTTGGTGGCCATGCGAGCACGAAAACCGTGCCGGCGCTTGCGGACGAGTTTGGACGGTTGGTAGGTACGCTTCATTTGTTTTAATACCGCGGGGTGCGGCCCTTCTTGATTCTGTCACTGTGTAACAGGAGCTTTGCCGGGCCGGTTTTGGCGCGATCGAAACCGCGCCGGGACGAATGGCCCGAGCGTGAGCGGCTTATAGAAAGAAGGGTTTTGGGAGTCAATCCGGCGTGAACTAACAGTTCATCGCCGCGCGAACGACCAGTTCGATGCGGTTTTATTGCTGGTACCATCGTCCAACGAAGGATGAAATTGGCAAAAAAGCCGCAATCGCCTAATCTCAACCGATCAAGCGTTTGTGAAGACAGGCCCTAATGAGCGACTTTGCCCCCGCGGATGAAGGGACCGGCCCGGCGAAAGCCGATGCCAGCCCGGCGTCCGCTCGCCCTGCTCCGAGCCGTTCGGTGCCATTGGCGCGCGGCCTGTCGACCAAGCTGCTGTTGCTCACCATCGTCTTCGTGCTCCTGGCCGAAGTCCTCATTTTCCTGCCCTGGATCGCCAGCTACCGCCTGGCCTGGCTGAAGGAGAGGCTCAGCACCGCCGCCGCCGTGTCGATCGTGCTGGTGCAGGGCGAGCCCAATTCGCTCTCGCGTACCGCCCAGAACGACGTGCTGATGGCGATCGGCGCCAAGGCGATCGCGGTGCGCGACGGTGGCGTCTCGCGCCTCCTGGTGGTGGCCGAAATGCCGCCGCAGGTCGACGAGCATATCGACATCGCCAATGTCGGCATGATCAAGGGCATGACCGGGGCGCTCGACACGCTGTTCTTCGGCGGCAAGCGCATGCTCAGGGTTTTCGGTCCGGTCGGCGAAAGCGACAAGGAATTCGAGCTGATCATGCCCGACTATTCCTTGCGCAACGCCATGCTGCGCTATTCGCGCAATGTCGCTTTCGTCTCGTTGCTGATCTCGCTGTTCACCGCCATGCTGGTCTATGCCGCGATCGACCTGATCATGATCGGCCCGATCCGCACCATGACGCGCTCGATGCTGTCCTTCTCCGAGGCGCCCGACGATCCCACGCGTATCATCCACCCGGCCGCCCGCGCCGACGAGATCGGCGTTGCCGAACGCGAACTGTCGCAGATGCAGGAACGGCTGCAAAAGATGCTGTCGGAGCAGAAGCATCTTGCCGATCTCGGCCTCGCCGTCTCCAAGATCAATCACGACATGCGCAACATCCTGGCCTCGGCGCAGCTGATGTCGGACCGTCTGCGCCTGGTCAAGGACCCGACCGTGCAGGCCTTCGCGCCAAAACTGCTGCGCGCGCTCGACCGCGCCGTGTCCTATTCCGAAGGCGTGCTGGCCTATGGCCGCACCCAGGAGCCGGCGCCCTCGCGCCGCCGTTTGCGGCTGCGCCAGCTGGTCGACGACGTCCACGGCCTGCTCGACATCGAGGACGGCATCGAATTCGTCAACGCCGTCGAGCTCGCTTTCGAGGTCGATGCCGATTCCGACCAGCTGTTTCGCGTGCTCACCAATCTGTGCCGCAACGCCGTGCAGGCGATGGCAGCCGACTCCGAGAGCGCGCTGGTGCGCCGGCTCGCCGTGTCGGCTGAGCGCATGGGCAGCGTCAGCCGCATCATCGTCACCGACACCGGTCCCGGCCTGCCGCCCAAGGCGCGCGAAAACCTGTTCGCGGCGTTTCGCGGTTCGGCCCGCAGCGGCGGCACCGGCCTTGGACTGGCCATCGCCCACGAACTGATCCGCGCCCATGGCGGCACGGTGGAGCTGGTCGAATCGATCGGCGGCCGCACCACCTTCGCCGTCACCATCCCCGACCAGCCGGTCCGCCTCGACCAGGCCCGCAGCGGCCTGCGCCGCCCCGCCTGAGCTGAATCTCAACTCACCTTGATCTGCCTGCGACAAAACTTTTGCCGGATCGGCTTGCTTTTCGGAAATTCAGTCGTTAGGGAACACGTCTCGTCGCGGCCGGTCGCCAGGACCGGCTTGCGGGGCTATGCAAGTCATGGCCTGTTGCGCGCCCGTAGCTCAGCTGGATAGAGCACCAGACTACGAATCTGGGGGTCAGGAGTTCGAATCTCTTCGGGCGCGCCAAATTTACGAACTGCTTGACTTGAAACCGTTTTCGGAAACATGGGCCCGAATAGCAGCGAAAATCGTCCACCTAAGACAGTTTCGAGCGGGAAGGTTTGACCCTAGACGACATTGCGAATGGTCGCGCCAACCTTGGCGTGGCTACTCGGGAAGTCCAGCCAGCCGAAGGCTCTCAGCCATAAAGTCGCGATCCTCCTGTTTTCGAAATGGCTCGATCTCGGGATACCGGCCAATGGTCATCTCGGGCATCTCGGATAGTAGCTTCTCTATCTCAGCCTTCGCCTCACCTAGATGCCCAAGGCGTGCCTGGCACATCGCCAGATAGCCATGAATGTACCAAAACGGGTGGGCCTGCCGAGAAAATGCCAAGATCGCTTCATGATATCGTCGGAGCATTAGCAGAGCCATGCCTCGGATTTCCCAGTGCCATGTCGCCGGAATTGGATCGCGTTGAAGCAACTCATCCATCGTCTTGAGCGCTGTCGCGAAATCACCGTTTCGAAGAAACAACTCTGCCTGGTATGCCATCGCAGTGGCATTGGCGGGGTTTAGGCTGATGGCCCGTTCCAAATGGGAGGCTGCCAACTCGTATTGCCGCTTGAGAATCAGCGCCATTCCGAGCAGCGCATGGCCAGAGGAGTCGCCGTCATCCAAGCCTATTGCGGTTCGTGCGGCGGCCGCCATTTCGTCGAGCGTGTCCGCTCGCGCGGTTCCGAGGTATTGCACGTAGAACGTGGCGGCTCGCATAGCATGAGCAACGGCGTATTCAGCATCTAGTTGGAGAGCCCTCTCCACAAATGGCATCGCCCGTGGAGCGTCGTGCTGGGCAACATACTTTTTTGCCAATTGAACGCATTCGTAGGCTGCCAAGCTCGGTAGGTCCCGCTTGCTCGCATCATTGGCTATTGCCAACTGAAGTCGCGATTCGAGCGTGACAACGATGGTCCGGACAACTTCGTCCTGGACGACGAAGATATCTTCAACTTCGCGATCATAGCGTTCGGCCCAGAGTTCCTGACCAGTAGTGCTGTGGATAAGTTGTGCCGCCACGCGGACGCGTTTGCCGATGCGCCTCACGCCACCAGCTACGATATATTCGACATTCAATGCCTTTGCGATTTCCTGAGTACCAAGGCCCTTCCCCTTGAATGAGAAAGATGAATTTCGGGCAATCACGAACAGGTTTCGGAAGCGCGAAAGTTCGGTCAGAATGTCTTCCGCGATGCCTTCAGCGAAGTAATCCTGCTCCGGATCTCCTCCCATGTTGGAGAAGGGCAGCACGGCTACGCTGCCTTTGGTCCGCGTCCCCGAACCGTGCGCCATGGCGGCAGTCTTGGGCAACGCAGCGTCCAAAACGACATTGTACACGCGTATCGGCTGCTCGATGTTCTTGAGGCTGTGCTCGCCGGTATCGTCGAAAGCCAGTTCGAGCTTGTTGCCGACATTTTCCCGAACAGTAGCGGACACCGACACGCCGCCGGGCTTGGCGATAGCCTCGATCCGCGCAGCGATGTTCACGCCGTCACCGAAAATGTCATCGCCCTCAACTATAACGTCGCCAAGATTAATTCCGATGCGAAATTGAATTGGGGGGGTAGCGGCGAGATTTCGCTCGCCCATCGCTCGCTGGATAGCCGCTGCGCATTCAACCGCGCTCACCACACTTGGAAATTCGACCAGCGCTCCGTCGCCCATCATCTTGACGATGCGGCCGTGACGCGCGGTGACAGCGGGGTTGAAAGTCTGCTGCCAAACCTCCCGCAGCGCCGCAAGGGTACCTGCCTCGTCGATTCCCATCATGCTGGAGTAACCGACAACGTCGGCTGCCAGGATGGCCGATAGTCGGCGCGTCGTCTGCTGTTCCGCCATACCGATCCCACAGTCGATGGGCTGAGGAATGTTAGACTGTACGAGCTATTCTTGGTGTCTGAAAGTCGAGATCTTGCTTTCGCGGGATCGCAGGTAAAAGTCCGGAATTGGCGCACTTGCGACTTTGGCGACGATCCCGCTGCTAGCACCTTGAGTGCGGGGACAGAATTTGAACCTTTGCCCGCTGTGACGCTTCAGATCGTGATCGAGTTCGGTCACTCTGCCATCGGAGCCGCTGAGCTAACCATCGCCGCTTGTCGTGCTGCCGGGACGCTGCTTCGGTCTGGGCTTCGCCTGCGGAACCCAAGCTGCCGCACCAGCCGCGGCGGCTTTGGCGGAACAGCGCGGTGTGATCGAGATTGTCCTGGTCGGCGGCGTGCGCGTGCGGGTGATCGACTTCATCCGCGAGCACAAGCCAATCGCGGCAACGGCCGAAACGATAGCCAGTAAGAGCCTTGGGTCATGACTGCACGCTTACGAAGCACCGAGGCATTCTGTATCCGCTGGTGGGCCGCGAACGATGAAAGCAGGCAATTCTCCTACGCGGTGCCGCTACCCTGACGTTCGCCAGCCTAGCTTTTCAACGGGATGCCATCGCAACGATACGAATCGACCCATTGCATAAATTGGCGTAGACCGGAGCGACAAAAAGATTAGGCGGAAGTTGGGAGGAGGCAATGGTTGATTACCATCATTGGCAACTCGACGGGAGCGCGCCGGAGCTTTACGAAAAATACCTGGTGCCGGCGATTACAGTAAAATGGGCAGAGGATCTCGTGGGGAGAGCCCAGCCTTGTGCTGGAGAAGATGTTCTCGACCTAGCCTGCGGAACTGGCATTGTCGCCCGCTTGGCAAGTCAGCGGATGGGCCAGGGACATGTCACCGGCCTGGACCTAAACAAGGGGATGCTGGCCGTTGCCCGGACCTTTTCCGGCGACGGAGCGCCAATCGATTGGGTTGAAGGCAGTGCGCTGGATTTGCCATTCCCGGCTGGAAAATTTGACTTGGTTCTTTGCCAATTGGGACTGCAATTCTTTCCGGATCAGGGGCGCGCGCTCAGCGAAATGAATCGTGTGTTGTCGCTGTCCGGGCGTGTCGCACTTAGCGTATTTAATTCGATAGAACGAACTCCAGGTGCGAACGCGTTTGTACTGGCCCTTGATCGTGTTCTGGGGCCAAACTCATCAAGGATCAAACGCGGCGAACATGCTTTTAACGAGCCGGGCGAGCTTCGAGACTTGTTGATAGGCGCGGGGTTATCGAAAGCCGAAGTCCGCACCGTGGTACAGAAAGTCACGTTTCCATCTGTGCTCGACTATGTCCGTTTTCAGTTTTGTGCGACGCCTTTGGCGGCCCTGCTGGGGGATCTCACCGAGGACGATCGCCGGGAGACGATCAAGACAATCGCTTTGGAAATCGCAGGATTTTGTCATCCGGAGATGCTTGAAGGCGGGAGATTCTCTTTCCAGCAAGAAGGATACGTAGGCACGGCGTACGCTTCAGGTTGATCACATCAACCTCTCACCCTCTGCAGCGATTGCGAATGGTTGCTTCTGGTGTTGTGAAATCGGCCGCCGCTGCGGGCTATAGCGTATAAATGGCGGACCCGGCACCTCGTCATAGATGCCGAGCGACAGCACGAAGATCAATCGCTTCACGCCCGTGGCCTGCATCGAGAGAGGCGCCACGAAGCTCCAGACTTCTGGCGAATCTCTTCGGGCGCGCCAAAGTTTCCAAGGTTTAAGCTCGATGCCGGGAAATGGCGAAATCGCTGGTGGCACAGGAGAGCCCCAGGTTTACGCTATTCCATCGACGCATGAGCTGCGTCGGTAGCGGCGGGCCATCTCTTCTTGCCTGAGCCCAGCGCCGTGCTCACGCGCTACCTTCTCGGCTCGTAGCGCAGCACCACCGCGCCTGAGCTGACGCGCACCTGGACTAAAAATCGTCACGAGTCAGTAATTGACGGCAATTGCGCTTCCGGCGAACCGCCCGATTGTTCATCGGTCAATCCGCAATGCCTGCTTTCCTCAGGCCATCTAGCCAGTGCTCCACGTCCTCCTGACGGCGATATGGAGAGCCGCGCTTGTAGTCACCTAGAGTGAAACCAGGTTTGCGCTCGAGGCACCTGTTCCAAGCCAATATTGCCTCGTCGATGCGTCCGAGCTGTCCCAAACAAGCAGCCAGATTGGCGAACCCGCGATCATAGTTGTTGTTGTCCCAACGGCGGAAGGATTCCAGCGAAACCTCATAGTCTCCGAGCAGATAGTAAGCGAATGCGAGTAGCTCGTGGACCTCGCGGTGTTCGAGCGGACTCAGCCGTCTGAGACGCTCGCCGATCTCGCGGGCCTTCGTGAGGTGACCATTCCAAAGGCAGATGTACCCGACCCAGACGAGTACATCTGGGTTTGTCGGGCCCATCGCGAGCGCGCGTTGCCCATGAGTCTCGGCAGCCTCGAACTCCCCTTTCCATCCATGCAGAGCGGCGACGACCGCCTCTGCCAGTCCGCTGGCGTCGCCGAGTTCGATAGCCCGCAGGGCCGACTGCATGGCCAACGCCTTCATGTCTTCGTCAGCTCTGAAAGCGGAGAGGGTCGCGTAGGCGTCTGCGAGGCATGTATGCGCTCGCGCTGAATCAGGCTCCCAGCCAAGAGCCAGCTTTAGGAACTCGACAGCAGCGACGGTGTCTTTCTCGGTGAAGCGGTGCATAGCATCGAGGCCGCGCAAGAACGCATCATATGCGCTCAGGCTCGTTTGCGTTTGCCTGGTCCGAACGATCTCGGCAGTGCCTACCTTGCCGACCAGTGCCCAGGCGATCCTCTCTGTCACCTCGTCTTGAACGGCGAAAAGGTCATCGAGGTCTCGATCGTAGCGCTCAGCCCAGACGTGATTGCCAGTGGCCGCTTCTATCAACTGCGCAGTGATCCTGACGCGTGCAGCCGCCTTTCGAACGCTTCCCTCGACGACGTACCGAACACCGAGTTTCCTTCCGACCTCGGTGATGTTTACGGATTGACCCTTGAAAGCGAACGAGGAATTGCGCGCGATCACGAACAAACTCTGACTGCGACTGAGCTCGGTGATAAGGTCCTCGGCTATTCCATCCGAGAAATAATCCTGCTCGGGGTCCACCGACATGTTTGTGAAAGGAAGCACCGCCACTGATGGCTTGAACGGAAGCGGCAAATCCTCTGCTGAAGCAATTGACGCTGAAGGTGGATCATCCCGCTCTTCTGTTTGAACCCGGTAGGCACGCACAGGCCCAGCAATGTTCTTCATCGTATGCTCGCCCAGGTCGACGAGCGTATAGGGAATCTTTCCCTTCACTTGATCATAGACGCTGCGTCCAATGACGACACCTCCGGGCTCACTGACCTTTTCCAGCCTGGCGGCCACGTTTACGCAGTCACCGTAGATCGTCGTCTCATCCAGGATGACCTCGCCGGCGTTGACACCCATCCTGAAGGCCATGCGCCGGTCTTCAGGAAGATCCGCATTGCGTGCCGCTATGCGTTCTTGCGTCTCGACTGCGAACTGCAACGCATCGACGGCGCTGGGAAACTCGATCAGCAAACTGTCGCCCGCGGTGCCGACCAGCCGACCCCTGAATTGCGCGATCTTTGGATCGATCACTTCGGCGCGCAGTGCCTTTAGATGGAAGAGAGTTCCGGCCTCATCGTCCCCCATCAAACGCGAGTAGCCAGCTACGTCCGCTGCCAAAACCGCCACAAGCTTTCGTTCCGGGCGCGCCACAATGCCTCCTGGACCCCAAAGACGCCACGTGGGTTTGCTGGGAGCGTAGCACTCGCGTCTGTGCGCAACTAGCCGTCAGAGAACGGCCGCTTCCGTAGCGCCGCCGGGGCGTCGCGCAACGCGGCATCGGCCTTGGCCCCGGCCCCGCAAGCAAGATCTTTCAATGAATTGGAACAGATGCAGCCGGCTGCCGTTTGCTTTCTTTCGTCCATTGAAAGGAAGTCCAAATGGCCAGCCCTGCCGAACTCGAAGCCAAGTTCTGGAAGTCGTTGAAATCCGACATGACAATGATGATCGGCCTTGATGGATCGAAGGTCATCCCGCGTCCGATGACAGCCCAGATTGAGGATCGGAAGGGGCCGATCTGGTTCTTCACGGCCACAGACACCGAGCTTGTCGAGGGCCTGAAAGATGGCAGCGGCGCGACAGCTACCTTCACATCGAAGGGTCACGACCTGTTCGCCACAGTGCAGGGGAAGCTTTTTCTGGACAACAACCCAGTGGTCATCGATCGGCTTTGGAATCGTTTTGTCGCTGCCTGGTTTGAGCGCGGGAAAGACGACCCGAGGCTGGCACTGCTTAGGTTCGATCCGCAGGAGGCTGAGATCTGGCTCGACGGCTCAAGCGTGACTGCCGGCATAAAAATGCTGCTCGGGTTCGATCCGAAAGAGGAATACAAGGACAAAGTCGCCAAAGTGTCCCTGTGAGGAGCTGCAACTTTTATAGCGATGCGGAGTGTAGGGCCGTTGAGCGATGGACACCAAGTCCTCGTTGATCGATACCGAAGCGGCCAACCGTGCGTTGGCCACGTCGGAAGCTAGCAACGCCGCCATAAGGGCAGAGGATGGAGACCGCGGCCGCAATGCAGCCCGGCCTTCCGAAATTCCTGCGCTTGGTTGGAGGGATATCTTCTGGCGGCTCTGGGAAGAGTTCAACAAGGACCGCGTTTTGCTGGTCGCGGCCGGCGCGACCTTCTATTTGCTGCTGGCGCTGTTTCCGGCGTTGGCGGCCTTTATCTCTATCTACGGCTTTGTCGCCGATCCCATTACGGTGGCGGACCATGTCGCCTATCTCGGCGGATTGCTGCCGTCAGGGGGATTGGATATCATTCGCGGACAGTTGCAGGCTTTGGCCAGTCAGAAACCGGGAGCGCTCGGGACAGGTTTCTTCGTCGGCCTTGCGATCGCGCTCTGGAGCGCGAACAGCGGAATGAAGGCGCTCTTCGATGCGATGAACATCGCCTATGAGGAAAGCGAGAAGCGCAGCTTCATCACGCTCAACCTGATGTCGATCCTGTTCACGATGGGAGCCTTGGTGATCGGGATAGCCTTGTTGCTGACGGTTGGCGTGGTCCCGGCACTGTTGCGCTTTTTCTACCTCGACGCCTGGACGGAAACCCTTGTCGCGGTATCTCGCTGGCCGATCCTGGTAGGAATCATGCTGACAGGCATTTCCCTGCTCTACCGTTTCGGGCCGAGCCGCGAACATGCGAAGTGGCGATGGCTGAGCTGGGGCGCCTTGGCTGCGACCGCGGTCTGGATCGCGGCATCGTGGCTATTCTCGTTCTACCTGCAGCATTTTGCCAACTACAACGCCACCTACGGATCGCTGGGTGCTGTCGTTGGCTTGATGATGTGGACATGGATTTCAGTCATCATCCTCATCGCCGGCGCCGCAATCAATGCCGAGATGGAACATCAGACGGCAATCGACTCGACCACGGGTCCCGCTCTGCCGATGGGAGAGCGCGGCGCGGTGGTTGCCGATACGCTGGGAAAAACAGCTGATTAGGTGCTGGATCGCTTATCGGGCAAAGAACCGGTGCAATGCGCGAGAGCAGGTGGAGATCGACGCAGCCTGCTTTCACCCTTTCCCGATCAGGAACTGGCCTGCCTAATCGGTCGCGCCCCAGCCAGATACCGCTCGTTGTCGAACGGCTCGGCCTGGGTGCTGTCCGGGCTCCACATATGCCGGTCAATCTCCGTCAGATTGCCGAGATAGACATGCAGCGCGCCGGAGCGGGCGCTGCCGGTGTTGGCGACCGCATGCACCGTGTCCGGGGTCATGTGCACGACGGTAGGCGCCGCGATGTCCTGCCGCACCGGTGTATCGATCTCGCTGCCGTCGACGGGATAGATGAAGTTGGTCTCGCTACCCTTGTAGATGCCGATCAGCGCATCCATCAGATGGTTGTGCGCCGGATACTGCAGGCCGGGCGACAACGTGATGTGGTAGATCGTCAAATCAGGGCTGGCATGCAGCAGCACCTCATCGTCTTCCTCCTCATGGGCAAGCACGCCCGAGGCGTGAAAACGATCAGTGTGCTCGCGCAACACCGCCTTGACCCGATCGAAGGCATCAGGACCTTTGGCTGCGTTGACGATATCGGCGGTTACGGCGTAGAGAGGCGAGTTGGCGGCAAGAGGCATCGTCAGTTATCCCTCTTAAGAAGCTTAATACTCATAACTGAGATGCTCAGGCTAGCGAATGCCGGAACCAGCGTCAACTGCCCAGGAAGACCTGACATGATCGCCCCGAAATCCGCAGCCGCGTCACCCTCGACCGCCGACATATTGCGCAGCGAGGAGGCCTACGAGCAGCTGAAGAGCGACATCGTCGCCTGCGTGCTGCGCCCCGGCGAAAGCCTGACCGAAAAGCAGATCGGCGATCGCTACCAGATCAGGAAGGCGACGATCCGCTCGGCCCTCGCCCGGCTGACGCAGGAAGGGCTGATCAAAAGCGAGCCCAGGCGCGGCTATGTCGTGGCACCGCTCAGCCTGCGCGACGTCAACGAGATTTTCGATGTCCGCAGCCTGATCGAGCCGGAAGTGTTCAGGGTGGCCGGGGCCAACCTCACCGAGCGCGGGCTCGAGGATATCAGGCTGGCGGCGCAAAAGGTGCTGAAGCCTGAGACGCTGCGCAGCCATGTCGCCTTCCTCGCCGCCGACCGCGCCTTTCGCCTGGCGCTGGCCGAGCTCTCGGGCAATCTGCGGCTGGCGCGCCTGCTCGACCAGATCCTCGACCAATCGGAGCGCGTTCTCCATCTCGGCTTCAAATCGCGCGACTTCACGCAAGTGATCATCGGCCAGCAAAAGGAGCTCATCCTTGCCTGTGAGGTGGCCGAGGTCTCGGCCATCGCAAAGCTTGCCCGTTCGCAGTGCCTGTCGCTCAAGAAGCAGGTGCTCGAGGCCCTGCTTACCGGCTCCAAACTGCAGGACGCCAATTTGCAGAGCTTCGCCTGAGGCTGGCCTGCGCTCTCGGGCCGCCGCTTCATTCGTCGACGAATCGGATCTCCGCGTCGGCAAGGCAATAGGGCGCATAGCGGAAATCTCGGATATGGCTGACCTTTCCGTCCTGCCAGCCGACCAGCATGAAGCCACGCACGACATCGTCCCCAGCCTGCGGATTGCGGATCAGGATGGCCGGCCTGCCGTCGACGAAGCCCAGCGACAGCGCCCAGTCGCTGACGCGGTCGTAATTGCCGAAATAGTTGGAAACCTGCGCCTTGCCGCGCATACGGGTGCGATTGACGACTTCAAGCTGGATATCCTCGGCGATCAGCGCGCGCACGGCATCGAAGTCCCGTGCGTTGAACAGGTCGACATAGCGACGCAGGCGCCGCTCATCGTCGGCGTCGAGCTTTGGGGCGGGCGTCTGTTCATCCTGCAGGGCCAGCAGCCGCAGCTGTGCCCGCCCGCGATGCAGCGCCGCCTTGGTCGCGGCCAGCGTCGCGCCGGAGACCTCGCAGGTCTCGTGCAGGCTGAGGCCAAGCACGTCGACCAGGATCACGGCGCTGCGCTGCGCCGTGGCAAGCTGCATGAAGCTGCGCAGGCTGGCGGCGGTGGCGAGCCTGGCATCGGCGCTTGCTAAGGGGTCTTCGATCATCGTCATGTCGGTCTCGCTCATGCGCGCCTGCTCCCGCTGGCGCCGGCGCAGATGATCCTGCGCGGCATTGTGGGCGATGCGGAACAGCCATTGCTCGGGCCGCTCGACAGAGGCGTCGCCGTCAATGGCCTGCAGCGCCTTGATCAGTGTCTCCTGGACGATGTCCTCGCCGTCGATCACCGAGCCGGCCATGCGGGCGCAGTAGCGATGCAGCTTCGGCCGCAAATCGGCCAGCATCGCCTCCAATGCCGGCCGGTCGAGTTTTGCTGTGTTCATCCTGTCCATTCCCAAAATGCCGGTCTTTGCACTCAAGCCGGCACGACCTCGCCGGCCAGCATACGATAGTTGCCGACGATCTTTGCCGGCGATCTGGCAAGCGGCGTGGAGCGTCGCGCGGCATGATCGGCGCCGAAAGCCTTGAAGGCGGCGAGCCCGGTCAGGCCGTCGCCGTCCTGACTGACAAGATGGACGAACTCGCCATTCTCCAGTTCCAGCACGAGGTAGCGCACGGATTGCGGCTTCGTTTCGTCGAGCGCCTCGAACACCTTTGCAACCAGCATACGGTTCTCGGCGATGCTTTCATCCTTCACGCCATAGCGGATGAGATTATTGCCCATGTGTCGTCTCCTGTTTTTCAAGTCTGCATGGAGAAGACGTTTCGCGGCCTCGAAAAGATTCTCCGCCGCCGTGAATCTTTTCGATCGCCCGGATCGTCTTTCCCCGTGGACGGCTGCGCGGCAGCCATCGAGGAGCAGGAGAGTCCCATCATGCACATCCAGTTTGCGGAGTTGCCGGTGTTTGACCAAGACCGCGCCAAGGCCTTCTACACCGAGCACCTTGCCTGCCAGCTCATAGCCGACCAGCCGATGGGCGACAGCGGCTGGCGTTGGATCGAACTGGCGCTCCCCTTCGCGGTCACCAATTTGCATTTCATCAGGCGCGCCGATGACGCGCCGAGCGCTGAACCCGTGATGGTGCTGGTCGACGACAATGTCGAGGCAACCGTTGCCGCGTTGAAGGCGCGCGGCGTCGAAATCATCACCGAGCCGCAGGAGGCGCCATGGCAGCCGGGCCGCACGGTAGCCGAGTTCCGCGACAGCGAGGGCAACCGCATGGTTGTCGCCAGCAAATGATCGGGACCGGCGCAAAGCCGAACTTTGATGTGAGAGCAACAGGAGAGATGGACATGACCCCCAATCGTCGACGCTGAAAGTACCGGGCGCCAGCCTCTATTTCGAGACGCGCGGCTCCGGCCCCGTGCTGTTGATCACCCCGGCGGCCGCAGGACGCCGGCGTCTTTTCCGATGTCGCGCACCATCTCGCCGACCGCTACACGGTGGTCGCCTACGACACGCGCGGCAAGTTCTTCTCTAATGAAATTAACCGGCTAACATTGCTGTATCAGACGGCCTCCCAGCCTTCCTTGCCGCCGGCGCGGAAGATGGCGTCGATGACCTTCTGGTTGAGCACGGATTCCTCCAGCGTGAAGACGCGCTCCTTGCCGCCCTCGGCCGCCCTGGCAAAGGTCTCGACCTCGCGCCGATATTGCTGCGTGCCGGGAAAGCGGAACACCTGCGCCTCGGTGTGGTTCTGGTTGTGCAATTCGATGCGGTGGTGGTCGTAGAGCCCGGCATTGAACGGCGAAAACACCTCAATGAAACCCTTCTCGCCGTGGAATACCATCACCTGCCGCGCCGCCATCTGCGTCGACAGGTAGAAGGACAGTTCGAAATCGCCGAAATCGGCGCGGATCGAGGAATAGATATCGGTCCCGAATTTTTTGTCACGCTCGATCGTAGCCTGCACTCGGCTAGGCTCCTTGCCGGTCGAAAACCGCGTCGAGACGGTCGGATAGACGCCGATATCGGGCAGCGCGCCGCCGCCGAGATCGAGCTGGTTGCGCATGTTGGTGGGGTCGACATTGTAGTAGGAGAACGCGCCCTGCACATGGCGCAGCCGGCCGATGGCACCGTCGGCGATGAGGTCGCGGACCTTGATCCATTGCGGGTGGTAGATGACCATGAACGCTTCGCAGACTAGCACCTTCTTCTGATCGCGCAGCTTGATCAGCGGGGCGATGTCCTTGGCGTCGAGCGCCAGCGGCTTTTCCACCAGCACATGCTTGCCCGCTTCGATCGCCTTGGCGGTCCATTCGACATGCTGCGAGGTCGGCAGTGGAATGTAGACGCCGTCGACCTCTTTGGAAGCCAGCAGTTCCTCATAGGAGCCGAAAGCGTGGCGGGCGCCGAAACGCTCGCCCAAGGCCTTGGCCTTCGACAGGTCGCGGCTGGCGATCGCCGACAAAACGCCATTCTCGGCCTCGACGATTGCCGGCAACAATTGCTCGCGGCCGATCTTGGCCGTCGACAAAACACCCCATCGGAACATCTGCCTTCTCCTGTCGGTTTTACAGGCGAGGAGGTTTGCCCGAAATTGGGGGAAAAGCCAATTGCCTACTGGCGCTAGTTCCTCGCCCCACGAAGTGGGGAGAGGTGGCCCGGCGAAGCCGGCACGGAGAGGGGTCTTCGTAGAGTGCCGGGGCTTGCCAATTCAAGCGCCCCGTATGCTTCGCTTCATGATCGCCCAAAACCTCGGAGGGCTCTGCCGTCGCGAACGTCCCCCTCTCCGTCCCGGCTTCGCCGAGCCACCTCTCCCCCGCTCCGCGGGGGCGAGGAACCCAAGTTCTGCAACGGCTCAGCCCTTCTTGCCCGTCAGCGTCATGTCGAAATCGACGATGTTGGAATAGATCGGCGTGCCGACATCCATGCCGTAGCGCGAGCGCAGCACCTTGCCGGTGACGTGGAATTTGATCGTGCCGCCCTTCAGCCCGCCGAGCTCGGCGGTGAACTTTTCCGCAAACGTCTTGCCGCGCGCCGTCAGCCGGCCGCTGACCAGCGCCGTGGTGTCGCTGGTGCGCGTCACGCTGGTCGAGCGGAACTGGATTTCCGGATTGTTGGCGGCATCGAACACCGCGTCGGAGCGCAGGAAGGCATCGATGCGGCCCTGGCCTGTGCCGACGCTTTCGGGATAGATGGTGAAATTGACCTGCGAACGCCCGACATCGCTGTTGTCGATACGGATCGAGCCCTTGAACCGGCCAAAGGCGCCGTTGAGCCCGCCGCCGCCGACCTTGCCGATGGAAAAGCGGATGCTGGAGCTGACCGGGTTGACCGTATAGCTGCCGGCTGCGTCGTTAAGGTCGACCGCGGCCAAGACAGGCATGGCAAGGCAAGCGGCCATAGCCGCCAATCCGAAGATGCGCGCATACATGGGTTTTGTCCTTCTGGGCAGGCAAAGTCCTGCGTCTTTCCTCCATGAACGAATACGCGGCGCGCCCTATTCCATGTCGGGCGCTGACGAAGGCGTGATCATGCGCGTGAGCACGTTGTCGCGCAGCCAGAAATGATGGCGCAGCGCCGCCAGCGCATGCAGCACGACCAGCGCAATGCCGGCATAGGCGAGATACCAGTGTACGGCTGCCCAGAAGTTTTCCGCCGCGTCGGACAGGCCGAGCGGCAGGTTCGGCATCACGAACAGGTTGAACGGCATGCTGGGGATCTCCAGCATCGACACCGAAACCAGCGCCCATCCGGACAAAGGCAGTGCGAGCTGGAAGGCATAAAGCGCCAGATGCACCAGCGGCGCGGTGCGACGCTCAAGCGCTCCGGTCGAGGCCGGCAGTGCCGGCGCCGCGTTGCCGAGCCGCCAGGCGATGCGCAGGATGATGAGACCGAGCAGCAGGAAGCCGAAGGATTTGTGCAGCTGGATGAGCTCGAAGGCGGTGCGCTGGCTGGTCAATCGCACCATGACGAAGCCGAGTACGAACTGGCCAATGAAGATGATGCCGATCAGCCAGTGAAGGATGATCGCCGCCCAGCCGTAGCGGGTTGTGCTGTTGGTGATGGCCTGCATGGCAGATAAACGAATGGCAGATGGGCTTTCTTCCGGCGCGCCTTACCCTCCTCCTTGTGGGGGTGAGCAGCCGGTTCGCCAAAGGCGAATTCATCGTGCCAGTGGCACGATGAAAGGCCGGCGAACGCCGCTGCGAAGCAGCGGGGACCCGGCCGGGCGCGCTAATTGTCAGCCTGGCCCTTCGCAGGCTCAGGGCGTTCGAAGTTCGAAAAGCCAAGCAATTGGCTTTTCGTCCGCTACGCGGACCACTTCTCACCCTTGAAGAAATCCACAAAAGCCCTGAGCGCCGGGCGCATCTGGCGGCGGCTGGGATAGTAGACGAAGAAACCGTCGAAGGGCGGGCACCAATCTTCCAGCACGCGTATCAGCCGGCCGTCGGCGAGCGGCGCCCGCACATAATCGTCGAAGACAAAGGCGAGCCCGGCGCCGTCGACCGCTGCCTGGGCGATCAGATGGTCTTCGTCGAGGATCAGCGGCCCTTGAGCGGCGAAGTCGATCTCTTCGCCATCCTTTTCGAATTCCCAGCGGTAGAGAATGCCGCTGGAAAAACGGAAGCGGATGCAGCGGTGATCGGCAAGATCGCGCGGATGCCGTGGTCTGGGCATGGTCGCGAAATAGGACGGCGCGCCGACGACGGCGCCGCGAAGGTCTGGTCCTATGCGCACCGCGATCATATCGCGCTGCAGGCTCTCGCCGAGGCGCACGCCGGCGTCGAAACCGCCTTCGACGACATCGGTGAAGCGGTCCTCGATGACGATTTCCAGCACGATGTCGGGATAGGCCGATGCAAAGGCGCCGAGTCTGGGCGTCAGCGTAAGGTGGGCCGCGGTGCGCGGCACGGTCAGCCGCAGATTGCCGGCCGGCCGGTCGCGCGCCTCGATCGCTGTTTCCAGCGCCAGGTCGATCTCCGACAGTGCCGGCCGCAGCCGCTCCAGCAACTGCGCGCCTTCTTCCGTCGGCGCGACGCTACGCGTGCTGCGCGCCAAGAGCCGCACGCCGAGCCGTGCCTCCAGGCTGGATACCGCATGGCTGACGGCCGAGGGCGCTATGGCCAGTTCCCTGGCGGCGCCGCGAAAGCTGCCGCATTGGGCGACGGTGGCCAGCACCGCCAGTTGCGAAAGATGAGCACGATTCATTGATCTATCTCTTGGAACAGCCCGTACGAATAAGAGGCGATTATCGAACATGGTTCAAGGCATTACCTCAGCCGCATCGCAACAAGGAGACACGTGATGCAAACCCGCAAGCTAGGAGCAGAATTGAAGGTCTATCCCGTTGGCCTCGGCTGCATGGGCATGAGCTTCGCCTATGGCGGTCAGGCAGAGGCCGACGCAATCGCCACGCTGCGCCGCGCCGTCGACATTGGCGTCACCTTCTTCGACACGGCCGAAGTCTACGGCCCCTTCGAGAACGAGATCCTTCTCGGCAAGGCGCTGAAGCCGGTGCGCGACAAGGTGACGATCGCCACCAAATTCGGCTTCAAGATTTCCGAGGAAGGCTCGGGCGTCGAGCGCATAGTCGGCGTCGACAGTCGCCCGGAACACGTCAAGGCGGTAGCGGAAGCCTCGCTGAAGCGGCTCGAAACCGATGTGATCGATCTCTACTACCAGCACCGTGTCGACCCCAACGTGCCGATCGAGGATACGGTCGGCGCCATGGCCGAGCTGGTGCGCGAAGGCAAGGTGCGGGCGCTGGGCCTTTCGGAGGTCAGTGCCGCTACCATCCGCCGGGCGCATGCCGTGCATCCGATCGCTGCCGTCCAGAGCGAATATTCGCTGTGGAGCCGTGATCCGGAGGACGAGGTGTTCGATGTCTGCCGCGAATTCGGAATCGGCTTCGTCCCCTACAGCCCGCTCGGCCGGGGCCTGCTCACCGGCACCATAGCCAAACCCGAGGCGTTGAGCGACGACGACTGGCGCCGCACCTTGCCACGCTTCCAGGCCGACGCCATGGCGGCCAACGCCAAGGTTATTGCCACGCTGGAAAAGCTGGCGGCGGAAAAAGGCGTGACCTCGGCGCAACTGGCGCTGGCCTGGGTGTTGCACCAGGGCGATTTCATCGTGCCGATCCCCGGCGCGCGGAAAATCCGCCATCTCGAGCAGAACACGGCGGCGGCAAGCATCGAGCTGAGCGCGGCTGAAGTGGCGGCCATTGGCGATGCGCTGTCGCCGGACAAGGTGGTCGGCAAGCGCTACACGGAGGAATTGCTGGCGCTGGTGAATGGGTGATCCTGAGGAAACGAGGGCGCCTCGGCCAATCGTATCCAGAGGTCAGCGCGTGGCGCCCCCCTCTGTCCTACCGGACATCTCCCCCACTTGGGGGGAGATTGGCTGTCATCGCCGCTTTCGCTAATCGCCAGCGTTGCAGGAAGGGCGCAGCGCCAAAACTGCTGATCTCCCTCCTTGTGGGGGAGATGTCCGGCAGGACAGAGGGGGGTGCTGTCCCGCGACATCAAAGGTGTCTGCTCTCACCAAGGCTCCACAGTAATCTCCGGCCAGTACGCCTTCGCCCGCGCCCCCTTCGCCTCATGCGTCTTCCTATTGTCCATCAACCGGCTGGGTGTAATCCGAAACGAAAACAGATCGTCCAGCCCGAACGGCGCTACCAGCTCCAGCTGCCCGTCAGCATCGTATCGAACGCCGACCGCATGCGTCTTCGAGGCAAAATAGCTGATGGGTTCGCTGGAGCTTGTATAGCGCGGGCACTCCTGCCCAAACTTCTGCGGGTACCACAAATGCACCCGCGCCTGGTTGCGCACTTCGACCGGCAGCGCCAGTCCCTCGAAATGCTGCGCCGCCCGGCGGATCACTGCATCTTCGGCCTCATAGGACAGGTCGCTGTCCTCGAAATAGAACAGGTCGACATCCCTGATGCCGTAACCCGATGGCTTGCCGGTCAGATGGTTCCAGACGCTGTTATAGAGCGCGCCGGAGACCACCAGCCAGTCCGGCAGGTTGAGCGTACGAGCCCGCGCCAGCGCGTCGCGAACCAGCGGGTCAGCCGACACGATGGCAAGAAAGGCCGCGCGCTGTTCCTCGAAGGGAAGGCCGGAATAGCGGAGATGGTTCATCGCCCTTTGGAGGGCGATTCGCCATCGCTCCGCAATCCTCTACGTCCTCAGCACGCCGCCCGTCTGCTTGCCGACATTGTCGACGATGCGCTTGGCCAGCGCCTCGAAATCCTCGTCGGTCAGCGTCTTTTCGACAGGCTGGATCGACACTTCGATGGCGATCGACTTCTTGGCGGCCCCGAGCGATGCGCCTTCGAAGACGTCGAACACCGAAACGCCTGACACCAGCTTCTTGTCGGCGGCGAGTGCTGCGCGCACCAGGGTGCCGGCTTCCACCGTCTTGTCGACGACGAAGGCAAAGTCACGCTTCACCGTCTGGAAGGAGGAGAGCTCCAGCTTCGGCTTGGTTTTCGTCGGCTTGGCCTTTGGCTCGGGCACGGCGTCGATATAGACTTCGAAGCCGCAGATCGGCCCGGAAACGTCGAGCGCCTCCAGCGTCTTCGGGTGGAACTCGCCGAATGTGCCGAGCACCGTCTTTGGTCCGAGCTTGATCGTGCCGGAGCGGCCGGGATGGTACCAGGCCGGGCCGCCGGGCTCGATCTGCAGCCGGTCGACCGGCGCGCCGCAGGCTTCGAGGGCCGCAATCGCATCGGCCTTGGCGTCGAACACGCCGACGGCGCCGGAATTGCCGGCCCAGCTGCGACCGGAGCCGTCGAGTTTGGCGGTGCCGCGTCGCACACCGGCGGCAACGCGCCGCTGCTGGTCGGGGCCGTCGCCCTCATAGGTGCCGGAGACCTCGAACAGCGCCACATCGCCAATGCCCTTGTCGGCGTTGCGCTGTGCGGCCGACATCAGCCCGGGCAGCAGCGAGGGCCGCATATCCGACATGTCGGCGGCGATCGGATTGGCGAGCTTCAAAACGGTCTGGCCGCCGCCGAACAGTTCGGCGTGCCTGGCCGGGATGAACGACCAGGTGACGGCCTCCAGCATGCCGCGCACGGCGAGCGAGCGCTTGGCCGTGCGGGTGCGCACCTGCAGCGTGGTCAGGATTTTGGAATTGACTGCATCGTGCGCGCCAAGCGGCTGCGGCGCGATGTTGTCGACGCCGTGGATGCGCATGACTTCCTCAACCAGGTCGGCTTTGCCGTCGACATCCGGGCGCCAGGACGGCACCGCGACATCGACGACGTCGCCGGAGCCCTGTGGCTTGAAGCCGAGGCGCGACAGGATGTCGAGGCTTTCCGCCTTGGGCACTTCGATGCCGGTCAGCCGCTTCACTTCCGACAGCGGGAAGGCAACGATCTTCGGTTTGTGCCCGGCGTAGCCGACGACCTCGGTTTCCGTCGGCTCGCCGCCGCAGAACTCCAGCACCAGCTTGGTCGCCAGCTCGACGCCCGGCACCATGAACTCCGGGTCGACGCCGCGCTCGAAGCGGTAGCGCGCGTCGGTAATGATACCGAGCGTGCGGCCGGTGCGCGCCGTGGTGATTGGGTCCCAAAGTGCGGATTCGATCAGCACATCGGTGGTGTTTTCATCGCAGCCCGAATGCTCGCCGCCCATGACGCCGGCGATCGATTCGACACCATTGTCGTCGGCGATCACGCACATGTCGGGCAGGAGGCTGTAAATGCGGCCATCCAGGCCCTGAACTGTTTCAGGATCGGCAACCGCATAGCGAACGTCAGCAATTTCTTGTTTGATGCCTGGTTCGTTGCGCCAATCACTTAACAACTCTATCTGGCGGCCATCTTGCTGAAATTCAGCAAACTGGGCTCTGTCCATTTGCGTATTTTGCCATTGGTAAAGAATTTTCGCGCGGCGCACGACGAGATTGCCGGCAACTTTTTTCGCATCGAACACATGCAGCGGCCGGCCACGGTCGAAGGTGACATAGTTGGTGATGTCGACCAGCGCACTGATTGGCCTCAGCCCAATGGCAATCAACCTCTGCTGCAGCCATTTCGGCGAGGGGCCGTTCTTGACGCCACGCACGAGCCGCAAGGCGAAACCGGGGCAAAGCTCCGGCGCCTCGATCGTCACCTTGACCGGCGTCTCGCCTTGGCCGGGGATCGCTTCGATCTCAGCACTTTTCAGTGTGCCGAGGCCGCTTGCCGCGAGGTCCCTGGCAATCCCGTAGACGCTTGTCGCGTCCGGCCGGTTCGGCGTCAGGTTGATCTCGATCACCGGATCGTCGAGATGCGCATAGGTGGCGAAGCTGGTGCCGACTGGCGCATCCTCAGGCAGGTCGATGATGCCATTATGCTCATCCGACAATTCCAGCTCGCGCTCGGAGCACATCATGCCGTGGCTTTCGACGCCGCGGATCTTGCCGACCGTCAGTGTCACATCGATGCCGGGCACATAGGTGCCGGGCGCTGCGAAAGCGCCGATCAGGCCGGCGCGGGCATTCGGCGCGCCGCACACCACCTGGACAGGCGGCTTGCCGTCACCGGTATCGACCGTCAGCACCCGCAGCCGGTCGGCGTCAGGATGCTGCACAGCCGTCAGCACCTTGGCGATGACGAATGGCTTCAGGCTGGCCTTGTCGTCGACATGCTCGACTTCGAGGCCGATCGAGGTCAGCCGCTCGACGATTTCGCTAAGCGTGGCGTCGGTCTCCAGATGATCCTTGAGCCAGGAGAGGGTGAGTTTCATCACTGTGTTCCGTTTTGTCTTTGCCCATCGGGTCGGGGCACGCTTGTCTTCAAATGGCGCGGCAAATCGTCGGGCATGTGCAGGAAAGGCAGCTGCTCGCGCACATGGGCATGGTGCGTCGGTTTGAAATAGGCCGGCATGTCCATGGCGCCGAGCATGAAATAGATGTGGTCTTCCAGCCGCTCGTCGACATAGGCGATGGGCGAGCCGCAGATGCCGCAGAACGAGCGTGTCACCGGCCCGTTCTCGTACATCTTCAGCGCTTTGCCAGTGAAGGCGACCTGATGGGTCATGAAGCCGACAAAGGCCGATACCGGCGCGCCGCTCGCCCGCCGGCAATCGCCGCAATGGCAATAGCTGACATGGTGCGGTTCGACCGACGCCTCGAACCGCACCGCGCCGCAGCGGCAGCCGCCGACGTGCGGCGCCGTCATGCGGACAGACCTCCGAACAGCGTCGGCATGTCGAGCGGGCGGAAGCCGTAATGCGACAGCCAGCGCACATCGGCGTCGAAGAAGGCGCGCAAGTCCGGCATGCCGTATTTCAGCATGGCGATGCGGTCGATGCCCATGCCCCAGGCAAAGCCCTGATACTCGTCGGGATCGAGCCCGCCGGCGCGCAGCACATTGGGATGCACCATGCCGCAGCCGAGGATCTCCATCCAGTCGGTGCCTTCACCGAAGCGCACTTCGCCCGGCCGCGAGCGGTCGCACTGGATGTCGACCTCGAGGCTTGGCTCGGTGAACGGGAAGAAGGACGGCCGGAAGCGCATCTTCACCTGCGGCACCTCGAAGAACGCCTTGCAGAACTCTTCCAGCACCCACTTCATGTTGGCGACATTGGCCGTCTTGTTGATCACCAGCCCCTCGACCTGATGGAACATCGGCGAGTGGGTGGCGTCCGAATCCTGCCGGTAGGTCTTGCCGGGGATAACGATGCGGATCGGCGGCTTCTGCTTCTCCATGGTGCGGATCTGCACGGGCGAGGTATGGGTGCGCAACAGCTTGCGCTCGCCCTTCTCGTCTGGCTGGAAGAAGAAGGTGTCGTGCATTTCGCGCGCCGGATGCCCCTCGGGGAAATTCAGCGCGGTGAAATTGTAATAGTCGCTCTCGACATCAGGCCCTTCGGCAATGGCGAAGCCGAGATCGCCGAAGATCGCCGCGATCTCGTCGATGACCTGGCTGATCGGATGGATGCGGCCGCGCTCGGCCGGCGACTGGCGCACGGGGAGCGTGACGTCGACCTTCTCGGCCTCGAGACGTGCGGCTATCGCCACATCCTTCAGTTCCGCCTTGCGCTGGGTGAGCGCCTCGGTGACGCGGTTCTTCAGCCCGTTGATCGCCGGCCCGTTCACCTGGCGCTCCTCCGCGCTCATGGCGCCCAGCGTCTTCAGCATTTCGGAGACGGAGCCCTTCTTGCCCAGCGCCGAGACGCGCACCGCCTCGATCGCGGCCTCGTCCGCGGCCGCCGCGATGTCGGCAAGCAACGAGCCTTCCAAGGCTTCAAGATTTCCAACAGTGGCGTTCACGGCGAAGCTCTCTCGATCGGGCGACTGACACCATTTCGGTTCCATCGTCGCCATTTTGGTTACATCGGGCATAAGAAAAACCCGCGCCAGCCGTGCCAGCGCGGGTTCCCCAAATCAGAATTGCGTATGCTTGGGAAGCGCTGGTCTTAGGCGACAGCGCTTTCAAAAGCATTCGGCGTGGTGTTCTTCAAATATTCGAGCGCGACCTTGGCCTTGGCGACCAGCGCGGCGAATGCCTGCGGCTCGTGGATGGCCATGTCGGACAGGATCTTGCGATCGATTTCGATGCCTGCCTTGTTGAGGCCGTCGATGAAGCGGCCATAGGTCAGGCCATGCTCATGGGTCGCGGCGTTGATGCGCTGGATCCACAGCGCGCGGAACGAGCGCTTGCGGTTCTTGCGGTCGCGGTAAGCGTACTGCAGCGACTTCTCCACCGCCTGCTTGGCGATGCGGATGGTGTTCTTGCGGCGGCCGTAGAAGCCCTTGGCGGCTTTCAGGACCTTCTTGTGCTTGGCGTGCGAGGTGACGCCTCTTTTTACGCGTGCCATGTCATGATCTCCTTAAAACGCTGTTCCGACCGAATGCTCAGAGGCCGTTCGGCAGAAAATTCTTGATGACCTTCTTGCCGTCCGGTTCAGCCAGAACCATCGTGCCGCGGGCATTTCGAATGAACTTGTTGGAACGCTTGATCATGCCGTGACGCTTGCCGGCCGCAGCCGACAGGACTTTACCTGTACCTGTGATCTTGAACCGCTTCTTGGCGGCCGATTTGGTCTTCATCTTGGGCATTTTGCTACTCCGTATTGGTGGCGCACAATCGCGCTTCTTGTTCGCTTCGGGCGGACCAAAAGCCCGAAAAGCAAATGAAACCGCCACGGCATGCCCTGCCGGGCGGTTTTTTTGGAACGCGGTCCTATACGTCAAAGCAGGCGCGCGCGCAACACCCGAAGGGCTGCGACGCTCTGTCCGATATCAAGGCAGCCGGAATAATACCGGCAGAATACCCGACTGTTGAGCGCCGTCGATGGTCTCGAACACTGGCAGCGCCACCAGAAACACCAGCCCATCCAGCAAGGTGGTCAGCAAAAGCCGCGGCTTGAAGCTGCCGGTATCGCCTTCCTGGTAGAGCGACAGTTTGGGAAAGAAGCGCGGCACTCGCTCCAGATAGGCCTGGTAAGGGGCGCCGAGCACTTGCTTGAGATATTTCTCTTCTCGCAGGATGACGATGTGGAAGGCGCCGGCGCACAAAAGCGCAAACAGGATGATGCCGGAGAACGAGCCGATCTGCGCTCCGACGCCGGCTGCCGCGACAGTCGAAAATACATAGAGCGGGTTGCGGGTGATCGAATAGGGCCCGCCGGTCACCACTTCGGAGGATTTGCGGCCGCCGATATAAAGTGTCGACCACAAGCGGCCGATAACGCCGAGGAAGATCAACAGCACGCCGAACATCTCGAGCGTCTCGTGCACCGGGGTCTCCGGCGGAAAAGTCGACTGGCCGAACAGCAGTGCGGCAAACAGCACCACCACCAGCACGGCAAGCACCATCCTGCGCATGTGCTGGTAACCGCCCAACTCCTTGACCGGCGCAGGATTGATTTCATTGGCCATGTCGGGAATCCGATCGTGGAAAAGCTTCGCCGGCGATCGCAGCGTCTGCCAAGAAAACAGGCGTCCCGCCGATCGCCGGGACGCCGTGGGCCATGATTCAGGCGGATTTAGAGCGCGACACCCACGCCTGACCAGAACGTGATCCAAAGCAATTCCAGGAAAAGTGTGAAACGGTTTTCCGTCCGGAATTGCTTCAAAACAAAGAGATAGAGCGTTTCGCCGTTTCCATGAAACGATGAACCGCTCTAGCGCGGCGCCAGCACCATCATCATCTGGCGGCCTTCGAGCTTCGGTTCGGCTTCGACCTTGGCGATGGTCGACACTTCCTCGCGCACCTTGTTCAGAAGCTGCATGCCGAGTTCCATATGCGCCATTTCGCGGCCGCGGAAGCGCAGCGTCAGCTTGACCTTGTCGCCTTCCTCGAAGAAGCGCCGCACGGCCTTCATCTTGGTCTCGTAGTCATGGCTGTCGATGTTCGGGCGCATCTTGATCTCCTTGATCTCGATGACCTTCTGGTTCTTGCGCGCTTCGGCCGCCTTCTTCTGGTTGGCGTATTTCAGTTTGCCGAGATCGAGGATTTTTACGACGGGCGGCACCGCGTTGGGCGATATCTCGACCAGATCGAGCCCGGCCTCTTCGGCGAGCAGCAATGCGTCGTTGATGGAGACATCGCCTCGGTTCTGGCCTTCGGCGTCGATGAGCTGGACCCGGGGAACCCGGATATCACGGTTGGAGCGCGGGCCATCCTTGGTGGGCGCCGCTGCTTTGAAAGGTCTGCGAATGGTCGTGGTCTCCTTGGCCGTTTCGTTCAGGGTTTCAAATCTAGAAATATTCAGGACGCGCCAATGTGGTGAGCGCGCGGGCGGAGTCAATAGCACAGCGCCAACGGAAAATCACCCTGAACGCGGGCCTGCACCAAACAAAGGATATAGCGGGCACTTTCCGCCTCGCCTTTGCCTGTGCCAAAAGACCGGCGAGGAAAATCAGGCCCCACAACCAGGATTGCCAGATCGCCATGACCGCGACCACCCCAACCCTGCTGGATGTCGAGGGAACGAGCATTGCGGTGCGCCATGAGGCGGGCGCGACGCCCGGCATCGCCTGGCTCGGCGGCTACAAATCCGACATGCTGGGCACGAAGGCGCAGACGCTGTCTGATTGGGCAGCCGGCGAAGGCCGAGCTTTCCTGCGTCATGACTATTCCGGCCATGGCGAATCCGGCGGCGCCTTTGCCGACGGCACCATCTCGAAATGGCTCGGCGAGAGCCTCGCCGTCTTCCGGCGTTTCACCAAGGGCAAGCAGATCTTGGTCGGCTCCTCGATGGGCGCCTGGATTGCGTTGCGCATGGTGCAGGAGCTGCGCAAGGCGGGTGACAGCACGATCGTTGGCTTGGTGCTCCTGGCGCCGGCGCCGGATTTCACCAACGAGCTGGTCGAGCCGGCGCTGACTGCAGCGCAAAAGCGCGACCTCAAGAAGAAGGGTTTCTTCGAGGAACCGTCAGACTACTCCGCCGAGCCTTACATCTACACACGCGCGCTGATCGAGGACGGCAGGGCTAACCGCGTCATGACCGGGCCGATCGACACCCATTGCCCTGTCCACATTCTGCAGGGTCTGGCCGATGCCGACGTGCCGGCAAGCCATGCGCTGAAGTTGGTCTCCCTGCTGCCGGCCGACGACGTCACTTTGTCGCTCATCCCCGATGGCGATCATCGCCTGTCGCGGCCGCAGGACCTCGACATGCTGCTGAGGGCCGTGGGCGACATGGTCCGGCGGGCGGGTTAGGCAAGAATGCGCATTTCCATCCCGATATCCGCCTTTGTCGCGGCAATCGTCGGCTTCGGCGGCACGCTGGCCGTCGTCATTGCCGCCGCCAAGGCGGTTGGCGCCACCCAGGCCGAGACCGCGAGCTGGGTGACGGCGCTGTGCCTGGCGATGGCGATCGAGTGCCTGTGGCTGTCCTGGCGCACGAAGATGCCCATCATCACCGCCTGGTCGACCCCGGGCCTGGCGCTGATGGCGGCATCGAGCCGCTTTACCATGGCCGATGCGGTTGGTGCCTTCATCGTCACCGGCATCCTGTTGATCGCCACCGGCCTGTTCAAGCCCCTGACCCAACTGATCGCCAAAATACCAGCCTCTGTCGCCTCAGGCATGCTGGCCGGCATTGTCGTCACCTTCGCGTTCAATGCCATCAAAACCATTCCCGTCGACCCGTGGCTGATCCTGCCGCTGATTGCGGCCTTCTTCGTCATCCGCCTGTTCGACCCGGCGCTGTCGGTGCTGGCGGTGCTGATCGGCGGCGGCATTGCCGCCTTCCTCACCGGCCGTGTCGGCGGCCTGCCGGCGCCGGAACTGTCGACATTGACGCTGATTGCGCCGCATTTCAGCGCCGCGGCTATCATCGGCCTGGCGCTGCCACTCTACCTCGTCACCATGGCTTCGCAAAATCTGTCGGGCCTCGCCGTGCTGCGCGCCGCCGGCTATCACCCCGAACCTGGCCCGCTGATCGGCGTCACCGGCCTGTTCTCGCTGCTGTCGGCGCCGTTTGGCGGCTCGACCACCAATCTGGCGGCGATCTCGGCGGCGATCTGCACCGGGCCGGATGTCCATCCCGATCCCGCCGAGCGCTGGAAGACCGGCCCGTTCTATGCGCTCGCCTATCTTGTCTTCGCGATTTTCGGCGCCTCGCTGGTGGCGATCTTTGCCGTGCTGCCGCAGAGCCTGATCGTGCTGGTCGCCGGCCTGGCGCTGATGGGCTCGCTCGCCAACGCGCTGTCGATCGCGCTCAAGGAAGAAAGCGAGCGCATGGCCGCCACGCTGACCTTCGTGGTCACCGCTTCAGGGCTGACCTTGTTCGGCGTCGGCGCCGCCTTCTGGGGCCTGGTCGCCGGCCTGGTCGTGCTTTTCCTCGAATCGCTCAAAAAGCGACAATCATTTCAGCCCCTTGTCCGGTTTTGGCGGACATTGTCTTGAATCGCCGATTTCTCCATCCCATCTCGAATCCACGCAGCCGTTCTTGGCTGTCTCCAACCGAAGGAATGGGAGAAAATGAACACATCCGCATTGATCCGCCCGGCCTGGACGCCGGCGACCATCGCGCTGATGGTGATCGGCTTCATGGTGTTCTGGCCGCTTGGCTTCGCCATGCTCGCCTACATCATCTGGGGCGACCGGCTTGACGGCTTCAAGCGCGACGTCAACCGCGCCACCGACGGCATCTTCGCCGGCTGCCGCCGCGGTTCCGACAAGGCCGCGCGTTGGGGCCATGGTTCGGCTCGCACCGGCAACGTCGCTTTCGACGACTGGCGCGAGAAGGAACTCGAACGCCTCGCCGAAGAGCGCCGCAAACTCGACGAGATGCTGAGCGAATTCGACGACTATGCCCGCGAATTGCGCCGCGCCAAGGACCAGGACGAGTTCGACCGCTTCATGGCCAAACGCAACAAGTCGACGGCACCGACGACCACGGGCACGACCGAAGCGACCAAGCCCGCGACCCCCAAGCGCAAGGGCCCGAACCTGCTTGACGACTGAGATCCTGCGACAGGTCTCGGCATGACAGACGGCGTCGCGCAAGCGGCGCCGTTTCTTTTTTGTTCTCTTTTCGCGTTCCCTCTACTGGTCGTTTTCCTCGAATCGCGTATCGTTCAGCCATGTCCTTCGGCTTCTTTCGCAACCTGGCCAAACCAAAGTCCTCGCCCGTCGAAGAGCGAGAGCATGTCGTTGCCGGCCGCACGCTGCCGCTCAGGATCGTCGAGAGCGCCCGGGCACGGCGGCTGACGCTGCGCATCGATTCCGGCGGCCAGGGCCTGCGCATCACCGTGCCGCCGGGCCTGCGACGCGGCGAGGTGGAAAAGTTCCTGCATCGCCACCAGGACTGGCTGGAGCAGCGGCTGGCCAAGGTGCCGACACGGCCGCAGGTGCGCCCCGGCATAAAGGTCCCGATCCGCGGCGTGGCGCATCGCATCGTCCATGAACCGTCGAAGCGCGGCACTGTTTCCTTGTCGCGCGACGAGCGCGGCCCGCTGCTGATCGTGCATGGCGAGCGCATCCATCTGCCGCGCCGCATCGCCGATTTCCTCAAGCGCGAGGCCAAGAAGGAGATCGAGAAGCTGGTGGTCAAGCACACCGAGGCGCTCGGCAAGCGCGCCAAGGCGATCCGCTTCAAGGACACGTCGAGTCGCTGGGGCTCCTGCACCTCCGAAGGCAACCTGTCCTTCTCCTGGCGCATCATGATGGCGCCGACACCGGTGATAAACTACCTCGTCGCGCATGAAGTGGCGCATCTCAAGGAGATGAACCACGGCCCGAAATTCTGGAAACTGTGCGAACAGCTCTGCCCCGACACCGACCGCTGCAAGGACTGGCTGAAGCGCAATGGCGGTGCGCTGCAGGCGATCGTGTTCGATTGAGCCGCTAGCGCAAGTTTGGGATTGGCATAGCCATCTCAAGGTGTGGTTGGCCCGCCCTAGAAGTAATCAATCGTCATTCGCCGCATTCAACTCCTCCGGCCGCAAGCCCTCGTCGCCATGGCGCGGCCATGGCAGGAAATTCCGCTCGAACGCATCGCTGCCGAAATAATCCAGCGCCCGGTGCGCCTCGGCGCCGTTGAAGGCCGCCTTGTCCATCAGATGCGCGATCACCTCGCGCGCCTGCGCCATCTTCTGCTTGAGTTGGGCGACGGTTTCGTCTGCCATGATCTTGCTCCCGCCTGCATTGCTTCAGAAGAAGGTAGCGCGTTCCGCCCGAGTGGCAAACAGCACGCTTTTTCTCGACTCTCGGCGCTTTTCGTGCCAATCCCCGCGCCATGGCGCTCGACATCAAGATCTGCGGGTTGAAGACCGATGAGGCAATGGCCGCGGCATTGGCCGGCGGCGCCAGCCATGTCGGCTTCATCTTCTTTGCCAAGAGCCCGCGCTATGTCGAGCCGGCGGAAGCCGGCCGCCTGCGCCAGGCGGCGATCGGCAAGGCCAAGGCGGTTGCGGTCACGGTCGATGCCGATGACGCGTTTCTGGACGAGATTGTCGAAAAGATGCGCCCCGACATGCTGCAGCTGCATGGCGCTGAAACGCCCGCGCGGGTGGCCGAAGTGAAAGGCCGCTACGGCCTGCCGGTGGTGAAGGTTTTTTCCGTCAGCGAGGCCGCCGATCTCGACAGGTTAAAGCCTTTCATCGGCATTGCCGACCGTTTCATGTTCGATGCCAAGCCGCCAAAAGGATCGCAACTGCCGGGCGGCAATGGTGTTGCCTTCGACTGGCGCATTCTGGCCGGCCTTGACGCCGGGCTCGATTACATGCTTTCCGGTGGGCTCAACGCCGCCAATATCGGCGACGCCTTGAGGTCAGCCAATCCGCCCGCAATAGACATTTCGTCGGGCGTGGAAAGCGCTCCGGGCGTCAAGGATCCGGCGCTGATCGAGCAGTTTTTCCGGGCCGTCAGGGCCGCGCGCGACGACCGCGCCGCCTGAATAATTCTTTCGAACCAGGAGATCGGCGATGGACCAGCCGGCGACACCCAATTCCTTCCGCACCGGACCCGACGAGCAGGGCATGTTCGGCATTTTCGGCGGCCGCTTCGTCGCCGAGACGCTGATGCCGCTGATCCTCGATCTCGAACGGCACTGGAACGAGGTCAAGAACGATCCGGACTTCAAGGCCGAGCTGACCGATCTGTCGACACACTATGCCGGGCGGCCGTCGAAACTCTATTTCGCCGAAGGGCTGACGAAGCATCTTCGTGAGGTTTCCTCGGCGAAGGGCCTCGGGGGCGGCGCCAAGGTCTATTTCAAGCGCGAGGACCTGAACCACACCGGTTCGCACAAGATCAACAATTGCCTCGGTCAGATCCTGCTGGCCAAGCGGATGGGCAAGAAGCGTATCATCGCCGAGACCGGCGCCGGCCAGCACGGCGTGGCCGCTGCCACCGTCGCGGCGCGTTTCGGCTTCCCCTGCGTGGTCTATATGGGCGCCACCGACGTCGCTCGGCAAAGCCCCAACGTCTTCCGCATGAAGCTGCTCGGCGCCGAAGTGCGTCCGGTCACCGCCGGCCACGGCACGCTGAAGGACGCCATGAACGAAGCCCTTCGAGATTGGGTGACCAATGTCGAGGACACCTATTACCTCATCGGCACTGCCGCCGGCCCGCATCCCTATCCGGAACTGGTGCGAGACTTCCAGTCGGTGATCGGCATCGAAGCGCGCGCCCAGATACTCGAGCAGGAAGGCCGGTTGCCGGACACCATCATTGCCGCTGTCGGCGGCGGCTCCAACGCCATCGGCCTGTTCCATCCCTTCCTCGACGACAAGGAAGTCCACATCATCGGTATCGAAGCCGGCGGCCGCGGCCTCGACGGCATCGAGCATTGCGCCTCGATGAACGCCGGCGCGCCCGGTGTGCTGCACGGCAACCGCACCTATCTCCTGCAGAATGCCGACGGCCAGATCCTGGACGGCCATTCGATCTCGGCCGGCCTCGACTATCCCGGCGTCGGCCCCGAGCATTCCTGGCTGCGTGACAGCGGCCGCGTCGAATACGTGCCGATCCTCGATGACGAGGCGCTGGAAGCCTTCAAGCTGACGACGCGTGTCGAAGGGATCATCCCGGCGCTGGAATCCGCGCACGCCATCGCCCATGCGGTGAAAATCGTGCCCGCCATGGACAAGGACCAGATCGTCATCGTCAACCTGTCGGGGCGTGGCGACAAGGATGTGCACACGGTGGCCTCGATGCTGGGCATGGAGATCTGATCATGGTGACCCGCATCGACCGCCGCATGGCGAAGCTGAAAGCAGAAGGCCGCCCGGCGCTCGTCACCTATTTCATGAGTGGCGACCCGGACTATGACACCGCTTTGTCGATCATGAAGGCGCTGCCGAAGGCTGGCGCCGACGTCATCGAAATGGGCATGCCGTTTTCCGACCCGATGGCCGACGGCCCGGCGATCCAGGCCGCCGGCCTGCGGGCGCTGAAAGGCGGCCAGACGCTGGTCAAGACGCTGCAGATGGCGGCGGACTTCCGCGCTGGCGACAACGAGACGCCGATCGTGCTGATGGGCTATTACAACCCGATCTACATCTACGGCGTCGACCGCTTCCTTAGGGATGCGATCGCCAGCGGCATTGACGGGCTGATCGTTGTCGACCTGCCGCCGGAGATGGACGAGGAGCTTTGCATTCCGGCACTGAAGGCCGGCATCAACTTCATCCGCCTGGCGACGCCGACCACCGACGACAAGCGCTTGCCCAAGGTGCTGCAGAACACGTCGGGCTTCGTCTATTACGTGTCGATGACCGGCATCACCGGCTCGGCTTTGGCCGATACCGGCAAGGTCGCGGCGGCGGTCAAGCGCATCAAGGGTCACACCGACCTGCCGGTCTGCGTCGGTTTCGGCGTCAAGACCGCCGAGCAGGCGCGCATCATCGGCGCCAATGCCGACGGCGTCGTCGTCGGCACCGCCATCGTCAATGCGGTGGCCAATGTGCTGGGGCCGAAGGGCGAAAAGACCGCCGACCCGGCCGAGGCCGTCGCCACTTTGGTCAGCGGCCTGTCGCAAGGCGTGCGTTCGGCCCGCCTTGCTGCCGCCGAATAGTTCTCCTACCTTTTTAGCCAACTCTTCGTCAGGACAGGAGCCGAAGCGATGAACTGGATCACCAATTACGTTCGCCCGAGGATCAACTCGATGCTCGGCCGGCGCACCGACATGCCGGAGAATCTCTGGATCAAGGATCCCGAGACCGGCGAGATGGTGTTCCACAAGGACCTGGAATCCAACCAGTTCGTCATTCCGTCCTCTGGCCACCACATGAAGATCTCGGCCAAGGAGCGGCTGAAATTCTTCTTCGACGACGGCAAATACGAGCAGCTTGAGAACCCCAAGGTCATGCAGGACCCGCTCAAGTTCCGCGACGAGAAGCGCTACACCGACCGCCTGAAGGACGCCAAGGCCAAGACCGGCCTGGAAGACGCCATCGTCAACGCGCTGGGCACGGTCGAAGGCCTGCCGGTGGTGGTGACGGTGCAGGACTTCGCCTTTATGGGCGGCTCGCTCGGCATGGCTGCGGGCGACGCCATCGTACACGCTTTCGAGGTTGCCCTGCAGCGCAAGCGGCCGCTGATCCTGTTTGCCGCCTCCGGTGGCGCCCGCATGCAGGAAGGCATCCTGTCCCTTATGCAATTGCCGCGCACCACGGTCGGCCTCGACCGGCTGAAGGAAGCCGGCCTGCCCTACATCGTCGTCTTGACCAACCCGACCACCGGCGGCGTCACCGCCTCCTACGCCATGCTGGGCGACGTCCACATCGCCGAGCCCGGCGCGCTGATCGGCTTTGCCGGCCCGCGCGTCATCGAGCAGACCATCCGGGAAAAACTGCCGGACGGTTTCCAGCGCTCCGAATATCTGATGGAGCACGGCATGGTCGACATGGTGGTGTCGCGGCTGGAACTGCGCTCAACGATTGCGCGGCTGTTGAAGATGCTGCTCAAGGTTCCCGAACAAAAGCCGCTGGAGCCGGAAATCCTGCCGCCGGCGATCGTCCCGACGGAAGGCAGGCCGCAGGCCTGACGCGACATTCCTGGCCGTTATCAACGATTGCGCGCGATGTTTCGCGCGGTATCCTGTTGATACGCATGATCCTTTCCGAAAGCCGATTCGTGTTTTCGGAGCCATGCGGTAGGATTCCCTTATGACCACACTTGCCGCCGACCGCGAAATCGAAGCTTTGATGGCGCTGCATCCGAAAGGCTTCGACCTTTCGCTCGACCGCATCACCCGATTGCTCGATCGCCTCGGCAATCCGCAGGATCGGCTGCCGCCGGTCATCCACATCGCCGGCACCAACGGCAAGGGCTCGTGCGCGGCCTTTTCGCGCGCGCTGCTCGAAGCCGGCGGTCATCTCGTCCATGTCCACACTTCGCCGCATCTGGTCAACTGGGCTGAGCGCTACCGGCTAGCGGCCGAAGGCGGTGGCAAACTCGTGGACGACGAGACCTTCGCCGACGCCATTGCCCGCGTCGCCAAGGCCAATGAAGGCCAGAAGATCACCGTCTTCGAGATACTCACCGCCGTCACCTTCCTCCTGTTTTCTGAACATCCGGCGTCCGCCGCTATCATCGAGGTCGGCCTTGGCGGCCGCTTCGACGCCACCAATGTCATCGCCCGGCCGGCGGTGTCGGTGATCATGCCGGTGTCGATGGACCACGAAGCCTATCTCGGCGACCGGGTTGAGCTGATCGCCGCCGAAAAGGCCGGCATCATGAAGCGCGGCTGCCCGGTGGTCATCGGCGCGCAGGAGAGCGAGACGGCCCTGCAGGTGCTGATCGAAACCGCCGATCGGTTGGATTGCCCGACCTTCGTCTACGGTCAGGATTTCCTCGCCTTCGAGGAGAACGGCCGCATGGTCTATCAGGACGAGGACGGGCTGATGGACCTGCCGCCGCCGCGCCTGCCAGGGCGCCACCAGTTCGCCAACGCCGCTGCTGCCATCGCCGCGGTCAAGGCCGCCGGCTTCGAAATCAGCCACCGCGCCACGGAGAAGGCGATGGCCAAAGTCGCCTGGCCGGGCCGCATGCAGAAGCTGGCCCAGGGCAGACTGGCGGAGTTGGCGCCCGCGGGCGCCGATATCTGGCTCGACGGCGGCCACAATCCGGGCGCCGGCATGGTCATCGCCGAGGCGCTGGCCGAGCAGGAGGAAAAGAACCCGCGACCGCTGTTCCTGATCTCCGGCATGATCAACACCAAGGACCAGAGTGGCTATTTCCACGCCTTCAAGGGTCTGGTCCGCCACGTCTACACGGTGCCGGTCAGCCTCAGCGACGCCGGCGTGCCGAATGACGAGCTGGCGGTCCGCGCGACGGAAGCCGGTCTCACCGCCGAGCCGGTCAGCTCCGTCGCCAGCGCGCTGATGCTGCTGCGCGACACCTGGGACGGCCCGGCGCCGCGCATTCTGATCGGCGGTTCCTTGTATCTCGCCGGCGCGGTGCTGGCCGAAAACGGCACGCCGCCGACCTGAGGCCAGACTTTCGCGAGGAGCCAGTGATGATCAAGGTCAAGCAACTCGCCCATGTCTGCATCTTCGCGCATGATCTGGAGGCGACGCGAAGCTTCTATCGCGACGTGCTCGGCCTCGATACGCAGTTCAACTTCCTGCGCGACGGCAAGGTCTTCGGCTTCTACCTCAATTGCGGCGGCCGCAGCCATATCGAGGTGTTCCATAAGAACGGCACGACCTACAGCGAGCAGAACCAGATCAACCATTTCTGCCTGGAAGTGGAAAACATCGACGCGGCGATCGCCCATATCAGCGCGAAAGGCGTCGACGTCACGGCCAAGAAGCACGCCTGCGACGACACGTTTCAGGCCTGGATCCGCGATCCCAACGGCGTGAAGATCGAGCTGTTCGAATACACCGACAAAAGCGCACAATTCACCGGCGGCGACCGCATCGCCGACTGGTGAGCATCCAGCTAATTAATCAGTCCGGAATCTGCGAGAGTTCGCGGCCTTCGCGGATGATTTTCTCCAGATCGATATCGGCGCCGCTGCTTGCCGACAGGCGAGCATAGAAGCTGGACGCGGGTTCGCGCTCCGCTTCCCGTATCTCATAGGATTCAAGCGCGCGTTCGACCACTTCGGCTATCGAACGATTTTCGCGACGCGCAAGGCGATGAGCAAGTTCGCTTGCTTTTGCGCTACGGACTGAGAGTTTTGGTTCGGCCATTGAAACTCCGCTTACGGAAATAGAATACCGACAGAGCTTAGCCATCAAGATGGCAGGTTATGGCCCGCCATCATTTCAGCTCGATCTCGATGAAGGCATATTCACCGTCATTGGCGCTGATGACGTCGTGCTCGACACCCTCCTTGCGGAAATAGGGCGCACCCTTCTTCATCTCTGCGAAGGACTCGCCGTCCTTGGTCACCAGCTTCACCTTGCCGTCCATCAGCGGCACGACGACATAGTCGTGGCCGTGGCGGTGCCAGCCGGTGTTGTCGCCCGGCTGGAAGCGGTATTCGGTGACGATGACGCGCTCATTGTCGATGAAGACGGTGGCTTTGGCGGATCCGGTCATTTTGTCTCTCCCTGTCCTGCCTCAAGCAGAAGACATGGGAGTGTTGGACGCGAGGGCCAGAGGGATTGAGCTATGACGCCAAAGAAAAGCCCGGCGCAAGGGCCGGGCTTCGATATTGGAAATTCGGTCAGATCAGGCGAGGCTGCCATTGATCCAGTGCGACAGCGCGGTCTTCGGCGCGGCACCAACCTTCATGTCGGCCACTTCGCCGCCCTTGAAGATCATCAGCGTCGGGATCGAGCGCACGCCGAACTGCGCGGCAAGCTCGGGGTTCTCGTCGATGTTCAGCTTGGCGATCTTGATCTTGTCGCCGAGCTCATTGGCGATTTCTTCCAGCGACGGACCGATCATCTTGCATGGGCCGCACCATTCCGCCCAGAAATCCACCACGACGGGCTGCGAGGCGTTGAGCACATCGGCCTGGAAATTGCTCTTGTCGACCTTGACGGTGGCCATACGAAAATCCTTTCGAAATTTATCTCGCACCAAATGTGGTGGTTGAGCAGCCCTTCTTCAAGCAGAACTTGTGTCACGCTCCCGTGAGTCGGGCAAGGGCGTCGTCCATGGCTTCGGCCGGCAGTTCGATGAGCCTCGGCGCCTCGGTGAACAGCAGCGCCGCCGTCACCGCGCGGTCGGGATAAAGCGGTTTGAGCAGCGCGCGGTAGAGCGCCAGCTGCAGGATATAGGCCGGTGGCACCTGGGCGAGTGTGGCCGGCGCCGGCCGGTTGGTCTTGTAATCGACGATCGAAACGCGCCCCGGCGTCACCGCCAGCCGGTCGATCTTGCCGGAGATCGAGCGCAATCTGCCCTTGACCTCGAGGCTGCCCATGACAGCGACTTCGGCGCGGGAATTAGGCGAGAACAGTTCGGCAAAACGCGAATCCCCGAGGATCGCCATCACCGAGGTCAGCGCCTTGCTGCGTTCGGCTTCAGTCCAGTCGGCGCCGGCACGGCTTAGATACTGCCCCGCCGCGCCTTGCCGTTCGCCCTCGGGGAGGCCGGGCAGCATCTGCAGCAGTTTGTGCAGCGCCAGCCCGCGCATCACCGCAAAGCCGGGCTCCGCTTCATCGTCCAACACCGGCGAGCGCGTGTCGACGACAGCCTCCTTGCCCTCGTCGATCAGCGCCGAGGCGCCGGAAGGCGATAACGGACGCGGCAACTCTTCGTAAGGCGGCAAGGCGAGGAACAGGCTTGCCGGCAAGGGTAAAACCTGCTGCGGCAGCCGCGTCTCGTCCGCAGCCGCCAGTGCCACCGGCGGCAGCTTGGTCATGACGAAGCGATGCACCGGCTCGCCGCTGGCGGGGTGGCGGCGCTCCGTGCTTTCGGGCGCACCTGTCAGCGCGCGGCTGACGATCGAATGCCAGGTGCCGGTGCTGGGCGAACGCTTGCCGTGATAGCCGCAGACGATCAGCCGGTCCTCGGCGCGTGTCATGCCGACATAGAGCAGCCGGCGGTATTCGTCGTCGGCAAGCTCGCGCGCCCGCGCCGAAGCCGTCTTGGAGAAACCATTGGCGACGTCTGCAGCCGAGCGCCAGAGATAGCCCTTGCCGTCAAAGTTGCGGCCCGAACCATCGAACGTCATCAGCCGCGGAAGATGCTGGTCGCTGAACGGCGCCGAGCCGCCGTCGACCAGGAAGACGACAGGCGCCTCCAGCCCCTTGGCGGCGTGCACGGTCATGACGCGGACCTCGTCGCGCGTCTGGTCCATCTCGCGCTTGATTTCGGGGCCGGTGTTTTCCAGCGTCGCCAGAAAGGCTTCCAGTCCCGGCAAGCCGGTGCGTTCCTCGGCGAGGCAGAAGCTCAGGAACTCATCGAGGATGTCGCCGGCCTCCGGGCCGAGCCGGGCAATCATCTTCTTGCGCAGGCTGTCGCGGGACAGCACGCCGGCGTAGAATTCGAACACCGGCCGGAACGCTGCCTCATTGGCCCAGCCGTCGAGCCGGGTGACGATAGCGGCCAGCGCGGGACTGTCGCCGGCATGCTGTCGCAGTGAGGTTATCAGCGATGTCGCGGCCGGCCTTCCCGCGCCAAGCGCAAACAGCGTCTCTTCCGACACGTCGAAGATCGGGCTGCGCAGCACGGCGGCAAGCGAAAGGTCATCCTGCGGCTGGATGAGGAAATGGCCGAGCGCGATCAGATCCTTCACCGCAATATGGCCGGGCAGGCTCAGCCGGTCGGCGCCGGCGACAGGAATGTCGCGGTCCTTCAGCGCGCGCGACAGCGCGTGCACGAAGCGGTCGCGCTTGCGCACCAGCACCAGAATGTCGCCGGCCCGCAGCCTGCGGCCCTTGCCCTCGATGATCTCGCGGTCCTTGAGCCAGGCCTGGATCGTCGCCGCCACATGTTCGGCAACGCGCACCGCCGGTGCGCTGGCGTGGTTGACCGGCAGCGTCCAGTCGTCGGGTTCCTCGACCGCATCGGCGCCAAGCGACGGCCAGACCTCGACATAGCCCGGCGCATCGTTTCGGATCGCCTTGTGGTCGAGCGGATCGGGGTCGTGGCTGATGCCGCGCCGCACACCCGGATCGGCAAAGACACGGTCGACGGCGGCCAGCACATCGTCGGTCGAACGGAACGACCAGGTCAGCTTGAGGTCGGCAAACGAAGCCTCGGCATCGCGCACGCGCCCGGCAAACAACAGCCGGCTGTCGGCAAAGGAATCCGGCGCGGCGCCCTGGAACGAATAGATCGATTGCTTTTCGTCGCCGACGGCAAACACCGTGCGATTGGCCGTACCGCGCTGGCCATGGCCGGCGAAAAACTCTTCCGCCAGCCGCTTCACCACCTCCCACTGGTCGGGGCTGGTGTCCTGCGCCTCGTCGAGCAGGATATGGTCGATGCCCTGGTCGAGCTTGTACTGCACCCACGGCCCGGCGTCCGGCCGCGCCAGAAGATTGACGGTGCGGGTGATGAGATCGTTGAAGTCGAGGAAGCTGCGGCCGCGCTTCAGGCGCTCGTAGCGCACGATCAGCCAGTCGGCGATGGTCAGCGCCGCAACCGTGCCTTCCAGCATCCGAAACAGCGCCAGCCGGTCTGACACCTCAATGATTGCCTTGACGGCAGCCAGGTAGCGGTCGGGAAGGTCGGGGAGCCGGTCGAGCAGCGCCTTCTTGAACGCCTTTGCCGGGTCGTAAGGATCGCCATCGGCCTTGAGGAAGGCTTTGCCCAGCATCTGCAGCCGACGGATCGGATCGGTCTCCAAGAAGGCTGGACGGGCGTAGGGCAGAAGATTGTTGAGCACGATGCGGGCATCGGCAGCTTCCGCCGCACTGGCGAAGACAGCAAAGAAATCTGGCAGGAAACCCGGCAGTGGCCAGACCGAAGCTGCGATGTCTTCGGCGTTTTGTCCCGGGCGGAAATGGAATTCGTCGAACAGGGCCTGAAAGCCGGCGCCCTCGCGCCTGACCGCGTCGATGAAGCCGCGCAGCCCGTCGCGCTTGCGCACGATTTCGGAAAGCAGCGCGTCGAGCCCGTGTTCGCCGCCGCGTTCCAGCACGGTGGCGAAGGCCTCGGCCAGTCCGGCGTCGCCGGCGGACGTGCCGGAAATCATGTCGCGGCGCGCGGCGGCGAACAGCGAGGCCTCCATCTGCAGATCGAGCATTTCGAAATGCGCCGGGATGTTGGCCTCCAGCGGGAACTGGTGCAGCACCGATTCGCAGAAAGCGTGGATGGTCTGGATCTTCAGCCCGCCCGGTGTCTCCAGCGCCTCGGCAAACAGCCGGCGCGCCCGGCGCATCGTGTCGCGGTCGGGCCGGCGATCGTCCAGCGCGGTGATCTTGGCGGCAAGCTCGGCATCACCAAGCGCCGTCCATTCCGAGAGCGTCGAGAACACCCGGTTCGACATGTTGGCGGCCGCCGCCCGCGTATAGGTCAGGCACAGGATCTTCGACGGATCGGTGCCGTTGAGCAGCAGTCGGATGACGCGCTGGGCCAGCACATGCGTCTTGCCGGAGCCGGCATTGGCCGACACCCAGGCCGAGTTCTTCGGGTCGGAGGCGCGCGCCTGGCTGGCGGCGGTCTCGGTTGGGATGGGATAGGCCTTCTTCATGCCTCCCCCGCCTCGTCGTCACTGTCGCCGCCGGCCGACCATTCGAGCACGCGCGCCAGATGGTCGTAGTCGCCGTCGCTCTCGCCCTCGCGAAACGGCAGCGCCCGGGACAGGTAGCCGGTCGTTGGGTCGGCATAATGGACAAGCAGCTTTTCCAGCCGCGCCCAGGCCTCTTCGGCGAGGTCTTCGGCGGTTCTGGGCTGGCGGTTGTAGTCGAGGATGGATTCCTCGAACACCTCGCCATTGGGCTTCAGCCGCACGAATGCAAGTTGCGAGGGTTCGCGCGCGCCAAGCCCCTTGAAGGCGCCGCGCCGGAGCAGTGCGCCTTCCAGCGCCAGCTGCGGCGCCAGCAGCGTGTGCGCTTGCGCCTTGGACGGCGAAGAGCCGGTCTTGTAGTCCAAAATGTCGGCCATGCCGCCGGCTAGCAAATCGACACGGTCGGCATAGCCTGACAGCGTCACGCCGGTACGACCGACAGCGGTCTTTTCTGCTCGCTCCTCGGCATGCCGCCGCGCGACGGCGGGAGCCCGGCCACGCTCCCATTCGATGATATTGGCAGCGAGTTTTTCGAAGCGCGGCCACCACACTGCCTCGACATCAGCGGGAAGGGCTACCTCTGCAAAGCATCTGCGGCCCGCCGAGATAAGCCTCTCCAGGGCTTCCGGCGCGCGCGGATCGGCAACCTCTGTCGAGAACAGGTGCAGTATGTCGTGAAACAGCGTGCCGCGCTCGGCCGCACCTGGATCGCGGATCACCGGTTCGAGCGGCAGGAGGCCGAGAATGCGTCGGGCATAGATCGCATAGGGATCGCGGCGCAGCGTCTCGATCTCGGTGACCGAGAAGTGCTGCGGCCGCATTGCCACCGGCGGCTTCGGCTGCGGCCGTGGCGCGAAATGTTGTCGCTCGCCGGCGTCCAGCGCGCGGGCCCAGGCCAGCAATTCATCGCCGCGCTGGCGCAGCGCGGTCGCGGGGTCTTTGCCGATGAAGGTGAGGATGCGCTGCAGCCACCGCGACGGCACCGCAGGTGCGTCGCCTGCGCGGGCCGAGCGCGTCAGCACCACCTTCTTTGCCCCCATCGCCATCTGGAAATCGTGGGCGGCAAGGCCGATGCGCCGTTCCGGCGGCTCGAGGTCGATGCCGGTCTTCATCAGCCGCGACATGAAGCGGTCGCTCTCCGGCTTGCGCGGCCACACGCCTTCGTTCAACCCGCCAATGACCAGCGTGTCGACATTCTGCAGCCGCGCCTCGAGCGCCCCCCAGATGGCAATGTTGCGGTCGGTGCCTTGTCCCGGCTTCACCGTCTCGGGCGCGATCAGCGCGTCCATAACATCGGGCCATTCGTCGGCCGGGAAGTCGAATGAGGCCGAGGCCGCGACCACGCCGCGCAGCAGCTCGGCGAGTTTCTCGCCGGCGTCGCCGGCATAAAGTTCGGCGAGACTGCCGTCCGCGGCGCGGCCGAGATTTTCCAGCGCGGCGACGCTGGCCTTGGTCAGCGCGACGAGATCGGCGGTCTCTTCGCCACGAAAAGTGGTCAGCGGTGCCAGCGCCGTTGCAAGCCGGTTCAGCGAGTCGCGGGCATCCTCGATGCCGCGCACGGTCAGGCGCGAAAACCAGAAAGGCTGGCGCTTGTCACCGCTCAGGCCGGCAAGGCGGTCATCGAACAGCGCCGGCAGCGAGGCGATGTCGGGACGCCCGGTGTCGCCGCGCAGCGCCACCAGTTCGATGAGCTCGGCGGCATGGCGCACGCCGGCCCGCTCCAGGCTAAGACCGAGCAGCGGATGCTTGAGCAGTGACAGCAGGCCGACCGGGTCGCCGGGCCGGAACACGGCCTGCAGCGTCAACCGGAGCAAGCTGGCCGCAGGTGTGTTGGCTAGCGGCGTCCCACCGGAATCGTCGGCGACGACGCCGAAGCGCAACAGCTCGGCCGAGACCCGCCGCGCCAGCGCCCGGTCTCCGGTGACGAGCGCTGCCCGCTGTCCCGGCTGTTCGACAGCAGTCTTCAGCGCGATGGCGATCGCCACCGCCTCATCGCGTTCGCTGGCGGCTTCGACCAGCGTCACATCGGCGAAGGCCTCGGCGATGTCGTCGGTAGAGAAGCGGATGCGTGTCTCAGCCCATAATTCTGTCGTCTCGGCCGGCCGCAGCGCCTCGCCGACGAGGGCCGCGCGCAGTGCGAGCGCAGGCTCGGCCGAAACCACCTCTTCGACATCGCCGCGCAGCACGCCGATCTTGCCGATCAGCTTGGCCATGCCGTATTGCGGGTGACCGAGCAAAGCCGGCCGCGCGCCAGGCGCCGCAATCGCGGCAAAGGACGGCTCGTCCAGCAGCCCATCGAGACCGGGCAGCACCACGGCGCCGTTGGGCAGACCGGCGACCGCGGCAAGCAGTTCGGCCGTGGCCGGGATCGAGCCGGTCGAACCGGCGGCGATCACCGGGCCTTTGGGCGGATTGCGTTCGAGCCGCTTCGCCTCACGCCGGATCAGCGCATTGCGGTGCGCGGCCGGGTTGGAGCGGTCGCGCTCCTCCAGCAATTTCGGCCAGGCGTCGGTGACGATGCGGAGGAAATCGAGCGTCACCAGCCACCAGCCGGCAAGATTGCCGGTCACTAGATCGGCAAGCCTGGTCCAGTCCGTGCCTTCGGTTTCGATCTCGTCCATCAGCCGGGCAAGGTCGCGCGCCAGCCAGATCGCATCGGCGGCGGAAGCCGGCACGACGATCTCCTCATCGAACATCGCCAGGACATGCGCCGGCAAGGTGCGCTTCCAGGCCCGCACCAGCGGCGCCAAAAGCAGCAGGCGTTCGATGGCGGCGATCGGCGGCGCCATCTCAAGCTCGGCCGGCGCGCCTGCGTCGAAGGCGGCCTCGTCCTCGTCGAACTCGCCGAGCGGGCGGATGACCGGCAGGATCGCCGAACGGCGGCTCGCCCCCGGTCCGGAAAGCGCGTCGACGAAGGCGCCGCGCAGCGCGCGTGCGGCGCGCCGTGTCGGCACATAGATGGTGACGTCGGCCAGCGCCAGCGGGTCGCCGTCGAACCGGAAACCCGGCACCAGCCGTCCCGCCAGCAAGGCCTCCGCCAGAGTCGGCAGAAACGGCGCTCCCGGCGGGATCGAGAGAACGCGGCGCGAGCCGCTCATACTGCCCTTTTGAGGGCGCCAGCGACCGCGGCTTCCGCAGGGGCAATGGCGTCGGGCGTGCCGACGGTGATCCAGCGTCCACGCATCTGCATGCCGAACAGGCGGCCAGAGGCGATCGCCTTGTCGAAATAAGCATTGAGCGAATGCGCGCCGGCTGGCGCGTCCTTGAAGATGGCGGGGTCAACGATCGCCGCCCCGGCATAGATCAGCCCGGCCGGGTCGCCTTTCGAGCGCCGCAGGCCACCATCCGGCGCCATCAGGAAATCCGTGCCGACACTGTGGCCGGTCGCCGAGTCGAGATCGGTAAGGATCAGCAGAATATCCATTTTCGCGCTGTCCCATGCAAGGGCAAGGCGCTCGAGGCTGGGCTGGCCGCTATCGATCCAGAATGTGTCGGCGTTGATGATGTAGAAGGGTTCGGCGCCCAGCAGCGGCAACGCCTTGACGATGCCTCCGGCCGAATTCAGCAGCGCGTCGCGCTCGTCGGAAATGGCGATCTGTGGCGCTCGTCTTCCGGCGACATGGGCGACGATCTGGTCCGGCAGATAGTGCACGTTGACGACAGCTTTCTCGACGCCAGCCGCCGCCAGGCTGTCCAGCCCCCAGTCGAGCAAGGTCTTGCCGGCGATCCTCACCAGCGGCTTCGGCATGGTGTCGGTGATCGGCCGCATGCGCTTGCCGAGACCCGCCGCCAGCACCATCGCGGTGGTCGGGGTCACGGTGCGCTTTCCTCCAGCAGGCCATGCGCCATATAAAACTCCTTCAGCCCGGCCAGCGCCGGGTGCGCCAGCGCCCGCCTGAGATAGTCGCGGATTCGCGGCAGGTGTTTCAGATAATAGGGCTTGCCGTCGCGCTTTTCGAGCCGCACGAAAATGCCGAGGATTTTTGAATTGCGCTGCGCCGCCATGATCGCATAGGCCTCGCGGAAAGCCGCTTCATCGAAGCCGCCGGCGGCGTGACGGGCGGCGACATAGGCATCCACGGTTCGCTCCTCGATGTCGGGCGAGACGGTGACGCGGGCGTCCATGGCCAGCGATGCTACGTCATAGGCGGCCGGGCCGATCAGCGCGTCCTGAACATCGACGATACCCAGCCGAACATGACCGGAGCGCTCGCCGCGCCAGATGATGTTGGGTGAATGGAAGTCGCGCAACATCAGCGTGTATGCGCTGGTGTCCAACCGATCGAGAACCGCGTTCCATTCCTTGTGATAGCCGGCGCGCAAGGCTTCGCTTGCTGGCCCGCCGGTCACCATCGGCACATACCAGTCGACCAAGAGGTCGGCTTCGATCAGCATGGCATCGCGATCGAAAAGCGGTACGTCGTGATAAATGCCCGGCACGGCCTCCATGCGCTGCGGCCAGGTCTTGCCATGCATCATCGCCAGCAATTCGGCCGCCGCCGCATAGCGCTCGGCCACTGGCTCGCCCTGGCCGTCGAGAAAGCCTTCCGAGCCCAGATGTTCCAGCAGCAGAAAGCCCTGATCGAGATCCGCGGCGTGAATCTGGGGGACGCTGACACCTTGCGCCAGCAGTGCCTTGTCGATGGCGACAAAGGCCGTCACCGATTGCGCGGTGTGGGCGATCACCGCATAGGGTTTGCCGTCGCGGACCGGCGGTCCGAGCACCAGCCGCGGCGAGTTCATCAGCACGCGGGTCTCGAGGCCCGTGAGCGAGACGATCTCGTAAGAGCGCGCCGAGGCGTCGCCGACGAAATGGCGCCGAGCGGCCTCGCCCCAGCCGGCCGTTTCGAGGAAGTCGCGCATCGCCAGCGATCGCGCCATGCGTTCGAAGGCTGCACCTTCGCCCGACAATTTCGCCATTCGGCCTTCGCCTTGATGGACGAGTTCGATCCAGATTGACGTCCTAGGCAGTGCTGATTCCGCCCGTTCCGGCCACTCGACAAGGGCAGCGCCCTGCAGCAGCGCTTCGTCGAAACCCAGTTCATCGATCTCACTGGGCGAGGACAGCCGATAGAGATCGAAATGATGGACCGGGATGCGGGTGTCGTAGCTCTGCACCAAAGTGAAAGTGGGGCTCGGCACATCGAGACCGGTATCGTCGGCCAGTGCCCTGATCAGCGCGCGCGCCAGGGTTGATTTGCCGGCGCCGAGGTCGCCCTTGAGCGCCAGCACGTCGCCCGGCCGCAGCGCCATGGCCAGGTCTTCGCCGAGCCTTGCGGTCGCAGCCTCGTCGGCGAGAAAACGCTCCAGCACAGCGACAGTCATCGAGCGCGCTACTCGGCCGCGGCGCGGATGCCCGACGGCGCATCGGGGAAGGTGCAGATGACGGTGGTGCCCTGGTCCTTGCCGGTCTCGATGCGCACGCTGCCGCCGTGCAGCTCGACAAAGCTCTTGACGATCGACAGGCCAAGGCCGGCGCCGCGCCGGCGTCCGCCATTGGCGCGCGGCTCAAAGCGGCGGAACACTGAATCGAGCAGGTCCGGCGGCATGCCGGGACCGTCATCATGGACAGAGAACTCCACGCCTTGTTCCAAATGGCGGCAGGCCAGCGTGATCGTGCTCGCCTCCGGCGCGTAATTGGCGGCGTTGCTCAACAGATTGTAGAGGATCTGGCGGACCCGGGTCTCGTCACCGTGGAAACTCTTCGGCGCGGCCGCGGCGTCTATCCTAAGCTTGATTGCATGCTCGTCCAGCCGGTCGGCGACCAGTTCGGCGGCCGCCTGGATGGTGCGCTCGACACTTACCTCCGAAATGTCGAGCTGCATGATGCCGGCGTCGACGGTGGCGAGGTCGAGTATGTCGTTGACGATGGTCAGCAGCACCGAGGATGACGAGCCGACATGCTCGACATATTCGCGCTGCTTCGGGGTCAGTGGCCCGGTCGTTGGCAGCGACAACAGCTCGGTGAAGCCGATAATGTTGGTCAGCGGCGAGCGCAGCTCATAGGACACGTGCTGCACGAACTCGTTCTTCAGCTGGTCGGATTTCTGCAGCGCTTCGTTCTTGTCCTTCAGCGCCCGCTCGACATTGACGCTGTCGGTGACGTCGACGAAGGTCATCATCACCTGCCCGTTGGGCAGCGGGATGACGGCGTAGCTGAGCACGGTGCCGTTCTTCAGCTCGGTCTGGCCGTGGCGCTCGCGGCGCTCGTCATCGAAGCCGGTGATGGCGGCGACGAACCCGCCCCACGGGCTGTCGACGGCGCGCTGGTCGCTGAGTTCGCGGATCGCCTGGACATGCACGTTGGGCTTGACCACATCCTGGCTCAGCCCCCACAGCGCGACAAAGGCCGGGTTGGACAGGCGCAGCCGCCCATCGGGGCCGAACACCGCGACGCCTTCGGCCAGATTGTCGAGCGTCTCGCCCTGAACCCGCACCGCCGTCTGGTAGCGGCTTTCCAGATCCATCTTCTCGGTCAGGTTTTCGAACACCCAGGTCACGCCACCCTTCGGCTGCGGGTTGGCAACCACGCGGATGGTCTTGCCGTCGGGCAGATGCCACCAGTGCTCCTGCGATTCCACAGCGCGGTAGGCGCCAAGCAGGCCTTCCTTCCAGCGCCGCCATTCCGGCTGCTCGGCGATCTTGCCTTCGCTGCGCAGCCGGTCGAGCAATAGCGCATTGTCCGGCGCGCTGTGCAGGAAGCCGGAGTCCAGCCCCCACAATTTCTGGAATGCCTGGTTGAAGAAGCGCAGCTTCTCGTCGGTATCGAAGATCGCCACCGCCGTGTTCAGCTGGTCGAGCGTGTCAGCATGGCTGCGCACTGTGCGCTCATATTCGCCGCGGATGGTTTCGGTGGCGCTGGTGTCGCACGCAAGGCCCGCCGAGGCGTCGCTGCCGGCGAAATCGGTGACGGCAAAGACGCGGCGGTCGCCCTCGATCACCGTCGACAGCGTCTGTTCGAAGACCGGGTGCGACTTGTGTTGTTCGGTGATCTGTTCGCGCGCCTGGCCGCCAAGGAATTCCTTGGCTTCGCGCACCGCAGCTTCGGCGCTCGGCGCCTCGACCGCGCCGGCATAGGCGCGGTTGACCCATTTCAGACGCCCGTCGGTGGCGCGCAGCCATGCCGGCATCGGCAAGGCGTCGAGCAAGCCGATCATGGTGTCGTAATCGGCGGCAAGCCGCTGGTTTTCGATCTTCAGCCTGGCCTGGCTCCGCTGCGTTTCCGACAACGAGACGAAGCGCACCAGCACGTGGGCAGCGCTCTTGCGGCCGTGCACTTCGAGCGGCGCCCCGGCCTGCGATTCGATGACCAAATCGAAAGGCCTGGCTTTCTCGCGCAGGCCCGCGACCGCATTTTCGAGCGCTGCCGCCGAGCGCGGCATCAGCCAGCGGCCGAAGGCGAGGAACGCCGCACGGTCTTCCGGCGCGCCGCTTTCGAGCGGCAAAGTTCCGATCAGCTCTGGCTTCTTGTTCTCCGAAGCCCAGACGATGATGCGCTGGTCGCGCAGATTGAGTAGCGCTTCCGAACGCTGCAGCGCCGCGTTGACGTCGGCGATGCGGGCCCTGAGCTCGACATTCTGCGCCGAGGTGCGGGCTCTTTCGCGGATCAGGAAGATGGCTGAGACCAGAGCGGCACCCATGACGCCGACGAACATGGCGAGCTGGATGACTTCCACCGCGCTGACCGACTGCCCGGCTTTCTGCGCAATGGATGGCTCGGCATGCGCGGCGAAGGAAAGCAGCGGACCGGCAAGCGCGGATGTGGCGAGAAAGCCAGCGACTCGGGCACCGACACGCTTCTTCAGGCCGCCGCCTGTCGTGGCGGAGCCAGTGATATCTGAATCGTCATGGCCGCCGGAAACGGCCCATCCCGCGCGAGGCGGGTTTTCCCCCGGCATGTCTTGGTCCTCTTCGCCGCCTGAATGCAAGACCGCCTAGATCAGGATGACGTTGGTAGAACGCCCTCCCGATCCAACTCCTTTTTGAAGAGCATGATCTTTTCCGAAAACCGGTTCCCACTTTTCGGGATCATGCTCTCTATGCGTGAGCCGGCCCTCGTCCCCGGCCCGCGAATCACCACAATAGCGCGTGCTGGAATCGGCGTGAAGAATCATTCCGCGCAAAAAAGAAGCCGGGCGAAATGTCAATCGCCCGGCTTCAATATCTAGTGGTATTTTGCGATATGCTTAATAGCGGTAGTGTTCCGGCTTGAACGGACCCTGCGGAGTCACGCCGATATAGGCGGCCTGTTCGCCGGAGAGTTCGGTCAAGCGGGCGCCGAGCTTGTCGAGATGCAGGCGTGCCACCTTCTCGTCGAGATGCTTGGGCAGCACATAGACCTGGTTCTGGTACTGGCCGGGCTTTGTGTAGAGTTCGATCTGCGCCAGCACCTGGTTGGTGAACGAGGCCGACATCACGAAGCTCGGATGGCCGGTGGCGTTGCCGAGGTTGAGCAGGCGTCCCTCGGACAAAAGGATCATCCGCTTGCCGTCCGGGAACGTGATCATGTCGACCTGCGGCTTGACGTTGGTCCATTTCAGGTTGCGCAGCGACGCCACCTGGATCTCATTGTCGAAGTGGCCGATATTGCCGACGATCACCATGTCCTTCATCGAGCGCATGTGGTCGAGGGTGACGACATCCTTGTTGCCGGTCGTGGTGATGACGATGTCGGCGGTCGGCGCCGCATCTTCCAGCGTGACGACTTCAAAGCCGTCCATCGCCGCCTGCAGCGCGCAGATCGGATCGACTTCGGTGACCTTGACGCGGGCACCGGCGCCCTTGAGCGAAGCCGACGAACCCTTGCCGACGTCGCCATAACCGCAGACGACCGCGACCTTGCCGGCCATCATGGTGTCGGTGCCGCGGCGAATGCCGTCGACCAGCGATTCCTTGCAGCCATATTTGTTGTCGAATTTCGACTTGGTGACCGAGTCGTTGACGTTGATCGCCGGGAAGGGCAGCAGGCCCTTCTTCTGCAGCTGGTAGAGACGGTTGACACCCGTCGTCGTCTCTTCGGTGACGCCGCGGATCGCCTCCTTCTGCTTGGTGAAGAAGCCGGGCGACGCCTTCAGGCGCTTCTTGACCTGGGCGTAGAAGTACTCCTCTTCCTCGCTGTGCGGGTTGGACAGCACATCCTCGCCTGCCTCGGCGCGGGCGCCGATCAGAATGTACATGGTGGCGTCGCCGCCATCGTCGAGGATCATGTTGGAGAGGCCGCCATCGGCCCACTGGAAGATCTTGTCGGTGTAGTCCCAGTACTCTTCGAGGCTCTCACCCTTGACGGCGAACACCGGGATGCCGGCTTCTGCGATCGCGGCGGCAGCATGGTCCTGGGTCGAGAAGATATTGCACGAGGCCCAGCGGATGTCGGCGCCGAGCGCCTTCAGCGTCTCGATCAGCACCGCCGTCTGGATGGTCATGTGCAGCGAGCCGGTGATGCGCGCGCCCTTGAGCGGCTTCTTGGCGCCGAATTCCTCGCGGCAGGCCATCAGGCCCGGCATTTCGGTTTCGGCGATATCGAGTTCCTTGCGGCCCCAGCCGGCAAGCGAGATGTCGGCGACCACATAGTCCTTGCTACCTGTCATGGCAGTGCTCCGGTGTGATTTGTCTTCAGATGCGCCTGCGCCACACGGCGCGTCGAAGGGCGCGGGAATGCCGGCTTGACTAGCAGATCGCCAGTCGGACGACAATGGGATATAAAGAAATCTTTATGCGCGTATGTGTTTTCAGCACTCTTCGCCGAAGCGCGAGGCGACCAGCTCCTCCAGCGCGTCCATCACCGCGACGGCTTCAGCGCCGCTTGCGGTCACGCGGATCGAATAGCCGGGGCTCGCCGCCAGCATCATCAGGCCCATGATCGAGGTGCCGCCGACCTTGAGACCGTCCTTCTCGACGTGGACGGTGGCGTCGAAGCCGCTGGCCACCTGGACGAATTTGGCCGAGGCGCGCGCATGCAGGCCACGCTGGTTGATGATCGGAAACTCGCGGACTATCTGGTCCTTTTCCGACACCATGCTCATTTGCTGCTCAGGAGCTGGCTGGCGACGTTGATGTACTTGCGCCCCGCGGCCTGTGCCTCGTCGAGCGCCGCCGCCATGTTGTCACCCTTGCGGATCGACGACAGCTTGATCAGCATCGGCAGGTTCATGCCGGCGATGACCTCGGTGCGGCCGGATTCCATCACCGAAATGGCAAGGTTGGACGGCGTGCCGCCGAACATATCGGTCAGAACAATGACGCCGGTCCCGGTGTCGACGCGGCCGACAGCGTCGACGATATCGCGCCGCCGCTGCTCCATATCGTCATCGGCGCCGATCGCCACGGTTTCGAAATTGTCTTGTGGCCCCACGACATGTTCCACGGCATGGCGGAACTCGGCGGCCAGTTGACCGTGCGTTACAAGCACGAGTCCGATCATTCGTTGGTGGCTCCCGTCATCGCCGCTTCACAGGCGCTTTTTATGCTCGCCGGCCATCCCAGGCGGCGGGAGCGCTATCTTGTCGACGCGCGGCGCGTTGACAAGCCCAAAATTGCGCCTGCCATGGCCATTTTGACGCATTGCAGCAAAAAACCGGGGGCAGATCATACGAAAGGCGCAATCGCCAGCCGCGCCATTACGGCCGGCAAAGCTGTCGCAACGTTGCGCTCGATGAGATCGATCCGCGGCACCGGACAGCCCGCGATCGGCTCGCTGAAGTCTTCCTGAAAGCGGTCCCTCTGATGTTTCGGCACCAACCGGATATGGAGGTCGATCACTCCGCCTGGCTCGAACGACAGCGGCCGTGGCATGAATCCCGGCACTTCCGCGAGGCCGGCAATGGTGGCCGGCACGCGGCAGATCAGCCGCCCGGCGCGAGCGGCTGCAAACAGCCTGTCGTCCCCGATCAGCCGTGAAAACAGCCCGCGCGCCCGGCAATGGTCAATGAGCACCAGCGCCAGCGTCGTCTTGCCGGCGCCGGACGGTCCAGTGATGAGCACACCGCGTTCGCCGATCAGGATCGCGGTTCCGTGAATGTTTTCAGGCTGCGCGGCGGGTTCGGGCATGGTTATGTTCGAGCTAGAGGTCAGCCTTCGGCCGGCAGCGTCACGACGAAGCGCGCGCCCTTGATCTCGCCGGGCTTGGTGCCGGGAATGTTCTCGGCGGTCAGCGTGCCGCCATGGGCCTCGACGATCTGCCTCGAGATCGACAGGCCAAGGCCCGAATTCTGGCCGAACGCCTCGCCTGCCGGCCGGTCGGTGTAGAAGCGCTCGAAGATGCGGTCGATGGCGTCGGCGCGGATGCCGGGGCCATTGTCGTCGACGGTGACGATGTTGACCTTGCCTGAGCGTGTCAGGGAAATCGCGATATGGCCGTGATCCTCCGGCACGAAGGAGCGGGCATTCTCGATCAGGTTGGTGATGACCTGGCCGATCCTGAGATCATGGCCGGTGACGAAGTAGCCTTTGACGCCTTGCGGCAGCTTGGTGGCCTTGAACTCGATCTCGACGGCCTTCTTGTTGCGCGTCGCCTCGCGCGACACGGCGACGAGATCGGTGATGAATTTCTTCAAATCGACGATTGCCGCATCCTCACGCGCCAGCTCGGCGTCGAGGCGCGAGGCATCGGAAATGTCGGTGATCAGCCGGTCCAGCCGCCGGACATCGTGCTGGATGATCTCCATCAGACGCGCGCGGGAATTATCATTCTTCGCCAAAGGCAGCGTCTCCACAGCGCTGCGCAGCGAGGTCAGCGGGTTTTTCAATTCGTGCGAAACGTCGGCGGCAAAACTTTCGATCGCCTCGATGCGGGCATAGAGCGCGTTGGTCATGTCGCGCACCGCGATCGACAAATTGCCGATCTCGTCCTGGCGGTCGGAAAAGTCAGGGATTTCCTCGCGGCTCTTGACGCCGCGCCGCACGCGCACCGCCGCCGCCGACAACCGCCGCAGCGGATTGGCGATGGTCGACGCCAGCAGCATCGACAGGATCGCGGTGACCAGTGCGGCGATGCCGAACACACGCAAAATTGCCTTGCGCTCGGCGGCGACGATCTTGTCGATGTCGCCGCCTTCCGTCGACAGCATCAGCACGCCGAGCACGGCGCGGAAGCGCTGGATCGGCACCGCCACCGAGACGATCTGTTCGCCCTGTTCCGAGACGCGCACGATCGTCGACGGGCTGCCGGTCAGCGCCTTGACCACTTCGGGGAAGGCTGCGCCATTGCCGCCGGGCTGCTCGTGATAGACGGGCAGGTCCTTGTTACGGAAGAAATCGAAGACGAATTTCTGCACCCGCTCCAGCATGTCCGGCTGCTCGTCCTCGACCGGCGGCAGGTCGTAGCGCAGGATCTGGCCGCGCGAATAGAGGTGGCGCGAATCGAGCAGCAGATTGGCGTCGCGGTCATAGATGCGGGCCCGCGTGCGCGTCGGCGAGATCAGCCGCCGCAGCACCGGCGCGACGCGCTCGGGATTGATCGGGAAGTCGAGATTGTCGAGCTGGTCGGAGCCCGGCCCCAGGCTTTCGCCGGCCTGCAGTTCGAGCAGTTTTTCCGGATCGATGCTGATCGAATCCGTTTCGACCGTCGCCGACGCCGCGATCGCGCCGGCGATGATCTCGCCCTGCGTCATCAGGCTTTCGACGCGGGCGTCGATCAGCCCGTCGCGGAAAGTGTTGAGATAGAGGATGCCGGTGACCAGCACGGCGAGGCCGGCCAGGTTGAGGAACAGGATGCGCCGGGTCAGGCTGGAAAAGATGTGATGGCCGAGGAAGCGGCGCATCGGCACCGTGATCCTCGACAGGAATGCGGGCAGAATCCTCGACGGCCGCCTGCCGGCGCCCGCCCGTCTGCCTCGCTCTACGTCCACTGCCATCGAATAGCAGCTCCCGGTCCGGTCTTAAGCTTCGCGGAACCGGTACCCGACTCCGTAAAGCGTTTCGATCATTTCGAAGTCATCGTCGACGGCCTTGAACTTCTTGCGCAGCCGTTTGATGTGGCTGTCGATGGTGCGGTCGTCGACATAGACCTGCTCATCATAGGCCGAATCCATCAACGCATCACGGCTTTTTACCACGCCGGGGCGCTGCGCCAACGAGTGCAGGATGAGAAATTCGGTGACCGTCAGCGTCACCGGCTCGCCCTTCCAGGTGCAGGTGTGGCGTTCCTGGTCCATGACGAGCTGGCCGCGTTCGAGCGAACGGGCCTGCTGGCTGGGCGCCTTTGCCGCAGCCTCGCGGGCACTGGCACGGCGCAGCACGGCGCGCACCCGCTCGACCAGCAGGCGCTGCGAGAACGGTTTGCGGATGAAATCGTCGGCGCCCATCTTGAGGCCGAAAAGCTCATCGATCTCGTCGTCCTTCGAGGTCAGGAAGATCACCGGCAGATCGGACTTCTGCCGCATTCGGCGCAACAGCTCCATGCCGTCCATGCGCGGCATCTTGATGTCGAGGATGGCGAGATTCGGCGGACGCGCCGCCAAGCCTTCCAGCGCCGACGCCCCATCCGTGTAGGTCTCGACGCGATACCCCTCGGATTCGAGGGCAATCGAGACCGACGTCAGAATGTTGCGATCGTCATCGACAAGCGCGATTGTTGCCATTTCAAGCGGCTCCCTCATGAGCTGTCCCTTCTGTCTTAGAGAAGGGGCTTTTGCAGGACAAATTAGGTACAAAATGTGGCACAGGCTACATCCGCTGTCGCGGACGGCTTGCCGGCGGCCTCAATCGCACCTCTACACGGATTGGACGAACACTGTGTGCCAATCCTTTGGGCAACCACTGTGATTTTTTGCACATATAAACGATTTAAACAACTTTCAAATTTTTTAAATCGATTAATGATTTGATATCATTTGGGTTTTCTGGTTCTGACCGTCTCAGCCCCCATCGCGGGCATGCCGGAAATGCGCCGGCAAAGAGCGGCGAATCCAGAAGAAGGGACCCTTGATGTCGGAAGTCGGCAAACGCAATTCCGCCTGCGCGATCGATCGTATCGGTCTGAAAACCACCGGCACGGTGCATTATAATTTTGGTGCGGCCGCCCTTTACGAGGACGCGATCCGCCGTGGGGAGGCCAGGTTGACCGCCAGCGGTGCGCTGCTTGCCGAGACCGGACAACACACAGGCCGCTCGCCCAAGGACAAGTTTGTCGTGCGCGACGGCGCCACCGAGGCCCATATCTGGTGGGACAACAACAAGGCGATTTCGCCGGCCCAGTTCGAGACGCTGTTCGCCGATTTCCTTGTCCACGCCGCGGACAAGGATCTGTATGTGCAGGATCTCGTCGGCGGCGCCGATGCCGATCTGAAGCTGCCGACGCGGGTCATCACCGAATTCGCCTGGCACTCGCTGTTCATCCGCAACCTGCTCATTCGCCCCGATGCTGCCGAGCTCGAGCAGTTCGTGCCGGAGATGACGATCATCGACCTGCCGTCCTTCCGCGCCGATCCGGCCCGCCACGGCAGCCGCACCGAAACGGTGATTGCGGTCGACCTGATCCGCAAGATCGTGCTGATCGGCGGCACCTCCTATGCCGGCGAAATGAAGAAGTCGGTGTTCACCATGCTGAACTACCTCTTGCCGGCCAAGGGCGTCATGCCGATGCACTGCTCGGCCAATGAGGGACCGGCCGGCGACGCGGCGATCTTCTTCGGGCTTTCCGGCACCGGCAAGACGACGCTGTCGGCCGATCCGTCGCGTACGCTCATCGGCGACGACGAGCATGGCTGGGGGCCGCATGGCATCTTCAATTTCGAAGGCGGCTGCTACGCCAAGACGATCCGGCTGTCGGCCGAAGCCGAGCCGGAGATCTTTGCCACCACGCAGCGTTTCGGCACGGTGCTGGAAAATGTCGTGCTCGACGCAAACCGCGTGCCGGATTTCAACGATGGCCGGCTGACCGAAAACACGCGCTGCGCCTATCCGCTCGACTTCATCCCCAACGCCTCGAAGACCGGGCGCGCCAGCCACCCGAAAAACATCATCATGCTGACCGCCGATGCTTTCGGCGTCATGCCGCCGATCGCGCGGCTGACCCCGGCGCAGGCGATGTATCACTTCCTCTCCGGCTACACCGCCAAGGTGGCCGGCACCGAAAAGGGCGTGACCGAGCCGGAAGCAACGTTCTCGACCTGTTTCGGCGCGCCGTTCATGCCGCGCCATCCCAAGGAATACGGCAATCTGCTGCGCGAGTTGATCGCCCGCCACGACGCCGATTGCTGGCTGGTCAACACCGGCTGGACCGGCGGCGCCTATGGCACCGGCAAGCGCATGCCGATCAAGGCGACGCGCGCCTTGCTGTCCGCTGCCCTCGACGGTTCGCTGAAGGCGGCCGGCTTCCGCACCGATGCCAATTTCGGCTTCGAGGTGCCGGTGGCCGTTCCGGGCGTCGACAGCGCCATTCTCGACCCGCGTTCGACCTGGGCCGACAAGGCTGCCTATGACCGCCAGGCAGCAAGGCTGGTCGGCATGTTCGCCGTCAACTTCGAGAAGTTCGAAAGCCATGTCGATGCCGTTGTGCTCGGCGCCGCACCGCGCCTGCAGGAGGCTGCGGAGTAATCGCGACGTCGCTCTCGGTATGTCGTTGAAAGGCCCGGTCCCGATCGGGCCTTTTCTTTTTCGGTCCGCCGCGCCATGACTGCGGCATGCCGATCGACGACATCATCATTGCCGACGAAGCCGTGATCCACCAGGGCGACCTGCACGAGGATTTCATCCGCTCGTCCGGTCCCGGCGGCCAGAACGTCAACAAGGTGGCCACCGCAGTGCAGTTGCGCTTCGACGCGGCCAATGCGGCCGGCCTGTCGGAGCGCGTACGCGCACGAACCATCAAGCTTGCCGGCCAGCGTGCCACCAAGGATGGTGTCATCGTCATCGAGGCCGGGCGCTTCCGCACCCAGGAGCAAAACCGGGCCGATGCCCGGGCAAGGCTGACGGCACTGGTCGCCAAGGCCGCCGAACCACCGCCGCCGCCGCGCAAGAAGACCAGGCCGTCGAAAGGCGCGGTGGAGCGGCGTCTGAAGAGCAAGGCCGGAAGAGGCACGATCAAGAAGCTGCGCGGCCGGGTGGAGAACGATTGAGCGCCTGACCGATGTAGTGCGCCGGCGATGCCTGACCGAAATCGGATACACCGCGGCTTTCGGGTCGCCGTTTTGTTTGGCGGTGGCATTGTCGGCCAGATCAATTAGGTGAAGCGTCCCCATGCTCGTTCTGCCCAAAGGCGTCCGCCATATGCCTGGTTATCTGCCCCGCGCGGCGCAGGAAGCGCTGGTCGAAGACGTCCGCAAGGTGGTGCAGCAGGCGCCGCTGTTCGTGCCGGCCATGCCGCGCACCGGCAAGGAGATGAGCGTGCGCATGACCAATTGCGGCCCGCTCGGCTGGGTCACCGACAAGGAACTGGGATATCGCTACCAGCCGATGCATCCGCTGACCGGGGAGCCATGGCCGCCGATCCCCGACGCGTTGATGCAGTTGTGGCAGGAGGTTTCTGCCCATCCGCATCCGCCGGAGGCCTGCCTGGTCAATTTCTACACGCAGGACGCCAAAATGGGCCTGCATCAGGACCGCGACGAACTCGATTTCGCGGCCCCGGTGGTTTCCGTCTCGCTTGGCGACGACTGCCTGTTTCGGGTCGGCCAGACGACACGCGACGGCGGCACCAAATCGTTCAGGCTGAAAAGCGGCGATGTCGTCGTGCTCGGCGGTGAAGGCCGGCTCTGCTTCCACGGCGTCGACCGCATCTACCCGTCGACCTCGGCGCTGCTGAAGAATGGCGGCCGCATCAATCTGACGTTGCGGCGGGTGACGAAGGCCTGCTAGAGCAATTCCGGGAAAAGTGTGAAGCGCTTTTCCGTCCGGAATTGCGTCAAAACAAAGAGATAGAGCGGTTCGCAGCTCTAGCATCGTCGCGGACAAGGACCTTCAACGTGTCATCCTCGGCGATTTGCCGGTAGCCTTGCATGAAGCGGACGAAATCCTGTCGGCCGGAAAGCTCGGTTAACCACAAGATGTCCGCTTTCTGCACAATCACCAGCGATGGCCGCTTGCTTTCGAGTTGGGCAAGCTTGTCGTCGATGTAGCGATCGGTGATCTGCCGGTAGTGTTCGGCCGCCGCCTGGTTGCCGCTTTGCGCCTCGACCTGCGCGAAATAGGTGGCGAATCCCCCAAGCCAATCGCTGCAGTAGATCGAGATCCAGCTGCCGCCGACCATCCGCGTCAGCGGATGGCCCGCGGCAATGTCCGACCCTATGAGTGCGACCGTCGGGTGGTCGACCGCGGCCTTTATCGTGGCGACGAAATCGGCGCCGGGTTTCTGGCTGGGCCAGAAGGGAACGGCATTGGCCAGAATGGTGGTGGCAAGCAAAAGCATGCGCGCAGACCCCATGCCCATGCCCGATGGCGATTGCCTCGCGGGGTCGATCTGCACGGCTCGGAGCAGCAACGCCGCGGCCATCAGGCTGAGCGCCGGGAATGCATGATAGGGCCAACCCTTGGCCTGATAGACAAGAGGCACTGCGGCCGCCAGTGACGCCAGGACGAACACCATGATCAGCGGCGACAAGGCGAGGCCCGGCCGAAGCAAACGCAACATGTAGAGTGCGACGAGATAGGCCGGCGCATACTTGACCAACAGCGCTTGCACGACCCGCAGCCGCATATAGGTGTCGGCCAGCACCGGGTAGATGGCGTTGAGGAATTCTGGATAGAAGTACAGCACGGCGACAAGATAGGCGGCGCAGACCAAGCCGATTACCCAGTATTCGATGCAGAAGAGTGACCAGATCGACCGGCGCCGCCAGGCCACGTAGAGCGCCGGAACCAGCACCATCAGCGCATAATAGGGTTTCACAAGCACCAGTACGCTGCCGCAAAGGCCGGCCAGTACCGCTATAAGCAAGCTCGGCGTGCGCCCTTCCGTCGGCGCGGCGCGCCAGGCCATCAACACCAGCAACGGCAGAAACAGCGCGACGCCCAGATGTTCCCGCTCGCTGAAAGCATTGCCGGGAAGAATGATCAGCAGTGCCAGGAACAGCGGCAGCATCGAGAACAGGACACGGTTTTCGGCAAAGCCGGCCAAGCTGGCTATCCGCGCGGCAAAGCCGAGACCCAGCAGGCAGATCGCATAGGCATAGAGATGAATGACGACTTCCGGCGAAATGCGGAGCGCCTGCGCCAGGGCCACGGCCGGCATGAACAGCCATGGCGTGAACGGCGGATTGACCTCGAAGAGATCGACATAGAGTCGTGAGCCGGCAAGCACCTTCTCGGACATGGTGATTGCCCAACTGGTGTCGGGTATGACACCCCAGCGCATCTGCCAGGGCACGGCCGCCACCAGCACCAGCAGGCAGAAGACCAGGGTCCATGGCAGCGTTCGCGAGCTGCCCTGGGCCGAAGTCATGGCGGATCTCTCAATGAGCGAAGTGCGGATCTCCGTACTCATCGGGCCGCCACGAAGACGAATTTGCGCAGGATGATGAAGTTCAGGAGCGGAACCAGAACGGAAGCGATTACCACCGGCACCAAGGGCGGCAGTCCGGCTACGTCGGCAAGGATCACGGCCAGCCCGACCGAGAGCAGAAATCCGAGCGCGGTGGCGCAGGCGAAGCGGACGATCTCGAAGCCGACCGCGCCGTCCGACATGAACGTTACGAAGCGATGCCCGCAATAGGAGAACACCGCGCCGGCGCCATAGCCGGCGATCGAGGCTATTGTCGCCGGCATGCCGAAGCCGTGGCGGGCCGAAAGCGCCAGGGTCAGCACGGCGTAGATCAGGGTCGATACGCAGCCGATCGCGGCAAATCGGAGGATTCGCGCTGGCTCCGAACGGCCCATGGCCCATGACCAGTAGCCGGGCAAAGGATCGTTGACCGCCTGGCGCACAGTCAACCGAACCGGCGTTCATGCGTCGCAGGCGGCGTTTTTTTCGACGCCTGGGAATTGTTCATCGCGGCGATCGCTTCCTCGAAGCCGGTCAGCCGGTCGACGACGTAAAGCGGCCGCCGTTTCACCTCGGCATGAATGCCGCCAACATAAAGGCCGATGACGCCGGTCATCAGCAGATTGATGCCCGACAGGAAGGAAATGATCACCACCGTCGATGTCCAGCCATGGACGACGCCGCTGACAAAAAGCCAGGAAAACACCGCGTAGAGGCCGAGCAGGGCGGCGAGGCCGGAAATGGCCAGACCCGCCCACAGCGCCAGCCGCAGCGGCTTGTCGGAAAAGCTGACGATGCCGTGCACGGCCAGCCGCACCATCTTCCAGAACGGATATTTGGTTTCGCCTGCCGCCCGCATCGGCCTCTCGAATGGCACAGCGGTCTGCTTGAAGCCCATCCAGCCGAACATGCCGCGCACGAAGCGATCACGCTCGGGCATGCGTTTGAAGGTTTCCAGCGCCTTGCGCCCGATCAGCCGGAAATCTCCGACATCGCGCGGGATATCGACGGAGGTCATCTTCTCGATCAGCCGGTAGAAGATACTGGCGCTGACCCGCTTGAACCAGGTTTCGCCCTCACGCCGGATGCGCCGCGCATAGACGATCTCATAGCCTTCTTTCCACTTGGCGATGAGATCGAGCACCACCTCCGGCGGATCCTGCAGGTCGGCATCCATGACGATGACGGCCTCGCCCGCGGCGGCATCCATGCCGGCCGTGATGGCGATCTGGTGGCCGAAATTGCGCGACAGCTCGATCAGCCTGTAGCGGTCATCCTCAGCTACCATGCCGCGCAGGAAGATGACGCTGGTGTCGCGGCTGCCGTCGTCGACGAAAATTGCTTCGGCACGACCGTCCAGCGCGTCCAGCAGCATGCCGATGCGCCGCACCAGCAGCGGCAGCACCGCTTCCTCGTTGAAGATCGGAATGACCAGGGAATAGACCGTGGCCTGGCGGCCCACGGCATCGCTCGCATTGATCACCGCTTGCTCCCGGCCCGCTGGAATTGCAGCAAAAACTAGCCGGGATTGCCTAAGGTGCCGTTAACCCAGTGGTCACAGTTTCCTGAGTGCCACTTCCTCGACTAGGTGATTGGCGCCCTTGCGCAGGATGAGGTCGGCGCGCGCCCGCGTCGGCACGATGTTCTCGCGCAGGTTTTTCAGGTTGATGTTGGCCCACAATCCTTCCGCAATGGCGCGCGCGGCGTCTTCGGAAAGCTGCGAATAGCGATGGAAAAAGGAGTCCGGATTGCGGAAGGCGGTCTCGCGCAACCGCATGAAACGGGCGATGTACCAGTGATGAATCAGCTTTTCGTCGGCATCGATATAGATGGCGAAATCGAAGAAATCGGACAGGAACGGAACTATCTTGCCGTCCTTCGGCAATTTGCCGGGCTGCAGCACATTGATGCCTTCGAAGATCAATATGTCGGGCCGGTCGATGGTGACGAACTCGCCGGGAATGACGTCATAGGTCAAATGCGAATAGACCGGCGCGCGGACATTTCGCTGCGCCGACTTGATGCCCGAGAGGAAGCGCAGCAGCGCGCCGACATCGTAGCTGTCGGGAAAGCCCTTGCGTTCCATCAGATTGTCGCGCCGCAGAACCTCGTTGGGCAGCAGGAAGCCGTCGGTGGTGATGAGGTCGACCTTGGGGCTCGACGGCCAGCGCGCCAGAAGCTCCTTCAGCACGCGCGCCGTGGTCGACTTGCCGACCGCGACCGAACCGGCAATGCCGATGATGAACGGCGTCTTGACCACATCCAGCGCGTTGAAAAAGGCCTGGCGTTGCCGAAACAGCAGCTGGCTGGCCTCGACATGGGCCGACAGCAGCCGCGACAGCGACAGATAGATGCGCTTGACCTCTTCCAGGTCGACCGGGTCGTTGAGCGAGCGCAGACGGTTGATCTCGTCTTCGCTCAGCGTCATCGGCGTGTCGGCGCGGAAGTTCGACCATTGCTCGGCCGAGAAGAAACGATAGGGGGAATATTTCTCGGTCGGAGCGAGCTGGTCCATCGAGTTTCCTGCCCTCCTAGAGCATGATGCCGAAAAGTGTGAAGCGGTTTTCGGACGACATCATGCTCCTTCTTTAATTTTAGAGACGGATTCAGATTTCAGGCCTTGGCCTGAAATCATCCGGCTCTAGCGGTCAACCCTTCGACCGCGAAGCCTTTTCGGCGACGCCCGAGCGGCCGGTACGGCTCTCGAGCTCGCGCAGTACGTCGTCCAGCGGAACCTCCGCAATGCCGAGCACGACAAGCCAATGATATATAAGATCGGCACTTTCGGAAACGAGGGCTTTTTTGTCGCCTTTGATGGCGGCAATGACGGTCTCGACCGCTTCCTCGCCAAGCTTCTGCGCGGCCTTGTCCATGCCCTTGGCAAACAGTTTCGCCGTCCACGAGTCCGGGTCGCCGGACCGGGCGCGTTGGGCGATGATTGTCTCCAGCTCGGAGAGCGAGAATTCAGCCATGGCGAGGTAGCAAGCCTTTCTTAGCCGGAAACGCTCTAGGGCCGATCGACGGACGAGTCCAGCCGCATCGGCAGGCCGGCCTTGGCCATATGCGCCTTGGCTTCGGCAATCGTGTAGGTGCCGAAATGGAAGATCGACGCCGCGAGCACCGCACCGGCATGGCCGTCGCGGATGCCCTCGACCAGATGATCGAGCGTGCCGACGCCGCCCGACGCGATCACCGGCGCGCGCACCGCATCCGCAATCGCGCGGGTCAGCGCAATGTCGTAGCCCGCCTTGGTGCCGTCACGGTCCATCGAGGTCAATAGGATCTCGCCGGCGCCACGATCGACCATTTTTCGCGCAAACTCGACCGCATCGATGCCGGTCTTTTCGCGGCCGCCATGGGTGAAGATCTCCCAGCGGTCGCTCTCGCCCGCGGCGGAAACCTTCTTGGCGTCGATGGCCACGACGATGCACTGATTGCCGAATTTGTCCGCTGCCTCGGCGACAAAATCCGGGTTCTTCACCGCCGCCGTGTTGATCGACACCTTGTCGGCGCCGGCCAGCAGCAGTTTTCTGATATCGGCGACTTGCCGCACGCCGCCGCCGACCGTCAGCGGCATGAAGCACTGTTCGGCGGTGCGGGCGACGACGTCGAAGATGGTTTCCCGGTTGTCGGACGACGCGGTGATGTCGAGAAAGCAGAGCTCGTCGGCGCCGGCCGCGTCATAGGCTTTTGCCGCCTCGACCGGGTCGCCGGCATCGACCAGATCGACGAAATTGACGCCCTTGACGACGCGGCCGTTCTTGACATCGAGGCAAGGGATGACGCGAGCCTTCAGCATCAACTCTCCTCCATCGTCGCCAGCAACTCGCTGAGCAGTTCGCCGACCAGCGGCGGAACCTCGGCCTGCGCGTCGAAGGCCGGATCGTAGGCCGAGATGGTGATGCCGGCGATCGGCAGCAGACCGGCGATGCCGCAGACCGCCTGGCGCAGCTGTTTCGGCTCCGGGCCGCCCGGCGTGGTGTAGCGGTTGGCCTGCAGCGCCTCGGGATCGTGCACGTCGAGGTCGAGATGCAGGTGCACCCGCTTTGCGTCCGGCGCCTTTAGTCTGCCACAGGCCGTTGCCCAGTCGGGGCATTCAGCGCGGATCACCGGCAGCGTCTTCAACAGCTCCTGTTCGGCGGGGTCGAGGTCGCGCGCATTGACCAGCACGCAGCGGGCCGGGTCGATCGGTTTGAAGCCGGGGATAGCCGAGGCCATCGGCTTCCAGCACAGGCCCAGGACCGTCGCCAGCGCCATGCCGTCGAGAAAGCCGTAGACGGAGGTTTCGGGCGTGTTGAGGTCACCATGCTGGTCGGCCCAGATGATCGCATCGGCATCTTCGCCGGCGACCGCACCGGCCGATGTCAGGCAGTTGCCGGCGAGCACGATCGGAAAGCGGCCGCGGTCCAGGGCGATGCGGACCTCGCCGCAGACGGCATTGCAGACCGCAAAGCCGGTTGCGATCTCGCGCTCCTGCTCGTCGCCAACCCTGCCGATATCCGTAACGACGACGTCATGCCCGGCCAGCGTCAGCGCATCGACGAGCCCGCCGGCGACGATCGCGTCCGGTCCCTGGCCCATGCCGCCGTGATAGTGGCCGCTGTCATAGGAGGCGAGGATGATGGAGATTTTCACGTGCGGGTCTCCATTGCCTTGCCCTGCAGCACCGCCAGCGCCTCGGCCGGATCGATGCGCCCGTCATAGAGCGCGCGGCCGGAGATCGCGCCTTCGAGTTTTTTCGCGTCGGGCATGGTCATACGCACAATGTCGGCGATCGAGGCCAGTCCGCCCGAGGCGATGACCGGGATCGACACCGCGTCGGCGAGGTCGATCGTGGCATCCCAGTTGATGCCGGTCAAAACACCGTCGCGGTCGATGTCGGTGTAGATGATGGCGGCAACGCCCGCGCCTTCGAATTTCTGCGCCAGTTCGATGACGCCGAGGCTGGAGGCCTCGGCCCAGCCTTCCACCGCCACCTTGCCACCCTTGGCGTCGATGCCGACGGCAATCTTGCCCGGGAATTCCTTGCAGGCCTGCTTTACCAGGTCGGGGTCGCGCACCGCCACTGTGCCGAGAATGACGCGCGCCAGCCCGCGATCGAGCCAATCCTCGATCTGCGCCAGCGTGCGGATGCCGCCGCCAAGCTGCACCGGGTTCTTCGTCGCCTTGAGAATGGCGCCGACCGCCGCGCTGTTGACGCTCTGGCCCTTGAAGGCGCCGTTGAGGTCGACGACGTGCAACCACTCAAACCCTTGGTCCTCGAAGGCCCTGGCCTGGGCCGCAGGGTCATCATTGTAGATCGTCGCGGTCGCCATATCGCCGTGCTTCAACCGCACGCATTTGCCGTCCTTGAGATCGATGGCGGGAAACAGGATCACGGTCAGGCACCCTCGACGATGACGAAATGGCCGGTCGAGGCGGCGAGCCTGTATTTCGAAGCCTCCTGGTACTCCGGCGAGTGATAGCAGGCCACGGCCACATCGTAGGATTCGAACTCGACCACGACATGACGGTTGCCGGTCAACGTTTCCGGATTTTCATAACGCCCGGCCCGCACGATGAACTTCGCGCCATATTTGGCGAAGGCTTTGGCGTTGGCTTCGATGTACTGTTTGTAGATCTCGGGATCGCGGACATCGACCAGCGCGATCCAGTAGCCCTTCTTGCTCATCAGGGTCTCCAGCGCAGGAAATTGGTGATCAGCGCCAGGCCGAGCGCCTGGCTTTTTTCGGGATGGAACTGCGTGCCAACGAGGTTGCCGCGGGCGACCGCAGCCGTTACCGGGCCGCCATAGTCTGTAACGGCCAGCACCTCGTCCGGCTTTGTCGCGTCAAGATGATAGGAATGGACGAAATAAGCGTGCAGGCCCTTCGGCCCGGTCGCAATGCCGGAAAACAGCGGGTGCTTGCGGTTGAGATCGATCGTGTTCCAGCCGATCTGGGGGATTTTCAGCGCCGGATCGGTCGGCGCGATCTCCTTGACGTCGCCGGCAATCCAGCCGAAGCCGTTGGTCACGGTCTTTTCCAGGCCGCGCTGCGACATCAGCTGCATGCCGACGCAGATGCCGAGAAACGGCCGCGCCTTGGCGATCGCCACCTCCTCCACCGCTTCCCACATGCCGGCCACGCCGCGCAGGCCTGCCGCGCAGTCGGCATAGGCGCCGACGCCGGGCAGCACGATGCGGTCGGCGCTGCGCACCCGTTCGGCATCGGCGGTGAGTTCTATGGCAGCGGCAATCCCGGCTTCATGCGCGGCGCGCTCGAAGGCCTTGGTGGCCGAGCGCAGATTGCCCGACCCGTAATCGATGATTGCTACCCGCATGTCAGCCTTTTCCCGGCGTGTGGGTCAGCCCGAGCGTCAGGCCGGTCTGCGCCGGCCGGGCGAGACTGGCGTCCGGCACGATGCGTGGCAGCGGCGCCTGTTCCTCCGCCTGCGCCTCCGCGTCCAGCGCCTGGCGGATGTCGGCACCGTCAGGATTGTCGGCTTCGACGACGCCCCATTCATGCCAGCCGCGGCGGCGCAGGGCCGCGATCCGCAACCCTTGTCCTTCCAGGCCGATATAGAGCGAGACCAGCAGCGACAGCGCCGAGCCTGCCCAATCCAGTCCCAGCCTTTGGCCGAGCAGCGAGATGAGGCCCATGGCGACGAAGGCGAGCGCGGCCTCGATCCACAGCCGGTGCCAGGCGAGCCAAAGCGGCGCAAGCAGGAAAGCCAGCCAGGAAAACCCGTCGCGGACAAAAATGGTTGCGTCGCCCGCCTCGGTGCGGCCTGGCGGTTCCATCACGACATAGATGGCCATCAGCCTACCCTTTCAGAGATCCCTTGGTGGAGGGAACCGCGTCCGGCTGGCGCGGGTCGCGCTCCAGTGCTGCACGCAGGGCGCGCGCCACCGCCTTGAAGCAGGTCTCGGCGATGTGATGGTTGTTGGCGCCATAATGGTTGGTGACATGCAGCGTGATGCCGGCATTCTGCGCCAGCGCCTGGAAGAATTCGCGCACCAGTTCGGTGTCGAACGTGCCGATCTTCGGCGACGAGAAGGCGACGTTCCAGACCAGGAACGGCCGGCCCGACACGTCGATCGCCGCGCGCGTCAGCGTCTCGTCCATGGCGAGATCAATCGAGGCATAGCGCATGATGCCGCGCCGTTCGCCCAGCGCCTTGGCCAGCGCCTGGCCGATTGCAATGCCGGTGTCCTCGACCGTGTGATGGTCATCAATATGCAGGTCGCCCTTGGCCTTGACCGTGATGTCGATCAGCGAATGGCGCGACAGCTGGTCGAGCATATGGTCGAAGAAGCCGACGCCCGTCGACATGTCGGAGATACCGGTGCCGTCGACATGGACCGAGACCGCGATCTCGGTTTCCTTGGTCTTGCGGCTGACTTCGGCGGATCGGGACGCCATGACCTTGTCCTTGTCTTTGGGCAAACGACTGGGGGCAAAACGGAAAGACAACGCCTCCAAGCGCTCATTTGCTTGAAAACGAAAGCCTTCTAGCAGCATGATCCGGCGATTGCCAGTTGCGATGCGGATCGCTATCGCCGGTAGCGGAGGCGGTTTGCAATCACCTGCCCCATGCATACATATGGCCGATCGAAATCCCGCGCCAATCGCCTTATCGGGATCGCGCGAATCGGAGCTATAAATGTCGAATGAACTGACCATGCATGCCACGACCATCGTGACGGTGCGCAAGGGCAACAAGGTGGTGATCGCCGGCGACGGCCAGGTCAGCCTTGGCCAGACCATCATGAAGGGCAACGCCAAAAAGGTGCGCCGCATAGGCAAGGGCGGCAATGTCATTGCCGGTTTCGCCGGCGCCACGGCGGATGCCTTCACCTTGCTGGAGCGGCTGGAAGCCAAGCTCGAACAATATCCCGACCAGCTGACGCGCGCCTGCGTCGAGCTCGCCAAGGACTGGCGCACCGACCGCTATCTGCGCCGGCTGGAAGCGATGATGCTGGTGGCCGACAAGTCGGTCTCGCTGGCGCTGACCGGCACCGGTGACGTGCTGGAGCCTGAATTCGGCGTCATGGCCATCGGCTCCGGCGGCAATTATGCACTCGCCGCTGCCCGTGCGCTGATGGATAGCGACAAGGATGCCGAGGAGATCGCCCGCAAGGCGATGCAGATCGCATCCGACATCTGCGTCTACACCAACAACAATTTCGTCATCGAAACGCTCGATGCCGCCTGAGCCGCCGGTGCTCTACGATTTTCGGCCGGTTGTGGAAAAAGACCTGCCGATGATCGCCGGCTGGCTGGCCGAGCCGCATGTCGCCGAGTGGTGGGACGATCCGGAGACGGAAATCGCCGGGATCCGCGATCACATCGCCTCGATTTCCGTCGAGCCGCTGATCGTCGAACTCGACGGCAAGCCGATCGCCTATCTGCAGAGCTACGACCCGCATCTGGAGGACGGTCATCCCTATGCCGACCAGCCTTTCGGCACGCTCGGCATCGACCTGTCGATCGGCATGCCGGACCTTGTCGGCAAAGGTCATGGCTCGGCCATCGTCAGGCAGTTCGTGGAACAACTGTTCGAGGAAGGCGCGCCGCGCGTCATCATCGATCCGCATCCCGACAATGGCCGCGCCATCCGCGCCTATGAAAAGGCGGGCTTCAGGGCTATCGATCGCAGGCACTCGGAATATGGGGACGTCGTGCTGATGGCAATCGATGCCGAAGAGGGCGATGCCGAAGAGATCGACGCGCAAGAGGGGGAATAACCTGATGACGACACCGAGCGTGGACAAAAAATACTTGGCCTATGAAGACAGCTGGCGGATGGGGCTTCTCCTCGTGCTCGCTCTGCTCATCTTCCAGGCGGGCGCGCTTTACGGCATGGGCCGCACGCCGATCTGCACCTGCGGCTACGTCAAACTCTGGCACGGGGTGGTGAACAGTTCGGAGAATTCCCAGCACATTTCCGACTGGTACAGCTTCTCGCATATCATCCACGGCTTCCTGTTCTACGCCTTGGCCTGGTTCCTGTTTCCGCGCTCGCCGATCGGTCTGCGCCTGGCTTTTGCGGTCGTCATCGAGGGCGGCTGGGAGCTCCTGGAAAACAGCCCGTTCATCATCGAACGCTACCGTGCCGGCACCATTTCGCTGGATTACTATGGCGACTCGATCATCAATTCGGTGTCCGACACACTGGCCATGGTGCTGGGATTTGTGATGGCGCGAAAGCTACCTATATCAGTCGTCGTCGGCCTCGCCCTCATCTTCGAACTGGGTGTCGGCTACCTCATCCGGGACAATCTGACGCTCAACGTGATCATGCTGCTGCATCCGTTCGAGTCCATCAAGCAGTGGCAAAGTGGAATTTGAGTGATATGACCACCTTCTCTCCCCGCGAAATCGTTTCGGAACTCGACCGCTTCATCATCGGCCAGAAGGACGCCAAGCGCGCCGTGGCCATCGCCTTGCGCAACCGCTGGCGCCGCCAGCAGCTGGAAGGCCAGATGCGCGAAGAGGTGATGCCGAAGAACATCCTGATGATCGGCCCGACCGGCGTCGGCAAGACCGAGATATCGCGCCGCCTGGCGCGGCTCGCCGGTGCGCCTTTCGTCAAGGTCGAGGCCACCAAGTTCACCGAGGTCGGTTATGTCGGCCGCGATGTCGAGCAGATCATCCGCGACCTCGTCGAGATCGCCATCGGCCTGGTACGCGAAAAGATGCGCGAGGACGTCAAGGCGCGTGCCCACATCAACGCCGAGGAACGCGTGCTGGAAGCCCTCGTCGGCAAGACGGCGAGCCCGGCCACGCGCGACAGCTTCCGCAAGAAGCTGCGCGACGGCGAGCTCGACGACAAGGAGATCGAGGTTGAGGTGGCCGACACCGGCAACGGCGGCATGCCCGGCTTCGAGATCCCCGGCATGCCCGGCGGCAATATCGGCGTACTCAACATCAACGACATGCTGTCGAAGGCGATGGGCGGCAAGAAGACCAAGAGCCGCAAGACCACGGTCAAGGAATCCTATGCGCTGTTGATCAGCGACGAATCCGACAAGCTGCTCGACCAGGACGAGGTGGTGCGCAGGGCGCTCGAATCGACCGAAAACGACGGCATCGTCTTCCTCGACGAGATCGACAAGATCGCCTCGCGCGAGGGGGGCATCGGTGCCGGCGTCTCGCGCGAGGGCGTGCAGCGCGACCTGCTGCCGCTGGTTGAGGGCACGACGGTGGCGACCAAATACGGACCGGTGAAGACCGACCACATCCTGTTCATCGCCTCGGGTGCGTTCCACGTTGCCAAGCCGTCCGACCTTTTGCCGGAGCTGCAGGGCCGCCTGCCTATCCGCGTCGAACTGCGCGCGCTCGAGAAGGACGATTTCGTCCGCATCCTCACCGAGACGGAAGCCAGCCTTATCAAGCAGTATATCGCGCTGATGAAGACCGAGGGGGTCGACCTGACCTTCACCGACGATGCCATCGATTCGCTCGCCGGCATCGCCGTCGACCTCAATGCCAGCGTCGAAAACATCGGCGCAAGGCGGCTGCAGACGGTCATGGAGCGCGTGCTGGACGAGATCTCCTACGATGCGCCGGACCGCAACGGCACCAGCGTCACCATCGACGCCGCCTATGTGGAAAAGCATGTCGGCGACCTCTCCAGAAACACAGATTTGTCGCGATTCATCCTTTAAACGAGGGCGCCGGATCAGTCCGGCGCCGGTAGAGCGCCGCGCGTCCTTCGGGCGCGCAAAGGTCGCTCTAACAGTATTGAATCGACGCATCGGACTTTCCAAAAATCGGTTCCGATTTTTGGGCCGATGCTTCGGCACCAATTTCCGGCAAACAGCATGATGTGTGGCCGGATGGTACCATGCGGCCACCTTTCGTCTTGCCGTGTGACGGGGCGCTCTCGACTCAACCGGGAGCACTACCCTAGTTTGCGCGGCAATTCTTTAGGCGGCGGCGCATGAAAAAACTGATCTTGATCATTCTCGGTTTGACGCTGGCGGCGACGCTGTTTGCCGCCGACGCGGCAACATTGGTGCCGGCGGGCAACCGCAACGCCGTGCAGCCCGACATACCCGGCGCTTCCAGTCGCCGCACCCAGGCCACCAACACCACCTTCCAGGCCAAATACCGCAAGGTCTACGCCCTGCTGCAGACTGACGCCGAACTGCGCGCCAAGATCAAGAAGGCGGCCGCCGCTTACGGCATCAACCCCTTGCACATCGTCGGCGCCATCGTCGGCGAGCACACCTACAATGTCGACGCCTACGACCGGCTGCAGACCTATTATGTCAAGGCGATATCCTACCTCTCCAGCAAGCTGTCCTTCGCCTATGACGGCGAAGACATCACCGATTTCGTGCAGCGGCCGGAATTCAAGAAATGCACGATGTCCGACAGCTACGATCTGTGGGAATGCCGTGAGCAGGTGTGGAACCACTCTTTCCGCGGCAAGACCGTCGGCGGGACAAGCTTTCCCAACGACCGCTTCGGCGCCACCTTCTTCCAGCCCTATTATGCCGGCCAGACCTTTGGCCTCGGCCAACTCAACCCGCTGACCGCGCTGCAGATGAGCGATCTCGTGCACAAGGTTTCGGGACTGCCGGAGCTCGATGTCGGCGATCCGAATGGGGTCTACAAGACCATCATGGATCCGGACCTGACGCTGCCCTATGTCGCGGCGACGATCAAAAAGTCGATCGACGCCTATAAAAGCATTGCCGGCTTCGACATTTCGGGCAATCCGGGGCTCACCGCCACGCTCTACAATGTCGGCAACCCCGAGCAGCGCGCCTATGCGCTGAAGGCCGAAAACGACAAGCGCCGCGCCGCCGGCGAGCCGGTTAAGCTGCCCGAGGAAAATTACTACGGCTGGCTGGTCAACGACAAGCTGGACGAGCTGAAGGCGCTGTTTTAGGGCACGATTAAGTTCGGATTGAGCGGACACCACCTCATTTTCAGGCGTTTGTGCTGCCCCTCATCTGCCTGCCGGCATCTTCTCCCCGTGAGAAGGGGGCTGTCGCAATCCCCGCCGCCTTTTCTGCGACGTTTAAGATTGGCGAAAGCATCGGCGCAGGCCTCTTTCTCCCCGTCACTATACGGGGAGAAATGCCCGGCAGGGCAATGAGGGGCGGCGCAGGTCTCAATGATTGGCGGAGAGACTCACGCCGCCAGCAGCGACTTCAGCTTCACATCCTGCGATCCCAGCGCTTCCGGCGCCGGCTTTGCCCGCTTGGCGATCAGCATCTCGGCCAGCCTGATGTCGCGCGCCACGGCGTTGCCGGGGCCGATGCCGCTTGCCGCCACCAGCCTGCCGTCCCCGGCCAGATGGAACAGGATGAAGGCGCCGTGGTCGAGGTCGCGGCGCACGGTGCTTTTGCCCTCGTCGGAAAGCCCGGCGATCTGCAGGCTGAGCCCGTACTGATCCGACCAGAACCACGGCACCGCCGCATGCGCCTCGCCGGCGCCCAGCATGTTCCTCGCTGCCAGCGCGCCCTGTTCCTGCGCGTTGCGCCAGGCCTCCAGCCGCACACGGCGGCCAGCATAGACAGCGAGCGGAAACGAACAACAGTCGCCGGCGGCAAAGATGTCCGGGTCACCAGTGCGCAGCATGGCGTCGACGGCGATGCCATTGTCGATGGTCAGACCCGCTTCGACGGCAAGCCCGGTGACCGGCACGGCGCCGATGCCGATGACGGCCAGATCGGCAACGATCTCTTGTCCGTCGGCGTGCGCAATGCACACCTCGGTGCCGTCATCGGCGATGGAGATGATGCCCTGACCGGTGAGGATTTTCACGCCCTCGGCTTCATGCGCTTGATGGACAATCTGGGCGATTTCGGCCGGCACACCGCGCATCAGGATGCGCGGCTGCGCCTCGATGACGGTGACCGCAGCCCCGAGCTTGCGCGCCGAGGCCGCGAGTTCAAGACCGATGAAGCCACCGCCGATGATGGCGACGCGGTTGCCTGCACTCAGATGCTGGCGAATAGCGAGTGCGTCGGTAAATGTGCGAAGGTAGACGCAGCGCGCACCCAACCCCGGCATAGGCAGCTTGCGCGGTGTCGAACCGGTCGCCAGCAGCAGTTTGTCGTAGGCGAGCACCGAACTGTCCGACAGCCGCACCATATGCGCCGCGCGGTCGATAGCCACGGCTTGCACGGAATGGATATGGCGGATGGACCGTTCCGCCAGAAGTTCGTCACTGGCGATCGCCCGGATTTCAGGCGCATCGCTGACCATTGCGTCTTTCGACAAAGGAGGCCGCTCATAGGGCAGATGCGGTTCGTCACCGACCAGCGTCACCGGGCCGTCATAGCCGAGCTCGCGCAGCGTCAGCGCTGCCCGCCCGCCACATTCGCCGGCGCCGATGATGACCATCCCCGCTTGCATCGCCATCATCCGATCTGGATCAGCACTTTGCCGGCCTCGACCTTGACCGGATAAGTCGCGAGGTTGACGCAGACCGGCGCGCCGCGCGCAGCGCCCGTCTTGTAATTGAAGCGGCCATTGTGCTTGGGGCATTCGATGATGTCGTCCATCACCAGCCCATCGGCCAGATGCACCTTCTCATGCGTGCACAGGCCATCGGTGGCGAAATAATCATCGTCCGGGCTGCGATAGATGGCGAAGGTACGCCCGCCATGGTCGAAGCGCATCACGTCTTCTTCGTCGATATCGCCTGCGGCGCAGGCCTCGACCCAGTCGCTCATTTATTTCTCCCCAAATCGGATCGTCATTCCGCCGCGGCGGCGACGGCATCGTTGTGGAATTCCTCGCGGTATGGCCTGGCCGTCGGCGGCAATTCGCGCTTGACGAAATAGTCCTCGTTGCGCAGTTGGCGCAGGAAGGCCGGGATCATCTCGCGATAGCCAGCCAGGATCGACGGCGTCGGCGCCGGCAGATCGTGCTTGATCAGCGCATGCAGCCTGGGCAGCGCGTGATAGGGCACCATCGGGAACATGTGGTGCTCGACATGGTAATTCATGTTCCAGTAGATGAAGCGGCTGACCGGGTTCATGTAGACAGTGCGGCTGTTGAGCCGGTGGTCGGTGACGTTGTCGGCAAGACCGCCATGCTGCAGCAGCCCGACCATGACGTGATGCCAGGCGCCGTAGAGCCTGGGCAAGCCGACCAGCATCAGCGGCAGGAATGAGCCGAAATACAGTGCCAGCGCAATCGTGACGGCATAGATCGCCGTCCAGATGCGGGCGATGCGGATCGCCCTCGGCTGCTCCTGCTCGGGTATGAAGGTCTTTTCGGCCGGGCTGATATTGCCGGCGGCGTTGCGAACCATGTCACTCATCGCGTGCCAGGCGTCGAGCACGCCGACGAAGCCGAGGGCAGCACGCGCCAGATCCGGTGGTCGCATGACCGAGATTTCCGGATCGCGCCCGACGATGATGGTGTCGGTGTGGTGGCGGGTGTGACTCCAGCGCCAGGTCACCGGATTGCGCATGATCATGAAGCTGGCGATCTGGTAGACCGCGTCGTTCATCCACTGCGTGCGGAAGGCGGTGCCGTGGCCGCATTCGTGCCAGCGCGAATCGGTCGAAGAGCCGTAGAGCACGCCATAGACGAAGAAGAACGGCACGCACCACCAGCTGCCCCAGAACCAGACGCCGCCGGCGGCACTCAGGATCAGCGCGGCGAGCCAGATCGCGGTATCGCGGATCGCCGGCCCGTCGGAGCGCTGCATCAGCTCCTTCATCTGCTTGCGCGGAATGTCGGTGTGATACCACTCGGCCGCCGAGAGTCCGGTCTCGACGGCGAGTTGAGCGTCGCGGCCAATCAGGCTGTAGTCCCGCCGGGACGGTGTTGCGGTCATGATTGCCTCCCACGGCAACGGCGCTCGCTCCAGCGAATGCCAGCCTGGCTTCGAGCGTGAAAATAACGCCGACGCATGATAGACTCAACATCACAAAGATAGTTTCTATCATTTTCTATCAGGATGATGTAGAAGCTTCGGACGAACCCGACGAGGCGAGCATGGCAAAACGGCCGACCATCACCGACCTGGCGCGCATCTCCGGTGTCAGCGTCGCCACTGTCGATCGCGTGCTCAACAGCCGCCTGCCGGTGCGCCAGGAAACGGCGCGCCGCGTCTATGAGGCGGCGACAGAGATCGGCTACCACGCCGCCGGCCTGATCAAGCAGCGGCTGCGTCATGAACTGCCCGAATACAGGCTAGGCTTCCTGCTACTCAGGGGCAACTACACTTTCTATAGCGAATTCGCGCGCGAGCTGGAACTGGCCGTATCGCAATCGCCGCGCTTCCGTGGCGTCGCCATGATCGACTTTGCCGACTCGCTCGCTCCCGACGAAATTGTCGAGCGTGCTCGCAAGCTGGCCTCCAAATGCCGGGCGGTAGCTTTGGTCGGACCGGATCATCCGACGCTGACCGTCGCCGTCGAGGAGATGAAGGCAAAAGGCCTGCCGGTGTTTTCGCTGCTGTCCGATTTCGCTGCCGGCATCCGCGAAGGCTATGTCGGTCTCGACAACCGCAAGGTCGGCCGCACCGCCGCCTGGATGATCTCGAAGGCGGCGAAGCGGCCGGGCAAGGTGGCGCTGTTCGTCGGCAGCCACCGCTTCCATGGCCACGAACTGCGCGAGATCGGCTTCCGCTCCTTCTTCCGCGAGCAGGCGCCGGATTTCACTCTGCTGGAAACGCTGGTCAATCTGGAAGCCAATGAGATCACGCAGGACACGCTGCTTGGTCTTCTCGGCAACCAGCCGGATCTCGTCGGTTGTTATGTCGCCGGTGGCGGGATGGAAGGCGCGGTCGCGGCACTAAGGCAGGCCAAGCCCGCCGACATGCCCGCCATCGTCTGCAACGAGATCAACGCGGTGTCGCGCTCGGCGCTCGCCGACGGCATCCTGACCATGGTGATCTCGACGCCGCTGACCGCTCTCTGCCGCGAACTGGTCGGCCTGATGGCGCACGCCATCGAGGCAGGCGCTGCCAATGCGCCGGGACAGACCTTCCTGCCCTTCGACATCTATCTGCCGGAGAATATTTAGGGGTCTCGACGTCGGCGATTGGTCGGAGCATTCCCACCCGCCGTCGTCATCCACGGGCGGAGCAAGGAGCGCAGCGACGCGGCGCAGACCCGAGGATCCATGCCGCGACTTCCGAGCTATGCAACGGTGCAGACGAACCTTCCGGAGCACTACGACCATAAATCCTGAACCGCCGTGTTCGTGCCGACAGTCCCGGCATGGATCCCAGAGTTTCCGCGACGTCGCTTCGCGACTGCTCCACTCTAGGATGACGAAGTCTAGGGTGGCCCTCGCAAATCGTGGATGGCAGCGACCGGGAGCCGGCCAGCGGCTTAGGTCTCGATCCCCCGATAGGCTCAGCCTCTGCAGCGGCTTCTATCATCTATCCTCCGAAAATCTCGCATCCGGTTTTGGAATGGCCCTTGACGTCTGGCAAAAAAATGGAATAAATATTTCACCAACTAGGTATTTTGGTCCTTTCGTTCCGGAACATCTGTTTCAAACAGGGAGCCTGGCGTTCCAATCCTTGGCAAACGCCGTCCGGAACAGAGACGACATCAGGGAGAGATTCCTCGGGCGATCGGGGATTCCGGGTAGATCGGTGCAGCCGGACACCAAATGTGGAGGAGAAACACAATGAAGAAACTGATTTTGGGCGTCGCCTTTGCGGCGCTGATGAGTTCGTCCGCTTTTGCCGCCAAGATCGGCGTGTCGATGGCCAAGTTCGACGACAACTTCCTCACCGTGCTGCGCAACGGCATGATCGAGCAGGCCAAGGGCATGAGCGGCGTTGAGCTGCAGGTCGAAGACGCGCAGAACGACGTCGCCAAGCAGCTCGACCAGATCAAGAACTTCGCCGCCTCGGGCGTCGACGCCATCATCGTCAACCCGGTCGACACCTCGGCCACGCAGGCGATGTCGGATGCCGCCGCCGCCGCCAAGATCCCGCTGGTCTATGTCAACCGCGAGCCGGTCAATGTCGACACGTTGCCGGACAACCAGGCTTTCGTCGCTTCGAACGAGGCCGATTCCGGCACGCTCGAGACCAAGGAAGTCTGCCGCCTGTTTACCGAAGCCGGCAAGAAGGAAGCCAATGTCTATGTCATCATGGGCGAGCTTTCCAACCAGGCCGCCGTGCAGCGCACCAAGGACATTGAAGAGGTCATTGCGACACCGGAGTGCAGCTTCATCAAGATCATCGACAAGCAGACCTCGAACTGGAACCGTGACGAAGCCCAGAACCTGATGACCAACTGGCTGTCGACCGGCAAGCCGTTCGACGGCGTCATCGCCAACAATGACGAAAGCGCCATCGGCGCCATCCAGGCGATGAAGGCCGCCAACGTCGACATGAAGTCGGTCGTCGTCGGCGGCGTCGACGCCACGCAGGACGCGCTGGCCGCCATGCAGGCGGGCGACCTCGACGCAACCGTGTTCCAGGACGCGGCCGGCCAGGGCGCAGGCGCGCTGGATGCAGCACTCAAGCTCGCCAAGGGCGAGAAGGTCGAACACAAGGTCTACGTGCCCTTCCAGCTGGTGACGCCGGCCAACATCGACAAGTTCTTGAAGAAGAACTGAGGCAAGCGCTTCGCTCGACCAACGGAGCGGCGCATTAACATCCGCGCCGCTCTTGTCTCCCTCACCGCCCTGACGGGCGGGAGGGCAGGTGTGGCCTCACGGAGGACAAGACATGTCACAGACATCGCATGGCGTCGGCGGGGTCAGCTATGACGCGAAGAAACGGACATGGCCGGCCGAATTCAACGTCTTCCTGGCGCTCATCATTCTCGTCATCGTCTTCGAACTGATCGGTCGCATCTTCCTCGGCGATAGCTTCCTGTTCAACACCCGCGACAATGTCGCCGGCATCTTCAACGAGGCCCGCCTGCAGATCATCATCCTGCAAGTGTCGATCGTCGGCATCATCGCCATCGGCGTCACGCAAGTGATCATCACCGGCGGCATCGACCTGTCCTCAGGCTCGATTGTCGGCGCCACCGCGATGATCGCCATGAGTTTCGCCCAGGTGGCGACGGTCAACGGCAACCCCAACCCCAAGGCGATGTTCCTGGCGCAAGGCTGGACCGACCTGCCGGTCATCGTGCCGGTGCTGGTTGCGATCGGCTGCGGCATGCTCGCCGGCCTGATCAACGGCTCGTTGATCGCCTACACGCGCATCCCGCCCTTCATCGCCACCCTCGGCATGATGATCACCGCGCGCGGCATCGCCAAATGGTGGTCCAAAGGCCAGCCGATCTCGTTTCCCACCGACAGTTTTGCCGCCGTCAGCACCGGCTCGAGGCCGGTTATCATCTTCCTGGCGCTGGCGGTGCTGTTTCAGCTGATCCTGACCTATACGCGCTACGGCAAGCATTGTTATGCCATCGGCTCCAACGAGGATGCCGCGCGCATGTCCGGCATCAAGATCCCCAATCACAAGATCCTCGTTTACACGATCGCCGGCATTCTTGCCTCGCTCGCCGCTGTCGTGCTGTGCTCCAAGAACCTGACCGCCCAGTCCGGCATGGGTGTGATGTACGAGCTCGACGCCATCGCCATGGCGGTCATCGGCGGCGTTTCGCTGTCGGGCGGTCGCGGTTCGATCATCGGAACGGTGATCGGCGCGCTGATCTTCGGCGTCATCATTTCCGGCTTCACCTTCCTGCGCCTCGACGCCTACTATCAGGAGATGGTCAAGGGCGTGATCATCGTCGGCGCGGTCGTTCTCGACCAGTGGCGTCAACGCATGCGGGCATTGAGGGCTTGACCATGTCAGACATCGTCCTGAAGACCGAAAACCTCACCAAGCGCTATGGCGGCGTGCACGCGCTCGAAGGCGCGAATTTCGAGCTGCGCAAGGGCGAGCATGTCGCCATCATGGGCGACAATGGCGCCGGCAAGTCGACCTTCGTGCGCCAGATCACCGCCGTCGAGCAACGCACCAGCGGCCAGATCTGGTTCGACGGCAAGGAAGTGAATTTCGCCGGGCCGATCGAGGCCCGCACGGCGGGCATCGAGACCGTGTTCCAGAACCTGGCGCTCGCCGACGATCTCGACGTGCCGTCGAACCTGTTCCTCGGCCGCGAAAAGGTGCTGTTCAATCTCGGACCGTTCTCGATCCTCGACCGCAAATACATGCGCAAGGCGACGGAAGCCGCCCTTGTCCGCACCGCGGTGAAAATCCCCAATTTGTCCAACACCATCCGCCACATGTCGGGCGGCCAGCGGCAGTGCGTGGCGATCGCCCGGACCGCAACCTTCGCCTCCAAGCTGATCATCATGGACGAGCCGACGGCAGCGCTTGGCGTGCAGGAGACGGCGCAGGTCGAAAACATCATCCGCACACTGAAGGCCAATGGCGAGCCGCTGATCCTGATCAGCCACAACATGCGCCAGGTGTTCGACCTGTGCGACCGCATCGTCGTCTTCCGGCGCGGCCGCATCGTCGCCAACCTGCGCAAGGAAAACACCGACGGCAACGACATCGTCTCCTACATCACCGGCGCCAAGATCGGGGAGGCGGAACTCGCGGCCTAAACAGGACGATCATCCGGTTTCCGGGACGATCTGACGCGCTGAGCAATTCCAGGAAAGTGTGAAACGGTTTTCCGTCCGGAATTGCGCCAAAACAAGAAGTACCCTTGCCACCTTCCCCTCAGGGGAAGGTGGAGACACAACTCTCTCGAACCCATCCCCCTAGAGGAAATTTCCATGACTGTTCGTTTCGCCCTCCTCGGTGCCGGCCGCATCGGCAAGGTCCACGCCCGCGCCGTTGGCTCCAACCCGCAGGCCAAACTGGTGGCCGTCGCCGATGCCTTCGAAAAGGCGGCGACCGAGCTGGCAACAGCCTATGGCGCCGAAGTGCGCACCATCGACGCGATTGAAAAATCAAAAGACATCGACGCCGTCGTCATCTGCACGCCGACCGACACCCATGCCGATCTGATCGAGCGCTTCGCCAAGGCCGGCAAGGCGGTCTTCTGCGAGAAGCCGATCGACCTCGACGTCAAGCGCGTGGAAAAATGCCTGGCCGTGGTCGACAAGGCCAAGGCGACGCTGATGGTCGGCTTCAACAGGCGTTTCGATCCGCATTTCGCCGCCGTGCGCAAGGCGATCGACGACGGCGCCATCGGCACTGTCGAGATGGTCACCATCACCTCGCGCGATCCTGGCGCCCCGCCGGTCGACTACATCAAGCGCTCGGGCGGCATTTTTCGCGACATGACCATCCATGACTTCGACATGGCCCGCTTCCTGCTCGGCGAAGAGGTGGTGGCGGTCAGCGCCCATGCCTCGGTGCTTGTGGACAAGAAAATCGGCGAGGCCGGCGATTTCGATTCGGTCAGCGTCATCCTCGAAACCGCGTCCGGCAAACAGGCCGTCATCTCCAACTCGCGCCGCGCCACCTATGGCTATGACCAGCGCATCGAGGTGCATGGCTCCAAAGGCATGGTCGCGGCCGAAAACCAGCGGCCGGTATCGATCGAGGTCGCCAACGAGAAGGGCTATACCCGCCCGCCGCTGCACGACTTCTTCATGACCCGCTATCTCGACGCCTACGCCATCGAGATCGCCGCTTTCATCGCCGCCGCAACCTCGGGCAAGAAGGCATCGCCCAGCGGCGCCGACGGCCTCGTGGCACTGAAACTGGCCGATGCGGCGCTGAAGTCGGCGACGTCAGGCAAGACCGTCCGCCTGGACAAGTAAGAACGTTTAGCAAGAACCCACAGGAGCAGAGCGATGAGCGCATCCGCCGATCGCAATTCGAACACACGCGCCATCGTCACCGGCGGCGCGCAAGGCATCGGTTTTGCCGTCGCTTCGGCGCTGGCAGGTGAAGGCTGTAAGGCGCTGGCGCTTATCGGCCGCTCACAGGAGAAGGGCGACAAGGCCGTCGCTCACTTCAAGAAAGCCGGCGTCGACGCCATCTTCATCAGCGCCGACGTCTCGAAAGTGGCCGACTGCAAGCGTGCGGTGGCGACGGCCATCTCGCATTTCGGCACCATCAACGCGCTGGTCAACGCCGCTGCCACGTCCGCACGGGGCTCGCTCGTTGAGACGTCCGAAGAGACCTTCGATCAGATATTTGCCACCAATGTGCGCGGCCCCTTCTTCCTGATGCAGGGCGTCGTGGCGCATCTGCTGGACAAGAAAGCGCCGGGCTCGATCGTCAACGTCCTGTCGATGTCGGCGCATTGCGGCCAGTCTTTCCTGGCCCCCTATTCGTCGAGCAAGGGTGCGCTGGCGACGCTGACCAAGAACGTCGCCAACGCCTACCGCTTCAACCGCATCCGCTGCAACGCCGTGCTGCCCGGCTGGATGGACACCGAAGGCGAGGACATCGTGCAGAAGAAATGGCACGGCGCATCCGATGACTGGCTGGTAAAGGCCGAGGCCGGCCAGCCGATGGGCCAGCTGGTGAAGCCGGATCAGCTGGCGCGCCTGATCAGCTATATGGTGAGCCCGCAATCCGGCGTCATGACCGGATCGTTGGTCGACTACGACCAGAACGTTGCGGGGACCTCGCCGGAGTAGTTTCAACCCCTGTTGCGACAGCATCGCCATCCCTATATAGTCACAATAGTCAGACTGGTCACGAGGGATGCGATGCTAACGTCGCCAAAAGACGCCAACTGGACGGTCGCCGGGGCAAAAGCCCGGCTCTCCGAGGTTATCGAGCGCGCGCAGTCTTCGCCACAGACGATCACCAGGAACGGCAAACCAAGCGTGGTTGTCGTCTCGGCCGATGAATGGCAGCGCAAGACCGCACGCAAGGGTACGCTTGCGGAGTTCCTGCTGGAGTCACCGCTGCGTGGCGCAGATCTCGACCTTGAACGTCACCGCGACGAGCCGCGTGATTTGCCACTGTGAAGTTGCTGCTCGATACGAATGTCCTCTCCGAAGTGACGAGGCCGTCTCCGGATGCACGTGTTCTGAACTGGCTGGACGGGCTCGATGAGGACCGCTCCTTCATCAGCGTCGTATCGATCGCGGAAATCCGGCGTGGCGTCGCCCTCATGGATGAGGGCCGCAAACGCGAGGCGTTGGCTGAGTGGCTCGCTCAAGACCTGCCGCAGCGCTTCGAGCAGAGGGTTTTGCCGGTGGACGAACCCGTAGCCTTGGCCTGGGGCGACCTGATGGGCATTGCGAAGCGCCGCGGTCGCGGCCTGTCGTCGATGGATGGCCTGATCGCAGCCACTGCGATTGCACGAGAGCTAACCTTGGCAACACGCAATACGAAGGATTTCGAGGGCTTTGGACTTGAACTCTTCGATCCCTGGACTGCATGATCCGGGCGCTTGATGCGGGCCTCAAAAGCAGCCCATGTCTCCTTGTCTCAGAAGGTCGTCTCGATGCATCCATACTGGATCACGATAAGCGGTCATCTCGGTGTCGGCGTCACCGCGCGGTCGGAAGCCGATGCCCTCCAGCTCTTCCAACTTGCCTTTGGGTCCGCCGAGAAAATCATCAAGATCGAGATCATCAAGGACATGAACGATCTCGACCAAAATCACGTCCTACCCAATATGGGTGGGGCCAACTTCCTCCGGCGAGGCATCTGGTTCCCGCAGGGCCAGGAGCACATCGCAGACTGAGACAATGCGTAGCCGCATCAGGTACGTGACAAGCGTTGTCGCATCGACTATATGAACCTCATGATCAACCTGACCGCCACGTATTGGTACTTTAGGAGCTCGCTGGCGGCGGGAGGATTGCGCTCGATCTGAAGATTGCAGCAACAACATCCGAACAGCCGCCAGATCTGGCGGCTTTTTTGTTTCAGCCGGCAGGTCTCCCAAAACAGGAGCAGAATGCCGTGTTGACCACCACAGACGACCTTCGGGTCACCGAAATCAGAGCCTTGAGCACACCGGACGAGGTGATGCGCGAGATACCGCGCACGCTGACGGCGACGCGCACCGTTGCCACATCCCGAAACGCCATCCATTCCATTCTAACCGGGGCAGACGATCGACTGCTTGTCATCGTCGGCCCTTGTTCCATCCACGATCCGGTCGCGGCCGTTGACTATGCCAGCCGTCTGGCGGCGCTGCGCGAGACCCTGTCCGACCGGCTCGAGATCGTCATGCGCGTCTATTTCGAAAAGCCGCGCACCACGGTCGGCTGGAAGGGCCTGATCAACGATCCTGATCTCGACGGCTCCTTCAACATCGAGAAGGGGCTGCGGATGGCGCGCAACGTGTTGTCGGCCGTCAACAATCTCGGCCTGCCGGCGGCGACCGAATTCCTCGACATGACGATCCCGCAATACATAGCCGACCTCGTCGCCTGGGGCGCCATCGGCGCGCGCACCACGGAAAGCCAGATCCACAGGGAATTGGCCTCGGGCTTGTCCTGCCCGGTCGGCTTCAAGAACGGCACCGACGGCAATCTCAGGATCGCCGCCGAGGCGGTGAAATCGGCTGCCCAGCCGCATCATTTCATGGCGGTGACCAAGGGCGGGCGCAGCGCCATTGCTGCAACGACCGGCAATGAGGACTGCCATGTCATCCTGCGCGGCGGCGTTCAGCCGAATTATGACGCGGCGAGCGTCGAGGCGGCCTCGACCGAACTCGCCCGCATCGGTGTCGCGCCGCGGCTGATGATCGATGTCAGCCACGCCAACTCGGCCAAGAAGCCGGAGAACCAGCCAAAGGTGGCGGCTGATGTCGCCGGCCAGGTCGCGGCGGGCGACGAGCGCATCATCGGCGTCATGATCGAGAGCAATCTCATCGCCGGCCGGCAGGACGTGGTGCCGGGCAAGCCGCTCACCTATGGCCAGAGCATCACCGATGGCTGCATCGACTGGGCAACCACCGAGACCGTGCTGCACGGCCTCGCCGGCGCCGTCGAATGGCGCCGCTCGGCCAGGCGCGCCATGCTGGACAGCCGGCAGGGCGCGGCTTGATCGCCCACCTGCCCCAGCAGGGTAGGACAATCGCATCTGGCATCGCCAGCCCCCCACTCCGTCTCGGCTTCGCCGAGCCACCTCTACCCCCACGTTCGTGGGGGAGAGGAAGGCCAATCGCCGAGGCCGCAGCGTTGAAAGGCTTGGGCTTTCCTCTCCCCCATGAACATGGGGGAGAGGTGGCCGCGAAGCGGACGGAGTGGGGGCTGGCGCCCCAATATGCGATTGCCCAGCCCATTTGGATAAGGCCGCAGATGATCCATCTACCCCGCCTTCAAGCCCTCCCAGGCGGTGAACGTCGAGACCGCGAACAGCAGCAGCCCGGCCGCTCGGCCGGCGAGAGCGGTCGTCCGTGGGTTGTCGACCAGAAGCGTGCGGCTGCGGCCGGCAGTGATAGCGAGCCCGCCATAAATCGCGGCCTGCGTCAGAACCGTCAGCAGGCCCATGACAGTCGCCTGCATCCAGATCGGGCCATAATCCGGCTTCAGGAACTGCGGATAGACGGCGAGGATGAACAGATAGGCCTTCGGGTTGATCAGGCAGGTCATAAGACCTTGGCGAAACGCCTTCCAGGCCGAACGGCTGCCGGCCGGCCCGTCATGGCCGACGGTGATGGAACTGCGCATCAGCGTGATGCCGATAAAGGCCATGTAGGCGGCGCCGGCAAGCAGCAACGGCTTGAACAGGATCGGCACGAAATGCATCAGCAGGCCGACGCCGACCGCGCCGTTCAGCGTATGCACCATGCCGCCGACCATGATGCCGCCGGTCGCTGCGAGCCCCCTGTCGCGCCCGCCGGTCAGCGCATTGGCAAGCACGAACAGCATATCCATGCCGGGCACGATGATGATGCCGAACAGCAGGATAAAGAAAAGCCAGAGATTCTCTGCATAACTCATGTCAGTTGCCTGTCGCTTCCTGCCAGTGTGCCGTTTGGGAATTTGTTGATTTTCAACCCGATAGGCAGTCCAATAGGTCATCCCAACTGACGGGGGTGTGTCAGTAGCGTTTTGATCGGGAGAGGAAATGCGCAAGGCGTCACGCCTGTTCGAGATCATTCAGATCCTGCGGCTGGCGAGGCAGCCGGTGACGGCGGCCATGATTGCCGAGCAACTGGAAGTGACGGTGCGCTCGATCTATCGCGACATTGCCGCACTGCAGGCGATGCGCGTGCCGATCGAAGGCGGGCGCGGCATCGGCTATATATTACGCCCCGGCTTCGACCTGCCGCCGCTGATGTTTTCGATCGAAGAGATGGAGGCGATCGTCCTGTCGCTGGCGCTGCTGGAGCGCACCGGAGACAGCGAACTCAAGCAGGCCGCCAAGCGCGTCAGCGCCAAGATCGCCGGCGCGGTGCCGCCGCCCTTGCGCCAGGCGTTCGACGCCAACGCTCTGCATGTCTGGGGTTTTGCCGCGCCGGCAATCGGCACCATCGATCTGGCGCTGGTGCGGCGCGCCATCCGCGACGAGGAGAAGCTCGACCTCTCCTATCGCGACGAAATGGGCCGCGCCTCCGAGCGGCTGATCCGCCCGATCGCGTTGATCTACTATGCCGAGACCGCCAACATCGTGGCCTGGTGCGAACTGCGCCAGGCGATTCGCAATTTCCGCAGCGACCGCATCGAGGATTGCCGGCCGACCGGCCTGCGCTTCAAGGGCGAAGGCGATCGCTTGCGGCAGGTCTGGGTTGATGGCTGGGAGACGAACGCTGTGGTGGCGACCGGCTGAAGCGAGCGGATACTACCGCACGTCCACCCAGCGCTTTTCCTCGAACGACCTAGCCATTGCGTGCACGGTGCGCTCGATCTCCAGCCCCTCGGCAAACTCGATCACCCGCGCCGGCTTGCCGGCAAGCCGCGTCAGCAATTCGTGGCATTCGATGATCTTGAGGTCATTGAAGCCGAGGCCGTGGCCGGGCGCCGGCAGGAAGGCGTCGTAGGGCTTGTGGTGCGGCGCCACCAATATGGTGCGGTAGCCCTGTTCGGTCGGGCGGTCGGCGGTGACGTAAAGCTGGATTTCGTTCATCCGCTCCTGGTCGAACAGGATCGATCCCTTGGAGCCGAAAATCTGAATGGCGATGCGGCCCTTGCGGCCCCAGGCCGAGCGGTTGACCAGCAGCGTGCCGGCAATGCCATTTTCCAGGTGCATCAGCACGCTGGCGATGTCGTAGGTCTCCACCGCACGGCGGCCGCCGGCGGCCAGCTTGCGGTCGGCATAGGGCTTGGCCATGTCGCAGATGACGCTGGCGACGCGGCCGAACAGCGTCGAGACCAGCGACAGTGGGTGCACGGCGAAATCGTCGAGCGCGCCATAGCCGGAGGCGGCCTCATGCTTCCAGAAGAACAGCGCTTCGGGATCGGCCATGAAATCCTCATCCATCTCGATGCGCAGATGGTTGACCTCGCCGATGATTTTTTCGTCGAGCAGCGCGCCGATGTGGCGGATCGCCGGGCTCTGTATGTAGTTATAGCCCAGCGCCGCGACCTTGCCCGATTTCTTCGCCGCGGCTGCCATCGCCTCGGCCTCGGCAAAGCTCGGCGCCATCGGCTTTTCACACCACAGATGCTTGCCGGCTTCGAGGATGGCGACGGCCATTTCCGGGTGGAACTGGTTGGGCGTGGTCAGCGAAACGATGTCGACCTCGGGATCGTTGACGACGGCGCGCCAGTCGCCGGAGCCCTTGGCGAAGCCAAACTCGCCCGCCTTGCGTTTGGCCAGCTCCTCATTGACCTCGCCGAGATGGACGAGCTTTGGCTTGGCGACATCCGGAAAAACGGCGCCGACGGCACTCCACGCTATGGCGTGGCACTTGCCCATGAAACCCGTGCCGATAAGACCGACGCCGACCATCTTCTTCTCCACTGGACAAAAATCCCCGGTGGATGAATTAGTCCATTTTGTTCTGAAATGGAATGTCTGCCTCATTTTTTATGGCGTTCTTGCGCAGGCTCGCTATGATGGGGCACAGAGGGCGTCATTAGAGTCAAAGAGATAGAGCATGATGTCGTCCGAAAACCGCTACACACTTTTCGGCATCATGCTCTAGATGAGCCTGGACGGGGCGACGATGGACGAACGGGTACCTCGCGACTTCGAGACACTGCGCGCCACGATCCTCGATCGCCGCGAAACCTTGCCCAAGCGCATTGCCCAGATTGCCGCTTACGCGCTCGACAATCCCGACGACATCGCCTTCGGCACCGCCGCCAGCATCGCCGCTTCGGCCGGCGTGCAGCCCTCGACCCTGATCCGTTTTGCCCAGCAGCTTGGCTTCGACGGCTTCACCAGCCTGCAGCAGGTGTTTCGCGAGCGGCTGCGCGAACGCAACTCCTCCTATGACGAACGGCTGCAGGCACTGCGCGCCAAGGCTGACGCGGGTGCGGGCCATCGCGCCATCTTCGATGGCTTCGTCGCCGCCGCCAGCACCTCGCTCAACGACATTTCGCGCACGCTGGACGAGGCGCATCTGGAAGATGCGATCTCGCTTCTGGCCAAGGCCGAGACCATCTATGTCCTTGCCAAGCGCCGTTCCTATCCGGTGGCGAGCTACATCGCCTATGCCCTGGGCAAATTGAAGATCCGCAACCAGCTGATCGAATCGGCTGCCGGCCTCAACGCCGAAATGGTCGCCTTCGCCACGCCGGCGGATGCCGTCATCGCCATCAGCTTCTCGCCCTACGCGCCGGCCACCATCGAGGAAGCCCGCACCATTTCCGAACAAGGCGTGCCGATCGTCGCCATCACCGACAGCTCGTTTTCGCCGCTGGCGCAGTTCGCCAGCGTCTGGTTCGAGGTTGCCGAGGCCGATTTCGCCGGCTTCCGCTCGCTGTCGGCAACCATGGCGCTGGCCATGGCGTTGACCGTCGGCGTCGGCGAGAAGCGGCGAAGCACAAGCCGCAAGCGCAAAGGTTAGATCACCTCTACGGCCGCCTCGCCTGCCGCCGAAAGCCGCGCCGCGTCACGCGCCGGCGGCGTTCCGAACTGGCGGGCATATTCCCGGCTGAACTGGGAAGCGCTCTCATAGCCGACGGCAAAAGCGACGCTGGCAACATTGCCCGGCTGGGCAAGCAGCAGATGGCGGGCCTCCAGCAGCCTTATCTGTTTTTGATACTGGATCGGGCTCATCGCGGTCGCCGCCTTGAAATGACGGTAAAAGGCGGCCTCGCTCATATGGGCGATCTGGGCGAGGTCGCTGACCCGGATCGCCTGATGGCAATGCGTCCGGATCCAGGCGATCGCCTGGCCGATGCGAGACAGATGGCCATCGGCGCGCGCCAGCTGGCGAAGCTTCCCGCCCTGCGGTCCTTGTAAGAGCCGAAACAGCATCTCGCGTTCAAGCGCTGCCGCAAGCACGGGTATCTCGGCCGGCCGGTCAAGCAGCCGCATGATGCGACGCAATGCGTCGAGCAAATCGTCATTGACGGGCGAGGTGGCGAAACTGTCGCCGCCAAGCGCCGGCTCGTGCTCGACAAGCAGGGCGGCGACGGCCTGCAGATCAAGGCTGAAGCCGATGGCGAGGTAGGGATGCCCGGCACTCGCTTCGACGATCTGGCTGATGGTGGGCGTTTCCACCGTGTAGATGAAATAGCTGGCGGGATCGTAGCGCAGAGCCCTGTCGCCGATCAGAACCGTCTTCGCGCCCTGCAGCACGAACAGAATCCCGGACCCCCACACACCCGCCACCGGTGCTGTGGTGGCTTCGCTGCGGCCGATCGAAACATGCGGGATCGCCGTTCTCACCCGCCGTCCGTCTGCGTGACGGCCGGCAATATCGATCAGTTCCCGCAAGGCCTCGCTCATGGCGCCAGCATGGCGCATCCGAACCGAGCGGGCAAGCCGGGTGAGAGGATCAGGCAAGAGGAAGAGAGGTTTCGGCGCGCGGCATTTGGCGGCGAAGCGCCATCTCTGTGTCTCCGATATGGAGAAATGGAGATATCAAAATGACGACGACAAAAACCGCTGTGGTGACCGGCGCCAACAAGGGTATCGGCCGCGAAATCGCCCGGCGGCTGGCGACGATGGGCTTCAAGGTGTGGCTCGGCGCCAGGGATGCCGGGCGCGGCATGGCGGCAGAACAAGAATTGCGCGCCGAAGGCCTGGACGTTCAATGGCTTGCGCTTGAAGTCACGCAGGACGACAGCGTGGCGGCCGCCGCCAAAACCGTCGCCGCAGAAGGCCCCGGGCTCGATGTGCTGGTCAACAATGCCGGCATCGCCATCAACTATGAGCTGCCGCCGAGCGAGCAGCATCTGGCCGATATCAGGGCCACCTATGAGGTCAACGTGTTCGGCCCGATCCGCGTCACCCAGGCTTTCCTGCCGCTGCTGGCAGCGCCGGCCGCGCGTATCGTCATGGTCAGCAGTTCGACCGGGTCGATCGGTCGCGCGCTCGATTCGGGCACGCCGAACCATGCGGTCAACCTGTTGGGCTATGGCAGCTCCAAGACGGCGCTGAACGCCATCACCGTGGCCTTCGCCCGGGAACTCGGGCCGAGCGGTATCAAAATCAACGCCGCGGCACCCGGCTATACCGCCACCGACCTCAACGGCTTTAAAGGCCACCGCACCGTGCAGCAGGCGGCCGAGATCGTGATCCACTTGGCGACCCTGGATGCCGATGGCCCGAACGCCGGCTATTTCAACGATGACGGTCCGCTTCCCTGGTGAACGGAGCCGGACCGCCAAAGTCGTGAACTCATAAATGCGGAATGACCGGGATAGGTGCAAAGCGGACTTGGGATCTGTGGAAAGCGCTCATGTCGTATGCCATGCTAGAACCGAAGTTCATCGAGAATGGTTCATCCATGAATTGGGAACAGATCGCATCGGATTTCGCTTGGGACGGCTCATGGCGAGACATCTACGTTCTGAACACGTCTGAGGCAGATTGGCAGGGCGTCTGGGACATCCTCCTCGAATGGACCCCCCCTGCCAGTTTCAGTGTCTCCGGCAAGATCGAATCGATGCCATTGGGGGTCGAAGCCGCCCTGGAAAGCGAAACAGACAGCCTACTTTCTTTTTACGTCGGGCCAATCCAGCTTGCATGTCACTTCTTCAGCGCTGTCGAAATTGAGTTCGACTTCGATCCAAGGCAAGTCAGCGGAGAAACCGAGATTGAGCTGCTTGACCGCTTTATGCGATTGCTCGGTGACGCTACTGGGAAGCAGGTAATTCTGACGCAGGAAAATGATCAGGAGGCTATCATCGCCCGCTACTCTCCCGACCTTAAGACTGTGGTTTGGCCAGCATTTTCATAGTCGAATGCCTGCAACGGGTCGCTTTGTCGGCTGGCGGCTTTCCCCTCAAGCTCGTCTCGATCCACATCTGGCTACGCGTTAATGGGTCTACGTCCTAAGTCTCCCGCAGCATCCTCTGTCGACACTTTTCGCAAAAGGAATGCTCATTCCATATTGACTATGGATTGGAATTATTATTTCATATTCCCGGCGCCACGCTGCCGCTCGCGCGTGTCCCCCAACTAGGTTGCTCTAGACAACAAGACCGACGGGAGGTTCCAATGAGCGAAGCCGTGGACGCGAAATACGCTCCGCTCGATGTCATCACCATCGGTCGCGCTTCCGTCGACCTCTATGGCCAGCAGATCGGCTCGCGGCTGGAGGACATCGGCTCCTTCGCCAAGTCGGTCGGCGGCTGTCCGGCCAACATTTCGGTCGGCACGGCGAGGCTCGGCCTGCGCTCGGCGCTGCTCACCCGCGTCGGCGACGAGCAGATGGGCCGCTTCATCCGCGAACAGCTGCGGCGCGAAGGCGTCAATGTCGACGGTCTCAAGACCGACAAGGAACGGCTGACGGCGCTGGTGCTGCTTTCGGTCGAGAGCGAGGGCGTTTCGCCGATGATCTTTTACCGCTCGGACTGCGCCGACATGGCGCTGGCGCCGGAAGACATTGACGAGGCCTTCATCGCCTCGGCGCGTTCCATCGTCGTCACCGGCACGCACTTTTCCCGACCCAACAGCGACGCCGCCCAGCGCAAGGCGATCCGCATCATCAAAGCCAAGGGCGGCAAGGTGGTGTTCGACATCGACTACCGCCCCAATCTCTGGGGCCTAGCCGGCCATGCCGAAGGTTTTGAGCGCTATGTCAAATCCGACCGCGTCTCGGCCCAGCTGAAGACGGTATTGCCCGATTGCGATCTCATCGTCGGCACCGAGGAAGAGATCATGATCGCCTCGGGCGCCGACGACTGCCTGAGCGCGCTGAAGACCATCCGCTCATTATCCTCGGCCACCATCGTCCTGAAGCGCGGCGCCATGGGCTGCATCGTCTATGACGGGCCGATCAGCGACGATCTCGAAGACGGCATCGTCGGCAAGGGCTTTCCGATCGAGATCTACAATGTGCTCGGTGCGGGCGACGCCTTCATGTCCGGCTTCCTGCGCGGCTGGCTGGGTGGCGAAGACCATGCCACGGCAGCGACCTGGGCCAATGCCTGCGGCGCCTTTGCCGTGTCGCGGCTGCTCTGTGCGCCGGAGTATCCGACCTTCGAGGAGTTGCAGTTCTTCCTCAAGAACGGCAGCAAGCACCTGGCCTTGCGCAAGGACGAGGCGGTCAACCACATCCATTGGGCAACGACGCGCCGGCGCGACATCCCCTCGATGATGGCGCTCGCCTGCGACCATCGTGTCCAGCTCGAGGACGTCGCTGCCAAGACCGGCGCCGATCCGGCGCGCATCCGCGATTTCAAGGTGCTGGCGGTCAAGGCTGCGGCGAAAGTCGCCGCTGGCCGTGACGGCTATGGCATGCTGATCGACGAGAAGCACGGCCGCGAGGCGATGTTCGAATTCGCCAGGCATCCCTTTGCCTGGCTCGGCCGCCCGGTCGAACTGCCGGGCTCGAGGCCGCTGCGCTTCGAATTCTCGCAGGACATCGGTTCGCAGCTGGTGGAATGGCCGGTCGACCACTGCATCAAATGCCTGTGCTTCTACCATCCCGACGATCCGGCAGAACTCAAGGAAGAACAGCAGCAGAAACTGCGCGCGCTGTTCGAAGCCGCGCGCAAGGTCGGCCGCGAATTGCTGGTCGAGATCATCGCCGGCAAGCACGGCAAGCTCGACGACACCACGATCCCACGCGCGCTGGAAGAACTCTATGCGCTGGGCATCAAGCCGGATTGGTGGAAGCTCGAGCCGCAGGCCTCGGCCGGCGCCTGGGCCAAGATCGAGGCCGTCATCCTCAAGCACGATCCGTGGTGCCGTGGCGTCGTGCTGCTTGGGCTGGAAGCGCCGCAGGACGAGCTGGAAGCTGCCTTCGCCGCCACCGCCAAGGCGCCCATCGTCAAGGGCTTTGCCGTCGGCCGCACCATCTTCGTCCACGCGGCCGAACAGTGGTTGGCCGGCAAGATGTCGGATGACGAGGCGATCGCCGACATGGCGTCGCGCTTCGAACAGTTGACCGAAGCGTGGCTTGCCGCGCGTGGCCGCAAAGCAGCATAAAGGCGCGGCACAGGACTGCGGAGGAAAACACTATGACGAAGACAATTCGCCTGACGATGGCGCAGGCGCTGACCCGCTTTCTCAGCAAGCAGATGACCGAGATCGACGGCAAAAAAGTGCCGATCTTCGGCGGCGTCTGGGCGATTTTCGGACATGGCAATGTCGCCGGCATCGGCGAGGCGCTCTACCAGGTGCGCGACGAACTGCCGACCTTCCGCGCCCACAATGAACAGGCGATGGCGCATGCGGCGATCGCCTATGGCAAGGCCAATTTCCGCCGCCGCTTCATGGCCGCGACCTCGTCGATCGGTCCCGGCGCGCTCAACATGGTGACGGCGGCAGCCCTTGCATACGTAAACCGGTTGCCCGTCCTGTTTTTACCGGGCGATGTCTTCGCCAATCGCATTCCTGATCCGGTGCTGCAGCAGGCCGAGGATTTTTCCGACGGCACGGCGACGGTCAACGACTGCTTCCGTCCGGTGTCGCGCTATTTCGACCGTATCACCCGACCGGAACAGATCATCCCGGCGCTGAGCCGAGCCATGCAGGTGCTGACCGATCCGGCGGAGTGCGGCCCGGTGACACTGTCGCTTTGCCAGGACGTGCAGGCCGAAGCCTATGACTATCCCGAGAGCTTTTTCGCCGAGCGCGTCTGGCACCAGCGCCGGCCGCGTCCGGACCGGGGCGAACTGGCAGCGGCTGTGGCGGCGCTCAAGGGCGCCAAGAAGCCGCTGATCATTGCCGGCGGCGGCGTGCTGTATTCGCAGGCATCGGACGAGTTGGCGAAATTCGCCGAGGGCGCCGGCATTCCGGTCTGCGAGACGCAAGGCGGCAAATCCTCGCTGCCGGACAAGCATCGGCTCAACATGGCGGCGGTCGGCGTCACCGGCACCTCGGCCGCCAACCGGCTGGCGGAAGAAGCCGATGTCGTGCTGGCCATCGGCACGCGCCTGCAGGATTTTACCACCGGCTCGTGGGCGCTGTTCAAGAATTCCGGCAAGACGATCATCGGCTTGAACGTGCAGCCTTTCGACGCCGGCAAGCATCGTGCGCTGCCGTTGGTCGCCGACGCGGCCGAAGGGCTCGCCGAACTCGGTGCTGGGCTCAAGGGCTGGAAGGCGCCTTCCGCCTGGACCGACAATTCGGCTGCCGGCAAGAAGGCCTGGCAGGCCGAAGCCTCGAAGGTGACGGCGTCGACCAACGCCGCCTTCCCTTCGGACGCGCAGGTGATCGGCGCCGTGCAGCGCGCCATGGGCTCCGGCGTGACCTTGCTGCATGCCGCCGGCGGTCTGCCCGGCGAGTTGCACAAGCTCTGGCAGGCCGGCGCGCCCGGCTCCTACCACGCCGAATACGGCTTCTCGACCATGGGCTATGAGATTGCCGGCGGCCTCGGGGCGAAGATGGCCAAGCCGGACGAAGAGGTCGTCGTCATGATCGGCGACGGCTCCTATCTCATGCTGAATTCCGAGATCGCCACTTCGGTGATGCTCGGCCTCAAGCTCACCATCGTACTGCTCGACAACAGGGGCTATGGCTGCATCAACCGGCTGCAGATGGCCACCGGCGGCGCCAACTTCAACAATCTGCTGAAGGACTCGCGCCACGAGGTTCTGCCCGACATCGACTTTGCCGCGCATGCCGCCAGCATGGGCGCGATATCAGAAAAAGTGCCGTCGATCGCCGGACTGGAAAACGCGCTGCAAAAGTCGAAGAAGAACGACCGCACCACCGTGCTGGTCATCGACACCGACCCGCTTGTCTCCACCGACGCCGGCGGCCACTGGTGGGATGTGGCGGTGCCGGAAGTCTCCGCGCGTAGCCAGGTCAACGCGGCACGCAAGGCCTATGACGAAAAGCGGCAGATGCAGACCATCGGCGATTGATGCTAGCTCCCTTCTCCCCGTCACTATACGGGGAGAAGGTGCCGGCAGGCGGATGAGGGGCAGCGCCAGCAGCCGAAGATGAACTGTTAAACCGGAGTGACGACTTGAAAGCCAAACTGGGCATGTCCCCCATTGCGTGGTGGAACGACGATCTTGCCGAACTCAGCGACGACGTATCGCTGGAAGAATGTCTGCGCCAGTCGCGCTCGGCCGGCTTTACCGGCATGGAGATGGGCCGGCGTTTCCCCAACGATCCCGCTGTCATGCTGCCGATCCTGAAAAAGGCCGACGTCACGCTGTGCGGAGGCTGGTTTTCCGGCACGCTGGTCGATGAAGACATGGGCAAGAACAAGGATCGCATCCAGCCGATGATCGACCTGTTCAAGGCGGTCAACGCGCCTTGCATTGTCTATGGCGAGGTCGGCCGCTCGATCCAGGGCGACCGCTCCAAGCCGCTCGCCACCAAGCCGAAATTGTCGGGCGACGAGATGAAGGCCTATGGCCGGCGACTGACCGAGTTCGGCGAATGGTGCGCCGAACAAGGCATGCCGCTCTCCTACCACCATCACATGGCGGCGGTGGTCGAGACCGAGCCGGAGCTCGACGCCTTCATGCGCCATTCCGGCGACGGCATTCCACTGCTGCTCGATGCCGGCCATCTCGCCTTTGCCGGCGGCGACGTGCTGCGCGCCATCGACAACCACCACAAGCGCATCAGCCATGTCCATGTGAAGGATGTGCGTATGGCCGTGATCGACGGGCTCGACCGCACGAAACAGTCCTTCCTCGATGCCGTGGCGCTCGGTGCCTTCACCGTGCCGGGCGACGGGTCGCTGGATTTCGGCGCCATCGTGCAGCGCTTCGCCGATTACGGTTATGAAGGCTGGTTCGTCGTCGAGGCCGAGCAGGACCCGAAGAAGAACCCGCCGCTGAAGATGGCGCAGGTCGGCCACAAGGAGCTGATGCGGGTGATGACGGCAGCAGGTTACACGGTGGAGACGCAAGGGTTCCCCAATGTATGATGCGACGGGTTTCCGCCGAGCCAGCTTGCTGTAGATTGGCCCGATGAAAGATTACGAACACCCATTCTTCCGGCCACTGTGGCGGCGCGTTGCCGTCGTCGCCGTCTGCGTGATCTGGGCGATCATCGAATTCGCCTCCGGCACACCGTTCTGGGGGGTGATCGCGCTCGGCTTCGGCGGCTATGCCGTCTGGCAGTTCTTTTATCTGTACAAGCCGGCTGAGGAGGGCAAGGCTTCGGCCGACGAACCAAAGACCGGCACCGAACCGAAGGAATGACCGGGTTCCATGGCGCCTACGTTTTTGTGGATCGGATACTACGCGCGTTACGGTTCGCATACGTCGGCGATTAGCCAGAACGCCCCGAGCTTCGTCATCCTAGGGCGGAGCAAGGAGCGCAGCGACGCAGCGCAGACCCTAGGATCCATGCCGTGACATGGAAGCGTTGCGACCGTGCAGAATTCTGCTCCGCTGTGCCCTCGGTAGAGGTCACGGAATGGATCCTAGGGTCTCCGCGACGGAGCTTCGCTCCTGCTTCGCCCTAGGATGACGAAGTTTAGAGCGACCGGCCAATCTCCAAAGTTGGTTCGCGAGACTGCAAGCAGGCTTGAAAAATAGGGAGACAAAAATGTCGAAACTGCTCGTCAAAGCCGACAAGGGCCATGGCCGCGTCGCCCATGTCACGCCCAAAAGCGCCGGCTGGACCTATGTCGGCTTCGACCTGCACCGGCTGAAGCCGGGCGAGACCGCTTCCGGCAAGACGGGCGACCGGGAAGTCTGCCTGGTGTTCGTCACCGGCAAGGGCACGGGAACAGCCGGCGGCCAGGAGCTCGGCCTGCTGGGCGAACGCATGTCGCCCTTCGAGGGCAAGCCATGGTCGGTCTACGTGCCTGAGGGGTCGGACTGGTCGGTGACGGCCGATACCGTTCTTGAACTGGCGGTCTGTTCGGCTCCGGCCCTTGGCGGCGGCCTGCCGGTGCGCGTCATCGCGCCCGACGATCTCGGCCAGGAAGTGCGCGGCAAGGGCACCAACACGCGCTACGTCACCAACATCCTGCCGGAAGGCAAGCCGGCCGACTCGCTGCTGGTGGTCGAGGTCATCACGCCCGGAGGCCACACGTCGAGCTATCCCCCGCACAAGCACGACCAGGACAATCTGCCTGCCGAATCCTATCTCGAGGAAACCTACTATCATCGCCTCAACCCGCCGCAGGGCTTCGCCTTCCAGCGCGTCTACACCGACGCCGATAAGAACGGCGCCCGCGAACTGGACGAGGCGATGACGATCGAGGACGGTGATGTCGTGCTGGTGCCCAAGGGCTACCATCCCTGCGCCGCCTGCCACGGCTACGACCTCTATTATCTCAACGTCATGGCCGGTCCGAAGCGGACGTGGAAATTCTACAATGCGCCCGAGCACGAATGGCTGATGAAGGCCTGAACAGCCGAAGCTATTGGTCCAGCAGAGAAAAATCGTCGGCTAAGGACTTGTCCGGTCGATTTGCCATCGAAAACCCTTCAAAGCTTCGTCAATCCGTCATGGAAATCACCTATGGCAGCGGGCTGACGAGGATTTCTCATGCGTTATGCCATCTATTTCACCCCGAGGCAGGACGAACCGCTGGCGCGGCTCGCCGCCAACTGGCTGGGACGCGACCCTTTTGGCGCCGCTACCAGGCCGGTCGAGGCGGTGGGCGACCTGTCGGCGGCGGAAGTCGCCTTCCACACCGCATCGGCGCGCCGCTACGGTTTCCATGCAACGCTGAAGGCGCCGTTCCGGCTGGCCCCGAACGAGACGGAAGCCTCGCTGCGTGCCGCCCTCGACGTCTTTGCCGAGGCAGCGCCGACCGTCACCATCCCGCGCCTCATCGTCAGCCAGATCGACGGCTTCTTCGCTTTGGTGCCGGAAGGCCCGCTGCCGCCGCTCAACCGTTTTGCCGATGATGTCGTGCTTGGCTTCGATCGTTTTCGCGCCCCGCTGACCGAGGCCGAGATCGAGCGGCGCAGCCCGGATTCGCTGAAGCCGGCCGAGTTCCGCAATCTCTGCCAATGGGGCTACCCCTATGTTTTCGAGACCTTTCGCTTCCACATGACGCTGTCCGGCCGGGCCGGGCCACAGGAAAGCCAACGTCTGCGCGCAGCAATCGACAGCCTGTTCGGCGAGGTGCTGCAGCAGCCGGTGCCGGTGGATGCGCTGACGCTGTTTGTCGAAACCGAACCGGGCGCCCCATTCATGGTGCTCTCCCATCATGCGCTCGGCCGCCGCGCGGCCAGAAAAACCGCCTGACCACGTCGCCTGAAAACCTAAGGACTGCCTGAAATGACCGCCGAGACCGTTTTGACCAATGCCCGCATCGTGCTTGCCGACGAGATCGTCGAAGGGTCGCTGCTGCTGCGCGACGGCCTTGTCGCCGGCATCGACGCCGGTCATGGGCGGAGCGGCGAGGATATGGGCGGCGACTACATCATTCCCGGCCTGGTCGAGCTGCACACCGACCATCTCGAAGGCCATTACGCACCGCGGCCGAAAGTGCGCTGGAACCCGATCGCCGCCGTCCTTGCTCATGACGCGCAGGTGGCCACCGCTGGCATCACCACGGTGCTCGATGCCTTGCGCGTCGGCATGGACGAGGATGCGGATCTCACCTCCGACGACATCCGCAAGCTGGCCGATGCCATTGAGGACAGCGTGGCGCAGGATCGCCTGCGGGCCGACCACTTCCTGCATCTGCGCTGCGAGGTTTCGGCGCCGGACTGCCTGCAGGCCTTCGCCAATTTCGACGGCGACGAGCGCGTGCGGCTGGCCTCGCTGATGGACCATGCGCCGGGGCAGCGCCAGTTCGTCAATCTCGAGACCTACGCCTATTACTATCAGCGCAAGCTGAAGCTGACCGATCGCGATTTCAAGCTGTTCTGCGAAAAGCGGATGGGGGAATCGGCGCAGAATTCGGGGCCGAACCGGGTGGCGATATCAGCCGCCTGCCAGGAGCGCGGCATCGTGCTCGCAAGCCATGACGATGCCACATCAGGCCATGTCGACGAAGCCATCGAACAGGGCGTGCGCGTTGCCGAATTCCCGACTACGCTGGAAGCTGCCAAGGCTTCGAAAGAGGCCGGGCTCGGTGTGCTGATGGGCGCGCCCAACGTCATGCGCGGCGCCTCGCACTCCGGCAATGTTTCGGCCCGCACGCTGGCCGGCGACGGCCTGCTCGACATCTTGTCGTCCGACTACATTCCCTTCAGCCTGATCCAGTCGGCCTTCTTCCTCGGCGACGTCGTCGAAGGCATTTCCCTGCCGCAGGCTGTGGCCATGGTGTCGAAGAACCCGGCCGAGGCCATCGGCCTCAACGACCGCGGCGTCATCGAACAGGGCCGCCGCGCCGATCTGGTGCGCGTGCGCGTCGACGACCATGTGCCGGTCGTGCGCACCGTCTGGCGCCAGGGACGCCGGGTCGCCTGATGGTCTCGGCATCGATCGAGCGCGAACTCACCGCCGAGGCCTTTCCGGTCCGCAACGGCGTCTTCGTCGCCGTCGTCGGCCCGAGCGGCGCCGGCAAGGATACGGTCATCGGCTATGCCAAGGCGCTATTTGCCGATGAGACAAGGCTGGAGTTCGTCCGCCGGGTCATCACCAGGCCGAGCGACGCCGCGAGCGAGGACCACGACACGCTGGCCGACGCCGCCTTTGTCGAGGCCGAGGCCGACGGCGCTTTCGCCATTTCCTGGGAGGCGCACGGCCTGCGCTACGGCATCCCGGCCGATGTCGACTGGTCGATAGCCAACGGCCACGTCGCGGTCGCCAATGTCTCGCGCGCGGTCATTCCGGTGCTGCGTGAGCGCTACGCCAATCTGGCCGTGGTCGAGATCACCGCTGCCCCGGAAATCCTCGCCGAACGGCTCGCCCAGCGCGGCCGTGAATCGCGCGGCGAAGTGCTGGCACGCCTCGCCCGCAGTGCCAATGTCGCTTTGTCCGGACCCGGCGTCACCTCGATCGACAATGGCGGTCCACGCGAAGCCGCCGGCGAGCGTTTCGCCGAGGTGCTGCGCAAGGCGATGGCGTTCTCGGATATGTCCGGCGTGATTTAGCTCTACTCCGCCGCCACACTCTTGCGGCTGGCGTCGAGCATCAGCCGTCTTGCCCGGAACACGCCCCATTGCTGGTCGACCAGCACGCCGATGAGGATCACCCCGCCCATCACCGCGAAGTTGAGTGAAGACGGGATGCCGAGCAGATTGACCAGGTTCTGCAACTCCTGCAGCAGCACGGTGCCGAGGATGACGCCGACCAGGGAACCTTCGCCGCCGCGCAGCGAGAAGCCACCGAGCACGGCCGCGGCGATGGCGTAGAGTTCATAGAACTGGCCGTGGCTGGCCGGCGAGATCGAGCGCGTATACATGGCGAAGTAGATCGCCGACAGCGCCGTCAGCACGCCGCAGATGACATAGGCGGCCATGACGACGCGCCCTGTTCGGATGCCGGAATATTTCGCCGCTTCCTCGTTCTTGCCGATGGCATAGAGGTAGCGTCCGAACACCGAGCGGTGCAGCACCACCCACATCACGATGGCAATGACGATCAGCGCAATGAAGCTGTTCGGTACGCCCCAGGATCGGCCCGCCGTCAAGAATTCGAGCTCCGGGAAATTTTGCCCGAAGCCGAAGCCCGCCGTGCCATCGGCGGTGTAGAAGCGCGCCACGCCGCGATAGATCAGCAGGCCACAGAGCGTCACCACGAAGGGCTGCAATTTGAGCCGGGTGATCAGCCAGCCATGCACCAGCCCGATGATGGCGCCGAGCACCAGGATCAGCGGCAGCGCAATCGGCCATCCCAGACCGCGTACGGCGATGAAGTCGATGAACAGCGTACCGAGCAGCGCAACCACCGAGCCGACCGACAATTCGATGCCGCCGGTGATGATGACGAAGGCCTGGCCGATCGACAGGATGCCGAACAGGCCGATCAGGTTCGAGGTATTGGCAAGGTTGATCGGCAGCAGGAAGCGCGGATTGATGATCGCCACCACGGCCCCGACCACCAGGATCAGGATCAGCAGGCCGAGATCTTTCTTGCTCATCGTCTTCTCCCCAATGCCCGCTTGAGCAGGTTCTGCAAAAAAATGTTCCGCGCGACCCGCGGCAAAACAAAGCCTAATTCGGCTTCTTGCCGACAGCCAGCAGAAGCACGTTCTCCTGGCTGAAGTGCTCCTTGTCGAGAATGCCCGAGATCTGGCCCTCATGCATGACGGCGATGCGGTCCGAAACGCCGATCACCTCTTCCATGTCGCTGGAAATCATCAGCACGGCGACGCCGGCATCGGCCAGCGCCCGCATCAGCCCGTAAATCTCGGCCTTGGCGCCAATGTCGATGCCGCGAGTCGGCTCGTCGAGGATCATCACCTTGGGGTTCATGGCCAGCCATTTGCCCAGCACCACCTTCTGCTGGTTGCCGCCCGATAGCGTGCCGGTGCGCGTCTGCACCGACGGCGCCTTGATGCCGAGATTGGCTTTCTGCTTCTCGGCCGTGGCGGCCTCGGTGCTGGCGGAAACCAGCGAGCGCCTGGCATGTGCCGGCAAATTCGGCAGCGAGATATTCTGGGCAATCGACAGGTCGAGCAGGATGCCGGTCAGTTTGCGGTCTTCGGGCACCAGAAAGATGCCTTGCGCGACGGCATCCGCTGCGGAGCCGAGCACAACTGGCTTGCCATCGAGCTCAAGTGCGCCGCCAAGCGTGCTGTCGATGCCGAAGAACACCCGCGCCAGTTCGGTGCGGCCGGAGCCGACAAGACCGGCAAGACCGAGGATTTCGCCACGCCTGACGTCGAGGTCGACCGGCCGGGCAGGGTAGGCGGGGGTGCGAACAGCTTTGGCCGAGAGTGCGGTCGCGCCCGGTGCCCGGGCCGCTTCGGAGGCCTTCTCGCGCTCCTTCAACATGCGGCCGATCATCAGCTTGACCATCTGGTCGTGGTTGATGGCGCTCTTCGGCAAGGTGCCGGCCAGCATGCCGTCGCGCAGCACCACGACGCGGTCGGCGACGCGCTCGATCTCGTGCAGGCGGTGCGAAATGAAAATGACGCTGATGCCGTCGGCCTTCAGCGCCTTGATGACGTCGAGCAGCTTGTCGGTCTCGGCGATCGGGAGGCTCGATGTCGGCTCGTCGAGGATGACCAGCCTCGCCTTGATCGACAACGCCTTGGCGATCTCGACCATCTGCTGCTGGGCAAGCGACAGCGCCGAGACCGGCGTGTTGGCGGAGAAATTGGCGCCGACGCGCTTCAACAATGGCGCCACCATGTCGCGCAGCCTCGCGCGGTCGACCAGTCTCAGCGGCCCGCCCCGCAACGGTTCGCGGCCGAAGAAGATGTTGGCGGCGACGTCGAGGTTTTCGAACAGATTGAGTTCCTGGTGCACGAAGGCGATGCCCGACCTCAGGCTGCCTTCGACGGTTAGCCCGTCATGCGCAACGCCGTCGACGGCAATGGTGCCGCTATCCGGCCTGGTGACGCCGCCGAGGATCTTCATCAGGGTCGATTTGCCGGCGCCGTTTTCGCCGACGAGGCCGATCACCTCGCCGGGTCTGACCTCCATGGAAAAACCATCCAGCGCGACAACGCCCGGATAGGTCTTGCGCACGTTCTCGAGGCCGAGGAACGGGGTAGTCGCTGCAATGGATGTGTCGGAATAGTTCATCAAGCCTGACAGCAGCCGCTGGGCCAAAACGGCCCCTTCAGCAGACTGACGGGCCTTCGCCCGCCCGTCAACACGATCACCGGCCCAAGGCGAACCTTGAGCCGGCGTAACTGCTCGTGGCCTCAGTTTCCGGACATCGCCTTCAGATTGGCCGCATAGGTGTCGACATCGTCCTTGCCGATGATCTTGGTCGGGATGATGATCAGGCCGCCTTCCGGAATGCCGGATTTGTCGCCCTTGAGATAGGCGGCCATCAGCTTCATGCCCTGATAGGCCCATTCGAAGGGCTGCTGCACGACGGTCGCCGCCACCGTGCCTTCCTTGACACCGCCCAGCGTGATCGGATCGTCATCGAAACCGACGACGGTGATCGAACCGAGCTTGCCGGCGTCGCGCAGTGCTTCATAGATGCGCGGCGTGTTGTAGGAATAGAAGCCGACCATGCAGGTGATATCGGGGCTGGCGACCAGCGCGTCCTCGACATTCTTCTTGGCGCGCGCCTGATCGATATCGTCGCCGCGCACGTCGACCAGTTCGATCTTGCTGCCGGCCAGGCCGTCCTTCATGCCCTGGATGCGTTCCTTGGCATTGTCGGCGCCGAGCAGGCCGACGAAGCCGAGGCATTTGCCACCGTCCGGCATCGCCTTCTTGGCAATCTCGGCCGCCTGCTTGCCGGCATCGACATTGGACGAGCCGATATAGGCGACGCGCTTCGTCTGCGGGGCATCGCTATCGGTGGTGAACAGCGCTGTCTCCGAGGCGATCTTGTTCAGACCGTCGGTCGAGGTCTTGGGGTCCACGGCCGAAACCATGATGCCCTTGACGCCGGCCGTCACCAGATCGTCCATCAGCCGCTGCTGGATGGCGACCGAGGACTGCTCGGGATATTTGAGCTCGAGATTGTAGTCTGGCAGTTCGCCCTGCGCCTTCTTGACGCCGGCTTCGGCGGCCTTCCAGAAGTCGGAAGCGCCGTTGACGACGAAGGCCAGCGTCGGCTTGTCGTCGGCGCGCGCAATCGCTGTCGCCGTCAGGCCAAGCAGCAGGGCTGCGGTGGCGACGGATGCATGTCGTATCAAGGAATTCATGTTCAACCTCCCATTTTGGTTCAGTCGTCGGACTGACCGTTCTTGCCTTCACCTGAATTTGCCGCTTGCGGCTTGGACGCCCTCCTCCCCAGGGGTTCCCGGCACTCAAAAGAATGGCGTCGTTCCAGTCACGATGCGGACTTTAGAGACTCATCTCGCGCTCGTAAATAGTCTGATTTGTCTGACATATCACATGTCCGAAACAAAGCTTGGGGAGGCAATCCCCGCTCGCCATCAGGCCATTCACGCGCACTTCTCGCCACGCGGGTCCCAGCCGGACCGGGCGCGACGGATTGACGTTACAGCGCATTTTTGTATTAGTAAACAGTATTAGTAAAAGGTCTCACGTGAAGGCTCGACGGTAGCCCTGGGGCTCTTTTTGACGAACGCGCGCTGCATTGGTTGCATTCAAGTAGCGCCTTGCAGTCTTTGGGGTTTCATCAGCGCGGAGCGCGCATAGCGGAGGCACGTCAAAGCTGCTAATAGATATAAACGCCTTCGGCCATTTCCATTAGTCGGCGGCACCAAGCTGTCTTGTCGGCCTGACAGGCTGCCGCTAGACAGGCGAGGGATTGGGGACACGAATGCCATGAGCGAGACGAGGGATCCGGCCAGCGACACGGCGAAGCGGCGCAAGGCGCCGGCGAGAACCGCCAAAGGCGGCCGCGTCACCATGACCGACATCGCCAGGGCGGCCGGCTGCTCTCAGGCGACCGTCTCTTTCGTGCTCAACAATTCGCCGGGGATCAGGCTCTCGCAGCAGACGCGCGAGCGGGTGATCGACGCCGCGCGTGCGCTCGGCTACGCCGCGCCCGCCTTCTCGGCGCTGCGCAAACCGGTTCCCGCCTTCGAGGGGCTCGATGGCGTCATCGGTTTCGCCGTCGACCAGCTGGCGACCAGTCCGGAAGCCGTCGTCGCAATCGAGGGCGCTCGCCAGGCGTCATGGAATGCCGGCAACGTCTTGCTTGTGGCGCAGACCATGGGCGACGCCGTCATGGAGCCGCGCGCCATTGCGGCCCTCACCAAGCGCGGCATCTCGGCGCTGATCTACATGACCATCTTCACCCGCGAGATCACGGCGCCCGACTTTCTCTACGGCCTCGATATTCCGGTCATCCTGCTCAACTGCTACACATCCGACTATGCCTTCCCGGCCGTGGTGCCTTCCGAGATCGCCGGCGGCCAGAGCTCGACCCGGCATCTGATCGGCCACGGCCACCGACGCATCGCCACCATTACCGGCGAGCCGTGGATGCAGGCGGCGCAGGACCGGCTGAAAGGCTACCGCAGGGCGCTCGCCACCGCCGACATCCCGTTCGATCCGGAGCTGGTGGTCGAAGGCGACTGGTCGGCAAGTGCGGGCTATGCCGCGACCGCCAAGCTTCTGGCGCTCAAAGACCGCCCGACCGCCATCTTCTGCCAGAACGACCGCACGGCCATCGGCTGCTACGAAGCGCTGAAGGAGGCAGGCCTGCACATCCCGCAGGACATTTCCGTCGTCGGCTATGACGACGAGGAGATCGCCCGGCATCTGTTCCCGCCGCTGACGACATCGATCCTGCCGCACATGGCCATGGGCCAATGGGCGATCGAGCAGCTCGAAGTGCTGCCGCCTCCCGGCCGCGGCCGCTATCCCATCACCAAGCTCGAATGCCCGCTGGTCGAGCGCGACTCGGTGGCGGCGGTGGCGAGGCAAACCTGACCTGCCCATCCCGAAGCAGTCGCGATGGGCCTTGTTTTTAGGATTTGCGCCTCAGGGCAGGACGAACCCCTGGATCAAGCGCGGCTAGAACCGCAATATGACAAAGGAGCGCCTGCGATAGCAGCGCCTGTGCCAGCGGCCATAGCGCCAGAACCTGCGGCAATGCCGTCTCCACACGCGCCGCCTGTGGTAGCGACGATAGTGCCATCGCCGATGGTAGATCTGCTCGACATCGCCCGGGCCTTCGTCGTCATCGAAGGCACTGGGATCCTGCTTGTCGAGTTCATCGAGAATGCCGTTGCCGACATTGGGAACTCCGGCCACGGCCTCGAGAGGCCGAACCGTAGTAGCAAGCGCCGCGGCCCCCGCAACGCCGAACAATGCTGTCAAGAACGATCGCCGATCCATCAAAAACCTCCATCAGCAAGATCTAACGAAACGGAGATAGCGCGGCGCATTGAAAAGGCCAGAGGGGAAGTGCCAGCAAGGTGTAAGGTATCTTAAGGATGTCTTAGTCTGTCATCTGGCCAACTTGGAAAGGATGGGCGTCAACAAGGGAGAGTGCCAGATGTCGGCGCCGCTACGCGTTCGCCAAGCGTGCGTCAAGTCCGACACAACCCACTAATTGCTGGAAGGCCCGATGCGTTTGGAGCGACCATCGCCATTGCCTGGCTGGAGAATCCAAAGTGGTCCTTCAACACCGCGTTGACGATTGAGCGGACATCGGTGGTGACAGCCAAGTCGGTCTCCGCGTGGAGCTGATCGGCCGCCAATCCGGGCCAGCGACCGGCGATCCGCCCGCCGGCTACCGCGCCACCCATCAGGAACGCTACGCTGGCACTGCCATGGTCGGTGCCACCTTGTTCGTTGAAGTGGACGGAGCGCCCGAATTCCGTAATGCCGAGCACAACGGTTTGACGCCAGATTGCGGCTGCCGCTTCCGAGAACGCAACGACACCACGCGCCAATGTCCCAAGGGTCGCCGAAAGGCGCGCTCCCTGAGCAACGTGGGTATCGACGCCGTCCAACTGCAGCAGGGCCACGCGCGGACCGTCCGGCCTGGACAGCGCCTGCGCCGCGGAGGTCGCAGCTGCGGCAAAGCTGGCAGCACTCAGCGCCTGTCGCCGCGCAAGCAACGTCTGCACCGTTTCGGCTGAACCGGACGCCGCACCGAGGCAAAGGCGGGCGATGTCAAGTCCCGGATTGGCCAACGCAAGATCGAAAAGCACATCATTCGAGAGGTCGGCCGGCGCGGCACGCCAGATTGTTTGCCTTCCCTGCGACAAAACCGAAGCGGCTCTTCCTGGCCAGCCAAAATCGCCGCCGTCGACATCGCCGTCGAACAGGACCCTCTGCGCGGCGTCGTGCGATTTGCCGATATCCGGGATGCCCGTCGCGGGCAGGATCAGCAATTCGCCGGCTGAATAGAACCGAGCAAGCGGTTCCAGCGCCGGATGAAGCGCAAACAGCGGATCAAGCTTCAAACCGAACGCGTCGTCGGACGTGTCAAGTTCTCTCGCCGTGCCTCGCACCCGCCGGAAATCCGGATCACCATGGGGCGGCAGCGCGGCCAGCGCATCAAGTCCGCCCCGAAGGTGAACGACCAGCAGCCGCGGGTGACTGTCGCCGGCAAAAACCGCCGAAGCACGCCCTGCGCTGGTCGCAAACAGCGAGGCAAGACCCAAACCCTGGAGGGCTGTGCGGCGCGTCAATTGCATTTCGGATAGTCCGGAATAGTGACGTCCGGCGTTCCGCGTGTGGAATATCCAAGCGGATCGGCATTTGGGATCACGCTCTTTTTGATCGGGACCTTCTGCAAATTCGCGGTAGGCCGAGCCAGCAGTCCTGCAAGAACTGGAGCGGCAAGGGACGTTCCCGAACAGATATTCTGTCTTAGCTCGTGATTTTTGCTCCGCCAAAGCACCTGGACGCCAACGCCTGGCTCGGACATGGCCGCGCCAAAAGCGCCGCCATCCCAAAGCAGATCACACCAATTGGCTGACACGGCGCTGCACGCGCCAATGACGATGGTGCCGGTCGGGATATAAGTGCTGTCGGATGCCGAGACACTTTTGATGAAGCCTTGCGTCGGGTTTGGAGAAAGATATTCCGACGCATTCGCCGGGAAAAAGGACTGTACCCACGACGCCTCGTCGTCTTCCCGCGCATTGCCCGCCGCAATCACAATACGGACTTGTTTGTTTGCAATCTCAAACAGCAGCTTGTCCATCAGACCAAGCTGGCCTAATTGGCCACCATTCCTCGCGGTCTCCATGAACTGCGAGCCCCAGCTGATGTTCAGGATTTGGCCGGCGGACGCATTGTCAAGAACGTATTTCAGGGCGACAAGCGGCGGCCCGACGATCTTCGACTTCACGCCTTCAAATGCCTTGACAATCTTGAGTGGCACCCCGGGGCTGACCCCAACGATGCCAAGGTATTCTCCACTTGTCGTACCTGGCACGCGCATTCCACCAACGATGCCTGCGACCATCGTGCCGTGACCTTGAGTGTCTGCCACGCCCATGGTCGTGCTGCATGGAGTGACCGTGCAGTTGATCCGTTCCGAAATATTAAGAAGCCCTTTTGTGACGATGTCTTCGTCGACGCCGCTATCGATGATCCAGACTGCGGACCCGTTGGTCACAGGACTGGGCGACCCGACTACACTGCAAACGCTCGGCGGCACGAGCTTGTCACCCGTCACAGGCGCTAGCGGCCTGCGTGCTTCGCAACCGCCATCCGCGAACAGGCTTACTTCAAGTGAGTCCGGTTCCTGATACCCTTCCGATAGAAGCTTGTTCGCTTCCTCGTCGGTAAAGCTGCCAGTGACCAGGCTAAATCCCAGATCCGGCATGTCGACAGCCTGCAGGGCTTCCCCCGACTGATTGATCTTGTTCAGGCCGGCGATAGTCGTTCGAAATCTGTCTTTGTCCGCAAGTGGCGTGATGAATGTGTGTTGCGTTACTTGCGGCTCGCCGGAGTCTTCGTCCGCGCGCGCGATCGTGGCCGCGAAAAGGGTGGCGGCGAGAAAAGTCACAAGCCAGGCGAACCTCATGGATCCCCCACCATCTGCTGGTCGACTGACTGGCAGCATGCTCCCAATAGCTCTTTCTGTCCACGGCAAAGCTTTGGAGGCGAACCGCTCGAGGGCTCTTCTTGCAGCCAAAGAAAAAGCGGCCTAGGTTGTTTTCGCACGCCTCAAAGCGCGGGGAGCAACGCTTGTGCCTAAGGTGAAACTCAAGCAGGGCCGACAGGCTCAGGAGATTGGCGCCTCGCTCGTGGGGGCGTGGCTGAAGGCTTTGCCGCCCGCGTTCACGGCGACTGTATCAGTGGTAGATTCGACAAGTCAGTTGACTATAACCGTCGACATGCAGAACGCATTCGCGTCCGGTGACGTCATAGCTCTGCGCACTGAAGACAAGACTGGCGGCCTTCGAAGCGTGAAGGTAGGGACGATCACCCCGGGCACTTCGGGCAAAACCTTTCGCGTTGTTGATCTTGCTGGTGCCAATATCAACTACAAAGGCAAAGATTTAAAGAATGGCGTAGTGTCGAAAGTAAAAGACCTGAATGACGCTACTCTTCTAAGCGAACTTAAGATTGTGCTGGAGCAGATCGTCGACGCGAAAGTGAAACTGGTGTGCGATGCCCCAACGGAGCTGACTGTGGTCCTGCCGGCCCTGCCGGAAGGCGTTGTCACGCGAGAGGATCTGATAGATTACCTCGGGACGTACCACAACAACGCACAGGGTCGGCACTATCATGACGAGCTTGCGTCCGCGGTCCTCTTCGGCTGCCGATAGCAAACTTCAGTATCAGTTCGGCAGCCCGGCGGCGAGCAGCCCTTTGAGCAGCGTGGCCCGATCTTCCTCCAGGCGATAGGGCTCCTTGGCCACGAATCGACTGCAAGAAAAGCTGGGCGTGGCCGCCAACACGCGAGCCGCATACAGCCTTGCGTCGCTGTCCCGGCCAAGCGCCGAGCTCGAAGCGGCCATGTAGGCCGTAACCCATGTCGGCATTGTCGACGAACGGCTCAAAGCGACCAATGCCGGCTCGGGCCGGCCCGCAATGAAGTGGACGATGCCGCGAAACGGCCAATACCAAGATGGTTCATAGAGGGGATCGAGCACCTGCGCCCGCTCGAACCATTGCATGGCTCGATCTGGTTCGCCGCCAAATGTGTAGAGGGTGCCGAGATAGGAAACCTGCTCGGGATCGTTCGGATTGAGGTAGAGGGCCCGTGCGTAGAGTTGCGCGGCGACGTCGAAGTCTCGCAAGTGCAGCAGCACCCAGCCGAGAATGTTGAGGCAAACCGGATCGCTGGGAGAGAGCGCCACCGCCTTCTTGGCAATTGCATGCGCCTCGTCGAGCAGGGCATCGGAAGATCCCATGTCGCGAAACCATTCCAGCTGCTTGTAGTGAGCCAGCTTGGCGTAGGCGCGCCCATAGGTCGGATCGAGGTCGATGGCGCGCTGATACCATTGCCTGGCTTCCGCTTCGGACGCGAGGTCGCCGAGCGGCAGGGCATTGCCGCGCAGCACGCACTCATAGGCCGCCAGGTTGGCCGGCGGCTTGCGCCGCGCCTTCTCAGCACCCGCTGCCTTCAGGCGTCCGATGACTGTGCCCACGATCTTGCGGACCAGTTCGTCCTGCACATCGAATATGTCCTGATCGTCGCTGTCATAATGCTCGGCCCAAACGTCGCCGCCGGACGTCGCGTCGACCAGTTCGCACGACAGGCGGATACGCCTCCCCATCCTGCGGATTCGCCCCGCAAGCTCGAAATCGAGCCCGATATCCGAGACCAGCTTCGGCAGGTCCACATCCTTGAGCCGCATCGAGGTATGATATGACGCGACGGAGAGCTGCGTGAACCGCGTCAGCTCGGTGATGACGTCTTCCGTGAACCCTTCGCTGAAATAGGGTTCCACGCCGCCGGTGCTGACAAATGGGCGGACCAGGATCGACGGCGTGTTCGAGCCCGAAGTCCCGGCGCCGACGCTCGGAGCGGGGCCTTCGGGTCTGTGAATAAGCGAGTAGACCGCTACGGGTCGGGGAATGTTCTTGAGCAGGAAGTCACCGCAATATTCGAAGGGCAATTGCAGCCCTGCCCGGACCTCCTCATGCACTTTTGCCGAAAGGCAAATGCCTCCGGGGGCTGCGATCTGTTCAAGGCGTGCAGCCACGTTTACACCGTCGCCGAACACGTCTCCGTCGCCGTCGACGATAATATCGCCGAAATTTATGCCCATCCGAAGCGACAGACCGGGCGACGGCCGCTCGGGGTTTGCGAGATAGGCCTGGATAGCCACCCCGCACCGGACCGCTTCGACCGCACTGAGGAACTCCGCGACGATACCGTCGCCGGTGTTCTTCACAACGCGGCCGTCATGCCGATGAACGTAGCCTGGGATCTCGTCGTGCATCAGCGCCCGGACGCGGGTAAACGTGCCTTCCTCGTCTTCCGCCATTTGTTGCGAATAGCCGACCACGTCTGCGACCACGATCGCAGTCAGGCGTCGCTTCAGGGCGCCGTTGTTTGCGGTCAATCCAGGCTTTGGGGTCAATCCATACCTCGGGTCGGACGTCCGAACGTACTTTAGCACATTTGCATGATGCTATCGCGCATGGCAGCGTGTAAATTGCTGCACGAAGAGCTTCGGGCGCGCGACAGGGCGAAATCCGTTCAGAAGCGCCCGCAACGCGAAAGATTCGCACATTCGAGGTCTGCGTGGGGTCCAGTCTTCTTTATGGCCCGGTGGTGATCTCGGACCCATTGCTCGGCTGTCCTCTCACGGTGGCGGCCGGTCGCGTTCGCGCCGCCAGGGATGGCGATGAGAGCACTTACTTCGTGTCCGGTTGGGGCACGACAGTCGAGCAGGCGCTGCAAGGCTGCCTCTATGAGGCGGACGAGACCTACTTCGCCCAGATCATTCCCGAGGGGCGAATTCTCCGGTCGTGTGCCGATGCGATTGATGGGCAGGTCGTCGAGCCGCCCGGCATCCTTCTTTTCAGCGAAGAGCAATATGACCGGCGAGAGGCCGGGAACCGACAGTCCCGCAACATGGTTCCGGCCCGCTGGGATAGATCCGCGCCTGAAGACTGGATCCTGAGTGACGACAAGCTCGGTTCGGAGCAAGCCTGGGTGCCCGCGGGGCTGTGTTTCCTCGGATATGATCCCGGTGGCAAGCAATCATCTTTGCCGGCTGCCGACTCGAACGGCCTTGCGCTGGGCGTCAACCCTGAGGACGCTGCGATGAGCGCACTTCTCGAGCTGATAGAGCGAGATGCGACCTCCATCTGGTGGTACAATCGACTTGTGCTGCCTCGCATCGATCCGAAGTCGTTGGCAAGCGACACCGTATCGTCTTACGAGGACTGGCTTTGTCACCGAGGTCGCGAATTGCGGCTTCTGCGACTTACGCTGGATTTGGCGGTGCCGATAGTTGCGGCAATCTCCAGCGACAGGTCCGGCCGATGTCCGGCGATGGGGTTTGCGGCGGGCGCATCGTGGTCAGCGGCTGCCACAAGGGCGGTTGGCGAGCTTGCGCAATGCGAAGCGAACCTTGCTCTGCTCTCCCAGCAGGCGCAGCAACAGGGAACGACCGGCTTTACGCCCGGGGCGCGGCAGCTTTATCGCTGGCATCAGGAGACGGATCTTGGGCTGTATCGCTATTTGCAGGGTGGCGGCCCTGCCTGCGCGGATGAAGCGACACTCGACTACGCCTCATGCGTCAAACTCTGCCATGAACGAAACCTGGAAATATTCGCCGTCATCCTGATGCAGGATGAGCAGCGGTCCCTTGTCCGCATGTTCGCTCCGGGCTTGCGTTCGACCAAACCAAGGTTTGGTCCGGGCAGGCTGTATTCTGTTCCAGGCACTCTTGGCCTCAAGCCTGCGCGCTGCCGAGACCCTTTCCCGTTTTAGCGCCGAAACCAGTTAGCGCAGAGCCGCAGCCGGGCGCCGCACGTCCTTCGGCCGGGCGACAGAGCCATGCAGAATGCTGCCGATGTTTGCGACCAGAAACGCCGCCAGTTCGCGCGCCGGCGCATCCAGCCGTCGTGAGGGCGCAATCAACGCCAGCTCGGACGGCGGTTGTTCCGCAAACCCGTCGACGGCGCGCAGCAGGCGGTGCTCGGGAAGCACCGCATCCACCGGCAGCAGGCTGATGCCCAGCCCCGACGCCACCGCCGCCTGCACGCCGATCAGCCCCTGGCTTGTATAGGCGATGCGCCACATCCGCCCGACCGCCTCGATGGCGCGCGTTGCCCTTTGCCGGTAGATGCAGCCTTGCGGAAACATGGCGAGCGGCACGGGGTCGGCGTCGAGCGCACCGGACGGGCCGGCTACCCAGGCAAGCGTCTCCTCCCAGCGCCCCAGGCAGGGCGCGTCGCCGGGTTCGCGCTTGATCAGCGCCAGGTCGATCTCGCCATTGTCCAGCAGGCGCCGCAGCTCGAAACTCCAGCCGCTGACGGTGTCGAGCCGCAGATGCGGCGACGCCCGGGAAAATCCCGAAAGCAGGTCGATCAGCCGCCGGCCGGCAAAATCTTCCGGCACGCCGAGCCGCACCGTCTTCGGCGCCGCGGGCTGCCGCAAGGCCGCTTCCGCCTCGGCCGAGATCGACAGCAGCCGGCGCGCATAGCCGAGCAGCACTTCGCCCTCTTCGGTGACCTGCACGCCGCCCGGCGCGCGCTCGCGCACAAGCAGGCTGTGGCCGACGCTATCCTCCAGCCGCTTGATCTGCTGGCTGATGGTCGATTGCGTCAGGTGAACGCGCTCCGCCGCGCGCGTAAAACCGCCGGTTTCGACCACCGCGACGAAGCTGCGCAACAGATCGAGATCCAGATCCATTCGAATACCCACTTGAGCCTATCGCAACATTTAATTTTCAAATGACTGAAATCGCTGCCAGTGTCCAGCCAACTTTCCCTGAGGTTTCTACAAATGGCATTGAACGGGCCGCGCCCGACCTGGCTGACATTCGATTGCTACGGAACGCTGATCCAGTGGGACGAAGGCCTGATGGCGGCGATGGAAACGATCCTCGCGCGCAAGGGCCGCAAGATCGAGGCGAAAGACTTCATCCCCGTCTATGACCGGCACGAGCACGAACTCGAGCACACCAGGCCGCATCTGTCCTTCGCCGCCGTCACCGCAAAGGCCTTGCGGCTGGCGCTGCGTGAGTTCTCGCTGGAAGCTGCGGCCGATGACGCGGGGTTGCTGACCTCGTCGATCGGCAAGATGCCGCCTTTTCCCGAGATTGTCGCGACGCTGCGCCGGCTAAAGGATGCCGGCTTCAAGCTGGCGATCATCTCTAACACCGATGACGCCATCATCGCCGGCAACGTCGCGCAGCTCGGCGGCGCCATCGACCGGGTGATCACCGCCGAGCAGGCGCAGGCCTACAAGCCGTCGCGGCAGATTTTCGAACACGCGTGGCGGACCCTTGGTGTGACCAGGGGCGAGCTGGTGCACATCTGCGCCAGCCCGCATCTCGACCTGGCCGCCGCGCGCGATCTCAAATTTCGCGCGGTGTGGGTCGACCGCGGCACCGCCCGCCGCCCGCCGCCCGACTACCAGCCGGACGCGATCGCGCACGGACTGGATGACGTGCCCGGGTTGTTCGAGGCTGCCGGCTGGCTTCCGGCCCGGTAGGCGCACACAAGAAGCGCGCCACCGAGGCGGCAGGCTGGGCCGCGGGCAGCCGCTATCCGGCCGACGCAGCAGCAATTCCAGGAAAGTATGAAACGCTTTTCCCGGGAGAAGCGCACAGCGCTTTCCCTGGGAACTTGTCTCAAACCAAAGAGGCAGGCCCCGTGAAAAACGGTAAACCGCCTTGACCTCACGGGCGATGAGACGGTCTCAGCGCCGCGCCAAAAGCAGTCAGAGCTGCTTCAGGTCGCGATCATAGGTGCCCTGGCCGCTGAGCACACTGGCGCAGCGTTTCTTCATCTTGGCGAGCTGCCCAGCCGACATGGCATTGATGGCAGTCACCGCCGGTCGCGTCGGGATTGCCGGCGTATCGGGATTGCGCGGGCTGGGTGGTTACGGATTGGTGCGAAAAATCGAGGATTCTGCTGGCTGCCAGGGTCTGACGCGAATAAGCGCCAGTTAGCGGTCACGGCCTAGTCGAGCCCTACTAACAACTGTGGACTGCAGGGTCGCCGCAGCCCTACATGAGTGCTAAAACCTGTTCAATCGAACCTCTGATAGACAATCCGTCAAATCTCAATCGCTTCGCCGAGGGGGCATTTGTCCTTTTACACGCCACATCAAGCGAAGTATTTCGCATTTTTCCTAACCCGAGACGGGCTGGACGAAACCGAGGGCCTGACACAGTCACTCTCATCTGCGCGTGTGGACCTGAACCCCCATCAGGTGGACGCAGCTATGTTCGCCCTGCGCTCCCCCTTATCCAAGGGCGTTTTGTTGGCCGACGAGGTCGGTTTGGGGAAGACAATCGAGGCCGCGTTGGTGCTCAGCCAGCGGTGGTGGGAGCGACAGCGCCAGCTTCTGTTGATCGTGCCCGCCTCCCTTCGTAAACAATGGGCCACAGAGCTGCGCGAGAAATTCTCGCTCCCATCGGTCATCCTAGATGCCAAGCGGGTGAAGGATCTATCCAAGGCCGGAAAGCCAAACCCGCTGGGACGCGGCGAAGGCATTGTAATCCTGTCTTACGAGTACGCCGCACGGATTGCCGATCAGCTTCGAGGGATCGCATGGAACCTCGTAGTATTCGATGAAGCGCACAAGCTGCGAAACGTCTACCGCGCCACTGAGACATCTCGGGCCGCTGTTCTCCGAGATGCGCTTGCGGGTCGCCAGAAACTGCTACTCACCGCCACGCCGCTCCAAAACAATCTCATGGAGCTGTATGGGCTCGTCACCGTGATCGACGATACATATTTTGGGTCTGAGCAGGCTTTCCGTGCTGAATTTGGTGGGCGTGAGGATCGCACATCTCAGGCGCTGTTGGCGCGACGACTAGAGCCAATCTGCAAACGCACGCTTCGGCGACAGGTCCAGAAAGCAGGGCTGATCAATTACACCAACCGTTTGGCGAAGACGTTCGACTTCACGCCGGATAAGCTGGAAACCGACTTATACGAGCATATGTCGCGTTATCTCCAACGCGACGACACTCTGGCGGTTGGTAAAAACGGTCGCCACCTTGTCACCCTGGTGCTCCGCAAAATTCTCGGGTCATCATCGTTCGCCGTAGCAGCAACACTCGACAAGATGGTCACCCGTCTTGAGCGAAAGCTGTCGGTCAACGAAGAGGCATTGAACGACATCGACGGGCTGGAGGAAACGGCGGAGGAGTGGCGCGAGGAAGGTCAGGCGACCGAGACCGAGGCCTTGGAGGATGAGATGGACGACGCCGTAGAGGACACCGATCCAAAGCTACTTCAAGCCGAGATTGACGAGCTGAAGCGCTACCGCGAACTCGCCGGGTCGATTCAAACTAACGCAAAGGGCAAGGCCCTCCTCGATAGCCTGCCCAACGTTCTCGACGAGATCAAAAACGGCCAGCGTAAGGCGGTCATCTTCACTGAGTCCGTCCGCACTCAGTCCTATCTGCGCGAGTTACTGGAAGCTCACGGCTTTACCGGACAGACCGTTGTTCTGAACGGCTCAAACGCCGACAAGGATAGTAGCGCCATATACAAGGCGTGGCTGGAGAGGCATCGTGGTACCGATGTCGTCTCCGGCTCGAAGACAGCAGACATGAAGGCCGCAATCGTAGATGCGTTCCGCGATGACCGCACTATTCTCATCGCAACGGAGTCAGGCGCCGAAGGCATCAACCTTCAATTCTGCTCGCTCCTAATCAACTACGACCTGCCCTGGAACCCGCAGCGCGTCGAGCAGCGGATCGGTCGCTGCCATCGCTATGGTCAGAAGATTGACGTGACAGTCATCAACTTCATGAACCGAAAAAATCAGGCTGAAGCGCGGATCGTTCAGCTTCTTGATCAGAAATTCAAGCTCTTCGAGGGCGTCTTCGGCTCGTCTGATGAAGTGCTAGGCGCAATCGAGTCTGGCGTGGATATCGAGCGTCGCATCCTCGATATTGTGCAGTCATGCCGTAACAATGATCAGATCAACGCCGCGTTCGACGCCCTCCAACGAGAGTTCGCGTTTGAAATCGACGAGGCAAAGACGGCGGCTCGCAACAAACTACTTGCCGAGATGGACGACAAGGTCATCTCTCGCCTACACTTGCGCAAGGATGCAGTCGCCTCTTCCCTCGACGAGTTCAAGCGCGCGTTGCTCAGCCTCGCACGGGCAGAATTGCCGGACGCTCGGTTCCATGCCGACCATGTCGAACGCTTCGACTACGAGGGTAAGACGTACTCATCGGAGTGGCCCGAAGCTGATGCGCGGGGATGGCAATTCTTCAGGTTGGCTGATGAAGGCTTGGCAGACCAGATTGTCGCAGTTGCAAAGGCACGCGAATTAGACGCTGCGGAAATAAGGTTCGACTACAGCGCCTACGCTGGGAATCTTGGCGATGTTGCACCACTGCGCGGAAACAGCGGTTGGCTGAGGGTTGCTCGCCTAAAGCTGATCACACCGGCGCGCACCTTCGACGAATTGATCTGTGTAGCGTTTACGGATGACGGCACCGCCGTGCATGCCGAAACTGCTGGCCGCATGCTGACGGTGCCCGCGACCGTGATTGGAGCTACGGTCGGGATAGCACCGGAAACCGACCTGACTAAAGTTCTAGAGGCCAGCAGGACGGAGGTCGTCGGGCGTGCGCAACAGCGCCTTGGAGAATTCCTAAACGAGGAAGAAGAACGCCTTGATAGCTGGCGCGACGATGCACGCGTATCCTACGATCAACAAATCAAGGCCCTGACGAAGGAAGCTAACGAGAAAAAGAAACTTGCCCGTGCCGTCCAGAGCCTTCAGGAGAAGGTCGAGCTTCAGCGTGAGGCATCGGGCCTAAAGCGACATGCTGACGACCTACAGCATCAGCTTTACAACCGTCTGAAGGAGATCGACGACGAACGCGAGCGCATGCTCGACGAGATCGCAGACAAGCTCGGCCTGACACCCGAAATGACCGTCCTGTTCACGATCCGCTGGAGTATCGCTTGATAGAGGCAATACAACTAGCACCATCCAAACCTACGACTACCCGTGTCTCCGACGGTGCCAGAGTCTTCTGACTTCGCCTTTAGCTGTGCATAATCGGCTTCGTCGTCGCGGAGGAATTTTAGCTTGAACTGGCCCTTTACCAAAGTCCGTTCGAAGACTGCCACATAGGGCGAACGCCCGAGAGAACCGTCGGCTTCGACAGGTCTGAGGCCTGCCTTCACTTCCGGTATTGATGAAGGGAAATAGACCCTCCACATGCCATTCTGATGCCGAAATATGAACTTTGTCTCGTGAAGCGACCCATCGTTATGGAGGAGCGAGAGAACCTCGGTAGCGCCTCCAGTCGGATTCAAGCCAAAGAAACGAGCCTGGATGCCCTTCAGTTCGAGCTCCCTCCCCATCAAAGTAATACGTCCACATTCAATCCAACAAATCGTCGCAAGCGATGGATCAATTTGAGCCTCGTCTGGAGTGGCGATAACATTTGCGGGGAGGTTCTTTCCAAGAACGATCTTTTCAATCTGCTTTCTAAGTTTTCGTGCGGCGTAATACTTTTCTGCATAACCTTCTAATTCGGTGTCGCTCGGAACGTGGCCAAGCTTCCAAACTTTCTCAAACGTTTCACGCAGCCAATCTGCGTTGGCCTTCTCGCTGCTTGCTATGAACGCGACAGCTTCGGCATTCTTCTCCAACGCGGCCCGGCTCAGATTTGCAGAGCCGATCATCAACACCGCCTTCTTGGACGCTTTGGTGTTGCCTAGAAGGACTATCTTGGAATGGAACCGTGCGCCGGCGGCGGCAAAGGTCACGACTCTCACCGTCGCGTTAGGGAGCGATAAAAGGCGGTCTATAGCGCCGGGCTGGCTGATTGCATCATCGAGGCCGACCAACCATCGCGATTTCTGCAGTTCACGAACTCCGACGGCCTCGAGAACTGCGTTCACGCCTTCGATGGTAACATAAGCAGCGGCGGCACCTAGCTCATCGGCCTCACAATCCGCTATGTGCGCAGCGAGCAACTCTCGAAGGCGGGCGTTCTTGGCTCCATTTGGGCTCTGCGTTGCAAGTTCAATGTCCATGACTCCCCCAAGTAGTCTACAACGGTCATCGACCGAATCGCACGCGCCACCAGACTACAGATTGCCTGCAATTGGCAGCCATCGGCTACGACAAAGGGACGATAAGGATCAGAACGTGGCAACTAACCGACTACAACTGGACTGGCTGGGCAAAGCACGCAGAGAGCGCCCAGAACCACGCATCCTTATTGAGGATGAGCGCCTTTCGCATCATGCGCCCATAAGACGCGGCGCGGACGCTTTCCACAACACCCTGATCCGTGGAGACAATCTTCTCGCCCTGAAGGCGCTGGAGTCCTCTTACGCCGGGGAGGTGTCATGTATTTTTATTGATCCACCCTACAACACCGGCAGCGCCTTCGCTCACTATGACGATGGCGTGGAGCACTCGCTTTGGCTCTCGCTCGTGCGCGAGCGCGTCGAAGTTCTGCATCGGCTCCTCGCTGAGGGAGGAAGCTTTTGGGTGTCGATAGACGACAATGAAGCGCACTACCTGAAAGTGCTTTGCGACGAGATTTTTGGGCGAAGGAACTTCGTCGCCAATGTCGTTTGGCAGAAGAAATACACCGTCGCGAACGACGCTAAGTATTTTAGTGACAACCATGACCACATTCTAGTGTACGCGAAGAACAAGGAGAGTTGGAGGCCGAATCGACTGGCTCGATCTGACGAAATGAATGCTCGCTACTCGAATCCCGACGACCATCCCAAGGGCGTTTGGAAGGCGACGCCCCTTCACGCAAAGAGTGGTTCTGCCAAGGGCAAAGAGTTCTCATTCATTTTCAAGAATGGGCGGCGCTGGACCCCGCCGCCGGGGACGTTTCCGCGCTTCTCGGAGGACACACTTCGACGGATGGACGAAGCCAATGAAATCTGGTTCGGTCGCGATGGATCATCTGCGCCATCGAGGAAAACTTTTCTCGCAGACCTCGCAAACGAGGGAACTCCCCCTCTGACCGTATGGCTAAGTGCTGACGTAGGCCACAATCACGAGGCTAAGACCGAGGTAAAGGCATTCAACTCCGACGACGTGTTCTCCACTCCGAAGCCCGAACGCCTCTTACGCCGGATACTCGACATAGCGACTAGACCTGGCGATCTGGTCCTCGATTCATTCGCCGGTTCCGGCACGACCGGCGCTGTTGCTCATAAGATGGGTCGTCGTTGGATCATGGTCGAACTAGGTGACCACTGCGAAACCCATATCGTTCCTCGCCTGAAGAAGGTCGTCGACGGTGACGATCCCGGCGGCGTCACCGAAGCAGTTGGCTGGAAAGGTGGTGGCGGTTATCGTTATTTCAAACTGGCTCCGTCGCTATTGGAGAAAGATCAATTCGGACAGTGGGTAATCTCCAAAGCCTACAATGCCGAGATGCTCGCTGAGGCGATGTGCAAGCATTTCGGCTTCACCTACGCCCCCTCTGACGAGCACTATTGGATGCACGGTTCGTCGTCGGAGACGGACTTCATTTACGTGACGACGAACAGCCTGACACACGATCAGCTTCGGGCGATCTCAGATGAGGTTGGGGCGGATCGTACGCTGTTAATTTGCTGCAAGGCGTTCCAAGGCGCCAGCAGTGACAGCTTTGATAACCTCACCATACGCAAGATCCCTGGGGCGATTCTCGACCGTTGCGAATGGGGCAAGGACGACTATTCGCTGAAGATAGAGGCCTTGCCGCTGATCGAAGATGAGAGTGAGCCAGAAGCGGATGGAGGCAGGCGCAGGAAATCAGCCACATCTTTGAACCAGCCTACGCTGTTCGACGGGGATGACGAGGTTGAGCCGTGAGCATATCGACCGTCGATCCGAAGCGGGCCTTCACGCAGATCAATCAGCGTCTGTCGCTTCGTAGGCCGCAAACTGAATCGCTGCGACGGCTTGCTGACATTGTCGATCTGATCGCGCCCACAAAGGAGACGGATGTCGAGGCTGCGCGTGAGGCCGTCCGCACGGCTTACAGCGATCTTCATGACGCCAACTTCGCAGATTTCGAGCGCGACTTCCCTAGTGTGTGTTTCGCCCTAGCGACAGGAGTTGGAAAGACGCGCCTGATGGGAGCTTTCGTCAGCTATCTGTACATGATCGGCAAGAGCCGAAACTTTTTCGTTTTGGCCCCGAATCTCACTATCTACGAAAAGCTGTTGGCCGATTTCCAGCCGTCCAGTCCGAAATATGTATTCAAGGGCGTAGAGGCGTTCGCGCACAATCCGCCGCTGATCGTTAATGCCGAGAATTACGAAGAAGGCCGCGGCGTCCGTGGGACCGATTTCTTTGGTCAAGAAGGCGCGATCATCAACATTTTTAATATCTCTAAGATCAACTCCGACACGACAACGTCCGCACGAAAGGGCCAGCTCCCTCGGATAAAAAGGCTTCAGGAGTATATCGGCGAGAGCTATTTCGCCTACCTCGCGGGGTTGCCTGATCTCGTCCTCCTCATGGATGAGGCACATCGCTATCGCGGCTCGGCGGGAGCTAAGGCCATCGCCGAGTTAAAGCCGATCCTGGGGCTCGAGGTCACCGCCACGCCTAAGAGCGTCGGCAGCAATTCGGCGGCCTTCAAGAACGTCGTCTACTCCTATGACCTGCCCAGTGCGATGGAAGACGGCTACATCAAAGAGCCTGCGGTTGGTACCCGCGCCAATTTCGATCCCAAATCGGTCGATGAAGATACACTAGAGCGGATCAAGCTCGAAGACGGCATTCACTATCACGAACACGTCAAGGTCGCGCTCCAGACTTACGCCAAGCAGAATGAGGTGCGCACTGTCCACCCCTTTGTGCTGGTGGTGACTCAGGATACAGAACATGCTCGGCGGGTGCGAGAGTTCGTCGAGTCCAGCACATTCTTTGAGGGCCGCTACAAAGACCGCGTCGCGGAAATCCATTCCAAGCTGACTGGCGAGGAAAGTGACGAGAACGCCCAGCGCCTACTGAATATCGAGCGCGGCGGGGACACGGACATTGTCATCCACGTCAACAAACTAAAGGAGGGGTGGGACGTTTCGAACCTTTTCACGATTGTTCCCCTTCGAGCTTCGGCCTCCGACATACTGACGGAGCAGACCCTCGGCAGGGGCCTGCGTTTGCCCTATGGTAAGAGGACCGGCGTCGAGGCAGTCGATACGCTGACGGTGATCGCTCACGACCGCTTCAACGATCTAATCGAGCGGGCGAAGACGGCTGATGGCGTCATCCACAACCTGAAACAAGTCAGGATCGGTGAAGGCGGGGACGTATCAGCGGCAAAGCCGGTCATGATTGAGGCTCCTTCGATCATCCAGCAGATGCTTCAGCAAATGACCTATGAAACCGAAATAAAGTCTGACGAGTTTGCACCTGAACAGAAGCTTCAGGGAATGTCGGAGCCTTCATCCCCGGCGTTCACCTTCGACAAGCCTGAGGAAGTGGCACTAGCGCAGACTGTGCTTACCGACGTTCTTCCGTCGATCAAGTCGCAGGTAACAACTATCGCACAATTGCAGGATGAAAAGATCGTAAAACGTATTGTTGCGGACGCGATGGCTATTCAACGTTCCAAGGAGGGCCTCTTCTCCAGCCTTACCTCTGAACGTGCCGAGGCGGTTGTGAAAGAGTTTTGTGCAGCATACGTGGCTCGTACCATCGCGGTTCCGAGCCTGACAGTCACGCCGCAAGAACAGGTTTCGTTTGGGTTCCAATCGTTCACGCTCGACGTTGGCAGTTGGAACTACCAGCCTCTTTCGCGCCAACTTCTTGTGCAAGTCCTACGGACTGAGAAACGTACAGCTATCAGCGGAGACGATGGGGGTGATCGGCCAGCTCGGCTCGAAGACTATCTGGTCGCCAAGCTGATTGATTTCGACGAGATCGACTACGACGCTCATGCCGAGATTCTCTACGACCTGGCTGGCCAGGTGGTGGCCAGGCTCCGCTCCTACCTGAAGGATGACGAGGACGTCCGGAACGTCATGCAAGGACGTGGCAAGGAGATGGCCACTGCTATCCTCGCCCAGATGCGTAAGCATATGTGGCGTACGCAAACCACCTACCGTGTCTCCTTGAACGCAGCTTTTGGTGAGCTGAAGCCGCAGGCGTTCGATGGATCTGGTAAGGACGCGATACGCGACTTCCAAACACCTCCAGAACGGCTCAGTGAGATCAAGCGATTCATTTTCACCGGTTTCAAGCGTGGCTGCTATTGGCAAGCCAAATTTGATTCCGACACCGAGCGCAAGTTGGCTGTCCTTTTGGAACGGGATCCTTCCGTCGAACTCTGGATGAAACCTGGTCCCAACCAGTTTAAGATTTTCGATTCCGAGGGACACGCGTATCAGCCCGATTTCGTGGTTGAGACCAAAACAGAAAAGCTGATCATCGAGACGAAACGTCGGTCGGATATGGAAGACGCCGACGTTCGTCGTAAGGCGCGGGCAGCCACGCTCTGGTGCATGATCGCCACCGAGCATCACTCGAAGGCTTACAATACCAAGCCGTGGAGATACGTTCTGGTGCCGGATGACGCAGTCGATCTCAACACGACATTGTCAGGACTGCTCTCCGCACACACCACTGTTGCTGACACCGAGCTACGGGCACAGTTTGATCTGACCTTGAATGTCGAGCGACTAAAACTCTCAGCCGAAGCTGCCGTTGGTAGATTTGCAGACGCCGTCGGGAGATTCTTTGAACCGATTTGGCGGAACGTGCCTGTGCTAGCACCGCTAGGAGCGGTTCTCTAAGCCACTGTTTAGAGAACTGGCGCACCCGACAGGATTCGAACCTGTGACCTCTGCCTTCGGAGGGCAGCGCTCTATCCAGCTGAGCTACGGGTGCCTTCAGGGAACCTGAAAACGAACCAGCCGATCGCCGGCCAGCCACGGCTTCTTAGCGGAAGCCGCGCCGGGCTTCAACGGGCAATTGGGTTGGCCCGCGAACTTGGCCCGCCCCACAAGGGTTTGGCCGGATTGTGCTGCGTCCTGCCCTGCGCAGGCTCGGGGCGTTCGCTATTAGAAAAGCCAAGCAATTGGCTTTCGTCCGCTGCGCGGACCGTCACTCACCCCGCCACCTCACCCTTCACCGCCCTCTTCCTTACGCTGCGTACCGTCCGCTTCGCCTTCTTAGCCCCCGTCAGTTCGTGCATGGCATCCAGTTGCATCTGCTGCATTTCGGCCAGCCGGGTCCATTGGCGCGAGATCAGATAGTCGAGCTTTTCGTGCAGATGGCGCACTTCCAGCTCGGCTTTCAGGTTCACCCGGTAGTCGTTGAAGGAGCGCAGGCGGTCCTTGGCCTCTGTCCGTCTCTGGCTCATCATGATGATCGGCGCCTGGATGGCGGCGATGCAGGAGAGCAAAAGGTTGAGCAGGATGAAGGGGTAGGGGTCGAAGGCGCTGCTCATGCCCGCGACCAGGTTGATGCCGATCCACACGGCAAGCACGCTGCCGAACGAGATCAGGAACCACCAGCTGCCGCCGAAGGCCGCCATATTGTCGGAGACGCGGTCGGCGAACGACCTGTGCTCCTCGAACTCCTCTTCCGAGTTTTCCGAAATCGTGTCCTGCCTGGCGATCGATTCGACCACCTGGCGGTCGAGCTCGGAGAATTCGCCGTGCTCCTGCTGCAGCAACTCCTCCATGTAGCGCATGCGGTAGCGGCCAAGCTCCTCGCGGCTGATGCGGGCGCCGCGCGGCAGGTCGGGATGGTCGGAGCGGATGCGGTCGGCGAGGCTAGGCCTGAGATCGTCGATGCGCACCAGGTCGCGCTTGCGGAACTTTCTACCTGATATCGCCGACGGTTTTCGCTTCGGCTTCAGGCGGCCATGGCCGGCGGGTTCGGAGTCCGGCACCTCGGGCGATTCGAGCGCCTCGTCGGCAACCAGCTCGGCATCGTGATCGCCGATGGGCGGCGCCTCGAAATACTCGCCGCCGCTGTCGTTTTCGCTGTCGGCCTGCTCGGATGGTTTTGGGACGGTGCTCATGATGCCGGCTCCTGCTGTCGCGCCCACGATACGCCAAGCCGGCGCGGCATAGCTATCGCTGCGGCGCAAATCGAGCATCCGTGCAAGTTCTTGTGATCAGGCCCCGCCAGTCTGCCTGCAATCGCATAGGGCAGTGCCAGCCCCCTCTCCGTCCGCTGCGCGGCCACCTCTCCCCCATTTCATGGGGGCGAGGAATCTTCAAAGTCGAGGCCTTGAAAAGCTTGGGTTCCTCGCCCCCGCGGAGCGGGGGAGAGGTGGCTCGGCGAAGCCGAGACGGAGAGGGGGCGCCATGCGCGATGGTCCACCCTGGCGCCATGGTCATCGCCGGCTGGCCTCATCCTCACCCTGTAGAGAGCCGGGCCGGGCGCTTATATCAAGCCTAGCCCTGACGATGTCGCATGGAGCGCCTGTCCGGGCTGCTGCCATCAGGGGCATTGGATCGCCCCGCAACAGGGGTTGTCGTCATGTACAAACATATCCTGATCGCCACCGACGGTTCGGAACTCGCTGCCAAGGGCGTCGCCCACGGCCTCGAACTGGCCAGAGGCCTCGCTGCCGCTGTCACCTTCGTCAACGTCTCCGAGCCGTTCCCGGCACTGGCCTGGGGCGGGGCGATGGCCGGCTATGCCGCCGCCGAAGAGCTGGTCAACTACGAGGAAAACGCCCGCAAATATGGCCGTGATGTGCTGGACAAGTGCAAGGCCCGGGCCGACGCGCTCGGCGTGCGTGCAAAGACCCTGCACGTCGAGAACAGGACGCCGGCAGAGGCCATCCTCGACGTCTCCCGCTCCGAGGCCTGCGACCTCATCGTCATGGCCTCGCATGGCCGCCGCGGGCTGGGCAGGCTGGTGCTGGGCAGCCAGACCGCGGAAGTCGTGTCGCTGACGGAGATCCCGGTGCTGGTGGTGCGGTAGGGCTGCAGCAGGCGTCCTTGCGACGCGCTACTGCGGCAAGCCAGGCAACTGCGACCCAGGCGCCGGCAAGCCAGGCGGCGGCAAGCCAGGAAGCGACGAGCCAGGTGGGCCGGGAAGCGGCGACGCGGCCGGCTGGTCTCCCGCAAACATCAGCCTCGTCTTCGTATCGGCCATGGCGGGCGAAAGGCTGCGCTGGATCAGCGCTTCGACATGGTCGTTGCGCTGCCTGGCGCTGTCGGCGCCCATTACCACCACGATCAGCTTGCGGCCGTCGGCATTGTAGGAGGTGACGATGTTGAAGCCGGAGGCCTTGATGTAGCCGGTCTTGATGCCGTCGACGCCGCGCACGCGGCCGAGCATGTCGTTATGGCCGCGCACCAGCCGCCCGCGGAACATGAAATCGCTTTCCGAGAAATAGTGGAACTGCTGCGGGAAGCGGGCGCGCAAGGCCATGCCGAGCGTTGCCATATCGCGCGCCGTCGTGTGCTGGCCAGCGTCGGGCAGGCCGGATGCGTTGCGAAAGACGGTGCTGCTCATGCCTATCTGGCGCGCCTTGGACGTCATCATGGCGGCGAACTGGTCCTCCGAGCCGCCAAGATATTCGCCCACCGCCACCGCCACGTCATTGGCCGATTTGACCACGATCGCCCGTATCGCCGAATCGACGTCGATGCTCTCGCCGCGCTTGAAACGCAGTTTGGTCGGCGGCTGCCGGGCCGCATTGTCGGAAACCGGGATCTGCGTCTCCTTCGAGACGCGGCCGGTCTCCAGCGCCTCGAACAGCAGGTAGAGCGTCATCATCTTGGTTAGTGACGCCGGATAGCGCTGCGCCGTCGAACTGACCTCGAACAGCGTCTTGCCGCTGGCATCGACGACGATGGCCGCATATTTTTCCTGCGGCGCCGGCACAGCCAGCACGCTGTCGGGCGGCGCGGTGGTGCTGCAGCCGGCAACGAAGACGAGCAGCAGCAAGGCCGCGATAAATTTTTGGGCGAGGGCGGGGAAATGGAAATCGGGCAAGGCAAGTCCGGCGTTGCTGAGAGGGCCGGAACCTAGCCTAACCCACTGTGTTCGTCCATTTGGTTAACGGGCGAGCCGGTTTTCCTCGCCCCCGCGGAGCGGGGGAGAGGTGGCTCGGCGAAGCCGAGACGGAGAGGGGGATGGCGCTGACAGTTCAGAATAGGGTCTCAGATTCTCATTTGGCGGCCCCCTCTCCGGCCGCTGCGCGGCCACCTTGTATCTACACGGGAGAGATTTCGTGGGAATAAAGCGATTGAGCCAAGGTCCGGGCGGCCGCCCGG
>NZ_VFTC01000021.1 GCF_007003975.1 Mesorhizobium sp. WSM4306
CTGTTCGAGCCAGCCGAATGCAGAAACTTCTTCAAGGCTGCCGGATATGAGGCCAATTAATAGCGACACGCTTTAGCTTGTCCGGTCGTTCCGCGACCGGGCTGCACTCTCAATTGAAGACCGCCTGATAGACGATGCCTTCCTTGTCCCTGGCGACAGGGACAAGGAATATTTCCAGATTGCCCAGTGTCCCATTCTTCAACCTGTAGAGCTTTTGCGGCAGCACCACCTGCGAGCCGCTTCGGAACATCAGGGAAAACGGCGATCGTCGCATTCCGGGAAATCCGCTTTCCGGCAGCGGTCGCGCCTCCGACAGCGTCAGGGGCAGCGAACTCTCCCCCATGTCGATGTCGAACGCGCTGCCAACGCATCCCGCGAAATGCTCCAGCGTCACAAGTCCCATAAGCCCTCCACTTTCCCGCACCTTGCGCCGCTCAGGCAACCGTCCCCTGGTCTGGTCATGGACGGCACGCCGATCGGGTCGATTGATACCGTGTTTTGGCATGGCATGAAAGTTCTTGCGAGCCATTCCTCTTCAGCAAGACTTGGGCTTTCGCTCCAATCACTGGCGGCTGACTGCACGCAAAAGCAACATCGGTCGAACGTCTTCACAACTCGCAAACATTGGCCAGGCTTGAGCCGCCGATGCTGGCATCATACCGGGCGCAGCGTCATCGATCGAGCGCGGACCGGTCCGTCACTCCGGAAGGCCGGCCTTGCGGAAGCCATCGACGAAATGTTCGAGCGTGGCAGTGTCGCGGAATGGCTCGGTCTCGACCCAGTGGCGGGTTGTGAAATGCGGGTTGGCGATGAGGAACATTGCGACCTCGGCGCGCGCCTCGTCGAGCCGGCCGAGCTGGGCAAGGCTCGCCGCCAGGAAGCGGCGCGAGCTTGTGCGATAGGTCTCGTCCCGGCGCAGCGTCTCGACGGCGGCCTCGTAGTCGCGCGCCGCATATTGCGCCTGGCCGAGCGTCAGATAGTACCAGCTTGCCGGATACGGGTTCAGGCGGAACGCTTTGCGGATCTGCTCGAGGCCCTCCTCCACCTGCCCGGCCAGGGTCGTGATGTCGGACAATGTCGCCCAGGCGTCGGCGTCGTTCGGGTCGAGTTCGAACGCCTTGGCAAATTCCGCGTCCGCCTCATCGAATCTGCGCTCATAGGCAAGCAGGTTGGCAAGCACCCAGTGACAGCCGGCATCATTGGGATCGATGGCCACGGCCTTGCGCGCCAGGTCCAGGGCAAGGCCGCGGGCAGGTTCGATAGGATCGCCCCAATGCACCCATCCCATCCAGTGGTTCATCGCAAGCCAGCGATAGGCCTCGGCATAGTCCGGATCGAGCGCAACTGCGCGCGTCAGCATCAGATGCGCTTCGCGCGCCGTCTCCGGCGAGACGTCGATCAGCTTGCGGGCCCGCACACACAGATCATAGGCCTCGAGATTTCCCGGTCGGTTGCGCGGCAGCGGCGCGCGCAGCCGGCCAAGCAGGGCCTCGACGATCTTGGCCGTCACCTCGTCCTGGACGGCAAAGATATCTTCCAGGCCGCGATCGAAGCGGTCCGCCCACAGATGCTCGCCGCTCAGTGCGTCGACCAGTTGCGCGTTGATGCGCACGCGCCCGGCGGCACGTCTGGCGCTGCCCTCCAGGAGATAGCGCACGCCAAGTTCCCTGGCGATCTCGCGCACATCCACCGCCTTGCCCTTGTAGGCAAAGGTCGAGTTGCGCGCGATGACGAACAGGCCGCCGATCCTCGACAGGTCGGTGATCAGGTCTTCGGTCAACCCGTCGGCGAAGGCTTCCTGCTCGGGGTCGTTGCTGAAATTGGCGAAAGGCAGCACGGCGATCGACGGCTTGGCGGGCAGCGGCAAAGCCTGTCGCTTCGCATCGCCGAGCTGTTCGATGGCGCCGGTAAAGCGATAGCCGACGCGCGGAACCGTCGATATCCATTCCCCGCCGTTCGCGGCCGGACCCAGCAGCTTGCGCAATTGTGCGATCTGGACGGTGAGGTTGCCTTCCTCGACGGCCGTGCCTGGCCATGCCGCGTCCATCAACTCGGCCTTGGCCAGTATCTCGCCGGGCCGTGCGACGAGCGCCGCCAGCAGTTGCAGTCCGCGATGACCGGCGGCGACGGGGACATCGTCCCGAAGGAGCGTTCCCGCACCCGGATCAAGCACGAACGGACCAAAGGCAAAGCGCGCTCCTTGCATAACGCGCATCTATAGAGCAATTCCAGGAAAAGTGTGAGGCGGTTTTCCCTGGGGAAAGCGCGTAGCGCTTCCCTGAGGAATTGCGTCAAAACAAAGAGTTAGAGCACCTCGCCTTTTCCGTGAAACGGCGAGGTGCTCTAGCCCGTTTGGAAGTTTTGAGAACTATTTGGGAAGGCTTAATTACGGCGCCGTCCGCATGTTGCAGAATTCAGCCTCTTTCAAACCGAGGGCTCTTGCCCCCTCAAACCGAATGGAGGTTGCCATGAACGATACCCTTGCTTCTGCTTCGGCAGCCTGGCCGGAGAAATCCGCGGCGTCATCGCGCCGGAGCCTGACGAGCCCGCGCGGCATGATTACGGCCTGGCGTGAGCGGATACGCTTTCGCTGGGACCTGAAGCAGATGGCGGAGACCAATCCGCATCTGATCGACGATATCGGCCTGACCAGACGCCAGGTCGAGGCAGAGATCGTCAAACGCTTCTGGCAAGTGTGAGCCGGATGATACCGGATCGCCCGTTTGTGCGTGCCGCGGCCCTTCGCCGCCATTTGCACTTGCCGGAATATGCTGATCCTGCTTCGAAGGCTGCATGAGCGCCGAAGACGCGACGTCACCGGGCGAGAACCGCATCCTGTGGGCCGCGATGGCCGGCATTATCGCGACCGTCACGGTGTTTGCCGTCGCACAGGGGCTGACCTATCCGCTGCTCAGCTTCATCCTCGAACGGCAGGGGACGACACCGGGCCTGATAGGCCTCTCGGCGGCAATGACGCCGCTGGGTTTCATCGTATCGTCGCTCTTCACGCCGGCGCTGGTTCGGCGCGTGGGGGCGGCGCGCTTCGCGGTCCTGTGTTCAATCCTGGCAGCGACTGCCCTGATCGCGATTGCCGGGACGCAGGACGTCTGGGCCTGGATGCCGCTGCGCTTCCTGCTCGGCTTCTTTGCCAACCCGCTCTACGTGATCAGCGAAACCTGGCTGGTCTCGATCACGCCCGCCGCGCGCCGGGGCCGCATCATGGGCCTTTACTCCTCCATTGTTTCGGCCGGCTTCGGCCTCGGCCCAATGTCGCTCGGCCTTGTGGGCACGCAAGGGTGGCCGCCCTTCATCATCGGCAGCGCGGCCTTCCTGGTCTGCGGCCTGATCGTGCTTGCCGTCGCGGCGCGCCTGCCCGAAATGCCGCATGACGGCAAGGCGGTGTCGGTCGGCGGCTTCTTCGCCCTGGCGCCGCTGTTGTTGTTTGCCGTTTTCACCGCAGCTGCCTTCGAGCAGGTTCTGCTGTCCCTGTTCGCGGTCTATGGCGCCGCACTCGGCAGCGCCGAACAGCGCATCGCTTCGCTCATCACCTGTTTCATCGCCGGCAATGCGGTGCTGCAGATCGTGCTCGGGCGCGCGGCCGAGCGGTTTGGCTCGAAGCGGATGCTGCTGTTCTGTGTCGTGGTGTCGCTGGCCGGCTGCCTGCTGTTGCCGCTGCTCTTCAACAATTGGCTGATCTGGCCGCTCTTCTTCATCTGGGGCGGAGTCTCGTTCGGGATCTACACGCTGTCGCTGATCCAGCTCGGCGAGCGTTTCACCGGTCAGGCCTTGATCGCCGGCAATGCCGCCTTCGCTTTCGTATGGGGCATAGGCGGCATCGTCGGCTCGCCCGTAGCAGGGCTGGCAATGCAGCTGACCGGACATCAGGGACTGCCATCGTCGCTCGGCCTGCTGTGCTGTGTGCTGGTGGTATTTCTGACGGCCCAGAGGCGGCGGCGGGTTTGAGCGAGCTCAGGCGTAAGGCGTACCTGCCATTGCGGCTGTCAGGCCGACGCTGCCCTTGTCGACGAGAGCGAGAAAGGCCGCGCTCGCCTGACGGCTGTCCTGTGTTTCTCGAACGTCCGAGGCGCCTGGATATAGGCCACGCTCCACGTCGCGAGCAGCAGGGCCGCCGCCAGACGGGCATCGGGATCGGCGGGATCCAGCCCCGCGCCTTCGGACAGCGCCACCATCAGGACGTCTGCAAGCTCATCACGGATCGCTCTCGCCCGCGCCTTGAGCGTCTCGCTGCCCTCAACCGTCCTGATCAAGCCCATTCGACGACGGGGCTGCGTTCGGCAACCAGGCGATGCGCGAACAGCCGTAGCGCCTCGATTGGAGCAATCTCGGGATCGCACTGCCGCAAGGGTTCGCGCAGCGGAGCCATCTGACTCTCGGTTCTGATCGCTTACACGATCGCGATCCCGCTGGTTCTTCTCGGCACCCGGAGCGCTCGCTCTGCGCAGCCCGCGATTGCGTAGGTTTCGCCCTGCGCTATCGCGCGGCGTCGAACCCGCCTCTAGGCTTGTGCGGCAGCATCAAAACAGTGTCGATGCGCAGCGAGACCCTCCTTAAGTAAAGCCGCTCACACACCAGACCTTACAAATATGGTATGCTCGCCCGGATGTAACAGGGAGAGATATCGATGAAGAAAGCTTTCCTGACTGCTGTCATTGTCGAGATGACATTTCTAGGCGCGGCGATGACGGCGTCATTGGCAGATGATCTTCCCGCCTTGAACTCGAAGTGGCGCGAACAGCAACGCGGGACCTGCCTGGAGATTACTCGAATTTCGGATGCACTTCCCGGACCGGCAGGCTGCGCTCAGGTTGCCGGTCGGATGAACGACGATCTGATGATCGGTTATGCCTGCAAAAGCGGATCGGAGATCAGCTTCTTCTCCGGGCTGCAAACCGACAATTCCATAAAGCCCGATATTTTCATTGGCCGGTACAGCGCGGAAGCCATTGTCGCCCAATACTGCACCAGGATTAGCAACGACTGGCCTCCGGAATATGATTGCAAAAATGAAATGACGTTCAAAAGCGTGGGCAGTTGCACACCCTGAAATGCATCGGCCGGATGAAAGACTGAAGCTTCATCCGCCGTGCAAAGTCATTGCCTGAGCGGCGGCGCGGGCGAAAGCGTCCGATCAGGATCGGCTGAATGAAAAAAGCTCGGCATCGGCATCTTCGACACCGCCGATCGCCGAGGCGACGATCTCCGAAGCGATCTGCGAGAAGGTGATGCCGTTGCCGCCATAACCCATCACGGCATGGATGCGTGGGTGCCGGGGCAGGGCGCCGATATACGGCATGCCGGTGCTGGCCGTTCCGAATGAGCCGGTCCAGGCGAATTCGGGCCGCACGTCGAGCCGCGGCAGCAAGCGATGCAGCTTCTTCGCCAGACGTTTCGTCTTGTCGGCGATCAACGCATCGCGACGTGCCTCGTCGGTGAATTCCTCGTCCTCACCGCCGCAGATGACGCGGCCATCTTCCGTCGCGCGCAGGTACAGATACGGCTCCGACGCCTCCCAGATCAGCGCCGCGCCCGGCCAGATATTTTTCGGTTGCGGCACTGTCGCAATCGCCCAGGTCGAGACGACGCTGTGCGCGGTCTTCGGAATGATGTCGGTCAGCTCGTAGCCGGTGGCCAGCACCAGATGCCGCGCGGTGATCGTCGGGCCACCGCTGGTGGCGACTACGACCTGATCGCTTCTGTCCTCGATCGCCGTCGCCTGCACCGGCGCATAGAAACGCGCCTTGCGCTGCAGAGATTTCAGCAGCAGCCCAGCGGTCAGTTTGCGCGGGTCGAGCGCGAGATTGCCGTGGCTAAGAATGGCGCCGGCGCGGTCGATACCAAACTCGTCGGCGAGGGCCTTGCGGGTCAGGTAGCTTGCGCCGATGCCGACCTGCCGGCGCGCCTGTGCCTCATCGCGCAGTGCAGAGGGGTCGAGCACATCGCCGGCCAGATACAGCGAGGACGCCGGTGTCAGGCGACAGTCGATGCCGAGTTCGGCGATCCGTCCGCTAAGGTTGGACACCGCCAGGCGCGACCGCCGCCATGCCTGTCCGGCATCGGCCTTGCCGACCATTGCCGAAAGTTTCGTCAGCGGCTGGTCGAGTTCGAACTCCACCAGGGCCGTCGTCGCCGCGGTCGATCCCAGCAGCGGACCGCGACGGTCGATACAGATCACCGAATGACCGGAGGCGGTCAGCGTTTCGGCGGCCATGGCGCCGCTGATCCCCATGCCGACGATCAGCACGTCGGTCTTGACATCGCGTGTCAGTTTTTCCGTCGGCACCGACGGCGCTCGATAGGCAAACCAGACCGGCCGGCCGCTGCGCAGGTCGAGTTTGCGTGCCACCAATGTCTCCAGAAGCCGGCAATGTCTTTAGCTGCCAACCAATGTCTTCAAACGAAAAATCGGCCGCCGGAGCTGCGAGCTTCGGCGGCCGCTGACAGCGGCGCTATATGCGCCCGAGAAGAACCAGAATGATGACGATGAGCAGCACCAGCCCGAGGCCGCCGCCGCCATAGTAACCTGTGCCGTAAAACGGTCCGCCACCGAGGCCGCTGAAGCCGCCGAGCAACGCGATGATCAGGATGATAATAAGAATGGTACCCAGGCCCATATGCCGTCTCCTTGCGCTGCCGCGCCATTCACGCCGCGCGGCTCGAAGACAGAAACTCGCGGCGAGCCTTCCTGTTCCAATGCCTTTGCAACCTTTGCGCGCCAAGGGCAAGCGCAGCGGCGTGATTGCGGTCTCTGTTTGACGGCTAAGAAAAGCAGGAACCCTGCCTCTGGCCCCGGAGGGACTCGGCGTTTGATAGAATCGCTGACCCGCTCTGAGCTCCTTCCCGTGAGTTTCCGTTGGGCTCAACAGGCCACTTTCACGTCGCCTTGCCGGCCGGCGCTCCTGTTTCTTCCTCCGACATATCGTCGAATGAGGCGTAGTTCATGTTGTAAAGCCGCGCGTAGAGGCCTTTCGCCGCCATCAGCTGGTCGTGATTGCCGCTTTCTACGATCTCGCCGTTTTGCAAAACGATGATGCGGTCGGCGCCGCGGATGGTGGCGAGCCGGTGGGCGATCACCAGCCCGGTGCGGCCTTCCAGCAGCGTGAGCAGCGCCTTCTGGATCAGCATCTCGGTGTAGGAATCGATGCTCGCCGTGGCCTCGTCCAGCACCAGAATCTTGGCATCCGCTACCAGCGCGCGCGCAAAACTGATCAGCTGGCGCTGGCCGAGCGAAAGATTGCCGCCGCGCTGCTCCAGCTCGGTGTCGTAGCCGTCGGGCAGATGCTCGATGAACTCATGCGCACCGACCGCTTGTGCGGCGCGCACCACCTCTTCGCGGCTGGCACCGGTCTTGTGGTAGCGGATGTTTTCCAGCACCGTGCCTGAAAACAGGAACGGCTCCTGCAGCACCATGGCCACCTGGTCGCCGAGCGAATCCTGCGTCACGTCGCGGACATCGTGGCCGCCGACCCGCACCTCACCCGACCACACATCGTAGAAGCGGTGCACCAGCGCCATGCAGCTGGACTTGCCCGAACCGGTCGGACCGACCAGCGCGACCGTCTCGCCCGGGTTGACGCGGAAGGAGAGATTTTTCAGCACAGGCTGGTTCTGTCGGTAGCCGAAAGTGACGTTCCGGAATTCGACCGAACCGTCCATGTGACGCGTCAGCGTAAGGGCGTCTTGCTTGTCGCTGACATCGACCGGCACGTCGAGGACCTCGGAGATGCGCTGGCCCGACGCCATGGCGCGCTGCATGACCGAGTACTGCATGGTCAGCGAGCGGATAGGGTCGAAGAAGCGCTGGATGTAGAACAGGAACGCCACCATGACGCCAATGTCGAGGCTGTGCGACAGCACCATCGAACCGCCGACGACAATGACGGTGGCCATGGCGATACCGGTCAGCGTGTCGACGATCGGCACCATCACTTGCGCATATTTGGCCGAGGTCAGATGCGTCTTTAGATTGGCCAGCACCTTCTCGTCATAGAGGTCGAAATTGACATGCTGGCGTTCCAGGCTCTGCACCGTGCGCACGCCATGGATGCCTTCGGCGAGCGCGCCGTTGGCGATCGAATTGGTCTCGTGCGCGGCCATGAAGGCGACCTTGGCGCGGGGCAGCCAGAACAGCCGCACGATGAACAGCGCCGGCATGGTCGACAGCGTCAGCAGCCCGAGCCGGAAGTCGAGCCAAAGCAGAACGGTGACGATCCCGAACAGCAGCACGATGTCGCCCACCGACATCACCGACGTCTCGAGAAACTCCTGCATCGAATTGACGTCGCCTTGCAGGCGCGACATCAGCCGGCCCACCTCGGTCTTGTCCATGAAGCTCAGCGAGACCCTCTGCAAATGGCTGAACATGGCGCGGCGCAGATCCGACAGCACATTCTCGGCCACCTTGCCGACGACGCTTTCCTGGACATAGCTGGCGGCGTAGTTGATCAGGATGATCAGTGCGAAAGCGCCGATCGCCCAGGTCATCACGGAGCGGTCGGCCTTGCCTGCGGCCATGCCATGGTCGATGGCGTAACGGATGACCAGAGGGATCGCCAGCTGCGTCAGCGTGAACACCAGCACCGCGGCAACCGAGATGAAGATCCGGCCCTGATACGGTTTTACGAAGCTCCAGATGCGACGCACGATGCGCGGATCGTAGGCCTTGCCGAAAACCTCTTCCTCGTCGCGATGCGAGCCGACCACGGCCTTGGTCGGCCGCCGGCTGGTGTCTTCCTTCTCGTCATCATTCTGTGTCGACATCATGCGGCTCCCACGGCCACCGGCAAATCGTCGTCCGGCCGCAGCTGCAGGTCGTAGAGCGCGCGGTAGCGTCCGCCCAGCGCCAGCAATTCCTGGTGCGTGCCGCGCTCGGCGATGCGGCCGTTCTCGACGAACAGGATCTGGTCGGCATGCATCAGCGAACTCAGCCGGTGCGAGATGATCAGCGTTACGCGGTCCTTGGCGAAGCGCTTCATAGCGGTGCGGATGCGCTGCTCGGTGCCGGCGTCGACGGCCGCGGTGGAATCGTCGAAGACCAGCACCGAAGGTCTGAGCATCAGGGTGCGGGCGATGGTTAGCCGCTGCCGCTGGCCGCCGGAAAGCGAGGCGCCGCGCTCGCCGACCACCGTGGTGTAGCCGGCCGGAAGCCCGATAATGTAATTGTTCAGTTGGGCATATTCGGCGGCCTGCCCGATGCGGGTCTCGCGCGCCCAAGGATTGCCATAGGCGATGTTGTTCTCGATCGAGGTGGTGAACAGGAACGCGTCCTGCTGAACGACGCCGACCGCCTTGCGCAGCGATTGCAGCGTCACCTCGCGGATGTCCTGCCCGTCAATGGTGATCGCGCCCGACGTCACGTCATAGAAACGCGGGATCAGATGCGCGATGGTCGACTTGCCGCTGCCTGGCGGGCCGACGATGCCGACCGTCTCGCCGGACCTGGCCTCGAAGGAGATGCCCGACAGCGCCGGCCGGCCGCCTGTGCCCGCATAGCGGAAGCCGACATTGTCGAAGCGCAGCACGCCGTCGGTGACGACGAGGTCCTTGGCGCCAGGCGCATCCTGGATGTCGAGTTCGGCGTCGAGCAGTTCGAACAGCCTGGTGCCGCAGGTCGAGGCGCGGGCAAACGAGTTGACCATCAGGCCGAGCTGGCGCACCGGCATCTGCAGGATGGTCATGAAGGTGAGGAACTGGGCCAGCGTGCCGACGCTGATCTCGCCGGCGATCACCTTCTGGCCGCCGAACCACAACACCAGCCCCATGGCCGCCAGGAAGGAGAAATTCATGGCGCTGGTGTTGGAGACGCGAATGTCGACGCGCTGATCGGCGAGTTCCAGCGCCGACTTTTTGGCGCGGTCGAACTTTTCCAGCTCATGCCGCTGCGCCGCGAAGGCACGCACGACGCGGATGCCGCCAAGGTTCTCGTCCATCACCCGGCTCAGCACCGACAGCCGCTCCTGCAGCGTCAGCCAGGTGCTGCGCAGCCTGAGCTGCGTGACCGAGGACCGCCAAGCGACGAACGGCACGAAACTCAGGCTGAGCAGGCCGAGCTCGAGGTCGGTGCTGATCAAAAGGTACGAGCCGACACCGATCAGCACGCCGAGCAGCACCACGCGCAATATGCCGGTGGAAAAGAACATGCGCACGCCGTCGAGGTCGAGCAGGCCGAGCGTGATCAGGTCGCCGGTATGCACCCTGTCATGGAAGTTGAAGCTCAGGCGCTGGATCTTCTCGTAGAAAGCCAGGCGCAACTCATAGCCGGTGCGGTGGCCGACAGCCTCGCCGTAATAGTTCTGCGCCATGGTGAAGAGGCCGCGCAGGATACTGACGACCAGCAAGGTGAACGCCGTCGTCCAAAGCGCCTGTTCCGCCGCCGCCCCTCCGCTCGCGGCCATCACGCCTTGCGCTTGGTCGATGGCGCGTCCGAGCAGGCGCGGGATGAACAGCTGCAGCGTTGCGGCGATGAAGGTCGAGACGATGGTGATCGCCACCTGCCACGGATGGCGCAGCATCATGCGCGCGATGCGCAGCAGCGTGCTGAGGCCCTTGCCCCAGGAGGCCTCCGCCACATGGGCAAACGATTTGCCGCGCTTCGCCGCGCCGCTGGTTGCATCCGTATTCAAGGAAAAATATCCAGCCCGATCCGGACATTAGCCCGGACGAATGAAAGCAGACTCAGTTTCAGATGCTGGGATGGTACGCCTCCATTTTGGCCGTTCAAGGGCCAATGATGGCATCGCACTGTGCCTGTAGGGTGGCGCATGACCATATGAGCTGACGCTAAGATTGCAGCTTTGGCTTATGGCGCATTACGAGGCATTGTTCCGCCCGATCAGCCCGGTTCCGCACGATCAGCCCGCCATCCAGCCGCCATCCACCATCAGATTGATGCCGGTGACGTAGCTCGCCATGTCACTGGCGAGGAACAGCGCGGCTCCCGCGACATCGTTCGGGGTGCCGAGCCGCGGCCAGGGCGTGCGGCTGTGTGAATAGGCGAGCGCGTCGGGATCATTGGCGACACCCGGCTTGCCGGTGATGATCTTGCCCGGCGCAATCGCATTGCAGACGATCAGGTCACCGGCATGGTCGACGGCGATCTGCCGCGTCATCTGCACGATCGCGCCCTTGCTCACCGAATAGGGAAAATCGCCCGGGCAGGCGACCATGCCGTGCTGCGAGGAAATGTTGATGATGCGGCCGCGCACCTCGTTGACGGGTGCTTGGCTGAGCATCTGCATGACCGCGCGCTTCGAGCAGTGAAAGAAGCCGGTCAAATTGACGCCGATCACGCGGTTCCATTGCTCAGGCGTGGTCTCGACCAGATTGGTGCTGGTGTAGATGGCGGCATTGTTGACCATCACGTCGAGCCGGCCGAAACGCGCGGCCGTCTTGCCGACCAGCGCATCGACCGCGTCCCACTCCGAAATGTCGGTCGCGACATGCATCGCCGTCCCGCCAGTCGACTGGATCAGATCGACGGTGCTCTGGCCGCCTTCGATCGGCAATTCGGCGGTATCGGCAATGACGACGGCAGCGCCTTCGGCTGCGAATTTCAGCGCGATAGCGCGGCCGATGCCGGAGCTTCCTCCGGTGACGATCGCAACCTTGTCCTCGAGCAGGGGCATTTTTTCTCCTTAATGTTCCCGGCGCACGACTTTGCCTTGCCCCGCACTAATCAGCACCTGATCGCGCACGATCTGTCGCCCGCGCAGAAAGACATTGGTCAGCCGCGCCTTGACGCTCCAGCCGTCGAACGGCGTATAGGCTGCGCGGGAAACCTGTTCGGCGTCCGAGATGGAACTGGACAGGCGCGGGTCGACGATCAGCAGGTCGGCGTCGTAGCCGGTGGCGATGCGTCCCTTGCGCCGGCCGAGCCCGAAACGTTCGGCCGGATTGCGCGCGCACATCCGCACCACATCGGCATGAGTGATCAGTCCCTCGTCGACGAGTTTCAGCATCACCTGAAGCAGCGTCTGCAGCCCTGGCATCCCCCCGGGTATATCGGCGAAGGCGGCGTAGGCAGCGGCTTTCTCGGCCGGTGCATGCGGCGCGTGGTCGGTGGCGACGATGTCGATCAGCCCACCCTTCAGCGCAGCGCGCAAGGCTTCGACATCCTGTCGCGACCGTAGCGGTGGCGAACCCTTCAGCCTGGCGCCTTGCGTCTCGTAATCGTCGGCGATGAAGAACAGGTTCTGCGGCGTGGTCTCGACACTGGCATCTGCCCTGTCGCGCAACCGGCTCCACGCTTCGACGCCGGGTTCCGAATTGATCTGCCGGACATGGATACGCGCGCCGGTCGCGGCGGCGGCAAGCACGGCGCGCGCAACGCCGCCGGCTTCCGCCAGCGGTGGCCGGCTGTCGAGAAAGGCCGCGATGGTCCCCGTCTTGTTGCGCTCATTGGCGCCGGTCAGCATCGATTGATCGCCCGGCGAAATGCCGATCAGCGTATCGGCGTGGCGGAAATGTCTGAGTGCCTCGGCAACCATGTCGAAATTGCGAAACAGGAAGGCTTCCGGCACATCGGAGGTGAACAATTCGAACGACACCGGTGCGAGCGCGAGCAGGCCGGCAATGCGCGACAGATCGCGGCTGACCACGGCCTGGAAGCCGACATCGACATGGAGACGGCCTGTCGCCGTCGCCATCTTGTCGGCGAGCTGTTCGGCGCTGGCCGTCCAAGGCTCGTCGGTCGGCATGTCAAGCACCGTCGTGACGCCACCAAGTGCCGCCGCGTGGGTGCCCGAGGAAAAATCCTCCTTGTGCGTGAGGCCAGGCTCGCGCAGATGCGCATGCGCGTCGACCAGGCCGGGCAGGAGCAGGCAGCCCGAGGCATTCACTACCGTCGCGGCTTCAGCCGTTCCGCCGGGTGTGATCAGCGCCGCGATGCGGCCGCCGGTAATGCCGACATCGCGCCGTTCCTGCCTCTCGGCGTTGACGACGGTCGCACCCCTGATCAGCGTCTCGAACATACTCAGCCGTGCTGCTCGAAGCCGGCATGGTTCTCCAGCCAGAAGCGGGCGATGTCCTCGCGCCGCATAAAGGTGGCGGCCGGCTTCTGCTTCACATGCTCGATCACCTCGCGCAGCCCCGAGGCACGGTTGGGCTGGCCCATCCAGCGCGCATGAATGCCGATCGTCAGCATGCGGCCGCCGGTCTCGTCAGCCTCGTCGAGCATATAGTCGATGGCCGAGCGGCAATCCTGCGCGAAGTCGCGCGGATTGCTGTAGCCCGGCGCGACGAGATAGCGGCTGTCGTTGAGGGTCTTGGAATAGGGCACGACCAGGATCTCCGTGCCCTGATGGTCGAGGAAATAGGGCAGGTCGTCATTGCAAGGGTCGGAGTGGTAGAGGAAGCCGCCTTCGCGCACCAGCAGATCGCGCGTGTTGACGCTCGGCAGAGAGCGGCAGTTCCAGCCCTGCGGACGCCTGCCCATCAGCCTCTCGTAGAGCGCAATCGCCTCGTGCAGGTGGTGCTCTTCCTCGCTGCGCTCCATCGTCGTGTAGTCGATCCAGCGCAGCCCATGGCCGAGCAGATCGTGCCCGCGCGCATTTATCCATTCGGCCACCGCCGGGTTGCGCTCCAGCGCGACCGCGCAAGCGGAGACAGTGATCGGAATGTCGTAGCGGTCGAACAGCCGCGCCAGCCGCCAGACACCGGCCCGGCTGCCATATTCGAAATGCGTCTCGGTGCCGAGGTCGCGCACCGGCGGACTGGACGTGAGATTATACTCGCCCCAATTGTCGTTGCGGCCGTCCTCGAGCCAGGAGTATTCTGAGCCCTCTTCGTAGTTGAGCACCAGATTGATGGCGAGCTTGACGCCGCCCGGCCAGGTCATGAAGGGCGGGTTCGGACCGTAGCCGACGAAGTCGCGCGGCTGCTGAAAATCGGTCGGCATCGGCTCTGCTCCTCAGCTTTCGTTGGCGGCGATCCAGTCGATGTAATCGTGGAACGCTTGTCTCGCCGGCGTCGGTCGCCAGTTGGTATCGCGCTCGATGCGGGCAAGATCGTATTCGCCCCACATGCCCGTCTTCAGCGCCGCGTTCATGGTGATATTCGCCGTCTCGTGCGGGCTGACTTCGGCCTTGAGGCTGGGGATGCGCTCCTTGGCCCAGCCGATGAAATCACCAACCGTTTGCGTACCGCCGCTGCCTATATTGTAGTGGCGGTAGCGCAAGGTTTCGGCATCGAGCAGCGCCATGACAGCCTTGGCGACGTCCTTCGACAGCACATAATCGCCGAGCGGCTCGAGACTGTTCGGCCGGATCGTCTCGTTGCTGAGCGCCATATGGGCGATGCGGTTCGGCAAATGGCGGACATTGCGGCTGCCGGTGACGCGGTCCATTGGACCGTAGACCGAGGACAGCCTGACCGAGATGGCCGACAGGCCGAACAGATCGGCATAGCGGTTGGTGACCATTTCGGCGGCGAATTTCGAGATGCCGTAAAGCGTCAGCGGTGCGACATAGCCGTCCTCGGGTAACGGCTCGCCGGCCCAGTCCGGGCCGTTATGGCGATAGACCGAGCCGGAGCTGACATAGACGAAACGCTTGATGCCGGGGCGGCTGCGCGCCCATTCGAGCATCCGTACCGTGCCCATCAGGTTGACGTTGACGATGACAGCCGGATCGTTGGCTTCGGGCGGTTGGCTTGGGTTGCTCGGGCGCGAATTCGGCGTGACCGTCGCGCCATGGACGATTGCCGTAATACCATGCGCGTCGAGCGCCGCCGCCCACTGCTTGGGATCCAGTATGTCGGCGGTGAGCACGGTAAGGCGGTCGCGCACCGGCGCGAAGAATTTTTCCCCGATCGCATCAAGCCCCGACCGGTCCAGGATAACGGCGCGCGCGTGCGGGTCGCGATCCAGCCATTCACGCGCAACCACGCTCATGACAAAGCCGGTGCCGCCGGTGACGAGAAGCGTCATGGGATCTCCTTTGAAATCGACCTGAAGGATTCAGCGCGTCGCATAGCCGCCATCCACGAGCATGTCCGAACCGGTGACGAAGGACGCATCCGGCGACAAAAGGAAAGCGGCTGCCGCCGCGATCTCCTCCGGCTCGGCGATCCGGCCGAGCAGATGGGCGGGGCCGAGTGCCGCATTGGCCGCGTCGAAATCCTTGAAGCGGCGCAGCAGCCGCGTCGTCGCCACCGCGCCTGGCGACAGGCTGTTGACGCGCACCTTGTCGGGCGCGTGGTCGATCGCCATCGCCTTGGCGAGATGGATGAGCCCGGCCTTGGCTGCGCAATAGGCGACAGCCTTGGTGGTAGCGACGCGGCCGAACTGCGAGCCGATGAACACCACCGATCCGCCGCCGCTTGCCGCTATCAGTGGCACCGCGAACTTGCTCATCAGGAAGGCGCCGGTCAGGCCGACATCGAGTTCGCGCCGCCACGCGCTCTCGTCGAGGTCGACCACAGTGGCGCTGGTCGAAGGGGCGGCGGCGTTGTGCACCAGCCCATCCAGCCGACCGAACTTTTGTCGCGCGAAATCGACGGCGGCCCGGGCGGAACCGCTATCCGTCACATCGCATTGGCAGGCCGCAGCCGACGAGCCGAGCGTGTCGGCAAGTTGCGTTGTCGGCTCGAGGTCGTAGTCGGCGCAGACTACCTTTGCACCCTCGGCAATGCACCGCCTGGCGATCGCCGCGCCGATCCCGCTCGCGGCACCCGCGATCAGGATGACGCTGTCTTGCAGGCGGTTCATGGCGGTCGTCATCACACCCGGTCCTCGACGGCTTGCAGAGCCGGCCCTGAGACCGGCCGGCGCAGGAGATTGTAGCAGGCGGCAAGCGTCACCAGAACCGCGCCGCCGCCAAGCAGCAGGAACATCGCCGGCGCACCCATATGCGCCATCAAGCCGGCGGACACGCCTGGCGTCGCGACATTGCCAATCGAGTAAAGCAAAAGCAGCGTACCGGAGGCGCCGACCATGTGCCGGCTGTGCAGTTGCGAGGCGCCGAACGCCATCGCCACCGGATAGATGGTCAGCGCCGTGGCGCCGTAGAGGAAGAACAGCACGAACAGCAGCGGCTGGGAAAAATTGCCAAGCCATGCGATTGCCGCGCAAAGCGTCACCGACAGCAGGCCTTGCGCCAGCAGGATCAGCCGCCGCTCGAACCGGTCCGACAGCCAGCCGACGGGCGTCTGCGCCAGCATGCCGGCAATGCTGATGGTGGTGACGAGGCCCACCGTCGTTCCCGCCGACAGCCCGATCTGGGCGCCGTAGATCGGAGTCAGCACGAAGATGTTCATATTGGTGATGCCGCCCTGGAAGATGGCGACGACCGTCACCGGCGCCAGCCGGAACAGCGCCAGCGGGCCGAGGCGTTTGACCGGTCCACTCGCATGGTCCGGCTCGGCGGGAGAGGCAGGCAGGGCCGGCCAGCGTCCGCCGACGAATTTGGACACCAGCGCCAGCAGCACCGTTGCCGCCGCGACCGGAAACAGATGCGGCGACTGCGGCCCGACCAGCGCGACGAGGAGTTGTCCGAGCAGCACAGCGATCGCCGTCGTCAGCATGTAGAGCGAGAACATCGCGCCGCGATTGTGCTGCTCGGCGTAGAGATTGATCCAGCTTTCGCAGACGACGAACAGCGACGCCATCGATATGCCGCCCAGCAGGCGAAAGCAGATCCAGCTCGGCACGAAATCGGTGAAGACGAAGCCTGCCGCAGCCAGCAGCGCCAGCACCAGGATCACCACGAAGGTGCGCTCATGGCCGTAATGGGCGACCGCCGGGCGCGTGACCAGGCAGCCGACGAAAAAGCCGACGGGATAGGCGGTGAGCACGATCTGGACGACATCGGAGGAAATGCCTGGCTTGCCGAGATGCAGCGACACGGCGGTGGTCAGCATGGCGCTGCCGATACAGGCCAGACAAATGCCGGCCATGATCGGCATCAGAGCGCGCGAGCGCTCCGCGTTTTGCCACAGCCGCATCGCGGATTGGGCGATCGACCTCATGGCTGCTCCCCTGGCGGCGCCGTCGACGACGCCACCCTGAGCGAGAGGCTACACGGGGCAGCAATTGCTGCAAACGAAGATAGATACGGCTATGGCTTCGATTTTTTTGGCCATGCCGGAGACGGAAAGCGGCATCTTGGGCCCCGGCGGGCTTTACAGCGGTTTTGTGCCGTCCATACCATAGGCAACTGCCGCTATCGAAGCTTGTCAGGAGGAACTGCATGACGATCGAACGTCTTGAAAACGGCCAACGCTTCTGCCGGGTGCTGCGCTACAACGGCACCGTCTATGTCGCGGGCCTGACGGCGGACGACCTTTCCGGCGACACCACCTCGCAGACCAAGCAGATCCTCGCCAAGATCGATGCGCTTCTGGCCAAGGCCGGCAGCGACAAGTCGAAACTGCTCAGCGCCCAGATCTGGCTGCGCGACATTGCCGACTTCGAGATGATGAATACGGCCTGGGACGCCTGGATCGACCGCAGCGCCATGCCGGTGCGCGCCACGGTGGAGGCGCGTCTTGCCGGCGACCAGTACCGTGTCGAGATCATGGTGACGGCAGCGGTCGGCTGAGGCCGATTGGGGTGGGCAAACCGGATGCATGAGCTGGTCATCACAGGCGGACGCGTTGCGCTCGACGACGGTTGGGCTGAGTGCGATATCGGCGTTGACGACGGTCGCATCGCGGCCATTGGCAACGGCCTCTCCGGCGAGACTGTGATCGACGCCAACAAGCGCTGGGTCATGCCCGGCGGCATCGATGCCCATTGCCATCTCGACCAGCCGGTCTGGGGCGGCGCAGGCAATGCCGACGATTTCGAGTCCGGCACCATATCGGCGGCCTTTGGCGGCACCACCTGCATCGTCCCGTTCGGCATGCCGGGTCCTGATATGTCGACGATCGGCGCGGTCGACCGCGCGCTCGATCGCGCTTCGGGCCGTGCGTTGATCGACTACGGGCTGCATGCCGTGGTGACCATGGGCACCGGCGCCGATGTCGAGCAGCAGCTCTCCGAACTTGCCGGCCGCGGCATCGCCTCGGTCAAGCTGTTCATGACCTATCAAGGCTTTGCCGTCGACGACGACCTGTTCTTCAAGGTGCTCGACACCGCTCACAATCTCGGCTGGATCGTCATGGTTCATGCCGAGAACGACGCTGCGATCCGGCGCACGCGCCAGCGGCTGATCGACCTCGGCCGCACCGACATCCGCTACCACGTCGTCGCCCACAGCGAGACCATGGAGCGCGAGGCGACGCATCGCGCGCTCGCCTTCGCCGAGATGACCGGCGCGCGCATGACCATCGTCCACGTCTCCTCCTGGCAGTCGGCGGAAGAGGTCACGCGGGCGCGCCTGCGCGGTGTGGACGCGATCGCCGAGACCTGCCCGCAATATCTCTTCATCGGTGGCGCCGATCTCGACCGCCCGGCGCTCGATGCGGCGCGTTTCGTCTTTTCGCCGCCGCCGCGTTCGCCGCGCAGCCACGAGCATCTGTGGCAGTCGCTGACCGACGGCGGTATCGACCTCTGGTCCTCCGACCATTCGCCCTATTTCTTCGCCGATAAGGTCGGCAGGTCGCAGACACCCGGCTTTACCACCACGCTGAGCGGCATTCCCGGCATCGAGACCCGCCTGCCGTTGTTGTTCTCCGAAGGGCTGCTGACCGGCCGGTTGACGCTCAAGCGCTATCTCGACCTCACCTCGCGCAATGCGGCTGCGATTTATGGTCTGGCCGATCGCAAAGGCAGCATAGCGGTCGGCCTCGATGCCGACCTGGCGCTGTGGGATCCCGAAGCGACCTGGACACTCGGCCACGCCGCGCTGCATTCGCGCGTCGACTTCACGCCTTACGAGGGCAGGAGCGTGACAGGCAAGCCGACCACCGTTCTGGTGCGCGGCGTGCCGGTGATCGCCGACGGCGTGCTCAAGGCACAACCGGGTTTCGGACAATTCGTCGAGCGCACCGCCGCCGATCCGGCCCGTGCGGGAAAACCAGTCGAGGAGACGACGCCATGGCTCGATGCCTGACCATAGCGGTCGCCCAGACCGGGCCGATCCAGCGCAGCGCAACGCGCGCCGAAACGGTCGGTCGCCTCATCCATCTGCTGGAACAATCGGCCGCAGCCGGCGCCGAGATTGCGGTGTTCCCGGAGATGGCGCTGACCACCTTCTTCCCGCGCTGGCGCATCGACGATCGGGCCGAGATCGACGCCTTCTTCGAAAGCGCAATGCCCGGTCCGGAGACGCAGCGTCTCTACGATGTGGCAGCCCGCCTGAAGATCGGCTTCGCATTGGGCTATTGTGAACTCGCTAGGGAAGACGGCCGCACGCGCCATTTCAACACCATGGATTTGGTCGGCCCGGACGGACGCTTCATCGGCCGCTATCGCAAGATGCATGTGCCGGGTTCGGCCGAACCGGAAGAAGGCATCACCACGCATCTGGAGCGGCGCTATTTCGAGCCGGGCAATCTCGGCTTTCCCGTCTTCGACTATGGCGGCGTGCGTGTCGGCATGGCGATCTGCAACGACCGCCGCTGGCCGGAAACCTATCGCATGCTCTGCCTCAACGGCGCCGAGGTGGCGCTGCTCGGCTACAACACGCCGCTGCTACTCGATGAAGCGCCCGCGCTGGCGCATCTGAGAATGTTCCACAACCATCTGCCGATGCAGGCCGGCGCCTATCAGAACACGCTGTGGGTGGCCGCCGCCGCCAAGGCGGGCCTTGAAGACGGCCAGGCGCTGATCGGCGGCTCCTGCATCATCGCGCCGACCGGCGAGATCGCCACCCAGACGATTTCGCTCGGCGATGAGGTCATCGTCCATCGCGCCGACCTCGATCTCATCGCCACCTGCCGCAAGGTGAATTTCGACTTCGCGCTCTACCGCCGCCCGGATCAATATCGCTTGATCAGCGAGCCCGTCGGTTCGCATGTCTGATTTGGGCCGCGTTCCATCCGCCGCGTGCGTCGCGGCGCCGCTCCCGCTATCGCTCGACGAGATCGTGGAGAATGGGCTTTGCATCGGTTGCGGGCTTTGCCGGTCACTGGCCGGCCCGAAAGAAGTCGAGATGGTCATGACGCCGGAAGGGCGTCTTCGGCCGGTCGCTCACAAGGTGCTGAGCCATTCGACCTTGACGCGGATCAACGCCGTCTGTCCGGGAACGCGGATCGCAGGACCACCCCGGGCGCAGACAGATAGCGCGGCGCTGACCGACACAGTGTGGGGGCCTGCCGAGCGGGTCAGCCTTGGCTATGCCGGAGACCCGGCGGTGCGGTTCCAGGCATCGAGCGGCGGCGTGTTGACGGCGCTTGGCCAGTTCCTGCTGACGTCCGGCCGCGTCAACTTCGTCCTGCACGTCTCGGCGTCGCGAACCGCGCCGATGCGCAGCGAGCGGCGCTTGAGCTTCGATGCCGCGTCGGTTCTCGAAAGCGCCGGCTCGCGCTACGGGCCGGTCGCGCCGCTTGAGGATTTCAGCGAGATCCTCGCTCGCGGCGAACCCTTCGCGCTGATCGCCAAGCCTTGCGACGTCACTGCCGTTCGCAATCTGGCTCGGCACGATCCGCGCGTCGATAAATACATGAGCTATGCGCTCGCTTTCGTCTGCGGCGGCGCGTCCGACCTGTCGAAATCCGAGCAGGTGCTGCAGCGCTTCGGTCTGACCGAGGACGAACTCGCGCTGTTCCGCTACCGCGGCTACGGCAATCCCGGCCTCAACCGGATCGAGACCAGAGATGGCCGCGCCTTCCAGCTCAGCTACCGCCAGCTGTGGGAGGACGAGGACAAATGGATGATCCAGCCGCGCTGCAAGATCTGTCCCGACGCCATCGGCCAGGTCGCCGACATCGTCGCGTCCGACGCCTGGCTGAATGGCGGGCCGGCGGTCGATGACGAAGCCCTCAACGGCATCATCGTGCGCACCCCGCGTGGCATGGAGCTGTTCGCCGCGGCCGTCGCAGCCGGCGCATTGGCGATCAAGCGCGAGACCAGCTTTGCCGAACTTGGCGAACTGCAGTCGCATCAGACGCGCAAGCGCCGCGCCGTCTGGGCGCGGCTGAAAGGCATCGAGATTGCCGGCAAGCCGGTGCCTGTCGTGACCGATCTTGCGCTGGAGGATTGCGCTCGGCAGAACACGCCGGCCGACAATCTCTCCGAAGGCCGCGGCGCCCGCGACCGCGCCAAACGCGGGAGGCTGGGCGAACCGCGACCGGTGGCACGCCTGAACGAAACAGCCATGGTCAAGGATGGATGTGCATGAGCGAGCAGACCGATGCGATCGTCATTGGCGGCGGCATGGCTGGCGCCGGCGCTGCTTTCGAGATCAGCCGTACGGCCAAGGTGGTGCTGCTCGAGCGCGAAAACCATTGCGGCTACCACACCACCGGCCGCTCGGCGGCAAGCTTTACCGAAAACTACGGCAACGGCGTCATCCGCCGCATCGTGCTTGCAAGCCGGTCGTTCCTGGCCGAACCGCCGGCCGGCTTTTCCGATTATCCGCTGCTGAGCAAGCGCGGCATGATCACGGTCGCGCGGGAAGATCAACTCGACCTTTTGCGCGAAGATCTGGAGGCGGCTCAAGCGCTGGTTCCGTCCATCGTCGCCATGACGCCCGCCGAGGCGATCCAGCGCGTGCCGGTGCTGCGCGCCGACTATCTCGCCGGTGCCTATATCGAGCCGCATTCGATGGACATCGACGTCAACGGCCTGCACCAGGGTTTTCTGCGCGGCGCTCGTGCACGAGGCGCCAGGATCGTCACCAACGCCGACGTCAAGCTGATCGACCGGCAAGGCGGCCAATGGCGGGTCGAAACCCCTGCGGGAACCTTCCTTGCGCCGCGCATCGTCAATGCCGCCGGCGCCTGGGGCGATGAGATTGCCGTCATGGCCGGCGTCCGCCCCGTCGGCCTGCAGCCGAAGCGCCGCACCGCCTTCAACATCCCCGCACCTGCGGGCGTCGACATATCGGACTGGCCGCTGGTCAACGATGTCGGCGCCGAGTTCTACTTCAAGCCGGATGCCGGGCAACTCTTCGTCTCGCCGGCCGATGCGACGCTGTCGCCGCCGATGGATGCCTATGCCGAGGACATCGACGTCGCCATCGGCGCTGAGCGTCTCGAAAGGGCCACCACCATCGAGGTGCAGCGCGTGTCGCGCTCCTGGGCCGGCCTCCGCACCTTCGTCACCGACGGTTCGCCCGTCGTCGGCCCCGATGACGAAGTGCCGGATTTCGTCTGGCTGGTCGGACAGGGCGGCTACGGCATCAAGACCTCGCCGGCACTGTCGCGCATCTGCGCCAGCCTGATCGCCGGCGGCGGCATGCCGGATGATGTCGCGCGGCAAGGGGTGTCGCTCGACGATCTCACGCCACACCGGCTGCGCGTGTCTCAATCCGCGCGGGTTGCTTCATGAGCGATGCCGGACTGACGGCCGGTGGCGTTCTGGCCGGGCACCTGCTGGAGACGCTGGCGCAAGCCACCACCGATGCGCCGGGCATCACGCGCGTCGCCTACGGACCCGGCGAGCGCTTTGCCCACGCTCTCATGCGCGAGGAAGCGGAAAAGCTCGGCGCCGTCGCGCGCGTCGATGCCGCCGGCAATCTCTATTTGACGCGGAGAGGTCGCGACCCGGCCCTGCCGGCGATCGTCATCGGCTCCCATCTCGACAGCGTGCCGCATGGCGGCAATTTCGACGGCGCCGCCGGCGTCGTGGCCGGGCTTGCAGTGATAGCCGAACTGGTCGGGCAAGGCATCGAATTGCCGCGCGATCTGATCGTTCTGGTCACGCGTGCCGAAGAGGCAGTGTGGTTTCCGCTGTCGTACCCGGGTAGCCAGGCAGCACTCGGACTGCTTGCCCCGGCAGCGCTGGATGCGAAGCGCTCGGACAGTGGCCGCAGCCTGGCCGATCACATGCGCGAGGAGGGTTTCGATCCCGACGCCGTGCGGCGTGGCGTGCCGGGCATCGATGCCTCTCGCATCTCCGCTTTCGTCGAAGTGCACATCGAACAAGGCCCGCGCCTGGTCGCAGCCGGCGTGCCGGTCGGTATTGTCACCGGCATCGCCGGTGGGTTCCGCTATGTAGACGCCAAGTGCCTTGGCGCTTACGCCCATTCCGGGGCCGAGCCGCGCTTTGCCCGGCATGACAGCGTGCTCGGTTTCGCCGACCTGGTCGCCGGCCTCGAGTCGGAATGGGACGCGCTCGAGCGCGAGGGGCACGAGGCGACCATCACCTTCGGCCGCGTGCAGTCCGACCCCTCGCAACATGGCGGCAGCCGCGTGCTCGGCGAGCTCGGTTTCACCCTCGACGTGCGCAGCGCCGATGATGCCGTGTTGGAGCGGATCGAGGCGCGGCTGCACGCGCTCTTAGCCGAGATCGGCGCCAGGCGCGACGTCACGTTCGAGGCCGGGCCGCGCTTCACCTGGGAGCCCGCTACCATGTCGCCGGCGCTGATCGCAAGGTTGGACCGCGCCGCCGCTGATTTGCAGATGCAGGCGCCGCATGTGCCGAGCGGGGCAGGGCACGACGCAGCCACCTTTGCCGGCGCCGATATTCCGACCGCGATGCTCTTCGTGCGCAACGAGAACGGCAGCCACAATCCGCATGAAGCGATGGAGATCGCCGACCTCGATCGGGTGATCCGTCTGCTCCTGCGCTTCGTCACCGATTTCGACAAGGACCAGCCATGAACCGCGCCGCCTTGCTCGTCATCGACCTGCAGAACGAATATCGCCCGGGCGCCGCCTGGCCGGTTGCCGGCTACGACGCCGTGCTCACCAACGCCGCCAGTCTGATCGAAGCCGCCCGCGCCGCCGGCATTCCGGTCATCCATGCGCAGGCCTGGGTGAAGCCGGAAGAGCGCGCCGGCTACGCCAGGCAGGAAGAGATCGTGACCGAGGAATTTCGCTCCGCCGTGGCGGGTAGCGAGGGCGCCGACATCTGCGCCGAAGTCGCGGCGCTGCCTGGCGATATCGTCATCCACAAGCACTGGCCGAGCTCCTTTCGTCGCACCGATCTTTCGCAGCGGCTTGCTGATCTCAAGATCGAAAACCTTGTTGTCACCGGCGTGCTCACCGACAGCTGTGTCACCGAAAGCGTGTTCGACGCGGTCTATCAGGGGTTTCGCGTCTGGCTGGTCAAGGACGCCTGCGGCAGCATGAGCGAGGCCATGCACCGCACCGGCATGCTCGACATGGCCAACCGCCTCTATGGCGGCGGCATCCTGCGCATGGCTGAGGCGCTGAAGGCGCTCGCCGGTCAGAGTTTCGACGGCTGGCGCTGCACAAGGCCGGTCGAGTTCGTCTACACGCTGGAGACGGTCGACAGCCTCTACGAAGCGCTGTGATCCGCGCCGCAGCCGCACGCGCTTCTGACGATCGTCTTTGAGGCAGCGGGCTTGAGCACCACACCCGGCAGTACGCCGGTCGCCTTTCCGTCACTCCACACGGACACGCCGTTGACGAAGACATGCTCGATCCCGGCGGCAGGCTGGCGCGGCTCTTCGAAGGTCGCGGTGTCGATGATCGTCTGCGGATCGAAGATCGTCAGGTCGGCGAAATTGCCGACCGCCAGCGTGCCGCGCTGCGCGATGCCGAATTCAAGCGCCGGAAGCCCGGTCATCCGGAACACCGCCTCTTCCAGGCTGAACAGGCCGACATCCCTGGCATAGTGGCCGAGCACTCGCGGAAATGTCCCCCACAGGCGCGGATGCGGGTGGATGTCGTGCGGCAGGCCATCCGAACCGATCATCGTGCGCGGATGCGCGATGATGGTGCGAACATCCGTCTCGTCTAGCTGGAAATAGACCGCGCCCGCCGGCAGCAGGCGCTCACCAGCCTCGCGCTCGCTGCAATTCCATTCGCGCGCAATGTCGGCGATCTCGCGACGCGCCATTTCGGGGTGCGGCGTGGACCAGGTGATGAGGATCTTCAGCCCGGTGTCGCAGCGCTCCAGCCGCAGCACGGTCGAGCTCGCGGCATAGGGATAGACATCCATGCCGATATCCATCGTTTCGCGCGCCTGGTCTATCCGCTGGAGGGAAGGTCCGCTCTTGCCGAAATTGGCACGGCCCGTGCATTGGTGATGTGAGATGAACAGCTTGCCGCCGGCATGGCCGGCGATGTCGATGGCCTCCTCGATCGCCTCATCCATGGTCTCGAAATAGTTGCGGGTATGGGTGACATAAGGTCCGCCGAGACCCGCCGCCGTAGCCGCCAGCGCCTTCACTTCTTCGGTCGAGGAGTTGACGGCTGGCGGATAGTCGAGCCCGGTGCTGAGCCCGAACGCGCCTTCGGCCATCGCCTCAGCGACCGCCTCCTGCATCGCCGCCGTCTCCGCCTCGTTTGCGGCCCGGTCGGTTACCGGCATGCAGCGCTGGCGCAATGTGGTGTGGCCGACGAGCAAGGCCGCGTTGGTGGCGATGCCGCGCTTCTTCAGTTCAGTGACATAGTCGGCGAAACGGTCGAAACGAAAATTCTCCTGGCCGCCGACCAGCGTGAAGGGCGGCGGCGGTGCACGATCCAGCAGCAAAGGCGCGAGGCTGATGCCGCAATTGCCGGCGATCACCGTCGTCACCCCCTGGCTGATCTTCGGCACCATGCCGTCAGGCGCCAGCAGCGCACCGTCATCATGTGTGTGCACATCGATGAAGCCCGGCGCGACAATCTTGCCGGCGGCGTCGACCTCCTGCTTGCCATGCGCATTGGCCAGGTCGCCGATGGCGGCGATCCTGTCGCCGTCTGTGGCGACGTCAGCCTCGAAGCGATCGGAACCGTCGCCTGAAATCAGCGTCGCATGGCGGATGACGAGATCGTATGGCATTGCTGTCAGCCGTCCGGATTGGCGGCGATCTCCTCGCGGCGGCGCGCGACATAGGCGTCGAGCTCCTCGCGGATCGCGGGATCCATCACTGGCTCCTCGTAATCATGCAGTGCCTGCTGCCAGAGTTCGGTCGCGCGCTCCAGCGCATCCTTGCCGCCCGCTTCCTCCCAGGCGCCATGGTTTTGCCAGTTGGACAGCATCGGCTGGTAGAAGGCGGTGGTGTAGCGCGACATCGTATGTTCGGCGCCGAAGAAGTGGCCGCCGGCCGGCACCGACTTGATTGCCTCGAAACCGAGATCGTCCTCCTGGAACGGCACCGGTCGCAGGAACTCCATCATGTTCTGCAGGATCTCGACATCGAGCACGAGCTTTTCGTAGGACGCCGTCAGGCCGCCTTCGAGCCAGCCCGCCGCGTGATAGATCAAATTGGCGCCGCCGAGCACCGCGCCCCATGTCGCCATCTCGGTCTCATAGGCGGCCTGCAGATCGACGACGTTCGAAGCGTTTGCGTTCGAGGTGCGGTAGGGCAGATTGTAGCGCCGCGCCAACTGCCCGGCGATGATGTTGGCCTTGGCGTTCTCCGGCGTGCCGAAGGCCGGCGCGCCCGACTTCATGTCGACATTGGAGGTGAAGGCGCCGTACATCACTGGCGTGCCTGGATTGACCAGCTGCGTCAGCACCACGCCGAACAGCGCTTCCGCATTCTGCTGGCAAAGGGCTGCCGCCAGTGTCACCGGCGTCATCGCCCCCATCAGCGTGAAGGGTGTGACCGTCACCGGCTGGCCGTGCTCGGCCATCGCGATCAGGCCTTCGGCCATGGCGTCGTCGAACAGGCGCGGCGAGTTGATCGAGATGATCGTCGTCACACCGGGCGACGCCCGCATCTCCTCGACGCTGATGCCGCGCGCGATCGCCATCATGTTGATGCCGTCCATCGCCCGGGCGCGGCCGATCGCCGTGCAGTGGAAGGAGAGATCGCTCAGCGTCAGATTGGCATGATAGGTGTCGAGATGGCGCGCATTGGCCGGCAGTTCCATCGGCGCCACCACCTGGTTGCCGATGATGTGGATGGCGTTGAAGTGATGCGCCAGCCGGATGAAGTTCTGATAGTCCGGCAGATTGCCCTGGCGTCGGCCCTTGATGCGGTCATGCACATTGGGCGGGCCGGCGACCAGGCCGAAGACAAGCGAATTGCCGCCGAGATGCACCTGTTTTTCGGGATTGCGGCTGGTCAGCGTGAAGGAGGACGGAACCGCGCGCAGCGCCTCGCGCACCAGGCTTTCGTCGATCCTGATGGTCTTTTCCTCGCGGTCGACGATCGCGCCAGCCGCGGCGAACAGATCCATCACCTTTTCACTCATCACGCGGATGCCAAGCTCCGACAGGATGCGCATCGAGGTGTCGTGCAGCTGCTGCATCCGATCCCCGTCCAGCAACTGCATCGGCGGATAGGGGTTTTCCACATGCTGCCAGGGCAGCTGCGCGATGCCACCGCCGCTGCGTCCCAGCTTCGATCTGCGGCCCCCGCCGCGCCTGTCCTGCGTCATTTGTTTCGTTCTCCCGGCCTCAGTAGCCGCGCTCCGGATTGACTGTGTTTTCCAGCGTCTGGCCGCTGCGGTAGCGCTTCAGATTGTCGGCAAACATCCGCACCGACTTGATGTCCCAGCCCTCGTAGACCGCCGCGCAATGCGGCGTGATGGCGACATTGTCGTAGCCCCACAAAGGATGCTCCGCCGGCAGCGGCTCGGCTGTGAAGACATCCAGCGCCGCGCCCTTGATCCGCTTGCCGTCGAGGGCTTCGAGCAGCGCTGCTTCCTCGGTCACACCGCCGCGCGAGATATCGATCAGAACGGCGGATGGTTTCATTGCGGCGAAGGCCGCCTTGCCGAGCAGGCCGCGCGTGCTGGTCAGCAGCGGCACGCAACAGACAATGAAGTCGGCGCGACCGAGCAGAGCAAGCAAGGCATCCGGGTTGTGCACCTCGTCGAGGCTGGGCATCGGCTTTGGCCGGGCGCGGATGCCGAGTGTTTCCATGCCCATCGCCTTGGCGCGCCTGGCGATGGCCGTACCGGTCTTGCCGAGGCCGACGACAAGGACCGTCTTGCCTTCGATCGGCTCGACACGGCCACCGCCCCACTGGCGCGCCTGCCGGCGGCGCTCGAAACCGCGCAGGTCGAGCGAGAAGGACAGCATGGCGCCCAGCGCATATTCCGCCAGCATGCCGGCGGCGACGCCGGCCGAATTGGTCACGGTGACGCGTGCCGGATCCCAGCGTCCGAGATGATCGGTTCCCGAGCCGCCCACCGACACCCACTTCACGGTTGGGCTCTCGACAAGCGCCTGGCGCGGAAAGCGTGGCGTGCCGTCGAAGCGGACGGTGTAGACCACCTCGGCGGCCGTCTGCTCGATCAGAGCCGGCAAAGCCGCGTAGGTGTCACAGGCGTGGACGGTGAGATCCGGATGCGTCTCCCCAAGCACCGCCATCGCTGCGGCCGGCCGGTCGGTGTGCAGGATGACGGTGGGGTGAGCCGACATATACGGGCCTCAGCTGCGGCCGATATGATCGGCTGAAGGACCCAGCGCCGTGAGCAGCGCCTTGCCGTGTTCCAGCGTCGCATTCTCATGCGGCGCGCGCAGGTTCAGCCACCGCGTGTCGCCGGAGCGAACCGCCAGCATCGCCTTCATCGCCGGGATCAGGCCGGCATCCTGGATCACCTTGCGGAACGACTTGATTGCCGCATCCGCTTCCGTGACGTCCTTGCCCGCCATCGTCGCGTCGTAGAGCGCGCGGATGGCCGCGGCGTTGAGATTGACCGTCGCCGAGATGCAGCCCGCAGCACCACTGGCGAGGCCCTTGGTGAGCTGCGCTTCAGAGCTCGGGAACACCGCAACATCAGGTGCGGCCGCAATGACCGCCGCCGTGTTGTTCCAGTCGCCGGCGCTGTCCTTGTAGGCGACCACCGTCTCGGGGAACGCAGCGCTCAGCCGGGCGGTCAAGGCAGGGCTGACCGGCACGCCGGAGTTCTGCGGGATGTGGTAGAGGATCATCTTCAGCGCCGGATTGGCCACTCGTTCGATCAGCTCGCTGTAATAGCGCGCCTGGCCGTTGTCGCCGGCAGCGGTGTAGAAGAACGAAGGCAGCACCATCACGCCGGCGCAGCCGAGCCCGACCGCATGCTTGGACAGTTCAATGGTTTCGGGCAGCGCGGTGACACCGGTGCCGGGCATCATGCGGGTGGGCGAGATACCGGCCTGGACCAGCCATTCCAGCGCCTGCATACGCTCACTGAGGGAGAGCGATAGGGCCTCGCCCGTGGTGCCGAACGGCGACAGGAAATGCGCGCCCTGGCTCAGCACCCATTTGGCGTGCGAGATCCAGAGATCGCGGGCGATGCGGCCATCGTTCTCGAACGGGGTCAGGATCGGGGCGATGGTTCCTTGCGGGCGGCTCATGTCGGTCTTTCTATCGATGAGGGACGTTCGTCATCGCAGGCATATACCCAGCCTGCGATCTGCCAGAGGCGGCATGTCAGTCTACCACGCAGGCCGCTGGAGGATCTTGCTGATCACGGGAGGATCGTAGAGCAGAGCGGAGAGCGCGGAAAAGCGGCTGTCGGGATCGGTCAGCGAGAGGATAGCGTCGCGGATCGCCATGGCGCGGCCCTGTCCGAGCACGGGTGTCGCGAACTCCCGATATTTGGCCTCGATCTCCCCTGATGTCAGCGGCGCCTCCGGTCCGCCACGCGCATGGACATCGCCCGAGGTCAGCACCCGTCCGTCGGTCGTGGTGATGGCGACATCGGCCCAGCGGCCTGCCGGGAAGCGAGCGCTGTGGCGCTCCTGCTCCGACACGTTGATACGGGCGAGCATCTCGGCAACGGCGGCATCCTCCAGCCCGGCGCCGGAAATATGCTCCAGCCCGATGCGGCCATGCAGGATGAGGGTCGCAACCGCAAAGCGCAGGCTGTACTGCGCTTTCGACGTCGTGTCGGGCATGCCGTGGAACAGCGTCGCGGCATGGTGGAAACTGTTGACCTGGACATGGCCGATATCGGCCGGCGTCAGGTGGTGTGAGAGCACCAGCCCGCGCGTCGCGTCGATCGCCGCATGAGCCCAGCGGCAGATCGGATACGGTTTCACATATTGGTGCAGTGCCTGCCAGAAGCTGCCGAGATCCTGCCAATGCGCTGCGACTTCGGGCGCCTCGACGGTGATGGCCGGCGCGCCGGTGAAGCCGCGTTCGGCCAGCACCGCCGCCGACAGGCCGGTCAGCGCGCCGATGCCAGAGCCGTCATGCAGCATCGTCGGCGTGGCGATCTCGCGCATCATCTGGCTGCGCGGGCCGTGATACTCGGCAATACCCAGCGCCTCGCGCAACTGCCCGTCGCTCAGCCGGCGCAGGCGCGCCGCCACGGCGGCGACGCCGAGCGCATTCCAGGCCCCTGATGTATGGTAATCCGACACAGTCGCATGCAGCGCGATGCCGGCGCGGCCGGCGACTTCGTAGCCGACGACCAGGGCTGCCAGCGCGTCAGGGCCGCTGAGCTCCGGAAGCTGTTCGGCCAGCGCCGCCAGCGCCGGCACCACCACGACACCGATATGGCCTTTGGTCGGGCTATAGCCGTCATGGCCGTCGAGATTGTCGATCTGCGTCGCCGCGGCGTAAGCCGCCCCCGCCATCGAGGCGCGGCGGCCGTCGAAAAGCATGCGCGCGCAATGCCTGGGGTCGCTCGAATTGTAGAGGAGGGTCGCGGTGTCGCGGGCGATGCGCCCGGCCTCCATCGGCCCTGCGGCAATCGCAATTCCAATCGTGTCGAGCAAGAGGTAGCGGGCCTGTTCCAGCACCGCCTGAGGGAAAACCGATGCCGGCCGGCGCAGCACGAAGTCGGCCAGGCGCACGGCAGTCTCAGAGCTTGCGTCCGGCCCTTCACGGCGATGGGGCGACACAGCCACTTGCTCCACTCCCTCTGTCGTCACGCCATCATTAATTTGGGTTCATCGTGCATTCACGCAATTAGTTCAGCGGCTTTGACCAAAAATATCTATGGCATGTCGCCTCCGTGCAATTGAGCGCCGGCGGCTCCATGGTCTACCTATTCTGGCACAGCGCAGGAGCCGGAGATGAAGCCACCCCCGCCATTGAACTATATCAGGTCGTTCGAAAGCTCGGCCAGGCATCTCAGTTTCACCATGGCCGCCAAGGAGCTTGGCTACACGCAGGCCGCAGTCAGCACGCATGTCCGCTCGCTCGAACATTACATCGGCCGGCAATTGTTCATCCGCTATCCACGCAGCCTAAAGCTGACCGAGATGGGCGAGGCGTTCCTGCCGACACTGCGCCAGGCGCTCGACCAGATCGACCAGGCGACGGAGGCGATCGTGACGTCGTCGCGCAACCGTACCGTGGTCGTCTCCTGTCCGATGAGCCTGGCGGAAAACTGGCTGGCCGGCTGCATGGCCGCCTTCCGCAAGGAGCATCCCGAAATCGAGATCGTGCTGCACGGCACGATCTGGGAGGATCTCAGCGAGCAGATCGCCGACATCACCATTTCAACGAGGCGCTTCGATGATCGCCCGCCCGCCGCTATTCCGCTTTGGAATGACGAGCTGGTGCTGCTATGCGCGCCCGCGCTGCTCGAAGGCGAGCACGCCGTCAAAGCGCCGGAGGATATCCTCAAGGTGGACCGGATCTTCGTGCACGGTCGTCAGGAATACTGGCAGGTCGTTGCCACCGCACTTGGCGTCGACATGCAGGATTTCGACAAGGGCCTGTCGACGAATGCGTCCAACATTGCGCTCGAACTTGCCGCCATGGGCGCCGGCCTCGTCGCTACCCAGCGTTCGCTTGCGCACGCGTATCTGCGGCGCGGACTGCTCGTCGAACCGTTTCCGGTCCGGCCGCCCAGCCCCTGGAATTATTACCTGACCGAGACCCATGTCTCCAAGGGCAACATCGCCCGCACGGTGCGCGAATGGATAGTGGCGAGGGCGCAGGAAGACAGCGCCTGAGGAATAGTCGCCGACATAGGGACGGCCCCACGCGAAAAAATTTGAGACGCCAATGGCATCGTTTTATTAGGTCTTGCGGGCCGGTTTTCAGCGGTTTGTGAGCTCTCAAGCCCTTCCGGGATTTTTGCATCGCCTCTAACATTCCCTGCGTAATGGGGAATGAACGGGCGGAAAGCCCAAACCGGAGAAGCAACAATGGCACTTTTCAGGAGCAACGGTGACCGCGTCCCGGCGGTCATCGAAAGCTACGCAGATGAAGTCAGAAGCGGCAGGATGGACCGCCGCGAGTTCCTCGCCATGGCGAGCGCGATGGGCGCCTCGACGGCGTTCGCCTATGCAATGGCCGGCCTTCCCACGCCGGCCGAAGCTGCAACGATGGAGCCCGGCAAGAAGGGCGGTATCCTGAAGATGCAGATGATCATCAAGGACATGAAGGATCCGCGCACATGGGACTGGTCTGAAATGGCCAATGTGCTGCGCCAGTGCAACGACTACATGATCCGCTACACCCAGGACTTCACCTTCGAGGGCCATCTCATCGAGAGCTGGGAGGTGAGTGACGACGCCACCGAATACACGCTGCATGTGCGCAAGGGCGTGAAGTGGTCGAACGGCGACGAGCTCAACGCCGACGACATCGTCTTCAACATCGAGCGCTGGTGCGACAAGGCAGCTGAGGGCAATTCGATGGCCGGCCGCATGGCCACGCTGATCGATCCTGCCACCAAGAAGGCGATCGCCGGCGCCGTCACCAAGGTCGACGACCACACGGTGAAGCTGAAATGCGGCCAGTCCGACGTCACCATCATCCCGGGCTTCGCCGACTATCCGGCCATCATCGTCCACCGCGACTTCGACAAGAACGGTGCCGACATGACGAAGACGCCCGGCACCGGCCCGTATGAACTGATCTCCTACAAGGTCGGCGACTCGGCCTCGGTCAGGCGTCGCAAGGACTTCACCTGGTTCGGCGGTGAAACCTATCTCGATGGTGTCGACTGGACCGACTACGGTACAGACGCCTCAAACCCCGCCATCGCCAGCGCCTTCGAGGCTGGCGAGATCGACTGCAACTACCAGACCGTCGGCGGCACGGTGGACCTCTATGATGACATGGGTCTGGTCAAGGAATCCGTCGTCACCGCCGGAACGATCGTGCTGCGCACCAACGTCAGCAACAAGCCCTATGACGACAAACGGGTGCGCAACGCCATCCAGCTTGCGGTCGACAACGAGACCGTGCTGAAGCTCGGCTATAGTGGCCTCGGCCAGGTCGCCGAAAACCACCACGTCTGCCCGATCCATCCCGAATATTACGAACTTCCGAAAGTGCCGCGCGATCTCGCCAAGGCCAAGGCGCTGATGACCGAGGCCGGCCAGATGGATCATGAGTTCGAACTCATCTCCTATGACTCGGACTATGTGAAGGACCCGGCCGACGTTGTTGCCGCGCAGATGCGCGAGGCTGGCTTCAAGGTGAAACGGACGATCATTCCGGGAACCTCGTTCTGGAACGACTGGACGAAATATCCGTGGTCGACCACCGAATGGGGCATGCGTCCGCTCGGTGTTCAGGTGCTGGCGCTCGCCTATCGCAGCGGCGAAGCCTGGAACGAGTCGGCCTATGCCAATCCCGAGTTCGACAAGAAGCTCAATGCCGCACTCGCCATTGCCGATACGGCCAAGCGCAAGGAGCTGATGAAGGATGTCGAGTTCATCCTGCAGGATTCCGGCGTTCTGGTTCAGTCATTCTGGCGCTCGCTCTACCGCCATCACGCCACCTATGTGAAAAACCTCAAGATGCATCAGACATTCGAGCTGCAACTGGACAAGGTCTGGCTCGACAAGGCCTGAACTGTCAGGATCCAGGGGGCGGCCTTATCGCCCCTTGGAGTTTCGCCAAGGCGACGAGAGCGAATTCATTTGATCTGGAACAAGACAAGTCGCCGAACACAAAGGGAAGAAATCTCGATATGCGTACCCATGCACAAGCCGTTGTCATCGGCGGCGGCCTGATCGGCTGTTCGATCCTATATCATCTGGCCAAGCATGGCTGGTCCGATGTCGTCCTCTTGGAGCGCGACGAGCTCACCTCCGGCTCGACCTGGCACGCCGCCGCCAACATCCATGGCCTGCATGACTCGACCAACATCAGCCGCCTGCAACATTACACCATGGCGCTCTACAAGGAGCTGGAGACCGAGACCGGCCAGGGCTGCGGCATCTTCCAGCCGGGCTCGCTCTATCTCGCCCAGACCGAGGCGCGCGAGCACCAGCTGCGGCTGCAAGAAGCGAAGGCCCGGCGCTACAAAATGAATTTTTATGAAGTCGCGCGCGACGAGGCGGAGCGGCTCCATCCGCTGGTCGATTTCGACGGCATACGCTGCATCATGTATGAGCCCGAAGGCGGCAATGTCGATCCATCCGGCGTCACTGCCGCCTATGCCGCGGGTGCGCGCCAGCGCGGCGCCGAGATCCATCGCTTCACCCCGGTTGTCGCCACCGAAGCTCAAGCCGACGGCAGCTGGATCGTGCGCACGCCGAAGGGCGAGATTCGCACGCAATGGGTGGTCAATGCCGCCGGCCTGTGGGGCCGCGAGGTCGCCGCCATGGCCGGCCTGCAATTGCCGCTGATCCCGACCGAGCATCAGTACTTCGTCACCGAGACCATCCCCGAAATCGCCGCCATGGGCCGCCGGCTGCCTTCGGTCGCCGACCGCGATGGCGAATATTATCTGCGCCAGGAAGGGCTCGGCCTGCTCATCGGCGCCTATGAGCGCAACATGAAATTCTGGGCCGAGCACGGCACGCCGCTCGACTTCGGCCATGAATTGTTTCCCGACGATCTCGACCGCATCGAGGACAATATGGTGCGCGCCATCGCGCGTGTTCCGGCGGTCGGCAAGGCAGGCGTCAAGCGCGTCATCAACGGCCCGATGATCTGGTCGCCCGACAGCGCCGTGCTGTTCGGCCCGGTCCCGGAACTGCAGAACTATTTCTGCTGCAACGGCATCATTCCCGGCTTCTCGCAATCCGGCGGCATGGGCAAGCTGGCGGCCGAGTGGATGATCGAAGGCGAGCCGTCGCTCGACATGTTCGCCTGGGACTTGGCGCGTTTCGGCCATTGGGCCGGCAAGGCCTTCACCAAGGCCCGCGTGCAGGACCAGTACAGCCACCGTTTCAAGATCCATTTCCCCAATGAGGAGCGCGCCGCCGGACGCCCCGTGCGCACCCGCCCGGCCTATGAGATGCAAAAGCAGATGGGCGCCGTCTTCGGTCTCAATTTCGGCTGGGAGCATCCGCTGTGGTTCGCCGCCGAAGGCGAGCCACGCGAAGAGACGAACGGCTTCACCAGGCAGAACTGGTGGGCCCCGGTCGGTCGCGAAGCGCGCATGCTGCGCGAACATGCGGGCATCATCGACGTTTCGAACTTCGCCAAATACGAGGTCAATGGACCGGGCGCCAAAGCCTGGCTCAACGCGCTGTTCGCCAACCGCATGCCGGCCGAAATCGGCCGCTCCTGCCTGACGCCGCTGATTGGCAAGCGCGGCGGCATCGCCGGCGACTTCACCGTGACGAAGCTTGGCCAGGACGAGTTCATGGTCTTCGGCTCCGGCATGGCCGAGCGCTTCCATCAAAGGTTCTTCAAGGCGGTTCCGTTGCCCGAAGGCACGACCTTCCGCTCATGCACCGAGGAGATGGCAGGCTTCAACGTCGCTGGCCCGAAATCGCGCGAATTGCTGCAGCGGCTGACCAATGCCGATCTGTCGAGCGAGGCCTTTCCGTTCATGCGCTCGAAGCGGATCACGGTTGGCGGCGTCGATGTCGTGGCGCTGCGCGTCTCCTTCACCGGCGATCTCGGCTGGGAGCTTTATTGCCCGGTTGCCGACCAGGTCGCGCTCTACGGCGCGCTGCTCAAGGCAGGGAGCGAGGTCGGCGCCGGACCGGTCGGCTCGCGCGCGCTGATGTCGCTGCGTGTCGAAAAGGGCTACGGCAGCTGGAGCCGCGAATACTCGCCCGAATACTGGCCGCAGGAGGTCAAGTTCGACCGCCTGGTCAAGATGGACAAGGGCGACTTCCTCAACCGCGATGCCTATGCGGCCATCGCCGAAAAGCCGGCGCGCGACCAACTGATCATGCTGTCGATCGCCGCCAAGGATGCCGACGCCACCGGCGGCGAGCCGATCTTCCTGCCGGACGGCACACCGATCGGCCAGGTCTCGTCAGGGGCGTATGGCTATTTCGTCGAGCAGTCGCTCGCACTCGGCTACGTCAAAGCCGGCTCCGCCAAGGCAGGCGACAAAGTGTCGGTGGCGATCCTCGGACGACCGCACGACGCGGTGCTGTTGAGCGAGCCGCCTTTCGACCCCGAAGGCAAACGGCTGCGGGCATAGGGCGTCCAGCGGTCTACAAGCCGCCGGCTCAGCCGCCGAACCGATCCAGCCAATGCTGCGCGAGATCGGAACGGCGGCAGACCCAGATGTCGGGATTGGCTTTGATCTTGTCGAGGAAGCGGGCGAGGCCGATCATGCGGCCGGGCCGTGCGGCGAGCCGGCAGTGCAGCGACACCGTCATCATGCGCGGTGTCATCTGGCCCTCGGCCAATAGCCAGTCCACCCCGTCGCTGACATAGTCGAAGAACTGGCTGCCGGTTTCCAGGCCCGAGCCGCGCGAAAAACGGCTGTCATTGTTGTCGAAGGAGTGCGGCAGGACCAGATGCCGCTTGCCATCGACCTCGACGAAATAGGGCAGGTCGTCATTGTAGTCGTCGCAGTCGAACAGGAAGCCGCCATGCTCCACCACCAGCCGCCTGGTGTTGAGGCTGGGCCGGCCGGTGTACCAGCCGAGCGGGCGGACGCCGGTGAGCTGCTGCACCGTGTCGACGGTCATGGCGATGTGCTTGCGCTCTTCCGCCTCGCTCAGCGGCGCGTAGTCGATCCAGCGCCAGCCATGGCAGACGATGTCGCTGCCGAGCTCGGCGATCGCCTTGCCGGCGGCCGGATTGAGCTCCAGCGCCCGCCCGACCACGTAGAAGGTCGGAACGATCCCCTTGTCCTTGAACAGCGAGGCGAGCCGCCAGACGCCGACGCGCGAGCCATATTCGTAGAGCGATTCCATGTTGCGGTTGCGCAGGCCGGGTACCGCTGGCGATACGGCTAGATCCGACAGGATCGTCTCGGAAACACCGTCGCCCTCGTCGATGCTGTATTCGGCGCCTTCCTCGTAATTGACGACGATGTTGAGCGCCAGCTTGGCGCCGCCGGGCCATGCTGCGGCAGGAGGCTTGTCGCTATAGCCGATGAAGTCACGGACCGGCACATAGGGCATCGCTCAAACCTCCTTGGATTGCATCCAAAATCAGCCGGCGCGCTGGTCGGTCAGGATGCGCAGCGCGCGGTCCATCATATCCTGCGGCCCGACCGTCGCGCGCAGGCAGTCGGTGAGGCCGTAGCCGCCGAGGCCGCGCACGATGATGCCGGCGTCGCGCAAGGCGGCATCGGCAGCCGCGGCTGCGGCCGCATCGGCAAAGCGGATCAGCACGAAATTCGTCCAGCTTTCGGGAACGCCGTAACCGGTCGCTCTCAGATCCTGCGCAAAGCGATCGCGGATCGCGGCGGTGCGCGCCACCGTCTCGCGCATATAGGCCTGGTCCTCAATTGCCGCGACCGCCATAGCGAGGCTTGGCGTGGTGACCTGGTTCGAGTTCTGCAGCTTGCGCACGTCGGCCGCGACTTCAGGCGGAAATAATCCCCAGCCGACGCGCGCGCCGGCCAGCCCATAGGCTTTGGAAAGGCTGCGCAACACGACGGTGTCGCCGCGTGCGACCAGCGCAAAGACAGGTTGAGGATCCTGGTCGTCGAACTCGCCATAGGCCTGGTCGATGACCAGTAGAACGTCGCCGCGCAAGGCGGCGCGCAGGCGCAAAAGTTCGGCATTGCGGATGCGAGTGCTAGTCGGATTGCCGGGATTGCACACGAAGACGATCCGTGTCGCCGGCGTGACGGCGGCGAGGATGCTGTCGACGGAAACGGCGAAGTCGCGCTCCGCCACCTTGACATAGACGGCATTCGCGCGCGCCGTGGCGGAGGCCGCGAAATTATAGGCGTAAGCGGTGGCCAGCACCTCGTCGCCAGGGCCGGCGAATGCCGCGATGGTGCCGCTGATCAGGTCCATCGAGCCGGCGCCGCACAGGATCCGCCCGCGCTCAACGTCATAGGCCTGCGCGATGGCTTCGCGCAGCACCGTCCAGTCCGGATCGGGGTAGAGATGGCTGCGCGCAATCGCGTCCTGGCCGGCGGCGATCGCGTTGGGGCTTGGCGGAAAGGCGCTTTCGTTCTGGGCAAGCGTCGGCCGGTCATAGCCGCCGAAATTCGCCAGCGCGAAGGCCGACATCGCCTCGATATGGGCGGCGGCCTTCAGCGGCATGCCGCAACCCAGGCAATCTTGTTATCGCTCATTTCCCCCGAATTGCCTCCGTCGGACCGGGCTTTCGAGCAAGCTACAAGCCGCCGACCGGTTCACAAGCAAAAACTCGCCGCGCAATGGCTGCGAAATTCTGGCCCTTCTGTCTGCCGCAATCGCATTCGCCGGCGTCGATGGTTGTAAATGGGCCGGCCAGGTCCGAAATATCGGACACAGACCACATCCGGAAACGGCATGCATCCAAGATTGCTCAAGACCTTCCTCGCCGTGGCGCGGAACCGCAACATCACCCGCGCGGCGCGGGAGGTTCATCTGGCGCAGTCGAGCGTCAGCGACCAGATCCAGGCGCTGGAAAGCGAACTCGGCGTCGCGCTGTTTATCCGCTCGCGCCAAGGCCTCCACCTGACGGCCGCCGGCGAAGCGCTGAAACCCTATGCCGAAGAGATTCTGCAACTGGCGGAAGAGGCGCGAATTGCTGTCGAGGCAAGGACGGGAACGACCGCCGCGACGGTGACGGTGGGTGCACTGGAGACGATTGCCGCCGTAAAGCTTCCGCAATGGCTGGCGGCCTTTCGAGGTGATCACCCGGAGATTGGTCTGCGGCTGAAAATAGCCGGCAGCGACGCTCTGCTGCGACAGCTCGAAGAGGGAAACATCGACGTCGCCTTCTGTTTTGACAAAGGCGGTCTCGACGAGCGTCTGGCCCGGCGCACGATATCGGCCGAGCCGCTCGTCCTTGTCGCGTCCGACGAGTATGCCACCGCGTCAGGACAAGGCGATCTGGCCGCGCTCGCCTCGATGCGTTTCGTGGTGACGGAACCCGGATGCGTTTACCGGCATCTGTTCGACACGGCCTTTGCCGAGACGGCCACGCCAAAACTTGCCGCCGAAGTCGGCAGCATCGGCGCCATTGCGAGCCTGGTGGCGACTGGTATCGGCATGGGCCTGGTGCCGCGGCTGGCCGTCGCCGAGGCGCTCGATCGCGGCGAGATTGTCGAGCTGCCCTGGCCGGGTTCGGCCCAAGCAGCCTCCCTGGTCATGATCTGGCGCCGCCGCCGGGTGCAGCCGCCGGCGCTGAAGCTGCTGCTGGCGGCAGCCGGTGAGACGTTCGCGCCGGTCAGATCAGCCGGTGACCGCCCTCGACATGCAGTATCGTCCCTGTCGTAAAGCCGTTGCCCATCAGGAACGCGATGGCGTCGGCGATGTCGTCCGGTTGTCCGACACGCCCGACCGGCAGCCGCTTGGCCATGGCATCAAGTGTCTCGTCCTTCTTGTCGCCGGCAACGAAGTGCCAGATCGGCGTGTCGACCCAACCCGGCGAAACGGCGTTGACGCGGATCGGCGCCAGTTCGACCGCCAGCGCCCGCACCAGCCCTTCCAGCGCCGCATTGACGGCGGCGACAACCGAGCCGCGCGCCGCTGGCCGGTAGGCGGCGATTCCCGAGGTGAAGGTGATGGAGCCGTTGGCCGAAAGCTTCGGCGCGCCATGTTTGGCAAGCAGCAACGGCCCGTAGAATTTGCTTTCCACCACCCTCTGCGCGGCCTTGACGTCGACTGAAGGCAACAACTCGTAGGCGCCTTCAATATCGGCGGCGGTGCTGACGATGTGGTCGAGTCGGCCGATCCGGTCGAACAGGTCGGCGACCTGATGTTCTTCGGCGATATCAGCCGCGATGGCGCTCAAACCGGCAGGGTTCCGCAGCACCTCGCTGGCGCGCTTCAGCTTTGCTTCGTTGCGTCCGACGATGATGATTTCGGCGCCTGAGTCCAGGCAGCGCCTTGCCAGCGCCAGCCCCATTCCGGAACTGCCGCCGACGATGACGATCTTTGATTTAGCGTTGTTCTTGTCTGCCATATCCGTTCCGATCCTAACCGTTTCGGGCGAGATTTCGCAGACCGGCGGCAGGAGCGGAAACGGAAGAAAACGATAGTGCCATCGGAAGCTCCGATGGCACTTGTTCGTCAGCAGACGATCAGTAGCCGACCGTGAAGCGCTGGCGGATATGCGCCGGCTCTTCGATTTCGTCGGTCATGACGATGGCATAGTCCTCGAAGGAAATGCTGCTGCCCTTGTCGGACGTCAGCAGCGTGTCCTTGCCGATGCGGTATTTGCCGGTCCGCTCGCCGGCGAGGAACAGCGCCGACGGCGACAGCAAGGTCCAGTCGAGATCATCGATGGTCCGCAGCGTGTCGAGGAAGTCGGCGCCCTTCTGCGCCTCCGCCTTGTAGATCGCAGGGAAAGTCGGTGTATCGACCAGGCGCTTGCCCGGCGCGACGTCGAGGCTGCCGGCGCCGCCGACGACGAGGTAGCGCTTGACGCCAGAGGCGCGTACCGCTGCGATCAGCGTGTCCGGATCGCTGTCGAGGAAATGCACAGAGGAGACCACCACGTCATGACCCTTGATCAGGGCGGCAAGGCCGTCTCTGTCGAAGACGTCGCCCTTCCTGGCGGTCACGCCCGGCAGGGCCGCGATCTTGTCCGGATTGCGGGCGACGGCGGTGATCGTGTGGCCGCGGTCGGAGAGCTCTTTCAGCAGACGCGAACCAACCTGGCCGGACGCGCCGATGAGTGCGATTTTCATGGGTTTTCCTTTCATCTGGGGAGGGTATTTCTTGTCGGATCACGCCGCCTCGATGTGGGCGACGAGATTGTCGTAGCTGCCGAACAGCGCGTTGGCGCCGACCAGGCGTGGCGTCGCCTTGCCGATCACCACGAGCGCCGGAACGCCATTGGCGTGGAGCCGCTGGAACAGCGAGCGGCCGCGGCCGACGAGGTCGCGATGTGCTGTCATCAGCGCATCGGTCGGCGTCTTCAGCAGCGCGGCTGCGTCCGCCATTCCGGCGTCGGTCAGCACCGCGGCGACGCCTTCGACCGTGACGATATCGCGGCCATCGACATAGCGGGCGTGCTGTATCGCCTTCAAGGCGGGCAGCCGGCGGTCTTGCTGGTCGAGGCCGGCCGCAACGATGCCAAGCGTCGCGGCGCTGGAATCGAGCAAGGTGCCGCTCATATTCAGCACCTTGTCGAGATAGGCTTGCGTGAAGCGCTGCCCGCTCAGCCGCGCGATGCGCTGGTCGTTGTCCCAGGCATAAGCGGCAAAGTCGGTATCCAGCGGCCGCGCACCGCCACCGGAAAACAGGCCGGCCGGCACAAGCTCAAGCGCGATGCCGCTGTTGGCCAGTCTGTCCAGCATCGGCGTGGCGCCGTAGCACCAGCCACAGAGCGGGTCGAAAAGATAGGTCACGGTTGCGTCGGTCATGTGTGCCTCATTTCATTGGGAAATAGATCGCAGGTCGCCTGCTTGCGAAAAATAGCGATCAATCATACAAACTGTCTGATCAGATCGGACAATGAGTGAGCTGTGACCGAGCTTCTGAACCTCAACCGGCTCGTCTACTTCACCACCGTGGTCGAGACCGGCTCCTTCACAGCCGCCGCCGACCGGCTCGATGTCGCCAAGGCAGTGGTCAGTCATCAGGTCGGCAGGCTGGAACAGGAACTGGCCGCGACGCTGCTCCGCCGCACGACAAGGCGCGTGACGCTGACGGAGGAAGGGCGCCTGTTCTACGATCGGGCGGCCATCATCCTGCGCGAGGCCGAAGCCGCCTATGGCGACATCTCGCAGAGCGCCATGAAGCCAACCGGGATGCTGCGGCTGACAGCGCCGCTCGACTACGGCGAGAAGGTGGTGGCGCCAACAATCGCCGCCTATCTCAAGAAATATCCGAAGATGCGGGTCGAAACGATCTTCGACGATGCCGTCAGCAATCTGGTCGACGAGCAGATCGACCTTGGCATCCGCGTCGGCTGGCTGGCCGATTCCAGCAATCTGGCGCGGCGTCTGGGCAGCCTGCAGCAATTCGTCGTCGCCAGCCCGGAGCTTGCCGCCAGGCTGCCGGAGGATGCCAGCCCCAGGCAGGCGAAGTTGCTGCCCTGGGTCGGCAACGCCCAGCTGCGCGGCGTCGGTCAATGGCTGTTTTCGAAGGAACCGGAAACGGTGCTGGCCGAACTCAATCCGGTCGTCAGCTGCGACAAGACGCCGGGCGTGCTGTCCTGCGTGCTCGCTGGCATCGGCCTCGGCATCTTCCCGGATTACAGCGTCGCCGACGATCTCGCCCGGGGGCGGCTGGTGCGGATGTTCGCGGACTGGACCTTGCCGTCCGGCGGCATCCATGCCGTCTTTCCGCCGGCGCGCTTCAGGCCAGCCAAGGTGCGCGCCTTCGTCGACCTGCTCGTTGCTGCCGAAAGGCGGCGGGCGCGGAATGCTGTTGCGGGCTGATTTTCACGCCAGCCGGCAATGCCGCGAGGGAACCTTTGTTCGACCGGCGCTTTTGGATATGCTGCGATTCCGAACCGTCAGAAGGGTGTTGCCGATGACCACCAAGATCCTTGCGACCTGCGCGCTCGTCCTCGCGGTGGGCTGCAGCCTGTCCAGCGCGGCCATCGCCAAGGACAAGCATCGTCATCGGCAGCACCCGGAACCCGAACGCTATGTTCCCGCAGATCGCGACCTCCTCTACATGCTGTTCGGCGGCCCGCGCTACTATGACAAGATGCTGGTCACCACGGCCGCCGGCGCCTGCTCCTATAACCGGATCGGGCCGGACGCGAATGCGATGAACAAGGTCAACGATCACTGGTGCGGGAAATAGGCTGGCAGGGATTTCGATGACTTTCGCCGATCAGAAATGGTCTCCGTCCGAAAAGAAAGTTGCTCGCAATGCCTACGACGCGGCGCTGAAGGTGGCGCTCGACAAGACGATGGCCGACCTCAAAAGCAAGGCTCACGCTGCTGCGACGCCTTCCGAGATGTGGGACGTTGAAGATTTCCTCCGGCAGCAGAGACGGAAGATCGACCAGCTGTTCGACTATCGCTATTCGCAGCTTATAGAGGTCTTCGCCGGTCTCATCCGGCAAGGATATCTGGACGAGAATCTCCTTGTTGGGTTGTCGGAAGACAAGCGGCAGATGGTCTGGAAATATGCCAGCTGGAATGGGCGGTGAATAGGAGGCGAAGTGTCATCCGCGCCGGCGCATCAGGAAGAGAAAATACGGACCGCTGACCAGCGTCGGTAACAGGCCGGTGCCGTAGGATTTGCGCGCGCCGCGCAGTTTGAGGTCAGCCATGGCTTGCCTCCTTGGCATCGGCGGCCGCGCCGCTGTCGTCCTGCGCCATCGCCAGTGGCAAACCCGGTTCGCCTTCCCACAGGATCAGGCTGGCGGCGCCGATCAGCCCGGCACGGTCGCCGAGTTCGGCGCGCACGATCGGCACGTCGCGGTAGGCCGGCATCGCCCGTTGCTGGACGACCGCCGCGATCGACGGCGCCAACAGGTCGAAGCCGTTGGACAAGCCGCCGCCCATCACGATCAGATCGGGCGAATAGAGATGCAAGAGATTGGTGAAGCCTATGCCCAGCCATTTGGCTTCCGCCTCGATCAGCTCGAGAGCGTCGGCGTCGCCGGCCTGGGCTGCCTCGACAACATGCCTGGCCGAGACGTCGCCGTCGGCGGAAAGCCGCCGCAGCAATGAACCGTCGCCCGGCGCGGTCATCCGCGTGGCGTGGCGTCCGAGCGCGGTTCCCGAAGCAACGGCCTCGAAGCAGCCGATGGCGCCGCAAAAGCAGCGGTCGCCTTCGCCGGTGATGGTCATGTGGCCGATCTCGGCCGCCAACCCGCGCCTGCCGTGATAGATGTGGCCGTCGGCGACGACGCCGCCGCCAATGCCGGTCGACACGGTGACGAACACCAGCGATCCGCTGCCGCGTCCGGCGCCGAAGCGCCATTCGCCGAGCGCTGCCGCATTGGCGTCGTTCTCCAGCCGCACCGGCAGGCCGAAATGCTGCCCCAGAATGTCGATCAGCGGTACGTCGTGCCAGCCGGCCAGCGTCGGCGGCGCAATCACGATCCCCGCCTTGGGGTCGAGCGGCCCAGGCGCGCCAACGCCGATGCCGGCAATTTTAGCTTGCGGACTTTGCGCCATGAGATCGCCGGCGAGCGCAATGATCTGGCCGATCACCGCTTCCGATCCTGCACCGGCAAGCGTCGGCGCCGAGGCATGCGCGACGATACGGCCGTCGCTTTCGACCACGGCGCCGCGCAGCGCCGTGCCGCCGAGATCGAAGGCGAGTGCAAGCTTGCTCATCAGGCGGCGATCTCCAGCCCGTGCAGCCAGGCCATACGTTGGGCAAGGTCGGGATCGCCGAAGGCGAGCGAGCCCAGCACCACGGTCTCCGCGCCGGCGGCGCGCAGCAGCGGCACCGTGTCGTGGCGGATGCCACCATCGGCGGCGAGCACGATCTCAGCCTCGCGGCCGGCTTTGCGCATTAGCGCGCGCGCCTCGACCAGGCGGGGGCAGGCTTGTACCGACAGGCTCTGGCCCTTGACGCCGATTGAGGTGCCGAGCAGCGTCACGAACGCCACCTCCGGCAGGAACGGCGTGACAGCCGCCACTGGCGTTTCCAGCCGCAGCACGACACCGGCTTCGGCGCCGAGTTCATGCGCCAGCCTCACGGCGCGCAGACCGGCTTCGCCATTTTCGGCATGCACGCTGATCAGGTCGGCGCCGGCCTCGATGAACTGCCGCGTCTGTGTCTCGACGATCTCGGCCTCGACCATCAGATGCACGTGGATAGGCTTCGCCGTCAGCTTTGCGATGCGCGCCACCAGGTCCGGGAAGAACAGGAAGCCCGGGGTGAAGCGGGCGTCGGCGACATCGATATGGTGCATGTCGGCATGGGCTTCGATGCGCTTGAGGTCGCGCTCCATATTTGCGAGGTCGGCCGACCACAGCGAAAACTCACCGATCAGACGGTTGCGCGGCAGAGCGGCGATTGCGGCGGGGCCGGACAGGGACTTGCTCGTTGTCATCGTCTCAGGCTCCGTAGCCGCGCATGGTCTGGCGGTTGGTCTTGACCGCGCCGGCAGGATCGGCGGCGGCGGTTTCGGATTCTTCCTCCAGCACCAGCCAACCGTTGAAATTGGGAGCAGCGCTGGCGATCTCGATGACCTTGCCCGTGTCGCAGACGCCCTTGCCGAGCATCGCCCAGCTGCCGCCGGCATCGACATCCTTCAGGTGCACGTAGCGGATGCGATCGCGATAGGTGGTGAGCGTATCGGCCATGTCCTGATGGCCGCGCAATATGTGGCCGGTGTCCGGCACCCAGCCGACCAGCGAGGCGTCGATCAGCCCGAAGATGCGATCGTAGTCGGCGCGGTCGAACAGCAGCGTGTTGTGATGCGAACTCGGATGCACCGCAACCTGGACGCCAGCCTTGCGCCCGAGGTCGCCGGCCTTGTTGTAGACCTCGGCAGCGATGGCGAACTTGTCAGCGCGCGGACCGTCGGAGACGACGGTGGCCGAGCCCATCGACACCAGCGCGCCCGGAAAGGCTGCTGCGAAATCGATCCAGCGTTTGGCGGTCTCAAGGTCCGTGCCAATCTGGTCTTGCAGCGTGAAGCCGCCCTTCGAGCCAAAGGCAAAGGACACCAGCGTCAGCCCCGCCGCCTTCAACGCAGCGGCGAATTCCGCCGGCCGATTGCCGTAGTGGCCGATCATCGTGTCGGTGATCTCGATGCCGGCATAGCCGCCATCGCCGATCGCCTTCAGGAGATCGGCGGGACCGCCGGTGAACCGGTCTCCCAGCATTTCCCAAGTGAAGGTCTGGCAGCCCACTTTGAGGTCTTTCACGTTCATTCTTTCATTCCTTGATTCCGCCTTTTCCTCGATGCCGCCCGCGGTGATGTGGCGCTGGAGGAACAGCATGAGCACGGCGTAAGGGATGACGGCCCAGGCCGCGGCGATATCGCCGGCGAGCAGATAGGGTCCAATCAATTGCAACACGCGGATCAGTTCTCCTTGGGACCGACATCTTACTTGACCGAGCCCGCGGTCATACCGGCGAGGAAGTATCGCTGGGCAACGAGGTAGATGACCAGGAGCGGTAGCGAGCCAAGCACGCTCATCGCCATCATCTGGTTCCATTCGAAGGCGTGCTGCCCCATCAGCAATTGGATGCCGATCGGGACGGTGCGCATGGAGGTTGACTTCGTCAGCGTCAGGGCAAAGAGAAATTCGTTCCAGCACAACAGGAAGGTGTAGACCGATGTCGCCACGATACCAGGCAGTGAAATCGGGACGATCACCCGCCAAAGCGCTGTCCAGCTGGTGCCGCCGTCGACAGCCACCGCTTCATCGAGATCGCGGGGCAACGTGTTCAGATATCCCGTCATCAGAAGGATCGCGTAGGGCAGTGTAAACACCAGGTAAGTCAGGATCAGTGCGACGTAGGTGTCGAAGATGCCATATGAGACGACAAGCCCGAAGAACGGGATCAAAAGTGTGATCGGCGGGATCGTCTGCGTGCTGATGATGAGCGTGTTCAGGCTGCCCTTGCCGCGGAAGTTGAAGCGGCTGAACCCATAGGCAGCCAGCAAGGCGATCAGCACCGTCAGCACGGTCACCGTTCCTGCCAAGAAGTAGCTGTTGAAGAAGAAGCGCAGCTTTACCGGGTCGCCAAGGATGGCTGCGTACGCCTCCAGCGTGAAGGCCTTCGGCAGGATGGTTGGCGGCAGGGCAAAGATTTCGGTGTTCGATTTGAACGAGCTGCTGAGCATCCAGTAGATCGGGAAGGCCGCGAAGAACAGCCCTGCCGCAAGCGCAACATGCAATGCGACGGTGATCAGCCTGTCTTTGCCAGAGTTTCGCTTCCTCATGGTGACTACCGAGCCTTCTGATAACGGATATAGAACAACGTCAGGCCAAGCGAGATCAGCAGGATGACCACGGCGCTTGCCGACGCCTGTGACAGGTTGTAGCTCGAAAACGCCAGCTTGTAGGTGTAGGTGCTGAGGACCTCGGTCGAGTAGATCGGACCGCCGCCCGTGGTTATCCAGATCAACGGGAAGACCTGCATGGTCCAGATGAAGTCGAGCAGCGAGATGCTGATGATGATCGGCATCAGCTGCGGGATGGTGATGAAAATCAGCTTCTGGTAGGCTTTTGCCCCATCGATATCGGCGGCCTCGTAGAAATCCTTGGGAATGCCTTGCAGGCCTGCGAGCAGGCTGACCATGAACAGTGGATAGCCCGCCCAGATATTGGCGAAGGTGACCGCGTGCAGCGCGGTCTGGGGCGAGGAAAACCACTCGACCTTGGAGCCGATGATGCCGATTTGCATGAGCATGCTGTTCACGACGCCGTTCGGCTCAAGCAGGAGGCGCCAGATCACGGCGATGATCACCGCGGTGAACAACCAGGGCAGGATGTAGAGCACGCGCAGGACACTGCGCAGCGTCGGATTGATGCGGTCGCTGTTCAGCATGAGCGCGAAGACCATGCCGATGGTCATGTGGAAAATGACGCTCATGCACGTGAAGTAGAGCGTGTGCCACAGCGAGGCCCAGAACACCGGATCGTCAAAGATCGCCTGATAGTGTTTCAATCCGGCAAAGGACGGGTCACGACGCAGCACCGCGCTGTTCTGGAACGAGTAGGCAATCACCGTCACCATCGGCAGCAGCATCAGCAGGCCGATGATCAGGAGCGAGGGCGACAGATAGAGGTAGGGTGCGACCGCTCGTTTCAGCTTGTGGTGGGAGCGCTTTTGTCGGGTCATGTGCCAACCTTGGGATACGCCTTCAAGAGAAGGTAAGCTTCAAAAACAGGTCCATCTCAAATTGCCAATTCGTTGTTGCCGGGTGGCCTGGCCAAAGTCGGGCCACCCGGTCGAAGAGCAGGCCGATCAGAATTTCGCCATCCAGCCCTTCTGAGCGGCTGCTGCTGCTTGTTCCGGAGACTGCTCGCCGGCGAGCATCTTCTGGGCTTGCACGTCGAACTGGGTCATCAGGTCTTCAGCCACCGGCAGGCCCGTGAACTCATTGGCGAGATAACCGGTCTTGAAGATTTCGAAAGCCTTGCCGAACGCCTTGTCCGAGGTCACGAAATCGGGCTTGGCGTTGACGTTGCCCGGGAAGGCGTTTGCAAGCGACACCAACTTGGCATTTACCTTTTCACTCATCAGATACTGGACGAGTTTCCAGGCCTCTTCCTGATGTTTCGATGCAGCAGAGATGCCGATGCCCCAGGAGGCGTAGGGAAGGCCGCGCTTGCCGGTATAGTTTTCCACGACCGGGACCGGGATGAGGTCGAAGTTCAGCTTGGGATTGCGCTTGCGGATGAGGTTCACATGCGCGAGCGAGTCGATCATCATCCCGACGCGGTCGTTGACGAATTCCTCGACCTTTTCCTGTTCGGTCTTGGTGGCGATGCCGGGCGAGACGGTGCCGGCGTCGTTAAGCGATTTGACGAAGGTGAGCATATCCACCACCGGCTTGCCCTCGAGGTCGGGCTTGCCGTTCGCCATCATCGACTGACCTGAAGCCCAGACCCACGACATCATGTCGTTCTGGACGCCGGATGGCGTTTGCAGCGACAGGGGCAGCACCCAGCCATACTGGTTCTTGTCGGCGTGAGTCATCTTCTTGGCGGCTTCGAGAAACTCCGCACGGGTCGACGGCAGCTTGGTTACGCCTGCCTGGGCGGCGAGGTCCAAATTGACGAACACCGGGTAGACGAAGGAAGCCACGGGAAACATCACCGCCTTGCCGTCCACCTTGATGATATCGGCGACCTGGGTCTTATCGAACTTGCTCGCATCCATCATCGGGTTCATGTCTGCCAGCGCACCTTGCGCGTTCAGATTGTTCACCCACGCGCCGTCGAGACCGACGACGTCGCTGAGCGTTCCCGTTGCGGCGCCAACCGAGATCTGGTCTCGCGTGGTCGCATAGGGGCCGCTGACCAGCGTCACCTTGATGCCGGGGTTTGCGGCCTCGAAGTCATCCATGATTGCCCTGAGCGATCCGGCCGGCAATTCGGGCTCCCACCATTGGGTGAACTCCAGCGTCGTATCCGCCATGGCGCCGGTTGCGCCAAGCAACCATGCGGCCGCGGCTATTTTCAGCATCGCGGGTTGTATCCGAAACATCATTTTCTCCTCCTTCTTTAAGATCGACCGCACAATGCAGCCGATCGTCTGCTTCATTCAGAAGTCTTCTTACGAGTACTTCGCAGGCGCCTCACCCTCGCCTGCGCTCTGCCACAGATCTTCAGATCGCCAGGTGCGTCTCGGGATCGAAGAAATGGAGCTTGGTATCATCCAGGGCCAACCGGATTGCCGAACCGGAGCGGACTGCGCTGTCCGGTTCGAATCTCGCCACCGCATTCGACGTCAGGCCGAAATCCTGCACCGCGTCGGGGTCGCCGGAGTCCACCCGGACCGCGTCGATGTTCAGATGGACGATGTGTTCCGACCCGAGTTCTTCGATCGAGGTCACCTTTGCCGGTATCGTCTGATACTTGCGGCCGGATTCGAGGCTGCTGTCATAGAGATCCTCCGGTCGTATCCCGAACACGACCTTGCGCCCCGCATACGATTTCAAACCTGGCCTGCGCACGAAGGCTGCATCCTGCAGCCGAATGGCAAAGGCGCCGGACATCAGTTCGGCGCCCGTCATGGTCGCCTCGAAAAGGTTCATCGAGGGAGAACCGATAAAGCCGGCAACGAAGGCGTTCACCGGCGATTCATAGAGCCTCTTGGGTGTGTCGACCTGCTGCAGCACGCCGCCTTTCAACACCGCGACCCTGTCGCCCATCGTCATCGCTTCGATTTGGTCGTGGGTCACGTAAATGGTCGTGACGCCGAGCTGCTTTTGCAGGCTGGTGATTTCGGCGCGCATTTGCACACGCAGTTTCGCGTCCAGATTGGAAAGGGGTTCGTCCATGAGAAAGGCGGCCGGCTCGCGCACCATGGCGCGGCCCATGGCAACCCTTTGGCGCTGTCCGCCGGAAAGGTTGGCGGGTTTGCTGTCCAGCAAAGACGTCAGCTGAAGGGTCTTGGCGATCTCGTCGACGCGCTTCTTGCGCTCGGCCTTCGGCTTGCCTGCCAGCCGCATCGAAAAGGCGATGTTTTCGGACACCGTCATATGCGGGTAGAGGGCGTAGCTCTGGAAGACCATCGCGATGTCGCGGTCCTTGGGCGGCATGTCGACGACGTCCACTCCGCCGATCCGAAGGCTGCCGCTGGTGATGTCCTCCAGTCCCGCGATCATCCGCAACGCTGTGGATTTGCCGCAGCCGGACGGACCGACGAGAATCAAGAACTCGCCGTCCTCGACCGACAGGTTCAATTGGTCGATTGCGTGAAAATTGTTCCCGTATGTCTTGCAGATATTCTCAAGAACGACTTCTGCCATATTCCTCCCTCCACAAGTCTAAGCCACTGATTTTTAATGATTGTCCTCGGCTTATGTTCACCTGCGAAATATATCTTCGGATAGTTCTGGCTATGTTCCGGTATCGAGTTGCGCATATTTCAGTTCGACTGCTGACGGCGCGGTCGTCGATGCTAGGAGTTCCCTGACCTGGTCGTCGGTCGGAAGCGCCTCGCGCCCGCCACGCCCCGTTATCGAAAGGGCCGCCGCCGCGGCCGCGAATGCCACCCGGCCTGCGGTGTCGGCTCCGCGCGTCAACGCATGGGCATAGGCGCCATGAAAGCAGTCACCGGCGCCGGTCGAGTCGACGACGGCAACTCGGTGCGGAGGCAAGTGCCAGAGCCCCGTCTCGTCGCGGCCGCGATAGTAGACCCCCCTGCCGCCATCCGTCAGAACCACGGCGGACCGCGACGGCAACCACAATGCATCGAGTATCTCGGCCGGCGATTGGCGGCCCGTGGCGGTCCGCGCAAAGCCGAGGGGAAGAATGAGATGATCGCAGAGCGCGATCAGCCTCTCCGTCGCTGGGCCGCTGCTCCATTCGATATCGCCTAGAATCGCGAGGCCGAGCTCGCGAGCCCGAGCCACGACATCCAGCGACCGGATCGCATAGCTGTCGACGATCAGGACCGTCGCGCGGCTGAGGATATCGTCCGGAAAGTCCGGCGCGGTGCCCAGCATCGCTTCGTCGTCATACGCGATAAACCGATCCCCATCCGAACCGACGGTGATCCGCGAGTGCACCGGGCGCGCGTCGGGATGGCGCGGCGCGAATGCGGTTTCAACGCCGCTCGCAACGAGATCGCACAGTACGGGATCGTCGGCGGCACTGCCCAGCCATCCGACGAACCCGGCGCTTCCGCCGAGCCGCGCGACGGCGGCAAGGGCCGTCGCGACATTTCCCCCGAAAGCGCGGGCACTTTGCAGAACCTTCCCCTTGCCTGCCGACAACGGCTGATCGACATAGACGATGTCGTCGATCGCGATAGCGCCGAAGCCGAGGATTGAAGGGACGGTGGGCATCGTTCAGGCACCCGCCTTCGCCAGCGCGTCCTGCGCCGAAAGGCCGTCATGGATGACGCCGCGAAAGGCAAGCGCTGCCTTCTCCGGATCGCCATGCCCCCAGAGATTACGGCCCACCACGGCACCGCGCGCGCCGGCACGGATGGCGTCCGCCGTCTGCTGAAGCGCGCCGAGCAGCGTATCGGTCTTTGGACCACCCGCGATCACAACCGGCACCGGGCAAGTCCGGACGGTCTCTCGGAACGATTCGAAATCGCCCGTGTAACCGATCTTGATCACGTCGACGCCGGACTCATAGCCGATGCGCGCCGCATAGGCGATCTCGTCGGGGGTGAAGACGATCTTTGCCCCGTCGGTGAAATCGCGAGGGTAGATATGCGCCACCACCGGCATGCCGTAGCGGGCCGCTGCATTCACAGAATCGGTCAGCCAGCGTATGTATTTGCCCTCGGTCGCGCCGCGCACCGGAATGGCCACGGCCAACGCATCGGCGCCAGCGCGCACCGCATCCTCCGGCGTTGCAATCAGCTCACTGATGCGATCGTCCGGAGTGAAGCAGCCGGCCTGGATCACCAGGGAAGCCTTGCCTGCGTATTGCGGCCACAGATGGCGCGCGGTGCCGGGCTGGATGCTGACATAGTCGGGTTTGCCAACCATGACGCGCGCAAGCGCACCCGGCAGGTCGGCAAGACCGCCTTTGCGCACGTCGCCATAGCCAACGAAGTGGTCGACCGCGCCGCCAAAAAGATTCCCCGATGGATGTGAAAAGAGGCGCGCAAGGCGCACCTTGGTTCCGAGGCTCATGACTGCAAAATTCTCCAATCGGTTGATTTCAAAATCCCAAACCAGTGTTTGCGAAAGAAATCACAAAAGCAATCTTTCGAAAGCTTTCGAATTTGCGTATTTTTGATAGAGTGAGCCGAAGGCCGGGGCGACCGCCTGGCACATGGAGGCAAGGACAGGGCAATGTTGTCGGAGCAGAGACGCCAATCGATTCTGGGTGAGGTGCTACGCAGCGGACAGGTTCGCACAAAGGACCTGTCAGACGGTTTTGGCGTGTCGGAAGTCACTGTGCGCACCGACCTCGAGATACTGGACCGCAAGGGACTGCTGACCAAGACCCGGGGCGGGGCGGTGACCCGGACCACGGATTCAACCACGGCCGCGTTCGCCCGGCGAATGCAAACTAACCTCGATGCGAAGAAGCGCATCGCCCGGGCAGCCGCAGATCTGTTCGAGGACAACCAATCGGTCATCTTCGACGGCGGCTCGACCTTGATGCAGGTTGCCATGCAGTTACCGCCGCTCAGCAATGTCGTGGTCGCGGCCACGGCTATGAATATCGTGCAGCACCTGATGCATCGGCCCGGGCTCGACGTTCACATGATCGGAGGCCGGGTCTATCCAGACACGGTGAGCACGCTGATCACCGATGCCGACACGGCTCTCGGCGGCTTGGTGGCGCATCAGGTCTTCGTTGGAGCGCATGCGATCGACTCCTCACTGGATGTGGTCGACGTGAACGAAGACATGGCGCGAACGAAACGAAACCTCGTGCGCATGGCACGGCGCGTTGTCCTCCTCGCCGATTCGAGCAAATGGGGCGTCAGCGGAACCTCCAAGGCATTTTCGCTGTCGAGCGTCGATGTGGTGATCACCGACGATGGCCTGTCCGGCCCGATACGCAGCCAGCTCGACAGGACCGTGGCCAAGGTGATCTATGCCTGAACCCGTCGCGATCTTTGGCCGCGCGGCAGAGATCGAACGCGCGCATGACCCACGGGATTCGCGTCGGCGCCCCGCCGTTTTTTCTTTTCTGTCATCTTCTCCTCCCGGAGCATGATCATGCTCCATCTCTTGGATGGTAGAGCCGGCAGCCTCCCGATCTCGCGCCAGCGTTTTCATAAGCTCTATAAAAATTTTACGCGCGTCAAGATTTAAAATGTTGCACAGCGGTTTTCGACTATGGTCCGTTGCTGACGTAAGTACGGCCAAGCCATGACCGCGTTGGGAGGTACGATCTAAAATGCACGCGAAATCAAAGACAAAGCTCGGTATCGGCATCATCGGCTGCGGTAACATTTCGATGACCTATCTGCGCAATGCAGCGCTCTTCGGCGGCGTCGAGCTGCGCGCCTGCGCCGACATTTCGCCTGACATGGCTGAGCTCCGCGCCAGGGAATATGGCATCCGCGCGCTCGGCGTCGACGCGCTGCTCGCCGACCCCGACATCGACCTGGTGCTGAACCTGACCATCCCGGCAGCGCATTTCGACATTTCGTTTTCAGCACTTTCAGCGGGCAAGCATGTCTTCACCGAAAAGCCGCTGGCGACCTCGGCCGCGGACGGCCGCCGTCTTGTCGCCGAGGCGGTGCAGCGCGGCCTGCTGATCGGCTCGGCGCCGGACACATTCCTGGGCGCCGCCGGACGCCGCGCCCGCCGCCTGATGGACGAGGGCGCCATCGGCAAGCCGGTGACCGGCACCGCCTTCATGATGGGACGCGGCATGGAGCACTGGCATCCCAATCCGCAATTCTATTATCAGCCGGGCGGCGGCCCGGTGTTCGACATGGGGCCCTACTACCTGACCATGCTGGTCAATCTGCTCGGCCCGGTCGCCCGCGTCATGGCGATGGCGACGCGCGGCCAGGAGGAGCGGCTGATCACTGCCGAGGGTCCGTTCAAGAACACCAAGTTCAACGTTGGCACGCCGACCAACATATTGTCGCTGCTCGAATTCCGCTCCGGCGCCACCGTCACCTTCGGCGCCTCCTGGGATGTGTTCAAACACTCCAACCATCCGATCGAATTGCACGGCACCGAAGGTTCGCTCAGGCTGCCTGATCCCGACACGTTCGGCGGCACCGTCTCGTTGTCGGCGCGCGGCGCCGACTGGGCCGACTTCGCCAGCGAAAGCGAACTCTACGGCGCCCGCAACTGGCCCTATGCCGCGCCCGACCGCGCCAATTACCGCATGCTCGGCGTCGCCGATCTGGCGCGCGCGCTGAGCGCGGGAAGAAAGCCGCGCGCCTCGGGCGAACTCGCATTGCATGTGCTGGAGATCATGGAGGCGATCCTGGCTTCGGGAGAAAGCCGTGGCTCCGTTGCCGTCAATGGCACGGTCGATCAGCCGCCGCTGCTTGGCGAGGACGAAGCGGCAAACCTGCTTGCCTGATAGAAGGTTCGTCCGTGACGACATCGCCGCTGACGCCATCATCGCGATCACCGCATGGCGCGGCTTCGACCCCGCCGTTGGAAGTGTTCAGGCCGACTGACGCATCACAAGGGCGGCGTCGAGGCTGACCTTCGGTGCGACGCTCGCTATGTCCTCGTTGAGCAAAGCGAGCAGTGTCTCGACACTGCGCCCCGCCATGGCGGCAAAATCCTGCGCGATGGTGGTCAGAGCGGGGCAGGTGTAACGGCTCAGCGGATGGTCGTCATGGGCGGCGACGCGCAGGTCGCAGTCCGCCTTGCGGCCGACCTTCTTGCCTTGCGCGAAGGCTGCCGCCATGACGCCAAAGGCCAGGCGGTCATTGGCGCACAGTATGGTCTTGCCCGGCAGGCCGCCAGCCCCAAGCATCTGTTCCATCTGCTCGTAGCCGATGCGCTCGAAATCCCATGTATAGTCGCTTGTGTTGCCGATGACGACCGGCTCGTGGCCCAGCCGCTGCATGGCCCCGATATAGCTGTTCAGTCGCTCCGGCGAATTGTGGTTGACGTGCGGGATATCGAAATAGATCGGCGCGTCGCCGGAGCGGCAGAGATAGTCGACGATGGTCGAGACACTCTGGGCGTTGTTGTTGCCGACGAAGGGTGCGCCGCCTTCGAGATAGGTGTCGAAATAGACGACCGGCATTGTCTGCGTCAGCTTCTCCAGCGCGCGGCGGTCCGAGCGCAAGCCAAGCGGCGCGATCAGCGCGCCTGAGACTTTCAGCGACAGGATGGTGCGCGTCGCCTCGACTTCGAGCTCGCGCGAACCGTGCGAGGAAATGACGATGGGCCAGTAGCCCTCGTCGCGCAGCCCGAGCTCGATGCGGCTGACCATTTCGGAATAAAAGGGATCGGCCACCGTCGGCACGACGATGCCGATGCTGCGGGTACGCTTGCGGTTGAGGTTGCGGGCAAACAGATTGGGCTGGTAATCGGATGAGCGCAGCGCCTCCTCGATCCGCTTGCGCGTCGCCGGCTTGACGCTGGTCGGGTCGTCGAAATATTTCGACAGCGTCGGCCTGGAGACGCCGCAGGAGCGGGCGAAATCCTCCATCGTCTTGTGCTTCGTCATTCGATCCCTCGTCTGGCAGGCGCCAGAACCTTGGTCATCGCGCTGCCCACGGGTCCTGTAACCAGCGCGACGCCACGCAACCTTCAAGACGAAATTTACAGGAAACTTCAGTGGTTTCAACGCGCAATGATAAATTATACCGTGCGTAAATTTATTCAATTGACCCGAAAATTGTCCCGCATCAAGGTCTCGGACCGCAGCGAACAAGCGAAATATCCAGGAACCATGATACAACAGATCGATCAGCTTCTCTCCCAGCTTCAGTTGCGGCTCGACGCCGCCGCTGTTGTCACCGGCGATGCGGTCGATCCGCGCTATGGCGACGATCTCTCCGGCAAGGGCGGAGGCCGGCCCGATTTGGTCTTGCGTCCGCGCAGGGCCGGCGAAGTCGCCGAAATCCTGCGCCTGTGCAGCGGCCTTGGCCAGAAGCTGGTCGTCCATGGCGGCCGCACCGGGCTGGCCGGCGCCGCGCGCGTGCAGCCGGGCGAAGCGGTTCTGTCGCTGGAGCGCATGACCGCGGTCGAGGCTCTCGACCGCCAGGCGGCAACCATCATCGCAGAAGCCGGCGCGCCGCTGCAAATGGTGCAGGAAGCCGCCGATGCGGCCGGCCTGATGTTCGGGGTCGACATCGGCGCGCGCGGCACGGCGACGGTCGGCGGCAACATAGCCACCAATGCCGGCGGCATCCGCGTGCTGCGTTACGGCATGTACCGCGCTCAGGTCCTGGGGCTGGAGGCAGTGCTTGCCGACGGCTCGATCCTGACCTCGCTGCGCGGCCTGGCCAAGGACAATTCGGGATACGATCTCAACCAGCTGTTCATTGGCAGCGAAGGCACGCTGGGCGTGGTCACCCGTGCCTGCCTGCGACTGCATCCGAAGCCCGCCACCGAGGTTGCCGCCTTCTGCGCGCTTGGTTCGCTGGACGCCGCTATCGCGCTGCTCGGGCTGCTCAAGCAGCGGCTCGGTCCCTTGCTTTCGGCCTATGAGGTGAATTTTTCGCCGCTCTACGGCGCCATGATAGCCGGCATGGCCGCGCCGGCGCCGCTGCCTGCCGGCGCGCCCGTCTATGTCCTGGTCGAAATCCAGGGCAACCAGGCCGAGCTGGACGGCGAGCGTTTCGCTTCGGTGCTGATGCAGGCCGTCGAAGACGGCATCGTCGACGACGTGGTCGTCTCGCAATCGCCGCGCGAATTCCGCGCGCTTTGGGACGTGCGCGAAGAGGCCAACCGCTTCCTGTTTGCGATCGAGGGCCTGATCGGCGTCGACATCTCCATTCCGCTGTCGACGATGGCGGCTTTCCTGCGCGACGCCGAAGCGGCGATCCGCGCGACGGACGGCAGCGCCGAGATCTACGTCTTCGGCCATCTCGGCGACGGCAATCTGCACTATCAGGTCGACACCACTGAACCGGCCGCCGCCTACGAGATCATCTATCGCAGCGTGGCGGAGTGCGGTGGCGCCGTCTCGGCCGAACACGGCATCGGCCTCGACAAGAAGAAATGGCTGAACCTCGTGCGCAGCGACGCGGAGATATCAGCCATGCGCCGCCTGAAGGCGGCCTTCGATCCGCACAACATCCTCAATCCCGGACGTGTCTTCGATATGTCCTGATTGTTGCGCGGCTAGCTCGCGGCCGGCGAAAGCAGTGCGTGGTAGTCGACCGTTCGCAATTGCTCGACGCCGTCCAGCGTCATGTTGCCGGCGACATAGACGATGATCGCCAGGCCGAGCCAGCCGATCCAGCGGTATCTGGCAAGCAGCGCCGCCACCAGTGTCGAGGCGACAGCCATCAGAACCACCGACAGGATGAGCCCGAACACCAGCGCGTTCATGTCATGGGCGGCGGCGCCCGCCACGGCCAGCACATTGTCCAGCGACATCGAGACGTCGGCGACCACGATCTGCAGGATCGCCGTGCGCAATGCCTTGGCCGGCCGCACCGCCGCAAGCGCTGTCGCGGCAGGGTCGGCGTCGGCATCGCTGTCTTCATCGCCGCGGGCGGAACGCAATTCCTGGAACATGTTCCAGCACACCCAGAACAAAAGCATGCCGCCGACCAGCATGATCCCCGGAATTTCCAGCAGCTGCACCGCGATCACGGCAAAGACGACGCGGATCACCGCGGCCGCGGCTATGCCGGCGACGATCGCCTTCTGGCGCAACGCTTTGGCCAGGCCGGCGGCCGCCATGCCGATCACCACGACATTGTCGCCCGAGAGCACGAGGTTGATGGTGATGACTTCCAGATAGGCGGCGACAGTCGTTTGGTCGAAACTCATAAAGCGGTCTCCCCGGAAGGCTCCGGCTGGTTGCGGCGGATTGGACCGATGTCTGCGCAAACGCGAAGACAGCTGATTTGAGTGCGGCCCGGCATTGAAACAAGACGCCAGGCGCGGCCAATCGTTACTCATCCACCGAATTCACTGCCGGATGGGCCGCATCGCGACAGAAATGCCCCTCATGGAAGGGAAGACAAACGAGTTCGGCTTGCTTATCAATGCCGACCAAAGGAGAAACGAGCATGAGCAAGACGGCACTGATTTTCTGGGGCGGTTGGGAAGGCCACACGCCGGCCCGCAGCGCCGCAGTCGTCAGCGAGATATTGACCGGGCATGGCTTCGAGGTGCGGATAGAAGAGGGCACGTCAGCGCTTGCCGATTCGCAGCTTTCGGCAATCGATTTGATCGTCCCGGTGGTCACAATGTCGACGATCGAGAAACCGGAGCTGCAAAACCTTGTAGCCGCCGTCAGAGGTGGAACCGGCCTTGCCGGCTTTCACGGCACCATGGGCGACAGCTTCCGCAACGAGCCGGACTATCACTTCATGACCGGCGGCCAATGGGTCGCCCATCCCGGCGACATCATCGACTATCGCGTCGACATCACCAGCGATGATCCGATCGTCAGGGGCATCGATAGCTTCGCCTACCGTTCCGAGCAGTACTACATGCATGTCGACCCGAGCAACGAGGTGCTGGCGACGACGACGTTTGGCGGCGAGCATCTCGACTTTGTAGACGGCGTCGTCATGCCCGTGGTCTGGAAGCGCCGCTACGGCAAGGGCCGCGTCTTCTTCAGCGCGCTTGGCCACACGGCGGATGAGTTTTCCGTGCCGCAAATGCGCAGCATCTTCGAGCGCGGGGCGTTGTGGGCCAGCCGGGCGGGCTGATTCTGGGCCTGTCGTCAAGCTGAGCGCAGTGGGACGGATTGCTTTCGGTCCGCGCAAGGCGGCGGACCTGTGGCCTGGGTGGCGACGCAGGTCGGGGAATTGGTCCGGGTGGCGGTCTTTGTCCGGTCAGATAAAGAAGTCTTGGACAGCCTGCGGCTATTTTTCCCGCATCGCCCGGCGGAAGTTCTGCGTGATCGGCTCGGCGAGGTAAGCGAGCACGGTGCGAGCACCTGTCCGGATCATCGCCTCGCTCGACATGCCGGGCAGAAGTTTGCGGCCCTCCAGCTTGGCGAGTTCGTTTCTGTCGATCAACACGGTTGCGGCGAAATACGGCGCCCCGCTGCGCTCGTCCACCATGCGGTCGGCCGACACGATCTCCACGACGCCGTCGAGTGGCGGCAGGTTGTAGCGTGCGAAGGCCGGGAAGCTGACGCGCGCGGGCTGTCCGGCGGCGATCGTCTCGACATCCTCTGGTTTGACCATGGCCTCGACCACGAGTTGTTGTCCGAGCGGCACGATTGTCATCAATGTCTCGCCGGGTTTCACGACACCGCCCGCCGTGTGGACCTTCAGATCCATGACGATGCCGTCAACCGGTGCGACGACCTCGGTACGGGTAAGCACGTCCTTGGCGGCACGCTCCTGCTGTCCGAGGTCAAACAACTCTGCCTCGACCTTGCTCAACTCGTCGACGGCCTCGTTCAGCCGAACCGTGCCGAGGTTCAGGATTTGCATGTCGATCTCGGCCATGGCGCTTTTGGCACGGGCGATTGCGGCGATGTTGGTAGCGCGCTCGCCCTCGAGTTCCTGCTGTTGTCGCCTGAGCAACAGGTTCCGCTCGCGGGTGGTCAGCCCCTTCTTGAGCAGGCTCTCGAGGTCTTTGGTTTCACCCTCGATCGCCTCGATCTGCTTGTCCTTGGTGACGATAAGCTGCTCCAGTCCCGTTATCTCTTCCTCGGTCTGGTGGCGGCGCTGGCTGAGAATTTCCCGCTCGTCCTTCAAATTATGGTGCTTCGCCGCGAACACGTCACGCTGCGCGCCCACCGCGTCTTTTGCGGCCGTGGCGGGGTTTGCGAGCAACGCCGGATCAAACGCGATCTCGGCCTTGTCGTCACGCTCGGCCCTCAGACGCGCGGCCAGCGCCTCTCGCGTTGCTATCCGGTTCTGGATCAGGTCAAGCTGCGCCCTTGCCTGCGTGGTGTCGAGCCGAACCAGAACCTTGCCGGCCTTGACGATATCACCGTTGGCGGCGTTCAATTCCGCGATGATTCCGCCCTCGAGGTGCTGGATGAGCTTGCGATCGCCGGCGACCTTCACAACGCCCGGCGCCACCGCGGCGCTGTCCAACGGCGCCAGCGCCGCCCAACCCCCGGCCACGCCGAAGAACAGGAACATGATGGCGAACCCGGTGGACGTCACGCCCGCAAGACGCAGGGGTACCGGCTCCAGCAGGGAGGGTGGCGGGAGGGGTAATGGCACGACGTTCATATCGGTTCTCGTTTCATGCCTGGTTCGCCACGACAGCCGTGCTCATTGCGCCCTGACGCGACGTACGCTTTGAGGAGGGAGGTGTCCCGTTGTCGACGCCCACCACTGCGGCGGCGGCGGAGATTTCCGGCATAGGACTCGCCGGCACCTGAGTTACCTGGCGGATGCGCGCGGAGAGTTCGTTGAAGACATAGTCACGGGAACCGAAGAGGTCTTGCTGGCCACGGTTGAGGACCAATATCTTGTCGACCTTCTCCATCATGTTCGCTCGGTGCGCGATCAGGATAACGGTCGTGCCCGCTGCCTTGATAGCGCCGAGGGCGGCAATCAATGCGTCCTCACCCTCGCGGTCGAGGTTGGAATTGGGCTCGTCCAGGATAATGAGCGCCGGGTCGCCGTAGAGCGCCCGCGCCAACCCGATGCGTTGGCGCTGCCCGCCTGACAGCACCGCGCCGGATTCGCCGATCTCGGTGGCGTAACCCTTCGGCAGCCCTTTGATAAGTTCGTGAACGCCCGCCAACTGCGCGGCCTTGACCACGTTGTTGAAGACCGCCGGGTTGAGTGTCGCGAAGCGGCAGATGTTTTCGGAGATGGTACCGGCGAAGAGTTCGATGTCCTGCGGCAAGTAACCGACATGGTGACCACGGTCCTCCGCCGCCCATTGGGCAACGTCCATGCCGTCCAGCAGCGCACGCCCCCCGGATGGACGCCAGGCACCGGCCAGTATTCGCGCCAGGCTCGTCTTGCCGGCCCCGCTGGGGCCGATCAACGCCATGGCTTCACCCGGCCTGAGCTGGAAGCTGATCCCTTTCAGGATGTGCTCGCTACCCTGTCGGGCCAGCACAAGGTTCTCCGCCTCGAACCTGCCTTTCGGGCGGGGTAGCGGCAGAACCGGCGTGGCTTCCCGGTGCTCTCCGGCGACCGCGGTGAGACGCTTATAGGCGGCACGCGCTCCCACCGTCGCCTTCCATGTGCCGATCGCCTGCTCGACCGGGGACAATGCGCGCCCCATCAGGATCGAGGCGGAGATCATGATGCCGGGCGAAGCCTCGTTGCGAAGCACCAGATACGCACCAAGGCCCAGTATGGCCATTTGCAGGGCCAATCGGTGGCAACGCGCGATGGCCGCGATGACGCCGCCACGGTTGGCGGCAAGAACCTGTCCCTTGTTTGCCTCGTCCTGCTGCGCCTTCCAGCCCTCCAGCAGCGGCTTCAACATGCCCATCGCCTGGACGACCTCGGCGTTGCGGATCGCCGCCTCGGCCTGCACATAGGCCCGCGACTGTGCGCTTGCGGACTCGGTCAACGGTTTGCGTGTGATGTATTCGTTGAGCAACGCCAATGCGAACAGGACGATTCCGCCGCACAGCGCCAACCAGCCAAGCCAGGGGTGCATGAGAAATATGGCGGCGAAAAACAGCGGTGCCCAAGGCGCGTCTAGGATCGGGAAGATGCTTGGGCTGGTGAAGAAATTCCTGACTTGATCCAGGTCGCGCAAGGGGCGGGAGTTGGCCTGACCGGGTGCTGAGGCGGCATATTCCACCGATGCGGTAAGGAGAACCGGTGCCAACCGCGCGTTCATCCACGATCCGACTTTGGCCAGAAGACGGCCGCGCACCACCTCCAGTCCCGCCATCGTCGCAAGTGCCCCTGCCGCCATCAGCGACAGCATCACCAACGTCTCCAGGCTGTGGCTGGACAACACGCGGTGGTAGACCTGGAGCATATAAAGCGCCCCGGTCAGCATCAGCACGTTGATGCCGCCGCTGAACCAGATAAGCGGCCGGATGGCGCGTTTTGCCTCTTTCATAACCACCTGCAGGGCAGGGGGCTGTTGTTTGGTTTTCATCATTTGGCGGACATCTCCGTGCAAGAGATCGCGGGTGGCGGTAGGGGGCAGCGTTAGCTGCCCCCGTTGGTCAACCGTCAGGCAACGTCGACAAGTATGTGCTGGACGTCAGTCGAATCCCCGTCCGCGTCCGCCACCTGGAAGGCGAAGTCGAGGTTGGCGTCGACAGTCCCGCTGGTCTGCTGCACAAACCCGATGTCGACGATCTTCAGGACATCGTTATCGGTCGGATCCCAAGCCGTCAGACCAGAGGTGGTACTGCTGCCGTGATTGGCTCCGATGGCCCCGTCCAGGTTGATGGCGGTTCCCGTCAACCCATTGGCGCTCTGCATGATTTGAATGCCTTGTATCTGGTAGGTCTCACCGGCGGCCGTGTAGTCGTTCTGTTCGAGGATGAGCAAGGCATCGTTGTTATCGAGCGTGAACTCGGTGCTGTACGGGAAGGGGACATTGGCGTTCCCTTTGATCAGGTCCGAGTTCTGCACATTGACCGCCCTCGTTATCTCGTTGCCGTTGGCATCCTTCAGGTCGAGGATCAGGACGAGGTCTTCACTGTTGCCGATGCCGTCGAACTTGATGACGACACCGCTGGCCACCGCGGTCGGGTCAAGCCGCTCATCGCCACCACCAGGCGCTTTCGGGTTCACATCCCCCAGAATGTTCTCTTCGAAGAACCGCAAGGTCAGAGCTTCACCCTTCTGGATGGTGTCGCCAGCGACCCCGTTCGTCGCCTGGGTCGCGGAAACCCAGTCTTCGTGGAGGTTGGTGATCATGTCGTGGGTGGCACCGCCGTTGTTGAACGTGGTATCACCAACAACCGCTCCGTCGCCGGTCGAGTTGAAGCCGAACTTGATGGAGTTGGTTGTCGAGTTTGCGGTGAACTGCACGAAGAACGGATCTGGATCGCCGTTCGGCGTCAGCTGCTCGGCGACGATCAGCGGGTGTCCCGTGTTGCCGGTGGGCGCCTTGGCCAGCAACTCGTTGGTATGCAGCACGTCGAAGCTGAAGCCTTCGAGCGCGTCGGTCAGGGTGATGGCATAAGTGTCCAAAACCTTGTCGAAGACGAGGGTGCCGGCCGCCGTGCCCGTCTGTACGCCAGGTGCCGGATCCTTGTCGTAGGTGAAGCTGAAGTTGAACGTCGCGGAGGCGGAGTCCTCCGATGCGAGTGTCACGTCCGAGGTGATGAGAGTGCCCCCGCCGCCGCCGATGATCGTGCCGCTGAGTGCGATCTGGACCCCATTAAGCGGGTCGCCATCCTGGTCGACAAAATCAGAACCGCCGTTCGTATAGAACAGGGCCGTATGAGCGTCCGCACCAATGTCGTAGCCGAAGGCTCCACTGGCCTCCTCACCGGCCGCGTTAACCAGGCTTTCGTGAGTACCATCGCTACCACCACCGGATGCATCACCGTCGAAAGGCACCGTGATCGTCGGACCATCATCCTCGAAGGTGAAGGCCGTGCCGATATCGGCAGTATCCGAGGCGGTGTCGCCGTCACCATCGGTGGCGGTGGCAGTCAAGGTCACCAGGCCGGCCGCGGCAAGTACCGCCGCCGAAGCGCCGCTCTCCACCGGGTCGGTCGGATCGTTATGGATGACCGCGCGGTCCTGGGTCAGCGTCACCTCGCCGGTGTTCTCATCGACGCTGATCAGGAAGGCGACCGTAGCCGTGTCGCTCTCCAGATAGCCTTCGACTTGGCCGCTGAGATTGACGCGCAGCAGGATGTTGTCGCCGCTGAGCGTGTCGTCGAGGCCGCTGTCGACACCAGCGCTCTGGACGTCGAGCGCATAGGTGACGGCACCGCCGTCGGCGCCGAGGTCGGTGGTGAAGGCGGAAGCAAACCCTGCCGATGCGGTATCGGAAAGTTCCGAATCGTCGGTGACGAGCGTCGGAACGGTGCCGTCCGCCGTCACCGTCGGGCCGTCGTCCTCGAAGGTGAAGGCTGTGCCGATATTGGCTGTCGCATCGTCTGTGTCGCCGTCACCGTCAGTGGCGGTGGCAGTCAGCGTCACCAGATCGGCTGCGGCAAGTGTCGCCGCCGAAGCGCCGCTCTCCACCGGGTCGCCCGGATCGTTATGGACGATCGCGCGGTTCTGCGTCAGCGTCACCTCGCCGGTGCTGTCGACACTTATCAGGAAGGCCACCGTGCCAGTGTCGTTCTCCAGATAGCCTTCGACCTGGCCGCTGAGATTGACGCGCAGCAGAATGTTGTCGCCGCTGAGCGTGTCGTCGAGGCCGCTGTCGACGCCGGCGCTCTTGACGCCGAGCGCATAGGTGACGCCGTCGAGGCCGTCGGCGCCGGGGTCGGTGGTGAAGACACCCGAGAAGTCTGTCGACGTGGTATCGGGAATGTTGGTGTCGTCGGTGGTCAACGTCGGAACAGTACCGTCTGCGGCCACTGTCGGCCCGTCGTCGTCGAAGTTGATGAAGGAGCCGACCTCTTCGGTGTGGGCGTTGGTGGTCGTCGCCGAGAAGTGGAACTCGGTGATGTCGCAGCCTTCGTTCGCATCGACGCCCGTTACCGTCATTCGATCCATGTTGGTGGCGGTGGTGATATCGACGGTGGTGATGTTATCCAGCCCGGTGATGGTCACGGCGTTTCCGGTGCCGGTAAGCCCTGAGACGTGGATGGTGTCGCCGCCTCCTGTGACATAGTCGCCATCAGCGGTGATGGTGGTGGCAACCCCCGATTGGCCCGTCAACGTGACGCTGGTGATGTCAACGGCGCTGGTCGTGGTGCCGTCGAAGAAGTCCGTGCCTTGCTGGTCGAGCGTGTTGTCGAAGGCGCTGATCGTGACGTCCACGCGAGCCGTCGGAGTAGAAGGCGTAATCTGGTTGATCGTGAACCCGGCCTCGGTGATGGTCTCGATATGGCTGCCGTACTGGATTTGCGAGGCAGTGCCGGCGTTCAGCAGGCCGCCAGTCACAAAGTCGACCTGCAGCGTTTCCCCCGGATTGATGCTGTTGTTGTCGACGCCGAAGCCCTGCGTGCTCACGTTGGCGGTGCCGCCGTTCGCATCAATCACCAGAAGCTGCTTGGCAGCGTCATCGGGCGAATTGATCAGGTAGAAATCATGATTGCCGGGAGCCGCATTCTGGCCTGAGAAGTTGATCTGTGAGGTCCCCTCGATCGACGCGTACACCAGATCGGTCAGATCGATCTGGTCGTCCGGGTCGCCCGAGTTCGGGTGGAGCAACGCCACATACTGGACCAGGTACAGGTCCGCATCAGTGGCGCTGGTGTGATCGAGCCCAAACGAGAAGGCGAGCGGATCGGTTGGGTCGGGCTCGGCAGTCGGGTCATCGGTACCAATGACGCCGATCACGACATCTGCATTGTTCGGGTCCTGGAACAGCCAGACATAATTGCCATCGACCGTCTGAATGTCGGTCACCACGCCGTCGGTAGTGGAAAACGGCGTTCCTGAGGAGTCTTGGGTAAGAACGACCGAGGTGATGGTTTCCCCCGCGTCGGCCGTGGCCTGCACGAAGTCGGTCTTTGAGGCGACCTCCAGCGCGGTGCCGAGAGTCAGGAGATGTAGCAGGGTGGGGTTGCTGGAAGGGCTGATATCATCGTTCTGAAGACCGGTCGTCTCGTCGATGACGATGTCTTGAGTTGTGATGTCGAGTGCCATGGAGATTCTCCCCTTTTTGAACGCATCAAGAAAAAGGGTATTCACCCCCCACCCGATGCCGGATGCACCTACCCCAGGGCATCCGCTGGCGCACGGAATTGTGGCCTTTAATCCCGCAATGTGCCGCCGACGCGGAGGGCGCGTCCATTCCCGGTTGGATAGTGTTATGGTGAATGGCCGTACCTGATCGAACGATATATATCCTTCGGTAGATCAGGCCGGCGCGGGCGCGCTGTTGGCGCGGCCATTGCCATCAGGCGGCTTTCCGGCCCGTTGCGGCATCCTGTCGATGTCAGGCGAAAGAGAAGGTCAGAGCAGGCCGGTTCGGCCTATTGCTGGACGCTCGGCATCCTTGCCATGCGCGACCCAGGCCAATTCCGCCCGGCCGCCGAGATGCAGCTTCTCGTAGACGTGATGCAGGTGCATCTTCACCGTGCCTTCGGACACATGCAGCCGCTGTGCGATGGTCTTGTTGCGCAGCCCGCGCGAGACGAGGTCGGCGATCTCGGTCTCCCGCCCTGTAAGCCTGGACGTCGGCTGGTGCTGCGATTGGGGCATCAGCAGTTGTTGGACGATCTTGTTGTCGATCCACTTCTTGCCTGCCGCCACCGCGCTCACGCATTCGACGAGATTGCGGTTACTGATGCCGTCGAGCAGCAGACCGTCGCTGCCGAGCGCCTGTATTTCCTTGATGTCGAGCCGGCCGCTTGGCTGCACGATGAAGATGACGCCGGGAGCGTTGTTGCAGGCCTTCAGGCGAGAGGAAAGACCGGTCGTCTGCGGATCGGCGATATCCAGGCCGACGATGACAATATCGGGCCGATGGCGCTCTATATGAGGGAGAACATCTAGAGGGCGGCGGCACTGGGCGACAACATCGTGTCCAGCCTTCCGCAGAACCCAATCCAGACCGGCGAGATACACCCCCCGCGGGTCCGCGACTACCAAGACCGACATGTGAACCCCGTCCGTAAAAAACGCAACGAACTTTGTTTAATATGTCAAGAAAACCAGAGCTTTGGACAATTGTCAAGAAGTTGCTAATATACTAACATAACCAAGACTATAAAAGAAACTCGTGGGTGTTTCCGCGCGTTCGATGGGCGCTACCGAGGAGCGGCCGTGCGACCAGGCCAAGACCACCAATGATATCTCGGTGTTGCGCCTGGAACATCCGCTGGGCACGCGCTTCAAGGTGGCGCTTGGCAAATGGGCGCAAAACGGCTGCAAATGAAACCGCTGCAAGTGAGAGCAATCAGGCTCTGCGCAGCGCTTCGGTTTCGGCCAGATGGATGCCCATTTCGACAAAGGCGGTGAGCACCGAGAAACGATCCTCCACCGCAACCCGCGCCAGTCCGGCCAGAATGCCGGCATTGACGGCATGGGCAGCGGGCAGCGGCCGTAGCCTCGACCCGTCGGCCTGATCCGCCGAGCCATTGACATGCCGTTGCACCGCCAGTGCGATCCAGCCGGCAGGGGTTTGCTGCCGCGCCATCGCCGCCTCGGCGACAGCCGCCCGGCGGCTTGCATTGCCGGGTTCGCCGACCCAGTCCTGGATCAGCGCCAGCGTTTCGAGATCCTGCTCCTCGAGCAGCTCGGTCAGATGATCAAGGCACTCATGGCCCCACCAGATCGCCGCGCGGTCGGGCAGGAGATAGGCGCAAAAGGTGATCGCTTCTTCGGGGATGCGGCCGGCCATCAGCCGGCGGCAGAACTCGAGCGAGGGTTGGTCGGTGGGAACAGCCGTCATGTCCCGGGCAACGGCGCTGTTTGCGGCGAAGAGATCGCGTGCGGTCTGGAATCGAAGCCCGTTGACCATCGCTGCTATTGTCCTCCCCCCAAGAGCAGCTATCACTCAACTCGCCTGCGAGCCGCGGGTCAAGCCTGTCGACCGCCACATGTCCATGACGTTGTTCACAGACAAACGCGCCGCGCTTTGGTATATTCCACAATCAGACCCACGATCCCGAAAAAAGGCGAGGCCGGCTTTCGGAGAGATGGTCGAACAGAGACATGGAGCCTGACCGTCTTGGTCCGACGGATCGGGCTTTGGTGATATCGGAAGCTCAGAGCAATTCCAGGAAAGGTGTGAAGCGGCTTTCCGTCTGGAATTGCGTCGAAACAATGAGTCAGAGCAGGAGTAGCCGTTATGCAGCGGGGCAGTTCAGTTTTAGTGTTGGCGGCCGTGCTTTTTTCGACGCACGCCTACGCCGACCCACTTCAGAAATCGGAAGACATTGTGAAGTTTTTTGCCGGTTCGATCGATCACGGCGCGGCGCGCGGAATCTGCGTCGGCACCGAGGATGAGTGCAAGAGCAAGACCGGCCAGAAAGATAAGCCGCCGGAGAAGACCGGCCTCGATATGCTGATCAATTTCAGCCTGGATTCATCCGAGCTCGACGCCAAGGCGCGCAGCGAACTCGACGAGTTCGCCAAGGCGCTGAAGGACGACCGTCTGAGCAAGCTGTCCTTCGTCGTCGAAGGCTATACCGACGCGTCCGGCTCGGCGAACTACAATGAGGGCCTGTCGCAGCGCAGGGCGCAATCGGTGACGGCTTTCCTGGAATCCAACGGCATCGAGTCCACCCGCATCAAGGCGGTCGGCCTCGGCGAGGCCAATCCACGCAACCCCAATCCCTACGATCCCGTCAATCGCCGGGTCGAGATGCGGATCAAGGCGCAGTAGTGTCGCCGGCTGTATCTCGGCCGATGTAACGGCAACGCCGCGTGTCCAACGGACACGCGGCGTTGTTGCTGTTTGATATGATCGATCAGTTCTTGAGCACGCCGCCGACCGCTACGCCGGTGCCGAAGATCAGCGCCTTGGTCAGGAAATCATTGTTGTCCCGCGGTGGCGGTTCATCCTCGCGCACGATTTCGCGGTTGCTCCTTTTCTGCACGAATTGCTGTTGTCTGCGTGGTTTCTGGGCGTACTGCTTCTTGCGCGGTTTCTCCGCCACCGGCTTCAGCGTGCGGGCCTTTTGCACCACCTGTTTCTTCGACTTGTCTACGCCGGCCTGGTCGGCCTCATGCTTGGCGCGCACGGCCTCCATCATCGGATCGGTCTGGATCTCCAGGAACGCCAGCTGCTCACGCGTCAGGAAAGTGGTTGGCGGCAGCCCGTTCTCCTCTTGCCAGTCGCCGATCGCTTGCCGGGTTTTGGCGCCGATGGTTCCGTCGACGCGGCCAAGCTCGTTGCCCAGCGCCTCGACGCGCAATTGCAGGTCGATGCGGCCCTGGCGATCGAGACCGATGGCGTTCTCTGTCTCCGCGGTGCCGAGCACCTTCTTCATGTCGTCCGAAATGCCGACCGAGGTGCGCACGGCAGATCCGGGGTTCGCTTCGGCAGCATCAAGCGCGGCTACTTCGCGTTCCTGGGCTTTCGGATCCTTCAGCGCGTCGATGTTCAGCCGCGCCACCGTGGCGAAGCGGCCGTTCGGGAACTGTTCGAGATAGGCTTCGTAAAACGGCGCGGTGTTGCGCTTCGAGGCCTCGTCCCACAGGCGCTGCTCGACTTCCCACGAGGGCGGTTCGCTGGCGACGGGGGCAGGGGTTGGCGCTGCCGTGGCGTTCGAAGCATCGGCGGCCGGCTTGGCCGCGGCTTCAGCTGCTGGTTTTCCAAGGAAGACTTCGCGGCCCAGCGATGCGTTGTGCCATGGCCGTTGGCGGCCTTGGGTGGTCTCGGCCACTTCGCCACGCACCCGGGTCAGCGCACTCTGGATCTCGACGCCCGGTTCGGTCAGATGTCTGGCGAGCGCGGTGGAGTAGGGGCTGTCGACGCCGTTGCCGTCAAAGGCGATGGCGCCCGGGTCGGTGGCATAGGCAATCAGGATGCCGCCGGTTCCGACGCCTTCCGATTTCGGATCGATTGGCGCGAGACCCGTACCCAACGCGGTGGATCGGGTCTTCGGCATCGCAGCGGCCAGCGTCCGTGCCAGCGGGTTGTCGCGGCAGGCATCGAGGATGATGACGCCGACCGCCGGGTCGGGCGGCAACGCGGCCATGAAGTCGTCGATCTGGACGGTGCGGGTCTTGAGATAGGCAGGCGATGTCAGCTCGGCGTCGACCGGGATCAAAAAGTTCTTGCCGTCGACCTGCATGCCGTGGCCGGCGTAGAAAATGACGGCCAGGTCGGCATCGTAGGACTGCTCGGTGAATTTGCTGATCAGGCCGTGCATGCCGGCATTATCCTGGTCGACGCCCTCGATCACCTCGAAGCCGGCATTGCGCAGCGTCGATGCGATGAGGCGCGCATCATTGGCCGGATTGGGCAACTCGACGGCATGGACGTATTTGCTGTTGCCGATGACCAGCGCGACGCGTTTGGCGCCAGGCGCCCCGGCATCCGGCGCTGCAGCCTGGACGGTGCCAAGCGCGGTCAGCGTTAACAGAAAAAATCCGCTCAAAAGGACGGCAAACGCTTTCATGGATCAGCCCTCCGCCCCACAGGGGCGCACTATGGATGTCTGCGCATGCTAAATTTCACCAGCGACACAGTCGCTTCTGCCAAAATGGCTCTTGGGCGTATGTGATCCCAACCACAGTTTTGGTTCACGACGGACCCAAAAAAGCTCTCTAGATGCCCCGCTAATATACCATCCGCCGGCCTCAAAACCAATCGGCCTGCCGAAAAACCCGGTCGGCAGCCCGGCTTAACCGGGCTCAAGCGTATTCTGGATCGAACCGACCAGCGCCGTTATCGCCTGCTTGTACTTTTCAAACTCCGGCGACGTCTGGCGGACTTCCGTCGTTGTCGTCTGCGGGCCGTCGGTCGTCGCGGGCGTCGGCAATTTGCGGCCCATTTTCCGTTCCGCCCAGTCGACGACGTAGCTGGCGGTCTTGCCGGTGAGGAAAGGGTTGGCCTGGATGACGGCCGAGCCGAGCACCGCGTTCAACTGCGCCGACCCCGGCGCCGCCAGCACCTGATGCGCGCCTTCCATGCCGAGGAAATGGCAGAGATAGAGCCGGCCGGCGGTGATCTGGTGGCCGCGCGCCTTGAGATAGGCCTCGCCCTCGCGCGCCAGATTGCGCACCATCTCGCGCGAGATGGTGGCGTCGTAGCGCAGCGCCAAAAGGTCGGCGGTCGACAGCGAGCGCGCCAGTTCGGGACGATAGGTATTCATCATCCGGATCCAGGTCTTGGATATGAACTGGCCGGCGCCGGTTGCCGAAGACAGCGGGTTCTTCGCCCGCGCGCTGCCGCCCGATTCGACATGAACGATACGGTCGGTGAGCGTTTCGACGGCGGGATCGCTGGAGGTGGCGGCGATCGCGGCGGTCGCGGTGCCGAGCGGATCGATCGCCTCGCCGCCCTGATAGAGTTCGAAATGCAGATGCGGCCCGGTCGACAGGCCGGTGGTGCCGATATAGCCGATGATGTCGCCGGCCTTCACCTTGGTGCCGACGCCGCTGGCGATGGCGAATTTCGACATATGCGCATAGCGCGTCTCACGGCCCCCGGCATGCGCGATCTTCACCACGTTGCCGTAACCGCCGCCGTCGCCCTGGAAGATGATCTCGCCATCGAAGGCGGCGGCGATCGGCGTGCCGACAGGTGCTGCCCAGTCGACGCCCTTGTGGATGCGGACCACGCCCAGGATCGGATGCTTGCGCGGCCCGAAGGTCGACGTCATGACGCCGCTGACCGGCGTCACCATGCCGTTGGCAACTGTCAGCGAGCGCACCTGGTCGTCGCCCGAGACGCAGGAAAACTGGCCGTCGCTCTGCTGGAAAACGAAACAGTCGAGGCTCTTTTGCGCGCCCTGCACACCGACATAGAGCACCCGTCCGTCGGTCTCGTTCTTACCGCGCGGCGTCTGCGAATAGATCAGCACAAGGCGCTGGTCCTCGCTGGCAAAAGCGTCCAGATCCTGTCCGCGCGACAAATACATGATGGCTTCGCCGATGATGCCGCCCGGCACATTGTTGCGCGCCGCCGTCGAATAGATCGCGTCGAGCAGGCGGTATTGCCGTTTCTGCGTGCCTTCGGTCTCGGCGCCCGAATAGTTGAACAGATCCTCGCGCACCCAGGGGTCGACACCCGACACGAAAGCGCCGGCCGCGTTGCGTGTCAGCGTGCCGACAAAGACATTCTTGGCGTAGATCGAGACTTGCATCAGCGACATTGTCGTGGTCTCGCGCGTCGGCCTGAAGCCGCGCATCGCCACGACATAGCCAGGCTGCAGGCCGTCCTTGTCGAACAGCGCCTTCAGCGCTTCTCCGGCAAGCTTTGCGTCCTCGGCGGAAAAATGCGCATCGAGCGCAACGCTGTCCAGGCTGCGGTCGTTGAGGATCTTGACGAAAGTGTCCTCGGTCGCCTCGAAGCGCTGATATTCACTGGTGACGGTGGCAACGCTGGTGTTGTTTTCGACCGCTGTTTTCTGGAAGGCGGGGAGGGCCGCTTCGCCTTCATCGATGGTCTCGCCCCAGCCGGCTTCGGGGTCATCAGCTGCCGCCGAGGCACCCGGAGCGGCCTGCGGATCAGGAGCCGGACCCGGAGCCGACGGAGCCTCGTCCGCGCCGGGCGAGGGCTGGAGATCGTTCTGCAGATCATTCTGCGGATCGCCGGGTTCTGCGGGTGGCGTCACCGCGGTCTTCCGCTGCGCCTGGAAGAAGGCGAAATCCTCCTGCGTCGACGGGATCGTCGTCATGAATTTTTCGCTGGCGCTGAGCATCACGTCGGACAGGACTTCGATCTCAGGAGAGATGCCGGCCTGGTCGAGCTCCGCCGGGCGCGGCATCGCGCGGCCCTTGGTTGCAGCGCCGGCCTCGGGCGCCAGCGTGATCCACATCGGGTCGCCGGCCAGATCGATGATGGCGGGCACATAGACCGATGCGTCGGCCGGCACGTCGTCCGAGCCTTCGACGGCGTGCAACTCCTCGTCCTCGTCGCCAAACGACCAGTAGTCGGCGGTGAGGTAGAAGCCGGTGGTGATCGCGGCAAGGACGACGACCCCTAGACCAACCGCCAGCCCGAGCCAGATCCTGCGTCTGCGCAGCGCGGCGCGCGCCTGCTTCTTTGCCTTGAAGCTGGTGTCGATGCTGTGCGTCACGGCGCGCTTCCGGTCAGGAAGAAGGTCCAGCGCACCTGTTCCTGCGTGTCGACTTCGAGAAACTTCGCGGCGATATGGCCGCGTTGCCAGCATTCAGTGATGCCGCGGATCGAGAACCGCCGCCGCTCGATGCACATCTCGGTGGAGCCTGCCAGGATGGCGTGGCCGAAGACATCCGTGGCGTAGATGTAGATGTAGCGGTTGGTCAGCTCCTCGCGGATGACGTTGACGCATTGATTGGCGCCGATGGTCCACCAGCCATCGGTCTGGTCGGCATCGTCGACCTTCTGGCCGACGGCAAGATTGACGACGTCGAGCGTCTGGTTGCAGACGGTGAATTCGGCGCGCGCCTGCCCGGTGGAAAGAAGCGCCAGCAAGAGCGCCGCAAACGCGATCGCGGCGAGTTTTGCGCGCGCATTCAGGGCAATGGGATCACGGCGACGGCGTTCCATCGGCGTCCGTGCTACCCGCCGAGGCGGAAATATTTGGCGGTCGCCGAAAATGCCGAGGTCCTGGCGCCGATCTCGTCGAGGATCCGGGGCAACAGCACCGAGGCCGGCGTCGGCGTCGAGAAGTCCGCCGCCTTGATCTCGTCCGGACCGGTTATCACCATGATGATCTGCGGCAGCGCCTTGCCTACCGCCTTGTCGGCGGCGCCGAGCCCGATCGGGATCGAGAAGGTCGCCTTGTCGGCTTGTGCGACAACACGGTCGTCGAGGTTGAAGGCGATGCCCCTGTGGTCGATCAGAATCACGCTGGACACCAGCCCGCCACGCGTCACCAGCGTGCCGTCGATCGGCGAACCGTCCGGCACCGATGTCTGGTCGAGCACCAGCTGCGGTCTGTCGGCCGTGCTTGCCCCCATGAAACGCAGGAAGTCGGTGATCCCGCATTGGGTCGGCTGGATGAGGCGAACGCTGATGTCCGGCTCGACACGGAACTTCGCCTGGAATTCCCCAAGCAATTGTTCGAACGGCGGCACCGACGTGCCGAAGCCTTCAATCGCGACACCCTTGTCGGTGGCAGATGTCACCGTGGCATAGAAACAGTCACCCCCGTTGAAGGCGCGTACCCAGGCGACCCGCTCCGCGGCCGTATCGGCCGGCGGCGGCACCTCCGGTTTGGGCACATTCATGGCAATGTCGGGCTGGCTTGGCTTGGGCTCTGCGGTCGGCTTAGGCGCCTGCACCTCGGGCTTGGGCGCCTGCGCGGTCGGCTCAGGCGCCTGCGGCTCGGGTTTAGGGGCTTGAGCGGTGGGTTCCGGCGTCGGCGCCAAGGGTTTGGGTGCTTCGGCCGTTGGTTCAGGTGTTTGCGTGGTCGGCTCGGGTGCGGCTGCCTTGGTCTCCACCGGCGGGCTGACAGGCTCGGACTTCTTCGCGACATCGGGCTGTGTCGGGTTGGAAGGTGGTTGCAACGAGACCGTCTTGTCGGTTGGTTCGGCTGGCTCCGGGGCCGTACTGCTCGACGCGACTGGCGGTGTCGGCTGCGGCGTGACCGGCGCTTTGGCTTGATCTTCAGCCGGAGTCTCTGCTGGTTGCGGCTTTGGCTCTTCCGCCGGCGCAGTGTCCGGAGCGGGCTTGTCCGCGACGATCGGCTTGGTCAGCTCGGGTTGGAGCGGCGGTGTCTTGCCGGTATCGATGGCGCGAGGCCGGTCTCCGAAACCCAGGATGCCCGATGCATAAAGTCCTCCCAGTGATGCCACGACAACCGCCGCCAGCGCCGCGATCGTCAGGCTTCGGCCTGTAGTAGCAGGCTTCGTCGGTGTGCTTGCTCGCCTGGGAATTTCAGCTGCCGGCTTCGGTTGCGACAGAAGCGCTGGGCGCACGTGCGGCACGAACGATGGCTCTGCCGTGCCGCTTGCGGGGACCGCACCGAGCCCTTGTGTCTGCGAGCCCTCGACCTTCGAGACCGGCCCGGCGGTCTGCCCGGTTCGCGGCAGACCCGGCCGGGGGGCAAGCGAGGCCGGCGGCAAGGTGGCGTCGCTGTCATCGCGCGTCAATCGGGCGATTTCGGCCATGCTGGCCGGTCGATCACTCGGGTCAGGCTGCAGCATCGCTTCGACGATGTCCCTGAAATCGGCATCGATGCCGGAGAGATCAGGCACGGTCCGCCGTTTTTCGACGATCTCGTATTGCGAGCCGCCCATGTCGATCGGCTTGCCACGCAGCGCCGCCGCCAGCACCAGCCCCAGGCTGTAGATGTCGGACTGTTCGCTGACCTCGCCGCCATAGAGCCCGAGCTGCTCTGGGGAGACATAGTTGTATTTTCCGGCGAACTTGCCGCCGATCAGCGTCTCGCCGCCGACCGCCGCCGATCGCGCAATGCCGAAATCGATGATCTTGGCGCGATCGACCCGGCCGCCCGGCAGGATGATGTTGTCGGGCGAAAGATCGCGGTGGATGGCGCCGGCCTGGTGCACTGCGCTTAAGCCCGATGCCAGCCTGTGGCACAGCTTGCGCACATCCTGCGGCGCCATCGCGCCGCCGCGCATGACGTCGTACAGCGACTGGCCGTCGACGAATTCCATCGCCAGATAGGGTCGCCCTATACCGGGATCGATGGTGAAGACGTGATAGCGCACGACAGCGTCGTGCGACAGATGGTTGAGGATCGAGGCTTCCTTGCGAAACAGCGACAGGATCGTCTGGTCGCGGGCGAATTCCGGCAGCACGATCTTGATCGCGACATGATCGCCGGTCTGGATGTTGTGGCCGCGATAAACCTCGCCCATCCCCCCCGAGGCGATGCGTTCGTCGAGCTCGTAGATGCCGCTGAGCTGGGTGCCGACGCTGGTATCCGCCATATTGGGCAACAGCCGCGTCTTGTCGTCGGAGCTCATCGGTCGTGGCCTCCTGCTTGGGACAGGCCGTTGCCTTTGTCTGTGATCTTGACCAGCACGATGGTGACGTTGTCGGTGCCGCCGCGCTCGAGAACCATTGCCAGGAGCTTTTCACAGGCAGCCTGCGGCGCTGCCGATAGAGCCGCAGCCGCAATCTCCGCATCGCTGACATGCGCTGTCAGCCCGTCAGTGCTCAGGATGAAAATGTCGCCCGCCAGCGTCTCGCCTTGCTGGAAGTCGATGGCGATGTCGTCGTTGACGCCGATTGCGCGTGTGATGACGTTGCGGCGCGGCCAGTTCTGCGCCTCGGCGGCGCTGATCGCGCCGCTGTCGAGAAGTTCCTGGACCTCGGTGTGGTCGCGCGAAATCTGCGAGATCGCGGCATCGCGCACGAGATAGACGCGGCTGTCGCCCGACCACAGGCAGGCGAACCTGCCGTCCATGGCAAGAAGTGCTGCGACGGTGGAGCCGATGGTCACGCCGCGTGACCGTGCGATCCGGCGGATCTCGGCATGGGCCCGGTTCAGCCGGTCCTCGAAACGCGCGCGCAGATCCGGCGCCGAGCTGGCGATGCCGATCGTTGCCAGATGCTCGACAATGCTCGCCGAGGCGACCTCACCGGCCTCATGCCCGCCCATGCCGTCGGCCACGACCCACAGGCCGATCTGCGGCTCAACCAGATAGCTGTCTTCATTGTGGTCGCGCACGCAGCCCTTGTGGCTCACGCCGTAGCTCTCAAAGGCGGCACCGCTCACTTGCCTACCCTCCGCAACGCCTTGGCTGACGTGCCTGGCCAGTCTGCCACAGCCCCATCCATTAGAGTATCGAAATCTAGGCCGCCGATGACGGACGGTGTGGTGCAGCCGCTGTCTCTTCGCCCCGCAATCGCCGATCCCGCCATGCAATTCCCCATCAGAAGGCCTTAGGACAGCTGAAGGCCGAGAGCGCCGGCAGCGTGAATGGGTTGCCGTCCTCCCCGGTCTTGATCGTGTAGGCGACATCGCGCCCGCCAATGACGAAACGCGCTTCGAGACTGTCGCCATTGGCGGTAACCTGAGCCTTGTCCAGTAATCGTTTCAAGGCCCAGGGGCCGTCGAACTTGATTGCGGACTCGCGCCCCGGCAGCTCCGGCGTAAGGCTGAGACTGGCCGCGCCGGTCTTGCCCGGCCACGGAATCAGGCCCGGCGTGTTGCCCGCCTGGGTGGCCTGCAGCACCTGGCCATCGATGTTGAGCAGCGCCATGTCGGCATCGCCATGCAGCGACAGCGGCGTGAAGGTGATGTTGATCGACGGCACCGGCCCGCCAAGCGGAAAGAAAGCGGCGCGGATTTGTGCTGCAAGCTGGAAATTCTTCAGCGTCGATTTCGCCAGATTGCGGCCGAACTTGGTGTCCTGTTTCCAGTCCCAGTCCTGGCCGCTCATGTCGACCAGCGACGCCAGGTTCTGTGCGAAGAACCGGTCGAGCACCCCGCCCGGAGAAAACAGCCTGGCAAAATCAGCCATCGCGACATCGTCGGTGCTGGCAGGGGCGAATGGAAAGCGCCCGGCAATCACCTCTTCGCACGGCCGGCCGACCGTCTCTTCCAGCATTTCGTTGAGATGCGTGGTCGATGTTTCGGCCACAGTGCCCTCGAAATCATCCGCTGCGGTACTGACCATCCTGGCCAGCGCCTTCGGCAGTCGCGAGGCATTGGCGCGCAGCGTCGAGATCTGCAGCTGCAGATTGGCGTTAGCCTGGTCCGTCTGTGCGGGGACATCGGCCGCCAGCCGCACGCTTTGATAGATTTCGCGGAAATTCTGGGTCAGGGCATCGAGCGGGCGCTGGCCGGGTGCGCCGGCCACCAAAGCCTGAAAGGACCGGAACTGGGCCTCGATGTTGGCGCCCGGATCCTGGCTCTGCGTGCTGACAAAGGCAGTCCCGGCCCGGCTTTGCGATTTGCGCGCCGCGAGCTCGATGCCGATGCGGGCGAGGCCCTTGGCGCGGGCGGCGGCTTCCTGGTCGCTGTCTTGAGACGCGGCCGGATTGCGCTCCTGCGTCAAAGCCGTTTCGCGCGCGATCGCCTCGAAGAGCTGCATTAGTGGTGAACTCGGCGAGCCGGCTGCGGACAGCGCCAGATATTGCGGTTTGTCGGCGGCCATCGCCTTGAACTTCAACCTGTCGAGTACCTCGTTCCACGCCGCCGCAAAACCCTTGCCATAGCGATCGAGAAGCTCGGGGCCGAGCTTGAGCAACTCCTGGTCGAAGCCGCCTTGCTCTCCGCCGCTGCCGATCACCCATTGATCGTCGACCAGCGCCTGCGCCACCTTGGCGAGCTGCGCCAGATAGAAATCAAAGCCGGCATGTGTGTAGAGACCGGGGACGCGAAGCGAGGCCAGGTCGTTGGCGTCATTGCGCTCGAACAGCACCGGCGCTTCTGGGCCGGCCTGCTGCGACACCGAAAAATCGTCCAGCGCCGCCGCATAGGTGGCCGACTGGATGAGCGCGGTGGCCCGGTCGGCGAGGCTCATGCGGCCGAGCGAGCGCTGGGCGGATTCGACCAGCGAACGGTTGAGCTCGAACGAGGGATCCTGGTCGTCATCGAGCGCCAGCATGGCGCGCAGATGCTTCTCCAATTGCGCCCGCCCATCGCGATTGTGGGCGCCGGGGTAGCGGTTCTTTTCCCAGTCCCGCTTAAGCCAGGTGACGACCAGCTCGTCATCGACTTTCGGCGCCTTGCCGCCAAGCATCAGGTAGATCTTCAACGGCTCGTACAGCGCCATCGGATCGGCCATCCTGGCCTCGATCGTGCGTTCGAGCTGGAACAGCAGGCGCGAGCGGAACATCCGCTCCAGCCCTTGCCGGTAGGCGGTCTCGGATGCCGACAGGACACGCTCACGCTGGCTGAGGCCGAAGGTCGCCTTGGCCGGCGTCGGCTGGTCTTTTGCGTCATAGCCGGCCGGCAGGCTGCGTAGCGCATCGAGCGCGCCGATGACGGTTTCGAGGTCCGCATCCGACACCGTCGTGCTTGCCAGCAGCGGAGCGGCTGTCTGGCGATATTGGCCGACCGCCTGGCTGGTGGCGGCAACCAGAGATTTGTTTGTTGTAAAGCTCAGGCCAAGAACGCCAAGCCCGGCGATCGCTATGGCCGCAATCGCCGCCAGACCGGCATAGCGGGCGATGGTCGCCCGCCTGTCGGCTGCCTTGTCATAGGACACCCAGCCGGACTCGGAGAAAATCACGCGGCTCAACAGATCGTGCAGGAAGAAGCTTTTGCCGGTGCCGGAAAGATGCGCCTGGACATTCTTGCCGAAACTACGGCCGATGCTGCCGAGCAGTTGGTCGATCGGTGTGCCTTCCTGGGTGCCGGAGGAAAAATAGAGACCGCGCAAGGGCGCGTTCAGCTGCTTGCGCGTCGGCTCGAAGACGCCGTCGAGGAAATGCACGATCCGGCCTTTCAGCGCGCCGAGCTGCGCTGCAAAGCCGAAAATGGCGATACGAGCGACGGGATCGGTCTCCGCCTGCAGCCGCTCGCTCATCTCTTCGCTCAGGCGCTTCACCAGCGCGTCGAATTCGGCCGGCGCCTCGCCAACCATGTTCAGGCCGCGCTCGGCGGTCTGGAAGGTAGCGCCCCACACTTGGCGCCGGCGTGCGTCGTCGAAACCGCCGAAAGTCTCCATGAATCCGGAGACCAGGTCTGCCTTGGTGAACAGCACATAGACCGGGAAGCGGACCTTCAGGACCGCGTGGATTTCCTGCAGGCGACTGCGAATCTCGGCGATACGGGCGGCCTGCTCGCCGTCCGCCATCAGGTCGGCAAGGCTGATCGCCAGGATGACGCCATTGATCGGCTGCCGCGTCCGATGCCGCTTGAGCAGCGACAGGAAGGCGAGCCAGCTTTTGCTGTCTGTCCCAGCATGCGAATCCTGCGTGGTGTAGCGTCCGGCCGTGTCGATCAGCACCGCCTCGTCGGTGAACCACCAGTCGCAATTGCGCGTGCCGCCGACGCCTGCCACAGGCTGCGCCTGGCCCGACCCGGCAAGCGGAAAGTTCAGCCCGGAATTGACCAGTGCGGTGGTCTTGCCGGCGCCCGGCGGGCCGATGACGATGTACCAGGGCACGTCATAGAGGAAATTGCGCTTGCCGCTCGACTGCCTGAGCGTCGCAACCGCCTCGTTCATGCGGGCTTCCAGCAGCTTTGCGTCGCTGCCGTCATCCTCTGCGCTGGCCATGGCGGCTTCCAGCGCTCTCTGCGCCTTGCGCCTTCGCCAGAACCTGACTGCATAAATGACCACCGCCGTTCCAACGGCAAAGCCGATAATCACTGCGCGCAGCCAGACCGGGTCCAGCGGCCGGGCGCCGGCGAAGCGGATCAACGGTCCGGCGAACCAGACCGCGGCGGCAAAGCCGGCGAGCGCGAGTGTGCTGAAGATGCGCAGCAGCCAGCCGGTCACAGTGTCTCCTCCCGCTGGATCATCACATCGACACGGCGGTTTTTGGCGCGGCCCTCCGGTGTTGCATTGTCGGCGATCGGCTCGTCCTCGCCCTTGCCCTCGACCTTTGTCCGCGACGGATCGCTGAAATGCGCCGCGATCATCTTTTCGACCGACTGCGCGCGGGCGACGGAGAGGTCGAAATTCGACTTGAACGCGCTGGTCTTCTTCGGCTTGACGTTGTCGGTGTGGCCGACGATCCGGACCGGCCCGCGCTCCGCGTCGAGAGCTGCCGCGATGCGGATGGCGACGGGCTCGAAATCGGCTTTGACGTCGGCCCGTCCCGACTGGAACAGCAAGGAATTGCTGATTTCCACGACAATGAAATCGCCCTTGCTGCCGACGCTGACGCCGCCGGCTTCGATCTCCTTGCCCAGCGCGGCGCGGATGCGATCGATCTGCGCAATTGCCGCCGGCGCGGCGACGGGCTTGACCTCCTCGGTCAGCGGCACGAAGCCAGTGCGCTCGATGGTGACCGGCGTTGCCGGATTGAGCGCCAGCAATTCGCCGGCGACGGCCTCGCCGTCATTGGTAATGAGCACCCGCAGCGTGAAAAAGGCTGCTGTCAAAACCGCCGCCGTCGCGGCAGCAATGGCCCAGAGCGGGATTCGCCTGGAGCCTTGCGCTGACGTCAGCGACAGGCCTTGCCAGCGCGGCGAGATGTCGTCGTCATCGGGGACGCGGAAATAGGCCAGCGTCTCGTAGACGTCGCGGCGGACACGCTCAAGGCCCTCGCGTGCCTCACCGCGATACTGGCCTTCGAAGCCTAACGACAAGCATACATGCATCAGCTCGATCAGATTGCGGTGAGGTTCCGGCGTCGCCAACACTGTGTTCAGCGCCTGGAAGAAACCGGCGCCGGTGGGTTTGACCTGGAAGAAGCGCTGCAGCATGCAGTGCTGCGCCCACGCATCCCGGCCGGAGCCGGGCAGGTTGGCGATGATATCGTCGGCGGTCTCGCAAAGCACATAGCTGGCGATGCGCGCATCCTCTTCCGAGGTATCGGTCCTGGCGATCTTGCGGTCGAACTCCTCGATCAGGCCGGCGACATGCTCCGCCAGCGGCTCAGCCTGTCTTTCGAGGGCCACCAGCCGCAGGTGACCAAGCAGCATCAGCAAGGGCGCCGCGGCAGCAACGATCGGGTTGGCCGTTCCATAGTCGACGCCGTCGCTGGCGCCGAGCAACACATCCCACGGCGTTTTCTCTGCCGTCCCGGCCGAACCATGAAACGACGGATCGGCGGGCGCTGCGGCGAAAGGCGCGCCTTGATAGATCACGGTCCCCGTGACGTCGGCCTGCGGCGGCTGGCGGCCGGCATTGGGATCGAAAACCGTCGATTCCGGGATGCTGGCAGGGGCGATCACGGTGCTGTCGGGCGCCCGCGCATCGCGGGCAAGAGCCGTCTTTTGCTTGCGGTCGGGATTGGGGCGGTCGGGATTGGGGCGGCCGGGATTGGGGCGGCTTGGGCGGATGACGGTCTTGCCGGCCGGATCGAAAGGATCGTCCTTCGAGCTCATCGCCGATCCCCGCCTCTACGCGCGCACGGCCGCACGACGCACGGCGCTACGCCCGCGCGAACGCGGACCGCAGGACGCTATCTCGCCGTGACATGACATTTGCCGCAGACCCCGAGGTCGACCAACCGTACCCGCGTGCTCAATTGTCGTATGTGATCGTAGTCTCAGAAGGTTCCGATTGAAACCCGGCGCAATTTTGGTCGCCAGTTGCCGGATCGGCTTGATGGCAGGCGAGGTCAGCTCTTGCCTGGCGGTTTCTGTTTGGCGGCCTTGGTATAGGCTTCGCTGAAATAGGTGAGGAATATGTCCAGGAGGCCGTTTTCGTGCGCCTCCTCCTTGGCTCGCCAGGTCGCGACCAGCGCGTCCCAGGCGCGCGTCTTCTTCGACGCAAAGGACGACGGCGGCAGTTTTTTGGCAATCGCCTCGGGCGACAAATCGTCGAGCAGTCGCGCCAGTGCCGCCTGCATGGCGGCGAAGGTGGCGAACTCATGCGTCTTGAGGTCATGGAAAGCGTCTTCGATACTGTGCCTGGCGTCGAGATAGCCGGCCCTGCGGCGGGCAAACATGATGTCGAGGATTTCGTCCGTCCCGGGCACGAACTTCAGCGGATTGTTGTCGGCGGCATTGATCATGGTTCGATCGCTGGTCTTGGCCAGGACTTTCGCCGCGGCGCGCGCCTTCAACAGCAGCACCAGTTCGTCGACGACGATCCGCAATACGGCGCCGATCTCGCCTGCCACCTCATTCGGCTGGCGCAGCAGAAGTGCTTCCGGCGGGATTCCGGCGCCGGCGGCAATCGCGCGCAGGATCTCGTCGGCTTGCTGTGGCCGGCTGGAGACCGAAGCCGGTGGCGCGGTCGGTGACCGTGGCGCTGCGACATGGTCCGGAAAGGATCCGGCGACAGGCATCTGCCGTTGCGTCGAGCCATGGCCACCGAAGGCTGCGTTCGCGTCATCGATCGATACCGAGACGATATACCGCCCGATCCGGAGCCGGTCGCCTTGCGCAAGCCGGTGCGGGCCGGTCAGGCGCTGGCTCGAGCCGTTGACGAAGGTGCCGTTGCGCGAGACGTCGTAGAGAAAGAAAGCGCCGCCTTCATAGCGGACTTCGCAGTGCCGGCCGGAGATGAATTTGTCCGGATCGGGCAAGGTCCAGGCGCAGTGCTCGCGCCCGATCTCGAAGCCGCGGTCGCGCGATGCGTAACCGGGCGGCAGCCCGGCAGGCAGGACATCGACATTGCTGATCTGCAGACTGATGAACATGCAATATGGCCTGTCGACCGCTGGCGTTCCATTGATCCGATGCGCCGCAGTCTAGCAGCTTGCGGGCACAGCGGGAGAGCGGCGTTTCACACTGGCGAAAGCGGCGCAAACAGGACCTGCCTGCCGCTTGTCCTCTTTGGTCTGCCACGGAACATGTGGTAGGCTCAACACGGCCTGGGGTGGCAAGGTGCGAAATGTCCCTGAACGTGAGGTCGTTAACACAAGAAGGGCTGCGAACCTGCCACACTAGCGTCCAGGAGGGGCACGACCCATGCCGAGTGAACAACGCGCCGCACTTGTGCAGACGCCGGTCGGCGCCGAGCTGTTGACCTTCACGCATCTCGTCGGCCGCGACGAGATCAGCCGCTGTCTTGCCTACACCGTGGGATTTGTCAGCACCAATGCGGATATCGATCCGCTGAAGATGCTGGGCGGCGTCGTTTCGATCGAAGGCGAGTCCGATCCCAAGCGCTGGTTCAGCGGCCTCATCGCCGAGTTTCGCCTCACCCGCATCGAAGACCGGTTGGCTTACTACGAGGCGGTCGTCAGGCCGTGGCTGTGGTTCCTCGGCAACGCCACCGACTGCCGCATTTTCCAGGACAAGACCGCCGTCGAGATCGTCGAGGAGATTTTCTCCAAATATGGCGGCATCGCCAAGTTCGAAAAGCGGCTGCAGGGATCCTATCCGCCGCGCGAATATTGCGTCCAATACGACGAGAGCGACCTCGATTTCGTCCAGCGGCTGCTCGAGCACGAAGGCATCATGTACTTCTTCGAGCACGCCGAAGGCGAGCACAAGCTGATCCTGGCCGACGCCATGAGCAAGCTGAAGCCGGCGACGGGCTATGAGACGGTGCTCTATCAATTCGAAGGGCAGGGCTCGCGCCGCGACGTCGAATACATCACCGAATGGATTCCAGGCAGTGCGGTGCGCCCGGGCGCCTATGCCCACACCGACTATGACTTCGAGAAGCCCGCCGCCGACCTGATGGCGAAGTCGGCGCAGCCCTTCGGCCACAAGCAGGCCGCAGGCGAGAACTATCGCCACCCCGGCGCGCATCTGGAAGTCGGCCGCGGCGACAGCCTGGCGGCGATCAGGCGCGAGGAAATCCAGGCGCCGCATATGCGCATTGCCGCTGTCGGTACCGTGCGCGGCCTGTTCTCCGGCTGCACCTTCAAGCTCGACGGCTTTCCGCGCAAAGACCAGAACAAGGAATATCTGGTCGTCAGCGCTGAATACCGGTTGTTCGATCCGGGTTATCGCGCCGGCGTCGACACCGATGGCGAGAATTTCAAGGTCGTGCTCGGCGTGGCGCCGACCTCAGTGCCTTATCGGCCGCCAAGGATCACGGCGCGGCCGATCATGCGCGGGCCGCAGACGGCGACGGTCGTCGGTCCGTCCGGCGAGGAGATCTTCACCGACAAGTACGCCAGGGTGAAGGTGCAGTTCCACTGGGACCGCCTGGGCAAGAAGGACCAGAAGAGTTCCTGCTTCGTGCGGGTGTCGCAGACCTGGGCCGGCAGCGGCTGGGGCTTCATCCAGATCCCGCGCATTGGCCAAGAAGTGATCGTCGATTTCATCGAAGGCAATCCGGACCTGCCGATCATCACAGGTCGGGTCTACAACGCCTCGCAAATGCCGCCCTACGGGCTGCCCGGCAACGCCACGCAGTCGGGTTGGAAGTCCAACTCGTCGAAGGGCGGTGGCGGCTACAACGAGCTGATGTTCGAGGACAAAGCCGGCTCGGAGCTTGTCAACTTCCAGGCGCAGAAGGACCATCACCTTCTGATCAAGCACGACCGCAACAAGACGGTGCAGCACGACCAATCCGATCGCATCGACCACGACGCCAAGCACTCCGTCGGCCACAACCTCGACGAGGATGTCGGCAACAACAAGACGGTCAAGGTCGGTGTCGACCAGACCACCGATATTGGCTCGAACGATACCGAGACGGTGGGCAAGAACCGATCACTGACGGTGGGGGTAGATGAGACGATCAATATCGGCTCCAACTCCACCGAGACCATCGGCGCCAATCACACCCAGACCGTGGCGATCGTCCAGACGATCACGGTCGGCGCGGCGCGCGTCGACAGCGTTGGGGCGGCAGAAACCCGAAGCGTTGGCGCCATCCAGACGAATCAGATCGGCGCATCGCGCTCGATGACGGTCGGGGCCGGACAGACGCACACGATAGGTGCGGCGGACAGCTGGACAATCGGCGCCGCCCAAAGCGTGAAGGTCGGCGCGGACCAGAGTTTCGCTATCGGCGGTGCGCAGTCGTCGGAGATCGGCAAAGCCAGGTCGGCAAAGATCGCCGCTGATGACGCGACCGATGTCGGCGGCGCCCACTCGCTAAAGGTCGGCAAGGGCAGCGGAATCCAGGTCGCAGAGGACAGCTCGATCAAGGTTGGCAAGAACTTGATGATCGAAGCAGGGGACTCGATCACACTCAAATGCGGCGATGCTTCGATCACTCTGAAAAAGGACGGCACCATCGTTGCCGACGGCAAGGACATCACGATCAAGGGCAGCGGCAAGATCAACATCAAGGCCGACGGCGAGGTGATTGTGAAAGGCAGCACGATCAACAACAATTGAGGGCGTCATCATGGAAGTGCTGGAGCGTATCGACGGCGTCGTGATCGGCCTGCTGATCGGTTTCGAGGGTGGGGCACCGCTGGTGGTCTTTGTCGGCAACCCGCGCGAGACCGCGATTGCGGCGCGCAGCTTGGCCGAGCTGGACAGTTCGGCGATCGGCTCCGAACTGGCCTTGCTTTTCGAAGAGGGCGACCCGATGCGACCGCTGGTGGTCGGTCGCATTGTCGATCCAGCGTCCCGCAACCGGAACCTTGAAGTCGTCCGTGACGGCGAGCGCGTCGTCATCACTGGCGATGAGCGCATAGAACTGCGCTGCGGCCTGGCATCGATCATTCTGGAGAAGAATGGCCGCGTGATCATTCGTGGCACCCAGTTGACCAGCCAGGCCAGCGGCACCAACCGTATTCGCGGCGGGGCCGTGCATCTCAACTGAGGCCGTTGCGAATGCACTCCATCGCGACCATCGCGACCATCGCGGCCATCGTCGACCAGCATGCCGAGGATGCGGCGTTCCTTTGGCTGCGCCGTCGTCGGGAGATCGACGGTCCGATCCTCGACGAGACCGATATCGGCCGCATCGACCAGCGTCTCGAAGCCAATCTCGAAGGGCTCATGGCAGCCGGCAAAGCCGGGTGGGAAGCAGCCCAGGCGCGCTTTGCCGACTACGCCGAGCCTGGTGAGCTTTTTGTAATTGGCGCGCTGGCTTTGCGTTGGGGCGACGCCAAGTTGGTGTCCTCTGCAATCGACGCCGCCGCAAGCCTGGGTGAAGCCGGCATATCGAGCCTGTCTGCCGCGATCGCGCGCACGCCGCGCGAAAACCTGCGGCCGTTCGTGGCGCAGTGGCTGGACACGCGCGACGCGCGGCAGCGCTGCCTTGGGCTGGCTGCGCTCTGGCATCATCGCATCGACCCCGGGCAGCGCCTGCATGATCTGGCCAGCCATTCCGAGGCGGTCGTACGCCGGCGCGCCATCAGGCTCGCCGGCGCGATGAGAAGGCGCGATCTGCTACCGGCGGTATTGGCCGGCCTCGATGGTACGGCGAAGGAGCGTCTTGCGGCCGCCTTGGCCGCTTGCCTGCTAGGCGCGGCGCGATCTGCACATCCCGTGATCGACAAGATCGTGCTGACGGAGACAGACCTGGCGGAGGCGGCGATTGAACTGCGTCTGCTGACGACGACGCCGAAGGCCGGCAAGGCCTGGCTGCAATCGCGCCTTGAACAGCCCGTACTGCGCGTCGCGGCCACCACATCAATCGGTCTCTTCGGCGATCGCGCGGTGATGCCGTGGCTGATCGAGAAGATGCGTGATCCGGAACTGGCATTCGCGGCGGGTGCCGCGCTTCGCGACCTCTTCGATGTGGATTTTGGCGACACCGATCTCTTTGTCTCCGACCCTGCTGTTCTTGGGGAGAGGTTTGCCCATCTCGACGACAGTTCGTTGCCGGCGGCGGATCGCGTCGAGACCTGGTGGGATGAAGGCCGCGGCGGGCGCAATCACCGTCCGTTCCGGTCAATGCGCCGATTGCGGCTCGACGCTTTGCGCGCTGCGTTCCCCGCACCCGATACGCCGCTGGCCGACTGGCGTTTCACACGCCGCTTTGCGGCCTGGATGTGATGGTCAGGGCCGGGTCATGCGAGCCACGACAGCCGCCGCCCGCAGACCGTTTTCGGAGGCGAGTTCACACATGGCGGTCGGGCCGGGCGCATAGTCTTTGAGAAAACTGTCGGCTGCTAGCATGAGCGCAAGCGCTCCGCTGGCCGCCCCGACATCGCCGATCGTCATGGCGGGATAGGCAATGGGCAGGACTTCCCGTCGGGTACGATAGAAGCGAGGCCGCGCGATCAGGTGCTCCCAGCCGCTGTAGCGCTCGCCGTTGCTGTTGCTGACGACGAAATCGATGTCGGGTTCGGACGGACCCGATCCGGCTACGGCGTCGCGAAGGGCGCCGAGCAGAGCACGGCCCTGGCTGTAGCGATCCGACAGAACGCTGTCCTTTTCCTGGGCGATCCCGATGCCTTGAATGGCGGCGTGGACGGATGCCTTGCCCTCTGGTTCGTAGGTCAGCCGGACGAAAGCCGCCGCCTCGCCGGGAACAAGACCCTGCGCATTGTCCTGCGACTTGAGCCGTCGGGCCTGGCCAAGGCGGCCGAAGTCCGTGTCGTTGACGAGGCTGTCAACGCCGCCGAGCAGAACCTGCTGGACCCCATGCTTTTCAATCACGTCCACCGCACTGTCCAGCATGGAGATGCTTGCTGCCGCGCCGCCGTCGATCAACCGCGATGTGGAATGGAAGCTCTGGCCGACCGCCTTGATCACCGCGGTGAGGAAGTCAGGTGGCGCGATGTCGCGATAGGCTGGGTGATTGCGGAAGCTCTCAGGCGGAGAGAGCAGGATCGCCGTGGCTTCGGCAGCGACCGTTCCCGTCCGCAACGCTTCGCCGATGGCGCGTGCCGCCATGTTGATCAGCCATTCGCCGTCACTGTGGCGCAATTGGTAGTGGGTGGGAATGCGCGCGACAATCTGGACGGCGCCAAAGGGCTCGGCGAGGATTTTTTCCTCGAAGGCCGAAAGACCGGCCCTGATCGCAGCGATGGTTTGTGGCGCGTTGAGCCCGGCAGCCGTTACCGCGCCCGCGCCGGCGATATAGAGCGGTCGCTTCATGGCTGCCACATGGGCCGGTCCCGCAACGTGCCATCGCCGCCCGTTTGACTGAAATAGGCCTTGCGTTTGCGTCTTGCGACCAGAAGGGCTGGTGAAACGTGGCCGAAAACGATCTCGCGCAGGGCTGGTGAATTGCGCCTGGTTACGAAGGAAAGCCGCGCCTTGAGCGTGACGCGCCAGATATCGGGCTCGATAATCACTGTATCTGGGCGAAACATACGATCCTCGATGCGATCCTGGTAAACCAGCCGCAACGGCGCAACGACATACGGCAATCGAAAATTCCAGCGTCCGGTCGGGGTGAGGCCGACCAACGATACCTGTTCGCGACCGCTGAACTCCGCCAATTGCTGGTCTGCAGGGGTACACAGATGATACCGCGGATCGAAATCCTTTGGCGGCAACGGCCACTGTGTATCGATCCACGCTTGATCGTAGGTCCCGGCATAGCCGATGCGCGGCTGCCAACTGCGACCGAGCGCGCCAAACCCGGCAGGCTTAGGTCGGTCGGAGGGACTGAGGAAAGGCTCTCCCGGATAGGTGATGTTGGGCGCCTGCGTCCTGACCGCCGGATCGGCCGAACGCGCTTGGTGGAACCCGACACCGACTGGGTTTCGCGGGTCCATCTTCCCGTCTGGCGCAGTGCCGCCAAAGGCACGTTCATAGACGACGGGCATGGTCCTGAAAGGATGCGGAGCGCTGTAGTTGCCGCTGTCATAGATGCGGTCGCCGGCGACGTTGAGCACTTTGCGAACATTGCCGATGCTAAGGCCGACTTGCATTTCGCGGACCGGCTTGCCGTTCGGGGCATAAGCGGTGCCGTTGACAATCACTTCGGCTACAGGCTTTTTCGCGACGATGTCGGCCTCGTAGCGGTTCGAAGACAATGCCGGATCGCCGAAAGGCACGTCGCCGAAGGTGACCGGCAATTGCTCATCGGCCGGCTTCAGCCCGGTGCTCTGTTGCGGGGCTTCGAAACTTGCCGAGAACATGGCGACGAGCACCTCTTGCCCGTCTGCGTCTGGCTGCACATGCGTGGCGGCGGCGAAAGGAGTGCGGTTTTCGAGCCAAACGTCGAATGCCATCGTTCAGCACCACTTGCCGTGCTCGTCGAGCCCGACAGGCCAATAAGGCATGCACGCGATCAAACGGACAAGCTCGGTCTCGCCGGCGTCGACCAGCCATTGAAGCAGAAGGTACTCGGGCCGAATCTTCTCCGTGTCCGGCATCATCGCGTTGCGGTTGGCGCATTCCAGCCAGATCACACGAACGATCCACACAACACGCGGGTCGGATGCCGGGCCGGCCATCCGGTTGTTGAAGGCCGCTTCCAGTGCGTCTTCCTGCGAAAGGCCCTTGTTGCGCTCGGCTTCGACTGTCCCCTCCCACCACGGAGCGGCTTCGTTGTATGCCTGTTGAATGAGCTGGCAATAGGCGTCGAACAATTGCTGGTAGTCGGCAGCGGCGGCGGCATGCGGCTTGTCCGCCGTGTACCAGCTGGAGTGCGCTCCCACATCGAACATCGCCGTGAGCAGGCGCTTGATGCCGGTCTGGGTATCGTGAAGGGTGAGGAGAGCCATCTAGACGGCCTCCTCGAACTGATTGAGACCGACAGGGACATAGACGATGCCGGCGACTAGCTTGTGCAAGTCGGGGGCTTTCGTCTTGATGTCCAGGATCAGCAGATCGACCGGACGACGATAACCGATCGGATCGCCATTGTCGTTGGTTCCCCAAAGCTCCTCAGGCGGCTTTTCGGGAGGCGGCTGTTCGGCGGCTTCAAGAGCGTCGTGGTTCAGGTCGTCGATTTCGAGATAGTAATTTCGAAAGACTGCCAAGACGCGCGGATGACCCGAATAGCCGGTCGGCCACCGATTGGAAACATCAGCCGGAACCGGATCGCCCAGCTTTTCGATGCCTGCCAGCTTCTTCCACCATTCCATCAACTCCGGTTGCAGAAGCCGGAGCTCATCGATGTAAGCCTGCTGGATCTCCTCATACGATCGCATCACATCTCCTCTCGGCTGTCCTATGCTCCGGGATATTTCGACCGGGCATATGCGTCAGCTTGGCTGCCTTGGCTTTGCGCATGCTTGCGACAATGCGGTTTAACGCGATCCGTTTCGCCCATGTGTTTGAGAAACGCATCCGGCGACTTTTCCATATGGCATCCGCCCATCGCCCAGGCGACGGACAGAGGAGGCTGGTGATCCGGCGTGAAAGCTTCTTTTTCCACGCTGCCGTCTTCAGCCATCTTCGATTCTTGGTGCACCCTGCCGCGCTTACGGTCGACGACAATCAACGTGCCGTTGGAGTACTGGTTCGCGCCATTCACCTTCGAGATCAGTGTATCCCAGACGCCGGGATTGTTCGGAAGTTTCGCGCACTCCCAGCAAGGCCCACCCATGGTCTTGTCATAGTGCGGCTTATTCAGCGGCGCCCGGTGTTTTTCCTGATCGTAGGGCACTGTACAGGGCACCCCGGCCTTGTCTCCCAGCACCTTGTTGAAATCCACGATTGCCTGAGCATCGACGCAGTTGGGCGGGTCGCTCATCTCGTTCTGGCCCATGGTATCGCCATGTCGCGCGACGCCCTTGCCTTCGATCTTGACGACAAACGACCAGAGTTTGAACGTACCCTTGCCCTTGGTCTTATGGGTGATGACGCCACCACCCTGGGTGCCGGCTTCGTCGCCCGTACTGGTGGCGACTTCGGACGCATTCTCAAGCGCCGTCGGATTGCCCTGTATCTTGACGCTCTTGCTGCCTTTGGTGAGGTCGCTGGCGGAAAGCATATTGACGTAGGGGACAGGGACCGGGCCGGTTGGCGGTGGCGGTGGGCTCAGGCAAACGTCGCCGGGCGCAACGCCTTGACCGCCGCTTCCCTTGTGGAAAAATCCCATGCCTTCCGCGTAGACGCTGTTGCCCATGGCCTAGCGCGCCTCCGTCTCGCGTCGTGGAGCTCGCATCGCCAGCAGCCCGTTCGCCGCCAGATCGTGAATATCGGCGAACCTGAATTCGTTGACCTCCCAATCCTCGCACCAGAACACGATTTCGCTCGGAACGGCCCCTGCAACTGGCTGTGCCACATCGGCAAGACGCTCAAGCAGGCGCGCCGGAAGCCAGTGCTTTTCGACGCATCCGTCGATGAGATTGACCAGTGCATCGAACCACGGATCGGCGGGGTCGGGCACCGGGCCTAACCGCACGATTGCGAAGGGGTAACGTCGGCCGACGCGATCCTCGCTCATGCGCCACACACCGGCGCAGGGCTGGTCGCCGAAAATGCCCGCCTGGACGATGAAGCGCCACACACGCGGATCGAGCTCGCCCTCGTCTGGCCTCTCACGCAATTCCATCGACATCCAGCGGTCCCAGCGGTCGATGAAAGTCCGCGGAAGATTGGCAGCGACGAAATCTCCGGTCGCCGGAATCTTGCCGAAAAAGCCGGTGTTCAGATCTGCGGCGGACATGAGAATTTCTTGAACATTTCGAGGTTGTAGGGATTTTCGACGCTTGCCGCCTTGAGCTTGAAGTCGGCGTACATGCCTTTCGTTCCCAGCCGCAGGCTGTAGACGTCGGACAGCGAGGTGCCGGTGAAGCGGCCGCCGCGCAGCATCCTCAGCCACGCCCAGCTTCCGGTCTCGTTGAGCATGATCTCGGGCGAGCCGTCGATCGGCTGAAAGGCGAGCGAGATGACACCGGTGCCGTCCTTGCCGGGCCAGGTCATCGGCTGCGGCCGCGTCGCATTGTTGAAATAGACCAGGTTCTGGCCGTCGAGATTGAGGGTGACGCGGGTGACGTTGGGCGACAGGTCCGTCGGCTCCAGCGTGAACGCCATCACCGGACCCTGACCACCCGGGAAGAGATCGTCGCGGATGCGCCGGGCCTGCTCGAAGGCGGCAAGCGCCGACGGGTCGAGGCCGAAATCGGCGCGCCATTTCCATGGCTGCGCCGAGGTGTCGACATAGCCGAGCAGATGGTCGTTGATGAAGCTGTCGATCATGCCCGCTGGTCCAAACAGGCGGGCGAAGTCACGCACATTGACGTCGACCGCGCTGTCGGGGCTGAACGGATAACGGTCGTTGAGCGCGGCCTGGCAGAAGGGCAGGATGTCGGCGCGCCATATTGCGTTGAGCTCGGAGGCCACGGCCTTCTGCGTTAGCCCGCTGGTGTCGCCGGCGATGCCACTCAGCCAGGTGTTGACGGGGTCGGGCAGGATCTGCGCCTGCCTGGCGACGGCGCCGGTCAGCTCGGCCAGCCCGCCCTGTTTCTTGATCGCATCTTGCGGGTCGGGATTGGCGGTCACCGTCTGCAGCACATTGGACAGCGCCGTCAGCGCCACCACTGCGGCGTCAAGCGCCGGCGGCTGGCCATCGACCTCGGCAATCGTGCTCTTGAGCGGCTTGAAGTGCTCGGCCACCAGCGTGCCGGTCAGGTCGACCTCGCTCGCCGAGCCGGCGCGCGGCAACAACTTGGCGCCGGTCTTGACGATCTTGCCCAGCTTGCCGAGTTTGCCCAGCAGTTTGGAGCCGCCCTTCGCCGCCGCCTTGTCGTCGGTCGCCGGCGCCTCGTCGGAGCGGGTAAGGTCGACCTCCTGGACCACCGCCGTCAACAGCCGCTTTAACGCTGAATCGGCGCTGGACAGGTCCTTCAGATTCTCGCTGGCAATGTTGAGGTCGCTCAGCGGCGCCAGCCGCATGTCGCGCAGGAAGCTGTCCCACTGCGCGATGTAGTCGTCATAGTAGAGCTTCAGAATGTCTTCCGACAGCGCCGACACCGAGGTCTCGGAATTCTCCGAGCAGCCGCCGGCAAACACCGCGCGGTCGAGTGCCGCCTGGGCGGCGACATCCTCGACCCGGTCGAGTATCGCATCGTGGAAACCGTCATAGGTAAAGGCGCCCGATATGCCGACGCGCAGCGTCTTGTCCGAGCGTCGCGAAAACACCTTGGCGCCGTTCGGGCCGGCGAAATTGGCGGGGATCCATTCCTTCAATCCGGCCACCGCCGGATCGGCCAGCAGCTGCTTGTAGGCGCGCGCCGGCAACGAGATCGTGCACACCGTCTTCAACGCTTCGGCGACCAGCGCCTGGTCGGGTGCGATGTAGCTGTCGTCGACCGCCATGCGGCGGATCGCAGCCAGCTGGTGTTCTTCGGCATCGGCGGTCGGGAAGGGTGCGGCCGGCGCGAATTCGGGCAGGTCGTTCACCCACCAATTCTCAACGAAATCGGAGTCCATCTGCGACAGGCCGGTCATCATGCGGTAGGTCTTGAGCGCGCCAAGCATGAAATCCGGATCGCGGATCTGCCGCCACATCGTTGCTTCGAGCAGCGCCACCATGCGCGGCTCGAGCACGTTGCGCAAAGCGTGGTCATAGGTGTCGGTCTGCGCCCGCATTAGCTCGGCGGAAGCCGATGGCCCGAGCAGATCTTGCGCCTTGTCGGGAGGCGCGGTCCTGGCATTGGCGACCTCGTCCATGGCGTTGAGGGCAACGTCCATCGCCGGCTGCTGCACCGAGGCCGGCGTCGCGGCCGCCGACGTCAGCGGCGCCTGCAATGCCTCGAACTGGCCGGCCTGCGCGGCAATCGCATTGCGGTTGTCATAGTAGGACCAGGTGAACAGCGAACCGGCCAGGATGGCGGCAGCCGCGCAGGCAGCGGCGGCACCGCGCCAGATCCAGCTGCGGCGGCGCTGCGCCAGCGGATCGAACGTGCCGAGCCCGGCCTCCTTGAAGATCACTTCGGTCAGAAGGTTCTTGAGGAAGAAGCTGCGCTTCTCAAAACGCTGCGTCGGCATCGAGCGTCGCGCCGGCAGGCCGAAAGAAGAGGCGAGTGCTGCGGTCAGCCGGTCGATCGGCGCGCCTTCCTGGGTCGCCGAGGTCAGATAGAGGCCGCGCAGCCAAGCCGCCTCCTCGTAACGGCTTTCGCCGAACATCGCCTCGACCAGCACCTGGATCGGCTCGGACAGGCTTTGCAGCTGTGCGGGAAAGCGGAAGATCTCGGCCCGCTCGGCGAGCTTGTCCTCATCTTCCAGCCGCGGCACCAGCCGTTTTTCGAGCTCTCGCGACAGGGTGGTGATTTCGCCCGCGATGGTCTTGGCGTCGACGCGCGCGTCGAGAGGGAAGGTCGTCCCCCACACCTGTTCGCGCGCCAGCGTCGACAGGCCGCCGAAGAAAGCCTCGAAGCCTCTTATCAGATCGGCCTTGGTCAGCATGAGATAGACTGGCAAGCGGATTTCCAAGCGCTCTTCGAGCTCGGCCAGTCGCCTGCGGATCTTGCGGCCATGCGCCTTGACGGCTTCGTCGCCCTCGGAGAGCGCATCGATCCCAAGTGCGACGATGACGCCGTTCAGCGCTCGCCGGCCGCGATGCTTCTTCAACAGGTCGAGGAAGCCCAGCCATTCGGCGGCGTCGACATCGGGCTGGCTCTCCTGCTGGACATAGCGGCCGGCAGTGTCGATCATCACCGCGTTTTCGGAGAAGAACCAGTCGCAGTTGCGGGTGCCGCCGATCCCTTGCAGATCGTCGGTCAGGTCGATCGGAAAGTTGAGCCCGGACTGGCGCAGCGCCGTCGTCTTGCCGGTCGCCGGCGGGCCGACGATCACATACCACGGCATCTCGCGCAGGAATTTGCGGCCGCCGAGCTTGCGCCGCTTCAGCTCGACCATCACGTCCTGGAATTTGGCGCCGACGGCGGCGACGTTCTCCTCGCCGGGGCTGAGCCGCCTTTCCTCGACGGGTGCTGCGATCTCGGCGACGAACATGCGGTTGGCGCGGATCGCGCGGCGCTGCGCGACGATCAGCCAGATCAGCCAGAAGATCACCAGAAGCGCGATGATGACGATGCGCACCGTTTCCGACGCCATCGGCACATAGTCGCCGACCCGCACGATCGGGCCGAACACCCAGATGATCAGCGACAGCAGCGCCAGCCCGATCAGCGTCCACAGGAAACGCGATGTCAGGACCGCCCAGAGGAAGCGCAGGATGAACATGTCACAGCCTCTTCTCGACCAGCACTTCGACGCGGCGGTTGAGCGCACGGCCTTCCCGCGTGGAGTTGTCGGCCACTGGATCGCTTTCGGCGCGGCCTTCGGAAGTTATGCTCTCCTTCGGCACGCCGGCTTGTATCAGAAGCTCGGCTATTGTCTCGGCGCGCGCCTCCGACAGGCGCTGGTTGCTGGCAAGCGGGTTCGATCTTTGCAGGCGCACATTGTCGGTATGGCCAACAACGGTGATCTTTCCGATCAGGTCCTTGTTGTCCAGGATCACCTTGGCGATTGACTCGATCAGGGGCTCATAGCCCTGGGTGAGTGTCGGACGCGACGATTGGAAAAGTTCGGGGCTGGAAGCCTGGATAACGAGCTTGGCCAGCGAGACGCTCTCCGTGCCGCTCAGAGCTCTTCTCGTTTCCGCCGGCGCTGCCTTCTGAAATTCCGGTAGCAGCGCATAGTCGACGGCAACCGGCAGAGGCGGCGGAGCGTCGGCCTTGGGTGCCGCGCGGGTGACGTCGGCGCGTGTCGGCGGCGGCAAGGCACGCACCAGCGCCGAAAGCTCGACCGCCTGGCTGCTCAGGCCCATCGACAGGCCGACATGGATGGCTGTGGCGATCACCGCTGCCGCCACCGCCATCACCCAGATCGGCACGATGAAGCGCTGCGGTTCGTCGGACGCGATCACGCCTCTCCAGTTGGGCGACAACGGTGCGCCTTCGGCGTCGCTGTCGCGCAGGAAGCGCGCCGCCGCCACGCGCACGGCATTGAGCGAGCGGTCGCCGGAACGGCCCGGCACCCGGTATTTGCCGCGAAAGCCGAGCGCCATGCAGTGATATTGCAGCTCCAGCATCTCGCGGTCGCGGTTGGGGTGGCGCTCGAGCTCTTCGAGGCGGGCAAAGAATTGCGCGCCTGCGTCGACGTCACCGCGCAGCATCACCACCAGCGGCTGGCGCGGCCAGGCGCTGGCGCCGCCCCACGGCGTGTTCAGCGCGAGGTCATCGAGAAGCGCCGCCACCAGCCACGCCGCCTGGTCGGCGCGCTCGAGCGACGAGCCTTGCGCCATCGTGGCATCGCGGCAGCGCACGAGCTCGTCGAGCAGCCTCGTGCGCAGCGCTTCCGGATTTTCCGGCGGCAGCGCGTTTTCCAGTTCGGGCGCAAATTCCAGCAAGGGTGAGAACGCGTTGACGAGCACGTTCGGATGCGCACGCGATGAGCGCTTTGCTGTCACACCCGAGGCCGGCAACGGCATGGCGCGCGGCGTCGGCGCTCCGCTCAGACGGATGCGCGTACGCTCCCGATCCTCGGACAGTCCGAATGGATCGTCCCTGCTCATCATCTCACCTGTTGACCGAGTAACAGTCGACCTGCGGTTCGCTGGGCAGTACGCCCGAAACGCCGATCACAAAGCCGGGCGCTTCAAGCAGCGAGGCCCAATGCTCGCTTTTCTGGTCGAGCTCGAGGCATAGCCGGTCGCCGTCATAGGGAATTTCGCGCGGCTGCGAATGCAATGGCTTCAGCGGAATGCCGGGCAGGCGCGATTTCCACAGCCCTTCGAATTCGCTGGCCGAACCGACCGTCGCCTGATTGACGAAAATCTTGCGCAAGGCATCCTCCGACAGTTCGGAGCCGATCCGCACCACGATCCGGCTCGCCACCAGAAGCTTTGGGTTGTCGATGCGGATCTTCCACACATTGGTGGCATGCCGCATGACCGGCAGCGCGCGCGATTTCGGCTCGATGTAGCGCAGGCTGAGGATCAGCGAGCGCAGCGCGTCGGCCAGTGCCGAATAGGCCGGGCCTGGCGCCATGTGGTCGTAAACAGGCAGTTCGCCGAGCCGCCGCGCGCTCGAGCCGTAGGTCGCCATCGAGCCGGCAAGGCCAGCAAGCTCCATATAGACCTCGGCCGGATGGAAGACGTCCTGCGCCAGCATATGCGCCAGCCGCGGCCGCGCGGCGTTGACCAGATTGAGGATCAAAAGATCCTCGACGCTGCGCCCGGGGCCACCCAGCACCATCTTGCCATGCGCCTCGGCGATCTGGTCGAGGCCGGTGACCACCTCCTGCAGCAGGCGGCTGTACCAGGAGGCCGCGCCGATGACCAAGGTCGGCGGCAGGAATGTATCGTCGAGCGCCACGCCGCCATCGGCGCGCACGCCCTTGAGCTCGCCCACCGGCAACGCGGTGTAGCCGCCGACCGCCGTTCCCGGCGCCAGCAACAGTGCCTGCGGCCGCGCGATCTCGATTTCCTCCGGGTCGGAGCCGCCATGCACGGCGTCGCGCACCGACACGATCCGGCCGCGATAGCGCGCGCCGGAGGGCTCGGCATGGGCAGGATCGAAGCCGACGCCGCCGGGCGGTTCGAGCGGCAGCGCGATCAGCACCGGCCCCGCGCCCATCTCCGGCGTCACCGCAAGCGGCCGCGGCGCATCCATCGTTTCGGGGATCGCAAACGGCGTCCCGTCGGGAAAGATGCCGCGCGCCGAAAGCACCGAGATCTGGCCGGCATCGAGCAGCGCCTGATCGAGCGTCAGCGTCCGAAAGCCGAACGTATGCAGATGCCCGGCCTGCAAGGCGCCGCGCACCGTCGCCTCGAAGAAGCGGTCTTGTTGCTGGAAATGCTGGGTGCGCAGGAAAAGCCCCTCCGACCACAGCACCCTGTTTGCATCGCTCATGCCGGCACTCTCTGCTTCCTGCTCATCACATTGGCGCGGCTTTGCGGACCTTTCGCCGCTAGGCGGAAATGCCGCCGCTGCCGAGCTTCACATTGACGGTGAACTTCGATCCCGGCGAAACCGACTTGGTCGTGCGCCAGGTGCGTCCGGTGGGTTCCCTGATCAGCGCGACGAAGCCGAGCGCGGCCACTTCGGGTTCGACCGTGATCGTCTTCGACGCGGTCTTGCCGGGCCCGACGGAAATCGTGTCGGAGCCGACGAGATCGCCGCCAAGGGCCGCGCCAGCACCGCCCTGCAGGGCAAAATAATCGGCCGAGTTGAAGGCGCTAGTGCTCTTCAGACGCAGGACCATGACGGTCACCGGCCTGTCGCCGCCGCCCGGTCCAGGGTTCATGCCGGCGCCGCCGGCCAGATTGACCGTTATGACGGATGGTTTAGGCGGGCCGCTCTGGCAAGCCGTCAGCAATCCTGTCGCGCCCAAGGCAAGAATGAATTCGCGTCTGTCGATCATGTCCTAGTCCTCCTCATAAGCGTCCCTAAAATCAGCGCCGATTTCGCCCAGAAAGCGTGTCTCGGCGCTGTGAGCGATTTCACGGTGGCGTTTCTGGTACAGTTCCCAGAGCTTGGCGCCGCGCCCGCCGGTCAGCAGATTGCCGATGGGCGAACTCGACTTCAGTTCCTGCTCGATCGCTGCCGGATCGAAGCGGTCGATCATGCGCTTGAGCGCGCCCTGCACGCCGCGCCAGGCGCGAACGTGATGCTGCGCGAGATCGCGCACCGCATCCTTGATCGCCGCTTCGGCGCCGAGGAAACCGGGGCTGCGGTCGGCCAGGATGGTCACCAGCGCATCGTCGACCGAGGGCAGGAATTTGAGCGGGTTGACTTCGGATGCGCCAACCACGGTTTGAGCGACGCGGGCGTTGCCCTTCTCTTCGGCGCGCTTGCGCAAAAGCTGCATCAGCCCTTCCATCATCAGCCGGTATTCGCGGCCGAATTTCTCCATATCGGCCACCGGATCGCTGCCGGGAAAATCGGCCTCGTCCATGCCCATGCCGCGCAGGAAGGCGGCGCGCAATTCCGCGTCCGACGGTCCGGCTGACAGCCGCGCCGCGACCTGCCGAACGGGGGCGCGATGTGGGGTCGGGGCTGGCGTTGGCGGCGATGGCTCGGCCGGGCGGACCGGCAGATCCCACGGCGCCGGAGAGGGAGCAGGCGAGGGCGTATCGATCGCGCTTTTATCCGTCACGCCTGCGTCAAGGCTGGTGGTCTCGGCAGGGCCAAAACCGAAGCCGTCATCGTAGGCCGGCGGCTTTTCGGAACTGGATCTGCTCGGCTCTCTCGACAGCGGCGTGGAGTCGAGGCCGAAGGGGTCGTCGAACAGCGGCTTGCCGCCGCCTTTGTCGGTGGCGGCCCCCGGCGCCGGCGTCGCCACCGGGTCGAGGCTGAATGGATCGTCGAACGCCTGCGAGCTGCGTTCGTCGGAGCGCGCGCGCGCGAATGCGCCGGGCACCGGCTTCTCGAACGGATCGGGCAGGTCGGCGGGTCGCGGCCGTCCCGGCTCTTCTTCGGTGGTAGACGAAAAGAAATCGTCGCCGCCGAGGCTGACCGGCGCCCGTGATGCCGCCAGTCTGGCATCCGGCACCGAAGGCCTGGAGGCCGGCGGTTCGGTCGTCGCTGTCTGCAGGTCGACCCATACGACATAGTCGCCCAGCCGCAGCCGCATGCCGCTTTGCAGCCGCGCCGAATTTCCCGCGCCGAGCGGGCTGGCGGCATCGTCGATGAACAGCCCGCTGCTGGAGGTGTCGGTGATGAAATAGCCGCCCTGCTTGCTGGTGATCTTGCAGTGGGCGCGCGAGACGAACATGTCGGGATCGTTGATCTGCCAGTCGGCGTCGGCGCTGCGGCCGATCACCAGTTCACCCTCGTCCAGCCGCGCCTGCCGCGTGACTTGCGCGCGTGGTCCTTGTTCGAGCGTCAGCAGCAGGCTCATGCCGCCACCTCTTCCCGCCAGCCGACGATGGTCCGCAGCCGCATGTCATCGGCATCTCCCCGCTCAGGATTGCGCGCCAGCCAGGTGGTGCGGGCGAGCTGGACGGTGCCGAGCTTCGCCGGCGGCACTGCCTTTGCCGCAAGTACGATCCTCAGATCGACATCGATGGTCTCGCCGATCAGGTCGCGCACCGCCTGCTTCAACAGCTTCAGCCGCTCGCCGCCCGGCAGGAAGGCCTTGTAATCCTTGTAGCTCAGCGCGCCGATGCGCAGCTCGATCCGGCTCTGCCGGCTGAAGCTGCGCGGGCCGATCGTGGCGCTTCGGCCGAGCGTGGCATAGCTGCCGGCAAGCCGCGTCTGCAGCGCCTTGGGGATGGTCAGCCAGGCGGCGACAAACTCCTTCAGCACCACCGGCACCTTGAAGGCTTCGGCGAGGAACAGGGTCAGCCGCTCGGGGCCGTCGACTTGGGCAGCGAGCGAAGCGGCCTGCCGAAGTTTTACCGTATCGAGTTCGGCATCCTGCGTGCCCGGCAGACCGATACCGGCCATCGCTTCCAGCATGGAGCGGACGCGGCCGCCGACCCCGCGTTCGACCTGCACCGCCGGATGCGCATCCGCCCAGGCGCGATAGTAGAGCGCAATCATCCGGTGCTGCAGGATGTTGACGAAATCGACGAAGGTCGTGTCGCTCGTCTGCCGTGCCTCGGCACCCGCATACCAGCGTTGCGACAGGCGATCGAGCACCCAGCGCGTCAGATGCAGCGGCATCGGCCCTTCGGGGCCGAGCAGGCCGAGATTGTTGACCGTAACGCGCGCCGGCGACTTGTCCGTCGGCTCGCGAAAATCCACCACATCCTGCACCGCGAAGGACAGCCGCACATTCTGGCCGAGCCTTGCCGGCTCGCGGTCCGGCCGGCCGGAATGGCCGAACAGGCCGCCTTGCCGTTCCAGCCGGCGCAGCAGTTCGAAGAAGTCGAAACTCTCGGACAGGGTTGCGGCTCGCTCTAGATCAGGTAGCGATTGCCGGGCGTCATCGGCCATGGCACATCCTCCTGTTTCTGGAGCAATCGCGTGCGGGTGCGCACGAACCCATTGATGCCGGCATGACGGGCAAACAGCCGCGACAGCAGACCCGACAGCAGCAAGGTGCTTTGTCCTGCCAGCACCGACTGGTCGACATGCAGCGTCACCTCGGTGCCGCGCCCAAAACACATCGGTCCTTCGATCGCCAGCCTTTCGATCACCGCGCGCGAGTCGATGCGCACGATCGAGCGCACATTGCGGGCAAGCCCGGGATCGCCGCGCTCGGCATAGAGATCGAGCAGCGCGTGCAACGGATCGACGCCGCGGCCTTCCTTGGCCAGGCTGAGGAAGTTGAGCGCCAGCTGCGACACCAGCCGCCAGGCCAGGTCGTCGGCGCGCGACTCGCCGTCGGCTCCGGCCGGCAGCGCCGCGGGGATCGCCGGCTGCGGCGAACGCAGCGCGCCGAGCAGCCGGACCGTCTCCACCGGGTCGCCGGCTTCCAGCGTCAGGGTCGGTGTGTCGTCGAGGATGGCCAGGTCGCGGTTGGTGCAAAGCGCCACGATGTCGACGCGCTTCAGCGGCCGGTTGGCCTGGCTGTGGACCGGGCGCGAGATCGCCAGGAAGACGTCGTCGCCGGCATAGGAGGTGCGCGTCACGCCCTGGCTGCGCTCGTCCTCGGTTGGCCGACGCGGCCGCCGCTCGGTCGAATAGACCCAGCCGCTGCCACGGTTTTGTCCGAGGCTGAAGAGCTCCGGTATCTCCGCATCGGGACCTTCGGCGTCAGCATCTTCGACGCGGACGACCCGGTAGATTTCAAAGTCGCGCGCCCGCGTGCGGTCGGCGTGCAGCACTTGGCGCGTCTTGCGCTGATCGAGCTCGATGACGTTGCACTCGCGCTCGAAGAGATTGATGATCGGCGTCGCGAAAAGTTCGAAATCCGCCGGCGTCAGATCGGCGAGTTCCGGCACCGGACGCCTGAACAGGAAGACGATCTCAAGCCCCGCCTGGCATTTGCGCACCACCGGCTGCAAGCCGGTTACGCGCGCATAGTGGAAGCGCTCGGGCATCATGAAATATTCGCGCAGCAGGCGGTAGCCTTCGAAGGTCGGCCGCGTGCGCGGCATCATCGCCTCGGCATCGGCGATGCCCACCATCTCGGGCGCCGGCAGAGGCGACAGCGGATTGGCCTTGCCTTCAGGTCTTGCACCGACGCTCGCGCAGACGCCGAAGATCGCGTCGAACGTCAGTGGCGCCTTGGTGCGGTTGGCGAAATAGAAGTCGAGCCGGTCGAGCGCCAGTTCGTCGAGCTTGCCCTTTCCTGTCCGGGCAAGCGTGATGCGCAGTGCGGCTTCGCCGCCCTTGCCGCCGATCGGGCCAATGCCGGCGGCGGCCAGTGCGCTGCGATCCTGGAAATAGCCGACCGAACTGATCGCGATCGGAAACAGCGTCATGTCCTGCGCGGTGGTGAAGGTGCAGCGCGTCGACAGGCCGGCCTGCAGGCTGGAGACCAGCCGCGTACCGCGCTTGACGACATGACCGGCAAGCATGGTCTGGACCTGCTGGCCGGGCTTCAGCACCACCATGGCGGTTGCCGGCGCCGGCGTGACGAGATCGGGATAAAGCACGTCAAGGATGGCGCGCGAAAACCGCGAGCGTTCGGCGTCCACCTTCAGCCGCGTGCGCGCGGCAAGGAAGGCGACGCCGTCGAGCAGCCGCTCGACATAGGGGTCCGGACACGGCACGGTATCCAGCGACAGATTGCGCGCGACGGCCGGATGCATGTCGGCGAACTCCGCCGCCAGCCCGCGTATGTGGGACAGTTCTTCCTCGTAATATTCTACGAAGACCCGGTCCATCTCAGGCTTCCCTGAACTCGGTGCGCGCCAGGCCGTTGTCGAGATTGATCGTCGTGCGCAGGCGCATGCGCTCCGGCGTCGGCGTCATGATCAGCACCGCGTCGATCTCGATTTTCAGACCGGTCTTGTCGCCAAGGTTGACCGAGACCTTCGTCGCGCTCTCCTTGAGCCGCGGTTCGAAGGTGGCGAGCACGGCGCGGATTTCGCGCGCCAGCACATCGCGATCGAAGTCGCGCGACGAACGGCCGGAGAAGGACGGCACGCCATAATTGACGACGCTGCGGCGCACCTCCGGAAAGTCGTCCAGCGCTGTCGGGCTGTCGGTCATCTGCTCGGCCTCGAGATCGGAAAGCATGGGCGTCGATTCGAAGCGTTCGGTGTTGAACAACGCCTCGATGTCGCGCCGCACGGCCTCGCGCAGCACGTCGGGCGATACCACGATGCCGCGGCTTTCAAGTTCGCCGCGGTGTCGGTTCTGAAACGCCAGCCGGTGCAGCCGGCGTTTCTGATCGGGGTTCAGCGCATCGTCGGCGTCGATGCGCCTCGGTCCGTCCGCCAGCAACTCGTCGAGGCGCTCCTCGCCGAGTTCGTCGTGCAGAGCCTGCCTGAGCCCGTCTATCTCGGAACTCAGGCCGGGCAAATCGTTGACGAGGCGGTCCCAGAGCGAAGGCTGTACTGCCTCGCGCTTGGCCCGTGAACCGCCCGCCTGTGCCTTGTCCGCGGCAGGGCGCTTTGCACGCCCCTCACTTGCCGACATAGACATCCATTTCGGCTTCGTCATTGTCGTCATAGACGAACTTGATCTTCTTGTAGGCGAAGGAGACCTCCTCCTGGATCAGGTCGGCTTCATCGTCGGCCTGCGACATGTCGTATTCCATGATCGAGGCATCGGTCAGGGTGACGACCAGATAGTCCTTGCTCTCGCCGTCGATGGTCCGCCGCGCCGAGAACTTGACCTCGTCCAGCGCCTTGTTCTCGAACAGGGCCTTGGCGAGATAGGGCGAGGCCTTGTCATAGTGCTTGGTGAATTTGATCATGCCCATCGACACGCGGCCTCGGCGCGAGAGCGAATTGGGGTCATAGGGCGCGACCATCTTGTAGTCGACGCCATGGATCTCGATCTCGTCGTCGTGGCCGTCGCGCGTGCTGGGGCCCTTGATATCCGGAACTTTCAAAAAACCGTCGATCTTCATTGTGGGCATTTTCGTTCTCCACCGCTTTCAACAAAACAAGGTTGGTTGCTGCAATCAGGTCTTCACGGACGGCAATTCCGACACCAGCCGGAGCGAGGCGTTGATGCCTTCCAGCTGGTAGTGCGGGCGCAGATAGAAGCGGGCGTTGTAGTAGCCCGGCCGGCCCTCCACGCTGTCGACCTGCACCTCGGCAGCGGCAAGCGGACGCTTGGCGCGTGCCTTGTCGTCGGCGAAGGCCGGGTTGGCCAGCACGTACCGGTTGATCCATTCGGTCAACCAGATCTGCATGTCGGAGCGTTCCTTGAACGAGCCGATCTTGTCGCGCGCAATGGCCTTGAGGTAGTGCGCGAAACGGGAAACCGGGAACAGATACGGCAGGTTGGCGGAGAGCCGTTCATTGGACTGGGCGTCGGGATCGACAAGGCGTCCGGCACGCGTCTCGTCGTCCTGCAGCGAGTGGGCGCCGATGAAGGCAGCCAGATCGGTGTTCTTGCGGTGCAGGATCGGCATCAGGCCGAGCTTGGCCAGTTCCGCCTCGCGCCGGTCATCGATGGCGACTTCGGTCGGGCATTTCATCGCGATCGAGCCGTCATCCGTCGGGAAAGCGTGCACCGGCAGGTTGAGCACCGTGCCGCCGTTCTCGACGCCGCGGATCTGCGTGCCCCAGCCGAACAATTTGTGGCTGCGGTTGATGTTGACGCCCATCGGGAAGGCGGCGTTCATCCAGACATATTTGTTGTGGTCGCCATGCACCTCCTCCTCGAAGGAGAAGCCCTTGACCGGAACGGTCTCGGACCCGTAGGGCAGCCGCGCCAGCACACGCGGCATGGTGAGGCCAATATAGCGGGCGTCCTCGCTTTCGCGCAGCGACTGCCACGAGGCATAGGCCGGATTGTTCACGATCATCTGCAGGTCCTGCGGGTTGGGCAGTTCCTGCCAGCTGTCCATGCGGAACAGCCGCGGTGAGGCGGCGGCGATGAACGGCGTGTGCGCCGAGGCGCAGATGCCGGATATGTTGCGCAGCAGGCCGACGTCGCGCGGATGGTTCGAAAACTCGTAGGCGCCAACGATGCAGCCGATCGGCTCGCCGCCGAGCATCGAATACTCGTCCGTATAGACTTTCTTGAAGATCGGGCTCTGGTCCCACATCTGGCCTTCATAGTCTTCAAGCGTGTCGGCCAGTTGCTCCTTGGAGATGTTCATCACCCGGATCTTGAGATGCTTTGCATCCGTCTCGGTGTTGTTGATGAGATACCAAAGGCCGCGCCATGTGCCTTCCATCTCCCGCACTTCCGGGGCGTGCAGGATTTCGTTGACCTGCGTCGTCAGCATCTTATCGATGCCGGCGATCAGCGACTTGATCGATTTGATCGAGTTCGACGAAATCGTCGTCGTCTCGGAGCGCGACTGCGCTGCCAGCGCCAGGTTGCGCACCAGCTGCTGCAGCTTCTCGCTGTCGTCCTTCTTGACCTTGAAGTCCTTCTCCAGCAGCTGGCTGAATTCGCCGAGATCGACGGCCTCGGCTTCGGCGACGGATGCTGCGGTCTTTTGCTGTTCGGCCATGATCTATTCCTCGCCCTTGTCGTCGTCGGACATCGCCTGGCTGGCGATCTGTGCCAGCAGCGGCTGATTGTTCAGCAGCTGGGCGATGCGCTTTTCGGCATCGACGCGACCGTCCATGAAGCCGAGCAGTTCCTCGAGCTGGCGCCGCATCTTGAGGATCTCGGCCAGTTGCGGAACCTGTTCGGCGATCTTGTCGGGGGCGAAATCGCCCATCTTGGTGAAGGTCAGGTCGAGCGCGAGCTCTTCGTCGCGCTCCTGGCCTTCGACCTGCGGCAGGGTGTTCTTCACCCGCGCCTTGACCCTGGGTCCCAGCGCTTCCATGAATTTGGGGAAGCGGTTGGCATCGGTCTCGACAAAGGAACGGTCGAGCACCGTCTTTGCCGCTTCCCTGGTCTGCGATGCGCCCGACAGGTCGGCCATCACGCCCATGACGAACGGCAGTTCGATCGTCGTCGGGCTGCCGTAGGTTTCGACATCGTAGGCGATCTGCACGCGCGGGGCGCGATTTCGCTCGATGACTTTCGCTTTGCTTTCGGCTGGCATGTGTTGCTACCTTTCATCCTTCTGGGCAGTCTTCTTGGCGTCGGGAACGCCGGCGAGCAGCCGGAATTCCTTCAGCCCCGACGGGGCGAGATCTTCCATCAGTTCAACAAAATCCATGTGCACCATGCGGCGCACCCGGCGGGCGAGATGCGGGATCGGGCTCGACGGCTCGGTGCGGTCGTAGAAGGCCACCACAAGGTCGAGGCATTTCACCACATCGTCGCGCGAGGAAATCCTGTCGGGGAGCCCCGCACCTGGCTCTGCGTAGCTTGCCATCGTCTCGGCTCCATGACCGTTTCTGGCCGGCATTGCCGGGCTTGGCGTGGCAGGCGCCGGGCTGGCTGCGCCATTCGTCGCCGCCGGGGCCGTCGTTTCCACCGCCGTATTGCGTTCCAGCGTCGTCAGCATGCGCTGCAAAAACCGCTTCAGGTCCGGGACGGCAGCGCCGCTGCCCTCAAGACGCGCGTTCAGCGCCGTGTCGACCGCGTCGAGCGCCTCGATCGCGCCGTGAGCATCGGCGATAAATGCCGTCATCTGTTCGCCGGCCTGATCCATCTGCGCGGCGCATCCGCTGCCCACCCGGTTCAGGAGTTGCCCGTGCGCGCTGACCAGCGCTGCCTTTTCGGCGGCATTCAATCCCGACGCTGCTTCCTGAAGCATGACTCGATCGTCGAGCGCGCCCTGTTCCAGATCGCGTCCAGTAATCGGCCCCATGGGTCGTGGGGCGAAGAAAATCATCTGCCTGAGGTCCGCCAGCAATCCGTCCTGGCTGTTCTGCAGGTCGGCCAGAGCGTTGAGGCGGCGCAAGGCTGCGTCGCGCGGCTGACCGCCGGGCCGCAGCGCCGGGTGCATCGTCTCCCAATGCGCCTCGAAAGTCCGCGCGATCAGTGTCAGGCCCTGCGCCAGCCCGGCGAGCCCTTCTTCATTGGCGAGCGCCCGAGCGACGATGACAAGCAGGCGCAGGTCGCGGCCATGCGAACGCAATTCCTCGGCCTTGCCAAGAACGGCAGGCCAATCGACGGGTATAGTCGATTGCGCGGCAGGCTTGTTGCGCCCGTCATGGACGACCTTGACCTGCGGCTCGGTGAGGCGCTCGAGCTCGTGAAAGGCCGGATCGTTGCGCAAGTCTTCGCCTGACGGATTTTCACCGTCCAACGGAGCAAGCCAGAGTGCGAGATCGATCACAGCTACCCCCAGCGACCGGCTCTAAAACCGTACGTGACCCAACGTTAGCACACGGTTGCACCCTACCACAATTCGGCAAACCGCTCAAAAGTTAACGGGCGCTAATGCCAGCCAGTGCAACTGCATCTCGAATGGCGCAATCTATGGCGTGCTTGCCCAGCCCCCGTATGTGAAGCGCATCGCATAGAATTGGAAAAATTCGTGGTTGTCTGCATTTGATGGCGCGGGACTTTCCACAAAGGGAAGCGGCCGGCTGAATGACGCGCTTTGTCAAGCGGCTGCTTATGTGGCAGGCTGTCGACGGGCAGATTGCAGGAGCACGTTCGATGGAACAGCGCCGGTCATCGCAGGGTTTCAAACGCAAGGAACTGGTGGGCAAGCTCAATCCGGTCTGCCTGCGCGCCTTCAAGGCCGCCGCCGACAGCGCCAAGCTGCGCGGCAATCCTTACGTCGAACTTGTCCATTTCATCGAGCAACTGGTGTTGTCCGAGCGCTCGGACGTGCAGATGATCATTGCCGATGCCGGCATCGATGCCAGCCGGCTGACCAGCGACATGACCCGCGCGGTCGACAAGCTGCCTTACGGCGCAACCTCGATCGAGGAATTTTCCGACCACATCTTCCATGCCATCCAGGAAGCCTGGAACCTGGCGACGCTGGAGTTCGGCGTGGAAGAGGTACGCAGCGCCCATATCGTGCTCGCCTGCCGGAAGACGCCGGTGCTGGAAGGCCTGGTGTCGAAGATCAGCGCCGAGTTCGACAAGATCGACGCCGACGCGGTCATCGCCCGCTTTGCCGAAGTGGTGGAGGGGTCGCTGGAAGCCGGTGCAGCGGCTGCGGCAACTCCCGCCGCGGAGGCGCCACGGCGGGCTCCGGGTGGGGAGTCCGCGCTGGCGAAATACGCCACCGACCTCACCCAGCGCGCCCATGACGGCAAGATCGATCCGGTCGTCGGTCGTGACCCGGAGATACGGCAGATCATCGATATCCTGATGCGGCGCCGGCAGAACAACCCGATCCTGACCGGCGAGGCCGGCGTCGGCAAGACCGCGGTGGTCGAGGGCTTTGCCTTGCGCATCGCCCAGGGCGATGTGCCGCCACCGCTGCAAGGCATCAGCGTGCGCATGCTCGATGTCGGCCTGATGCAGGCCGGCGCCAGCGTCAAGGGCGAGTTCGAAAAGCGCTTGAAGACGGTCATCGACGAGGTCCAATCCTCCGAAACGCCGGTCATTCTGTTCATCGACGAGGCTCATACGCTGATCGGCGCCGGCGGTGCCGCCGGAACCGGCGACGCGGCCAATCTCTTGAAGCCGGCGCTGGCGCGCGGCGAGCTGCGTACCATCGCGGCCACCACCTGGGCCGAATATAAGCAGCACATCGAAAAGGACCCGGCGCTCACCCGCCGTTTCCAGGTGGTCAAGATCGACGAGCCGTCGGAAGCGGTGGCCGTTCTCATGCTGCGCGGCGTCGCCGGGGTGCTCGAACAGCACCACGAGGTGCAGATCCTCGACGAGGCCATCGAGGCGGCGGTCGGCCTGTCGCACCGCTACATCCCGGCGCGGCAATTGCCTGACAAGGCGGTGAGCCTGCTCGACACCGCTTGTGCCAGGGTCGCGGTCTCGCAGCATGCCACGCCGGCCGAGGTCGAGGACATTTTGCGCCGCCGCCAGGCGCTGGAGGTCGAAAGCGGCATCATCGGCCGCGAAGCCGCGATCGGCATCGAAGTGGCCGAGCGCCAGGCGCGGGTCGAAGCCGGGCTCGCCGAGACTGAGACCACGCTCGCTACTGCGCAGGAGCGCTGGGAGCGCGAAAAGGCGCTTGTCGCCGAAATCCTCGAATTGCGCGCGCGGCTGCGCGGCGAGGGCGTGCCGCTCGATGAGGTAGCAACCGCCGAGGCTGACGCCGAAACGGCAGCGCCGGACGCGGAAAAGACCAAGGTGCCGAGGGCCGAGCCGCCCAAGGCTGAAACGGCAAAGGCTGAAACGGCCAAGAGCAAAAAATCCAAGGCCAAGGCTGGAACGGCTGCGGCGGATGCCGACACGCCTCCAGCCGACCCGGCCGCCGATCTCGTGCGGCTGCGTGAACTCATGGCCGAGCTTGCCACGGCGCAGGGCGAGACACCGCTGATCCTGCCCTCCGTCGACCGCAATGCGGTGGCTGCCGTGGTCCAGGATTGGACCGGCATCCCGACGGGGAGAATGCTGTCCAGCCAGACCGAGAAGGCGCTCAAGCTCGCCGAGACTTTGTCCGAGCGTGTCGTCGGCCAGGACCATGCCATGGAGATGATCGCCAAGCGGGTGCAGACGAGCCGCGCCGGGCTCGGCGCGCCGGAAAAGCCGGTCGGCGTGTTCCTACTTTGCGGTCCATCGGGCGTCGGTAAGACCGAGACGGCGCTGGCGCTCGCCGAAACGCTTTATGGCGGCGAGCAGAACCTGATTTCGATCAACATGTCCGAATTCCAGGAAGCACACACCGTCTCGACGCTGAAGGGCGCACCGCCCGGCTATGTCGGCTACGGCAAGGGCGGCATCCTGACCGAGGCCGTGCGCAGAAAACCCTATTCGGTGATCTTGCTCGACGAGGTCGAGAAGGCGCATCCCGATGTCCACGAAATCTTCTTCCAGGTTTTCGACAAGGGCATGATGGACGACAGCGAGGGAAGGCGCATCGACTTCAAGAACACGTTGATCCTGCTGACCTCCAATGTCGGCTCCGAAGTCATCATGGAGCGGACCGGCAACGGCACGGTGAGGGCGGGGCTCGACGGCCTCGACACCGCCCTGCGCGCCCCGTTGCTGAAGGTATTCCCGGCGGCCTTTCTCGGCCGCGTCGTGACCATTCCCTACTATCCGCTGTCGGATTCGATGATCGAAGCCATCACCCGCCACCAATTCGGCAAGATCGCCCGGCGGCTGCGCGCCAGCCACGACGCCGAACTGGTGATCGGCGATGGCGTCATGGAGCTGGTCAAGGCGCGCTGCACGGAGATCGAGTCCGGCGGACGCATGATCGACGCCATCCTGACTAACACGCTGCTGCCGGAACTCAGCCGTGGCGTGCTGAATCGTTCGCTCGACGGCGAGAAGATGACCAAGGTGACGGTCAGCGCTTCCGCGGACGGGTTTGCCTATTCGTTCGAATAGGTCTCACAGCGAGCCTGCGGCGGCTCTATTGCTGCGGTGTCTCCGTCTCGGCGCGGATCAGTTTGATGTCGGCGCCCGCCGCCCAGGCGCCGATGTCCTCGCGCCGCAACGCCGCCGCCATCATGTCGGGAAACAGGTCCGGCGTGCAGGCAAAGACCGGTATGCCGAGTGCGGCGACCGAGGCCGACATTACCGGATCATAGCCCGGCCGGCCCTGATCGGTCAGCGCCAGCAGAACCACGACATTGACGCCGGACCGGACCAGCGCCGCCAGTCGCCGCAGCAAGTCCTGGCCATTGCCGCCTTCATAAAGGTCGGTGATCAGCACGAAGTGGGATTTGGTCGGCCGCTCGATGCGGTCGGCGCAGTAGGCGACCGCCTGGTTGATGTCGGTGCCGCCGCCGAGCTGCACGCCAAACAGCACTTCGACGGGGTCGCTGAGCTCCTCGGTCAGGTCGACGATGGCCGTATCGAAGCAGACCAGCTTGGTGCGCACCACCGGCAGCGAGGCCATGACAGCGGCGAAGATCGAGGCATAGATCACCGAGCTCGCCATCGAGCCGGACTGGTCGACGCACAGCACCACCTCGTCGAGATCGACAAGCCGGCGCTGCTTGCGCATGAAGCCGACGAGTTTTTCCGGCACGATGGTTTTGTGCTCCGGCTGGTAGTGTCGAAGATTGGCCGAGATGGTGCGCGGCCAGTCGATGTCGCATTGGCGCGGGTGGTTGGTGCGCCGCGAGCGGTCGAGCGCGCCGCGGATCGCCTCGGCGGTCTTCTGCTCCAGCCGCTGCATCAGCTTGGCGACGATGTCGGCGATGATGGTGCGGGCAATGTCCTTGGTCTTGGCCGGCATCACCGAGCGCAGCGAAATCAGGTCGGCGACCAGATTGACGTCGGCCTCGATTGCCTTGAGGAATTCCGGCTCCATCAGCATCTGCTTCAGGTTCAGCCGTTCGAAGGCATCCTTCTGCACGATCTGGACGACCTGCGCCGGAAAGAACGATCTGATATCGCCCATCCATTGCGCCACACGCGGCGCCGAGCGGCCGAGCCCGCCGCGGCGCTTGCGCGGGTCGGCATCGGCACTGGCGCCGTCGCCGTAAAGCGCATCGAGCGCCGACGACAGTTTTTTGTCGGCGCTGGAAAGGGCTGAGGAAGCCTCGTCATCGGCGCCGATCGCCAGCCGCCAGCGGCGCTCGCGTCCGCCATCGGCCGATGGTGCGGAGTCTTCCCCGTTTGTTTCGTCATCCATCGTCACGCTCCGCCCGCCAGCAGGGGCCTAAGCTTTTCCAGATGCCGGCGCCAGCCCTCGCCGCCATCCGGGGCCGGCATCAGTCCGGCCGGCAGCCGTGCGGTGCGGCCGAGCACGGCCTCGATCAGCCGTCGGCGCTCCATGCTGTCCAGATTGGAGAAGACGCGGCGCAGCAACGGCAGATGCGCGATGAAGGCCTCCTCGTCGAGGAATTTGAGCCAGGCATCGACAGCGCCGCGCAGGCCCTCGTCATAGATCAGCCGTTGGCCGGCGGTGCTGAAGAAGCCTTCGAAGAATCCCGCCGCCTGCGCCACCGGCGTTCCCGGCGACAGCCTGCGCCCGAGCAGTCCGGCGGCGTCCTCGGCCGACAGCTGGCCAGCTTCGTAGAGCAGATGCGCGGCGCAGCCGGCGAGCACCGCCGTCGAGCGCTGCCCTTCGAGCACTCCTGTCAGCCCGTTGCGCCAGGCATCGAGCACGCCTTCGCCAGGCTCGACCAGGCGTATCGCCGCATCCGCCTTGCGCACCGCGCCGACCAGCGTCGTTGCCGCCTGCTCGTCCAGGTCGCGCACCGCATAAGGCAAGGCGATTGCGCCCTCGACGATCAGCCGTTCCAACAAACCGGACAGCCGGTTGGTTTCGGTCTTGCGCGCCTCGCCGTAACGGATGATGTCGGCAAGCGGCGGCACCGAGGCCAGGATTTCGAGGCATTCGCTGCTGTGCGCGGCGCGCGCCTCCAGCGCCGCGAGGCCGGCGCTCGCGGCCTCCGACAGATCCGCCGTGATGGCGCTCTGGACCAGTGCGGCAAGCGTGTCGAGGCTGACTGCGGCGCCGAGCATCTGGATCAGGCGGCCATTGGCGGCCTTTTCGATGGTCGGGCCATAGATCAGGTTCTCGACCAGGCGCACGGCATATTCCGGCTCCCAGGCCAGCGTCCACTTTTCGCGAAAGGTGCCGCGGCTGCGACCGGCGTCGGCCAACCTGCCCCATTGCACGCCGAGCACGTTCAGCCGGTGCAGCAATGTCGAGCGAAACAACCCGCTTTCGCTGCGCAAATCGACGGACAGTTCGCGCTCCAGCGCCTCCGGCTTCAGCCGTGCCGCCTTCTGGTTGCGCTGCAGATCCTCGATCAGCGGCGCCAGCGGGGTGTCGGGCGGAATCTCGCCGACATCCGCGCCCAGGAGCAACTCGGCCTCGACCAGCGCCCACAGCAGTGCCTCGCCGTTGAACAGCGCTGCGATCGCGGCGTCGCGCAATTCCTCGAAGCCGGGTTTCGGCCGCTCGCGAATGGCAGCCAGTGTGCGCGCAAGCCGCTCGGCTTCGATCAGCGATGCCGTCGAAACCAGGTGGCCCTTCGCCCGCAGCACCGCCGCGATCATCGCCAGCCACAGCGTCGCTGCGTCGCGCCGGCCGCGCGTGCGCCACAGATGCTTGCACCAGCCCGGCGCGACGACGCCGGCGCCGTAGCCATAGCCCAGTGCCAGCCGCGGTCCGGTCCATGGCGCCCAGGTCATGATGCTCTTGCGCCGGGCAATTCCCTTGATCAGGGCCTGGTCGTTTTTCTGCGTGTGCGCGGCCTGCAAAGCCGGCACGTGCCACGCGCCACAGACGACGGCGATCGGTCCATCGAATTCCTTGCGCGCGGCGGCGATTTCCAGCCGCATATGCGCCTCACGCTTGGCCTCGAACGGTGCGATCGTGCCTTCGCCATCGCGCAGCGTCGTCATCGCATCGGCGATGGCCGCGAAGATCGGACCCGGCTGCGGGTTCTGCTCGATGATGTCGGCCCACCAGCTCTCGCCGTCCTCATAGCCGGCGGCCTGAGCCAGCGTGCCGATCGGATCGCGATGCGACGCCGCCTCGCCATCCTCGCCATCCTCGCCGGTGAGCTCGGCCGCATCGGCGTCGTCCGTCGTGTCGACGTTGTCGGTTGCTGGCGGGGTGAACCGCGCCGACGACGGCAGGTCGATGAACCGCAGCGCTGCCTTGTTCTCCACCGCCCATACTGCCGCTTGGTATTCCGGCGAGAACTCGGCGAACGGCCAGAAGCTGGTCGCGGCCGGATCGTCCTCGGGGTAGCAGAGCAGCGCCACCGGCGGCTGCATTTCCGGACGCGCCAACAGCGGCAGCAGGGCGGACGCATCGCTCGGCCCCTCGATCAGCACGGCGACCGGCTGCAGGTCGCGCAGCGCCTGCACCAGGCTGCTGGCGGAGCCAGGCCCGTGATGGCGGATGCCGAAATAGGCGACGTCGCTCATGACCTCAGATCGCTGCGTTCAGCGCCGCGTAATAGCCGGCATAATCGGGACGCTTCTTGAGCACCGTTTCGAGATATTCCTCCAGCACCACCTTGTCCTGCACCGGGTCCTTGATGACGGCGCCGACAAGGCTGGCGGCGAGGCCTTCGGCGCCGAGCTTGCCGCTGTCGAACCACGCCGCCTGGCTGAGGCCGCCGACCATGGTGGCGATCGCCTCGGCGGTCGATAACGAGCCCGAAGGCGTCTTCAGCGTCACCTTGCCGTCAGCGGTGGCGCCCGAGCGCAACTCGCGGAAGATGGTCAGCACGCGGGCGATCTCCTCGCCGACATTCTTAGGCACCGGCAGGTCGAGGCCGCCGGCCATCTCGTCGACCCGCTTGGCCACGATCGCCACCTCTTCGGCCATGTCTTCAGGCAGCGGCAGCACCACCACGTTGAAGCGGCGCTTGAGCGCTGAGGACAGTTCGTTGACGCCCTTGTCGCGGTTGTTGGCAGTGGCGATGATGTTGAAGCCGCGCTGGGCGTAGATCGAGGTGTTGAGTTCCGGGATCGGCATCATCTTTTCCGACAGCACGGTGATCAGCGTGTCCTGCACGTCGGAGCCCATGCGGGTCAGCTCTTCCAGCCGGCAAAGCTTGCCGCTCTCCATGGCGCGATAGAGCGGCGTCGGCACCAGCGCCTCCTGGCTCGGCCCCTTGGCCAGAAGCTGCGCATAGTTCCAGCCATAGCGAATCTGGTTCTCGTCGGTGCCGGCCGTGCACTGCACGATCAGCGTGGAATTGCCCATGATGGCGGCGGCGAGATGTTCCGACACCCAGGACTTGGCGGTGCCGGGAACGCCGAGCAGCAGCAGCGCGCGGTCGGTGGCGAGTGTCGCGACGGCGGTTTCCATCAGCCGGCGGCGGCCAACATATTTCGGCGATATCACGGTGCCGTCGCTTGCCTTGCCGCCCAAGAGATAGGTCAGCACGGCCTTTGGCGACAGGCTCCAGCCCGCCGGCTTCTGCCGGTCGTCATTGCGCGCCAGAGCCTGCAGTTCAGCGGCATAAGCCTGCTCGACGGGGAGGCGGATGGCTGCGTTCATTGTGCTGTTCTCCGATTGCTCATGTGTTGGGTCCAGGCCCGGTCAGGGCTGCGTTGAGGCGAAGGAAAGCGAGCGAAGCGGCCGCCGGCGGCATGCCGGCCGCGACAATGTCGCCGATCAGTCGTTCCGCTGTCGCCGCAGTGGCAAGAAAGCCTATCGTTTCCAGGGCGTGGTCTGCGCTTCGCTTCGCGGGCTCGTCGTTTCCCGCAACCTTGGAGCGCAGTGCCGACAGCGCCTTGCCATTTGTCAGATCGCCCCATTCAAGCCAGCTTGCCTCGGCGCCTTCCACCAGGTTGAGCGCTTCAAGATTCTGCGCGTCCTTCAGGATCTGCCTGATCAGAGTACGCTTCCTGCCGCTGTCCAGACGCAACATGAGGTGGAAGACGAAAAGCGCCGACTTGCCGCCCTCGGCGGCCAGCGTATCCGCCATCTGCGCCACCGTGGCATCGCTGCCGGACACCGCGACCATCCGAACGAGAGACAGATCGGCTTTGTCGTCGACACCGAACTGCCATGACCCGATGAAATCGGATTCTGTTTTACCGAAGCGCGCGGCAAGATCGACCAGGTAACAGCTTGCAAACAGGTCGACGCGCCGACTTTCTTGGGCAGCCGACTTCAGCTTTGCCGGCGTGTAGGTGGTGCGGCGGCGGATGAAGCCGGATTTGCCTTCTGCGATGAAGGCGGCGAGTTCGGCAACGGGATCGTCGGCTCCGCCATCGCCGGCGCGGCCGTGCTCGCCCAGCCTTGCCAGCAGCCGCCCTGCCAGTTCCTGCACCTTGCCGGAGCGGTCGCCGGCCAGGCTTTTCAGGAACGGCGCATCCGCGGGCGTCAGGCCGAAATGCATGAGTTCGATCAGCGCCAGCCGGACCTCCGCCGGTTCGCCCGGCGCCTTGGTCTCAATCAGCGAACGGGCCGCCGCCGGATCGCGGCGGCGCATCTCGCCCAGCGCGATGCGGCGCGCGGCGGGATAGAAGTCATCCCAGTTCTGCGCCGTCAGCTGCTCCTGCGGGGCAATCCTCGGCCCCTCCAAGCTGGCCTGCCAGTCGATCCATGGCGCATACACGTCGGGGCTGTTCTGGTCTGATGCCGAGGGCATCCAGTCCATCGGATGGAGCACGTAGCCCCGGCTGGCGACAAGCGTCGCGACGCGCGACTTGCGCCGCGCATCGGCGGCGTTCTTCAGGGCAGCCCGCAACAGTGGCCGCAGACGCTCCGGCAGCAGCGGCAAGCCAAGCCTCGGCAGCGGCGGACGGCTCTTCAGCGTCTTCGGCGCGGCAGGCCGCAAGCCGACGTCGAGCGCCTGCGCGGCGATCGCCAGCAGCCGCCGCTCCCGCTCGTCCGGGCTTGCGCCGCCGGCAAGTTCCTTCCACGCGGCCGGCGCCAGATCGAATGTGGTCCCGCCGGTGATCCAGCAGTCGCGCATTGTCGCCAGGCCGGCCTGCTCGAGTTCGTTCATGACAGATCGAGCCTCCCGAAGCCGCTTTGCGCGGCCAAGAGATCCAGCCGAGCGCCGTTCCACAGTGCTGCGGTTGCCGCGAGATCGAGGCCAAGCACGGTCTGATCGACGGTTCCGGCGACCGGCAGGGCGATCCCTTGCGGATCGTGCGCTGCTTGCCACCAGGCAGCGCCGCGCTCATCGAGCAGGATGGCGCCGGCCGGCAGCATCAGCGGACAGTCGGTGGACCAGGGGGCTACGTCCTGTTGCGATGCATGGGCCGCGAGCGGATCCCTGATTGCGCCGGGCCCGAAATCGGGCCAGGCGCCGGACCCGACATCGCCCTTGCGCTCCGCCACCAGCGCGCGGAGCGGCTGGCGCGCCGGATAAAACGCCAGCCTTGCATCGAACCTGTCGCCGGGCGTGAACGCCGCCGAGCGGCGGCCGGCCGAGGCGGGAAAGAAATCGAGCAGCAGCGCAAATTGCGGCGCCGGGCTCTTGAGGTCGAGCAGCCATGTCGAATGGCTGACAAGGCCGTCGCGGCGGGTCTCGATCTTCTCGCCGATGACTTCCCAATGGCTGTCGACCTGTTTTGCATCGGGATTGGTCAGCACCTGGTCACGAGTTTCTGACGCCGACACCAGCCGCTTCAGTTCGGGATCGTCGGGCGCGGAACGCCAGGCCTTGGCCAGCAACACCAGTTTACCGAGCTCGCGGATCGCCGCATCCGGCCGTTCCTCGCTGCGCAGCGCCATCAGCCGCGCCGGGATTTCGTCGATGCGTCCGGCAAGCGCCGTCGCCTTCATGTCGACCAGTCTGGCGGCGATCCGGCGGCAGCGCTCGCTGCTGGCATCGGCAAAGGCGGAGAGGCCGAGCCGCAGCTGATCGGCGATCCACTGGTCGAGTTCGTCCAGCGCTCCCGCCACCGCGGTCCGCGTGTCTTCCGCCCGTTTGCGCTGCGCCGCCTCGCGGCGCTCCGCTGCGGCAGCGTCCTCGATTGCGGTGTCTTCGTCGGGCTGCGAGGCCTCGCCGATGCTCTTGCCGGACGCGCCGGTCCCAGTGCCCGGCTTTGCATCAGCCGGCTGGGCTGCCGTCTTCCTGCGCCGGCTGAGCCAGTCATTCACCCATTCCGGCGTCGATTCGGCTGCAGTGAAGCTGGCCGGCGCGGTGGCGGCGATCCACATCAGCGCCAGCGTGTGCTTGCACGGAAATTTTCGCGACGGGCAGGTGCATTTGTAGCCGTGGTCGCCGGTGTCGACCACGGTGCGATAGGGGTTGGAGCCGGAGCCCTGGCACTCCCCCCAGATCAGCGCCTGCTGCTCGTTCTTCTCCAGCCTCGGCCAGTTCGAACGCTTGGTCAGCTTCGAGGCGGCGCTCAGCGACGCCTGATCGGGGGCCAGCGCCTCGATGGTTTTCAGGTCGAATTCCAAGCCGCGCCTCTCGTCACCCCAAATCAATGCCTGGCATCAGTATAGGGTGCCGTTTGTGAAGGATTGTTGTGGCTCCGGCAAGACGAAGATGGCGCAGATCAATAGAGCGGCGTTGCCATGTGCCGGGGCGTTGGCCATTCCGTCGTGACGCCCGGCTGCACCGGCCGTTCGAGATAGGTCGACAGCACGACATAGCTTCGCGTCGAGGTGACGCCGGGCGTTTCGTAGAGACGCGCCAACAAGCCTTCGAGCGCCCTGGTGTCCTCGGTGCGGACCTTGAGCAACATGCAGGTGTCGCCGGCTACCGAATGGATCTCTTCAACTTCCGGGTATTGGGAAACGGCCATCAGCTCCGGCGTCTTGCCCCAGCCCTTGGTATCGATATGGACGAAGGTGAGCAGCGGCTTCTTCACTGCCTTGGGGTCGATGATCACGGCTGTGCCACGGATGGCGCCGCTGCGCCGCAGGCGCTTCACCCGCTCATGCGCCGCCGGTGGCGACAGGCAGACGCGTTCGCCAAGTTCGGCGTAACTGATCGTTGCATCCTCGACCAACACGCCTAATATTTTTCGGTCGATCGCGTCGAGCTCGCGGGCGGCTACCTTGTTCTGCAGAACACCATCTGTTTCTTCATCCATAACGAAATTCCTTGTTGTCGCAGAATTTAATTCGGCCACTATGCCGATATGACGAACACACATCAAGCCGCAACGCTCCCAACAACAGCACCGATCCCGGCTCTGGCCTATCTCCTGACCGGCTGCATCGCCGTTATCGGCTCGAACTCGCTGGTTCTGGGTCCGATCGCCCCGGCAGTGGCGGCATCCTTCGGCACCAGCGTGCCGGCGGTGATGGCCGCGTCGGCTGCCTTCGGCCTCGGCACTTCGGCCAGCGCTTTGTTCCTCGCCCGTTATATCGACGGCGTCGGCGCCCGACGCATGCTGCAGGGCGCGCTGCTGTTGCTGGCGGTTGCACTTCTCGCCAGTGCGCTGGCGCCGACGGTGATCGCGCTGGTCGCGGCCCAGGCGGTCGCCGGCATCGCCGCCGGCGTCGCCATGCCGGCGATCTACGCCAGTGCGGCGGCCATCGCGCCGCCCGGCCGCGAAAGCGGCACCATCGGCGTCGTGCTGACCGGCTGGACGGTTTCCATGGTGGCCGGCGTTTCGCTGTCGGCCGTGCTTGCCGATCTCGTCCATTGGCGCGCCGTCTTCGCCGCGGTGGCGGTGCTCTCAGGACTTGCGCTCGCCGCTCTGTCGATGACCTCGCTCAGTGACGTCAGGAAGAGCGGCCCGGCGCCGACGCCGTTCGGTGCGCTCGCCATTCCCGGCATCGTGCCGTTGCTCATCGCCTGCACCGCTTTCATGACCGCTTTTTACGGCGTCTACGGCTATCTCGGCGACCATCTGCACCAGGATCTCGGTGAGCCCGTCAGCGCAAATGCGCTTGCCGCTCTCGCCTACGGCGCCGGCTTCGGCACGGCCGCCTTTCTCGATGGCGTCATCGATCGCATCGGCGCGCGCCGCGTCATGCCTTTCGCCTATCTGCTGGTCGCCGCCGTCTATGTCGCGATCGCGCTCGCAAGCAGCAATTTCGCGCTGATCCTGGCCATGATCGCCATTTGGGGCCTTGCCAATCATTTCGGCCTGAATGTGCTGGTGATGCGCCTCACCGCGCTCGATCCGTCGCGCCGCGGCACCATCATGGGCCTCAACAGTTCGGTCACCTATCTCGCGGTGTTTATCGGCACCACCAGCTTCGGGCCGCTTTATTCGACATTCGGCTTTGCCGCCTGCGCGATTGTCGCCGCCGTGCTGATGCTGATCGCGGCCGCGGCGGGGACCTGGCGTTCGCCCATCAGATCGTAGGCCGATGCGGCAAAGCTTGCATCCCCATCCCGTCCTTCGCTAGAGGTTCGGCTCACCGTGCGAGCCAAGCCAGATGAAGACGACGCTTGAGACGACCGCCGATCCCTCACCAAAGGACCTCGCCTTCCTGGCCGAGCGGTTGACAGCGTTCAATGACGGCGATGTCGGCCCTTCCGGCCGCCAGCCGCTCGCCGTCTTCGTGCGCGACGAGGACGGCGCTGTCGTCGCCGGCATTTGGGGATACACCGCCTGGGGCTGGCTCTATGTGCAATGGCTGTGGGTCGACGAACGCCTGCGCGGCCGGCATATGGCCGGCGACATGCTGGATGCCGCCGAGCGGGAAGCGTTGGCGCGTGGCTGCCAGAACGCCTGGATCGACACGTTCAATCCCATTGCGGCCAAGGTCTATGAGCGGCAAGGTTACCGGCCGTTCGGTGTACTGCCGGATTTTCCTGTCGGCCGCAGCCGCATCTTCCTGCAGAAGAAACTGGTGGCCTAGCCCGCCAGCCTTCCGCCTTGCATTGGTCGTGGCGCCCCGGTGGTGCTGGGGAAGCTGATCGGCAAGCCGCGCAAAACGCGCACCGCCAGGAAGGCAAAACACTCGGCTTCGACCGCATCGCCCTTCCAGCCCAGCGTCTCGGCCTGCACCACCTCGACGCCGGCGCGGCGGCTAAGCATCGCCATCATCGTCGGGTTGCGGCGCCCGCCGCCGCTGACCGCCAGTCGCTTCGGCCGGCGCGGCAGCAGGTCGAGCGCCTTGCCGACGGCCGAGACGGTGAAGGCCGTCAGTGTCGCCGCACCGTCCTCGGCGCTGAGGCCGTCGGCCATCGCCGAAGTGAAGTCGAAGCGATCGAGCGATTTCGGATAGGGTTTTGTCAGGTACGGATGCTGCAGCAATTTGGCCAACCGTGCTTCGTCGACTGTGCCGGCCGCGCCCAGCCTGCCGTCGCGGTCCATCTCGCCCAGGCCATTTGCCTTGATGAAATCATTGAGCGGCGCGTTGGCCGGGCCGGTATCGAAGGCGATGATGTTGCCCTTGCCGTCCCACCAGGTGATGTTGCCGACGCCGCCGAGATTGAGCACCGCCGTGTCGCCGCTGACGTCGGCCTCCCTGAGCAGCGCGGCGTGATAGGCGGCCGCCAACGGCGCACCCTGGCCGCCGGCGCGCACATCGGCCGAGCGGAAATCGTAGGCGACCTTGGCGCCCAGGATGGTATGCATCAGCTCGCCGTCGCCGAGCTGGCGCGTGTCGCCGCGCCGTCCCGGCTCCGGGGCGCGATGCAGCACGGTCTGGCCGTGGAAGCCGACCACGCCGATATCGGCCATGGTCAAGCCGTAGCTCTCGACGAGGGCCTTCACCGCAGCCGATTGCGCCCGCGTCAGCGCCTCTTCGGCCTCACCGAAGATCGCCGGCTCCGGCCCGTCGAAATTCCATACCCTGGCCTGGCGCAGCGTCTCCTCCAGCAGGGCGCGAATCTCTGCGGGGTAGGGGGCCAGCGTATAGGTGCCGAAATCAGCGATACGCTCGCCATCGGTCTTGATCAGCGCGACGTCGATATTGCCGTCAAGCACGGTGCCGGTCATCAGGCCGACGGCCCAGATTGGTTCCATGGTCGCTTTCTCGAATCGCCGTTGAACCACGTGTCGGACGGATCGGTCGGGCAGGCAAGTCTTTTGCCTGTAGTGATCAAGGCAAGTGTTTCAGGATTTGAATTCCCCCGGGCGCTAGCGCTGCCCCTCACCTGCCTGCCGGCATCCTCTCCCCGTATAGTGACGGGGAGAGGGGCGCTTTGGTCTATGACTTGGGTTGTGTGCGTCAAGTTCTGCAAAAAGGGGCGGCCATGTCGCTGGTCATGCGGCTTGGCGCAGAGCGAGCTTCTT